>NZ_JACHIO010000052.1 GCF_014203225.1 Granulicella mallensis | reverse complement strand
GGGTATAGATCTAGATACTTTTCAATTGTTTGGGTTTGGGTGATTGTTAGGAGATGGCGCGAGCGTATAGCGATGATCTTCGGCGCAAGGTGTTGTCGTCCTATGGGTCCGGCAAGGGCACGATGCGTGAGTTGGCTCAGCGCTTCGATGTGAGCTACGGCTGGGTGTTGAAGATCGCCGCTGCCCAGCGTCAAAGCGGGAGTTATAAGCGGGTTCCTCAGCGGCGGGCTGCCAGCCGCATCGATACCGGGTTGATCCGGCGTCTGGTCGAGGCGCAACCTGACATCGTCCTGGTAGAGTTGCGGCAGAGGGCCGCCGAGCAGGGCGTGCAGGCCAGCACCGTGCATCTGTGGCGTATCCTCGCCAAGCTAGGTCTGCGGCTCAAAAAAAGTCACTCCATGCCATTGAGCGCGACACCGAAGAGAACCTCGACAGGCGCGAAGTCCACCTCCAGACCATCGGCTCGATCGCGGCCGAAGACCTGATTTATGTTGATGAAAGCGGCGTCTCGACGCAGATGACGCGACTCTACGGCCGTGCTCCGAAAGGCCGTCGCATCCGCGACCGGGTTCCCGGCGGCCACTGGAAGATCCTCACGATCCTTGGCGCCATGGACCACACCGGCATGCTCGCAGCCATGACCGTCGAGTCCGCCACAGACGGCGACGTTTTCCTGGCCTTCCTCGACCAGGTGCTGTGCCCGAAGCTGCGTCCCGGTCATGTGGTCGTCATGGACAACCTCAGCGCACACAAGGTCGACGGCGTACGTGAACGCATCGAGGCCTGCGGGGCATCCGTGCTCTACCTGCCGCCCTACTCGCCGGATCTGAACCCTATCGAAAAAGCCTGGTCCAAACTCAAAGCCCGCCTCCGCGCACTCGCCGCTCGAGCCATGCCGCAACTCGAACACGCCACCGCTCAAGCTCTACAGACCATCACACCACAAGACGCAAAAGCATGGCTCAGACTCCGGTTCGGAAACTACACCTAAAGGTAAAATGGTCTAG
>NZ_JACHIO010000051.1 GCF_014203225.1 Granulicella mallensis | reverse complement strand
CTTACTTGATGATCTCGGAGATGGTACCCGCGCCGACGGTACGACCGCCTTCGCGGATTGCGAAGCGCAGGCCCTTCTCCATCGCCACCGGGGTGTGCAGCGTGATCTCCAGCGAGATATTATCGCCAGGCATCACCATCTCGGTTCCCTCAGGAAGCTTCGCCGATCCCGTTACGTCCGTGGTGCGGAAGTAGAACTGCGGGCGATAGCCATTGAAGAACGGAGTGTGACGTCCGCCTTCTTCCTTGCTCAGAACGTAGATCTCGCCCTTGAACTGGGTGTGCGGCTTGATCGATCCCGGCTTCGCCAGAACCATCCCGCGCTCCACGTCTTCCTTCGCGATTCCGCGCAGAAGAAGTCCAGCGTTGTCGCCAGCCAGACCTTCGTCCAGCTGCTTCTTGAACATCTCAACGCCCGTAACCACCGTGTTCTGCGTGTCGCGGAACCCGACGATCTCAGCCGCCTCGCCTACCTTCACCTTGCCGCGCTCGATACGGCCCGTTACGACGGTTCCACGACCCGAGATCGAGAAGATGTCTTCGATCGGCATCAGGAACGGCAGGTCGACCAGGCGGTCAGGCTGCGGAATGTACTTGTCCACCGCTGCCATCAGCTCGTCGATCTTGGCTTCCCACTGAGCTTCGCCATTCAGCGCGCCCAGAGCAGAACCGCGGATGATCGGGGTCTCGTCGCCAGGGTACTCGTACTTCGACAGCAACTCGCGTACTTCCATCTCGACCAGCTCGATCAGCTCTTCGTCTTCCACCGCATCGCACTTGTTCAGGAACACCACGATGTACGGCACGCCTACCTGGCGGGCCAACAGTACGTGCTCCTTGGTCTGGGGCATCGGACCGTCCGTTGCCGCGACCACCAGAATAGCTCCGTCCATCTGCGCTGCGCCGGTGATCATGTTCTTGATGTAGTCGGCGTGGCCCGGGCAATCGACGTGCGCGTAGTGGCGGTTCGGCGTCTCGTACTCTACGTGAGAGGTCGAGATCGTGATGCCGCGCTCACGCTCTTCCGGCGCATTGTCAATCGTGTCGAACGAACGGAAGCTGTTCTTCGGGTTGTGCTTCGACAATACCTTCGTAATTGCCGCCGTCAGCGTCGTCTTGCCGTGATCAATGTGACCAATCGTCCCGATATTCACATGCGGTTTGCTGCGATCAAACTTTTCCTTCGCCATGACTCTCTCCGTAGT
>NZ_JACHIO010000050.1 GCF_014203225.1 Granulicella mallensis | reverse complement strand
CTGTACGGACTCATGACATCCTTTACACATTGTCTCCAGACATCCTTTACAGATTTGTGGGGGGTGTCTGGATGTCGTGGAGGCATGTGGAAGTCTCGTCGCAGCGTGTTTCGTTTGTGCAGGAAGCAGTCTCTGGTCTGCGCTCGCTAGCGGTGTTGTGTGAGGAGTACGGGATTAGCCGGCCCACTGGCTACTTATGGGTGAAGCGGTATCGCGAGAGCGGTTTGAGTGGGATTGCGGAGCGCAGCCGCAAGCCCTTGCACAGCCCGGGGCGGAGTTCTGCGGAGTTAGAAGGGCGGATCGAGGATCTGCGCCGGCTATATCCGGAGTGGGGCGCGCGCAAGCTGCAGTGGCTCCTGGAGAAGGATGGTGTGAACGTTCCAGTCGCAACGGTTCATCGGATCCTGAAGCGGCGCGGTTTGGTGCATCCGCTGGATCGTCATCGGAAGGCGACCGGGAGCTTCTGCCGGGAACAGCCCAACCAGCTCTGGCAGATGGATTTCAAGAGTCCTAAGGGCTGGGGCACCCATGTCGGCCCGTTATCTGTGCTGGACGACCATAGCCGTTACGCAGTGGCACTGGAACATCTGGGTTCCAGCGGTGCGGACGGGGTACAGCAACGTTTGGAGCAGGCGTTCAGAGATTGTGGTTTACCGGATGCGATGCTGATGGATCACGGCACTCCGTGGTGGAACATGCAGTCCGCAGGGGGCTGGACACAACTGTCGGTATGGCTGATGAGGCTAAGTATCCGCCTCTACTTCTCCGGCTACTCCCACCCGCAGACGCAAGGTAAGGTAGAGCGCTTCCATCGCTCGCTGGAGATGGCGAGACGACGCCGTGTACAGCCAGAGAAGGGCCAGGAGCAGGCATGGCTGGATAGCTTTCGCCATGAGTACAACCACATTCGTCCGCACCAGGCACTGGAGATGGCCACTCCGGCAAGCCGATGGAAGGCTAGCCTGCGGCCCTTCACAAAACCCATGGATCCCGTCTATCCCACCGATGCAGAAGTCCATCCACTAAACTCCAACGGATCGTTGCGGCTCGATAAGGCCACCTGGCAGGTGGCCGGTGCCCTCGCCGGACAACTCGTCCGAATTCAGCGCATCGACCACCGCGCCCTCGTCTTCTACGGAGCTACCCTGATCCGGGAACTCGATCTCGCCGGGCATGGCTCCACGATCGTGGAGCCATGCCCGGCAAACTTCCTCAACTTGTAAAGGATGTCTGGAGACAATCTGTAAAGGATGTCTGGAGACTAGACAG
>NZ_JACHIO010000049.1 GCF_014203225.1 Granulicella mallensis | reverse complement strand
GGCATGGCTGAAGCCATGCCCTTGTATCTTGCGATGTGAGGCGTAACGATGGGTTACGTTTTGGCGGAGAGGCCGTCATGCCCTGAGGCCAGCGAGAGTTGAGCCTGTCGGAAGATCGGCCCCCGTCCCTCTCTTTTGGACGCCGTGGAGAATCGGAGGCCTTTTGAGCCTGCATGTTCAAGGTTGGCGAAAAGAGCAAGTCCGTGTCAGAGCGGACGCGGGACGGAAGCCGAGACCACATCCTAAAGCGGAGAAGGCCGATGAGCAAGCAGTCCCAACTGAAACCAGCCCTTTTGTTCTGCGGTATCGATGTAAGCGCCAAGACGCTGGCGGTGGCGGTTCAACCCGAGCAAGCAGAAGGGTTTCAGGAGCGCCAGTTCGCCAACTCTGCAACCGGTCACAGGCAGATGATCGCCTGGTTGTGGCAGCGTGGAGAGCGGGTCCGGGTATCGCTGGAGGCCACCGGCATCTACTCGCTGGATCTGGCGCTGGCCCTGGACGCGGCTGAGGGCCTCGAACTGGCGGTGCTGAACCCGAAGAAGGTCAACCGGTTCGCACAGACCCTGAGCCGGTCCAAGACCGACAAGGCCGACGCGAGGGTGCTGGCCCAGTACAGCCGCAGAATGGAGTTCGTCGCCTGGAAGCGGCCCGGACTCAACGCGCTGGAGTTGCGCGCCATCAGCCGTCACATCGCCACCCTCACCCAGGAGCACGCGCGGTTGAACAACAGACTGCATGCCTCGGCAGGCTCCAGGACCACACCCCGCTGTGTCCGCGACGATCTCAAGAGGTCTCTGGCTGGGTTGCACAAGCGCCTCCTCAGACTGCGCCGGGAGGCTGTAGCGCTGATCGGAAAACATCCCGAACTGCAGCGCAAGTTCCTCCACTTGAAGGCCATCACCGGCATCGCAGAGACCAGCGCGGTGCAGCTGTTAGGCGAACTGGCAGGGCTCGATCCCAATATGACAGTACGTCAGTGGGTGGCCCATAGCGGCCTCGATCCGGCTCACAGAACCTCCGGCACCTCAGTGCGTCTGCCCTCGCGCATCAGTCGGCACGGCAACCCACTGCTGCGCCGGGCTCTCTACATGCCCGCTCTGGTCGCAGTCCGCTTCGACCCACACATGAAAGCCTTCTACGCTACTCTCCTGCAACGACACAAATCCAAACTCCAGGCCCTCCTGGCTGTCGCCAGAAAACTCCTCCATGCCATCTTCGGGGTCTTCAAATCCAATACTCCCTACAATGGAGACAAACTCTTCCCCAATCTCCTTACCTCTTAGAAAATCTTCACCCTAACTAGGAAAAGTCCTTGCTTCTCAAGAGAGAATCTTCCG
>NZ_JACHIO010000048.1 GCF_014203225.1 Granulicella mallensis | reverse complement strand
ACTCGACCTCGATAGATTTTTCATCGAGGTCGGCGAGGAAATAGAGAGCTTGAGGCTTTTATATCTGTGCCCTGGATTCGGAATTGCGACTTCCACCGTGTGAAGGTGGCTATCGTGGAGCAAAGGATTGACGGCAAAGCACTTATGAGACGGCAAAACCGGTAAAACCGGCCCAAATGGCGGTATTTGCCACAAAAATGCCACAAAGCCACAGCACACTATGTGGGCATCGGGTTGGTCCGCGGGGAACCAACCCAGCTTGGCTTACTTCCCTTCTTTCCTCAGTTGATCACGGTGGGATACGCACGGCTGATACCCGGCGTTTTTATGCCTTCAAGACGCGCTCTCATTCAACACGCAGGAACTTCATATTGAGTTTGCAGATACACGGCGGCGTGTTCTCTGATTTGCTTTTGCAAGAAAATAGTGGTATTTTTTCTTGCAGAATAGGTCGATTGAGTATGAGCCAAACGTTTGAAGATAAAGCGTTGTATCGCATTCGGGGGACTGGGGGTGGATGGGCATTCTCACCCCGAGACTTCCTGGACCTCGGAGGTCGCCCGACTGTCGATTCCGGGCTTCACCGGCTGGAGAAGCGCGGAGAGATTCGCCGCGTCATTCGCGGCATCTATGACTACCCTCGTTTCAGCACGCTCCTCGATCAGAGCCTAAGCCCGGACATCGACCAGGTCGCGAGGGCGTTGGCGCGGAAGTTTCGCTGGCGCATTCAGCCCAGCGGCGCCACCGCCCTGAATTTTCTTGGGCTTTCCACCCAGGTTCCTGCCCGCACCGTCTATCTCTCGGATGGCCCTGATCGGGTCTATCGGGTTGGGAATACTACCTTGGCTTTCGAGCACACGGCATTGAAGGAGTCGGGCATCGAACTCAAGGAAAGTGGCCTGATTGTTCAGGCGCTCAAGTCTCTTGGGCAGGAGCAAATTACCCCTGAGATCATCTCGAAGATCCGGGCATGGCTACCGGAATCATTACGCGCCAAAGTCCTGGCCGATACCAAGACTGCGACTGGTTGGGTCTATAGCGCCATCCAGCAGATCACTCAAGAGGACGCTCATGAATAAGATTGCTGCTGGACCAGCCTCGGACAGGCGGGATCTATTTCGAGAGTCGGCAAGTCGGCTCGGGATGAATGCCGCCATTGTCGAGAAAGACTTCTGGGTCTGCTGGATTCTCAAACTCCTCTTTGCGGAACCGGCCTTGAAGTATCAAATGGTCTTCAGAGGCGGCACAAGCCTCTCCAAGGTCTTCGGGCTGATTGACCGTTTCTAGGAAGACATCGACTTGGTTCTTGACTGGCGTCTGCTTGGTTACGACCAAGAGGGTGCCAATGATCCCTACCAAGCCACCGCCTCCAAGACACAGCAAAGCCGCCAAAACCAGGAGATGAACGCAAGGGCGGTTGCATATATCCGGGACACGCTACTTGCCCAACTCAACCTTTTCTTCGCGTCGATCTCTGGCATCGTCGCCAGAATCGACGAAGACGATCCTCATACCATCAACGTGTTCTACCCAGCGGCGTTCGAGGCAGGATATATCCGGCCCGCAGTCCGCTTGGAGATTGGGCCGCTTGCCTCGTGGGTTCCTTCCAGCTCTCACAGCATCAAAGCGTATGCCGCTGAAGCCTTTCCTGACGCCTTCTCCAATCCCGTCTTTGAGGTCATCGCGATTGATGCCGAGCGGACATTCTGGGAAAAGGCAACGATCCTCCATCAGGAAGCCCATCGCCCCGACGCAATTCCCGCGCGGTATTCGCGACACTACTACGACCTCTACAAGCTCAGCGAAAGCCCGATTAAGAGTGCTGCACTTTCCGACCTAACGTTGCTGAGATCGGTTGTCAAATTCAAGGAGCGGTTCTACTACTCTTCCTGGGCGCGTTACGACTTGGCTGTCCCCGGCTCATTCCGG
>NZ_JACHIO010000047.1 GCF_014203225.1 Granulicella mallensis | reverse complement strand
GCCAGCAGCGCCACCACCATCGCCACAGAACGCTCCACGCAGATCGCTACACGGTCGTCCGGACGAACTCCCAGAGCCACTAACTCATGCGCCAGGCGGTTCGCCCTACGGTTCAACTCCCCGTAACTTACACGCTCCTCTTCGAACACCACAGCCGTCGCCTCGGGACTCGCCTCCACCTGAGACTCGAACAGGCCGTGCACCGTCGTCTCCGACGGATAAGCTACCTCCGTCGCGTTCCATCCCACCAGCAGCTGCTCCCGCTCCTCCGCAGGCAGCATCGGCAGCTGTGACACACGCTCGTCCTCGCCACGAGTCATCGCTTCCAGAAGACGAACCAGATACCGCCCGTAACGCTCCACCGTCTCGGACTTGAACAGAGAGGTCGCATACTCCAAAGACCCTACGATCCCATCATCCGTCTCGCTCAGATCCAGCGTCAGGTCGAACTTCGCTACCGACGATTCGCTCTCCAACCCAGACAGACGAAGACCCGGCAACTCCAGATCCGCCACCTCGTTGTTCTGCCACGCGAACATCACCTGGAAGATCGGGCTATGCGCCTGACTCCGGCTCGGCTTGATCCGCTCCACCACCTGCTCGAACGGCAGCTCCTGATGTGCCTGCGCTTCGATCGACGTCTCGCGTACCCGTCGCAGCAGTTCGCTCACCGTCGGTTGACCTGTAAAGTCCATCCGCAACGCCAGCATGTTCACGAAGAAACCAATCAGCTCCTCGGTCTCTCGCTGAGTGCGGTTGGCTACAGGCGTGCCGATCACGATGTCCTGCTCCCCGGACAAGCGTGAAAGCAGTACCGCAAAACCGCTCAGCACCGTCATGAACAGCGTCGTACCGTGTCGCTGACTCAGCGCCTTCAGCCTCTCCGTCAGATCCAGATCCAGTTCAAGGCTGACCCGGCTGCCTTCATAGCTCTGCTGCGCCGGACGCCTGTAGTCCGACGGAAGCGACAGTAGCGTCGGCGAACCGGACAGCGTTCTACCCCAGTACCCGGCCTGTTGCTCCAGCGCCTCCCCGCCCAGCCACTGGCGCTGCCAGTGCGCGTAATCCCCATACTGGATCGAAAGCTCTGGCAGAGGATCCGCCTGCTGCGCGCAACTGGCCGCATACAAGGCACCGAACTCCTTCACCAAGATCCCGATCGACCAGCCGTCCGAGATGATATGGTGCATCGTCACCAACAGTGCATGCTCCTGTTCGCCAAGACGCACCAGGCAGCCGCGCACCAGGGGGCCATGCTCCAGGTCGAATCCCGCCCTGGCCTCTTCTACCACCAGAACAGACAGCCGCTCCTCTCGATCCGGCACTCCCGACAGATCCCGATGTTCCAGCCGAAAGCCTGCCTCCGCCGCGTCGATCCGCTGTACAGGCTCGCCCTCCACCACCACGAAGCGCGTTCGCAATACCTCGTGACGGGCCACGATCCGGTCCAGCGCAAAGCGCAACGCTGCCTGGTTCAGAGTTCCGCTCAGACGTAGCGCTGCCGGCATGTGATATGCCTCGCTGACTCCCTCCATCTGCGACAAAAACCATAACCGCTGCTGCGCGAACGACAGCGGCAGGTCCTGATGCTCTTTTACTGGCTCGATCGCCGGCAACAGCGCAAGCTCAAGGAAAGGAATCCTTGCCGCCAGATCCTGTACCACCGGATAGGAAAACAGATCACGGACATCGATCCGCAGCTTCGCACTGCGCAGACGGCTCAACACCCGCATCGCCATCAGCGAGTGGCCGCCCAGCTCGAAGAAGCTGTCGTTGCGGCCTACCCGTTCCACTCCCAGCACCTCCGCGAAGACCCCCGCTACGGTCTCCTCCATCTCCCCGACAGGAGCCTCATAGCCACGCCGCACATACGCCTCGTCGTCAGGCGCTGGCAGAGACTTCCGGTCCAGCTTCCCGTTCGGGCTCAGAGGGAAACTCTCCATCCGAACGTACGCCGA
>NZ_JACHIO010000046.1 GCF_014203225.1 Granulicella mallensis | reverse complement strand
ACCGCTCCCGGTTGTTCCAGAGCATCCGCCAGCTGGCTCAGCACCCTGTCCATGTAATCGCAGAGCCGCCGTCCGCCGTCTTCGCCGACCAGCGAAGTCACCTGCGCCACCAGACGAAAGCCCTCGCCCAGATCGTCCACCGACAGAGCCACCGGATAGTTGGTCCGTTCCTGCGCCTGCAGAACCCGCAGGCCAGGCAGCGCCGCCGGGCCGTTCTCCTCTTCGCCCTCCGCCGTATGACGATAGTTGAGGATCGCGCTGAACAACGGCAGCGGGGCCTGGATGCCGCTGCAACGCTGGGCCAGCGCCAGCGACGCATGCTCATGCGCCACCAGAGAACTCAGCAGTCCATGCGTCTGCAGCACCTGCTGCCGGAGATCGGACCCTACCAGAGACACCCGCAGCGGCAGCGTGTTGATCAACATGCCCAGCGCCTGTGCGCTGTGTTCCCCGCCCTGCAGACGGCCCAGCAGCACCGTGCCGAACACCACGTCGTTACGGCTGGACAGACGGCCAAGAACATGTGCAAAGGCCAGATGAAATAAGCTTGCCGAACTCACGCCCAGCTGCCGTGCCTGCCGGCGAAGCCGGGTCGACAGCTCTGGCGTGACCACGCGTATCGCTTCTTCCTGGGTGCCCGCATCCTGCACATCGGCCAGTCCATAGGGCAGCGTCGGCTCACCCACCTCTCCCAGCATCGCGCGGAAGTAAGCCTCATGCTCCGCCTCACTCCCCCGCAGGCGAGCATGCGCAATATAGTCCCGATACGGCGCCGCAGGCGCCAGCTCCGCAGCCTGACCCAGCAGGCACGCTTCCAGCTCCCGCAGGATGATCTCCACCCCCACATGGTCCACCGCCAGATGATGATGCAGCAGCTGGATCACCCAACGGTCCTGGGACTCGTCCCGCGCCACAAACACACGCAGCAGAGGTGCCTGACGCACATCCAGACGGTAACGCCGCGGACTGTACAGCGTCTGCAGCTGATCGGCGATATCGCCGTCCTCAAGCGACAGGGCCACCTCTTCCACCACCAGCGCAGCCCTGCGGCACACCACCTGCACCGGCGACCGCAGACCCTCCCACAACACAGCCGTACGCAGCACGTCATGGCGCGCTATCACCTGCTCCAGCGCTCCAACGAAGCGATCCACCTCTTCCCGCCGCTCCAGGCTCAGCAGCATGTTCAGCAGGTAGATATCCCCTTCCCGGGAGGCCAGGTGATGGTAAAGAACGCCTTCCTGTCCCGGGGAGAGAGGATAGATGTCCTGGATGTTGCCCGCCCCTCCAGGAATCGCCTGCGCGATGCGCGCGATCTCAACAGGCTCCAGCTCCACCAGCGGCAGCATCCCAGGCTCAAGCTTCGTGCAACCTTCGGGGATCCCGTTGGCCGGAACCACGAACGCGATATGTTGCTCCAGGCTTCCCGCCAGAGCCGCTACCGTCGGCTGGGCAAACAGGGTACTGACATCCGTCTGCCAGCCCGCCTCGTGCAGACGCGACAGCAGACGCACGGCCATCAGCGAGTGGCCGCCCAGCTCGAAGAAGCTGTCGTTGCGGCCTACCCGTTCCACCCCCAGCACCTCCGCGAAGACCCGCGCTACGGTCTCCTCCATCTCCCCGACAGGCGCCTCGTAGCCACGACGCACATACGCCTCGTCGTCAGGCGCTGGCAGAGACTTCCGGTCCAGCTTCCCGTTCGGGCTCAGAGGGAAACTCTCCATCCGAACGTACGCCGACGGAACCATATAACCAGGAAGCGTCGCGCTCAGATGACCACGCAGCGACTCCACCTCCACCGATGCTCCACCAGCTGCCGTGTAGTACGCCACAAGACGCTTGTCCCCCTCCTCCCCACGCGCCACCACTACCGCTTCCCCCACTCCCGCATGCTGGCACAGAAGTGACTCGATCTCCCCCAACTCGATACGGAACCCACGGATCTTCACCTGGAAATCGTTCCGACCTAAATACTCGATGTTCCCGTCAGCAAGATACCGCGCCAAATCCCCCGTCTTGTACAACCGGTCCCCAGCCACAAAAGGGCTCGCAATAAACCGCTCCGCCGTCAGCTCCGCACGGTTCAGATACCCGCGCCCCACCCCCGCTCCGCCGATGTACAACTCTCCTGCCACTCCAACAGGCACAGGCTCACCATGCTCGTCCAAAACATAGATCCGCGTGTTCGATATCGGACGGCCGATCGACACAACCTCAGGACGCTCCGGGCACGGCCATGCCGTAACGTCGATCGCCGCCTCCGTCGGACCGTACAAATTATGCAGCTCCACCGCGGGCCACTGCGCTCTGAACTGTTGCGCCAGAGAAACCGGCAGAGCCTCGCCGCTGCACAGCACGCGCCGCAGCCCAGCGCAGGCCGACACTTCGCTTTGGTCCACAAAAACCCTCAGCATCGACGGAACAAAGTGCATCGTCGTAATCTGCTGGCGCTGAACGATGTCGGCCAGATACCCCGCATCCTTATGCCCTTCAGGACGCGCCACGACCAACCGGGCACCGTACAGAAGTGGCCAGAAGAACTCCCAGACCGAGACATCGAAGCTGAACGAGGTCTTCTGCAGAATCGCATCCGTCTCATTAAGCCCATAGGCACGCTGCGTCCAATCCAGACGATTAACCACCCCACGATGCTCGTTCATGACGCCTTTAGGCTGACCGGTGGAGCCGGAGGTATAGATGACATAGGCGAGGTGCGAGGACCTGAGCCCGAGCGCCTGCGCATCGGGGTTGGTCTCCGGCCGGCTGAGCCAGGAGGCCTCCAGATCCAGGTCCAGGACCGGCGCCTTTAGCTC
>NZ_JACHIO010000045.1 GCF_014203225.1 Granulicella mallensis | reverse complement strand
CGGCGATTCAACTCCCCGTAGCTTACACGCTCCTCCTCGTACACCAACGCCGTCGACTCGGGGCTCCCCTCCACCTGTGCCTCGAACAGTCCATGCACCGTCGACTCCAACGGATAAGCCACCTCCGTCGCGTTCCATCCCACCAGCAACTGCTCACGCTCCTCCGCAGGAAGCATCGGCAGCTGTGACACACGCTCGTCCTCGCCACGAGTCATCGCTTCCAGAAGACGAACCAGATACCGCCCATAACGCTCCACCGTCTCGGACTTGAATAAGGCGGTGCTGTATTCGAGGATGCCTTCGATCTCATCATCCGTCTCGCTCAGATTAAGCGTCAGGTCGAACTTCGCTACCGACGATTCGCTCTCCAACCCAGACAGATGCAGACCCGGCAGCTCCAGATCAGACACCTCATTGTTCTGCCACGCGAACATGACCTGGAAGATCGGGCTGTGCGCCTGACTCCGGCTCGGCTTGATCCGCTCCACCACCTGCTCGAACGGCAGCTCCTGATGGGCCTGCGCTCCGATCGCCGTCTCGCGTACCCGTCGCAGCAGTTCGCTCACCGTCGGTTGACCCGTAAAGTCCACCCGCAGAGACAGCATGTTGACGAAGAAACCAATCAGCTCCTCGGTCTCTCGCTGCGTGCGGTTGGCTACAGGAGTGCCGATCACGACGTCCTGCTGACCCGACAGCCGCGAAAGCACCGTAGCCCAGGCCGCCAGAACCGTCATGAACAGCGTTGTACCGTGCCGCTGGCTCAGTGCCTTCAACTCCCCGGTCAGCGTCGCGTCGAAACTCAACCGCACCTGCCGCCCCTCGTAGCGCTGCTGCGCCGGACGGGGATAATCGATCGGCAGTTCCAACAGTGCCGGCGCGCCAGACAACGCCGTCTCCCAATACGCCCCTTGCGCTTCGCGCCTATCCCCGCCCAGCCACCGATGCTGCCAGACTGCATAATCCACGTACTGGATGGCCGAAACCGGCTCCGAATCCACCTCACCCGCTCGATACAGGCTGTACAGGCGGCTGAAATCCTTCACCAGGACTCCGATCGACCAGCCGTCCGACACGATGTGGTGCATCGTCACCAACAGCACATGCTCAGTAGGCGCCAAACGAATCAATCGACCGCGGATCAGTGGCCCCGATGACAGCGAGAACGATCCCCTCGCTTCCTCCCGCGCGATCTGCTGCAGTTCGCTTTCCGCATCGCTCGCCTCGCTGAGATCGTGGATCGTCAGATCAAACGGCTTGGCCGGATCGATCTGCTGCACCGGCGCTCCGCCCACAACAACAAACCGGGTGCGAAGAGATTCATGACGGACCACGATCTGATTCAACGCACGCTGTAGCGCTTCAGGATCCAATGTCCCCATCAAACGCAGACCTACAGGAATGTGATACGCCTCGCTGATTCCTTCCATCTGAGACAAAAACCACAACCGCTGCTGCGCGAACGATAACGGCAAGGACCCAACACGCTCCACCGGCTCAATTAAAGAGCCTCGCTTCTTTTTAGCTCTTGCCTTAGCTAAAGCAAAAAGTTTGTCGCGTTGCTCTTGAGTCACATCTGTTTTTTTTAGTTCTAGTTTCATTGCTGCCATCCATTCGAGCCGAAGACTAATAACATGCTTCTCTTACACCTCACGTAGTGAGGTATCGGTTAACTACATTCCCGCGGGTCTGCAGAAACAGGAGCGTCGAGATTGGCAGCGTAGTAACTGCCAATTTCGAGCAATGCAATCAGCGTGCAGGACCCAGGTCAGATGTTGCCGACGCAGAAATATTTATGAAAGATCGGTTATTTCAAACGATTGGAAGATAAGTTCCTCAAGTAATGCGGCTTGAGCACTGAAGACGGGGTTCTCAAATATATCTGCAATTTTTAAATCCACATCCAACTCATCTCTAACGTGAGAACTTAGCCGTACCGCCAGTAATGAGTGGCCCCCCAGATCGAAGAAGCTGTCGTTGCGACCTACCCGCTCCACGCCGAGTATCTCCGACCAGATCGTCGCTAAGTGTTCTTCAAGAGCACCTGCCGGGGCCTCGTAGCCGCGGCGCACGTAAGCCTCGTCATCCGGCGCCGGCAGCGCCTTCCGGTCCAGCTTCCCGTTCGGGCTCAGAGGAAAAGACTCCAACTCCATATAGGCCGACGGCACCATGTACTCCGGAAGCTTCAAGCTCAGATGCGCCCGCAAAATTCCGGCTTCGACCTTCAGTTCTTTTGTCGGCGTGTAGTAGGCTACGAGACGTTTATCGCCATGGTCATCCTCACGTGCTACTACCACCACCTCGCTCACGCCAGGGTGATCCAGCAGACGTGCCTCGATCTCGCCCAACTCAATGCGGAACCCGCGGATCTTCACCTGGAAATCGTTCCGTCCTACAAACTCGATATTTCCGTCAGGCAGATATCGGACCAGGTCGCCGGTCTTGTACAACCGGTCTCCCTCCACAAATCGGCTCGGCACAAATCGCTCTGCCGTCAGCTCCGCGCGGTTCAGATAACCCCGTGCCACTCCCGCCCCGCCGATGTACAACTCCCCCGCAACACCGGTTGGAACTGGTTCACCCTCGGCATCCAAGATGTAAAGTCGCGTGTTGCCGATGGGACGGCCAATCGGAATCGACGTGTCGCTGACGGAACTCACGGTGAATAGGGTTGCGAACGTCGTCGTCTCCGTCGGCCCATAGCCATTGATCAACGATGTTCCCGAAAAGGCCTTCACAGCCTTGCTGACATGAAGCGGGCTGAGCTTATCTCCTCCTGCCAGCAGAACGCGTACTATCTGGAGGCTGTCCATTATCTCGATAACAGCAAGATCGAAGAGGGCAGCCGTCAGCCATAGGACGCTGATGCTATGACGATGGATAAGTGCCTGAATCTGATTTAATTCTGGCTTCTCCGGCGGAAAGATAATCAGCCGCGCCCCACGAGTCAGAGACACCCAGATTTCAAACACTGAGGCATCGAAGGAGAGGGATGAGAGCTGAAGGAAAACGTCCTCAGATGTAAGCCACGGAAACGAAGAGATCAGTCGAATCGTATTCCTGTGCTCGATCATGACGCCCTTAGGCTGACCGGTGGAGCCGGAGGTATAGATGACATAGGCCAGGTGCGAGGACCTGAGCCCGAGCGCCTGCGCATCGGGGTTGGTCTCCGGCCGGTTGTGCCAGGAGGCCTCCAGATCCAGGTCCAGGACCGGCGCCTTTAGCTCACCCAGCGCTTGCTCCAGGGTCCCGCGCGCCGCGCCGTGCGTCAGCACCGCCACCGGACCGGAGTCCGACAGCATGTAGCTCAGACGATCCACTGGGTACAC
>NZ_JACHIO010000044.1 GCF_014203225.1 Granulicella mallensis | reverse complement strand
AATGGAGACAAACTCTTCCCCAATCTCCTTACCTCTTAGAAAATCTTCACCCTAACTAGGAAAAGTCCTTGCTTCTCAAGAGAGAATCTTCCGGTCTGGGGTTTGACCTGATATTCCGTGGTGATCCAGAATGCGGGGGTCCTTCGGCTACGGCTCAGGATGACGACGAAAAACAAACAACAGCACACGGCGAAAAACAAACAACAGCGCTAAACTGTCGGGGCGATCTCGCGTTTCTTGCGGCTCAGAATAGAGCTGCGACGGCGGCGCTTGCCGGTAGAGGCGCGGTCGATCTTCTTCCAGAAGCCGACGAAGTAATCTACCGCCGAGATGATCGATACGATCGACATCCAGTAAATAGCGGTGACAGCGATCAGGTGCACGCCGATAGGGAAGCCCCACAGGTTCCAGTAGTCCCAGCGATGATTCAGGATCGCCGCTACGACCGAGACGATCTGGATGACGGTCTTCAGCTTGCCCAGCTCGCTGGCCTCGATGGTGAAGCCCTCGGAGGACGCAATCGATCGCAGGCCGCTCACGAGGAACTCGCGGCCGATGACCAGCACCGCAATCCAGGGTGGGACGATGCGGGGGTTGTAGGCCACCAGAACGATATAGGCTGCGGTCACCATCAGCTTGTCCGCCAGCGGATCGAGCAGGATGCCCAGTGTGGTGATTTGGCCACGCTTCCGAGCCAGGTAGCCGTCGAGGCCGTCCGTGATCGAAGCCAGAATGAACAGTGCCGAGGCAAAGAGCTCCTGCTCGCCGTGGAACCCCTGCAAGGGGAACTTCGGCGACAACGCCCAGATCAGCAGCGGGACGCTGGCGATGCGGGTGAGCGTGATGGAGTTGGGCAGGTTCACGGAAATGGGCCTACGGGTTCACGGAATTGAAGGGTGCGTGAACACTGTCATTCTCCCATACGGGAGAGTGTAGAGGACAGAGTATAGAGGGTAGAGGATAGAGCGTAGACGAAAACGGTGCGAAATCCCCATCGTTTCGCGCCGCTCCGGCAACCTTGTTCTCTACACTCTATCCTCTACCCTCTACACTCTGCCTTTACGCGTAGATTCCGCGCTGTTTGGTCGTATAGGCCACGCGGTCGATCGCCAGCATATAGGCGGCGATACGGTTGTTAACCTCGTGCTTTACCGCATACTGCAATACGTCGTCGAAGCTGTCGATCATGATGCGTTCGAGCCGCTGGTTGACCTCGTCTTCGGTCCAGAAGTAGCCCATACGGTCCTGGACCCACTCGAAGTAGCTGGTGGTGACGCCGCCGGCGTTGGCCAGGATGTCCGGGATGACGAAGACGCCCTTGTCGGCGAGGATCTCGTCGGCGACGGTTGTTGTCGGTCCGTTCGCGCCCTCGCACAGGATGCGTGCTTTGATGCGGTCGGCGTTTTTGCTGGTGATGACGTTTTCCGTCGCGGCGGGGATCAGCACGTCGCATTTACGGGTGAGCAGGTCGTCCTTGTCGGCAGCGTCGGCTCCGGGGAAGCCGTGGATGACGCCGTGCCGGGCGCGATACTCCAGCAGTTCGCTGATGTCGATGCCGTTGGGGTTGAAGAGCGCGCCGTCGTACTCGCCGATGCCGATGACCTTATAGCCCTTGTCCCAGAGCAGCTTGGCGGAGTTCGAGCCGACGTTGCCGAAGCCCTGCACGATGACGGTGGTGCTCTCGGGGGTCATGTTCAGGTACTTCAACGCCTGGTCGCAGACGATGCTGACGCCGCGGCCTGTGGCCTCGCGACGGCCGCGTGAGCCGCCGATGTTGACCGGCTTGCCCGTTACCACGCTGGTTACGGTCTGGCCCATGTGCATGGAGTAGGTGTCCATGATCCAGGCCATGGTCTGCTCGTTGGTGTTCATGTCGGGCGCCGGTACGTCCTTCTCTGGCCCGATGAACTCAATCAGCGAGGCGGTGTAGCGGCGCGTCATGCGCTCGAGCTCGCCCTGGCTCATCTTCTTGGGGTCGCAGATCACGCCGCCCTTGGCACCGCCGAAGGGGATGTTGACCACGGCGCACTTCCAGGTCATCCAGCTTGCGAGCGCGCGTACTTCGTCCAGCGAGACGTCCGGCGCGTAGCGGATGCCGCCCTTGGCGGGACCGCGCGCCACGGAGTGCTGCACGCGATAGCCGGTGAAGACTTCAATGCTGCCGTCGTCCATGCTGACCGGAATGTGCACGATGATCTCGCGCGAGGGATAACGCAGCACCTTCCAGATTCCAGCGTCGAGTTTAAGTCGTGTGGCGGCTTCATCGAAGCGCGCCGCCTGCGCCTCCCATGGATTTGTCTCTTGCTCCAGCGTGAGCGTTTGCATTGTGTTTCTCTTCCTCTCGGTTACAGGTACCAGCGATTCCTCGGCCATTGCGCTCGCTCCTTGAATCCGTCTTTTGCACACTCAAGGACAGCATAGACCCGATGGGGTCTTTGGCCAGACCGATCCGTGGCCAAACATTGGATCATAGGCCTGTATTTCAAGTACATGCAAGGCGGGAGGTGCTTCTTTTAGTTCCCTGAGATCAAGGGTTTAGGGCTTGCGCAACTGGCCTTGAGTGTGCACAAGATTTATTGCCTGCGGATCGATGGCCGACGAGTGTCAATAGCTTTGCATCTGACAGTACGGGATACGTCCTGCATGATGGATGAGAGGGATAGATGATTCGATTGAAAACAATTGCTGCTCTTACGCTGGCCTGCACGATGATGCTGGGACTCGCCGGCTGCCACCGTCATCATCACGATCATTACGACCACCACGATGTAGATCATGACCACGACGGAGATCGCCACTAGGTTCTTCGGAGTTCGTTAGCGCGCCTGTGGGCATCTCCTCGGTATCATGAGGAGATGCCTACGCGCACGATTACGACACCGTCCCTCCGCGACTTCCAACGGCTTGCCCGAACCCACTCGCTGGTTCCTGTTACGCGCACTGTTGCCGCCGATCTTGAAACCCCTGTCTCGGCCTTTCTGCGTGTTGCCGCGAAAGAGCCTGAGGCCTTCCTGCTGGAGTCTGTCGAAGGCGGCGAGCATGTGGGCCGGTATACCTTCATCGGCATTCGACCCTACAAGAAGATGATTGCGCGCGACGGCCAGATCACCGTTATCGAAGGCCGCAAGCGACGTACCTATGACGCCGATATCTTCAGCGAGTTGAAGACCGCTCTTGAAGGTGAGACGCCGGCAAAGCTGCCCGGTCTGCCGCCCTTTACCGCCGGTGCCGTGGGGTTCTTTGCGTATGACGTCGTGCGCAGTATTGAGAAGTTGCCGGAGCTGGCTGCCGACGAACTCCACGTTCCGGATGCCTACCTGATGTTCTTCGATGAGGTGCTCGCCTTCGATCACGTGAAGAAGGCGATCCATCTGATCGTGACGGCGGGGGCTCGGGCGCGGCTAAACACCGCGGCCTATGCCGATGCGAACAAGCGGCTCAACCGGCTGGAACGCCTGTTGAACACCGCGATTCCGAAGCTCCCTGTCTCCAGCGCGAAGGGCGCGCTCAAGCTGAAGCCGCGAACGAAGGCTGCCGACTTTATGCGTGCTGTCGAGACGACGAAGGAGTACATCACGGCGGGAGACATCTTCCAGTGCGTGCTGTCGCAGCGCTTCGACTGTGTGCCCGGGGTCGATGCCTTTGAGATCTATCGCTCGCTGCGTATCGTGAATCCCTCGCCCTACCTGTACTTCCTGCGCTTTGGGCTGGAAGGGGAAGGGAAGAAGAGCAAAAAGCGGGAGGCGCATATTGTTGGCTCGTCTCCGGAGCTCCTGGTTCGCGTGCACGATGGCAATGTTGAATATCGTCCCATTGCAGGTACGCGCCCTCGTGGTGCCGATGAGGCAGCCGACCGCGCGCTTGAGGAGAGCCTGCGCTCCGATGCCAAGGAGGTGGCGGAGCACGTCATGCTCGTCGACCTTGGCCGGAACGATGTAGGCCGTGTCAGCGAGTACGGGACGGTCCGGGTGAAGGACCTGATGTTCATCGAGCGCTACTCGCACGTGATGCACCTGGTGAGCGCGCTCGAAGGCAAGCTGCGCTCGGACCTCGCGCCGGTCGATGCCTTCCGGGCCTGCTTCCCTGCGGGCACGCTGAGCGGCGCGCCGAAGATCCGGGCGATGGAGATTATCGAGGAGCTTGAGCCTGCGCGGCGTGGCGTCTATGGTGGCGCGATCTTCTATGCGGATTTCAGCGGCAACCTTGATTCGTGCATTGCGATCCGTACGCTGTTTATGGATGGGGAGAAGGGTTATATCCAGGCGGGTGCGGGGATTGTTGCCGACTCGGTGCCGCTGAAGGAGCATGAAGAGTGTGGGAATAAAGCCAAGGCTGTGGTTCGGGCGATTGAGCGGGCAAGAGGCGCATGAGCTTTAGCGCCGGTTTGGCCAATTGTTTTGAAGGGGCGGGGCTTCAGCTGTCTAGTCTCCAGACATCCTTTACAGATTGTCTCCAGACATCCTTTACAAGTTGAGGAAGTTTGCCGGGCATGGCTCCA
>NZ_JACHIO010000043.1 GCF_014203225.1 Granulicella mallensis | reverse complement strand
GTCGTCTTGCCGTGATCAATGTGACCAATCGTCCCGATATTCACATGCGGTTTGCTGCGATCAAACTTTTCCTTCGCCATGACTCTCTCCGTAGTGCCTTTTGAACTGCTAAACCCTGTCGTTTGACACAGTTCACACTGTGCCGCTCCGGCCCGGAGGCCGTGACCTCAACCCCTGCCGCGTCTTAGTAGTACGCGTACAATTTGAAAAATTTATCGCGAAGAGCAAGCTCCACCTGCTCGAGCGAGGCCAGATAGAACTCGCGAATCTGCCCCTGGTCGCCGTTGGACAGCTTCGCATACTGCGCCGCTGCTTCCGTGCCGAGCTTGCCAGCCTTGAGAACCAGTTCGAAGCTGCGGATACGCAGACTGGAGCGCTCCAAAGACTTCAAAAACTTCTCAACATTACGGGACGCGAAAGAGGCCTCAATCGCCTGCTTCACGGCAGTGAAGGTGGGCTGATCGAGGATGCTCATGGCCGGCCGCTCGTACAGAGCGCTGGAACGGTCTACCTGAAAGGCTGTCTGCTGCGCCATTGTCTTGAAATCCTGCCTTCAAAGCCTTGCAAATCTGGAGCGGGAGACGGGAATCGAACCCGCGACCAACAGCTTGGAAGGCTGTGACTCTACCACTGAGTTACTCCCGCCCGTAGTGCTGCAAATCTAAAATCTGGAGCTGATGATGGGGCTTGAACCCATGACCTCTCCCTTACCAAGGGAGTGCTCTACCACTGAGCTACATCAGCCTTCTTGCACACCGGCGGCTTTCGCCGTCAGCGCTTACCTCTAGCTTATCGCGAACGCAGCCGTCCGAGGACGACCCGAAACGCGAAAAACCCCAGCAGCAGCCAAGCCAACTGCTGGTACCTGCCTGGCTCCATCGTGCGCCAGACTAACACCGCCAGCAATGCAAACACTACCAGCGCGACAACCATGCGTCCCGTGCCCGAAGGGTTCATGGAACCGAACTCCTTTTGGCGGCGGAAACAAAGCCGCGGAAAAATGGTGCACAGGGGAGGATTCGAACCTCCGTAGCGCAAAGCGCGGCAGATTTACAGTCTGCTGCCATTAACCACTCGGCCACCTGTGCCCTACCCCGCCGATTGGCCCAATCCAACAAATGCCCTGCCACACTCCGTACAAATGCCCAACACGAAGATTCGCGCCAGAATTCAATCCAGATGTGGCTGGCGGACACTGCAGGCTGGAACAACAAGCAGGTACAACCAAACTCTCGTACGAATGCTGCGGAAAATCTGGAGCTGGCGAAGGGATTTGAACCCCCGACCGCCTGATTACAAATCAGGTGCTCTACCAGCTGAGCTACGCCAGCCCAAACAGCAAACTACGCTGCCAGAACCGCGCAGCGCAGTTTTGACTTTATCACAGCACGCCCTCGTACGAAACCCTCCATCGGACGGTACTGTTTGTTTACGAAACTTAAGCCATTTCTATTGCAGTGCCGAAAGGAAGACGAATTCCATTGCTAGGTTCAGAAGGCTTCCTCTAGACTTGGGGCAATCGGGACAATCAAGATCGGAAGTCGCTGAATATGCGGCTCAATCCAGGCATGAGGTACGTGATCCATGTTGAAGAGATTTCGCCTTTTTACGGTAGCCATGATGATGGCTACCGCTTTTTGTATTTGCGCAGCACAACAGGCAATGGACAACACCTCCGTGCTTAAGCTGAAAGATGCTGGATTAAGCGAAGACCTGATGGTGCAAACCATCAATGCTTCGGCGGGACATTACGACACCAGCACCGACGCCATGATCGCACTTAAGCAGCAGGGCCTTTCAGATAAGGTGATCGGCGCCATGTTGAGCAAGAATGCAAACCCAAACGGACCGGCCACACAAATGCCGGCAACCATTGTTCTTGCGGCACCCCCACCTCCTTTGCCAGGAGTCACCGACGTTGGCGTGTACTACAAGGACAAGAGCGGCCAATGGGCCGATGTACTGAGTGAGAACGTGAATTACAAGACAGGCGGGGTGCTGAAGAGCGCGTTTTCAGACGGAGTTGTGAAGGGTGACCTCAATGGCCACCTGAGCGGACCGGCCAGCAAACTACCGTTGAATACGCCTCTCGAATTCGCGATCTACGTGCTCGAAGGACAGACCGCAGGCGACTATCAGCTCCTTCATATGCATACACATAAGGATGGACGTGAGTTTCGCTCCGTAACCGGCGGAGTATTCCACCAATCAAGCGGAGCAGAACGCGACACCATCAACTTCGAAGCAAAGAAGGTTGCTCCGCGTGTCTATGTCATCACGTTACCCCCGAACCTCGAGAAGGGCGAATACGGCTTCCTTCCACCGGGCACGATGAATACTGGCAAAAACCTTGCCAGCTCTGGGAAGATGTATACATTCAGCATGGTCGAGTAGCTGATGACATCAGCACCTGGTGTTCTCCTCATCGCCTCTTGCGAGAAGGGAACACCAGGTACTACGGCACAATATCGTATCGCCGGGACAGGATTCTCTCCGCCATCGAATAACCTATGCGCAAACGTACCCTCATTCCCCTGTTAGTCGTCCTGATCGTGCTGGCAGCGCTGGGCATTTCACTTTACCTGCGGGCGAACTCTCCCCCCGAAGCTGCGCGGCTTCTCCCCGAAGCCGACGCCATCGTCTACATCCACCTGAAGACCGTGCGCGCCGCAACCCACTTCGACGCGACGCCCGTACAGCGCAGCAGCGACTTCCAGCGCTTCATCGACGCCACAGGCATCGTGCCCGAACGCGACATCGACGATGCGGCCTTCGCGCTGCATCGCATGGCCAATCCGAACGGCCCCAACGGCCCCGTGGCCTACTCCGAGGTCTTCGTCGGAAGCTTCGACGGGCAGCGCTTGGCAAAGTATCTTGCCGGCATCGCGACCTCGCACGAGAGCTACGCCGGACGAGACATCTACTGCATTCCCCTCGAAGGCCGCACGCTGCGCGTGACGCAGCTTGGCTATGACACCATCGCCGCATCCAACACTCCCACTGCCGAGCAGATCCACTCGATGCTCGACCGCTCGCGGGCCTCGGCGCTGAGCACACCGGGATCGTCGTTGCTGGCGGCACGTTACTCCGAGGTCCCGCTACTCTCACAGGCCTGGGGGATCGGTCACATCGGTCTTCCCTTTGCGAAGGACGGCTACATCTCGATCCTGGGGCTGCAATTACCGTTGCCGGAAGACACGGACCTCGTCGCCAGCCTGCGCTACAGCGGGTCTGTTCGTCTCCGCGTCGAAGAGATCGCCCCTGACGCGGCAGCCGCCCAGCACACCGTAGAGACGCTGACCACGCTGCTGAACATCCTGCGCGGTCTGGGCAGCGCGGCAGAGCCGCACAATGCCGCCGACTCCGCCATGCGCAGCATCCTGACCTCCACTACGCTTGAGCAACATAAAGATCGCGCCGTGCTGGAGGCTACCGCCAGCCTGGAGCAGATCAAGGCCCTGGCTTCGTCCAACCCGACTGCAACAGAGAATCCGCCACCTTCAGCGCCCCCAGCGCATCCCTAAACGAAACTCGTACAATTCCATCATCGTCCTGTCATACAGGGACGTCCCTACCGACGCTCACGACCAACCCTCCCACGGAGTCCACATGCGCAAACGCTTTCTCAGTCTTCTCGCCACGGCCGCAGCCGCTACCCTGATGTCGGCGAACGCCGTCGCACAGCAGCCCCTGCTGACAGGCCAGGCCGCCTTCACGGATTACAACCAACAGGCCCCCGGCGTTCGCCATAAGATCACTGTTGCCGATCTGCCCGAACCCCATCCCGACGAGTCGGTCAACAATACCCCCCGTCTCATTGCGAAGCCCGCAAACGCCTGGCCTGTTGTCCCTGCAGGCTTCAAGGTCACACTCTATGCCGGTGGAGACGCCACTCCGATGCAGCGCGCGGATAACAAGGAGCACATGACGCTCAGCGGCGGCACCTTCACCGAGCCGCGCATCATCCGCACCGCGCCGAACGGAGACCTCTTCGTCGCCGACTCCGGCGCCGGCGTCCTCCTCGTCCTTCGCGGCATCGGACCCGACGGCAAGGCTGCCAGGATTGAAAAGTTTGCTACGGGTCTCGATCATCCCTTCGGCATCGCCTTCTATCCGGCAAAGAATCCCAAGTATCTCTATGTCGGCAACGCCACCACCGTCCAGCGCTTTGCCTATAAGACCGGAGACCTGCACGCTTCCGGCGCTGCCGAGACCATCGTTCCCGATATCCCGGGCTACGCCCAGCTCACCGGCGGCGGCCACTGGACGCGCGACGTTGTCTTCAGCGCGGACGGCCAGCACCTGCTTGTCTCTGTCGGCTCGGGCTCGAACGTCGATGATCCCGACACCCATCCCAAGGAGTTCCATCGCGCCGATGTCCTCGAGTACACCCCCGAGGGCAAGTTCATCAAGATCTACGCCTACGGCATCCGCAACTGCGTCGGTGAGGCCATCAACCCCATCACCGGCCAGCTCTGGTGCTCGGTCAACGAGCGCGACAACCTCGGCAACCACCTCGTCCCTGACTACGTGACCTCGGTCAAGGAAGACGGCTTCTATGGCTGGCCCTGGTTCTACATGGGCGGACATCAGGACCCACGGCACGCCGGCAAGCACCCTGAACTCCAGTCCAAGGTGATCACCCCCGACGTCCTCGTGCAGCCGCACATGGCCTCGCTGGAGATGACCTTCTATCCGACAGCCAAAAAAGCGGACGCCTTCCCGGCTGAGTATGGCGGCTACGTGTTCGCCGCTGAACACGGCTCGTGGAACCGCCGGAACCGCGCGGGCTACGAAGTGGTCAGCATCCCCATGAAGAACGGCCACGCCACTGGCGAATACGACGACTTCCTCACCGGCTTCGTCACGGCTGACGGTCAGGTCTGGGGACGTCCCGTAGGGGTTACCGTAGGCAACGACGGCAGCCTGTTCGTCACCGACGACGGCAGCCGCAGCGTCTGGCACGTGGTCTACACGGGCAAGTAGTTCCCCATTAGCACAACCAGGTGCCCATCCTTGTACGCGTTATAGCGACAGGATGGGCACCTTTGTTTTTCGTTGTCATCCTGAAGCGTAGCTGAAGGACCCCCCGCGTTGGGGCCACCACAGACGCAACGCGAAACACCACCAACCTTTGGGGAGCGCTTTGCGTCGGTACCACTACGAATGCGGGGGTCCTTCGCCTATGGCTCAGATGGTATGAAGAGCGGCGTACCTTCCTGGTACGTGCTCGAGGCACAGATAATCCATCCGGAGGAAGATACGCCATGCAGACCCACGTA
>NZ_JACHIO010000042.1 GCF_014203225.1 Granulicella mallensis | reverse complement strand
CTGCCAGGCTCCCCATACGGGTTCGCCACGAACCGCTCCGCCGTCATCCCAGGACGCCCCAGATAGCCGCGCGCCAATCCACTGCCCGCAATGTATAACTCGCCAGCAGACCCTACAGGCATCGGCCGCAAGCTGCCATCCAGCACATAGACCCGAGTATTCAGAATCGGCCTGCCCAGCGGAGGCACCTCTCCCCCCGCCAGCTCTTCGCTCAACGTGCAGGCAATGGTCGACTCCGTAGGCCCATACGCATTGATCATCCTGCGTCCCACCGACCACTTCGCCACCAGCTCCGGAGAGCACGCATCACCACCCACAATCAGCGTCTTCAAGTCCGGCAGATCCCACTGCGGCATGCTGGCCAGTGCCACCGGAGGAATCAGCGTCAGGCTGATCCTCTGGTCCCGCAGCAGCTCCGCCAGCGGCTCGCCCGCAATCGGCCCCGGATCGCGCACCACCAGCGTCGCTCCTGCGGCATAGGCCATCAGAAGCTCCATCACCGCTGCGTCAAAGCTCAACGACGCCAGCTGCAGCACGCGAGCCTCCCGCGTAATCTCGAACCGCTCAATCTGCGCCGCCGCCAGGCTCGAAAGCCCGCAATGCGTCATCACCGTGCCCTTCGGCTTGCCCGTCGAACCCGACGTGTAGATCACATACGCCGCATGGTCCACACCCTGCGCCCGAACCGGATTCGTCCCCGGCTGTATTTCAAGCCTCGCAACAAACGCAGCATCATCCAGCAGCACGCAAATCTCTGCCGCACCAGGCAGACGAGTAGCAGCTTCCCAGGTCGTCAACACCCGCACCGGCCGCGCGTCATTCAGCATGTACGCCAGCCGCTCTTCCGGATAGTCCGTATCCAGCGGCAGATACGCCGCCCCGCTCTTCAGCGTCGCCAGAATCGCTACCACCATCTCGACCGAACGCGGCACCCCAATCGCCACCAGGCTCTCCGGCCCGATTCCCTGCGCCACCAACCAGTGCGCCAACTTGTTCGCGCGCCCATTCAACTCGCCGTAGCTCAACTGCTGCGTGCCGAAGACCAGCGCCAACACCTCCGGCGCATACTCCACCTGCTCTTCGAAGATCTCCGCGAACGTCTGCGTCTTCAAATCAGTCGCCGTCTGGTTCCACTCCTCCAGAACCAATCGGCGCTCCTCTGCCCCTAGGACGTCGATCTCTTCGATCATCTGGTCCGGGTTCGCGACTGCGGCCTCCAGAACCAGCTCCAGCCTCCTCGCAAAGACCTCGACCGTATCGCGATCGAACAGATCGGTGCTGTACTCGATGCTGCCGTCGATTCCCTCCGGCGCACCCTTGCCGTCTCTCCGCTCGGTAAACGTAAACGAGAGATCGAACTTGGCCACATCCGTAGGCACCGGCTCCAGCGTCGCCGTCACTCCCGACAACTCCAGCGTCGGCTCAGGAGCATTCTGCAACGTCAGCATGATCTGGAACAGCGGATGACGCGACAACGAACGCGCCGGTTGCAGCGCCTCCACCAGCCGCTCAAACGGCATCTCCTGGTGCGCATAGGCATTCAGGTCTGTCGTGCGCACCCGCTCCAACAGATCGCGGAAGCTCAACCGCCCCGACGTATCCACCCGCAGAACCAGCGTGTTCACAAACACGCCCACCATGTCGTCCAACGCACTATCCGTACGCCCTGCAATCGGAGTGCCCAGCGGAATATCGTTCGAGTTCGACAGACGGCTGAGCAGCAGCGCCAGCCCTGCCTGCAGCATCATGAACAGGCTGACCCGGCTCTCGCGCGTCAGGTCCTGCAGCCGCTGGTGCAGGCTCGCCGAAAACTTGAACGGCAGCAGCGCGCCGCCATGCGTCGTCTCCACAGGACGAGGACGATCCGTAGGAATATCGAGATGGTCCGGCAGCTCCGCCAGAGTCTCCATCCAGTACTGCAACTGACGCGACACAACGCTCTCCGCATCGGACTCCGTCCCCAGGCTCTCCTTCAGCCACAACGTGTAGTCGACATACTGCACCGGCAGCGGCTCAAACTCCGGCCTGCGCCCCTCACTACGCGCGGCATACGCCGTCGCCAGATCCTCGAACAGCGGCGTCAGCGACCAGCCGTCGCCCGCAATGTGGTGCAGCAGGATCAGGAGAACATGCTCCGTCGAGCTAAGTTTGACGAGCCGCGCCCGCAGCGGTATCTCCCTTGAGAGATCGAACCCCTTCTCCCCAGCCTGCGCCAACACCGCAGCCAGCGTCTCTTCCGTGGCCGCAACCGCCGCCAGCGGAATCGAAAGCCCCTCCGCCTCCAGCACGTGCTGATACGGAATCCCCTCCGTCTCCGGGAAGATCGTACGCAGACTCTCGTGCCGTTCCAGCAGATCGGCGAAAGCCGCCTCGAGCGCCGCAACGTTCAACTTCCCGCGCAGGCGCAGTGCTCCCGAAATCAGATACGTCGAGCTTCCGCCATCCATGCAATTCAGAAACCACAGCCTGTGCTGCGCCGACGAGAGCGTAATCTCCTCCGGCCTCGGCATCGGCCTCAGCGGAGGCCCCGACGTCTGCGCGCCCTTCAACCGCTGCGCCAGCCTCGCCACCGTGGGCTCCTCAAAGAGCACGCGGATGGACAGTTCAACATTCAACGCACTCCGCACTCGGCTCATCAAGCGCGTAGCGATCAACGAATGTCCGCCCAGCGCGAAGAAGTTGTCGTTCACGCCAACGCGTGTAAGCCCCAGCACCTCCGCAAACAGCGAGCACAGAATCTCCTCCTGCGGCGTACGCGGGGCGACCCACTCGGACGTGCTGGCATAGTCCGGCGCGGGCAGTGCCTTGCGATCCAGCTTCCCGTTCGGAGACAGCGGGAAAGCCTCCATCACAATCAGCGCCGAGGGAACCATGTACTCCGGCAGCTCCTTGCCCAGCATCTGGCTCAGCGCTTCGGTATCCACCTGCTGGTCTGCAGCCGCCACCACGTAACCCGCCAGCCGCTTGTCACCCGGGCGATCCTCGCGCGCGATCACCGTCGCCTGAGCCACCGACAGATGCCGCAACAGCGCCGCCTCGATCTCGCCCATCTCAATGCGGAAACCGCGAATCTTTACCTGGTGATCGGTGCGCCCCAGGTACTCCAGCGCTCCATCCTTGCGCCACTTCGCCAGATCGCCCGTGCGATACATACGGCTTCCCGGCTCCCCATAGGGGTTCGCCACAAAGCGCTCCGACGTCAGGCCGGGACGTCCCAAATAACCCCGCGCCAATCCACGCCCCGCGATATACAACTCACCCGAGGCACCCACCGGAACAGGCCGCAGCCTCCGGTCCAGCACATACATCTGGATGTTCCAGATCGGTCTTCCGATAGGCACCGACAGCGACTTGTCTTCCGGCTCGCACGCCCAGTAGCTCACGTCCACCGCAGCTTCCGTCGGGCCGTACAGATTGTGCAGCGCACAAGGCAGCAGGCCATGGAACTGCTCCTGCAGTTCGACCGGCAACGCCTCGCCGCTGCAGATCACCCGACGCAGCCCCTGGCACTTCACCGCCGTCGGCTCCAGCAGGAAGGCCTGCAGCATCGAAGGCACAAAGTGCAGCGTCGTAATCCTGCTGGTCTGGATCAAGTCCACCAGGTAGACAGGGTCCTTATGCCCGCCGGGCTTGGCCATCACCAGCGTCGCGCCCTCCAGCAGCGGCCAGAAGAGCTCCCACACCGATACGTCGAAGCCGAACGGCGTCTTCTGCAGAATGCGATCGTCCGCCTGCAACTGATACTCGGCCTGCATCCACTTCAGGCGGTTCACAATCGCGTGGTGCGCAATCATCGCGCCCTTCGGCTTGCCCGTCGAACCCGAGGTGTAGATCACATACGCCGGATGCCCCGGCTGCAAAGGCTGCTCCCGCTGCTTGTCCGTAGGAGGCTTCGTGGAATACCCCGCCAGCATGCCCTGCGTCGCCGCGTCGTCCAGCAGCAGCTTTGCGGTAAGCTCCGGAAGCTGCGCGGAGATCTCCACGCTGGTCAGCACCAGCACCGGCTGAGCATCCTCCAGCATGTACGCCAGCCGCTCCGGCGGATAGTCCATATCCAGCGGCATATAAGCCCCGCCGGCCTTCAGAATCGCCAGCAGCGCCACCACCATCTCCACCGAGCGCGGAATCGCCACCGCAACCAGGCTCTCCGGTCCGACGCCCTGCGTCATCAGCCAATGCGCTAACTGATTCGCCCGCGCATGCAGCTCCTGATAGCTGAGGCTGACCTCTCCAAAGACCAGCGCCTCCGCCGTCGGCGTGCGCTCCGCCTGCTCCTGCAGCAGGTCGGTCATCGTCTTCTCCGTCACCTCGTGGGCCGTGGAGTTCAGCTCCTTCAGCACCCGGTGCCGCTCCGACTCACCCAGCACATCCACGCGCCCGATCAGCTCATCCGGATTCGATACAATCAACTCCAGCAGCCGCGTCAGACGCCCGATCAGCTTGATGATCGCGTTGCGCTCAAACAGTCCGGCGTTGTACTGCACACGGAGCTGCAGCGCCTCTCCCGGAATCACCACCAGCGAGAGCGGATAGTGCGTAATGTCGTTGCACTCAATTCCACTAAGCTTCAGGTCGGGAATCGTCGCGCCCAGCACGTCCCGGTCCAGCGGATAATTCTCGAAGACAAACAGCGTATCGAAGAGCTCGCCAATCCCCGCCAGCCTCTGCAGGTCCACCAGCGACACATGCTGGTGCGGCATCACGTAGGACTGCTGCTCCTGCAGCCGCGTCAGCATCTCCAGAATGGAGTCCTCGCCCTGCAGCTGCAGCCGCAGCGGCAGCGTGTTCACGAAGAGCCCCACCATGCTCTCGAAACCGCTAATGTCCGCCGACCGTCCCGATACCGTAACGCCGAAGACGACATCGTTCTGCCCCGTCAGGCAGCTCAGCAGGATCGCCCATGCGCCCTGCAGGAACGTGTTCAGCGTCAGTCCATAGGTGCGCCCAGCCTGCCGCAGATCTTCCGTCAGCGCCACGGAGAAAGAGTGCGTCGTGCTCTCCGGAACGGTAGGAATACTCTCCGTCGTCACCGGGGCCAGATGCGTCGGCTGCTCCAGACCGGCAAGGTACGTCTTCCAGACCGCTTCCGCCGCGTTCTTATCCTGCTTCGAGAGCCAGCCCAGATACTCCTGATACGGCGTGACTCGGGGGAGTCTCTTCGTGTCTGCCTTGTCCGCATAGAGCAGGAGCAGTTCCCTGATGAGAATAGGCATGGACCATCCATCCAGAAGGAGATGGTGGTGAGTGAAGACCAGCTTGTATCTGCCGCTGGCCAGCTTGACCAGGGTGAACCTCAGCAGCGGAGCGATGGATGGGTCGAAGCGCTGAGCCCGGTCCTCTGCCAGCAACTGCCGCCACGCGCTGTCCTGTTCTGTCGCGGACAGCCGTGCGAGATCGACAGTCCACCAGGGCAGCACGGTGTCCTCCGAGATCACCTGCACCGGCTGGTCCAGGCCCTCGTACTCGAAGCTCGCCCGCAGGTTCGCGTGACGACGCACCAGCCGCTTTGCGGCCTCGCGCAGTGCAACCTCGTCGACCTCGCCCTCCAACTCCAGAATCAGCTGCACCGTGTAGATATCCAGCGCCTGCTTGTCGTACAGTGCATGGAACAGCAGCCCCTCCTGCAAGGGCGATGTCGGCAGCACCTCCGCCAACTCCGGATACTTCTTCTCCAGGCCTTCAATCTGCCCTTGCGTCAACCGCACCAACTCCAGGTCCGAGGGCGTACGTCCAATAGCCCTGGGTTCGAGTGCTTCTTTGACGAAGACCTCCAACGCCCAGAACCAGCCCTCCGCCAATCCCGGATACTTCTTCTCGAGCCCCTCGATCTGCTTCTGCGTCAGCCGCACCAACTCCAGATCCGAGGGCGTCCGTCCGATAGCTCTGCGTTCCAGTGCGACCTGAACAAAGACCTCCAGTGCCCGGAACCAACCCTCGGCCAGATCCCGCACTTCCTGCTCGGTCAACAGCGCCGAGGCCCAGCTCCACTTCACCACCAGCTCCGAACCGTCGTTCCGATCCAGCGTGAACGCGTTCAGCTCCAGACCATGCGCCAGCGGCATCCCCGGATCAGAGCCACCCTGCAGCGACCCGGCCTCCGCAGCGATCGTCCAGTCCCACTCCTCCGGTGCCGCGAACCGTCCCAGGTAGTTGAACCCGATCTGCGGCTTCGCCAAGCCCGCCAGCACCTTGCCCGTCTCCGGGTTCAGATACCGCAGCAAGCCATATCCGATTCCGCTATCCGGGATCTGCCGCAACTGCTCCTTGATCCTCTTGAACGATCTCTCTAACCCAGCTCCTCCACCCAGAGCCTCCCGTGGATCGATAGCGTCCAACCGCACAGGGAACATGCTCGTGAACCAGCCCACCGTCCGCGACAGGTCCACGCCCTCAAACAGCTGCTCGCGTCCGTGACCCTCCACATCGACGAGCAAGGATGAAGTGTTCCTGCCCTTCCATCCCGCCACTGCCAGCGCCAGCGCGCTCAGCAGAACCTCATTGATCCGCGCACGGAACGCCGCAGGCACCTTGCTCAACAGCGGCAACGTCAGGCTCGACGGCAGCGTCACGCTCAAGTGCTGAGCAGTCCTTGTTACATCGCGCTTCGGGTCGAACGCCTGCAAGAACAGCGGCTCATCCTGTTCCCGCAGTATCCCGCTCCACAGTGGGAGCTCACGAACTCGCTTCTCTTCACGCGCCGCCGCAGCCAGACGCTCCGACCATACCCGGAACGATGTCCCTACCGCTGCCAGTGCAGGCTTTTCGCTCTTCGCTGCAGCCTGATACGCCGCAACCAGATCCTCCAC
>NZ_JACHIO010000041.1 GCF_014203225.1 Granulicella mallensis | reverse complement strand
GACTCCACCTCCACCGATGCTCCAACCGCTGCCGTGTAGTACGCCACAAGACGCTTGTCCCCGTCCTCCCCACGCGCCACCACTACCGCTTCCCCTACTCCCCCATGCTGGCACAGCAGGGACTCGATCTCGCCCAGCTCGATGCGGAACCCGCGGATCTTCACCTGGAAATCGTTCCGGCCCAGATACTCGATGTTCCCGTCAGACAAATACCGCGCCAAATCCCCCGTCTTGTACAAACGGTCCCCAGACTTGCCAGTAAAGGGATCGTCGAGGAATCGCTCCGCCGTCAGCTCGGGCCGGTTGAGATAACCACGGGCAACACCTGCACCGCCGACGTAGAGCTCTCCGCTCATACCAATGGGTACCGGCTTCCGCTGCTCATCCAAAATATAAATACGCAGATCGGGAATACGTCTGCCAATGGGGCTTCCCGTAAGGGAGACAGCGTCGAGAGCGGTGAGCTCGCGATAGGTGACATGAACGGTGGTCTCTGTGATGCCGTACATGTTGATCAACAGGCAAGCCTGATTCTGTGCCCGTTCGTACCAGGGCTTGAGCAGACTCACATTGAGAGCCTCTCCACCGAAGACGACACAACGAAGGCTGTGTTGAACGGGGTTCTCTTCCTGGGCCGCGATGAGCTGGCGGAAGGCGCTCGGTGTCTGGTTGAGAATCGTGACGTGCTGGCTACAAAGCAGTTCATAAAACTGCCGGGGAGAGCGTGTGACGATCTGGGGCACGACGATAAGACGTCCCCCGTGGAGCAGAGCGCCCCAGATCTCCCATACGGAGAAGTCGAAGGCGAAGGAGTGGAAGAGCGTCCAAACGTCAGTGGCGTTGAAGTGGAACCAGTCGGTAGTAGCGTGGAAGAGGCGAACGACGTTCCGGTGCTCGACCATCACCCCTTTGGGGGTTCCAGTGGAGCCGGAGGTATAGATGACATAGGCGAGGTGCGAGGACCGTAGTCCTAGTGCCTGCGCATCGGGGTTGGTCTCCGGCCGGCTGCGCCACGAGGCCTCCAGATCCAGGTCCAGGACCGGCGCCTTTAGCTCACCCAGAGCTTGCTCCAGGGTCCCGCGCGCCGCACCGTGCGTCAGCACCGCCACCGGTCCGGAGTCCGCAAGCATGTAGCTCAGACGATCCACTGGATACGCCGGGTCCAGAGGAACATACGCTCCACCTGCCTTCAGAACACCCAGCAGCGCCACCACCATCTCCACCGAGCGCTCCACGCAGATCGCCACACGGTCGTCCGGACGAACTCCCAGAGCCACTAACTCATGCGCCAGACGGTTCGCGCGGCGATTCAACTCCCCGTAGCTTACACGCTCCTCCTCGTACACCAACGCCGTCGACTCGGGGCTCCCCTCCACCTGTGCCTCGAACAAAGCGGTAAGTACGACCTCAGGCAGCGGATGCGAGGTTTGATTCCAGTCCACCAGTATCCGCTGACGCTCTTCCGCCGTGAGTAGCTCGAGTTTGCCAATGCGGCGTGTCTTTTTTTTAGCCTTCATCGCGGGCTCAATTTCACGCATGTTGTTCACTATTTTCCTCGTCCAGCGCCTCGGCAATCTGCTCTAAGACACTATTCATGTAAGTCCATATACGCTCTGCATCCAGGCTTGGGACCACGCAGACTCGCAGCACAAATCCACTTTCTGTATCGTCTACCGCCAGCGTGACGGGAGAGTCGCCCCCATCGTGCGCAGCAAGAGATTCGATAGAGAATGGTTCGATCGGTTCGTCCATCCTCAACTTCCGATAGTGCCGGTAGTTGAGGATGCTTAGGAACAGAGGGCGGGGTGCAGGTACGTTGCTGCATCTTTGCGCCAATGCAAGAGGTGTTTGCTCATACGACAACAATGCCGCCAGGGTGTCGCTAAGTTGCCTGATCTGATCCTGCGCACTTTCTTCGCCTATATGGATACGGATGGGTAGAGTGTTGATAAACAGACCCAGCACGCGGTCGGCTCCCGCGCCCGCATGCATGCGGCCCGAGAGTACAGTGCCGAACACAACATCTTCGCGTCCTGAAGTTTCCGCCAGAACATATGCCCACGCCAGATGAAATATAACGGCGACACTTACACTGAGCGCACGCGCATGCTCACGCAAGCGCGCAGCTAACTTCGCATCTAGCGGCCGGGAGGCTTCATGCATGCTTTCGCTTTCCACGCCGGAGATACCGAATGGAGCGGTCGGCTCATCGAAATCGCCCAGCATAGCTCGAAAGAAGCTCTCCTGCTGTGTTTGATCCGCTCCCAGCCTGGCCTGTGCGACAAAATTGCGATAAGGCAGCGCGGCAGGCAGGCTTTCAGCTTCTCCGTACAGGTGCGCTCCAACTTCCTGCTGCACCAGCTCCAACGACACACGATCCATGATGATGTGATGGAACAATAGCAGCACGATCCAGCGGCCATGCACTTCATCTTCTGCAAGGCAGGCCCGCAGCAGAGGCGCCTTATCAAGATCTATACGGTAGTGCCGTGCGTCGAATCGCGCGCGCAGGTAATCGTCGATATCGACCGCCGTTGAGGGTACTTCAATCTCTTCTATCGGTAGGGCCACCTTGCGCAGCACGACCTGAACAGGCTCACTCAACCCCTGCCAAATCACTGCCGTGCGGAGGATATCGTGCCGGTTCACGACAGACTGCAGGGCATCAAGCAGGGCAAGCGCGTCTTCCCGGCTCTTCACTGCAAGCATGTTGCTCAACAGGTACGGATCGCCCTTTGTATTGGCAATATGCTGGAACAGCAAGCCTTCCTGAAGCGGAGCCAAGGGATAAATATCCTGAATGTTCGAAAAGCCCCCAGGTATCCGTTCGGCAATAGATTCGATCTCCGCCGCGCTCAAAGTCACCAAAGTCAGCATCTCCGGCGTGATCGTTTTGCACGATTGCGGAATCAGATTTGGTGGAACATCAAAAAAATCCTTCTCTTCTGTCGTTGCAGCCAGATTCTTCAGGGTCGTCTGGTTGAAAAGAAGCTGCCCATCGACCTTCAGGCCCTCGTTGCGCATACGTTCGATAAGCTGCACGGCGAGGAGTGAGTTGCCGCCAATGGCGAAGAAGTTGTCCTCGCGGCTTATCTGTTCGATGGGGAGTTGGAGCACGCTTGCCCAAAGTTTGGCCAGGGTCTGCTCGCGTACGCCCTCCGGCGGGTGGTGTCCAGGGACGGGAGCGACGGCAGGCTCCGGGCGAGGCAAGGCAAGCCGGTTCAATTTGCCATTCGGAAGCAGGGGCATTGCTTCCATCGGCACATAAACTGCTGGCACCATATGTGCGGGGAGACGCCCGGTGAGCCAGCGATGGAGTTGGTTGCGGTCCGGCGAAGCTTCCCCAAGACGCGGAACATAATAGGCGGCCAAAAGAGCGTCGGGCATACCTGAGCTCCAACCCTGCACCGCGACGCGCGCAAGCTTGGGGTGTTGCCCCAGCACCTGTTCCACCCCAAGCGGATCGACTTTCTGGCCCCGAAGCTTGACCTGAAAATCGACTCGGCCTATGTATTCCAGCTCCCATGCGGGACCGTGGCCGAGTCGAGCCATATCCCCGGTACGGAAAAGGGGAGTGCCGCCTCCGTTGAACGGGTTAGGCACCTGGCGTTCCGCGGTCAACTCCGGTTGACGCCAGTAGCCGCGCTTCCCTACCAGGGCACCTTCCACACAGAGTTCCCCGGCAACACCCGGCGGCACCGGTTGACCGTCTTCCCCGAGCAGATGGAGCCGCGTGTTCGCAATGGGTATCCCCATTGCGACGCTCCCGGACCCACGTGTCTCGCTCGATATGCCCGGCCCGGCTGCATGGAAGTAGGTAAGATCGTTGGTCTCCGTCGTGCCGTAGTTGTTATAGAGGTGTGTCTCTGGCAACAACTGCGCAAACCGCGTCCGCAGAGCTTTCGGCAAGGGCTCGCCCGCAGTGATCACATACCGCAGACTGTAAAGATGCTCCGGGTATGCAAGCAGTGCGTTCAGTTGCGAGGGCACCAAATTCAGACGCGTCACTTCCTGCTCGGCCAGGGCCCGCGCAAAGGTCGGTGTATCCCGTACCAACAGATCCGAGGCTATCCACTGTGGCACCCCCGCCAACAGGCCGGAAAACATCTCCTTCAGGTGCACGACGAAACCCGTCGCCGTCTTTTGCGCCACCAGCTCTCCCGGAGCGAAGGGCAGGGTCTCCCACAGATTCCGCAGGCAGTTCATCAACTGACGGTGCTCGACCTGAACACCCTTCGGCTTTCCGGTCGAGCCCGAGGTGTAGGCGATGTAAGCCAGATCTTCGAGATCCGGCTCCGCCCCCTGCCGCCATGGCTCTTCGTCCTGCTCGTCCCACAGCGCATCGAGCGTAATGAGCTTTGCATCGTCAAGCTTGAGACCATGCGATTGCGCGCTCTCGACTACGATCACCCTGGGCTCGACATCAGCCAAAATCCGGCTCGCATAACTGTCCGGATAGCCCGGGTCTACAGGCACATATACCCCACCGGCCTTCCATATCCCGAGCAGGGCTGCGACCAGGTCTACCCCTCGCGGCAGATACAAGGCAACCCGCTCGCCGGTCTTCACCCCGCGTGCCGCCAGAGCCTGGGCTACCCGCCCCGAACGCCGGTCCAGCTCTCCATAGGTCAGCGAGAGCTTCCCATCCCGGCAGGCCACAGCCTCTGGGCGCAAACGCACCTGCTCTCCAAACAGTCCGATGATGCTGCCAGTCTTCCAGACGCGCTCCGCACCCAGCAACGCAGACTCCTGCGCGGCACGCTCCCTGGACGTCAGCTCGATCAGCTGCGATAAGCGAGAGCCCGGCTCTGCAACCAGCCTGCCCAGGACCATCTCTAACTCATCGAGCAGCGCTCCAACCTCGGTGGCATCGAACCTGGCAGAGTCGAACTCGGCTGTCACTGTCAGCTCCGCCGCTTCCCCGAAATATTGCAGGTCCAGGTCGCTCGTCGCCTGCCTGATCCGATCCCCTTCAAATACACGGGCTTCCAGATTCCCCGTCCAGTACCGTACGTCGGCCTGTCGGTAATTCTGGTGGCGCAGCATCATCGGCACTGGCGAGCCACCGTTGGACTGCCGCAGCCCTTCAACCTCAGCCAATAGCCGTTCAAACGGCACACCCTGGTGTTCGAACCCGTCAAGGATGGCACGGCGCACTCTATCCACCAATTCGTGCCCGTTTGGATCTCCGTCCAGCTGCAATCGCAGAGCCACGATGTTGATAAAGAAGCCGATCAATGGTTCCAGCTCCAAGCGCTCCCGGCCAGCCACTGTTGTGCCCAACAATAGATCGGCAACCCTGGTCCGCCGGTAGCTCACAAGCGCCCATCCCACCGTAAGCACCATGAACAAGCTTGCGCGACGATCGCGCGCATAGTCTGTCAGCGCCTCGGCCAGCTTCCTGGGCATCGCTCGCACCACCTGCTGAGCATCGCCTCTCTCCTTTGGTGCAGAAGCTTCGCCCAGTACGAGCGGAGCCGGAGGTGTAGCCAGGACTTTCTTCCAGTACCCTACTGACCCACTCAGATCGAGCTCTCTCTGCCATACCGCCCAATCTGCATACTGGATCCCGAGCGGCGCTAACTTTGGTGCACCGCCTTCTACCTTCGCCCGGTACAACTCCCGCATGTCCCGTACCAGTACATCCACCGACCAGCCATCGGCCACGATGTGGTGCATGGCTAACGACAATACATGTTCCTCTGCGCCGATCTCTACCAGCAACACTCGAAACAGGGGGCCCTGCTCCAAATCGAATACCTGTTCCTCATGCACTCGAACGAGAGCTTCCGCCTGCGAACGCGCTGCCGCCTGCACCTGGAAATCGGCTCCAGCGGGTTCGTCAATCACCTGCTGCGGCCGGCCATTTTCGCCGGGAACGAAGCGCGTCCGCAGTGGCTCATGCCGCTCCACGAGCGCATTCAACGCGGCACGCAACGCTTCCACGTTTAGAGGTCCTGTCAGTTCCAGCGCACCCCCCATCGCCCAGCGAGCTCCGTCCCCCATGGCTTGCTGCGTCCACAATCGTTCTTGCACCTCCGACAACAGCAACGCGCTCTCCCGCGACCGGGGGATTAGACCTCCCTGGCCACCGGCCTGCCGAGCCCGCTTCTCACGAAGTAGTTTGAGAAGTTCTTCGCGCTCTGTGTCGAGTGTCTTTTTCATTTACCACGCAGCCTTATAAGTGAATATGTGTGAACCCCGAGTTACCGCAGTTTGCCAGGGTAGTTGTCGAACACTGAGCAGCCGTAGATCGACCCATTCAGTTTCAACACAGGTAAGAATTCATACCTGTCGAATGATTCAAACCGTGCCAGCTTTATTTGGAATACGGTGCTTCTGCAGGAAGACGGCTCTCCCTATTTCCTAACTTCGAACTAAGTCCGCCTGCATGCAGCCGCGCAACGAATTACACAGCAGAATTTGCTTGGCGTTGAAAAGATCTTCTGGGAAAAGCGTCCGTTCTGCGGCATCGAACCGCGTATCCTGCAAGATGATGCCCCGCATGATTCCTGGCAAAAGTCCCGAGGAAAGCGGTGGTGTCCACCAGTTGTTGTCTATATATAGAAAAAGATTTGTTCGTCCGCCCTCGGTAAGCTCGCCGTGCTCGTTTACAAAAAGCATGTCAAAAGCACCCTTGGTTTCTGCTAATTTCCATCCACGGTCATACTCGTCGCGGAGGGAAGTTTTATGCCGAAGAAGCAGATTAGAAGAGCTTTGTGAAGCGAATTCCCAGTCGGATCCCAGCAGCAGCTTTACAGGTCCGGACGGAATCGGCTGCAGAGGGTAACGCTGTATCTCGAACACCCCGGAGCGCTCAAGACTGATGCGCAGCCGATACGGTCCGGCGTGGACCAACGCTTCATCGCTGCAAAGCGCTTCATTCCGGATGCCGTCCAGATCACAGCTAAAACCTAAAGTTTGGGCACTCGCCGCAAGCCTGGAGAGGTGACGGTCTAGATAGCGCAAACCCGTATCCCCTGAACCGTAGAGTGTCTCGAACAAATAGAAACTCATCTTAGGCACTCTGCCTGCATTTCATGTTCTTCGGCGACAGGGGCGGCCAGCAATGCGATGGCACTGAAAGGAGCAAGCGCCTTCAGCAACATCTCGTCATACTCCTCCTGAGCGTCGGAAAGATGAATGATGGCACCACCCACACCGATTTCAGCAATATTTTCGTTAATCACTGCCGTCCGAATAACAATATTCAGATCGACCCCGCCATTTAGGGATAGGTAACCGATTGCGCCGGAGTAAATTCCGCGCGGTGTTTGTTCCAGGCTATCGATAATTTCCAAGGTCCTTTTCTTGGGTGCTCCGGTCATCGAGCCGCCAGGAAAGCATCTTGCGACGCATCCTACCGGTGACTGCTCCAGAGTTCCTCGAATCGTCGACACCAGTTGATGGACCGTGGCATAGGATTCGACATGCATGAGCGACGGTACATGCACTGAGCCAGCGACGCAGGAGCGGGTAAGGTCATTGCGTAGCAGATCTACGATCATCAGATTTTCGCTAAAGAACTTTTCGTCGTCGAGTAGTTGCTGTCGATTAGACTCGTCTTCAAACTTATCCGCGCTCCGCCGTGTCGTGCCCTTGATCGGCTTGGTTTCCACCATGCCGGCCGAGGTAATCTTCAAAAAACGCTCTGGCGAGCTGCAGAGAACGCTGGTCGGGCCAAAATGCAACAGGCAGGCATACGGTGCAGGATTGATTTCACGTAGTGCCAAATAGGTATTAAAGATGTCGGCTGGAGAGTAGGAGGAAAGTGGGACACGCACTCGATTGGTTAGGCATATCTCATAGGACTCTCCTTTAAGGATCTGCTGTTTTGCTACGGCTATCTGATTCAGATATGTAGTTTTGTCATGGAGAAGGAAGGGCTCGATATCGCTCGGGCGGAGAAGCGGTGGGCGTGTCTCGCAAACCCTATCTGACGCGGGTAAGGTACGAAGCACGTCCTCCACATAGGAAAACCAAGCTTCCACGCCTGTTGCGTCCCCCCTGTGAAGCGCGACGAGGTAAAGCTCGTCGTTCGTGTGGTCGGCGGCGAGAAAGCGGTCGACAAACAGCAATGCTGCGTCAGCCATCACGCTCGGGTGCCCGGGTACCCCCTCTGTGATCTCCATCAGCTCATAGCCGAGATACCCGACAAACCCTCCATTGAAATCAAAAGGAAGCGATTGATCTGTTGTCACGGTCATTGACGCCAGATGCTGTTCAGTAACCTTGAAGACATCGTCTTCCAACTCTTCAGGCTCTTTCGCTGCCCGCAGGATAGTAGTACCGCGACCCACGAAGCCCTCGACTCGATAGGATTCAGGACCGTCGCCCGCTCCCAGGAATGAAAAGCGCGCCTGCCCGGTATCGTGGCGGCTGGAGTCAAGCCAGAAAGCATATGGCGCGGTTATGAAAAGGGCCTCATAGATTCGGGCTGGTGTGGAAGATAAAGGAAGCTTGCGGCTTGTAAGTTGAAAATTCAAAGCTTCACCTCCCTGAGAAAATTGGCCATTAGGGTTTCTCCGAACTCCGAACAGATGGACTCTGGATGAAATTGAACGCCAAAGATGCTTCGCTCACGGTGCTGGAGCCCCATGATGAGTCCCTCATCGGTCCAGGCAGTCTTATAGAGCGGTTCGGGCAGATCGGAATCAACAATCAAAGAGTGATAGCGGACCATCTTGACGCGTTGCGGGATCCCCTCAAATAAACCTTGACCTTCATGGGAAATCACGGCAATTTGTCCGTGTACAGGTTGCGGGGCAAGATCGACTTTCCCCCCGAATGCCACGCCAATGCCCTGGTGTCCCAGGCAGATGCCAAAAACCGGTTTTTCGCTATGCTGCAAAATATCAGCGCATATTCCGAAATCCTGCGCACGCGCCGGATGACCAGGGCCGGGGGAAATCACGACACAATCGGCATTGAAATCCGCGAAGGCAGAGTAACTGATCTCATCATTGCAAAACACTGTAGCGCTTATCCCGGATACGCGATAGATCAAGTCGCGAATGTTATACGTGAAGGAGTCATAGTTGTCGATTAGAGCTATCTTCACTGCATCCCTGCCTTAAATGAATTGGTTGAATTATTATTTGCACCCTTGCAGGCACGCTGACCAAACGATTCAAAATTTGAAGAATTGATGCGAACTCTTTTCTAAAGCAAGTGAGCGCACAAATTTTATTATTTTCTTTCCCGCGGTACTGAATAACATCGCTGTTTACAAAACACAGCAACGGGTTATTTATTCCATTCAGGCTTATTTTTCGCCAAGCAAGAGCTGACTTACTTCCTCGGCAGACAGATTCTCTACGAGTGTTTGCAACTCGGCATCCGAAGTTAATCTTTCCGATGTTAGATCGATCCATAAACCTAAAGAGGCGATCGTAGGCTTATTGAAGATTTCTCGGACGCTCATCTTTATCCCCAACTGCTCTTCAAGCCGGGCGATCACCCGCATCGCCATCAGAGAGTGGCCGCCCAGTTCGAAGAAGCTGTCGTTGCGGCCCACCCGTTCCACTCCCAGCACCTCCGCGAAGACCCCCGCTACGGTCTCCTCCATCTCCCCAACAGGAGCCTCGTAGCCGCGCCGCACATACGCCTCGTCGTCAGGCGCTGGCAGAGACTTCCGGTCCAGCTTCCCGTTCGGGCTCAGAGGGAAACTCTCCATCCGAACGTACGC
>NZ_JACHIO010000040.1 GCF_014203225.1 Granulicella mallensis | reverse complement strand
ACCTAACGTTGCTGAGATCGGTTGTCAAATTCAAGGAGCGGTTCTACTACTCTTCCTGGGCGCGTTACGACTTGGCTGTCCCCGGCTCATTCCGGCTGAGTCCTCCCGATAGCCAACTTCCCGCGCTCGAAAGGGACTACCGTGCGATGCGCGATATGTTCTACCGGGACCCTCCAACATTTGGAGCGATCCTGGCTGGCTTGGCGTCATTGGAACAGGAGATCAACTCTGAGAAACAAGCCCTCTAGCCGCTGCCTTCTTATGAAGGCATGGCCGGGAAATAGAAGAAACGCACACACCCCGGAGTTCGCTCCTCTATTTTGCTATTCTCTCCGTCGGGACGAGGTTCTGAGCTCTCGCCTTTACCTCATCTCGAATGGCGCTTACGATGCTCGGGTCTCGGGCGAAACGTACTGGCAACTACTGACGCGGGTGGAGGACCAACATTATGCCGTTGCTTTAGCGAAGTCGGTAGGGATTCAATACGCTTGCTTGATCACTCCCAATTTACAGCCTAAATGACTAGCAAGCTCAAATGTGAGGCGTAGTTTTCATGCTTGCGTGGGCGTGTTCGTTGAGCCTGCTGGGTGTGGAAGCGTTCTGCTCTGAGTTTCAGGATAGGCATCGGAAAGCCCTTCCTCCTCCCATGCGCATGGTTCAGAATCTCCCAACTTAAATAAAAATTGTCTTGCTTCGGTTGCGTTATCTGGTTATTCTCCCTCCACTTCAGTTTGTGGTATTGGACTTGTCGCATCGCAACGCCCGTATAAGTCGCCTCAACAGGGAAATCACATTCGCAATTCATCCCCCATTCGCATGCGCTTCCCGCCTCAATCGGTCGACACGAAACACCGGACGTACAAATACCTGAACAACATCATCGAAGCCGATCATGGCGCACTCAAGCGAGTCATTTGCCCCACACGAGGCTTTCAGACGATGAAGGCCGCGGACGTTACGATCAAGGGCTTTGAAGTGATGCGAATGATTCTCGTGGGCATTGCTTCACATGTAAGCTGCACGTCAAAGACGAGATGGTTCATTATGCATTATATCTTTCGCGTGTCAAGATTGCATCCGTATTTCAAATACGCAATTTGTATAAGAATATTGCGTTCTTCGTCAATGAGCTAATCAGCTTTTCACCAGACTACTTGTTCGTTGAAGTTCCCCCCATCAGGATGTTGGAAACAACCGCCCGAATTTTTGTTGTGAATAAAGGTAGAGAAAATGGTTCTGGTGCAAACAACTCCTCCACCTGCTCACCTAAGTCCTCAGGACACACTCTAACGAATGCGAGACGCTGTTTGCACCAGAACCCTCGCCCGATGGTCGCGCGTCGAACTGATCGTCATCGATGAACTCGGCTATGTCCCTCTGGCCGAGGTCGCCGCCGAACTGCTCTTCCAGGTCGTCGCTGAGAGAGCCAAAAAGGCGGCCGTCATCGTCACCACCAACCTGCCCTTCTCGGAGTGGCCCCAGGTCTTCACCAATGCTCGACTCTGCAAGGCCATGCGCTCGATCGACTCACCGACCAGGCCCGCATCATCGACACAGGTTCAGAGTCTGACCGCTTCCGAAGAACCCTGAGGAAGAAGACCAAAGAATCAATCCCGCATACAAGTTTTTCGGCAGAGCTTCTGAGAAGGCCTGCCGCTTCTCTCCCTGCCTGTCTGGAAATAAAAGGTGCACGGAAGAGGTCGACAGCACACGCAACAGCTAGCTAAGTGATGGGAAAAGCACCAGAATATGTCCACACACCTCAAATGCAGCTTCGCAAGGTAACTTGATCCATCTTATCTGGTGCAGATTGGTGAGTCAGCCGCCAAATTGCGATGGTGGCCATATTCTCAGTGATGTTCAGCGCCTAACTTCTCATGCTCGTTAAGACAACGACGCCGTGCAACCCCTCTCTCACTCACTTGAATGACAAAGGAACTGTGTACGTTCGTTACTGGAAGACATGGCATGAAGTCCATCATCAACAAGCTTTGCGGCTTGTTCAAGGCCATTGAGCTCATGGATCTGCTTTTCGAAGAATCTTGCACGCTCAAGGTAGGAACGGTCGCCAAGAACTTTTCTTACAGCACTCCTCAGCCGCTGCACTGTGACTTTTTTCACTGGTACGACTTCAGCAACGCCAATTCGCTTCAACCGCACAGCAATTCCGGTTGATCCGAAGTTACAGGGATGGCAACCATGGGTTTCCCGCACTGCAATGCTTCTAAAGATGTATTGAGGCCTGCATGCGTAATGACAAGCGTTGTACGCTTGATCAGCTCAATCTGCGGCGCGAATTCAACGACGACTGGTTCGCCCTCCAGTGGTTTGAGATCCTTCTCCGTAAGCCCTCCTTCCGTGGAAATCACAAGTTGGACATCAAGGTCTCGCACAGCTTGTGCAATCGCCTGAAAAATAGGAACAGAGCCATTCTGTAAAGTTCCCATTGAGGCGTACAGCAACGGCTTTCCATTGAGGCGCTCCCAGGGAAACGGGACCGGCGTTCGTCCGGAATCATCGATAAATGGCCCAGTGTAATGAAAATTGGCAGGCAAGTTCCTGCGTGGGAAATCGAGAAAGGCAGGAATTTGTCCGATGCGTGTCCGCTCTGAAAATAGCTCATTTATCGAACGGAAGGGCGGAAGTTTCCATTGCCATCGGTACGTGCTTATCACTTCGCTGACCGGTTTGAAGAAGTTGAAGAAGATGCGGTTCCCTATAAAATTCCGCATACGAGCAAGTGAACCTGTCTTGTAACTCCAGCCGAAACAGAAGGGAGGAGAGCTCGATTCGTCAAAAAGAGGGGGTAGCAGATCGACGATCATCGCGGGAATCCCGAGATATTCTGCGGCAGTAAGTACGGGAAAAGCTAACGCGTCCACAAGGAGCAGATCGAAACCAGCGCCCTGAAGCATCCCGGGGCAGGTTGGATAAGATCATGTAGCACGTATCAATGGACGCTTCAACCAAGTACTTCAATGCTTGGCTACCAGTCATGGTCGCCAGCTTGGAGTCTCTTTGTTTGAGCGTGCCCGGAGGGCATTCCTTGGAGCCGAGCGGAATAAAGTCGAGACCTGCTGCAAGGATTGGTTCTTTCAGATCCAGCAGTTGAATAAATACAACTGTGTGACCCAAGCCCTGCAAGCGGCGACCCAACGCATTCATGGGATTGACATGTCCCATGGCCAGAAAGGTAAACAGCCCTATTTTAGCCATCGTGCTCCTTACTTTCTCTCGCTAAAGTACCAGAAATACAGCCGGGCTAATGGTTCTTCCGTATATTTAGTGAAGTTGTGTTGGTGCTGGGTCGATCATGTGATTCAGCCTCTTTTCAGGCCCTCTTGAGAACGCGTAGCTTGAGTAGATCGAAGCCGGCGCGACCGTATATCTGTCGCTGATCAGCTTGAGGCGGTGGACCTGACCTACAACTGGGCCATTGCTCCAGGGCAAACTCAGGGCTTGTACAGCTTCTTGATCGCCCATGAGACCAGAGACGAAGCCACGCAAGGAGGTCAGTCTCGCGGCTTCAAGCCATTGCGGTCAGACGATAAGATCCCGGTTGCGAACGATACGAAAGAACTCTCTTCCAAGATGCGCCAGCCGAATCGGGCCCAGCCAATCGCCTTCTTCAGGTGCCGAGCCTTGCTAAACTCCCAAGCCATCATGGCTGAAGCGCCGGGATAACGCACTCTGCCTATCTTCACCTCGTTCTGAGCCGGCTGTATCCGTTCTACTGAACAAATGCAAATGCGTTGCTGGATCTAATGGCCAGAAATGATCAAGAGCTTCTTTCTATCTCACCCTTCTGGGCACGCACTATCAAAGCAGCTATGTCGCTGGCGTGTGGATCAGTCATCATGCTGGCATGGTCCGAGTCAATAGTGTCTTCCCTGTTTTTGCGGGCCTGCGTGGTGATGGCACTCCAGTCGAAGTCGGTCGAGTAATTTCTGATATCTGATTGCTTTGCCCAGCACGCATGGATGGGCACATTGAGGGGGGAAAGCTTACCTTCAGTGATTCGAATGTGCTGATATTCCATATTCTTTACTTGTTCGTGCATTAACCGGATTGATGCGGGCGTTGCGTCAGGATGACCTTCCCTCATTGCCTGCAGAAGTTCGGCTAGCTGTGTTTCACTCAGTCGATCAGGGTCATTTAGGAAAGTTTCCAGGGTGCCTGCAGATATGAGCTCAAGTACCTTTGCAGAAAATTGTGTATGTAACACGTTGCGCCAATAGGTCGAAAGAAACACTTTATCCATTGATGGCAATGGCATATCAAGTAGTCCGACATAGCACAATTGCTGGCCGCGGCGTTCGAGTTCTGCGGCCACGGCTAAAGCGATACGGCCGCCTGCGGACCATCCAAAAAGCCTATAAGGTCCGTTTGGTTGTTGCTCTTGGATCATATCGGCATACTGCATGGAAACTTTCTGAAGCGCATCGCTCTTCTCCCACCATAGAGGCCGTGGCTGCAGGCCAAAGACACAAAAATCCCTGCCCAGGTTTTTTGCAATAACGCTGTAATAGTTAATGTGCTCACCGACCGTAGGCATGCAGAATATTGCCCTGCCATCTCGGTTGCCTGCCAGATGAATCGCGTGCGCAGAGGGGGTGGCCTCGGACAGGCATAGAGCTGCTAGTTTGGCAACGGTAGGGGCGTCAAAAGGGGCACGCACAGGTAACTTGACGGCCAACTCCGAACGTATGCGCGAGACAAGACGTACGGCCAGCAGGGAGTGGCCGCCTAAATCGAAGAAGTTGTCATTGCGGCCGATAGTCTCCACGTCGAGCACCTCCGACCAAAGCTCCGCAAGACGCCTCTCCAGATCGTTCACAGGAGCTTCGTAGTCTTCCCGGGCATAGGCATCGGCCGGAGGCACTGGAAGCGAGTTGCGGTCCAGTTTGCCATTGGCATTGAGCGGCAGATTGTCCAACCTGACATACGCTGCCGGAACCATATAGTCGGGCAGCGTAGCTCCCATGTGGGCACGTAACCGATCAACACCAACCGATACAGTCGTATCGACCAGAGTGTAGTAAGTGACTAGCCGCTTTTCCCCCGTCTCGTCTTCGTTTACAGTGACTGCGGCATCCCGCACATCAGGGTATGCCCGTAGACGTGCCTCGACTTCCTCCAACTCGACACGGAAGCCGCGGATCTTGACCTGCGAGTCAAGCCGTCCCAAGTACTCGACTCTTCCATCGGCCAGCCAGCGCCCGATATCTCCCGTCTTGTACATACGAGTGTCGGGATCGTTGACGAAGGGATTGGAGAGGAAACGCTCCGCCGTCCGCTCCACCTGGTTGATATAGCCCCGTGCCAACCCCGCACCAGAGAGATACAGCTCTCCCGTGACTCCTACAGGAACAGGCTGCCGATTCAAATCGAGGATGTAAATTTGCATGTTCGAGATGGGACGACCGATCACGGACCGGTCGCCGTTCAGACCTTCCTCTTCATCGAAGTCAAAGAACGTAGCATCCCCATTGACCTCCGACGAGCCGTAGAAGTTGAACACCCTTGTATTCGGGCTGTTGGTCTTCACCAGGCGCACGACATCCGGTGTAAGCTGCTCACCGCTGCAGATCAGGTTGCGCACCGAACCAAGCGCGTCGGGCCGGATGTCGAGCAGCGATTTCAGGTGAGAGGGCACGATGGTCAAATTGGTCACTTGCCACAACGCCAGTCCCTCCGCCAGCCATTGAACATTCTTCAGACGGTCGCTGCTGAAGATGATCGCCTTGCCCTTCCCAAGGAGGGCACCGAGTATCTCGGTGATCGAATCAATAAAGCTTATGCTGGTTTTAATCGCAGTAACTGGTCTTTCATGTTTCACGATGCCACCGAACCACATCAGTCTGTTGGCAAGACCGGAGACCGTTCCAGCGACGCCTTTAGGCTGACCGGTGGAGCCGGAGGTATAGATGACATAGGCCAGGTGCGAGGACCGCAGCCCGAGCGCCTGCGCATCGGGGTTGGTCTCCGGCCGGCTGAGCCAGGAGGCCTCCAGATCCAGGTCCAGGACCGGCGCCTTTAGCTCACCCAGCGCTTGCTCCAGGGTCTCGCGCGCCGCACCGTGCGTCAGCACCGCCACCGGTCCGGAGTCCGCAAGCATGTAGCTCAGACGATCCACTGGATACGCCGGGTCCAGAGGAACATACGCTCCACCCGCCTTCAGCACCGCCAGCAGTGCCACCACCATCGCCACCGAGCGCTCCACGCAGATCGCCACACGGTCGTCCGGACGAACTCCCAGAGCCACTAACTCATGCGCCAGACGGTTCGCGCGGCGGTTCAACTCCCCGTAGCTTACCCGCTCCTCCTCGTACACCAACGCCGTCGACTCGGGGCTCCCCTCCACCTGTGCCTCGAACAGTCCATGCACCGTCGCCTCCAACGGATAAGCCACCTCCGTCGCGTTCCACTCCACCAGCAACTGCTCACGCTCCTCTGCAGACAGCATCGACAGAGTGTGCACCGGCTGCGCCTCGTAGGCGACCATCTCGTGCAACAGACGCTTCAAGTAAGAGACATACCGCTGTACGGTGGCTTCCTTGAATAGGGCAGTGCTGTATTCGAGGATACCTTCGACTCCATTGGGTGTTTCCAGCATGTCCAGTGTCAAATCGAATCTGGCCATGGTGCGTTCCGTAGTGAGGGAGGTAATATTCAGGTTCGGCAAGGCCAGAGTCATGGCCTCATTGCTCTGCCACGCGAACATGACCTGGAAGATCGGGCTGTGCGCTAAACTCCGGCTCGGCTTGAGCCGCTCCACCACCTGCTCGAACGGCAGTTCCTGATGCGCCTGCGCTCCGATCGACGTCTGGCGAACCCGCTTCAGAAGTTCGCTCACCGTCGGCTGACCCGTAAAGTCCACCCGCAACGACAGCATATTGACAAAGTAGCCAATCAGCTCCTCGGTCTCGCGCTGCGTCCGGTTCGCTACCGGCGTACCGATCACGATGTCCTGCTGACCCGACAGCCGCGAAAGCACCGTAGCCCAGGCCGCCAGCACCGTCATGAACAGCGTCGTCCCGTGACGCTGGCTCAGCGCCTTCAACTCCCCGGTCAGCGTCGCGTCGAAACTCAGCCGCACCTGCTGCCCCTCGTAGCGCTGCTGCGCCGGGCGGGGGTAATCGATTGGCAGTTCCAACAGCGCCGGCGCACCGGACAATGTCGTCTCCCAATACGCCCCTTGCGCCTCACGCCTATCCCCGCCCAGCCACCGGTGTTGCCAGACTGCGTAATCCCCATACTGGATCGAAAGCTCCGGTAGAGGATCCACCTCTCCGGCCCGATACAGGCTGTACAGGCGGCTGAAATCCTTCACCAGGACTCCGATCGACCAGCCGTCCGACACGATGTGGTGCATCGTCACCAACAGCACATGCTCAGTAGGCGCCAAACGAATCAATCGACCGCGGATCAGTGGCCCCGATGACAGCGAGAACGATCCCCTCGCTTCCTCCCGCGCGATCTGCTGCAGTTCGCTTTCCGCATCGCTCGCCTCGCTGAGATCGTGGATCGTCAGATCAAACGGCGTTGCGGGATCGATCTGTTGCACCGGCTCCCCGCCCACAACAACAAACCGGGTGCGAAGAGATTCATGACGGACCACGATCTGATTCAACGCACGCTGTAGCGCTTCAGGATCCAATGTCCCCATCAAACGCAGACCTACAGGAATGTGATACGCCTCGCTGATTCCTTCCATCTGAGACAAAAACCACAACCGCTGCTGCGCGAACGATAACGGCAAGGACCCAACACGCTCCGCGCGCTCAATGCGAGGCAAAGCAGTTGGGCTGGACTGCGCACATGCCGCCACTTCAAGTACGCTTGGGCCGCTGAAAAGCTCGTCCAGGCTGATTTCCTGGCCTAGCATGTCGCGCAGGCGCGACATGACCCGTACAGCCAGCAGGGAGTGACCGCCCAACTCGAAGAAGTTGTCATTGCGGCCCACCCGATCTACTCCTAGTACCTCCGCAAAGACCCCCGCAACGATCTCCTCCACCTTGCCTGCCGGCGCCTCATAGCCGCGCCGCACATAGGCCTCGTCGTCCGGCGCCGGTAGCGCCTTCCGGTCCAGCTTCCCATTCGGGCTCAGAGGAAAAGACTCGATCCGCACATACGCCGACGGAACCATATGCGCAGGAAGCGTCGCGCTCAGATGCGCCCGCAGGAACTCCGCATCGACCTCCGGCGCATCGCCGCCAGCCGCCTTGTAGTATGCCACCAGGCGCTTGTCCCCCGCCTTATCACTCCGCGCCAGCACGATGGCCTCTGCAACACTCGCATGCTTGCCGAGAAGTGACTCGATCTCGCCCAACTCGATACGGAACCCGCGGATCTTCACCTGAAAATCGTTCCGTCCTAAATACTCGATGTTCCCGTCAGGCAGATACCGCCCAAGGTCCCCGGTCTTATACAACCGGTCCCCCGCTACGAAAGTACTCGGGTTAAAACGCTCTACCGTCAGCTCGGCGCGGTTCAGATAACCACGTGCCACTCCCGCCCCGCCGATGTACAACTCTCCAGCAACACCGGTTGGAACTGGTTCGCCATACTCGTCCAGTAAGTAAATCCTTGTATTCGCTATCGGTCGACCGATCGGTGGTGCCTGGTCACTTCCATGACGGCATTCCATCAGCGTTGCCCAGATGCTTGTCTCAGTTGGCCCATAGGCATTGAAGACACGCCGCGCGGAAGACCACTTTTTGATGAGGTTCGCTCCCGGCAACTCTCCGGCAAGAATCAACACCGCAAGAGTTGTCAGAAGCGCTTCGTCGGATTCTATGTTTGCCAATGCCGCTGGCGTTAGCACCGCATGTGTGATGCCAAGCTGTGCGATCGTTCTTTGAATAGATGCTCCCAAAAGCGAAATCTTGTCTGCCGGTATGCACAAACATGCGCCATGGCAGAGGGCCAGGACCATTTCATAGACACTTGCATCGAAGCTAAACGAGGCAAACTGCAAGACACGGCTGGTTCGCGCAATCGATAGCGATTGTGCCTGCGCACCCACAAGATTGCAGATGCCCCTGTGTTCGATCATGACGCCTTTAGGCTGACCGGTGGAGCCGGAGGTATAGATGACATAGGCCAGGTGCGAAGACCTGAGCCCGAGCGCCTGCGCATCGGGGTTGGTCTCCGGCCGGCTGAGCCAGGAGGCCTCCAGATCCAGGTCCAGGACCGGCGCCTTTAGCTCACCCAGAGCTTGCTCCAGGGTCCCGCGCGCAGCTCCGTGCGTCAGCACCGCCACCGGACCCGAGTCCGACAACATGTAGCTCAGACGATCCACTGGATACGCCGGGTCCAGGGGAACGTACGCTCCACCCGCCTTCAGCACCGCCAGCAACGCTACGACCATCGCCACAGAACGCTCCACGCAGATCGCTACACGGTCGTCCGGTCTTACACCCAGCTCCACCAACTCATGCGCCAGACGGTTCGCTCTACAGTTCAACTCCCCGTAACTTACACGCTCCTCCTCGTACACCAACGCCGTCGACTCGGGGCTCCCCTCCACCTGTGCCTCGAACAGTCCGTGGATCGTCGACTCCGACGGATAAGCCACCTCCGTCGCGTTCCACTCCACCAGCAACTGCTCACGCTCCGAAACAGGCAACATCGACAGCGCTTCCCGTCCAACCGCTCCCGGTTGTTCCAGAGCATCCGCCAGCTGGCTCAGCACCCTGTCCATGTAATCGCAGAGCCGCCGTCCGCCGTCTTCGCCGACCAGCGA
>NZ_JACHIO010000039.1 GCF_014203225.1 Granulicella mallensis | reverse complement strand
ACTGCTGCTTATCGTCGCCACGCATCTCTCTTCAATAATTTAATCAATAGAGAAGCGCAACTCCCTTTTTTCCGCAACCTGTGAAGCCATGCCCTACCGATGCTTGCCTCAGCAAATTATCTGCACCCTTCGACTACAAGACAAGAACAGTTCGCTGACAGGCGCCAGCGAGTTAGCGGGTGCCCCTAAAAGATCTTCAGGTGGATCGTCAGGTACTTCTTCGGGTCCTGGCGGATAGCGCCCACAAGATCGGTGCTCGACGTCAGCAGCTTGTTCAGGTTGGTATAGGCTGCATCGTCAGTCGCCAGTTTGCCGATGGTTCCGTGCCCCTGGTTGACGCCCTTCAGCAGATCGTCCAGGTTCGTGACCGTATCGTTCAGCTTTCTGGCAAACGCCGGGTCCTTCACCAGCAATCCCACGCCGCCCTTGCCGGCATCCGCCTCAGCCAGCAGCGAGTTAGTATGCACCAGCGTCGAGTTCAGGTTGTTGTAGAGCTGATCGTCGTTGAGCAGCTTCCCTGCCGAACCCTTGCCCGCGTTCAGGTTCGTGGCAATCGTGTCCAGCTTCGCAGCCGTATCGTTCAGCCGGTCGTAGAGCTGGTCGTCATGCATCAGCTTGCCGACAGAACCCTTGCCATGGTTGATATTCGCCGTCAGGGTGTGCAGTTCGTCGATCGTTTGCGTGGCCTTGTCATAAAGCTCGGGATCCTTGATCAGCTTGCCGACAGAACCCTGCCCACTCTGGATGGTGTCTACGATGTGGTCCAGCTTCGCCAGAATGACATTCACACTCTCGATCGTGCCCTGGCTGGCCTTCACCACATCCATCAGGTTGGGCGTTTCGAGCGTCTTCAACTCATCGCCATCCTGCAACTCCGGCCCATTGGCCGACTGGCTGTTGATGTCCACCACCGTGTCGCCGAGCACACCCACCGTCGACAGTGAGGCTCTTGAGTCCTTGCGCAGACTGCCGATAAACTTCGGGTCCAGCCGCATCAGCACGAAGACCGGCGTAAGCTTGCGCGCCGGGTCGGTGGAGATCAACACCTTCTTCACCTCACCGATGGTTACGCCCTCCAGGCTGACCGGCGCGCCCACCTTCAGACCGCCGGAGTTCTGGAAGAAGGTCTTGACCATCAGCTTCTTGCTGAAGGGGCTCATGCCCGAGGCACTGGTCATCAGAAACAGCAGGGTGCACAGCAGCGTGACCGAGACAAGCACGATCAGCCCCACCTTCAACTGTGACCACTTTACTTCCTGCTGACTCGGCATGGCACTCCTCGCATGACAACCGCTGGCTACTGCCGACTGGACGAATGGACTTGGCGGATGCGCGGATAATTTCCTTTATCGTAGCAGCGGCAGCGGTCTTTTTGGATGAGATGCACTGCGAAGAGGATGCGAGCTAATCTTCCGCAATCACAACCGCCATCGAAAGTTCCCGGGAATGCGTCAGGCTCAGCGACAGACGCCGTATCCCCAGGGCGCGTGCAATCTCCTCCGCACGGCCGCTCAGATACAGTTCGGGCCGCTGCCCGGGCTCGCGTTTCACCTCGAACTCGCGCCAGTTCACGCCACGGCTGATCCCCGTGCCCAGGGCCTTGGCCCCCGCCTCTTTGGCCGCGAATCGGGCCGCGAGGCTCTCAGCCGCATGTTTCTTCCTCGTGCAGTAAACGACCTCACCCGGGGTAAAGACACGCTGCAGGAAGGCCTCCCCGAAGCGCTCAACGCTGCGCGCGATGCGCGCGATCTCGATCATGTCCGTCCCAATGCCAATGACCATATAGTGCCAGCCTCCGCGTTTTCGAGTGTACGGCCAGACAACAACAACGACAAAAACGCCTCTGCGCTAAACTTGAGCCTGTGAAACCGATCATCGAAGCCAGCCACCTCGGCAAGACGTACCGCTCCGGCAAACTTGCCGTCCCTGCTCTTCGCGATGTCAGCTTTACTGTCGATCCAGGCGAGTTCGTCGCCATCGTTGGACCTTCAGGTTCGGGCAAGTCGACGCTCTTCTATGTCCTCGGCGGCCTTACCTCCCCGACCTCCGGCTCCCTGCTGATCCAGGGCCATGACTTTTCGCGACTCTCCGACTCCGAACGCACCAAGCTGCGCCGCGCCCACATCGGCTTTGTCTTTCAGCGCTTCAACCTGCTGCCGACGATCTCAGCCGCAGCCAACATCGAGCTGGCGCACGACATCTCCGCCTCCGGCAAGCCCTTCGATCATGAACTGCTCGACCATCTCTCCAAGCTGCTGAACATCCAGGGACGCCTGCAACACCGCCCCAATGAACTCTCAGGAGGAGAGCAGCAGCGTGTGGCCATCGCTCGCGCTCTCATCACACGTCCCGCGATTCTGCTGGCCGATGAACCTACCGGCAACCTCGATACCGTGAACTCCGATGCTGTCCTGGAGATGCTGCGGGCTTCCAGCCGCGAGATGAACCAGACCGTGCTGATGATTACCCACAACCCCGAAGCCGCACAGATCGCCGACCGCATCCTGTATATGCGTGACGGACAGATTGTAAAGATCGAAGCAGGCAGGGGACGCGTTGTGACTGCAGCCGCAGTCTGAGGCCTTCACGCCACGGGTGTGTCATCAAACTTTGTTCCAGATCAGAGATCATGGTCGAACCCCCAGCTTCCCAGCCGTAGTCTTGCTGCCGGCAGTGATGGGGGTAACCACAGGTGTAGCCACTCCCATCAACTCGGTGACGGTGCTATTGCTGTTGGCGATCCAGGCATTGCCTGAGCCGTCAATGGCAACGCTATTAGCACTGCTGATGCCGCTAAAGCTGTAGTAGGTGTAGATCGCGGATGCGCCAGAGCCCGTGATCTCGGTAATGCTGCTGCCCAAATCCGCTACCCACACACTGCCCGCGCCGTCGATGGCCAGTCCAGAGGGATGCCAGTCCTGACCGCTGCCGCTGTAAGTGATGCGGCCCGCACCTGCGCCGGAACCCGTGATCTCGGTCATGGAGCTGCTGACCTGATCCGTAACCCAAACGTTCCCCCCAGCGTCGACAGCGATGCCGACAGGATAGATCCCGGCGTTGTTGTAGCTGAAGTAGCTCGGGGTTGTGCCGGACACCGTAATATCGGTAACAGCGCTGGTTGAGCTGCCTGCATTGGCCGTGACCCAGGCGTTGCCCACGTCATCGAGGGCGATGCCTTCAGGGCCGAAACCACCGCCAGCACTGTAGAAAGCGTAGCTTGCGCTGGCGCCGGTGCCGATGATCTCGGTGACATTGCCGTTGTCACCCACGACCCAGACGTTCCCCGTGCCGTCGACCGAAAGGCTAAGGGGGCTGCCGCCAAAACCGTAGGGGGCGAGGACGCTGGCGCCGCCGTAGCTGGTAAAGTAACTCGCGGTCGAGCCGGAGCCAATAATCTCGGTGACAGTATTGCCGCTGGCGTTCGCGACCCAGGCATTCCCTAAGCCGTCGATAGCGATAGTACTGGGGTGGCTGATATGACCGCCGCTGTAGCTGAAGTAGTTCGCACTTGCGCCCGGACCTGTGATCTCGGTAACGCTGTTGCCACTGGAGTTCACAGCCCAGACATTGCCTGCGGCATCGATGGCAAGACCTGGGGGCTGAAGGGTGTATTGGAAGTTTAATCCGCCGCTGTAGTTGATACCCACCACCCAGGTAGAGGGCGCAACCGTTAGTGACGGGCTGAAGGGAGCAATGCTGGTGTTGAGAACGAAGAGTGCAGCGATATTGGCTGCGGTGGCCACGGGATGGTGGACAAGGTTGAGCATCGCCGTCGCCGTCTCGGTGGGCGTTGCCCCCGTGGCGGTTCCATCCGCGGTGGCCAGACTGAATAACGTGCCGCACGGGTCGCCGGAGGCGGTAGAGCCGTTCGTATTGACACAGCTTGCCAGGATATTGGCCAGGGTGTTGAGGGTAGCCGCTGGAACCGTGCCGGTGACGCCACTGCCGGAGCTCCCTGGCGTAGTCGCATTGGCCTGTCCGGTAGCGAAACTCGCAAGATTGCCTGCATTAGCTGCCGCATTCGTGAGCCCGGTCAAAGCCAGCGCGGTGCCGCTGGAGCTGAGATGGGTAGCGTCGGTCATGTAGCCACTGAACGCATAGGCCGCACCCACCGTGGTCACTTCATTGATCGATGCGAACGGGATACTGCTCAAGGAAGAACACGGTCCCAGAGCCGCCATGAGTGAGATCGCCGTATTGTTGGTTCCTGCGGCCATCCCTGGGTTGCCCTGCATCGCCAGCAGATACGTCACCGGGTTTCCGGCAGGGCAGGTGAACTCGCCGTTGAGGTTGAAACCGCCGGTAGCATCGCTGAGGAAGTAGTTTCCGTAATCAGGATCCGAGCCGTCACCAGCGGTCAGCAGATTGATAGAGGACTGTCCATAGCCGCCGGGATTGGCGGCAAAGAGGAAGACATGAGCCCCGGAGATGGGCTGCTGGCCCCCATGGATTACACCCTTGAATTGGGCTGTAACCTGGGTGGGGCTATTGGCTGAATGGCCAAAGTCGGTAGAACAGCCGCTCAGCAGCGCACCGGCTAGAAAAAAACACGGTATCGCAAAACAGGTGGAAACCCGCATCAGGCCCTCCCGGATGGAAACGAATAGCGCATTCATCCTATGCCCAACATCGAGCTACTGGGCATTTAAAATGCAATTGAATTCTTTTATTTATTTGCGGGATGCCAGTTTCCCAGTATGCTGGACGACCAGCACCATCAACTCAGTTCCGGAGAGACCTCACGATGCGCACCTTTCGTCGAATCGCAGCTATTGTCGCCCTCGCCACTGCCGCTACCTTCTCGCTGGCGCAGCCTGCCGCCGCACCTCAGGCCAAGCCTGCAACTTCCGCCACCGCCAGCACGGACCTGTTGGATATCAACACCGCCACCGCCGACCAGCTCAAGGCTCTGACAGGAGTCGGCGACGCCTATGCCAAGCGCATCATCGCAGGCCGTCCCTATACCGCAAAGAATCAGCTCGTTACAAAAGGCATCCTGCCGCAGGCGACCTACAACAAGATCGCCAGTCAGATCATCGCCAAAAAGCCCGGCAAATAGCTCCGCCGGACCTGTTTTGAACGGGTGGGATTTCAGCCCCATCCGTTCGAAACAACGCCAATTCCGCCCAGAATCGGATAGAGTGGAGGGAGTCCTCCCTCTGCGCTGGAGTCTGTTCGCGACTGGACCTTTGACTGATGGCCACGACATCGCCTCATCCTGGAAGACCGGTACCCCGGCGCAGCGCACTCGTGTTGCTGCTGGCGGGCCTTGGCCTGTCCGGTTGCCAGAGTATCGATATCAATGCCACGCACGCCGCACAGGTTCGCGTAATCGTTGCCACACCCGACTCACCGGCCCAGGACTTCTACCAGAACAGCTCTGGCCTGGCCTACAATCTCGGCTTCGGCACGGTGACCTCCTACGTGCCGCTCCCCGCCGGAGCCTATACGCTCTCCTCAGCCAAGGCCAACACCAATCAGACGCTCGTCTCGGCTAAGGCCACCTTCGGCAGCACCAAACAGTACACGGTGATCGTGGGCAACAGCCTCGCCAATATGCAGGAGACCGTCCTGCAGGACCAGTCGCAGCCCGCACCCGCCGGTGAAGTCTCACTGCGCTTTGTCCAGCAGGCTACGCATGTAGGACCTGTGGACGTCTACCTCATCCCCAGCGGCGGCAAGCTGGCGGCGACCTCGCCCGTAGCGACCAACATCGACTTCAACAGCAATTCGGGCTACATCAACGTCCCTGCCGGAACCTACGCGATTGCTGTCCTGCCCGCGGGCACAACGCCCGTGCCAACGACGGTCACGCTGCATACCAGCACCCAGGTCACCTACACCTCCGGCTCCGCCCGCACCATCGTCTTCATCGACCAGCCGGTCGCAACAACCCCAGGTGTTCAGGCTGTCGTCGCCGACGACTACGATCAGTGAGGCAGAGTGTAGAGAATAGAGTGTAGAGGATAGAGAAAAGCCGAAGCCACTGAACTCTCAGTGGCTTCGGCTTTTTGTCTACACTCTATCCTCTACACTCTGCTTTTAGTACCTGTAGTGATCCGACTTGTAAGGCCCCTCAACCGGCACACTCAGGTAATCCGCCTGCTTCTTGGAGAGGGTCGTCAACTTTACGCCGATCTTCTCCAGGTGCAGACGCGCGACCTCTTCGTCCAGCTTCTTCGGCAGGACGTACACACCCACCTTGTAGGTGTCCTTGTTGGCCCAGAGATCGAGCTGCGCAAGCGTCTGGTTGCTGAAGCTGTTGGACATCACGAAGCTCGGATGACCCGTCGCACAGCCCAGATTTACCAGGCGGCCTTCGGCGAGAACGAAGATCGAGTTGCCCGTGTCGAAGGTGTACTGATCGACCTGCGGCTTGATGTTGGTCTTCTTCGCATCCTTCGCGCCGTCGAGCTCCGCCATCTGGATCTCGTTGTCGAAGTGGCCGATGTTGCAGACGATGGCCTGATCCTTCATCTGGCGCATGTGCTCCAGCGTGATGATGTCCAGGTTGCCGGTGCAGGTGACATAGATGTCTCCGCGGCCCAGCGTCTCTTCGATCGTCGTGACCTCATAGCCTTCCATCGCAGCCTGGAGAGCATTGATCGGATCGACCTCTGTGACGATAACGCGCGCACCGAGTCCGCGCAGCGAAGCTGCCGACCCCTTGCCCACATCGCCATAACCGCAAACCACAGCCACCTTGCCCGCAACCATTACGTCCGTTGCACGCTTGATGCCGTCGACCAGCGACTCACGGCAGCCGTACAGGTTATCGAACTTGCTCTTGGTCACCGAGTCGTTCACGTTGATGGCCGGCACCAGCAGTTTGCCCTGCTCCATCATCTTGTAGAGGCGGTGAACGCCGGTAGTCGTCTCTTCCGAGACGCCACGCCACTCCTTGGCAACGTTGTGCCAGCGCTGCGAATCTTCAGCGAGCACGCTCTTGAGCAGCTTCTGGATGACCTCTTCTTCAACCGAGCCAGCCTTGCCGTCAACGAAGCTGCGGTCACCATCCTCAAGCTCATAGCCCTTGTGGATGAGCAGCGTTACATCACCGCCGTCGTCGACGACGAGCTGCGGCCCCAGGCCACCTTCATGGCGCAGGGCCTGATCGGTGCACCACCAGTACTCATCGAGAGTTTCGCCCTTCCAGGCGAAGACCGGGACACCTGCCGCAGCAATAGCCGCTGCCGCGTGGTCCTGCGTGGAGAAGATGTTGCAGCTTGCCCAGCGCACGATCGCGCCAAGAGCAACGAGGGTCTCGATCAGCACGCCCGTCTGAATCGTCATGTGCAGCGAGCCGGTGATGCGTACACCCTTGAGCGGCTGGCTCGGCGCATACTTGCGGCGAATCGACATCAGGCCGGGCATCTCTGCTTCGGCGATGGTGAGCTCTTTGCGTCCCCACTCTGCCAGACTGATATCCGCTACCTTGTACGCTGTTGTTGCCTGATCCAATATCGCTGTCGCCATCTGTTCTCCTTAGAAACCGACCTATAGGATATCAAGCGGACACTCTCTGCGGTGTTTTAATCACGCCGGAAAGCATCTTGCGGACCTCGATCACGTCATGCTGCAAGCTGTCATAGGTTGCCGGTTCGAGGAACTGGAGATCGCGGGCCAGCAGAAGCTGATATTCGATCTCGACACCCATCGCCCGTGCTTGCTGCAATGCGTGAATGTATTCGGCATGCTCATCGCGCCCGCAACCCTCCGCAATCTTCATCGTCAGATGGGCCGCACCCCTGCGTAGCGTCGCTGCCAGTCCGAAGGTTTCTGTCTTGGGAAACGTCTCCGAGATGCGATACACGTTCAGCGTAAAGGCGTGCGCTTTATGCCACACGTCCAGATAACGAAAGTCCCTCAAGCACTCTCTCCGGTTCCAACAGGATTTCTGTCAGCATAGAGCAACGAGGTATCAAGCTACGAATTCCTCGTCGCTCAATACCTCATGGCTCTACGCTGAAAAATACCCCGCGATGCACCGGGACCACCAACACTTCAAATAGCGCGCTCGATCTCCAGCAACTTCTTCTTCCGCGCAGTCCCCCAACGATACCCGGTAAGCTTTCCATCCGCCCCAACCACGCGATGGCAGGGCACCACCACCGCCAGAGGATTCGCCCCACAGGCCGTGCCTACAGCCCGCACTGCCTTTGGAGACCCCACTGCCTCGGCAATCTGGGCATAGGTGCGCGTCTCGCCGCGAGGAATCTCGGTCAAGGCACGCCACACACGCTGCTGAAACGCCGTCGCCCGCACATGAAACGGTAACGCAGCGGCATTAGCGTTCTCGTCGAGACGAGCCAGCACGAAGCTGACAGCCTCGGTCAGTTCTTTATCATCGCGCCGCAGAACGGCCTGCGGAAACCGCTCGCGCAGGTCGACCGCCGCTTCCACATCGGAGTCCGCAAACAACACCGCGCACAAGCCACGGTCCGTTGCGGCGACCAGCACTCGCCCCAGGGGTGAATCCGCGATGGCATAACGAATCGTCTCGCCCGCGCCGCCTTCCTTCATCGCCGTCGGAGTCATGCCCAGCGTTGCATCGGCATCTTCGTACACTCTGCTCGACGAACCGAATCCTGCTGCATAAACTGCGTCCGTCACCGGCGAGCGCGAGTTGCGCGGCGTACGTACCTCTTCGCGGAAGCGCTCCTTACGCTGTGCCCGGGCGAACTCACCGGGAGTTACACCGAGCACCCGCTTGAATCCACGCAGCACCGCAAACTTACCAACACCAGCCGCAGCCGCAAGGTCTTCAAGCGACGTGCGCTGGCCTGCATGTTCACTCAGAAAGTCGGCGGCAGCCGCAATCGCTTCTGCCTGCGGATCGGCCTTAGGAGCAACGGTTTGCGGCTCGCAGCGCAGGCACGCGCGAAAGCCTGCTGCTTCAGCCGTAGAGGCATTGGGAAAGAAGCTGACGTTCTTGCGCTCGGGCCTGCGGCTCGGGCAACTCGGACGGCAATAGACGCCCGTCGATTTAACCGCATACACAAACTGCCCGTCGGCAGACGCATCCCGCGCCAGCACCTGCTGCCAGGCCTTGCCCGCAAATACCGAAGGCACGCTTGCTTTGCCGTTCCCCTTGTTGGTCTTACCCATGTCTTCGATTCCCGTTATCGTCGCTATTGTCCAACTTGTCGTCGCCATGTAAGTATCCTGCAACGTACACGCGCTGTGCCACACTCCGTGCGTTGCAGGCAAACTTCTTAGGCTGCGGGCTTCTCACTCTTCGCCGGCTTGCCGCCGGGCAGAGGCACCAGGTTGCCCTGCTCATCGAGTTCGTTCGACTCCACATAAAAGTGCTTGAGATCCGCACGTCCGAAACTGGTTGTGATCGCGACATCGGCTGCATCGCGACCGACCGCCATCAGAATGCGCCCGGGACGAGGCTTGTTATGGCGTGCGTCCACATTCCACCATCTGCCATCGAGCCACACCTGATACCACGCATGGAAGTCACCCGGCCCCGTGTACGGAATGCGAATGTCTCCAAGCTGTCCCATCACGTAGCGCGCGGGAATATTCATGCAGCGCGTCAGCGTAATCGCGAGATGCTGAAAGTCGCGGCAGACACCCACGCGTTCCGTAAAAACATCCATCGCCGTCTTGGTCGAGCGCGCGGTCTGATAGTTGAAGGCGACCTTCCAATTCACCCAATCGCGAATCGCCGCAACCCGTTGCCACCCCGGAAGCGTGTAACCGAAGAGGTCCTGCGCGACGCCGCCAAACAGGTCGACCTGACAGTAGCGGCTGGCCAGAAGAAACTGCAGTACCTCTGGCGGCAGATCTTCGACCGGGCTCTGCCGCGCCTGGAAGGGCTGTGCGTCAGGCTCGGCATCTATCGAAAGAGTATTGCAGCCACTAAGCCGAATCCGCCCAGCTGGCGCGGCAAACCGCGAGCAGCGATTGCCGAAGGCATCGAGAAACTCTTCGACCAAAAGCTCGGTGGGAGCTTCGCCTTCGAAGTGTTCCACCTTGAGGGCATCCCCAGTCATCAGCCCCGATTCCAGGGTCGGATGCACGTGCAGCAAGGCGAGCATCGGCGTCGCTTCAGGAAGATGGAACTGGATATCGAACTCAGATTTGAGAAACATAGCGAAGGCCCCCGCGACGGTATTTCAGATTGCGGGACACACACGTCGCCTTATTTAGCTAGATGCGTTCGTCGCGTGTGAGGCTGTACCGGCAAAATAGCAAACGGGCGAACCTTCCGGCTCGCCCGTTTGCATTTTCTGCTGGAAGATCTACTTCGCTGCCAATTCGGCTACAGCACCAGCCTTCAGTGCGGCTGCCTTGTCGGTGGCTTCCCAGGTGAAGGTGTCGCCGGTACGGCCGAAGTGGCCATAAGCTGCGGTCTTCTTGAAGATCGGACGGCGCAGGTCCAGGCTCTCGATGATGCCCTTCGGCGTCAGCTTGAAGTTCTCGCGCACCAGCTCAACCAGACGCGGCTCGCCGATCTTGCCTGTTCCAAAGGTGTCCACACGAATGCTGACCGGATCGGCGACACCGATCGCATAGGCCAACTGCACCTCGCAACGGTCTGCGAGACCGGAGGCCACAATGTTCTTCGCGATGTAGCGCGCCATGTACGCGGCCGAGCGATCAACCTTGGTCGAATCCTTACCCGAGAACGCTCCGCCACCATGACGGCCCATGCCGCCGTAAGTGTCGACGATGATCTTGCGTCCGGTCAGACCGGAGTCGCCCATCGGTCCGCCGATAACGAAGCGGCCCGTCGGGTTGATGTGGTACTTGGTGTCCGCGTCCAGCAACTCGGCAGGAATAACGGCCTGGATCACGTGCTCCAGAACCTCAGCCCGCAGCTGCTCGTTGCCGACTTCCTCGGCGTGCTGGGTCGAGATAACGACCGCATCCACACGAACCGGCTTGTGGTTGGAGTCATACTCCACCGTAACCTGGCTCTTGCCGTCAGGCCGCAGATAACCCATCTTGCCCGACTTGCGGACTTCGCTGAGCTTCAGTGCCAGCTTGTGCGCCAGCGAGATCGGGGTCGGCATCAGCTCTGGGGTCTCGTTGGTGGCGTAGCCGAACATCATGCCCTGGTCGCCGGCGCCGCCGGTATCCACGCCCTGAGCGATGTCGGGCGACTGGCGGTTGATCGTAGAAATCACCGCGCAGGTGTTCGAATCGAAGCCCTTGAGCGCGTCGTCATAGCCGATTTCCTTGACCGTATCGCGCACCACTGTCTGGAAGTCAACATAGGCCTTCGTGGTGATCTCGCCGGCAACAACAACGAGGCCGGTGCAGGTCAGGGTTTCGCAGGCTACACGGCTGTAGGGGTCCTGCGCGAGGCAGGCGTCGAGAATCGCATCTGAAATCTGATCGGCGATCTTATCGGGATGGCCTTCGGTAACAGACTCACTGGTGAAGAGAAAACGGTCGGTTGATGTAGACAAAGCGTGAAGCTCCTTGAGTCAGATAGCCGGACCCGCCTTGCGCCCCCTCTCAGGAGGCGCCGGACGCCCGACGACCGGCTGTTTCACCGCACACGCTCGCGAGGTTTGCGAGCAGATTTGGCACACTCCGGTCGTTCCATCAGAGCCGAAATGAATCGGTTAGGCGGAACCTGTCTATTCTACCTGCACATCCATCCCCGGCCAAAGGCGAACATCCAGCCGTCGAAATTCGGCCCTGAAAGGCGCCAGGGGCCATCCAACGGAAAAAGGGCGCCCGCCGAAGCGGACGCCCTGGAATGCATACCAACCTCAATCCTGCTTTCGAAGCGGTATTTGGCCGAGAACTGGAACTGTCTTGCAGGGGAAAGCGAGGCCGTGATCTGACCAAAGGTGGTGCTGCTCACGGAGGCGGCCGGCTCTGCATAACTCACGATATTGAACGCATTGAAGGCATCTACGCGGAACAGGATGACCTGCTCCTTATAGGTCCTGAACTCTTTGAACAGGGACATATCGATGATGCGGTATCCCGGCGCACGCTCGGTGTTTACATGGGCGGTGCCGAACGTATTGGTAAGGTCCGGGCCATAGGCGCATGGCTGTCTTACGCCATTGACGACCTGCGCGCCCGTGCATGGGACCGCGGAAGGATCGGTACCAAACCAGTGGAGCAGGCTGCGGTTCCGAACGATCAACGGACCGTATTGATTGGCACGGGCCGTGGAGTTGTTGGTGTTGGATACGTTCGTGCTGGTGATCGTCACCGGAAAACCGGAGTACAGGATGGCGTCTCCGGAGAGCTTCCAACCGCCGATCGCTTCATCCAGCAGACGGTTCCAGTGAGCGCCGAACTGCCTGCCATGTCCAAACGGCAGTTGATAGACAGCCGTAAAGTTGACAGCGTTCCGTGTATCGAAACCCGAGACACCGTAATCTCCATGCGGATCATAGACGTTTTGAGGAAATACGCTTGCGCCATCCACACCGGAAACGCCGTAGAAACCCGGATTGTTGGTCATGGATTTGGACCAGGTGTAGTTGAAGGTGTATTCCAGCCCATTGTTCTGCTGGTGGCGAATCGTCGTCTGCATCGCGTTGTAGTTCGAGTAGCCCTCGGACTGCGTGAGATAGACGAGCCCTCCTGCGCCAACGAGATTGAAGTACGGGCTCGAAGACGGCACATTCGGCGTCGTGTATTGATTGATGTTCTCGGGAACGATCAGGTGCTGCCCCAACTGTCCGACATAGGCAATCTGGGCAGAGGTCTTGCTGTTGAGCAGGAACTGAGTCGTGAGATTGAACTGTTGGATCAGAGCCGGGCGCAGCCGATGAGACCAGGCTTCGTAGCGCGTGCTGGATACCTGAACGTTGCCCGGAGCCTGGGCGAATCCGTTCTCCACCGGCGTCGGGGTGCCGCCAGAGGTTGCGGTCGGAGTCAAACCCGTGTTCGAAAATTGAAAGATGAACGGAGCATTCTGCGAAAGGCGAAGATTGGCTCCTGTGCCTTCGAGATCGTCTGTAATGCCATAGCCGCCGCGGATCACCACGCCCGGATTCATCTGGTAGGCGAAGCCGATGCGCGGCATCCATCCCGCATAAAAGGATTGTACAGGGCACGGCTATTGCCGTTTTGTCCTGCAAACTCCAGGCAGTTCGGGCAGGAGGCAGGATTGTCGGTATTGACGTTAACTTCCTTGTTGTTGACCTCGTAGATGGGCTGATCGTAGCCGTAACGAAGACCCAAGTTCAGGGTAAGGTTCGGCAGGATCTTCCAGTCATCCTGTGCATAGAACGCCAGGCGGTATTGACGCTGTCCAACACGCCCGGAGACACCACTCACGCCCTGTGACGACGAGTCGTCCAGAACAAAGTCCGCATAACCATAGCCGGTAGTCTTGGGGCCATTCGCAACCGCGGCTGTAGCGTTCTTGGTGAAAGCACCGTTATAAGAGAACTGTCCGAGAACGCCATTGGTGCTGGGATAGTAGTTGTTCTGCTGATAGCGAAGAATCTCAGCACCGACCTTGATGATGTGTTTGCCGCGCAGCCAAACGACATTGTCGCCATAGTCGAAGGTGTTGTCGTAATAAGTCGTGCCCGCGCCCTTGGTTCCGATGTTGCTCTCCGAGCTGGAGAAGTTCATCAGGCTGAAGCCGGAATAAGGCTGGTTGGCAAAGGGTATGCCGACTGTCGCATCGCCAGCCGTGCCGAATAGACCCGTGGAATCGATCGGAGCGCCCTGGAGCCACGCTACGCGCGTGTAGCCGGCACGGAACTCGTTCTGCAGAGCACTCGTGAAGGTGTGAACTTCGTTGATCACTCCACCGATGAAGGGGTAGTCATCTCCTCCTGGAAAGGTGATGGGCAGCACGGTCTTCGGAGTCGCGTCCCAGGCATCTCCCATGGAAAAGCGAGCGTTGATGCTGTCTTTCGTTCCCAGGACGTAGTCGATGCGCGTATCACCCTGGTTGTTGACCGTGACCGTCTTGGAAGAGCCGATATAGTTTCCCGCGTCGGGCGATGACGTTGGAGAAGAAAGAGTGTGGTTCGGCAGAGGATAGATCTCCGGATGCGTGAACAGGAACTTCGCTACAGGGTTGAGAATCGGAATCTGATTGTTGACGTACGGCGTTACAGGACTAAGTCCGTTGTGCGTGTCATAGAGTTGCACATAGTTGGCGGGAAGAAGCCCTGTATTTCCTGATCCCAGAAATTCGGAGAAATCGCCCATGCGCATTCTGGCGGTTGGCACGGTAGCCGTTGCAGAGCCTCCGGCGCTGTTTCTGTAGCCTTCATAGTCCACAAAGAAGAAGAGCTTATCTTTATAAATCGGACCGCCGAACGTCGCGCCGAACTGGTTCTGATGAAAGAAACCTTTGGGGGTATGGTTGTAGTTATTGCTCCAGAGGTTCGCCGTCAGGTCCTGATTCTCATAAAATGAGTACAGGCTGCCGTGGAACTTATTCGTTCCCCCTTTGGTCACCATAATGACTTCGCCACCATTGACGTTGCCATACTCGGCACTGGCATTGCCGGTAATGACCCGAATCTCCTGCAGAGCCTCAGGCGCGGGGTTGTAGCCGATCTCGTTATTCAGGGTCTCGTTGATCTCAGCGCCGTCGAGAACATAGTTGTTCGTCTGTTGACGGTTCCCGTTGAAAGAGGGGATGGTGCCCGGACTTGTGTCGCGCTCCGTGCCGCTGGTACCGCCGACGAGGTCATAGGTGGGATTCACCGCGCCAGCTACGAACATAGTCGCCGCAGAGAAGTTCTGACCGCTCAGCGGAAGACTTTCCAGCGTGTTCGCGGTAATGGTCGTTCCAAGGGCAGAGTCCTGGGTCTGGAGCACAGAACCGGAGTCGGCAGCGACATCGACGGTCGTAGTGACTTCGCCGACCTGGAGCTTCAAGTCGATCTTGGCAATCTGATCGATCTCCAGCGTGAAGGGACGATCCTCGGTAACACTGAAGCCAGGTTTGGTAGCCGAAACCACGTAGGTGCCGATGGGCAAAACCTGAAGATTATAGGTACCGCTGCGGTCTGTGCGGGTGGTCGTCACGACGTTGGTATCGACATTGCGGGCCATGATCTTTGCATCCGCAACAGCCGCTCCGCTCTGGTCCACAACGAGACCGCGAATCGACCCTGTTACCGTCTGCGCCCGAGCTACATGACAAACGCTGGCAAGCACCAGCAGCATTACGACCCATACGGTGCAACACTTGAAACGCGTCAACATAAAAAGGCTCCTCTAAAATCCCCGACAGCTTCTTGCAAAAGCTCTACCAACGTCGCACCCTGATCCCATGCAAACTACGACCAGAGAATCCTCGGCTCCGCCAGAACCGGCACATATCCTGCGCAAAAGCGCCGTCTCGGCATTGCTCGTAAACCTGGCGACCGGCCACTTCATCCGGTCCTCCGGTCTTCCCCTCAACACCTCACTTCAGCAATTAGGAAATAAAAAGATGCCGCCGCTGAGATCCGGGAGAATCACTGGCTGCGCTGGTCTTCTGATTACGGATTGCCGCAAATCCAGGTTCCGTTTTGCTGAAATGAAGAATCCATTATGCGCTGAAATTGTTTTCCCTGCGATTTTCTTTCAGGAAGGAATCAGCAGTTTTACCTGTCAACACAGAGGATTGGCCCAAAGAGCTGTCGAATAAAAGAACATGCGGACAGGCGATAAACAATACAGCGCGAAGCGCGTTTCCTGACGCTTTAGCGTCAGGGAGACGGAGGGAGCCGTAGCCTTTAGGCTACGGAATAACGGGCAAGCAAGAATCGGGCTTTAGCCCTGGGCCTTTTGTTCGCAGCCGAAAGAAGGCCCGGGCCTAAAGGCCAAATTCTTCCGAGTCTTGATTCCGTAGCCTAAAGGCTACGGCTCCCTCCGCACCGCGACGCTAAAGCGTAACGGTTTGCGCTTCGCGCTGTTGGCAATGCCATCATTCTTCGATGGAGGAACGGCTCATCCCTAGAAATCCAGCCGCAGACCAAACTGCATACGCCGGTAAGTGGAGACCGTTGAGTTATAGGCGCCGAAGGCCTGGTTGGCGATATGCGCGGTCAATCCATTCCCGCTGACATCGAAGCGAGCAGAGTTGGTGACGTTATAAACCTCAGCCGCAAACCTGAGCTTTACCCTGCTCCCCATATTCCAGCTCTTGGTGAGTGACGAGTCGATGTCGAAGATACCGTCTCCGCGGAAGTTATTGCGCTGCCCGGCCTCACCCGCATAAGGAAGCCGAACGGGACCGTTGCCGGTGTAAATGCCGCTCGTAATTGCACTGGTGGTAGCGGCATCGAAGACGTGGGGAATTCCGGCGACAAAGTTTTTCTTCGTATTGACGTTGCCCACTTTGAACGCAAAGCCTGGATCGTTATAGTTCGTCGGGAACGCGGGAGAGTTCAGAGTGAAGGGCAATCCGCTGGTCCAGCGAGCAAGCCCCGACCACTGCCACCCTCCAATGAAGGCGTCCACCATGTGGTTCGAGCCGCCGAGCAAAGCCCTGTCGCGCCCGACGGGCAGGGCGTAAACCCAGTCCCCGGTAATCAGGCTACGGGTGTCGAAGTCCGAAGGACCCTTGTTGAGCTTGGGGTTCCAGGTGTTCTGAATCGCGAAGTTGGTATACGAACCGTCCGTGTTCCCTTCCTGGCTGGCGCGCTCCGTCTCGGAGCCCATATCGAGCGACTTGGAGAAGGTGTAGCTGGCGTCAATCGTCAGGCCGTGCGAAGCAGGATGGCGGAGCGTGAACTGCAGAGCATTGTAGGAACTGGTGCCGATGGAGTCCCACGCGTAGAGCGAGGAGAACTGGCTGCTCCAGAAGCGGGATTGCGCAGGGCCGTTGGCGAAGCAACTGCACACCATGTTCTCCAGCAGCGCGAGAGAGAAGGTCTCACCGTTGGTATAGCGCTCGGGAGCCCACGTGTTATTGAAGACTGCCTGGGTGGCACTCTCTCCCGGATAGTCGAGCCCCTTCATGTAGGAAAAGACATTCTCAAAATACGGAATAGACGCCAATTGATTGTTCGCCTTTTGCGTACATCCCGCCGGACAATCATGGTATTTGACTACTGCAGAAGGCGCAGCATCCACTGCGGCAGAGAGCTTGGCGGCAGCGGTGAAGTAATCGCCACCCCCTTGAGGGTCTACGTAGTTAACCGGTTCCGCCAAGTCGATCTGCTGGAGGAGATGACGTCCGAGGCGTCCGACGTAAGCCTCCTCAAAGACGAAGCCCTTGGGGAATTCGTGCTGAATCGAGACATTGAAAGCCTCGGCATAGGGAGTCTTGAGGCGGTTGTCGAGACCCCATTCGATCCCGAATCCATCGGCCGGAGGCGTGAACGGAAAGGATTGCGTCGGGGAAAGGGCCGGCAACGGAATATTGGGAAGGTTGTGTGGGCCGGTAAAGCGGGGAGCGGTCTCAAAGCCCAATTCTCCTGCCTGGTTGGAGGTGAAGGCGCTAACACCGAAGGAGCCTTCCTGGTCAAAGGAGTTTACGAGGGCCTCGCCGTAGTGGTCGAAGTACATGCCGAAGCTGGCCCGGATGGACGTCTTGGGATCGGGCGCGAAGACCACCCCGATACGAGGAGCGAAGTTGGCCTTCTGCTTGGGCCAGTAACCCGGCTTTCCATTGGCCTTACCGGCTGGTGCAAACGAGATCAAAGGCTCGTAGATCTGGCCCTGCTGTGCGGCGGATTCGCGCTCCTTGTACCAGGCATCGGTATCGATGGTGGGAGCGACCTGCTGGCCATTGGTCTCATAGGGAGTCTGCAAGATGGTATGCCGCACGCCAAAGGTAAACGTCAGGTTGGAACGGGCGTGCCAGGTGTCCTGCAGAAAGTATTCGAACTCGTTATCGCGGAAGCTCTTATTGACGAAGCCGCCATCGGGTATGGCCGTGGCGGAGTTGGGACCGGTGACCTGGTAGTTGTAGAAGTTCGTAAGCTCCGGAACCACTCCCATCAGGCTGCTGTAGGCAGACATCCAGGAATTCGTAAAGTTCGCGTTGAGGCCGCCGGCCGGGAGCGGCAAGGTAGAAGCGTTGGCATAGGCGGGATTGGTCTCGGCACTGTCAAAGGAGTTCGCATCGGTACCGTGCTGGTTAGTAATCATGCGCCAGTTGCCGCCAAACGCAAAGGTGTGCGAGCCCTTGTTCCAGTTCAAGGTGTCGGTGATGTTGTTCACCGGGACGTGAAGGATGGTGTTGCGGGTCAGCGCTGTGGGTTGGGTAAGTCCAACGACAGTAACGTAATCGCCAGATCCCTGGCCGCTGACCTGGTATCCCTGGCGAATATAGCCATAGCGCAGGTCATTGACGATCCGGGCAGTAGGAATCCAGGTGTAACCGGCGGAGATCCCTTTCGTGTTGTCGTCGGTGTAGCTGGCAGCAGGCTGCCCAGGAAGATTCTCCGGTGCGGACGTCGTGTCCTTCTGCAGGTTTCCACGAACGAAGATATGGTTCGCACCGTTCGGGTTGTAGTCGATCTTGAGGATGCTCGTATTGAGAGTCGAAGGCGCCGGCGACGTAAAGATATACGCGCCGCTGTTGAGTCCATCGCCAAGAATGGGATTCGACGTAGGCGCAACGGCAGGCACGTTCGCGTAGTAGGCGAGGATGGCAGCATTGGCCCCGGGGCCCGCAGGGCAGACCGGCGCTCCATTGAACGTATTGCCGGTGCAGGCCGAGTCCAGCTTTGCAACCTGCGGGGCAGTCAAAGTCTGGACATTCCCATTGAGGTCGGGGTAACTCAGTTCCCCCTGCATGAAGGTCGTGGTGGGCACCGTGTCCTTGACGACCGCATCGATGGCCTGGCGCTGTCCTTCGTAGTTGAAGAAGTAGAAGAGTTTGTCCTTCTTGATGGGCCCGCCGATGCTTCCGCCAAAGGTGTTCAGAACATACTTCTGGGGGATGTTCGGCTGTGCCGGCGAAGTAGCCAGTTGGTCGTACTTGTTGAAGAAATCGTTTGCGACAGTGTTCGTAGGGCGGTAGTACTCATAGAGCGCGCCGTGATACTGGTTGGTTCCGGACTTGGTGACCAGGTTGATCTGAGCGCCGGAGGAGCGGCCTGCCTCAGCCGTACCGTTGGAGGTCGTGACGCGGAACTCCTCGGTGGAATCGAGGGTAGAGCGCAGGATGCCGGTAAAGGCTGTGCCATTGATCTGATCGTTGTCATCCAGGCCGTCCAGGGTGATATTGCCCTGGTCCGAACGGCCTCCTGCAACGGAGCCCTGGCGGCTATCGGCAGTGCTCGCAGTCTGTCCCAGGTAGAGCACGCCCGGCTGCAGGCTGAGCAGGGAGACAGGGTTACGGCCCTCCATCGGCAGTGCCTGGATCGTGGTGTTGCCGACGGAGTTGCCCATGCTGGCATCCGTAAGATTGAGGGTTTGGGTGGCCGCGCTGACGTCCACCGTTACGGTGTCGGACTTTACGCTGAGGGTAAAGTCGATGGTGGCCGGCTGGTTGACGAGCAGTTCGGCAGTCCGGTTCTGCGGAGCAAAGCCACCGGCAGTAAGGGTGATGAGGTAGTGCGCCGGAGCGATGACCGGAAAGATGTAAAAGCCGGAGGCATTGGTGACCGCACGATAGGTATTGTTGGTCGCATTGTCCAGAAGCGTAACGGATGTGCCTGGAACCAGTGCACCGCTCGAATCCTTCACTACCCCTCGCAGTGAAGTCGTTGCGGTTTGAGAAACGGCGCTAACCGTAAAAAGACAAATCAACACCAGGACAACTGCACGAACACCACCCATCAAAAAACCCCTCCAGAGAGATAACGGTCAAGCAGCGTGTTGCCGCGCCTCTTTAGAAATGAGTTTGACAAAAATGCAGTAGATACACCAGGGCTACCGGGGGCGCGTGCTGCTCAATCATGAACCTTTGAAAGATAGAGACGTACGCCAACGGGAAATTGACGCAGGCTCGTTCTCAGGTGACAGGCAGGGCCTTCAGTCTCTAGATTCTTGCTTTGAAAGGGCGGGGCTTCAGCTGTCTAGTCTCCAGACATCCTTTACAGATTGTCTCCAGACATCCTTTACAAGTTGAGGAAGTTTGCCGGGCATGGCTCCACGATCGTGGAGCCA
>NZ_JACHIO010000038.1 GCF_014203225.1 Granulicella mallensis | reverse complement strand
CCTGCGACTGCTTCAACCTCTTCCCTCTTGCATCTACTGCCGTCAAATAGCAAAATCGCTGATGTAGATCTACTCCTACGTGGGTCTGCATGGCGCATCTTCCTCCGGATGGATTATCTGTGCCTCGAGCACGTACCAGGAAGGTACGCCGCTCTTCATACCATCTGAGCCATCGGCGAAGGACCCCCGCATTAAGTGCCACCACAAGCGCACGTGCCCACCGACAGCGTTCGGGCACGATCTCGTGGTCTTCCCCCATACCTCGGTGCCACCACGAATGCGGGGGTCCTTCGCGTACCGCTCAGGATGACGACGAAAAACAAACACCCGCTATACTCTGGAGAACGTTCGACGCCTTTACACCTATGAACTTCAACCGACGCCGCGGAGCCATCGCCCTCTTCATCACGCTCGGCGTCTTTATGAGCGGCGTAGCCATTACGCTCAATATCGGCTGGATCCTGCTCAACACCCGCCGTCTCGCCACGGACATCTTCGGGGTCATCCTCTTCTCCGCCCTCATCGCGGGCGTCGTGCTGAACACCGTCTTCCTCGTCCGCGAGATCCGCCGCAACGAGCGGCAGGACTCCTTCCTGAACGCCGTCACGCACGAGCTCAAAACTCCCATTGCCAGCATCCGTCTCTACCTCGAAACGCTGCAGCGCCATCCTGTCGACGAAGCCCAGCGCCAGAAGTTTTACGGCATCATGCGCTCCGACACCGATCGCCTGCTGAACACCGTCGAGACCGTCCTCAAGGCCGGCGAACTCGGCCAGAGACGCGTGCAGCAGCGCGCGCGCATCGAGCTTCATCCCCTGGTCGCGGACTGCATCCAGACGGTGCTTCGCCGCCACCATCTCTCTCCGGAGACCATCGAGCTTGCCGAAGTCCCCGGCAATGTTCGCCTCTACGTGATGGGCAACGCCGAGGACCTGCGCACCGCCGTCATGAACCTGCTCGATAACGCGGTGAAGTATTCGCCCAACGGCGTTCACATCGTCTGTCGTCTGGGCATTGAACGCTACACCTGGGTCGTGCTGTCCATCACCGATACCGGCCTGGGCATTCCTCCACCGGAGCTCAAGCGCATCTTCAAACGCTTCTACCGCGCCCCCGCCAACGACCCGGTCAAGATCAAGGGAACGGGACTCGGCCTCTTTCTCGTCCGCACCATCGCCCGGCAGCATGGCGGCAGCGTTCGAGCCACCAGCGAAGGCTCCGGCAAAGGCTCCACCATGCTGCTGCGACTGCCGCTGGCCATCGGCAACAATGCAACAGCTGCGTCCAAAAACGCCTAACCTATATCGTGGGAGCAGCAAACGCGAATGCCACAACAATCCCTCATCGCCGTCATCGAAGACGAAGAGCACCTCGCGCAAGGCCTGCTCTTCAACCTGGAGGCCGAGGGCTATCGCGTGCACCACGAATCCGATGGCGACGCCGCACTCGCATGGCTGCTGGCAACGGAAGAACAGCCCACCGCCATCCTGCTCGACGTCATGCTCCCTGGCCGCGACGGCTTCTCCATCGTCCGTGCCCTGCGCGAGGCCGGCCACTACACGCCAGTCCTGATGCTGACGGCGCGCGGACGCAGCGAAGACGTTGTCGAGGGCTTTGAAGCCGGCGCGGACGACTATCTACCCAAGCCCTTCGATCTGGCCATCCTCTTCGCCCGCCTCAGCGGCCTGCTTCGCCGCATGCACTGGCAGCGCGAGCAGACTCCGGCCGTCGACACCCCGCCTCCTGTCCCTGCTCCACTCCCGGAGGAAGAGGTCACCAACCCTGTGGGGATCTATCTCTGCGCCGGCCGCACCATCAACTTCGACGACCTGGAGATCCGCACCCCCGACAAGGTCGTGCACCTCACACTCATGGAGGCGGACCTGCTGCGCTACCTCATCGAGAGACCAGGCAAGATCATCGCCCGCAAAGAGATCCTTGAAAATGTCTGGCACGTGCATGAGGACACCGACACCCGCGCCATCGACAACTTCATCGTCCGCCTGCGCCGCTACCTCGAACCCAACCCTTCCAACCCGGTGCACCTGCTGACCGTACGCGGCGTCGGCTATCGCTTCATACCCGAAGAATAGGGCTCAGGGCTCAGGGCTCAGGGCTCAGGGCTCAGGGCTCAGGGCTCAGGGCTCAGGGCTCAGAAATACAAGACCAGCACAGCTCACTCATGTCAACCCCTATTCTCTGAACCTGACACCTGATCTCTGAGCCCTAAACCCTGGGCCCTGAGCCCTATCCTCTCGCGGTACACTCAAAACAGCCGCATGGACGCGGCATCAACTTGCGCATCTTCACTCGGTACATTCTTCGCGAGGTTGTCGGCTACGCTCTGCTGGGTGGCGTGCTCTTCACCTTCATCCTATTCATGAAGTATCTGCTCGCACTGATGGAGCTCGCCGTACACGGCGCGGCCTCGTTCGCCGATATTATCCGCCTCATCGGCTACCTCCTCCCCTACTTCCTCACACTGACCATTCCGATGGCTGTGTTGATCGGCATCCTTCTCGGCCTCAGCCGCCTGGCTGCCGACAGCGAAATCACTGCGATGCGCGCCAGCGGTATGGGTGTGCTCTCCTTCGTGCGCATCGTCAGCATCGTCGCGGTGTTTGCGTGGGCGGTAGGCCTTGTGAACTCGCTCTACGTCGCCCCGCGCGCTGCCGCAGCGCTGATCCAATATGAGTCACAGGGAGCAAGCGGCGCGGCGGCTATCCAGGTGCAGCCACGCGTCTTCTACGAGGACTTCAAGAACTACGTCCTCTATGTGCAGGACGTACTTCCGGGTACCGGCGCCTCCGAATGGAAGAACGTCTTTCTAGCCGACCTCACACAGCCGGCAACGCCGCACATTATCACCGCGCAGCAAGCCCTTGTCTTGCCGGGTGACCCCGCGACCCTGCGCATGCAGCTCTCTGACGGGTCGCGGCACGACATCGCCGCCAATGATCCGAACCAGTACGATATCTCCACCTTTGCCACCACCGAACTGCCTATCCAGACGGGGCAGCAAGAAGAAGACACACACCTAAGCCGCCGCGACACGCCCACCCAGGCACTCAGCATGAGCGAGCTATGGAAGTACGCGCATGGCAGCGGCGACACGCAGCCTTACTCCATCGAACTCCACCGCCGGTTTTCGTACCCCGCGGCGTGCCTCGTTCTAATGCTGGTCGGTGTGCCCCTCGGTCTCTCGTCCAAGCGCGGCGGCAAGGGTACGGGCTTCGCGATTACGCTGGTTCTGGTCTTCGCTTACTACATCCTCTCGTTCGTTGGCAGTGCGCTCGCCCGGCAGGGCAAGCTCTCGGCCTTTGCCGGGGTTTGGGGAGCCAACATCATCTTCGGCGTCGCCGGTATCCTGCTGCTGCAACAGATGTCGCGCGGCGGCGTCGCGCTCAACCTGCTCGCGAGCGCCGGGGCGACGCTCAGCAGGCTGTTCTCGAGGCCTCGCCGTACCAAGTCCGCCAACACAGAGGGCTTCGGCTCGGGCGCACGCATGCAGCAGCTTCGCCGTGCCCTGCGTATTCGCTTTCCGCTCATCCTCGACGAGTACGTCATGGGCAACTTCCTGCGGAACTTCGGCCTTGTACTGGTAAGCCTCGTCGGGCTTTTTCTTATCTTCACCTTCTTCGAGCTCATCGGCGACATCATCAAGTACCGTGTTCCCTTCGTCACCGTCGGCGAGTATCTGCTGAATCTGATCCCCTTCATCCTCTATCACGTCACACCACTCTGCGCCCTGGTTGCCGTGCTCATTACCTTCGGCGCCTTCAGCCGCACCAGCGAACTCACCGCCATGAAGGCCACCGGCATCAGCCTCTACCGCATCGCCGCCCCGGTGCTCGTAGTTGCCCTGGCCCTCTCGGTCGCGCTCTTCGCCTTCGACGAGACGTATCTTCCCGGCGCCAACCGCCGCCAGGAGGCCCTGCGCGCAGAGATCAAGGGCAAACCCGCCCAGACCTTCCTGCGTCCTGATCGCAAGTGGATGTCCGGCCAGACCCTGGGCAACAAAGAGCCCACACGCATCTTCTATTACCAGTTCTTCGACCCCGACAAGAACGCCTTTGCCAACCTGACGGTCTTCGAGTTCCAGCCCGGTTCGTTTACGCTCACGCGCCGCATCTTCGCCACCAGCGCCCGCTGGGACGACAGCGTCGGCCGCTGGGTCTTCGAGAACGGCTGGCAACGCACCTTTAGCGGAGAAGTCACCAGCAGTTATCAGCCGTTCACCATCAACACCTTTCCGGAGATCCGCGAGCAACCGAGTTACTTCAAGAAAGAGGACCGCCAGTCGCAAGAGATGTCGTACAGCGAACTCTCGGCTTACACCCGCGACCTGAAGCAAAGCGGCTTCGACACCACGCGGCTGCGGGTGCAACTGAATACCAAGATCGCCTATCCGCTGATGGCTCTGGTCATGGCGATTCTTGCCGTGCCGTTCGCGCTCTCCACCGGCAAACGAGGCGGCCTTGCCGGAATGGGCGCAGGCATCGGCGTCGCCATCGGCTATTGGGTCATCGCAGCCGTCTTCGAGAACCTCGGCAACGTCAACTCTCTGCCTTCCATCCTCGCGGCCTGGTCGCCGGACATCCTCTTCGCCATGGTCGGTACGTACCTGCTGCTGCGCGTACCCACGTAATCCCTGTTGTTTGTTTTTCGTCGTCATCCTGAGTCCTGAGCGAAGTCGAATGGACGAAGGACCCCCGCATTTTGGAGTGGCAAAGAGATGGGAGCCACAACTTCACCACGAAACTACAGTGCCGAGCTAAACTAGGACCGAAATGAAAACCACAACTCTCTCCGCCCTCGCCCTCGTCGCGACAGCTCTCCCGCTCGCGGCACAGACATCCTCAACCACGCCCGTCCACCACGCCACCGCCGCAACTGCACATCGCGTTGTCGGCTGCTCTACCGTCCCCACGCTTTCGCCCAAGATCCCCGCGCTGCCTGCCGGAACCTCCTGTGCCAAGCCGCTCTACACCCTCACACGTGTGCCTGAGATGAAGTTGGACTACGCCTCGCCGCTCCTCAGCCCTGAGGTCCGCGAGAGCCTGGGAGCAGTCCCAACCACCTACTCGCTCAACTACGTCGATATCACCGTCGGCACGGGAGATCCCGTTCGTCAGGGCAAATATCTGTCCGTGAAGTACACTGGCTACCTGCCGGACGGCACCAAGTTCGACTCCTCCGAAGACCACCCCGGCAAGGAGCCCATCTCCTTCCCCTACGGCATGCATCGCGTCATCCAGGGCTGGGACACCGGCTTTGAGGGCATGCACGTTGGCGGCAAGCGCCGCCTCTTCATCCCCTATCAGCTGGCCTACGGCGAGCAGGGCCGTCCTCCCATCATCCCCGCGAAGGCTATGCTGGTATTCGACATGGAAGTCGTCAGCGAGAGCGACAGCGCCCCCGCACCCAAGACACCTCCAGCTCCTCCCGTACACCCCGTGCCGCCTGCCGCCAAGCCCGCAACCCCCGCGGGAACAACCACGCAGCCTGCATCCACAACCCCCAAGCAGTAATCTAACTAATAGTGTCGGCGGGGCATGGCATCCAGCCATGCCCCGCCACTTCTGCCACTTCTGCCTTTTCTGTTTTCTGTTTTCTGCTTCCTAATTCCTGTTTGCTGCCTCTATATGTTTCAACGCCTCAGTCCGCTGTTCCCCTATCTCAAACGCTACTGGCGGAACTTCGCCCTGGGCGGTCTGTCTCTCATCCTCTATAACGGTGCCAAGGCGATGGTTCCGCTCGTGGTCGGCTCCGCCATCGACGACATGCGCCACGGCCTGAGCGCAGCCAAGGTCGAACACCACTCGCTGCTCCTGCTGGGCATCGCGACTGTCTCCGGCATCTTCCTCTATCTCATGCGCCAGATCATCATCGGCGCCTCGCGCGAGATCGAGTACGACCTGCGCAACGACCTCTTCGCTCACCTCGAACTGCAGCCGCCCAGCTTCTTCCAGCAGCACCGCACCGGCGACATCATGGCGCGGTCGACCAACGACCTGAACGCCGTGCGCCAGTTGCTCGGCCCGGCCATCATGTACAGCGCGAACACCATCTTCTTCACCGCCGTCGCGCTTCCGTTCATGCTCCGCATCAGCCCCTGGCTGACGTTGTGCGCCTTCGTCCCGCTGCCCTTCGCGTCTGTCCTTGTGCAGTACTTCGGCGCGCGCATTCATACGCGCTTCGAGCGCATCCAGGCCATGTTCTCCGACATCTCAGCGCAGGCCGAAGAGAACTTCTCCGGCGCCCGCCTCATCCGCGCCTTCGCCCAGGAAGAGGCCCAGATCGCCGCGTTCGAGGAGTCCAATCGCGAGTACATCCGCCGCAGCCTCCTCCTCGCCCGGCTGATGGCGATGCTCTGGCCCACGCTGGAGTTCTTCCTCGGCTTCTCGCTGATGCTCACCCTCTTCGTCGGCGGCCGCGAGGTCGTCCTGCACCACATGAGCGTCGGCCAGTTCACGACCTACAACGTCTACATGGTGCAGCTCATCTGGCCGATGATCGCGGTCGGGTGGGTCGTCAACCTCGTGCAGCGCGGCGCAGCCTCGGTCGTCCGCATCGACCAGTTGATGAAGCAGCAGCCCGCCATCGACGACAGCGAAGCGAAGCCGGAAGTCGCCATCGAGCCGGTTGCAGGCAGCATCGAGTTCAACAATCTCAGTTTCGCCTACACCACCGGCGGCGAAGTCCTGCACAACATCTCGCTCGAGATCCCCGCCGGATCGAGCCTCGCCATCGTCGGCCCCACCGGCTCCGGCAAATCGACGCTCGTCTCCCTCATCCCGCGCCTGCAGGAAGCAGCGCCCGGCATGGTGCTGATCGACGGCCGCCCCATCCGCGAGTTCACGCTAGCTTCGCTACGCCATGCCATCGGCTTCGTGCCGCAGGAGACGTTCCTCTTCTCCACCACCATCGCCGACAACATCGCCTTCGGCGTCCCCAAAGCCACAGAAGCCGGGATCGAAGCTGCTGCCCGCACCGCGCACATCGGCACCGAGATCCTCGAATTCCCGCAGGGCTTCGCCACGGTAGTAGGCGAACGCGGCATGACGCTCTCCGGCGGCCAGAAGCAGCGCACCGCCATCGCACGCGCCGTGTTGCGTGATCCACGCATCCTCATCCTCGACGACGCGCTGGCCTCAGTCGACACCTACACCGAAGAGCAGATCCTCAGCGGCCTGCGCACGGCAATGCAGGGCCGCACAACGATCCTCATCGCCCACCGCGTATCGACAGCCCGAAATGCAGACCGCATCGCGGTGCTGGTCGACGGTCGCATCGCCGAACTCGGCACACACGACGAACTGCTCGCACGCGGCGGCTACTACAACGACCTCTACGAAAAGCAGAGCCTGGAAGAAGAGATCCTCACAGCCTAACCCCAATAAATTGGGTGCCCCATCCTCGACGCACGGTTTTATCGTGCGGCAGGGTGGGGTATCGTTTGCGGTAGCAAACGACCGCTCTTCTTCACCCAGCCCCCCTCGCCACTACCAGCCAGGAACGGTCGCGCTTCCGCGCGATACCCCACCCTGCCGCGCAAAAAACGCGCGTCGAGGATGGGGCACCCAATTTTTTGCGGTTGCCTTTGCTTCTCTTGTTGTCATTCCCGCAGGGAATCTGCTTCCCACCCGAACCGCCACAACCCCACCATTTACACTCCTCCCATGCGCGTCCCCCTCCTGCTCACAACGCTGGCCTTCGCCACCGCGGCCCACGCCCAATGGACCATTCAAGACGCCCACACCACCGCCAGCCTGCGCGGCATCCATAGCCTTGGCAACAGCATCGCCTGGGCCTCCGGCACCGACGGCACTGTGCTTCGCACGGAAGACAACGGCACCCATTGGCAACACTGCACCACCCCACCCGCCGCCGAACACCTCGACTTCCGCGGCATACAGGCCTTCGACAACAAAACCGCCATCATCATGTCCAGTGGAAAAGGCGATCTGTCGCGGTTGTATAAGACGACGGATGGATGTCAGACATGGAACTTAATCCTCAAAAACTCTGACCAGGACGGATTTTGGGACGCCCTGATCTTTGAAGATCAGACAACCGGTTTCCTGCTGGGAGATCCAGTGCACGGCTCTTTCTACCTGAGTGAAACAACCAATGGTGGAAAGACATGGAGTCAAAAACACAACCATGCCTTGCAAGCAGACGCTTCCCTGCAAGGAGCCTTCGCTGCCAGTAACACTTCGATGTCCGTCATGCGCGGATTGGCCTCCTTCGGTTCAGGAGGTGTGGGCGGGGCCTTCGTCTATCGCATGGCTCCGTGGTCTTCTGCCCAGGTTCCACTCGGCTCAAAGACTGAGGCCTCAGGCCTATTTTCACTTGCCTTGCTTTCAACAGGACCAGGCGTCGCCGTCGGCGGCGACTACCTCAAACCCAACGACTCCCCCCGCACCGCCGCCTTCACCACCGACGGCGGCCAGCACTGGGCTTCCTCCACCACCTCACCCCACGGCTACCGCAGCGCCGTAGCCTACGACGCCCCCATCAAAACCTGGATCACTGTAGGCCCCAACGGCACCGACATCTCCACCGACGACGGTCGCAACTGGCGCGCCCTCAATCCCAGTCCCACCGACACCCCCGACGCCGACAAGAGCTGGAACGCCCTCTCGCTTCCCTTCGTCGTCGGCCCGCACGGTCGCATCGGTCTACTGCGCAACGACGCTCTCGCCCCGCACAAATAGCCCGAGGTGTAATGCCACGCCGCCGGTTACGTCTGCCCTTGTAGTGACGCAACATACAGAAACAGGAGACGCCATGCTGACCCACCTCATCCAAGCGCTGCAAATGACCGGCATCATGGCCTGGGAGATCCTCTGGGCACTCTGCCTTGGCTTCATCCTCTCCGCCATCATCGAAGCCGTCGTCTCCAAAGAACACGTCAGCAAGCTCCTGCCCGACTCCTCCGCGAAGACCATCGTCATCGCCTCCGCCCTCGGCGCGGCAAGCTCCTCCTGCTCCTACGCAGCCACGGCACTCGCACGCTCGCTCTTTCGCAAGGGCGCGGACTTCATCGCCGCCATCGCCTTCCAGTTCGCTTCCACCAACCTCGTCATAGAACTCAGCGTCCTGCTCGCTGCCCTGCTCGGCTGGCGCTTCATGGCGGCGGAGTTCGTCGGCGGTCCGATCATGATCGCGCTCGTCGTGCTCTTCCTCCGCGCCACGCTCAAGCCCCGCGTCATCGAAGCCGCCCGCAAGCAGGCCGAGCGCGGCCTCATCGGTCGAATGGAGGGCCACGCCGCCATGGACATGAGCCTGCACTCCGGCACCTTCTGGCAGAAGCTCACCTCGGCCAAGGGCTACACCGCAACCACGCACTACTACTGGATGGACTGGTACTCTCTGTGGCCGGACATCGCCGGCGGCCTGCTCATCTCCGGCTGCCTCGCCGCCTGGGTGCCGCAGCACTTCTGGCAGGGCTTCTTCCTCGTCGGCCACCCAACATTAGCCAAGCTCTGGGGACCCCTCATCGGCCCGCTCGTCGCCGTGCTGTCCTTTGTCTGCTCGGTCGGCAACGTACCGCTGGCCGCCGTGCTCTGGAACGGAGGCATCAGCTTCGGAGGCGTCATCGCCTTCCTCTTCGCCGACCTCATCATCCTTCCCATCCTGAACATCTATCGCAAGTACTACGGACTCAAAGTCGCAGCCCTCCTCTTCGCCGCCTTCTACGCCGCGATGGCGCTGTCCTCTCTCGCGGTCGAAGCCCTCTTCGGAGCACTGCATCTCATCCCCCACGACCGTTCCGCGCACATCATGCAGGAGAGCCTCCGCTGGAACTACACCTCCGTGCTCAACATCCTCTTCCTGCTCATCTCCGCGATCCTCCTCCTCCGCTTCCTGAAGACCGGCGGCCCCGAGATGCTGAAGATGATGGACGAGGCCCCGGCACCCGATGCCCCCGCGCACCACTGCTGCCACTGAGAGAAGACAGAGTGTAGAGAGTAGAGGATAGAGTGTAGAGGAACCTGCCGCCGTCAGCATCGCGCCCCAACTCGCCTCTCGAAACTCGCCTCTCGAGCCTCATACCCAACCCCTCTTCGCTCACCCACCTCCTAGCTCTCTGCTCAACCCACCCCCCGCACGAGAACTGTTCTAATCTCGTAACGATGACCCTCTACGCCGCCACCTCCAACCCCGGCAAGCTCGCCGAGTTCGCCACCAGCGCCAGCTCTGCCGGCATCGACGTCCTCGCTCTGCCGGGCCTCCAGTCCATGCCCGAACCCGTCGAAGACGCCCCCACCTTCATGGGCAACGCCGAGCTCAAGGCCGTCGCCTACTCTCTCCTCGTCCCCGGCCTGCTGGTCTTCGCCGACGACTCCGGCCTCGCAGCCGACGTCCTCAACGGCCAGCCCGGCGTTCGCTCCGCACGCTTCGCGGACGACCTCGGTTTCGACTCCGGACACGGCACAAAGGACGAGCGCAACAACCGCTGCCTCCTCTCCCTGCTCGCGAATCACGCCGACCGTACCGCCCGTTTCGTCTGCACCCTGGCCCTCGCCCGCGACGGCGAAGTCCTCCTCCGCTCCGAGGGCACCGTCGAAGGCCAGCTCCTCGACGCCCCGCGCGGCAAGGACGGCTTCGGCTACGACCCCCTCTTCCTCATCCCCTCGCTAAACCTCACATTAGCCGAGGTTTCCCGCGAACAGAAGTGGCAGATCAGCCATCGCGGCAACGCCTTTCGAGACCTCCTCACCCAGCTCCAGGAAACGCCGCTGTAACAAATTCGCACAAAGACGCCGATTACCGCTCACCAAAACCAGCCTTTGCTTGACGCTGCATTTAACACAGCGGAATAATCATCCTGCCTACCCGCGGCACAAACCGCATGAATCTAACCTGCCCACAACCCCAGGCCAAGCTCTAAGCCCAGCCTCCCCAAGGACATCAGGAGTACCGCATGGCCGCAGCCGCACCTCCCGCAACACCCACTCTCCGAGGCGTCCAGCCACTCCGCGCCGGCGAAGGCCACAGCTACCTCTGGCGCCGGTTGCACTCGCTCTCCGGCATCGTGCCCATCGGCGCATTCCTGATCGAGCACATCGTCTCCAACTTCGAAGCCGTCAACGGCCCGCTCGCCTACGCCCAGCAAGTAAAGTTCCTCAACAGCCTGCCGCTGGTCCGCGTCCTCGAGTGGTGCTTCATCTTCATCCCCCTGGCCTTTCATGCGCTCTACGGGGTCTGGATCGCCTTCCGCGGTCGCGCCACAGTAAACGTCTACCCCTGGGCAGGCAACTGGGGCTACCTCACGCAGCGCATCACCGGCATCATTGCGCTGCTCTATATCGTTCAACACCTCTGGCGGCAGCGCTTTAGCGGCGTCAGTCTGCCCGAGCACCCCGGCGCGGCCTTCGCCAAAGTTCAGCACGAGCTGCACAATCCCTGGATGCTGGCCATCTACGTCATCGCGATGATCGCAACCTGCTGGCACTTCGCCTACGGCATCTGGCTCTTCGCCGCCAAGTGGGGCATCACCCCGGGCGATAAGGCTCGCAAGAACTTTGCCTATGTCTGCGCCGCCGGCGGCACGGCACTCTGCGTGCTCGGACTCGTTGGCATGTATGCGTTTATCAATCCGAAGTATGCCAATGCGCCAGAAGACGTGATGCCAGCCCAACCCGCCGGAATCTCTCTTCCCGCCCCGAGCATCGCACCCCCGGGCTCTACCAATCCGCAACAACCCGGCAACGTGCAGTAACCAAGAGCAGCGTCAACAGTCTCGTTAAGGGCATGGCTTTAGCCATGCCACCAAACGCCTAAGTTAGACCGGGGCTTTAGCCCCTGAGGTACGGAATGGCAGCTACACCCAGAATCATCGTCGTCGGAGGAGGCCTCGCCGGTCTCTCCGCCGTCATCAAGATCGCCGAAGCCGGCGGCACGGTCGACCTCTTCTCCATCGTCCCGGTCAAGCGCTCGCACTCGGTCTGCGCCCAGGGCGGCATCAACGCCGCCAAGAACCTCAAGGGCGAAGGCGACGACGTCTTCAAGCACTTCGACGACACCATCTACGGCGGCGACTTCCTCGCCAACCAGACGCCCGTCAAGGCCATGACCGCGCAGGGTCCCGCCATCATCGATCTCCTCGATCGCATGGGCGTGCCCTTCAACCGCACCCCCGAAGGCCTGCTTGACTTCCGCCGCTTCGGTGGAACGCTCTACCACCGCACCGCCTTCGCGGGCGCGACTACAGGCCAGCAATTGCTGTATGCGCTGGATGAACAGGTACGCCGCTACGAGTCCGAGGGCAAGGTCACCAAGTACGAAGGCTGGGAGTTCCTCTCCGCCGTACTCGACTCCAAGGGTGCCGCACGCGGCATCTGCGCGATGGACCTCCGCTCCATGGAGACCCGCACCTTCCCCGCCGACGCCGTCATCGTCTGCACCGGCGGCAACGGAGCCATCTTCGGCAAGTCCACCAACTCCGTCGTCTGCACCGGCTCCGCCCAGTCAGCCCTCTACCAGCAGGGAGCCTTCTACGCCAACGGCGAGTTCATCCAGGTTCACCCCACCGCCATCCCCGGCGAAGACAAGCTGCGCCTCATGTCCGAGTCCGCACGCGGCGAAGGCGGACGCGTCTGGGTACCCCGCGACAAGAACGACAAGCGCGTCGCCCGTTCCATCCCCGAAGCCGACCGCTGGTACTTCCTCGAAGAGTGGTACCCCAAGTACGGCAACCTGGTACCACGCGACGTCGCGACCCGCGCCATCTTCAAGGTCGTCTACGAGCACGGCATGGGCATCGACGGTCAGCCGATGGTCTACCTCGACCTCACGCACATCGATCGCGCCACGCTCGACCGCAAGCTCGAAGGCATCCTGGAGATCTACGAGAAGTTCGTCGGCGACGATCCCCGCGAAGTCCCGATGAAGATCTTCCCCGGCATGCACTACACCATGGGCGGCCTCTGGGTGGACTTCAACCAGCAGACCAACATCCCCGGCGTCTTCGCCGCGGGCGAGGCCGACTATTCCATCCACGGCGCCAACCGCCTCGGCGCGAACTCGCTGCTCTCCTGCATCTACGGCGGCTTCGTCGCCGGACCGCAGGCGATGGCCTACGCCAAGGCCCTGCCCACCCAGGAAGGCGACGGCGGCCACGCCGCCGAACTGGCCCGCCAGAAGGAGATGAACTCCGCCCTGCTGAACAATAAGGGCACGGAGAACCCCTTCAAGATCTGGCGCGAGCTGGGCGAGACCATGACCAAGCACGCAACCATCATTCGGTATAACTCAGGCCTGGATGAAGCCGACGCCAAGATCGTCGAACTGCTGGAGCGCTACCGGAACGTCAACCTCTCGGACAAGAGCCAGTGGGCCAACACCAGCTTCGCCTTCACCCGCCAGCTCTACAACATGCTCGAGCTGGGCCGCGTGATCGTGCAGGGAGCCCGCCTCCGCGACGAGAGCCGCGGCGCGCACTACAAGCCCGACTTCCCCGAGCGCAACGACGAAAAGTTCCTCAAGACCACCAAGGCCTCCTACAAAGACGGCGCTCCCGCCTTCGAGTTCGAAGAGGTCGACACCCAGTTCATCACCCCGCGACCGCGCCGTTACGACGCCACCGCGTAGTTCCAGCTTTTGCTTTTGTCGTTGCTGTTGCCTTTGCCTTTGCCTTTGCTTTTGCTTTTGCTTTTCTTGTTGCCTTTGTTTTTCTTGTTGTCATTCCCGCAGGGAATCTGCTTCTTGCCGGGAGCGAATCTGCTTCCCGCCATAAGCCCAGGCTTTTATCGCAGGACCAGGTTGTTGCTGTAGGGCTGAAGGCCCGTCTCATACCAGCCCAGGGCGTAGCCTTGGGTCAGGTGCCAAAGAAGATCCGAGGGCTGTAAGCCCGACTCATCCCTTTGGCACATAACTAGATTGAAGCGCTTGGGTTCAATCAATGAGGTAAGAATGAGAAAGTTCCTTGTTGCTTTGGCGATCTGCTTTTGTTGTTTCTCAGCGCGCGGTCAGAAGACGCGTTTTGGGCAGGAACTGCCATATGCAAAACCGGGAGTCGCTTACCCGATCAAAGTGCATGTTTCTGGCCTGCATTACCGCACTGAATACACTGGCTCGGGTCTGAACGACGACGTAACGTACGTGGACGCCATCCTCGATGGGAAAAAAGTTGAATTGCAGACGAGGCAATACATTCCCTTTAAGCCCTACCATTTGACACTTGGAGACCATCAGGCCCGACTTTTGAAGGATCCTAATAAAACGAATGACACGCCATTATTCCGGGTATATGAGTTACTTCTGCCGGATAACACCATATGGCGTTGCACAGTCACGGGTATCTCGGAATAGCAAAGTTTTATTTCTTAAAAGGGCACGGCTTTAAGCGCGCCAAACGTGAAACGGGCATGATGCCCACAACCTGCAGGAAGCACTATCCCTTATCGTCGATTTCGCCATCTAACGGTGCATGATCGACCTACTGTACATCACGCTCGCAACCGTCTACGTGGCCGTCGTTGTTGGGATGGTCACCTATAACATCAACCTCCACAGCAAGCGGGACACCCTGGCAGAAAAGGGCCGCCTGCCGATGTCACTGGAAGAAGGCATTCTGGTCTCGCTGGAACACAAGCGGCACCACATATTCGCCAGCAGCCACTAGGCCTCTTCCGCCCTCAGGGTCGCCACGGGCGGCGTTCAAGCCGCCCGCGCGTGATCCCTGTGTAGCACCAGAGAAGTTTGCGGTAAGAGAAAAAGCGAGGGAACACCCACATGGCACAAGCAGCCACCAGGACGATCAAGGTCGAAATCAAACGCCAGTCCACGCCGGACGGCAAAGCCACGACCGAAGCCTTTGAGATTCCCTATCGCCCAAACATGAACATCACCTCGCTGCTCGGCGAGATCGCGCTCAACCCCACGACGGTTACCGGCGTCGAAACCACGCCGATCACCTACGACTCGAACTGCCTGGAAGAGATCTGCGGCTCCTGCGCGATGCTCATCAACGGCAAGGCGATGATGGCCTGCTCCGCGCTGGTCGACAAACTCGAACAACCCATCAAACTCGCCCCCCTGAGCAAGTTCCCCGTCGTTCGTGACCTCGCGGTCGATCGCTCGGTGCTCTTCGAGAACCTGAAGGCCGTCAAGGCCTGGGTACCGATCGACGGCACCTACGACCTCGGCCCCGCGCCGCGCCAGTTCCCGCAGATCCAGGAGCAGCGCTATCCGCTCTCCAACTGCATCTCCTGCACCATCTGCATGGAGGTCTGCCCGCAGTTCAACGACGCCACCGGCTTCGTCGGCGCAGCCACCATCGCCCAGGCCCGCCTCTTTAACATGGACCCCGCCGGCTCCGTGCTCAAGGAAGATCGTCTCCGCGCTCTAGCCGGCGACGGCGGCATCCAGGAGTGCGGCTTCGCCCAGAACTGCGTCCAGGCCTGCCCCAAGGGCCTTCCCCTCACCGAGGCCATCAGCGACATGGGCCGTGATGTGTTCGTGCAGCAGGTGAAGGATCTCTTTACGAGGTAGTTGGGCTGGAGTAATCTCTGGCCAATGAGCTTTTGGACTAAAGCTGGGATCTGGTGCATCTTGCTTTCGGCTGCCTGCTATGGCCTCGCTATGGCACACGGGCATGTGATGTGTGCTGACGATCTAACCGCAGCCCTCATCGCTGGATGCCTTATCTTTGCAGTTGCCTCGGTCGTCTGCTTTATATCGGGCTTTGTAAAGGCTCTGCGCCGCGGCCATGCTGAACAGTAGGCACAACGGTGTGATCGGGTACACCCCATCCCCGAAGGGGCGGCCCCATGTTAGCCCAGGGTGAAACCCTGGGCTAACATGCGTGAAAACTGCAAGTTACTCAATCACAGATCGGCTTTCTCGATGTAGTAGGCACGGATTGCCTTTGGCGTCGCTATCTAGACAAGCGGCATCACGCCTATTCAGCGACGCGCAAACCGGCGGTTTTGTGTAAGCTGAAAGTTGGCAGAACACGTTTAATTATGCAATTAGTTTCCACTATTATTCTACATTATCAATCATACATCACTATGTGGAATTCCGCAAACCAGAAAGATAGGGGGAATAGAACATGAACAAATCCCAGATGTACATCACGATGCCTGACGCGCCTTTACCTGTTGCTTTGCCGGGGGGCTGGACCGTCGTCCACCAAGGCGATCCGCTAACCGTAATGGGCCCGGAATCTGATTTGACGATGTTCTTTCTTGTTCGTCCCGTCACTTCTGACACCGAGCAGTTGTTTCGTCTTGCGTGGCAGCAGGCAGAGCCGGAGTTCGATCTCCCCGTTGGGCAAACAGTGGAGCTGCCCAGCACGGATGGCTGGGATACAGTGGTTCAGGTCTCTTACAGTACGCCCGAGAGCGAGAGCCGGATCGCTATCGCCTTCGCGCGCATGCTCAATACACGCGCTTACATCACCCTCATTGATGGCACAAAAGCGGGCTTCAGCCGACGTATGGCGCATATCGCCGAGTTGAACAATGCCTGGAAGCCTACCGGATTGAAGGAACCGAGCCTTGCTGGTATCTCCCCGAAAGCCTTTGGAGAAGACGAACAAAAGGCCATGAGCTCTTTCGTGGACTGGGCCATGCGGCATATCGGCATTCCGGGTGTTGCTGTTGCCGTCGTCCAGGACGGCAATACCGTGTATGCCGAGGGTTTTGGAGTGCGCAGGGCGGGCGAAACTGATCCGGTTACGCCGGACACCCGCTTCATGATCGGCTCTTCCACCAAGCCGCTGACTACGCTCATGATGGCACGCCTTATCGATAGGGGGCATTTCACGTGGGCGACGCCTGTAACAAAGGTCTTGCCCAGCTTCGCTCTCGCCGACTCCGACGTGACGCAGCGCCTGGAAATGCGGCATACGGTGTGCGCGTGCACTGGCATGCCCCGGCGGGATTTCGATCTGTTTTTTCGATTTCGTGGAGTACGGCCGGAGGACCGCATCGCTGAAATGAAGCAGATGAGTCCCACCACCGGCTTCGGCGAGACATTCCAGTACTCCAATTACCTTGTAGCCGCTGGCGGGTACGCGGCGGCGCACAGTTATGCTCCTGACCTGGACCTGGGCAATGCCTACGACCGCTCGATGCGGCAACTTGTCTTTGAACCCCTTGGCATGCAGCAAAGCTCCGTCCACGGCATTCATTCTCCTCTCGATGCGGCCCCGCACGGTCGCACCTTCGATGGCCGCTGCGCTCCCATCGATCCGGTGATCGAGCAGTTTGTCGATTCCTCGGCTCCCTCTGGGGCTGTCTGGTCCAACGTGCTGGATATGGCCCGGTATCTGAGTTGCGAGTTGCGCAATGGTCAGAACGAGCACGGAGAACAGGTTGTATCGGTGGACAGCCTTCTGGCACGCCGTCGTTCCGCCGTCAGGATTGATGGAAAGACCAGCTATGGATTGGGACTCTTGCTAACCGAACAGCAGGGCCTGGCACAGGTGACGCACGGAGGCAACACGCTCGGCTTTTCAGCGGACATGTTCTTCCTGCCGGAACATGGCGTCGGCATGGTCGTGCTCACCAACCTTCGTGCCGCAAACCTGTTTCTGACCGCGATTGGCCAGAAGTTGATCGAGATCTTATTTGAAGCAGAAAGCAAGGCGGAGACTATCCTTACGGGCGCGAAGAAGGCCCTCGACAATTCACTCGAATCCCTTCGCAAGCGTGTCAAAACGGACCCCGGAGCTACTGCATGGATACGCGACTACGTCGGCAACTATGTTTCGGAAGAATTAGGTCCCGCATCCATCTCGCGAGAGGGAGAAGGCTTCCGCATCGCATTTGAGTCCTGGTCGAGCGATCTCGGAGTTGAGGAGCAATCAAGCGAGAGCCGCCAGATCGTCCTAACCAGCGCCCCTTGGCTGGGAGGCATCAAGCTCCAACTTACTGACGATCCGGACATATTGCTGCTCGACGGTGGCCAAACAAAGTACAGATTCGTGCGAGTTGGAGAGAAGCGTTCCTGAGGCACAAAAACAGCGCTCTTTGGGCTCATAATCCAACCTGCCCGGAATAACAGGCTGATTTTGGTCCAACCGTCAGTACGGACACAATAAGGGGTTGAGGGCTGAAGGCCCGACTCATCGGTAACGCCACAGATGAATCGGGCCTTCAGCCCTCGAATTACAACTGGAACAAAACCTGGGCCGTTAGAGCAAATTTCCTGTGGGTGTATCGCGGAACCGCGACATTTATGGCCGTTTTTCCCAGAAAAACGGTACTGCACGCCTGATTCAAGTTCACAGTAACAGGAAATTTGCTCTAGCCCAGGCTGGTATGAGCCGCGCCTTTGGCGCTGATTTCTCGCCTCTTCCCTCTGCATCACCTCACGGTTACTGCCCTCACCCTACCCCCGAATCAACTCCAAGATCCCATCCCACAACGCCAACCGCGCCTCAATCGCCGCCTCTGCCGCCGTGGCCGCCTCTTCCCACAACTCCGCATCATCCCCACACAAATCCGCCACCATGCGTAGCGAGAGCGGCCCATGATCTTCGCCATCCACCTCGATATGCCGCTCGAGATACCAGATGAACTTCCCAAAACTCCCCGGCTGTTGCCGATTCAAATCCCGCACCAACTCGCGAAAGATATCCGGAATCACATCTTCCCGTCCAAACGTAAACGCCGCCGCCATCGCAGGCACGCTGGCACGATCGATCAACGCAAACGTGGCTCCGACAAACTCCTGTGCCGACTCAGGCGCAACCTCCAGCAGAAGGCCATGAGGCGCACGCTGCACCAGCGTACGAATCGGCGCGGTGTCCGCGCCACACTCCTCCATCGCCTCCAGGTACACCTCGAAGTGGCTTACCGCGCGGCCTTCAAACTGGTCGCTCTCTTCTCCCAGCACGATCTCATTGATGAAGCGGCGGCTCTCCGGCCAGCGCGTCGGAGTCCAGGGCACGGAGACGCACGTTAGCTCCTTCTGCAAAGCCTTCAGCAGAGACATGAAATCCCACACCGCAAACACATGCGATTCCATAAAGAGCTGCAGATGCTCCCGTGTCTTGATCGCCGCATAAAGCGGATGTCGTGTAAGCCGTTCACGAAGCGGAGCAATTCGCGCTTCAATTCCTTCAATCGAGTGGGTGTTGATCAGTACGTTCACCTCTTCATTATCGCCGCATTAAGAGGGAATCCACGAACCGGAAGGGCACGGTTTCAACCGTGCCGACAACGACCGAGCCAACGGCTTACACCTTGCTGCCGCAGGCCGAAGTGAAGGCGCAGCCGTAACGACTGAATTGCTTTCTTCTGCGGAGCCGACACCGCAACGGGATCAAGCACCGTCTCTCTCCCTGTGGAAAGGTCCTGGAGCAGAATCCCTATAGGTATACCCAAGGGCAATCCTTTAGACGGCGCTTTTCCCCAAGAAAAGCGTCACTCCTAAGCTCTTTCCGGGGGACAGTGATAGAGATTCTGCTCTCATAGGGCATCACCTGCCCTACGTTTTGAATCAGCATTCATGACACATTGGCGATTTTCATCATCCTCTACACCGCCCTCGCAACCCGGCATTGCATCCTTTGCATACAATCTCAAAGAGCGCACGTTACTCGCCAGAGGAGATTCCAATGAGCACCACCATCAAGACCCTGCAACTCGCCGACGCCCGCCGCATCATCGCCGCAGCCACCAAAAAAGCCGAAGAGATCAAACAGCCCATGTGCATCGCCGTCGCCGATGCGGGCGGCAACCTGCTCGCCTTCGAGCGCATGGAGAACGCCTGGATGGGTTCCATCGACATCTCCCAGAAGAAGGCCTGGACCTCGCGCGCCTTCGACATCGAGACCGGCCAGCTCGCGGCACACTCGCAGTCCGGCGGCCAGTTCTTCGGCATCCACGCCTCCAACGACGGCAAGGTCATGATCTTCGCCGGCGGCATTCCCATCAAGCAGGACGACAAGGTCATCGGCTCGATCGGTGTCAGCGGCGGCTCCGGCGAACAGGACCACAGCGTCGCCGAAGCTGGCGCAGCAGCGTTCTAACTTCAACCCCTACCAACGCAAGAAGCCCCGCTCCAGGCGGGGCTTCTTCATTGAGCGTCTGTCTGTTGGCTTACTTCGTAAAGATCGAGTTCCCCGGTTCCTTCGTCTCATTGCTGTGGACCCGGTTCTGTGCACGCTTGGCGCTTTCCATGGCTGCGTTATCCACGCGTTCCATGGGAGTCTTGGCTACGTTTGTCGCAACGCCGCCCGTGCTCTCGATCGCCTCATGCGAGGGTCGTGCTCCAGTCTTTGTTGAATCTACACCAATTGCCATAAGTCACCTCTACCCTAGACAGATGGCCTGTAGCTCTCACGGGTTGCCGCGCCATCAGGCAGCAATGGCAGGCATTGTTACAATCGAGCTCGCAGACTGACTACAACGTCAGCGGCCTCAATCACATGCAGGATTTCGCAAAATTTCACGCCTCCACCCTCGTCATCGATGCTCACGCCGACACCCCGCAGCGCTTCGTGGACGAAGGCTGGAACTTCTCCGATCCGTTGAACTCCGGCATGCTGAACCTTGACAGTGCTCGCGAGGGCAACCTTGCCGCCGAGTTCTTCGCCATCTGGGTTGAGCCCAAAGGGTGGCGTGGCCGCTATGCCTATCGCACGCTGCAACTGATCGACGGAGTCTACGAGCAGCTCCGCAAACACCCCACCACTATGCGCCTCGGCCTCACTCCCGCGGACATCGTGCAGGCCCATCGCGACCGCGTCTTCTGTGCGCTGCTAGGTATCGAAGGCGGACATTCCATCGAGGCCGACCTCGGCCTGCTGCGCCTCTATCATCGCCTGGGCGTGCGCTACATGACGCTCACCTGGACCAACACCAACGAGTGGGCCGACAGCTCCGGCGATCTCGACAATCCCAGCGTGCACCACCACAACGGACTCAACGACTTCGGCCGCGACGTCATCCGCGAGATGAACCGCCTGGGCATGATGGTCGACGTAAGCCACGTCTCCGACAAAACTTTTTGGGATGTGCTCCAGACCACGCATGCGCCCATCATCGCGTCGCACTCCAGCTCCCGGGCCCTCACCGACACGCTCCGCAACCTCACCGACGAACAGCTCTGCGCCGTCGCGACGAACAACGGCGTCGTGATGGTGAACTTCTGCACATCCTTCATCGACGACAACTGGCGCACCGCCTGGGCCGCCACCCAGCCGCAGCGCGAGCCGCTCTATGCCGCGGCCACAGCCCCCTACCTCGAACGCGGAGAACCCGTTCCCTACTCTGTTTTTCTCGCCATCGACCGCGCGTTTTACGCGCAGCACCTCGCGCCCACGATGCCGCTTGCTCCCTTCGACTCGCTGATCGACCACTTCGATCACGTCGCCAAGGTTGCTGGCATCGACCACGTCGGCATCGGCTCGGACTTCGACGGCTTTTCCATCCTGCCGGCCGAGATCTCCAGCGCCGCCGACCTGCCGAAGATTACCGCCGCACTCCAGCAGCGCGGCTACACCGAGGAGCAATTAAAGAAACTCCTCGGAGGAAATCTCCTTCGCGTCTTCGCCGATGTCCAGGCCGAGGCCGCGAAGGAGTAGCCCACTACTTCGAAGCCAGAACTTCCATCTTCTCGATCTTGATCTCATTCGAGAACAGATCCGGCGCGCTCGCCATCAGCGCCTTCGCGATCTCGCCAGTCAGATGAGCGTCGCGACCTTCCTCGTCAGCGAACGTGTCGAACACGCCATACATACCCGGCGCAATCTTCACCCCATACCAGTTCACCGTCAACGGCTCTTCATTCGCCATCGCTCCACCCTGGCTCAGAAACGCCTCTACCTCGGCCTCTTTGCCCGGCTTCGCCTTCAACATCACCCAGATTGCTTTTTTAACCATGATTGAATTCTCCCTTAATATGCGACACAGCCATGAGACATACGATGCCATAGAAACGTTACACGAAGACCAATCGATCGAACCGCCCCTTTGCCCCGCTCGCCTCTTCGGAGTAGCCTTGTACCTGAAATGACGTTCGCGAACCTCAAGCTCCCTGCTCTCCTCTGCTCGCTCGTCCTCTCCGCGGCGGCCTACGCTCAGACCCCAACCCCGGCAGCACTGCCTGACGCGCCCAGCACCACCGCGCACGATGAGCCACCCGCAGTCCCCACCGGCCCCACCGTCGTCATCGATACCACGATGGGACGGCTGACCTGCAAGTTCTTCGATAAGGAAGCACCCCTTACCGTCGCCAACTTCATCGGCCTCGCCACCGGCAAGAAAGCCTGGACCGATCCCACCACACAGAAGCAGGTCACCGGCAAGCCCTTCTATGACGGCACAACCTTCCACCGCGTCATCCCCGGCTTCATGATCCAGGGAGGCGACCGTCTCGGCACCGGCAGCGGTGACCCAGGCTTCTACTTTGAAGACGAATTCTCGCCCGCGCTGCGCTTCGACATCCCCGGACGTCTTGCCATGGCCAACTCCGGCCCCAACACCAACGGCTCACAGTTCTTCATCACCGAAGCGCCCCAGCCCGACCTCAACGGCAAGCACACCATCTTTGGCCAGTGCGATGCTCATAGCGTTCTGCTCGTGGCCTCCATCGCACGCGTCGAGCGCAACGCCGAAGACAAGCCGCTGACTCCCGTGGTCATGAACAAAGTGACGATCGTTCCCGACGGCCAACCCCTTCCACCGGAACCGGCTCTCCCCGCCACTCCCCCTGTGGCAGCCCAACATCCGCCGCAATAATCGCCTTTTCTCTCTGCTATTTTCCTCATAGCTCGTCGCTGATCAGAAACCCACGAGCTATCCCAGAGCATCCAATCTTCAACCAAAGCACGTAAGGAGAAACAATGCCCACTACCGCAACCTTCAAGACCTCCGAAGGCACCATCGTCTGCAACCTCTTCGAGGCTGAAGCCCCCGAAACCGTCGCCAACTTCATCGCCCTGGCCGAAGGCACCAAGGAGTGGAACTCGCGCTCCAAGAAGGGTGCCAAGCTCTATGACGGAACCGTCTTCCACCGCGTCATCCCCGAGTTCATGATCCAGGGTGGCGACCCCGAAGGCAACGGCATGGGCGGTCCCGGCTACAAGTTCGCCGACGAGACCAAGGGCAGCCCCCACCACTTCAAGCAGCCCGGCAAACTCGCCATGGCAAACTCCGGCCCCAACACCAACGGCTCGCAGTTCTTCATCACCGTCACCGACACCAGCTGGCTCACCGGCAAGCACACCATCTTCGGCGAAGTCACCGAAGGCTACGACATCGTCGAGAAGATCAGCAAGGTATCGCGCGACGGCATGGACCGCCCCAAGACAGCGGTCGTACTCGAGAGCGTCACCATCAACCGCAGCTAGTTCAGCTTCTAAAGCAACACAAGGGCTCGCCTCGGCGAGCCCTTGGTGCGTCCTTAGAGCGCTTTACTCATGCTCTAGTGTCCTGATTCGTGCATTCGTTGCCCCGCCGATTGCCTTTGCTTTGAAGGGGCGGGACTTCAGTCCCGCCGTCTCTGCACTATTGTTAGTGTGGCTTTAGCCACGGAGGGAATGCTCGCTTGGCCAAGAGCCCCTTCACGGCTAAAGCCCGGATCTCCCCCCAGCCAACCAACTACGCAACGCCGATAACGGTGCACAACTCGCGTACCGCTTCCGCGCTCTTGTTCAACGCAGCCTGCTCCTCAGCCGTAAGCTTGATCTCGATGATCTGCTCCAGGCCCTTCGCCCCCAGCTTGCACGGCACACCAACGTACAGACCGCTGATACCATACTCGCCCTGTAGATAAGCCGCGCACGGAAGGATCTTCTTCTTGTCCTTCAGGATCGCCTCGACCATCTCCACAGCCGCCGCCGAAGGCGCGTAATACGCCGAGCCGGTCTTGAGATGCTTCACAATCTCAGCGCCGCCATTGGCCGTACGAGTCTCAAGCTCCTTCAACCGTGTGGGCTCGATCAGCTCCGTGATGGGAATGCCGGCCATCGTCGAGTAGCGCGACAGCGGCACCATCGTGTCGCCGTGTCCGCCGAGCACGAACGCCGTTACGTTCTCCACCGACACCTTCAACTCCTCGGCGATGAACGTGCGGAAGCGCGCAGAGTCGAGCACACCAGCCATGCCGATCACACGCTCACGCGGCAGCCCGGCTTTCTTGAAGGCCGTCTGCGCCATCGCGTCGAGTGGGTTCGAAACGATGATGAGGATCGTATTCGGTGATGCCTTCACGACCTTCTCGACCACCTCGCTCATGATCTTGAAGTTGGTATTCAACAAATCGTCGCGGCTCATGCCGGGCTTGCGAGCGATGCCCGCCGTAATCACAACGATGTCGGAGTTCGCGGTATCGGCATAGTCGTTCGTACCGACGATCGAGCAATCGCGCTTCTCGATCGGCATCGCCTGAGAGAGGTCGAGGGCCTTGCCCTGCGGCACGCCTTCGATGACATCGATCAGCACAACGTCCGCGAGTTCTTTCGCTGCAATCCAATGAGCGGCAGTGGCGCCGACGTTACCGGCACCGACAATAGTGACTTTCTTACGCATGGTGAAAAGTTCTCCAGAAGGGTATGGCGCCCGTAGCGCCCGCGGTCGCAGGCTCTTGCGTGTCGTCTTTTTAATGATACCTGCCAACACCCGAACATTTGACCGCTAACCGGCCAATTGTCGCCTGCTCGCACCAATGCTAACCTAGTCAGGTACCTGGTCAGGAGCGTCCGGCATGGCAACGTGGCAGCTACAGGAAGCAAAGGCAAAGTTTAGCGAAGTCATTGACACCGCCAAGAAGAAGGGGCCTCAGATCATTACGCAGCGTGGCGTGAAAACTGCAGTAATCCAATCATTTGAGGAATGGGAACAGAGCCAACAACAGGAAAAGCGAACACTCCTTGAAGTTCTTCAATCCGGACCATACATCGAGATTCCTCTTCCTCCACGCGGTCAAATGCGGCATCGTAAACCGGTCAAGTTCTGATGTATTTGCTAGGGCGTGTTCACGCTATCTGAGCGCTTCGACGAGGAGTGCGAAGTGGAGGAAGCCGATAAAGAGTACGTCCAGTTTCTCGAAGCGGGAGAA
>NZ_JACHIO010000037.1 GCF_014203225.1 Granulicella mallensis | reverse complement strand
TCCGGTTTTGTACTTTCGCGTTTGGGTTTTTGTTACGACGGCAGGGGCCGGTTTAACCCGGGGCCTATCCGGGCCCCCCCATGTCCCCCCTTTGGGGGGCCCCCCCCCCCCCCCCCCCACGACAAAAGGGATAAAAAGAACGGTTTTACGGCATGGCTGAAGCCATGCCCTTCCGATTTGTGCCATCCCTGCGGAAACGATGAAACTAATTAAACCGCTCGTCCGCGGATGTAGGTGGCGACGAGGTTGTTCTTCGCGTCGAAGCGGTTGAGGTTGGCGAACGCTCCCGGAGCGAGCCGTGTCAGCTCCGGTCTGCCGAGCATGGCTGCAGGGTTGTGGGATGCAAGCCGAACCGCATCGCCCACCGAGGCATTGGTGAACCGCTGCAGATTGGCGACAGCGCGGTCCAGCGTCAGCACTGAGCCGGCCAGCGTCTCTTTTCCGGCGGCCATGTCCTCGACCAGCTGGGCACGGCCATGTGCCACGCGGACGGCCAGGCCGCCGAGTGTGTAGTCCCCATCGGGCATACCCGCTGCGGACATTGCATCGGTGACGAGGATGGCATGGTCAAGCCCCTTGGCCTGCAACCAGAGCCGCACCAGGGGGGGCGCGACGTGGATGCCGTCGCAGATGAGTTCGGCAAAGATAGCGGGATGATCGGGATGGGGATCGAGCACGGTGCCGAGCACGCCGGGCTCGCGGTGGTCGAGCGCGCGCATGGCGTTGAAGGTGTGAGTCGCGCTGTTGGCTCCGGCTCCGATGCCTGCGATGGCTTCGGCGGCGGTTGCATTGGTATGGCCCAGCGAGAGCTTTACGCCCTGCCTATGAGCGTGCGCGATCAGACCGATGGCGCCGGGAAGCTCGGGCGCGATCGTCATCAGAACGATGTGTCCGCGTGCCGCAGCCTGGAAACGGTCGAAGAGCTCGATGCTCGGGGTCTGCAACTCCTGCGTCGGATGCACGCCGCGTTTCGCACTCGAAAGAAATGGGCCTTCTAGGTGGATGCCGACGGGTTTCGCTTCGCCGTCGTGCGGCGCGGATTCGATGGCCTGGGCCAGGGCTTCGAGAGCGCGGAACGTGGCGTCTGGCGAGGCTGTCACAGTCGTCGGCAGATAGTGCGCGACGCCGCGTTTGGCGAGAAAGCGCTGGACCTCGCTGAGGTCTGCGGGAGAGGAGTACATGACGTCGTGCCCCATGGCGCCGTGGATGTGCACGTCGAAGAAGCCCGAGGTCAGTGTGTCCTGTTCGTTCGCCAGGGCGCGAGGGTCGGAGCTGATATCGGTGATGGTGCCGTCAGCGGAGACGGTGATCACGGGGAATTCGACCGAACCAATGTCGGTTACAAGACGGCGAGCAGTGAGCGTAGTGGTAGTCATGTCAGTTTGTCGATGCCGGGGGTGGTGCGGGGATGCCTGTTTCAGTTGCGCTGGGAAGCACTTTGTTGTCCGACCACTGACGCTGCGCGGTGCGGACCTTGTCCATGCGCGAGAGCCAGAGGGCGATGGTGTAGTCGTAGTGTTCGAGCACAGGCCGCAGCGCGTACGGACGATTCGTCCGCAGCCAGCTTTGCGCGTACAGATCGCGCAGCAGAGAGTAGCCGTCCTTGATGTCCTGGATGCGTCCGTTGACGCCGTTGATATCCGACAGGAGCGCGTTGACGGAGGGCTTGATCGTCCTGTCGCTGGAGTTCGAGGTCACCTGGGCACGAGCGTAGTCGCGTGCGATCTCGTCGGCGAGTTGGAACTTGAGGCCGATGAAGTCCATGCGCCGAGCGCCAAGCTCCAGCGCGTCGATGGCGTCCGCCTCACGGAGATTGGTCGGGTTCGAAGGAAGCTGGTTCGTCGGGGTGTAGACGACGGGCGAGGCTGCTGCCGGGGCCGCGGCGCGGGCCTGGGCGATCAACTCGAGGGCCTTTTCCGCGTGCAGACGAAGCTCATGCACGTAGGGACGGATCTTGGCCGCGTTCTGCTGCTGGTCTTTGGCCCAGGGGTCGCTCCAGAAGAGCAGATCGGAGGCGTCGCTTACCTTGGCGTCGGTCTTGAGCAGTTCATGGGCGGCCATCAACTCGAGCTGCGCCTGGTTGAGTTTGCCGGTCATGTCGCCGTGAAAGACCTGCGCATAGGTTTGTTCGAACTGAGGAATCGAGCTTTCGCCCTGCTGCCAGGCTGCTGCCGCGCCGAAGAGGATGCCGTACCAGTTGTTGGAGGCCAGGGCTTCGCCGTCGTCGTACCAGATGGTGTTGAGCTGGCCGGTAGCGCCCATGTGCTGGCCGTCGCGCGTGAACTGCTGGATGTTCTCGAGGCCGAGGTTGTAGTTCGGGTAGACGCGCGACCAGTTGTTGATGCCGGGAGCGACCCAGGTCTCGATACCCGCGTCGGTGTAGGGCTTCAGGTACTTGGCGAAGCCGTGCGGGTTGGGGTTGTACTGCCAGCCGATGGCGATGGTGTCGCGCTTAAAGCTCTCAGGCATGGTCTTGAGCAGGTCAGGCGAGTCCTGGGCAATGTCGCCCCAGAAGAGCAGACGGCGATTGAGCGGGCGCAGGGTGATGTCGATCTGCTGCATGAAGTCGAGGTACACCTTGCCGAGGCCGTCGCGGTCCACTGCCGCCTTGGTCTGGCCGAGGCCCAGGTCCTGGGTCTCATCAGCGCCGACGTGCAGGAAGGGTGAGGGGTAGAGCTGCGCCAGCTCACTGAACTCCTGTGAGATCAGCTTGAGCGAGCCGGGCTGTGCCGGGGCAAGTACCGCGCCGTGGGGCGTCTCGGCAAGCTGCTGGTACACCTCCGAGGTCAAGGCATGGTGCAGATGTCCGAACGCCTCCTGCTCGGGCACGACCATTACGTGGTACTGCTTCGCGTAGGCGACGAGCTCGCGCGCGTCGTCGGCGGTGATGCTGCCTCCGGGAGGCGCGGGCAGGGGATTGGAGGCGTACTGCTGGGTGTGCTCGAAGTAGGGCGAGTAGAGGTTCTCTTTGTACGCCGCGATCGTGCGAACGATCTTCTTCTGGAACTCCAGGGTGTCGACCGGGCCGCGGGAGAGGTCATCGTCCAGGCCGCGATACTTCATGGCGGGCCAGTCGCGGATGTTGGCAGCGCGGAGGACGAACTGGCGGTTTCCGGCGGGCTCGATCATCTGCTTGACCGTCTGTGCGGCGTAGAAGACGCCCTCGGCGGTCGCGCCGGTGAGGGTCAGCGTGCCGGGAGTGGAGACGATGGTGTAGCCCTCGGGCTTCATGGCGTCGGTAAAGGACGCGTCCGGGTGCTGGGCGAGGCGTTGCAGCACAATGCGCAGGCCGGAGCCTGTCTCCGGGATGCCGCGCTCGGCGAGGGTGATGCGCAGATCGGAGAGGGTGAACTGGTCCTCGCCGGTGCAGGCTGTGCAGACGAGGGTGACGCCGTTGTTCAGCGGCTGATCCGGCCTGGGGGTGACCACTCGCGGCATCGGGATAAGGTGCGGCGTGGACTGTGCGGCTGCCGGCAGAGCAAGGGCCAGGAGTGCGGCGAGAGAACAAAGGCGCATGAAAGTACGGTACACGGAGAAGCAGGTAACAGTGAACAGGAAACAGGAAATAGCGAACAGGAAACAGCAAAGACGTAGGCAGGCATACTAGTTTGCCGTTGTTTGTTTTTCGTCGTCATCCTGAGCCGTAGGCGAAGGACCCCCGCATTGGTAGTGGCACCGAGGCTAAGGTCGAGACCACGAGATCGTACCCGAACGGTCTTAGTGCACACGTGCATCTGTGGTGGCGCGAATGCGGGGGTCCTTCAGCTACGCCTCAGGATGACGACGAAAAACACATACAGGTGCCGCCTAAATCGGTGCTGCCCCGTTGATGATCGCGACGCCCTGCGGTGGCGTGAAGATGAAATCGCTGTCTTTTGTGGGGATGTTCTCGTGCATGTCTGCAAAGGTAAAGGTCGTCGTCGCGCCGTCGGTCTCTTCGATACGCATGGTATGGATGGCTCCGGTCGTATCTACGGTGAGCGCGAGCGAGCGGACGCGTTGCTGCATTCCCTTGGGCGTGCCGGAGAGGGTATACCCGCCGTTCACGGCAGTCAGGCTCAGGCCGTCGAGTTCCTTGGCCAGCTCGGTGTGGCCGAGCAGAAAGCGCAGCGGAGAACGCAGGTCGTCGAGCTGTTTCTCAGGGATGCGCTGCGCCTGGGCGTCGCCGGGTGTGTAGGAGATGGCGTTCTTGCCGTCCAGGATAAAGAGCTTGCCTGCGGGAGAGTCATAGGACCAGCGCATGCGCCCTGGCTTGCGAAGCGTCAGGCTGCCGGTCTCGGTGCGATCCAGTCCCATGCCCTGATAACGCTCGGTGTAGCGCGCCTGGAGCGATTGCAGGTGGTTGTAGTGGGCGTCCACCTGATGGGCGAGGGAAGCGGCCGTAGGCGACTGGGCTGCGAGGGGAGAGGTGAGTGCGAAGAGAAGCAGAAGATTTTTCATGCGAAGTCCTGACACCTGCTTTGGCTCCGAAGAGGGCCTTGGCAAGCTGCTGGAAAAGACGAAGGCCGCCCGAAGACGGCCTTCGTTGTGAATCGGCAAAGGACTACTGCAGAAGTTCGGTGCAGTTGGTGCCGCCCTTGGGGTCGTAGTGGATCTCGTTGCCGTCGGTGCAGAAGCCACGGTCGCCGGTCTTGCCGACGGTGTTGGGAACAGCAGTGATCTGGTACCCCGTGTACTGGTCCTGATTGTTGACCGTCACCTTGGTGCAGTTGGTGATGGCGAACATATAGCCTGCCTTGTTGCCGGTGGCCAGATCCTCGGGGATCAACTGAGCAGCCTCAGCCGTGGGGGCTCCGGCGTCCGCCTTGCCGCCCATCGCGGCCAGGGTGCAGGAGAACCCGTGGGTCGGGTAGGTCGAGCTGTACGTGCCTTCCTGGGCGTTGAGGTCGCGCAACGAGGAGATGGCCGAGGTTTCGTTGGCCTTCTTGACGGTCTTCTGCATGGCTGGAATCGCGAGCGTCGCCAGGATGAGGATGATAGACATGACGATCAGGAGTTCGATCAGGGTAAAACCGGATTCTTCGTGATTGCGGCGGGTCTGCATATTCATGGCTTCCTCGAAAATGGCGCAGTCGTTGCAGCGCACAGTTTGTCCGTTTCAGAGTATAGACGTTTGGGGCGGGGGAAGGGTTTAGCCAGTGTGTATCTTTGGCGTCGCGGGTGGCTTTCTTTCTGCCATTCTCACAGGGGAATGGCAGAAAGAAAAGCAGGAACAATGGTTTAGCAGACCAGGTCGGCGCGCTCGATCTTCAGGCCGCCCAGGTTGCCGAGCAACGTCAGCGCGAAGTTTTCGGGCTGGAAGAGCTGTTGCGCCAGCCGCTGGATGTCTTCGCGCGAGACCTGGTCGACCTCTGCGGTGAGATCTTCGACCGAAAAGAACTGGCCGTAGTACATCTGCTGCCGTGCCAGGTTCGACATGCGGCTCGACGAGCTTTCGAGGCCCAGCACCATGTTGCCCTTGGACTGGTCCTTGACGCGCTTGAGCTCTTCTTCGCTGACCAGTTCGCGCTTCATGCGGGAGAACTCGGCAAGCGTCAGGTCGAGGACCTCGCGGGTCTTGTCGATGGCGCATCCGGCGTAGACCGCCAGGGAGCCCGTGTCGCGGAAGGGGTTGGTCTCCGAGTAGATCGAGTAAGCCAGGCCACGCTCTTCGCGGATTGACTGGAAGAGCCGCGAGCTCATGCCCCCGCCGCCGAGGATCGAGTTCAGCAGATGCACTGTGAACCGATCCGGGTGCGAGACCTCAAGCGACGGCATGGCGAGGCAGAACTGTACCTGTTCCAGGGACTTCTTGTTCTTCAGCGTGATATGCGGAAAGGCCTGGGGGGCAGCCGAACGGACGAGTTTGGAGCCGGAGCTGGCCGAGAGCGAGCCGAAAGCCTGGGCTACCTGTGCCACAAAATCATCATGGTCCAGGTTGCCGGCTGCGGAGAAGACCATGTTCGGCGGCGTGAAGAGGCGAGCGTACTCGTTGAAGACGATCTGCTGCGTAAAGCTGGAGACAGTCTTCGCCGTTCCGAGGATGGGGCGGCCCAGGGCATCGTTCTTCCAGAAGTTCTGGGTGAAGAGCTCATGGACCAGGTAGTCGGGGTTGTCCTCGTCCATCTTGATCTCTTCGAGGATGACACCCTGTTCGCGGGCGAGGTCGTCGGGAGCGAAGGTGGGGTGGAGCACGAGATCGGTCAACAGATCAAGCGCGGCAGGGACGTTCTCGTCGAGCACCTTGATGTTGAAGCAGACGGTCTCTTTGCCGGTAAAGGCGTCGAGGTTTCCGCCGATAGAGTCGACCTCGCGGGCGAGCTGCTGGGCGGAACGCGTGGTCGTGCCCTTGAACACCATGTGCTCGATGAAGTGGGCGATACCGTTGACTGCTGGGGCTTCGTCGCGTGAGCCGCTATCGATCCAGACTCCCATGGAGACGGAGCGGAAGTGCGGCATGCGCTCCGTGAGTACGAGCAATCCGTTGGGGAGGGTCGTCTTGCGGATATCGCGAGTATGTGTGGGGGCGGTGGTGAAGGTCGCGTTCTCCGCGACCGGGACAGAAACTGGCATCCACTCTATTGTTTCACGACTTTGACGGTGCGACGTCCTCCTCTTCGGCGGAAACGACGGTGCCCTGGTGGTAGAGGATCTGCCAACCTCCGGGGGATTTTCGCCAGATCGTAGCTCGCCGGGTGAGACGCTCGCCCTGCCGCAGGGTGTAGGTGAAGAGGTAGGTGTCCGGGCTGAGGCGGCGGCACTGGTGGTCTGAAGTCTGCCAGCCTGCGGCGTCGGCATCGACGGGCGGGTTCTGCTCGAGGGTGTGGAGAATGAAGTCGCGGCTGTAGCGCCGGCCGGAGGCTCCGACCTCCCAGTAGCCGGGCGAGGTCATCTGCTCGAAATCGGCCTGGGTCGAGGCGAACTCCGGGCGGTGGAAGATGGGTTCACGGCGGCGAAGTTCTTCCAGCACGGGGAGCAGGTCGGGTTCGATATGAGTGAAAGCCTCGGAAGAATGCATGGCTTGATTGTAGGGAGCAAGTAAACTGGAAGGATGGATATGCACGCGCTTTTCGGAAAGACACTGCCGGAGTTGACCGAGCTGATGGCTGGTTTGGGGCAGAAGCCGTATCGCGCGCGGCAGGTGTTCGAGGCCCTGTACAAGCAGCGGGTCGGGTTGGTGGAGGATGTGACGACGCTTTCGCAGGAGCTGCGGGACCGTTTGATAGCAGAAGGTTTTGCGATAGGGCTGCCGGAGATTGCGCAGACGGCGAAGTCGGTCGACGGTACGGAGCGCTACCTGATGCGCATGGCCGACGGCGAGACGGTAGAGACTGTCTGGATGCCGGATGGCGATGGCGGCGAACGCGGGGACGGGAGTGAGGCCGCGGAGGAAGAGTCGGCGGAGGTGGTTGTCGCCGAGGAGGCTGTGGACGGTGGTTACTGGTCGCGGCGGGGTAATGGGCGTGACCGGTCGAACTTCGGCACGCTGGCAGAGCAGGGATTTCGCCGCGCGACGATCTGTATCTCGAGCCAGGTAGGCTGCGCCGTAAACTGCCAGTTCTGCCTGACGGCGAAACTAGGCATCAAGCGCAACCTCACTGCGGGGGAGATCGCCGGGCAGGTGGCGGCGGTGCTCAATCGCCACAAGATCCAGATCGGCAAGGACCGCATCAACCTCGTGTTCATGGGAATGGGCGAGCCCTTTCTGAACTATGAGCAGTTCATGCAGTCGGTGCGGGTGCTGGTGGAGGGAATCGGGATTCCGGAGTCGCGGATGACGGTATCGACCTCGGGGATTCTGCCGGGGATCGAGGCGTTCGCGAAGGAGACGATGCGTCCTAAGCTGGCGCTCAGCCTGAATGCAAGCAACGATGTGGTGCGTGAGCGGATAATGCCTATTACGCGCAAGTGGAACATCGCTGCACTGCTGGAAGCGGTACAGAAGATTCCCCTGCGTACGCGCGAGTGGGTGACATTCGAGTACGTCCTGCTGGGAGAGGTGAACGACCAGCCCGAGCACGCTCGCGAGGTGCTGGAGCTGCTCGACGGTATACGTGCCAAGGTGAACCTGATCGTCTGGAACCCAGGGCCGGGGATTGATTATCACCAGCCAAAGCCGGCGGATGTTGCGGTCTTTCAGAAGATGTTGATTGAGGGTGGGATTGCGACTTACATCCGCAGGCCGCGCGGGCGAGATATCTATGCGGCGTGCGGGCAGTTGAAGCGGACCGTGGTGGAAGAGAAACCGCAGTTGGTGGAGATTTCGGCGGCGAGTTGAGGAAAAGCATCGCGGTATTTGTCATGCAGATGAATTACAATCTGCCAAGAGGAATGTCATGGCCGCTAATGCCTTAGTTCAAACTCGAATCGATGCTGACGTAAGAGATCGCGCTACGGCGGTTCTCGAAGAGCAGGGTATGACTGTCTCCGAAGCCGTGCGGATTCTTTTGACTCGGACTGCGAACGAAGGAGCTCTGCCTTTTACGCCGGCGAACAATGAGGCCTATAACGCCTGGTTCCGTGCGAAGGTGCAGGAGGCGCTGGATGATCCAAGGCCCCTTATTTCGAATGAAGAAGCTAAAGCACGTTTTGCGGCTCAGAAGGCCAAACTTCGCGCAAGGATTCACTGATCCATGCGTGTGAGATGGTCAGAAGACGCATCCTTAGATCGTGCGGATATTGTGGAGTACATTGCCAACGACAACATCGAAGCGGCGATCACTGTTGGCGAACGAATCGAAGATCAGGTCGATGAACTTGCCAACCATCCTTGGATGGGGCGTGTAGGCGAGGTTCAAGGGACGCGTGAGTTAGTGATCCAACGAACCCCATACATCGTGGTTTACCGAGTAGAGGACAATGTGGTGGATGTTATGCGTGTGCTGCATGGTGCGCAGCAATGGCCGGCGTAATTCTGAAAGCTTACTGATTTAGCGCCAACTGCAGCACAGTCTCCGCAACATGATCATAGCTATGCCGCAGCACCTCGCCCTCATGGGCGAAGTTGCCGGTGATGGGTTCTACTCCCAGCGCACGAATGCGCTCCAGATCTGCTTCGATGGGCTCCTGGCCTTCACGGGCGTACTGCACGATGGTCTCTTTACGCAGGGGAGCCACGTTCACGAGCGCATAGTCGAAGATCTGCGCGCCGGCGTGGTCGAGAATCTTTTCAATATGCTGCGAGGCCGTCAGGCCCAGCGATTCGTTGGCCTGGGTCATCAGGTTGCAGATGTAGACGCGTGTGGCCTTGCTGGCGGCGAGGGCCTCGGGGATGCCTCGAACCAGGAGATTGGTAATTAGCGAGGTGTAGAGCGAGCCCGGGCCGAGCGTGATGAGGTCGGCGTTGGCGATGGCTTCCAACGACTCCGGAAGGGGGCCGGCATCGCTGGGCTCCAGCATCAACTCCACAATGGACCGCTTGCTGGCGGTGATGTTGGTTTCGCCATAAACGAGGGAGCCGTCATCCATCTGCGCCGCGAGGGTGGCATAGGCCGTTGTGGAAGGGTAGATACGGCCGCGTGTGGCGAGAATCTGTGAGCTGGTCTGTACGGCCTGTGCGAAATCGCCGGTAATGCCTGTGAGCGCCGCGAGAAAGAGGTTGCCGAAGCTATGCCCCTGGAGATCGCCGCTGGCGAAGCGGTGCTGGAAGAGGCGAGAGAGCAGGTGTTCGTCCTCAGAGAGCGCCACCATACAGTTGCGCACGTCGCCCGGGGGGAGCATGTTGAGGTCTTCGCGCAGGCGGCCGGAAGACCCGCCGTCGTCGGTGACCGTGACGATGGCGGAGAGTTCGCGGATGAGGCAGGGGATGTTGCTGCAGTTCTCAGGGGAGAGCTGTTTGGTTCCCGGTGCTGCCACGTAGCGCTTCAGGCCGCGCAACAGCGTGGAGAGGCCTGTGCCGCCGCCGATGGCTACTACGCGGAGCTGTTTCGAATCTGGTTTGGACATGCGTCAGCTTTAGTTTAGACGCACAGGGCGTGACAGGCATCGTGTGCCGACCGGACGCATCCTTGCGTGTTCCTTACTTGGACGCAAGGCCGGTCGCCTGAGATGGCTCAGGCTTCCGGGTAAAGCAGCTCGGTAAAGCGCGGGTCTTCGGCGACGCCGTCGAAGTCGGAGTCGGCGCGCGCCTGGAATCGGTTGTGCGCGTTCAGGCGGATGGCTTCGCTGAGATGATCGATGCACTTCTGCGTATCGCCCGTAATGCTGGCCAGCAGGGCGAGACCGTAGAAGGCATAATCAGCAGCCTTCTCCTTGAGCAGGATCTGCTCGAAGTGTTCGCGTGCATCGTCGTAACGGCCGTGATTCAGCAGCGAGATCGCATAGTCGTAGCGCTCTTCATGGGTCTCGAAGCTCGTCGTGCCCTTGGAGACATGGCTGAGACAAGCGGCGATGTACATGCGGATACGATCGGCAAGGTCATGCGGAGCGGTATCGAGCATCTGCAGGAAGGCCGAGTGGGCCTTCTCGTATTTGCCCGCCTGCATGAGCTTCAGGGCCGTCTCGTAGAGAGCAAGCGTCTGTTTGCGTGCGGCGGTATCGTCGGCTTGAGCGCTGCCGGCGAGAGTTCGCGGCGACCGCTTGGCGTGTAGGGCGCCGTCAGCCGTGGGGGCGGTGTGGTTTGCGGTGATAAGGGTTTTTCCCGACTTCGTGGACATGGTCTTCTCTGCAATGAAACCTAAATCGTTGTTGAGGGCCGTATAAATCTTGGGTTTCGCTGTTGAAGTCTTCTCGGTTTTATACGGGCGAAAGGTCGTGGCGGTCAAATGGAGCTCAACCGTCCGGGGTCAGCGGCCTGCTGTAAAGCACCGGATTGAGCGCAGGGTCGTTGTACATCTTCAACTGGCGGTAGAGTTTGAAGCGGCGTTTGCCGTTTCTCACCTCGGTCCAGAGCGTGGCGAGACACGAGGTAAGGTCGTCGCGCTGTTCGAGCAGCAGCGCGAGCCGCTCCCGGTTTCTCTGGTGATGCTCGGCGCTTGCCTCCTTGCGCCGTGTCTCCTCTTCGGTGTGGAAGATCTTCAGGGCAAGAATGGAGAGCCGATCGACCATCAGCCCGGGAGTCTCGGAGTTCAGCGGCAACTCCACGGACTGAGTGGGAATGCTTTCCAGCAGAGCGACGTCGATACGCTCGACAAGATCGTTGCGCCGCTGGTTCAACTTGTCGATCGCGCGTTTGACAGCGGCGATGGCCTGGTCGGCGGCCAGGGGATCGCGAGCCGCGTCCTCACGGTGCCAGAGATCGAAGTTGGCGCGGTGCTGGTCGAGAATGAGGGTCTCGAAGGCGTCGCGGGCCGTCTGGAGAGGCGCAGAGCTGTCGTGCCAGTGCGCAGTGGCCTGGTCCTGCAATAGGGAGATGTGAAGAGCATCAAGCATGGGATAGCTTCTCGCATGGTACTCGGTGTCTGATGCAGAACCAAGGGGTATGTACTTCCTTGAGATGCTTGTTACGCCTCAAACGGAGTGCAGGTTCCTTCTCTTCGACTCCCTTGAGGGGTGGAAAGGGGCATCGGAACTACGAGCGCAGCGGCAAAAGCTTGTAAGCTCACGGCTTGCGCGAGGACCCGTTGACGGCGACACTGACAGCATGTCCTCTGCGAATGTGAAGCGTGTGCTGCTGTATCGGCTTGGCAGCCTGGGCGACCACCTGGTAGCGCTTCCTTGCTACCGGCTCGTTCAGCGTGCGTTTCCCGAGGCCGAGCGCAGGCTGCTGACCAACATCCCTGTAATGAATAAAGCAGCGGCGGCGGAGGCCGTGCTGGAGGGCAGCGGTCTGGTCGAGGGCTATCTGACCTATGTCGTGGGCGAGCGCAGCCTGCTGGCCCTGCTAAAGCTGGCCTGGACGATCCGGCGATGGAAGCCGGATGTCCTGGTTTACCTGGCCGGAGCACGAGGCGAAAAGGCGGCGCGGCGCGACCGGATGTTCTTTCGGCTGTGCGGTATACGGCAGCAGATCGGCCTCCCTTTGACCGAAGATCTACAGCGCCATCGCAGCGAAGGAACGCGAGAGGGAACGCCGTGGTTTGAGCAGGAAGGGCGACGGCTGGCGCGATGTGTCGCGGAGCTTGGCGATGCGGGGGTGGATGACCCCGCAAACTGGTCTCCGGGATTGACGGGCGAAGAGCGGCAGGCTGGCAGGGAACTTGCACAGCCTTTTGGCGGTGCTCCCTTCTTTGCGTTCAGCCTGGGCACCAAAGCGCAATCGAATCAATGGGGCGGAGGCTCGGAGGGCACGGCTCGCTGGCAACAGTTGTTGTCGAGGCTGGCGGCAGCGTGGCCGGGGTATGGCCTGGCGATTCTTGGAGCCGGTGATGAGTACGAGGCAAGCGAGAGCGTCGCCGAGGCCTGGCGATCGGTTTCGGGGGCGGGGCCTGCGGTCAACCTGTGTGGGGCTGCGAAGCCACGGGTAAGCGCTGCCGTTATGGAGCAGGCGGTGATGTTCTTCGGCCATGACAGCGGACCAGCCCACATGGCGGCGGCGGTGGGAACGCCGGTGCTGGGAATCTTCAGCTCCAGGATGATGCCGGGAGAGTGGATTCCCAATGGGGAGCACGTGCGGGTTGTGCTCCACTGGGTGGAGTGTGGTGGCTGCAAATTGGAGACATGCGTCGTCCAGGGCAAAAAATGCATCTTGTCCATAGGGGTCGAAGAGGCCTGGCAGGCCACGCAGGAGCATCTGACAAAGATGCAGGAGCGCGGCATTCGAAGATTGCCGGAGCTGGAGGAGAAGAGATTTTGATGATGCAGGAGATTCATGCGGTTCTGAGGTTACTGGAGGGCGGCTTCGGCAACCTGAAGGTGTTGGTGGTGGGCGACCTGATGCTGGACCGCTATATTCTCGGCGAAGTCGATCGCATCTCGCCGGAGGCCCCGGTGCCTGTCTTGCGGCATGTACAGCGCTATGAGCGGCCCGGTGGGGCTGCGAATGTGGCGATGAATCTCGCAGGGCTCGGCTGCCAGGCTCTACTGGCCGGTTTCTGGGGAGACGATACGGAGCAGCGCGAACTGGCCGTATTTCTTGAGACTGCGAAGATCGATACGGTGGGGGTTGTTTCAACTGCCTTGCCGACGATCTCGAAGACGCGCATTCTCGGGCGGATGCAGCAGCTCCTGCGGTTAGACATCGAGAGCCGCGAACACCCTACCGCTGTCGACCGGCAGCGCCTGCAGGAGCGCGTCGAACAATTGATTCCGAAGGTGCATGCGGTCGTGCTCTCGGACTACGCCAAGGGTGCTCTTTCGGCGGAGCTGTGCGAGGCCGTAATCCGCACTGCGAAACGGCTTGGAGTTCCGGTACTGGCCGATCCCAAGTCGCCGGATTTCAGCAAGTACTCCGGCGCAACAACGGTCTGCCCGAACCTGAATGAGCTCGCTGCAGCGACCGGTGTTCCGGCGCATGAGCTTGAGGCTCTGCTGGCGGCGGGTGAGGCGCAGCGGCGCGAACACGACCTGAAGTTCCTGACGGTCACGATGAGCGAGAAGGGCATCCGCGTGCTCTCGGATGCGGGGTCGTATCACTCGCCTGCCCGGGCGCGCGAGGTGTACGACGTCTCCGGCGCAGGAGACACCGTGATTGCGACGATGGCGGCGTGTCTGGCTGCTGGCCTGAAGAACGAGACGGCCGTGGAGCTGGCGAACCTGGCTGCGGGTATCGTGGTGGCGAAGGTGGGCACGGTTCCTATTGCGCGCCATGAACTGGTCGCCGTGCTGACGCCTTCGAGCGGCATCTCGGGAGCGGAGAAGATCCTCGATGGCGAACGCCTGACCCAGCGCATCGCGGAGTGGCGCGCTGCGGGGGAGACCATCGTCTTTACGAATGGCTGTTTCGATCTTCTACACGTCGGCCACATCACCCTGCTTGAAGATTGCAGACGATTTGGCTCGAAGCTGGTGCTGGGATTGAACTCGGACGATTCGATTCGAAGGCTCAAGGGGCCGTCACGGCCGATCGTTGCTGATCGCGAACGGTCGAGAGTGATGGCAGCGCTGGCGGCGGTGGATGCGGTGGTGTTGTTTGAAGAAGATACCCCCCTGGAATTGATTCGCGCGGTGAAGCCTGACGTCCTTGTAAAGGGCGGGGACTATATTGCGGAGAGCGTCGTTGGTTATGAGGATGTGACGGCTCGGGGTGGGCGTGTCGAGATCGTGCCTACGGTGGAAGGTTTTTCCACGACAAACATTGTGCGGAAGCTGCAGGGCGAAAAGTAAAAGTTTGCACACACAATCGTTCCGGGAGTTGGCAAGAATCGGAAGGGCACGGTTTCAACCGTGCCGAAACATGGGTTCTAATTTCTTCTCCCGTCGTCGGGACGCAAAGCGTCCCGACGACGGGAGAAATCGAGATGGCTGAAGCTGTGTAAGCCTTAATTGCAGTGCGGTATTTGTGGTGATGCGGGCAAAATACAAGGGTCTCTAGACGCAAAGCGCGCTAGAGACATTTGAATCACGCTCTGTATCGAGGGGTCTCTCCACTACGCATGACGATAAAACCATCATGCTCCGGTCGAGATGACAAGGTATGGGTAAGTAGGTCGAGATAGCTGCATGAGGAGATGGCATGGAACGGCGACCGGCGATGTTTTGCATCAGCACCTACGAGAAGGGCCAGGCGTTCCTGCGCGAAGCCGCTGCGCTGGGCTGTGATGTCACACTGCTGACCATCGAGAAACATGCAAACGGGGACTGGCCGAAGGATAGCCTGGTGGATTTCCAGACCATGCCCGCGGGGCTTACGCCGGAGCAGGTGCTGAACACTGTCACCTACTACGCCCGCACTCACCGTATCGATCGGATCGTTGCCCTGGATGAATTCGATCTGGAGACAGCGGCACTGTTGCGCGAGCATCTGCGGTTGCCGGGGATGGGGCAGACCGCGACACGATTCTTTCGCGACAAGCTGGCGATGAGGACTGCGGCGAAGGCCGCTGGAATCGCGGTCCCCGACTTCTCGCCCGTTGTGAACCACGAAGACATCCGTCACTTTCTGCAGAACACGCAGGGACCGTGGCTGCTGAAGCCCCGGTCGAGCGCCGCGGCGATCGGGATCAAGCGAGTGGGGCATCCGGACGAGATCTGGCCGCTGCTCGAGCAGCTTGGAGATGCTGCCAGCGAGCATGTGCTGGAGTGCTTTGTCCCCGGTGAGATCTTCCATGTAGAAGGGATCACCTGGGACCGCGAGGTGCTCTTTGCCGCCGCCCACAAGTACGGCAAGCCTCCCATGCAGACCATGCATCACGGTGGTGTCTTTACAACGCGAACTCTCGACCGCGAAAGTGACGACGCGATATCTTTGCGCACGATCCATGCGGCAACTTTGTCGGCGTTGGGGATGATTCACGGTGTTACGCACAGCGAATTCATCAAGGCGCACGCGGATGGCCGTTTCTACTTCCTTGAAACTGCCGCCAGAGTCGGGGGCGCCTTTATTGCCGAGGTGGTGCAGTATGCCAGCGGCCTGAATCCCTGGACGGAGTGGGCGAGGATCGAAGTTGCCCGGTTGCGCGGGGAACGCTACTACCTTCCCGAGTTACGTCAGGACTACGCCGGCAGCGTGATCTGCCTGGCACGACAGGAGCAGCCCGATCTGTCGGCCTACGCAGACCCGGAGATCGTCTACCGATTGCCTAAGCATCATCATGCAGGGCTGATCGTGCGCTCGGACTCGGCCCAAAGGGTGGAGTCTCTGCTGGAAAGCTACGCTGGGCGGTTTCTCGAAGACTTTTACGCGCGGATGGACGTGCCGGACAAGCCGACGTCGTAACGCTTTTTGATCGGGGACATCCACTTCTGTGGGAAGGAATATGAGACCCGGGTCATCTGGCCAACAATGACAAAATGCTGACAAGAAGTGGCGCTCAACTTGAAATACTAGAGCCGGAGCTGTCATGCAAAGACTACGAGAAGAATCATCCATACCCGCCTGGAGTAGCGATGAATTCGACTCCCCTGTATCTCCGCACATCGAGCCTGTTTATTTCGATAAGGATCTGGACGCCTGGGTTCTGAGCCGTTACGAAGATGTACTCGCAGCGTTTCGCTCTTCGGGTCTCAGCAACAATGGCAAGTCGCTCAGGACCACGGAAGACGACGAGGCCATGGAGAAGATGCGCGCAGAGGCAAGGGAAGCGCTTTCTCCAGCCCAGCTTCGTGCCTGGTCGGAGGTCATGACCCCTGTTATCCAGGCACGAGTTCAGAGTCTGCCCGAAGGGTCCCCTGTAGACCTGCTCGATGCCTACGTTAGACCGAATTGCCTTGACCTGGCGGCTCTTGTGACAGGAATTGATCCGCAAGAGGCTGCGCGACTGCGAACACTTGCCGGGACTGTCTCGGCGGCAGCTGCAGAACCCTATGATCCCGCCCTTCGTGCGGAGTCAAAGTCTGTGACCCCCGAGCTTCAGGCTTGCTTCCACGCGAGGGCCGAGGCCCTGCGCGACTCCGGATTCGTCGCACTCTCGCATACGCTGGCTTGTATGCTGGCGAATGCGTTCTATGCCTTGTTGCAGAATCCGCAGCAGTGGACACTCGTTCATCTGGAGCCCGGCCTGGTTGAGCAGGCGATTGAAGAGTTGATGAGGCACGCCGGCCTGACTCGCTTCCTGCGCCGTCAGGCAACGGAAGATCTGGTGATAGGGGACGCTTCCATTCGCCAGGGAGATCGATTGATCCTGCGTATCATCGCGGCCAATCACGATCCTGTCCGCTTCGTTCAGCCGAATGAGCTGGATGTATGTCGCCGTGGAGCAGGCCACTTGAGCCTCGGAGCCGGATCTCACGCGTGTGTAGGAGCAAGTCTCTTGCGCATGGCTTCTGTTGCCATGCTTCGTCCGCTCGTTGAGTTATTTTCTTCTGCGGGCTTGGCGGAACCCGTCACCTGGCAGGGCGGCTCAGGATTTCGATCTCCAAAAAATCTGCCGGTTGTTCTTCGGAGAAGTGTCGTTTCTTAGAAGAGGGGCACCAAGGGGAACATCCGTCCTGCATCCAGATCGTCTCGGTAAAAGCGCTCTATCCGACCTGAAACCCAAGAGGCCAGCCGATACTCAGGCTGGCCTCTTTCTATTTAGGCAGGATGCATTGTCATGCATTCGAAACGCGTATCCCGCTCACGCTTGTTTGGGATACCTGGAAACCCTGCTAAGTGGTTTATTTTCTTGGTGAGCGGGCTGGGGCTCGAACCCAGGACCAACGCCTTAAAAGGGCGATGCTCTACCAACTGAGCTACCCGCTCGCTCTTCTTTAAAGTAGCACAGCCGGAGTGCTGCAGAAAGACAGGCAAAAGCCTATAGCTGTATTTTTACTTGATTCTGCGGCCCGGTAAACGTATAAAAACAGGCACGTATTCCGCAATGAGTTGTATGCAGGCTAAGACCTGCGGGAGAAGCTTCGGCGACTTCATTGATCGCGGTTGAATGGAGACCTCCCGATGCTGTTTCGGGTCAATGCACGTCCAGTAAGCCGCTGTTGTCTTGCCGGTTTGTTTTTTGTCCTTGTAGCCACACCGCTTTACGCGGCAAGCGGTGTCCCCGACTGGGTGCGAACCGCAGCGCACCAGACCCTGCCCAATTTTCCCGAGACAACCAAGGCCGTCGTGTTGCTCGATGAAACGACCTATACGGTTGCACCGGATGGCAGCGCTGTCGAACATCTGCGCCATGTCGTGAAGATCCTGCGTCCCCAGGGGCGCGAGTATGGCTATCCGTCCGTGTGGTACGACAAGGACTCCAAGGTGCTGTCGATGCATGTGTGGAGCATCGACCCGGCGGGGCATGAGTATGCCTTGAAGGACAACGAGATCCAGGACTTCAGCCCGCCGGGAGACGGTGGCCAGCTCTACTCCGATGACAAGGCCAAGGTCGCCGATCCTCCGGGACGCGATCCTGGCGGCATCGTCGCCTATGAGTATGAAAAACGCGAGCGGCCGTACCTCGCGGAGACGAACTGGTACTTCCAGGATGAGATCCCGCATGTAACGCAGAGCTTCGTGTTGGTGCTGCCGCCGGGCTACAGCTATACGACGACCTGGGCGCACCATCCGCAGACCGATGGCATCGATCTTGAAAACCACCACTACCGGTGGGACATGAACAATGAACCGGCCATCGACCTGGAGCACATTCCGATGCGTCCGGCCTCTGGTTCGCTGGAGGCGCGAATGACGGTCCACTACTCCGGGCCGGGACTTGCGCAGCCTCAGGAAGGTACGTGGAAGGGCATCGGAGAGTGGTACGACTCGCTGGCGCATGATCGCATCGTCGCGACGCCGGACATCTCCGCCAAGGCCGCGGAGCTTACTCAGGGCAAGACCGACTTCTACGATAAGTCGGAGGCCATCGGCGACTTCGTCCAGCAGCAGATTCGTTATTTCGTGATCGAGATGGGCGTTGGCGGCTATCAGCCCCATCCGGCAGCGGATATCTTTCGTGGCCGTTATGGCGACTGCAAGGACAAGGCCACCCTGTTGTCGGCGATGCTCTCGAGTGTCGGTATCCATAGCGCTCTTCTGATGGTCGACACGCAGCGTGGAGTCATCGATCCCGAAGATCCTTCGATCCACGGCAATCACATGATTGCCGCGATCGAGGTTCCTCAGGGCTATGAGTCGCCGAAGCTGCACAGCGTGGTGACGGCGAAGACCGGCAAGCGCTACCTCATCTTCGACCCGACGTGGGAGAAGACACCCTTCGGCCAGTTGGAAGACAACCTGCAGGGAAGCTACGGTGTGCTGCTGGAAGGGGCGAACAGCCAGGTGATCCAGCTTCCGGTACTCGATCCAAAGTTCAACAGTATTCGCCGTTCGGCGCGCTTTCAGCTGGATGCCGATGGAACGCTGAAGGGAACGGTGACGGTCAAACGCTTCGGCGACCTGGCGGAGCGAGAGCGCTACCTCTTTACGCATGGCGACGCGAAGGAGCAGCAGCAGTACATCGACCGTACGTCCTCGCGGGATTTTGCCGCGGCGTCGCTCACCGATCTAAAGGCGGAGAACGCAGAGGCTCTGAACAAAGATATGACGACGAGCTACGCGATCTCGGCGAGCCATTTTGCGACGGCGGCTGGTCCTTTGCTGATGGTGCGGCCGCGCGTGCTGGGTTCGTTGGACATCCCTGTCGACCACAAGGCTCGCAAGGTGGGGATCGATCTGCGCCAGACGATGCAGGCCAGCGACGACTTCGAGATAGAGCTGCCTGCCGGTTACGTCGTCGATGAACTTCCCGATCCCGTAAAGGTCGACCTGGGATTCGCCAGCTACGAGAGCTCGACCGAAGTGCAGGGCCAGACGTTGCACTACAAGCGTGTCTATACACAGCGCGAAGTGACTCTGCCGGCGGACAAATACTCCGAGCTGCAGAAGCTGGCAGGAATCATCGACAACGATGAGCAGAGCCGCGCTGTTTTGAAGCGTAAATAACGTTCCAGATTTTGGGCCTGCAACCTAAGTAGAAACGATACGAAAGAAGGTCTAAAGAGCAACATGCTGAGTTCATCTCCTATCCGTTGGCGCAAATTGGATGTCCCTTGTTTGAATGTCTCTTTGCGGAGTGCCATGCGCGCTGGCTTGCTGTTGGCCGTTGCACTGGCACCCGTTGTAGCTCATGCCGCCGATCCCTTTCTGAAGCCTACGAAAGAGGAGTTGGAGATGAAGTCTCTGCCCGGCTACCCGGGAGCGGCTGCGGTCGTGCTCTTTCGCGAGGAGATCTCCAAGGATGATCTCCATGTATTTCAGAACTACAACCGCATCAAGATCCTGACGGAAGAGGGCAAGAAATACGCCAATGTCGAACTGGGCTTCGTCAGTTCGAGCGCTTCCGCTTACATGGAGAATGGCGACGACAAGATGGTAGGAGATATCATCGGTCGCACGATCCACGCCGATGGCACGATCATCCCATTCACCGGCAAGCCGTACTTGAAGGTGATCGAGAAGACCAAGGGATACAAGGTGCGGGAGAAGGTCTTCACTCTGCCGGATGTAGAAGTGGGCAGCATCATCGAGTACCGCTACTCTACCCGCTATAACGACTACGTCTATGAGGCGCCCGATTGGTATATCCAGGGCGATCTCTATCTGAAGGCGGCGCATTATGTCTGGTATCCGACGGGGCATGAGATGACGGACGGAGCGACCGGAGAGGCGATCAACTCGATCTCCTGGCTTCCCATTCTGCCTCCGGGAACGGAGTTGGTGCATCGCGATCTTCCTGGCACAGACGCCGTAGGCCGGGTTTTGCGGGTCTACGAACTCAATATCAAGGACGTGCCTCCGCAAACGGAGGAAGAGTTCATGCCTCCTATCGCGAGCTTCAGCTATCGCGTGCTGTTCAACTTCACTCCGTATCGCACTCCTGCCGAGTACTGGAAGTCGAGAGGTAAGGTCTGGTCGAAATCTGTCGATGGCTTTGCAGGTCCGAATTCGGATCTGAGATCGGCAACGGAGTCGATCATCGCCGGAGCGAATACCCAGGATGAGAAACTGCGCAAGATCTATGCCGCAGTGATGGCGCTCGAAAATACAAGCTATACGCGGGCGCATGAACAGAGGGAAGACAAGGCCGAGGGTCTGGGTAAGGTCAGCAATGCGAGCGATGTCCTGTCGCATAAGCGCGGAGATAGCGCGCAGCTTACCGAGCTTTTTGTCGGCATGGCCCGTGCCGCCGGGATGAAGGCTTACATGATGCTGGTGCCTGACCGTTCCAGTGAACTCTTTGCCCCAGGCCGAATGAGCTTTAGCCAGTTCTCTGACTTGATTGCCATTGTGAATGTCGATGGCAAAGAGCAATTTTTTGCTCCGGGATCGCGGTACTGCCCTTACGCTCGTCTTCCCTGGGAGGATACGGTCGCGCAGGGGCTTCGTCAGGTGGAGGGCGGCACCGATTTTGGACATACGACGGAAGAGAACTACAAGGACAATAAAACAGTTCGTATCGCCAACCTGAAGATGGACGAACATGGCGGCATCACGGGCAAGATCAACATCACCTTCGACGGCGCGCCTGCGCTGCACTGGCGTCAGCAGGCCTTGCAGGGTGATGAAGAGAGCATCAAGCACAGCCTGCGCACCTCTCTGGAAGAGATGCTGCCAAAGACCCTCGAAGTCAAGGTCTCCGAAATTCACGGAATCAGCGACTACGAGAAACCGCTCACGGTCGACTACGAGGTGAAGGGAACGCTTGGAACTCCCACCGGAAAGCGGCTGGTACTCCCTGTGGACCTCTTCCGTGCGGGATCGACGGCGACGTTTACCCATGAAAAACGCGAGCTTGCGGTGTACTTCCATTACCCGCAGATGACGCAGGATGCGCTGCGCATCAACTTCCCGGCTAACTTTTCTATTGAAGGCAGCCCTGCGTCGTCGCGAGTCGATATGAAGGGCAGCGGCCTGTACAACATGACGGTCACTCCGGCGCCGACAAATGTGACGGTGCGGCGAGACTTTATCTTCAATGACCTTTTTGTCATGCCGAAGAATTACCCTGGCCTGCGTTCGTTCTACTCGCAGTTTGAGGCGAAAGACCAGGAAAGCATCGTGCTGAAGGTTGCGCCTGTAGAGGCTTCGACGAGCGCCGGACCTGAGGTTAAGTAAGCCGTGCGAGTTAGAGAATGGAAGAGCATGCCAACGAATTGCGCGCCGCGCGTTCCGTGACGCTTCAGCGTCACGGAGACGGAGGGTAAGGGAGGCAATCGCATTTAGGCTACGGAATAAGGCCACGCGAGAATGGGGCTTTAGGTAGTGTCTGACGAATCGGGCACAGCAACGAATCAGATATTTTCTTCCCCCCACAGAGACGTCATCCTGATACTTTGTTCTCCCCATAGAGACGTCATCCTGAGCGTAGCGCCTCGCGTATTTTGCGAGGTGCGGAGTCGAAGGACCCCGAAAGGTTTGATCTTACCCAGGAGGTTGGGACCTTTTCCAGCACGAGAGTTCAGGCTCGAGCGCTCGAGGTAGAAAAGGTGCAAAGGGCATGGACAAGAGGTCAACCAGCTTCTTGGTGGGCAGCGAGATCAACCCTGGAAGCTCAATGGAGCGCAGAGGCTTGTACCCATGGCCACCTCAAAATCTTCTCTCCATTTGGTTCTGCAGTCAGACTGAATCGTCATCCAGTTTCATCCCTACCACGGCCACTGTAAATGCTTGTCCTCTCTACTCCGGTCGAAAGTATGTGACATTGGCCTAAAGGCCCATTCCTGCCTTGCCTGAATTCCTTCTACCTGGATTGCTGTAAACGCTTTGCGGCTGCGGGAAAGAGATCGAGCGCTCGACGACCGATTTGCTGTACCTGCTCTCGGGTCAGCCCAGGATATTCAAGCAAGGCTTTCAGATTGGCATTCATGGTGCGGTCCGTCGAACAGGGGACGCCACAATCCGAACCATAAACCAGGCGGTCTGGAGTCGTCATCGTGAGTGCGGGGGCCAGTCCGGTTGGACAAACGCCAGCCGTATCGAGGAAGAATCGCTGGAGGTACTTCCGCATTTCATCCGTTGTGACCTGATGGGGATTCGGAATCCAATCCTCATTTCCCAGCAGCAGCAGGCGTCCGGACAGGGCTGGCAGGGCGCCTCCGCAGTGCGCCAGGATCATCGTAACGTTGGGGTACTTACGAAAGGTGCCTGCATAGATCATGTCCGTGACCGTACGGGCCGTTTCAAAGGCTACCTCCATCAACGCACAGGGACGTCCCATCACTCCACCCGCATAAGCATCCGGATGCCCAAAGACAACCGCGTGTCTTCTGTCGAGTTCCTCCCAAACCGGCTCCAGGCGTTCATCGCTGAGATACACGTCGTTGTAGCGAAACGTCATGGCAAAGCCATCGGCACGAAGGTCGTCAGAAGCGCGCCTGATTTCGTCTATGGCCGAACTTGGATCGTCCGTCGGAATGGCAGCCAGAAACCCGAAGCGGTTGGGATACTTCTCTACCAGCGCGGCTGCGTAGTCGTTCGAGACGCGAAGCTTGTCACGCATCTTGGGAATGTTGCTGAGCATCTGCATGGCGATGCCGGCACTGTCCATGTAGGCGAGCGTGCTTTCCGGGCTCCACCTGGGGGCGGCAGGGCTGGTCCAGCAGCCTTTCTTCATCGCTTCCCAGCGTGCATGGATCTCTTCTTCTGTTTCGGGCGGATAGAAATGAGCATGGACATCGATCCATTGGTTTACCAGGACTTCCTTCATGTATCTGCTATGTGCCCCCTAAACTCGCTCGATCCCGTATCGAGGGATTCCCGTTCGAGCAGCCTGGACACAATGGTACACAGGAGCAAGAAGTGTCGGTTGTAAACGCTCGACCTGGCAAAGGATGATCACTTCCCACAAGACGACTTCACAGGACCGATCCGGCGACCTCTGCAGAGCTTCGGCACAGGTCTAAAACCTTCAGCAGTGTGATCGCCAGAAAAGCCGGGTCGAATGTCGCATTCATCTAAGCTACGAGGGTGCTGATGGGTGCTGAAAAATTGCTGGCTGCCCAGAAGCGCGTTTGGCGGCAGCTATCCGAGAGGGTTGGATGCAGTCTCCGATAGCTACAGGACTGCTCGATCTAACTCCAACGACCTTTCACATGCCGGTGAAACTGCATCACATGCACTACCATCGAAAAAGCGTTAGACCGGTGCGGACAGCGATTCCGCTAGCGCTCGAAAGGTTCTATGTCATCGGTTCAACGCAACAATGTAAAGATAAGCGGCAACGGCTCAAAAACTATGATGTTCGCACATGGTTACGGCTGCGATCAGAATATGTGGCGCGGAGTTACGCCCAGCTTCGAGGAGCACTTCAAGGTGGTACTGTTCGACTACGTTGGTTCTGGTGATTCCGACCCGTCAGCATTCAATCGAACACGGTATAGCACCTTAAACGGCTATGCGGCGGACGTGATCGAGATCATTGACGAGCTAAAGCTCAAGAAAGTGAACTTCGTCGGACATTCCGTGAGTTCAATGATCGGCGCGCTTGCGGCCATTAAGCGCCCCGAACTCTTCGAGAGCATCGTTATGATCGGCCCCTCGCCCAGCTATATCAACGAGGGGGAATATGTCGGCGGCTTCGAGCGTGCCGACATCGAAGATCTGCTGGAAATGCTGGACAATAATCACTCCGGTTGGTCGGCGATGATGGCTCCGATTATTATGGGGAACCCTGAGCACCCGGAGTTTGCCGCGGAGTTGGAGCAGAGCTTTTGCAAGACTGATCCCATGCACGCGCAGCACTTCGCTCGTGTGACGTTTCTCTCCGACAATCGGGCTGATTTGAGTAAATTGAAGACCAAGACGCTGATACTGCAGTGTGACAAGGATGCGATCGCTCCTACCATCGTGGGAGAATATGTACACAAATGCATTCCGGGGAGCCAGTTCGTGATGCTGAACGCGACGGGTCATTGCCCGCACCTGAGTTCGCCCGGCAACGTGACGAAGGCGATACGGGAATTTCTGCTGTAGAAGACGAGATAGACTACCGCGACCTGTTCGACGACGCTCCGTTTTCCTATCTTGTACTCGATATGGCCGGGACTGTCGTGCATGCGAACGCCAGCCTTTCCCGCCTCATCAAGCTTGATTTGGATAGCCAAATCCACTTCGGCTTCCGAACGTTGCTCACATCAGCGGGAGCGATCTTCTTCGACACGCAGCTTCTACCGAAGCTCTTGCTGAGTGGCCGGTTGAACGAGACGGCTCTCGACCTACGGGTGGGATCTGCACGTGTTCCAGTCTTAGCCAACTTCTCTCTGAAATATGAAGCCGGTGTTCCCATTCAAATCCGAGTCGCTCTGTTCGACGCTTCAGAGCGCCGCTCCTATGAGCGAAACCTGCTGAGTTCTCGGAAGGAGGCCGAACAGGTTGCCGAAGTGATTCTGCGTTCGTCCGACGCCATTATTACGTTGCACGCAGACGGCAGAGTCAGGAACTGGAATGATGGCGCGACCAAAATGTTGGGCTTCAACTCTTCGGACGCGCTGGGCAGATTGCTTCCGGACTTGATCTCTACAGACGATACCCGGGCGGCGTTTCGGAAGTCTCTGGAGGTGCTGAACACAGGACAGGAATACTCCGGCGAGACAGTCGCCCGCTGCAAGGACGAGTCCCGCGTGGAGGTTTCCTTCAAACTCACTCCACACATGGAAGCTCCAGGGACACTCGTCGCCTACTCTGCGGTACTTCGGGACATCGCGGATCAGAAGATCGCTGAACGAGCGCTGCTTCAAAGCGAAAAGCTAGCGTCCGTTGGCCGCCTGGCAAGTTCCATCGCGCATGAGATCAACAATCCTCTGGCGTCGGTAACAAACCTGCTTTACATTCTCGGATTGCAGGTGCCTACCCCTGAACTGAAAGCTCTCGTGGCACAGGCCGAGGAAGAACTCGCCAGAGTTTCGCAGATTACGACGCATACGCTACGGTTTCATAGACAGAGCAGTCATTCGACCGACCTGGACATTGAGAAGTTGTTTCATTCGGTCGTGGCGCTTTACCGAGCTCGTCTCCGCAATTCATCGATCACGGCAGTCATTGACCGGTGCGATGCGAAATATTTGCGGTGTCACGAAGGGGAGCTTCGCCAGATCGTGTTGAACATCGTCGCGAATGCGGTCGATGCCATGAAGCATGGCGGCGTCCTGTCTATGAGGTGCCGCGAGTCGACCAATTGGGCAAACGGACAAGCGGGAGTTCGGCTTATCATCGCCGACAACGGAACCGGGATGGACGCAGATATCCTGGCGCGTATCTTCGAGCCCTTTTTCTCGACAAAGGGAATAGGAGGAACCGGCTTGGGTTTATGGGTGACCGAGGATTTGGTTGAAAAGAACGGCGGAGCGATGCGGGTTCGAAGTTCAAAGCGCGAGAGCTCACATGGGACTACCTTCAGCCTCTTCTTTCCGCATACGTCGGAAGGCAGTCAGGCTCTACGTAGAGATTAAGGCTTCGCCCCTTCGGTCCTCATGAGTCGGCTTGTCGGAAGTAAGCCTGTCCGAAGACCTCTGCTGAACAACGGCAGAGGTCGCTATATTTCGGGCCTAAATCGCAGAGGGTGCTGGCGAGGGTGCTGAAATTTGGAATCTCCGGTTTTCCCAGTGTTTTTGAATGCCCAAGGGTGCTGTCGATAGCCATCAACGCACATGAAATCATTTAGATACAACCAGTTAGCGTAACTGTCACGGCAGAGGTCGATGCCATAATCCGATTCGTAACGGGAAACGCGCTTCCCGACAGCAATCCGCCCCAGAAGGATCACTTCCCACAAGCCGACTTATCGGTACCGATTAGCCGCGTGCAGGAAGGAATCCGGCGGAAGTGATAGTGCGGCGGCTGGCATGCTGCACCGTCGGACACCGCCGTATTCTACGAGCAACTTCGGGTGACGCTAGCTACGGCCCGCACCGTTCCGTCCCTCGCACAAAACAGGTAAGCGTCTCTTTGAACCTCAGCATGGAAGGCGGCAGCTTGGTCGCCGGCAGCGCGTGAGGA
>NZ_JACHIO010000036.1 GCF_014203225.1 Granulicella mallensis | reverse complement strand
ATAGAAGTCTGTACGCAATCTGTTCGCAAAATACCCCTGGACAACTACGCCTCTCTTCATAGAAGGATGACCTTTCTGTGGGGACGTGAACAAAATAGGTGGCTAAGTCGCTGTCCTCGATTCGCCAGACCCTACCTAAAACCCGATTCTTACCTGCATCTCATTCCGTGGCCTGAAGGCTCGACTCACGACGCTGGCGGGAGAGCAGCAATATCCTCCGGTTGATACACTGGAAGGCTAGGCCTCCTTGCGGCAAATACAGCCGCGCGGCCCGAAGACGGGTTTTTGTATGAGCGAGTACTTAAGCAGGATCAAATCTCCGGCCGATGTGAAGCGGCTGGGGATGGTAGAGCTGGAACGGCTGGCGGAAGAGATCCGCGAGCGGTTGATTATCGGTGTCGCCAAGACCGGTGGACACATCGGCCCGAATCTCGGTGTTGTCGAACTGACGATCGCGATGCACTATGTGTTCGATACGCCGAGGGACAGCTTTGTCTTCGATGTCAGCCACCAGAGCTATGTTCACAAGCTGTTGACCGGCCGCGAGGACCGCTTCGAGACGATCCGTCAGCCGGAGGGGTTGAACGGCTTCATGCTGCGGACGGAGAGCGAGCATGATTCGTTCGGCGCAGGACACGCCGGAACGGCCCTGAGTGCGGCGCTCGGCATGGCTGTGGCCCGCGATATGAGCGGCGGCAGCGAGCACATCGTGGCACTGGCGGGCGATGCCGCGTTTACGAACGGCATCAGCTTCGAGGCCCTGAACAACATGGCCGCGCAGACCAAGCGGCTGATCATCGTGCTGAACGACAACGAGTGGTCGATCGACAAGAACGTCGGGGCCATCGCCGAGTACTTCCACAAGATTGCGACGAATCCCACCTACGTCAACATTCACGACCGCGCTGCGGGGCTGGTTGAGAAGTTTGGCGGCAAGGCGGCGCTGCACATTGCGCGCAAGGCCGAAGAGGCTGCCAAGGGTATCGTTGGACGCGGCATGATCTTCGAGGAGTTCGGGCTGAGCTACTATGGCCCTCTGGACGGCCACAATCTGCCGCTGCTGATCGAGACCTTCAAGTTCCTCAAGCAGCAGAACAAGCCCGTCGTGCTGCATGCGCTTACCCAGAAGGGGCGCGGCTTCCAGCCGGCGCTCGAAAAGCAGAAGAAGTTCCATGGCCTGGGGCCCTATGACCCGGAGACCGGCGAGACCAAAGCGGCGGCGCAGAAGACCTACTCGGAGATCTTTGCCGAGACCCTGACCAGGCTGGCGGACATGGACGACAAGGTCGTCGCGATCACGGCGGCGATGCCCAACGGCACGGCGCTCGACCTGTTTCGGCCGCACCATCCGAAGCGTTACTTCGATGTCGGCATCGCCGAAGAGCATGCAGTGCTGTTCGCGGCGGGCATGGCGACCAAGGGGTATCGTCCGTTCTGCGCGATCTACTCGACGTTCCTGCAGCGCGCCTTCGACCAGATCGTGCATGACGTGGCGCTGCAGAACCTGCCGGTTGTCTTCTGCATGGATCGCGGCGGGTTGAGCGGCGACGACGGCCCCACGCATCATGGGCTGTTCGATATCAGCTACCTGCGCGGTGTTCCGAACATCATCCATATGGATCCGAAGGATGAGGACGAGTTGCAGGACATGATGTTTACGGCGCTCTACCACCAGGGGCCGAGTGCGATTCGCTATCCTCGCGGAACCGGGCCGGGCGTGGCCTTGAAGGCCCATCCGGTGGTACTGGAGATCGGCAAGGCCGAGGTCCTGCAGGACGGCAGCGATATTGCGATCTTTGCCCTGGGGGCGATGGTCGCCGAAGCCGAGCGGCTGGCGAAGCTGCTCGAGGCGGAAGGGCAGAGTGTGGCCGTGGTGAATGCGCGTTTTGCCAAGCCAGTCGATGGCGAGTGCATCGGGCGGTACGCGAAGCGTTGCGGGCTGGTCGTTACGATGGAGGACCATGTTCTCGCCGGTGGCTTTGGCTCGGCGGTGCTGGAGAGCCTGAACGCCCAGGCGATCGAGGTTCCGGTCGTGCGGGTGGGCTGGCCGGACGAGTTCATTGAGCACGGAAAACCCGAGGCCCTGCATGCGAAGTATGGCCTGACGGCGGAGGCCGCGCTGGAGCGTGTGCGTCCGTTGTTGAAGAAGCTTGTGGGTGCGTCGATCTAAAGCTTGACGAAGAACAGGCACCCGTAAAAGCAACAGCCTTGACGCAAAGAGCGCCAAGTAAGCCAAGTTTCGCCACGGAAGCCGTGGCGAAACTTGGCTTTTGCTTTGCGACCTTTGCGTCAGGGCTGTTGCTGTGCGGGCGCTCGCAGCGGCGCAATGGCGAGTGCGAACTACATGTCAAAAATCGCACAGAAATTTTGATATACGACTTGCATAGTCCGAGATGTAAGGTAAGCTAATTGATATCGGACTGATGCAGTCGGTGTTTGTCGGAGCTTGAGGGAGCTTCCAGGGGAAATACTGGCTTTGAGATAGGGCGTGTGACTTGAGGACCATGCCACAACGGGGCGACGGGGGGCGCGTGAGGGCGAGCCGGCCGCTAACAATCAAAGGGAAGATCAACGTGAAGAAGCTTGCAAAGAATGGACTGACCCGCGGTACGAAGGCAAAACTGGTCACATTGGCAGCGGCAATGGCGTATGCCGCGTCAGGAAGCTCAAATGCGACGGCGCAACAGGTGGTGGCAGAGGCGGCGAAGGATCCGACCCCGGCCCAGTTGCCGGTACGGCGCTTCCATATCATCGAGGGCACGCTCGACGCGGCGCTGGAAGCCTACCGGACGCAGAGCGGCATTGCGGTCAAGCTGGAGATTCCTCAGGAGCAGCTTGCGGGCATCAAGACCTCGGGTGTAAGCGGCCTCTATGCCAATGACACGGCGCTGCGCCAGTTGCTCGCCGGCACCGGCTTGAGCTTCCGGTTCGAGGGCGCGGACACGGTATCGATCGGATTGCGGCACTCGGATTCGGTGGATGTGGCGGCAGGGATGGCCGATTCGGTGGTGATGGGCAAGTTCACGGAGTCCCTGCTGGATACTCCGCAGACGGTGTCTGTGGTACCCCAGTTCGTGCTGAAGGACCAGCAGAACCGTACCCTGATGGACGCGGTGCGCAATGTGCCGGGCATCAGCCTCGCGGCCGGCGAGAGCGGAGCGCAGGGCGACAACCTGACGATTCGTGGCTTTACGGCACGCAACGACATCTTCCTGGACGGCATTCGCGACTTCGGCAGCTATTACCGCGACAGCTTCAACTTCGACCAGGTCGAGGTGCTGGAAGGACCCGCAGGCGTGCAGTTCGGGCGCGGATCGACGGGCGGCGTCATCAACGAGGAGAGCAAGGTTCCGGCTACGGACAAGTTCGTGAACGTGCAGACCCAGTTCGGCACCGACCTGACGCGACGCGTCTCGGCCGATATCAACGAGCCTCTGCCGGACCTCTCGGAGGGCTCGGCGTTTCGCCTGAACGCGATGGGCACGGATGGCGGCGTGGCGGGACGCCCGTATGCGGAGAATCGCCGCTTCGGCATTGCGCCCTCAATCAGCTTCGGGCTGAATTCTCCGTCGCGGTTGACCATCAGCTACTTTCACTTCACCGAGAGTGACACGCCGGACTACGGTCTGCCGTGGCTCTTCAGCCAACTGGCTCCGGGCGTGAACCGGCACTCGTACTTTGGCTTCCCGGACGCGAACTTCCTGCGTACGAGCGATGACATCCTCACGCTGAAGGCAAATCACTCGTTCTCGCAGAACGTCGACGTGCATACGATCGCGCGCTGGGCGAACTATCCCCGCGACGTGCAGATTACCGAGCCGCAGCTCTGCTCGAATGCGGGTGTCAGCACGCCGGTTGGAGGCTATGTCTCGGCACTGCCGACCAGCGCGTATAACTCCGGGAAGACGTGTACCTATACGCTTGCCACTCCTGCCTCGCAGGAGCTGGTGAATCGCAACCAACTGCAGATCAAGAGCGTGGAGGGCGATCTGTGGGACCAGACCGAGGTTACGGCACGGTTCAAGTTCGCAGGCGTTCGCAGCAACTTTGTAGGCGGTGTCGAAGGCGGGCAGGAGATCTCCAACCCGATCAGGACGAGCTACACCGAGAACAAGATCAACTCGGTGACTCCGACCAATCTGGCGCATCCGAATCCGCAGGATGTGTTCTCGGGGATTGGGTATACCTCGTCGATCACGCATCTGAAGTCGGAGAGCGTCGGCGTGTACTTTGTCGACACCCTGAAGCTGGGACGCTTCATTGAGGCCAGCGGCGGAGTTCGCTGGGACCTCTTCGATACGGTGTTCAACCTGTATGCTCCTCCGCTCCCAGGCAATGCAACCGGTGGCACGCTGACGGCGGCCATTGCTCCGATCGAGCAGAAGGTGACGCAGCCTACCTATCGTGCGGCCTTTGTCTTCAAGCCGAATACGCATGGTTCGGTGTACTTCGATTACGGAACCAGCTTCAATCCTTCGGCGGAGTCGTTGAGCCTGAGTGTGTCGACGAAGCTCCTGCTGCCGGAAGAGAACGAGAGCTACGAGGTTGGCGCGAAGTACAGCCTGCTGCGCGAACGGTTGAAGGTCGAGGGAGCCTGGTTCCGCACGGAGAAGGACAATGCGCGCGAGACCGATCCGACCAACTCGAACAATGTGGTGTCCGCCGGTAACCAGTTGGTGAAGGGGGTACAGGCGAGCGCTGTCGGGCAGCTTGGCGGCGGAACGGACCTGGTGTTCGGATATGCGTACCTCTCCAGCCATGTGATCTACTCGCAGGTCTTCCCGACCTCGGTAGGCTTCCAGCTGGCGAACGTGCCGAAGCAGACGTTCAACTTCTTCCTGACGCACAACCTGCCGTTCAAGTTGAGCGCGGGCTTCGGCGGCAACTATGTGGCGAGCCGCACGGCGAGTTCGACGGTGCCGTATGTGCCGACCAGCTTTGGACCGGCGCAGACGTTTGCCGCGGGAAGCGCTCCGTGCGCTACGAGCGCGACTCCAACGGTGACGACCTGCTACCAGGTGCTCTCGACGGCGATGAAGCAGGTGCCGGGGTACTGGGTCTTCAATGCGATGGTCAAGCGGCCTATTAGCGATCACCTGGAGTTGCAGGCCAATGTCTATAACCTGGCGAACCGGTTCTATATCGACCAGCCGCATCCGAGCCACTTGATTCCGGGCGCAGGGTTGAGTGCGCTGATTGGGGCGAGCTTCAGGTTCTAGGCCTTTGCTTTTCTTGATTTGTCATTCCGACCCTGAGCGTAGCCGAAGGGGAGTGAATCTGCTTCCTCCCTGTTCTCTCCCGTGCTGGCACGAATGTTCTAGATGGTACGAATGAAAAACGGGAGGAAGCAGGTTCCTCAGCTTCGCCTCGGAATGACAAGCCAGAAAGGCAACGACAACAACAAAAGCAGAAGCAGATTCCCTGCGGGAATGACAAGCAAGAAAAGCAAGGGCAAAAGCAGAGGTAGAGGTAGAACATGCTCATCACAATTGAGAAGGTGCTCACGGCGGAGCAGGTTGCAGTAGCCAGGCAGAAGCTGGCCACTGCCGAATGGGTCGATGGCCGCGTCACTGCGGGCTATCAGGCCCAGGAGGTCAAGCGCAACGCGCAGATACCGGAGAACTCGCCGGTGGCGAAAGAGCTTGGCGAGATGATTCTTGCGGGGCTTGCGCGGTCGCCGCGGTTCATGTCGGCGGCGCTGCCGCTGCGAGTGTTTCCGCCGATGTTCAACAGCTATGCCGGAGGACAAACCTTCGGCACGCATGTCGACACCGCGATCCGCCAGTTTGCGACGACCGGCCAACGCATTCGTACGGACCTGAGCGCGACGCTGTTTCTTACGCCGCCCGAGGAGTATGACGGCGGCGAGCTCATCGTGGAAGACAGCTATGGCGAGAAGAGCGTGAAGCTCGCGGCCGGCGATATGGTGCTGTACCCGGCGACGAGCCTGCATCGGGTCGAGCCGGTAACCCGGGGCAACCGCATCAGCTCGTTCTTCTGGATGCAGAGCATGATCCGGCAGGACGCCCATCGCACGCTGCTTTTTGACCTCGATGAATCGATCCAGCGGCTTGCACGCTCCCCGCACGCCACTACCCCTGAGGTGAAGCAGAGCTCGGTGCAGTTGACCGGGGTGTATCACAACCTGCTGCGGCAGTGGGCGGAGATGTAGAAAACAGAAAACTTGAGCTTCGGCGCAGCAGGATTGCGCCGGGGAGTGCCCACGTCACCCTCATGGCGTGGGCACTTTGCTTTGCCCTCTTCTGTGCCCGGGAAGATACGGTGCCGTTGACAAAGGGCTGGCAGGCTCGTCAACTGAAAGCGGATATGCAGGAAATTCTTTCGAACCCGAACTCAGCTAGTGCAGATGGCAGACAAGCTACAGGGCAGGCCCTGCACCCTCATGGCAAGCGTGAACGCGGGCTGTTGCTGGTGGGCCTCTTCAAGCTGAGCAAGGCGATCTTCTTTACCGCGCTGGGCGCGGGGGCGCTGCATCTGGTGCATCGCAACATCGGCGACCTGGTGATGCGGATCGTCGATGCGCTGCCGGTCGATCCCGAGGGGCGGCTGGTTTCGCTGCTGATGGATAAGGCGGACCTGATCGATACCCGGCATCTGCGCCAGGCCGGGGTGCTCTCCTTCCTCTATGCGGTGGTTTGCGTGGTTGAAGGTACAGGATTGATGTTGGAAAAGACCTGGGCGGAGTACTTCACGACCCTGCTGACGGCTGCGGCCCTGCCGTGGGAGATCTATGAGCTTTTCGCGCACTTCTCCGGGTTCAGGGTGGGGTTGCTGCTCGTCAATCTCGGCGTGCTGGGCTATCTGCTCTGGTTTTTGAAGAGGAAACGGCTGGAGGAGGAAGAAGCGGCATCGGCACATTCCTCGTCGTCATCCTGAGCCGTAGGCGAAGGACCCCCGGATTGGTCGTGGCACCGAGGCTCGGTGAAGACCACAAGGTCGGTTGGCATGTGAGTCCGTGGTGGCCCCCAATGCGGGGGGCCTTCGCCTACGGCTCAGGATGACGACGAAAAACAAGCAACGACGAGAAACGGGCATCCCCGAAGGCATGTACTCTGTGGTTTACACCTATGATTTGTCTTTGGGCGAAGGACTTTCGCCTTAATTTCGCCTACCTTAGAAGTCTTCGGAAAGGCAAGTAAGTCCGGCGATACGAATCACAGGGGTCAACACAACCTGTAGTAGTTAACACCTTGATTCCCACAATAGGCTGGATTTTCCACATTTCGCGTGGAAAAAGTCCGCTCCAATCACAATTTAGTGCTTTACAGAGGGCCTGTTAAGCGAGAGTCTGGTGGAGCGAAGTGGTCTGAAGTGGTCAAAAAAGGTGAATCAAGACCAAATTCACCTATGCAAGTGTACCCGGGGCCGGCTTCTCGAGTTGTAAGGGAAGGTATCGCCTGAGGTTCAGAGTATGTTTCGCGGAAATCACCCAACACGAGTGGACGAGAAGGGCCGGCTGAAACTCCCTGCCGACTTCAAGAGCCTGCTCCCGGTTGGGGAGGATGAGAAGCAGCTCTTTTACATCACCAGCAAAGACGGGAAGCGGGCTGAAATCTGGCCGCTGAAGGCGTGGGAAGAGGTCGAGGCCAAGCTGGCCAAGATTCCGAACATGAATCCGGTTAAGCAAAAGTTTCTGGACGTGACGAGCTACTACGGCCAGATGGCAGAGATGGACAATCAGGGCCGGCTGTTGGTTCCGCAGTTGTTGCGGGAGTCGGCGAAGGTATTGGCGGATGTAGTGGTCTTCGGGAAGCAGGATTATCTCGAAGTCGCGAACCGCGAGATGTTTGAGGCAGAGCTGAAGGCAGCTCCGCTGACGGCAGAAGATCAGGCAGCGTTAGCTGACCTGGGGCTGTAAATGGTATTGAGTCCCTCAGTGGGACGCATGGATGGCGGAACGATGGAAAGACCGCAACATGTGCCGGTTCTTTTGGAAGAAAGTCTGAAGTACCTGAAAGTACGGCCCGGCGGCGTCTACGTTGATGCAACGCTGGGGCTCGGAGGCCACTCGGCAGCGATTGCGAGGCAGCTTGGCGGGGCGGGGAAGCTGATCTGCTTCGACCGCGACCCGGAGGCAATGGCCAAGGCGCAGGCAAGGCTCGCAGCGGTTGCTGAGGAGCTGAGATCTGAAATGCCACAAGTGCGGTATGTGCCGCGAGCGTTCTCGGAGATTGCCGAAGAAGTTGAGCCGAACAGCCTGGATGGCTTGCTGGCCGACTTCGGCGTAAGCAGCCTGCAACTGGATGAGGCACATAGAGGATTTAGTTTTCGGACCGATGGACCGCTGGACATGCGAATGGATTCGCGCAGCGAGTTGACGGCCCAACAGGTGGTAAATCAGGCGGACGAAGAAGATCTCGCCAACTTGATTTACGAATTCGGAGAGGAAAGGAGGTCGCGGAGAATCGCCAGAGCCATTGTGCGGGCGCGGCCGATAGAAACGACAGCGGAACTCGCTCGAGTGATATCGGCCGTCGCCCCATCAATGAAAGGCGACAAGATACACCCCGCAACACGAACCTTCCAGGCCTTACGAATTCGAGTGAATGATGAAATCGGCCAGATTCAATCGCTGCTGAAGAGCGCGGAGTCTTTGCTGAAGCCCGGAGGACGGGTGGTGTTGATCAGCTTCCACTCGCTGGAAGACCGGCCAGTAAAAGACGCTTTTCGCGAAGGAGCGAAGGCGGGCAGGCTGGAGATTTTGACGAAGAAACCGGTTGTGGCCGGAGAGCAGGAATCGCTCCGGAATCCACGATCGCGCAGCGCGAAGTTGCGAGCTGCGGAAAAGGTTTAGAAGTGGCAAGTGATAAGTGGAAAGTGACAAGTAAGTAAGGTTTGCTACTTATCACTTGCCACTCCTCACTTATCACTCGTTTTAGAGATCGGGCCGGGGTTGTCCTGCCGTGCTTTCAGGCGAAAGACAACCAGTAACAAAAATTCCCTTCCTCCCATCAGCAACCCCGGCCCGGGTTGCACTCGTGAAGACGAGGCGAGATGAAGGGTGTGGGCAAAAAGTTTTGATGGAACGGCCTGGGTGCCGTGTAAGGGTTGAGGGAGGCAGACGATGGCGACAATGGCGATGGCAGGGCAGGAGATGGAGCGGATGCACACACGGCGTTCGGCGGGAAGCCGCGCGGCGGGCCGGACGAATCTGGCCGAGCGCAACCGCGAGCTCTATGAGCTGCAGCGGCCGCGTCGTCGTGGGCCGACACCGGAGATGTTCTTCACCAAGCACATCGACAACAGCCGCATCGTGAAGGCTGACGATCCCGAGCGCCGTCGTGAGATGCGCAGCTTCACCATCGTGATGACGCTGTTCTTTGCGCTGACGATGGTCTATGTGTGGCAGCACTTCTCGGCGATCGAGGTCGGCTACAGGGTAGAGGCGCAGAAGACGCAGGTTGAGCAGATGCGCGAGACCAATCGCCAGCTTCGCCTGACTGAGGCGCAGTTGAGCGATCCCGGCCGTATCGACCGCATTGCGAAGCAGCTTGGACTGGACGCCCCTTCGCCCGGACAGGTGGTTCGCCCGGATGGATCGAACGTATCGGCTCCTGTGCTGGCGCAGGCGCATATCCCGGCGTTGAGCGTGAACTAAGGTATCTGCAAGTGATAAGTGGCAAGTGGTAAGTGACAAGGGATGCCGCTTACCACTTGTCACTTACCACTTGCCACTCATTACTTGACTATGGAACAGGAACCCAAGACATGAAGTCGTCGCCACGGAAGGCACTGACCGCACCCATCCGCCGGGTGCGCTTTGTCTATGTGGCGATGGTTTTTTGCCTGTGGGTGGTGGCGATTGCGTTCCGTCTGGGTTGGCTGCAGATCGTTCGCCATGGGGAGTTCGTCAAGCGGGCGGCGGAGCAACAGCAGCGCACCTTTGAGGTTGCGCCGCGGCGTGGTGTGCTGTACGACCGCAATCTGCGCGAACTGGCGATGACGGTGCTGGTGGACAGCGTCTACGCGGTGCCGAGCGAGGTGGGAGATAATCGCGCGGAGGATGCGGCGCTCCTGGCCAAGGTCGTCCACACCGATTCTCTCGATCACCTCACAACCGAGCAGCAGATTCTTGCTCGAATGAATGCCTCGAAGCACTTCGCCTGGGTAGCTCGCAAGCTCGATCCGGAGACAGCGGAGCGTGTCAAAGAGCTGAACCTCAAGGGCATCTATCTTCAGAAAGAGTTCAAGCGTTTCTATCCGAATGCCGACCTTGCGGCGCATGTGCTGGGATATGTCGGCACGGATGACGCCGGGCTCGGTGGCCTGGAGCGTGAGTTCGACGATGAGCTGCACGGCACGCCCGGACATATGCTGACGGCGCTCGATGCCAAGCGGCACGTGCTGGGCTCGGAAGAGAGCGATCCGATGCCGGGTGAGAATCTCGTGCTAACGATCGATTCAAATATTCAGTACATGGCCGAGCGAGCGCTGGACGCCCAGGTGGCGAAGGTCAAAGCGCTGCATGGCACGATTGTGGTGCAGGACCCGCATACGGGACAGATTCTGGCGCTGGCGGTCTCGCCTCGATTTAACCCGAACGACTCTCGGCATCTCGATGCGGATTCTCTGACGAACCTGGCGGTGAGCGATATCTACGAGCCGGGCTCGACGTTCAAGCTGGTGACGTACTCCGCCGCGCTTGATGGTGCCGGCGTCAAGCCAACCGATATGGTCGACTGCCAGGGTGGCTCGATGACGATGTTCGGGCGCACACTGCATGACGACAAGGCCGATCACTACGGCGTCATCACGGTGCAGAAGGCGCTGGAGGAGTCGAGCGACGTGGGCGCGGCCAAGATGGCGCTGAAGCTCGGACCGGACAAGTTCTACGAGTATATGAAGGCGTTTGGTTTCGGCCAGCGCTCAGGCATTGAACTGCCGAGTGAAACGCGCGGCCTGCTGCGTCCCCCCAGAAAGTGGGGATCGACGAGCATCCTGTCGCTTGCCATCGGGCAGGAAGTTGGGGTAACTCCGGTTCAACTGGTATCGATGGTCTCGGCGATTGCCAATGGCGGAACGTATATTCCTCCGCATGTGCTGCTGCAGTCCACCGACCAGATGAAGGGCGATCCCCGGCTTCATGCCGCTCCCTTCCATCCTGTCGCGGACCTGCCTGAGACGTTGCCGGATGGTTCGCATCGGGTGATCAAGCCGTTCACGGCGGCGGAGATGCGCTCCATCATGGAGGGCATTGTTACCGAGGGAACGGGCAAGTCGGCGGCGCTTAACGGATATAGTTCTGCTGGAAAGACCGGCACGGCGGAGAAGATCGATCCGGCGACGCATACCTACTCGCACACCAAGCTGGTGGCGAGCTTCGCGGGCTTTGCGCCGGTGAATAATCCGGCGATCTCGGTGGCGGTCGTCATCGATACGCCGACGACGGTAGAAGGCTACGGTGGCATCGTCTCTGCGCCTGTGTTCAGCCAACTGGCGCAGGAGGTGCTGGAGTATCTCGGCATAGCGCACGACCGGCCGCTGAAGACCCAGCAGCAGATGGCACAGATCGCTGCGTCGGTTCAGCCCGAAGATGTTCAGGACAGCGCAGACGACCTGAGTGCCATGTTCGACCAGATCAACAGTTTGCCGGCGGACGATCCGCTGCGTCAGCCTGCGAACGCGGCGGCCATGGTGCAGAACCAGGCCGCCGATGCCGCTCAGGCGCAGAAGGACCAGCAGGCGGCGACGCAGGCTCACGCGAATTCAGCGAATTCGCTCTCCGAGAAGGTGCTGGCGGCGTTCCACGCGAATGGCAATACTACTTCGGTCATCAAGGATGAGAAGGTCGATGCAGGTAAGCCGATAGCGGCTCCGACGATTCAGCCGCAGGTGCAGGAGAAGTCGAATGGCGGGGTTGTCGTGGATGCGGGCAAGCGGGTGGCGGTGCCGGACTTTCATGGGGCCGATCTGCGCGCGGTGGTGGAGCATGCGGGCAGCCTTGGGCTGCGGGTGCAGCCGATAGGCAGCGGGCTTGCGCGGGAGCAGGCTCCGGCCGCAGGTACGATGGTGCCGTTGGGGACACAGGTTGTTGTGCGCTTTGCGCGGTAGTTGTCGTTTTTGCTTTTCTGGTTTGTCATTCCGAGCGCAGCGAGTGAACCTGCTTCCTCCCGCTCTTTGCTCGTATCACCCGGAAACTCATGGCAAAAACGAAAAGCTATGAACTGTACTGGCACATGAAATCTGTGACGGCATTAGCGAAAAACGGGAGAAAGCAGGTTCACTCGCTGCGCTCGGAATGACAAGCCAGAAAAGCAAAAGCAAAAGCAAAACAGCAGGAAGGACAGAAGTCTTCGCGCTTCTTTATGCTGTAAGTGAAAAGGGATCAACCAATGCAGTGGGTCGAAGCCATCTCGGGTGTTCGTGTGATTGAGGTCGCCGGTTCGCGCGCTATCGACGTTCGCGGTGTGCAGTACGACTCGCGGCGTGTGGCTGCGGGCGATGTGTTCGTCGCGATGAAGGGCGGATCTAGCGATGGCAATCGCTTTATCGATGCGGCGATCCGGCAGGGAGCGGTGGCAGTCGTAACCGACTCAGCCGCGACGTTCGCAGCTCTTCGAGAGCAACAACCGGAGTTGGCCCTGGCCCTGGTTGAGCATGGCCGTCGTGCGCTCGCTGAAGTAAGCGCGGCAGTCTTTGGCCATCCTGAACAAAAGCTGAAGCTGAGTGCTGTGACGGGTACCAACGGGAAGACGACGACGGCATTTCTGCTGGAGCAGATGCTGCGCAGCGTGGGGCGTAAGAGCGTGCTGTTGGGAACGATTGAGACGCATATTGGCGATGAGGTGCGTGAGAGCGAACACACCACTCCAGAAAGCCGCGATGTGCTCGCGGTGTTTGCCGAAGGTGTGCGTGTCGGTTGCACCGAGGCGGTGATGGAGATGAGTTCGCATGCGCTGGAGCAGGAGCGAGTATGGGGCCTGCCGGTGGATGTCGCGATCTTTACGAACCTGACGCAGGACCATCTGGACTATCACAGCACGATGGAGGCGTACTTTCAGGCAAAGGCGCGGATCTTTGCAGGGGTAGGAGCGCCGCCTCCGCGTGTGGCTGTGATCAACCTCGACAGCGAGTACGGCGATGAGATGTGTCATGAGTTTCGCGGTGCCACGCTGATGACCTATGGCATGGGAGAGTTCGGTAGCTACCGGGCGGAAAACATAAGTCTTGCCCTGGGAGATACGCGTTTCGACTTTGTAACTCCTGAAGGACGGATTGCGATGCACTCGCCGTTGAGCGGGCGCGTCAACGTGGAGAACCTGCTGGCGGCCTCGTGCGCGGCGTTGGCCAGAGGATTGACGCTGGAGCAGGTGGCGCAGGCTGCCGAGATATTGCATCAGGTGCCAGGACGATTTCAGGTGGTGCCCGGATCGAAGGCGGCCGGCTTCTTCGTGGTGGTGGACTACGCTCACACCGACGATGCGCTGCGAAATTTGATTGCCCTGGCTCGCGAGTCGGTGGTTAGCCATGGCGGGCGTGTGATTACACTGTTCGGCTGCGGTGGCGATCGCGATAAGACGAAGCGTCCGAAGATGGGACGCGCTGCGGGAGAAGACAGCGATCTGGTCGTGGTGACCAGCGACAATCCGCGCAGTGAAGAGCCGATGACGATCATCAACGAGGCTTTGCTGGGTGTTCGTGAGACGCAGATGACCTTCATCGTGGAAGAAGACCGGCGCGCGGCGATTGAGGTGGCGATTCGTTCGGCGAAGCCGGGAGATATTGTGCTGCTCGCGGGCAAGGGGCATGAGAAGGTGCAGATCTTTGCCGACGGCACGGTGCCGTTTGACGATGTTGCGGAAGCGGAGCAGGTGCTGCGCGAATTAAAGGTTGAGGTAAGCAAGTGAAGCTGACATTAGGACAGATCGCCGACTGGATTCATGCCGAGGGCGACTTTGATTCGACTGCGCTGGCGCAGGGATATTCGATTGATTCACGCACGATTGGCGCGGGGGAGTTGTTCTTCGCGGTGCGGGGGGAGCGTGTCGATGGGCATGACTACGTTGAGATCGCGCTGGCGGACGGCGCTGTGGCGGCGGTGGTCAGCATGCGCTGGCTGAAGCCGGCGACCGTCGACGAGGGCAAGCTGCTGCGCGTGCCGGATGAAGAAGACGACTGCGTGCTGCAGTCGATGCAGAAGCTGGCGAATCGGGTGCGCCGGGAGTGGGGCAAGCGGATCATCGGTGTTACGGGGTCGGCGGGCAAGACGACGACGAAGGAGTGCATCGCGCAGGTGCTGAGTGCGAAGTTTCATGTACTCAAGAGCGAGGGCAATCTGAACAATGGCTTCGGCATGCCGCTGCAACTGCTGAAACTCGAGCCCGAGCACGAGGTCGCCGTCATCGAGATGGGCATGAATCATGCGGGTGAGATTCGTGCCCTGGCGAAGATCGCGGAGCCGGATTGGGCGGTGGTATCGAATGTTGCGCCGGTTCACCTGGAGCACTTTCCGGACGGTATCGAAGGTATTGCACGCGCGAAGTATGAGCTGGTGGAGGCGCTGCCTGCCGATGGCATTGTGATCCTGAACGGAGACGATGAGCGCGTCGCCTCGTTTGGTAAAGGGATGCGTGGACGCACTGTGCTGTATGGAACGCTGCCGGGGCTGACGGTGCGTGCGGTCGAGATCGAGGAAGCTGGCCTGGACGGAACAAGGTTCCGCGTGGGAATCGTCGGGCGTGTGCAGAAGATCCATCTGCGGTTGATGGGCCGGCACAATGTGTTGAATGCGCTGGCGGCGGTTGCTGTGGGCCTGCAGAGCGGGATTGACCTGAAGGATTGCTGTCTGGCCCTTGAGCAGATGCGGCCGACGGAGAAGCGTGGCGAGGTCATCGAGTGGCATGGCGCGAAGATCATCAATGATTGCTACAACTCCAACCCGCGAGCGCTGGAGGCGATGGTGGAGGCGCTGCGAAAGACGAAGGCCACACGGCGGATCGTGATTGCGGGGGAGATGCTGGAGCTCGGGCCGGAGGGTGCGGCGTTGCATCGCGAGAGTGGTGTTGCGATGGCGGGCATGGATATTGTGGTCGGCGTTCGCGGACTGGCGGCTTCGCTGGTCGAAGGCGCAGAGTCTGAAGGGGTTGAGGCGAAATTTGTAGAGACTCCCGAGGCGGCAGGCGAGTGGCTGCGGGAGAATCTGCGCGAGGGCGATGTGGTGTTGATGAAGGCCTCGCGCGGTGTGCGGTTGGAGAAGGCGTTGGTTGGGCTGGAGACGGCTGAAAAGTCTGTCTGAAGTGCTGTAGCTGTTGTTGTTTGTTTTTCGTCGTCATCCTGAAGCGTAGCTGAAGGACCCCCGCATTTTGCACGATGCTAGTGGAAGAACGAGTGCCTGTACCTGGCGCATTCTTACGTTGTCCCGATGTAACCGAGGTGGTTCTGAATGCGGGGGTCCTTCGCCAAACCACCCCAACAAGCGCAAAGTACGCGCTTGTTGGGGACCCCGGTACGGCTCAGGATGACGACGAAAAACAAGCAATGGGAGAAACAAACAACAGCTTTTCAATCACGTCCTAAGGGATAGAAGTTGATTCACCCTCCGAATCGCTGCCGCATGGAGCGGGGCGGAGGATAAGATGTTCACGCGAGGCGAGTCCGTTGCTCTTTTGGCTGCTCTATCAAAAACTGTTCCCCTACTTTCCGTTATTCCGGATCTTTCGCTATGTCACGTTCCGCTGCGTCTTCGCGAGCATGACAGCGCTGCTGATCGGCCTGCTGGTCGGGCCGTTCGTGATCGATCGTCTGCGCCAGTTCCAGATCGGCCAGTACATTCGCGAAGAAGGCCCGAAGAGTCATCAGAAGAAGGGTGGCACGCCCACGATGGGCGGCGTTCTGATCTGCCTTTCGATCATCGTGCCGACGCTGCTGTGGAGCAATCTGGGGAATCCGTTTGTCTGGCTTGTGATGTTTTCAACCATCGCGTTCGCCGCGATCGGGTTTGCGGACGACTACATCAAGGTGGTGCATAAGCGGAACCTCGGGCTTACATCGAAGCAGAAGTTGTTCTTTCAGTTCCTTGTGAGCGGTGTGGTTGCGGTGGTGCTGCTCGTGCTGCAGTCGCAGCGGGTGTACTCCACGCGCCTGATGGTGCCGTTCGCGAAACGGTTCAGACCCGACCTGGTGTGGGAGTGGATGGGGCATATCCCGCATATGCATTGGCTGGCCTTCGTGCCGTTCATCGCGTTTGTCATGCTGGTCATCACGTTCTCGAGTAATGCCGTGAACCTGACTGATGGATTGGACGGCTTGGCGATCGGCTGCACCATCATCGCGGCGGGAGCGTTGACGGTGCTCACGTACGTTAGCGGACATGCGGTGTTCAGCGACTATCTCGAGCTGCAGCGCATGCCCGAGGTAAGTGAGTTGACGATCTTCTGCGGGGCCATGGTGGGGGCTTCCATTGGGTTCCTTTGGTACAACGCGCATCCGGCGGAGATCTTCATGGGCGATGTCGGCTCGCTCGCGCTGGGGGGAGCGATTGCCACGGTTGCGGTGGTCATCAAGCAGGAGTTGCTGCTGCCATTTATCGGCGGCGTGTTCATCCTCGAGGCGGTCAGCGTGATTCTGCAGGTGGGCAGTTACAAGCTGCGGGGAGGCAAGCGTATCTTCAGGATGGCGCCGCTGCACCATCACTTCGAGCTGGGTGGATGGTCGGAGTCGAAGGTGATTACGCGGTTCTGGATTATGGCGCTGGTGTTCGCTCTATGTGCGCTGACCACATTGAAGTTGAGATAAGTCAGCAAGTCAGCGAGTCAGCAAGTCAGGGAATAGAGATTAGAGATACAGGATGGGGTGTGCAATGGAGCTGGCTGGCAAACGCGTACTGGTGGTGGGACTCGGTAAGAGTGGGTTGGCGGCTGCTCGCTTTCTGAAGGAGCGCGGTGCTCGGGTGACCGTCAGCGATGCTCGTCCGGCGACCTTGATTGCTGAGCTGCCGGGGCTGCTCGATCAGGGAATTATGGTCGAGGCCGGCAGCCATGGGTTGTTGACCTTTCGGCGGCAGGACCTGATTGTCGTGAGCCCGGGTGTGCCGATGTCGACGCCGGAGCTCAAGCAGGTGCGTGCGATGGGGATGCACATCATCGGCGAACTGGAGCTGGGCGCGCAGTTTTTGCAGGGTGAGGTAGTAGGGATTACGGGGTCGAATGGGAAGACGACCACGACCACGTTGATGGGGGAGATCTTCAAGGCGGCTGGACGGGCCACGCTGGTGGGCGGGAATATCGGCAAGCCGGTGACGGAGCTGGTGGGGGAGAGCACGCCGGAGGCCTGGAGTGTGCTGGAGGTTTCGAGCTTCCAGCTTGAGACGGTAGAGTCGTTTCGCCCGCGCATTGCGATGGTGCTGAATATTACGCCGGACCATCTCGATCGGCATGGCGATTTTGAAAACTACGCCGCTGCAAAGGCTCGGATTACCGAGTTCCAGACGGCGGAAGACTTCCTCATCCTGAACGCGGAGGACAAGCCAACACAGATGGTGGCGGCGAAGACCAAGGCGCAGATTTATTGGTTCAGTCCTCGGAGGCAGGTCAAGCAGGGGGCGTTCGTGCATGGCGAGACGATCTTCTTTACGCCGAGCGAAGGGGCAAAGCCTGAGCCGGTGATGCCTGTGGCAGAGATTCCACTGGCCGGGGCGCATAACGTCGAGAACGTGCTGGCGGCGGTGTGCGCGGCGCGTCTTGCGGGAGTGGCGAGCGAGACGATTCGCGCTGCGGTGGTGGCGTTCAAGGCCGTCGAGCATCGTCTGGAGTTTGTGCGTGAGCACAACGGCGTGCGCTATTACAACGACTCCAAGGCGACCAACGTGGATGCGACGGTGAAGGCGGTCGAGGCGTTTGCGGGTGGGATCTACCTGATTCTCGGCGGCAAGGACAAGGATTCGGACTATGCGGTGATGGGACCGCTACTGCACGAACGCGTCAAGATGGTTATCACCATTGGTTCAGCGGCAGAAAAGATTGAGCACCAACTCGCCGGTGTCGTGAAGATAGAGAGAGCGGAGACGATAGATCGCGCGGTTGCACTGGCGCATGAGTCTGCTGTCGCGGGCGATACCGTTCTGCTGGCTCCGGCGTGCGCGAGCTTCGACCAGTTCCAGAACTATGAGCATCGTGGGCATGCCTTTAAGAGCCTGGTACTGGCGTTGGGGTAAGGCGGATTCAGCCAGCGAAGAGCTATGAGGTTTTTGAGCTTAGAGTAAAAAGTTTTGAGAAGTGGGTTGTAGGGAGCAATGGCAAAACGGGTTGGCGTTGATAAGTGGCTGTTCGGGACGGTGCTGTTGCTGGTCCTCTTTGGACTGGTGATGGTGTTCTCCGCCTCGGCTGTCATGGCCAAGGCAACGGTCGGCTCGCCCTATGCGTATGTGATGAAGCAGGCGGCGTTTGCCGCGCTGGGCATGGTGGCGCTGTTTGCGCTGATGCGTGTCGACTACCGCAAGTACAACAACCCGAAGCTGATCTTCCCGCTGATGGGAATCACCGGGCTGCTGTTGCTGGCCGTGTTTTTCATGCACACCATGAACGGAGCCCATCGCTGGATCAGGATCGGCGGCCAGACCTTGCAGCCGTCGGAGCTGGTTGCGCCGGTGATTATCCTGTTCCTGGCATGGTTCCTGCAGACGCGCATCCATGCCATCGACGATATCAAGGAGACGCTTCTTCCTGCGGTGATTCCTCCGCTGGTATTCATCGCCCTGATTCTGAAGGAGCCCGATCTGGGCACCGCCCTGGTTTGCGTGGTGGTGCTGATGTTGATGCTGTACCTCGCGGGCATGCAGATGAAGTGGTTGTTTATCGCCGCTGGATGCGCCGCGCCGGTGCTGTACTACATGCTGTTTCACGTGGCCTGGCGTGCCGCGCGCATGAAGATCTTCCTCAATCCTGAGTCCGATCCGAAGGGCGCAGGCTTTCATATTCTGCAGTCGCTGATCGCCGTCAGCACGGGCGGCATTCGTGGCCTGGGCCTGATGGAAGGGCGGCAGAAGCTCTTCTATCTTCCTGAGCCGCATACCGACTTTATCTTTGCGAATATCTGCGAAGAATTGGGAATGATCGGTGCGATCTGTGTGGTCGCGGCCTTCTGCGTTCTAGGCTATCGCGGGTTGCGGGCTGCGTTTCTTTCGACCGACCCGTTCGCACGGTTCCTGGCGTTTGGATTGACGTCGGCGATTCTTGTTCAGGCTTTCTTCAATATCAGCGTGGTGCTGGACCTGTGCCCGACCAAGGGGATTACGCTGCCGTTTGTCTCTTCAGGCGGTACGAGCCTCTTTGTCACGCTGGCGTGCATGGGCGTGCTGCTGAATATCACACGTGAGATTGATTGATGGCAGAAGGCAGCAAGTCAGCGAGTCAGCAAGTCAGCGAGTCAGTGCTTCGGGTGATGATTGCCGGGGGTGGGACCGGTGGGCATGTCGTTCCGGCGCTGGCGATTGGGCGTGAGTTGCGGGATAAGCAGGGGGCCGAGATTCGGTTCGTTGGCACGGAGCGTGGGATCGAAACAAAGCTTGTGCCGGAGGCGGGTTTTGTTTTGGAGTTGGTGCGCTCCGGTCAGTTGAAGAATGTAAGCTTTGCGACACGGTTGCGTACGATGCTCGATCTGCCTCTGGGTATCGTGCATTGTGTTCGGCTGATGCGGGAGTTTCGTCCGCAGGTGGTGGTAGGTGTGGGCGGTTATGCCAGTGGGCCGGCGATGATGGCGGCGGTATTGCTGCGTATTCCCTCGTTGGCTTACGAGGCCAATGCCGCGCCCGGGATGACGAACCGCTGGGTGGGCAAGCGGGTGAGCGCGGCGGCCGTGAACTTCGCGCAGACGACTCGCTATTTTCGGAATGCCCAGGTAACGGGCGTGCCGGTGCGGCCCGAGATCTTTACGCTGCCGCTACGGCCAGTTGGCGCGCCTCCGCGCTTGCTGGTCACGGCCGGAAGCAACGGGGCCCTGATCTTCAACGAGACGATGCCGAAGATCGTCGCGCAACTGCTGGATGAAGTGCCAGGACTGACGATTGTGCATCAGGCTGGAGTGCGCCGGTTGGAACAGACGCGAGCGGAGTTCGCTGCGAGCGGAGCCGATCCAGCGAGGTGGTCCGTAGAGTCTTTCCTGACGGATATGCCAGCCCAATATGCGGCGGCGGACGTGGTGCTGGCGCGTTCGGGCAGCACGGTGGCAGAGTTGTGTGCGGCGGGGAAGCCCTCGTTGCTGGTTCCGTTTGCCGCTGCGGCGGACGATCATCAGAGGAAGAACGCTGAAGTGCTCGTGCAGGCGGGTGCGGCGGAGATGCTGCTGCAGCGCGACGTGACGCCGGAGACCCTGCTGGAGCATCTGCGTGGATTGCTGCTGGATTCAAGCCGAAGGGCTGAGATGGCGCTGCGGGCAAGGTCGCTGGCAAAGCCGGGAGCGCTGGAGCGAATCGCCGGAATGGTGCTGCAACTGGCGGGGCGATAGGGCTCGGGACAAAGAGAAAGGGCTGAGGAGTGATCCTCAGCCCTTTCTCTTTAGTTTCTGGTTGCAGATTAGCGATGTCCGCCACCACCGCCGTGACCACCGCCACCGCCATGGAAACCACCACCACCGCCACCGCCGTGGAAGCCACCGCCACCACCGCCGCCGTGGAAGCCGCCACCGCCGCCGCCGAAGCCACCACGGCTTGCACCGCCGACGTTGCCATGGCTGGCGCCTACATTACCGCGATTGCCGCCATTGAAGCCGCCGCCGCGATTGGCACCGCCGAAGTTTCCACCGCGGGCGTTTCCATTGATGGCCGAGCCGCGGAATCCGCCAGCCCCACCGCGGAATCCGCCGGCGCCGCCACGAGCGAAGGAAGCTCCACCAGGACGACCGCTGAAGCCGCCGTAGCTGCGGTTGTAGAAGTTGCCGCGGAAGCCGCCACCGAAGTGGCCGTAGGCGCGGTTGTACCAGAAGCGTCCACCGTTCCAGTAACCACCGTAGAAGCCGGTACCGAAGTAGCCGAAGCCGTAGTTGATGCCACCGTAGTAGCCGATGCTGCGGCCCCAATACCCGGCATGCCAGAAGTAGCCGCCGCCGCCCCAACCCCAGTAGCCGGGAGTCCAGAGACCGCCGACATAGGGGGGATAGACCCAGGCGCCATCGACCCAGGAGTACCCGGAGTCACCGTAGGCCCAGTAACCGGGGGTCCAGATGTAGCCGTCACCGGGGCAGAGAGGCTGGTCGTAGACCGGAATTGCAGGAGGTGCCACCGCCACCGAGACAAAGACACCGGCATGAGCCTTGACCGCAGGAACGGCAAGCAGGGCTCCGGCGAGCGTCGTGGCCGCCAGCAGTTTACGAATTGAACTCGTGATTTTCATAATTCCCTTTCCAGCCGGCCTTCGATTTGGCTGCAATGTGCGCAGGTTGCGAGGTGCTAGGAGAGAATTCCGGTTCCGGGGATGGTCCCCCTTATCCGGCTCTCGGTTTGATTAGACACGGACTCTGGATCATTTGTTGCGCTACTCTGCAGACTTCCTTTTAGGGCCCGTGAAAAGATTTTTGGGACACATGACGTGGACCCCGGACTTGGTATCGACCAGTTGGGTGATATTGACGTCGCAGGCGGTGGAGATGAGGGCGTAGGCGTCGTCGCGGGAGAGGTGGGGATAATCCGGGTTCTGCTCGGAGAGGAAGGTGATCATGTTGCGCACCGCCATCTCCGTGGCTTTGGTCAGGTCTTCGTGGAAACCCATGGCAATGTAGGCGTTAGGGGTTTCAGCACGAGGCCAGAGCAGGTGTTCCTGGGCGGCTTCTCCCTTGTGGACGATGAACTGGAAGGTGCCGGTGAGGAAGGTCTCGAGGGCGGTGATATCGACCTCGCCGTTGCCTTGTCCGGCGTGGCCGTCGCCGGCCTCAAAGAGCGCGCCGCTGGCATGGACGGGGTAGAAGACGACGGAACCGGCGGTGAGTTCTTTGTTATCCATGTTGCCGCCGTGCATCCAGGGAGGAGCGGAGTTCCACTTGCCGGCGGACTCAGGTGGAGCGATGCCCATGGAGCCGAAGAACGGGTGCAGAGGAATGGTAATGCCGGGGGCGAAGGCGGCGGTCATCCTGGTGCGATCAAGCGGGATGATCTTGGTGCGGCCGTAGGGGAAGTCATCGGGGAGGAAGCCGCGACCGGCACCGAAGCCGTTGCAGGCGAAGTTGGTGTCGAGCTGGATCTTGAGGATGCGGACCTCAAGGACGTCGCCGGGTTCGGCCTCGGCGACGGCAACGGGGCCGGTGAGGATGTGGCCACCGGGGCCGCGGTCGGCTTGCGGGACTTTGTCGTAGAGGTCGCCGAGCCAGGTGGGGATGTCGGCGTCGGCGACTCCTTCGGCCTTGAGCCGCTGGGGGGCACCGCAGGTGGAAGCCGTCTGCATGATGACGGTGTCGCCGGAGTGGACTGTCAGAACGGGTTTGGCGTGGGCGGAGTAGTAGCCCCAGGCGACGGTGGTGGGCGTGGCGAGGAGGGTTTGGGAGTTCTGCGCGGAGGCAGCGGTCGCGGCAAAGAACGCGGAAACGAGCAGGAAGGGGAAGCGCATAGTCGTGTATATCACTCACCGGTTATTACTGGCGACAAATCCTGCGAGGATAGACTTTTGGCATGGATGTCATAGTTCGTTTTTATGAGGATGTCCGGCTGTTCTCGGATGCAGCCGAAGAGTTCCTGTTGTCGCGCACGGTTCTCCATAACCTGATCCTGACCATTGTGGACGGGCGCCTGACGCTGCCTGAACCTGGCCGTTATTGGGTAGCTTTCCGCGCTGAACAGGTCGTTGGCGTGGCGGTGCAATCGCCTCTGACCTATCCGGCCACGATTGTTCCTATGGAGCCCGACGTGGCGGCCGCCCTGGTTGATGCCATCGTGGATGCAGACGTCATCCTGCCCGGAGTAAACGGCGAAGTGGCAACAGCCGCAAGCTTCGCCGGGAGATGGACCGAGCGGCGTAAATCTGCGGCATTTCCTGTCCAGGGACTTCGCCTGTATCAGTTGGTCGAACTGAATGAGACAGCTTCGGTTGAGGGGCAACTCCGGAGGGCCGATGCCGGGGATCGCAACCTCGCGGTCGCCTGGTTGCAAGAGTTTTATGTCGAGACGAAGATGCCCGCGATCAACGCCGAGAGCTTCATGGATGCGGCGCTCGCGTCGAAGCGGCTCTGGCTATGGCAGGATGGCAGCGTAGTTTCGATGGCCATCAGCAGTAAGCCTATTCAAGGGGTGGTGCGTCTATCCGCCGTGTACACGCCGCCGGAGAGCAGAAAGCGCGGATATGCCGCGGCCTGCGTTCACGGGGTCTCCAGGTATTTCACTGACGCGGGCTACCGCTGCATGCTGTACACGGATCTAGGCAATCCCGTATCAAACTCTATTTATCGCAGAATCGGGTACAGGGCTGTCGCCGAGGCCATCCACTACCGTTTCGACTAATCCTGATCGAATGCCGAGGGCACTGTAAAGGATTTCCAGCCATTGAGAGAAATCCAGAGGCAGGCTCTACCTGTCCAGATGGGACAATACAGGGGAATGAGTCTTTCGAATTTACCGGAACACGCTATGTTTGCGCCGTCGCACCGCATCCACTTTATCGGGATCGGCGGCATTGGGATGAGTGGGATCGCGGAGATCCTGCTGACGATGGGGTATGCGGTGTCGGGTTCGGACCTGCGTGGTTCGGCTACGACTGAACGCCTGGCCCGGCTGGGGGCAACGATCTATACGGGCCATACCGCCGCCAATGCCGCGGCGAGCGATGTCGTGGTCACCAGTTCGGCAGTTGCGAAGGATAATCCCGAGGTGGTGGAGGCGCGTGCGCGCAAGATTCCCGTGATTCAGCGGGCGGAGATGCTGGCGGAGCTGATGCGGCTGAAGTATGGCATTGCCATCGCCGGGATGCATGGCAAGACCACGACGACCAGCATGGTAGCGGCGGTGCTGGCGGGCGGAGCGCTGGACCCCACGGTGGTCGTAGGGGGAAGGGTAGATGCGATGGGGTCGAACGCCCGGTTGGGGCGCTCGCAGTATCTTGTCGCCGAGGCCGATGAGAGCGACCGCTCGTTTCTGAAGCTGTCGCCGATCCTTGCCGTGGTGACCAATCTCGATCGCGAGCATATGGATACCTACGCGGACCTGGCCGATGTCGAGCGGGTGTTCATCGAGTTCATGGACCGCGTGCCGTTTTATGGAGCGATTACAGCTTGCGTGGACAACGAGATGCTGCGCGCGATTCTGCCTCGGGCGACACGGCGTATCTATACCTATGGCGAGAGTCCGGATGCAGACTTCCGCCTGCGGGTGTTACGGCCCTCTCCCGATTGCCATGCGACCTTTGAGGTGAATACGCGCGGCCTGGTGCTGGGGCCGTTCAACCTGCATGTTCCCGGGCGGCACAACCTGCTGAATGCGACGGCTGCTGTGGCTATCGGGGTCCAGCTCGGCATTCCTCCGGAGAAGATTGCATCCGGGTTGGCGAGCTTTCGCGGTGTCGACCGCAGGTTTCAGACCAAGGGCGTACAGAACGGCGTCACCGTCGTGGACGACTATGGGCACCATCCGACGGAGGTTCGCGCGACCCTGCAGGCGGCGCGTGAGTGTGGCTATGGACGCGTCCTGGTGCTCTTTCAGCCGCACCGCTACACGAGGACTCGCGACCTGCTGGAGGACTTTACGACGGCGTTCGGCGATGCCGATTCGTTGCAGGTGCTGGATATCTATGCCGCCAGTGAGCAGCCGATCCCGGGTGTGAGCGGAGAGTCGCTGGCGGAGAAGATCCGGGCGGCTTCTGGCAGGATTGTCGCGTATGCGGGGTCTATGGAAGAGGCTGTCGAGCGGTTGGCGAGGGACGCGAGGCCTGGGGATCTGGTGCTGACGCTGGGCGCGGGGAATGTGTCGCTGGCAGGGGCGATGTTGCTGGAGCGGCTGGGCCTACGGGTGTAGGATTTCCGTTATGGGGACGACGAACACAGTTCGTGAGGATATGCCTTCGATGGGCCGTGTTCAACGGATAGCCGTTGAAGATATGGACAAGCATCTCGCCACACTCGAGGCTGAACTGAGCGGTGGAGGGGCTATCGAACTGGTGCGCGGAGACGCCGTGATTGCAGAGGTGCGTGCGCCCCAGTCTGTTTCTGTGGATACACGGCCGTTTTCGGCGCGGATGCCTGACTTCAAAGCGCAGATGCGAGAGGTCTTTGGCGATGTAGTTCTGGATGTCGATACGACGTCGTGGATTGAAGACGATCGGGAAGACCGTGACCACATTTCTTGATACCAGTTTTCTGATCAAGCTCTACATACCAGAGATTCATTCGGATAAAGCGGTTGCGATAGCCTCTCAACTTTCCGGGAGTGTCGCGGTCAGCGCTCTCACCGACGTTGAGATGGCCTCCGCTTTATTTCGGAGGCTCCCAGGCGCAGGGAATCTACGACAAGTATCGCCGTAATAGAGGGTCGGGGCTTTTTCAGGAATTTCCTGTAAATGACATGATTTATCTTTCTGCACGGACCTTGGCGGAGCGCCACGCTGCTGCCTTTCTTCTCCGTTCGATCGATATTCTTCATCTGGCCACGGCTCTGCATCACGGAGCGACGGGTATGGCAACCTTCGACAATAAACTTGCCAAAGCCGCTGCGGCTCTCGGTCTACAGGTTTTTTCCTGAGTTCCTGCGGCGATACCCACCGATAAGTTGTCCTCAGCCGATGGCGGCCCGGCTTTATAGTGGTGAGATAGGCGATTCTTCCGCGGCCTTGCTCGGGCTCGCGGTGTGATCATGAAGTTTGCAAAACGCGGCTCCGCGGTGCTTGAAGCGCCGGAGGAGGGGTATGCTTCGGAGACGAACTGGCCGAACCGCGAACCGGCGCCGGCCGGCATGCTTCAGCGCGGACGTCTGGCTGCCGATCCAAATGAGAATCCGGGCTCCCCTAATTACGCTCCCACTGTTGAGGAAGAAGTGTACAAACCACGGCGCGAATCTATGAGTTATCGTCTGCGCCTTGGCATCCCGAAGAGTCTTGCCGGAAAGATCATCTTCGCCGCTATTGCGCTAGTAGGACTCGGGGCCATCGTGATCGGCTACCTGGGCGTGCGCAATGCTTTATTCCATGACGACCGTTTTGTCGTTGCGACCGCCTCGGACATCCAGATCGTTGGGAATCAGCGCCTTACTCGGGATCAGGTCCTCGACATCTTTGGGGCGGACATTGAGCGCAATATCTTCCGCGTACCCCTTGCGGAGCGCCGGGCTGACCTTGAACGGCTGCCGTGGGTGGCCCATGCCACGGTGATGCGTCTGCTTCCCAACGGTATTCGCGTGTCCATTATCGAGAGAGTGCCGGTGGCCTTCGTCCGCCAGGGAACGCAGATTGGATTCGTCGATGCCGAAGGTGTTCTGCTCGATATGCCCCAGGATGCGGCCGGCGATCCCCGCTACTCCTTTCCGGTGCTCACCGGGCTTTCTGCGGACGACCCGCTTTCTGCTCGGGCCGCGCGGATGGAGGTCTACAAGCGCTTCATGAAGGATCTGGATAGCTCAGGCGAACACCTGACCCAGGCCTTGAGCGAGGTGGACCTGTCGAATCCCGAGGATGTGAAGGCGTTGATCCCCAGCGGCAGCACGGACATCCTGGTTCACTTCGGCGATGAGGACTTCCTCAATCGCTATCGCCTCTTCGAGCAGAATCTGCCGCAGTGGAAGACACAGTATCCGAAGCTGGCCTCGGTAGATGCTCGCTATGAGCACCAGTTTGTGCTGGAGATGGAGTCCGGCGCGGCCGTTCCACTGGCAAGTAATGGGGCTCCGCTGCCTGCGGTGCCCGTGAAACCGGCGACTTCAACGGCAAAGCCTGCAACGGCAGCGGCCAAGCCTCCGGTGGCCAAGCATCCTGATACGCCCAAGGCCGCACCTAAGGCGGCGGCCAAGCCCGCGACGAAGCCCGTGGCAAAGCCCGCCAAACCGAAGGTGAAGCCTGTAAAGCATCCGGCGGATAAGGCGCAAAGTTCAAATCAAAAGATGTTTGCCGCGTTGGCAGCGGCCCACAAGGCTGCGGTTGCAAATGCACATAACGGAGCGGCGGCTCACGCCACCGGCAAGCAGGTGACGCAATGAATCCGAGAAACGAAAATCTGATTACCGTACTGGACGCGGGAAGCTCGAAGAGCTGCGTGCTGGTGGCGGAGCTTACCGATGGCGTCCTGCGCTATCGCGGTCATGGCGTCGAGGCCTCCCGGGGCATGCGGCGTGGTGTCATCTCCGACCTCGGCCCTGCGGCTGAGGCCATCAACCAGGCGGCGCTGACGGCAGAGCGCGTGACGAAAGCGCCTATCGAAACCGCGGTCGTCGGTGTCGGCGGACCGCATATTCGTGGCATGAACTCGCAGGGCGGCATCAGCATGGGCAGTCGGATGAAGGAGATCACGCGCGAGGACGTTCGCTCGGCGATCGATCGCGCCCGCTCCATCGGGCTCGCACCCGACCGCGAGGTGCTGCACCTGCTGCCGCAGCAGTTTATTCTCGACGACCAGGCCGGCATCCACGATCCGGTCGGGATGGTGGGCAATCGGCTGGAAGTGAATCTGCATCTTTCGACGTGCTCCGGCAGCGCGGTGCAGAGCGTCGTGACCTGCGCGAACAAGGCCGGTCTCGAGGTAATGGACACGATCTTCGAAGGCATTGCGGCGGCGGAGGCTGTTCTCTCGGCCGATGAGCGCGAGCTGGGTGTCTGCCTGGCGGACATCGGCGCGGCCTCGACGGAGTTGGTGGTGTTCTTTGAAGGATCGGTGGCTCATACGGCGGTGCTTCCCATCGGCGGCGATCACTTTACCAACGATCTTGCTGTCGGGCTGCATGTCAGTGTGGAAGAGGCCGAGCAGTTGAAGCGGACCTATGGTAACTGCGTGGTGACGTCCGTTCCGCAGCTCAATGAGATTGAGGTCGGAGGAGACCTGGCGACCGGGGGACAGCCGGCGCGCATGGTGCGCCAGCGCTTTCTCGCGGAGGTCCTGGAGCCTCGTGCCCGCGAGCTGCTGACGATGCTTCGCGATAACCTGCGCTCGGGTGGCGTGCTGGAGGCGATGGGTGCGGGCTGTGTCTTTACCGGCGGCGGGGCAAACCTGCTCGGTCTGCTGGACAACGCCGAAAGCCTGCTGCGCGTGCCTGCCCGGATCGGCTACCCGGTGCCGCTGAGCCGTATGCCTTCAGAACTGGCAAAGCCGGAGTTTTCGGCGGCCATCGGGATGCTGCTGTATACGCACCGCACGCAGGTCCGCAAGGCCAGCGAGGAGCAGGGGCTGCGGCAGAAACTGAAGTCGATCTTCGCAGGCAGTTTTTAGCTGGGGTGCAGTGAGCGCAATGCCGTTCTGAGAGCAAATCTCCTGTTACTGGGAAGTTGAATCGGGCTTGCAGCACCGTTTTTCTGGGGAAAAACGGCCATAAATATCGAGGCTTCGCCTGTACACCTACAGGAGATTTGCTTTAGACGGTAGACTGGTATCTATGAGATTTGGCAAGTGGCTTGGTGTCGTTCTTTTGTGGCTGGGGTGCGGTCTTATGGCGCGTGCTCAAGCTGGCGTGTATATCGGGTATTCCGCAACCCGCATGACCGGTATTACGTGTTTCGACCCGCAGACCGCCGATCCGGGAGCGCAGTGTTTCACCACCAACCCCAGTGCCCTTACGACTCCTAACAACCACGTGAACCCATCCGGTGTTTTTCTTGGCGGAACCTATGACTTCCGCAACGTTGGTCCGGTGCGGTTGGGTGTGGATCTTCGTTATAACCACGACCGCGCGAATAAGTCCGCATCGAGTGGGGCAGGCGGGCTGAATACAACGGGAGCCAATACCGTGCTTGCCGGTATCAAGGGCACGGTGCATACGCCGGTCAAATGGCTGAAGCCCTATGCCGAGATGGCGTTTGGATGGACGAGCAGCAACGTTACGGAACCGTTTGGTACGTCTATCTCCTTTCCGAGCAGCCCGACTCCTCCCCGGCTCTATGACAACTTCTTCCGCTATGAAGGTTTCATCGGTGCGGACATACGCATTGCTCCAACCATCGATATCCGCGCGATTGAGTTTGGCCTTGGAAATATGAATCGTCTTGGAAGCACAGGTACACCTGGTTCCACGACCTCAGTCGGCTTGCAGTCTATCGGCGCCGGAATTGTGTTTCATCTGCCGACGAAGTAAGAGTTGTTTTTCTGTCGGTCAAGATCTTTGAAGACCTCTTCCTGTTGTTGCGGAGCTAAACGGCGCAACAACAGGAAGAGAGATAAAGGGCAGTGAGACGGCATGGCTGAGGCCATGCCTTCCGATTTAGAGCAAATCTCCTGTTGATGGGAAGTTGAATCGGGCGTTCAGTACCGTTTTTCTGGGGAAAAACGGCCATAAACGTTGTGGTTTCGCTATACACCTACAGGAGATTTGCTCCAGGCCCTGCAAATTCTTCGTGAGGCTTTGCCCGAAGCAGATCTGCTGACATCTCGGCACGCAGAGAATGGTCTTCGTGAGTGGCAGCCTCTAAGAAAATACGGGCAGATGCTGGTTTCTCTGCAGAAATGTAATCGAACTTGATGCGCACGTAGTTTTCCTGCGAGCTTTCCTCTGTTTCTACGTGCAGAATCTAGAAAGGTGTTTCGCAATCACCTCAGGAGATTTCCCATGCCCTATCAGCCCGACGATGCACTTCGCATCCATTACCATGACGAAACGCAGCGCAATGCGCGCATCAAGGTGATCGGCGTCGGTGGCGGCGGTAACAACGCGGTGAACCGCATGATCGCCGCAAACGTTGAAGGCGTGGAGTTTATCGCAGCCAACACCGATGCTCAAGCTCTTGAAACCTCCAATGCCCCGGTAAAGCTGCAACTCGGCGTGAAGCTGACCAGCGGACTGGGCGCGGGAGCGAATCCGGATGTCGGCCGTCGCGCCGCCCTGGAAGATTCCGACAAGATTATCGAAGCGCTGGAAGGCGCGGACATGGTGTTCGTCACAGCAGGCCTCGGTGGTGGCACCGGGACGGGTGCTGCGCCGGTCATCGCCTCGCTCGCCAGTGAGATGGGAGCGCTGACGGTTGCCGTCGTGACGCGCCCGTTCATGTTCGAAGGCAAGCGCCGCATGATGCAGGCCGAGCGCGGCATGCAGGAGCTGCTGGAGTCGGTCGATACGCTGATTGTGATTCCGAACGAGAAGCTGCTCGCTGTTGCCAAGGATGCAGGTTTCTTCGAGAGCTTCCGCATCGCGGACGATGTGCTCCGGCAGGGCGTCCAGGGAATCTCGGACATTATTACGATTCCCGGCGTCATCAACCGCGACTTCGCCGACGTAAAGACGACGATGGCGGGCATGGGCTATTCGGTGATGGGAACGGCTGTGCGTTCGGGACCGGATCGTGCTCGCGAAGCTGCGATGGCCGCGATGGCGTCTCCGCTTCTGGAGGCCGGTGCCATCGATGGAGCGCGCGGCATCCTGATCAATATCACGGGCTCGAGCAGCCTGAAGCTGAATGAGGTCAACGAGGCTTCGACGCTTATTCAGAATGCGGCGCACGAAGATGCCAACATCATCTTTGGCGCGGTGCTGGACGAGAAGATGGGCGAGGACGTGAAGATTACCGTGATTGCTACGGGTTTTCGCGATGAGATGCCTCAGCGCCGCAATCGCATGCTCGCCGAGTCGACGCTGCCGACACGCAGTGAGGCTGTGTTGCCGCGCATCGAGCAGCGGCCGGCCAATGTGCGCTTCGCCAGCGAAGTGCCGGTGCAGCCTGAGAAGACTTCTATCGAGAAGGAGCCGCATGAAGAGGCGGGCAAGGTGGAGTTGCCGGTATCGCAAGCTCAGGCCCCTCGCGAAAGCGAATCGCCTCGTATCTTTATGGAGCCGGAGTATGAGCCCGTCGTCTCGGTAGCGGGGAATGCCTCGGAGCGCGCGAAGATCTCGGAGTCCAGCCCCGAGCTGCTGCCCGTGGCTGCCTCGGTGTTCGATGACGACTTCTTCCGCAAGCCGAACGATGAACTGCGCGCCAGCCAGCAAGGGATGTGGCCCGAGCCTGCACAGGGCCGCGCGCCCTCCTACGACGTCAAGGAAGAGGCGAAGCCGTCGCAGTGGCCTGAGGCGAAGGTCTCAGCCTTTGCGGGGCATGTAGCTGAGAGCGTGCCCGCAACCGATGAACTCGATATCCCCGCATTTCTGCGGCGTAGCCACTAGAGCCTTCGGGGAGAAGAGATGATGAGACGGAGTGCACTGGTTCTACTTTTCGCGATGTTGGGTGGGGTCTCCGTCCTGCAGGCTGCGGCACCGAAGAGACATCGCGCGGCCGCGAGTCACAGTACTGTCTCGGCGCATAAGAGCCATGCGGTGGCTGCGCGTCGTGGTTCTGAGAGCCGGCGGCCAGCAACGCGCCGCGAACAGGTAAGCACACGCCGGGAGCAGGTTACGACGGGTCATGGACGGATCGTGCATGTCCGGGGACGCAGGGAAGTTGTGCGTCGTTACTCTGAGCGCTTTACCGCGAGCAGCTTCAACGACAACCTGACCGAGGGCGATATTACGACGGGTGAAGATCCGGTGGTGCGTGCGGCTGCTATCGAAGCACTGGGCAACATGAACGGCACGGCGATGGCGATCGATCCTTCCAGCGGGCGCATTCTTGCGATGGTGAACCAGAAGCTGGCGCTCAGCTCCGGCGCCGAGCCCTGCTCTACGATCAAGGTCGCAGTTGCGCTGGCGGCGTTGCAGGAGGGCCTGGTCAAGAGCGATACGCCGGTGAATCTTGGCGGGCATTACTCGCTCGATCTGACGCATGCCCTGGCGAAGTCCGTGAACCTTTACTTTGAGGTGCTGGGCCGGGCGATGGGCTTCGAGCGTGTGAAGCACTATGCCAATGAGTTCGGCCTGGGCGAGCTGGCTGGTTACAACATTCCGGGGGAACACCTGGGTACTTATCCTGATACGGAGCTGCCCAGGGCGGAAGGTGGCGTAGGCCGTATGTGCTCGTTTGGCGAGAGCATCTCGATGACCCCGTTGCAGCTTGGCGCGCTGGTCTCCGCGATCGCCAATGGTGGCACACTTTATTACCTGCAGCATCCGACGACGCCGGAGGCGATCGCCTCGTTTGAGCCGAAGGTGAAGCGGCTTCTCGACATTCAGCAGATCATTCCTCAGATTCTGCCGGGCATGCAGGGGGCGGTTAACTTCTCCAACGGAACCGCTCGCTCGCTGCGGTCGAACTTTGTGCAGTTTCCGGTCTTCGGCAAGACGGGAACGTGCTCCAACAACGGTACGCGGTACGGTTGGTTCGTGTCGTATGGCGATGCGCCGACAGGCCGCATTGTGACGGTGATCTTCCTTGAGGGCGACAGGCAGGTCTTCGGGCCCAAGGCCGCGGAGTTGACCGGAGAGTTCTATCGCGCGATGTATGAGCGCAATTACTTCCAGTCGAAGCCGACGCCTGAGTCTGCGTCGTCTACGGGGTTGCAGCACGCGGGGCAGTAAGGGCGTTTTGTCTTTCGCCGTCATCGTGAGGCGTAGCCCGCATTGTGGTTTCACCACGAATGATATGGGTAAAGAAGGACCGAAGGGGCACGATTGAAATCGTGCCCCTTCGCTTTGTGCCTGTCCTGAAGATTCCGTGGCCGCGCAAAATGCGGGGGTCCTTCAGCTACGCTTCAGGATGACGACGAAAGGCAAAAACAACAACCACTAGAGGTGAACGCCATTTGGCGCATCCCTGCTACAACTGCGAAACTGCTTGAAGGGGCCCAAGGAGTCTCGCCGATGAAGATTCTTACAGCGCAGGAGATGAGCGAGGCTGATCGCCGTTCCGTCGAGATGGGTGTGCCGATTGCCACGTTGATGGAGAATGCCGGCGCGGCTGTCGCGAAGTTCTGTCTGCGGCACTATGCGAATGAAGGCACTGTCGTTGTGCTTTGCGGCAAGGGCAATAACGGTGGCGATGGCTTCGCCGCCGCACGGCATCTCGCGCAGGCGGGTCGTACGGTTCGAGTCGTTTTGCTTGGCTCTGTGAGCGAGGTAAAAGGTGAGGCTGCTGTCGCACTCGAACGTACCACTCCACAGCCGGACGTCGAGGTCTTAGAGGCGCAGAGTGAAGAAGATCTAGAGGCTGCACTTGACGGTGCGGCATTGATCGTCGATGCCGTGGTGGGGACAGGGTTCAAGCCACCTCTGCGTGGTTTGGCTTTGGCTGCTCGCGAGTTGTTTGCCAAGACGGCGGTTCCAGTTGTTGCCATCGATCTGCCGAGTGGGTGGGATGCCGACTCGCTGGAGCAGAAAGCAGAGGCCTTTCGCGCCGATGCTGTCGTGACCTTCGTCGCGCCAAAGCTTGCACATGTCTTTGGACACCTGACTCCTGGCAGGACCTTTGGCCCAGTGGTGGTCGCGCCCATCGGAACCCCTGAGGCGGCAGTTGTATCGCAGACGGAACTGCATTGGGCCGGTGCTTCGAAGGCCCTGACGGAGGCGCCTCGCGACGTCAACGGCAACAAGGGAAAGTTCGGGCACGTGCTCATCCTTGGTGGAGGATACGGCAAGGCTGGTGCGCCATCGATGGCGAGTCTCGCCGCCATGCGTGCTGGTGCAGGCCTGGTAACGGCCGCGGTCCCGCGCGAAATTCTGCCGACGGTTGCGTCGATTGCGCCGGAGTTGATGCTGGAGCCTTTGGAGCAGGATACAGAGGGATTGCCGCTGGATCTACTGGAAGAAGAGAAGCTGGCGGAGTCGCTCAAGGGCATTAAGGTCGTGGGGATTGGGCCGGGGTTGGGGCAAGAGGGAACGACGCCGGAGTTTGTGCGTGGGTTCGTGGAACGCGTTACGCTGCCGATGGTGATCGATGCCGATGCACTGAATGCGCTGGCCGGGCATACCTCTCTGCTGCACGATGTCGTGAAGAAGGCAAAGATGGATGGCAAGCCGCGAACGATCGTGCTGACGCCGCATCCGGGTGAGATGGCTCGATTGGCTGGCCTGACCGTGAAAGAGGTTGAGGCCGATCGCATCGGCCTGGCACGGCGGTTTGCGACCGAGCATGGCGTTACGCTGGTGCTCAAAGGCTGGCGCACCCTGATTGCGCATCCGGATGGCCGCATCGCTGTGAATACGACGGGGAATCCGGCGATGGGCAAGGGAGGCAGCGGCGATATTCTGACGGGCATTGTGACCGCGATGCTGGGGCAACACCCGGACGATGTTGCACGCGCTGTTGAATCGGCGGTGTTCCTGCATGGGCTGGCGGGAGACTTCGCGACGCTGGCCCAGGATGAGCATACGGTGCTCGCAACCGATACGGTGGGGCATCTGTACGAGGCTTTTCGTTCGCGGGTCGTTGATGCCGACGGATTTACATGGATCGCCGGAATGGCGACGAATCACAGCAAGGAGCAGGGATGAAGGAGTGGACAAGAGAGAAGCGGCTGCGGACGCGCAGTGTGGGCGGAACGCTGGGGCTGGGCGAGATCATGACCGAGTTGCTGCGCGCGCCGAAGCTGGTGGTGCTGCGTGGCGAGCTAGGCGCGGGAAAGACGACGCTCGTAAAGGGAATGGCCGCTGCCCTGGGGGCGGCCGATGCGGAAGAGGTCGTCAGTCCCACGTTCACGCTGGTGCATGAGTACCGAGGCCGCAAGGTGCGGTTGTTCCATCTGGATCTGTATCGCCTGGAGACGGAAGCGGAGGTCGAGGGGCTCGGTCTGTGGGAGATGGCCGATGAACCCGATGCGCTGGTGCTGGTGGAGTGGGGGGACAAGTTTCCCAGCGTGATGGAGCGCGCGGATGCTGAGATCGTGATCACGCAGGGCGAGGTGGAGAACGAGCGGCTGCTGCATGTGCGGTGGAGAGATTAGGGCGAGTTTTGCTTTTCGTCGTCATCCTGAGCGGTACGCGAAGGACCCCCAAATGGGGGACCACACCGTCTGCATCGGGGCCACGGAGAAGGCATCGCCAGCTATAGGCACGGGCTCTCCTCCGCCAGCATTGTGCAAAATTCGGGGGTCCTTCGCGTACGGCTCAGATGGTATGAAGAGCGGCGTACCTTCCTGGTACGTGCTCGAGGCACAGATAATCCATCCGGAGGAAGATACGCCATGCAGACCCAC
>NZ_JACHIO010000035.1 GCF_014203225.1 Granulicella mallensis | reverse complement strand
TCGCTATACGCTCGCGCCATCTCCTAACAATCACCCAAACCCAAACAATTGAAAAGTATCTAGATCTATACCCAAAAGTAAAATGGTCTAGAACAGTGGCAAGTGACAAGTGGTAAGTAAGAGGCGTTCTTTTTACTTACCACCTGCCACTTATCACTTGTCACTGGCGAGATACTCGCGCGAGTTGAATAGATTGCGATCCATCGACCGCACCCAATCCGTGGTCTCCTCGGCAGACTTACCCGCTGATTTCGACGTGGCAAACTCCATCCGCAACGTCTGGAATTTTGCTTCGAGATCGTCAAGCGCGCTCAGAAGCATGGCCTCGGGAGTCATAGGCAGCTTTGGCGAGCCGAACTCCAGCTTGCCGTGGTGCGCGAGAATCATATGCTCGACCAGCATGCGCAGACGGTCAGGAAATAGCTCTGGCGCCGTCCCTGCTTCTTCGGCTGCTTTCATGGCCTGAGCATTGAGCACCGCAATCTTCTCGTGCAGCAGCCCCTGCGCAATCGAGATATGGCCAATCAACTGGCCTTCAAGCGTGTAGTTGAAGCTCGACCGCCATGACAGCTCTCGCACCTTGCCGACATCATGCAGGATCGCGCCGGTAAGCAGCAGGTCGGGATCGACCTCAGGATAGAACGGCACGGTAGCCAGGCACACACGCACGAGCATCAGCACATGCTCCAACAGCCCGCCGATCCACGCATGGTGCAGACGCTTGGCGGCAGGGGCCACGATAAAAGCCGGGCCGATCGTTGGGTCGTCGAGAAAAGCCAACACCAGGGCGCGCAGATGAGGATTGGAAAAAGCATCCACATAGCCCCGCAGTTCGGCATTCATCTTGGCCACGTTGAACTGTGTCGTCGGGACAAAATCAGCGGTATCGATCTCGCTGTCGGCAGCCAGCCGCATCTTGTTCAGTGTGATCTGAAACTTGCCCTGATACTTCGAGACCTGACCCTGCACCTTGACGTAGGAGCCTTCTGTGCATTGCTGCACGGCCTCGGCAAAGTCTTCCCACATGCGTGCTTCGAACTGTCCCGTCTTGTCCGCGAGCGTCAGCGCAAGATACTGTCCGCTCCCTGCCTTGCGCTCACGAACGCCAATCGTGGCGATGCAAAAGAAGCTGGTGATGTTCTGGGTATCAAACTGTGCGGCGTCGGCAATAAAAAAGTCTTTCATAGGCATAAAAAGAATAGAGGATCATAGGCATAAAAAGGAGAGGGTAGAAGTGTAGACCGAATCTCTACACTCTACCCTCTATTCTCTACACTCTGTCCTTTACTGTGGCGTTGAGGGAGCGACTGGCGGCAACACTGGAGCACTGCCACCCAGGGCGGGATTGACCGTCGGCGAAATCGGTTGCGACGTATCTACCGGCTTGGCCTTCTCCTGCAGACGTTCCTTCGGGTCACCCTTCTTGCGCTTCTTCTTCACCTTCTTAGTCGTATCGCCATTGAGCCCGAGTGCGGCTGCCTGGTGAGTCTCCGAAGCATCCGTTTGGACATCCGCCTTCACAGGACGAACCGCAGCCTTCGCGTCGGCCTTGTTCAGCTTGGACTGAAGGTGTGCGTCGTTTTCCTGGACCTGCCGCTGGGAGAGACGCGTCTTGTGCGTCGGTCCCTCCTGCGGAGTCAACGGATTATCCGGATCGACACCCGTCCCCGTCGAAATCGTGGTTGAGTTCGTCTGAGCCATGGCAACGCCTGGTGCCTGACCAACCAACGGAGCGTTCTCGGTCGTGGTCTCAGCCGCTCCGGTCGGCAGCGCATTGCGCGGCGCCTGGCCAAAACGAACCTTCTCACGATGGATCTTTGGCGGTTTCGAGGACTTCGAGGCGTTCTTCACACTGCCCCCGCCGCTCTTCGCAGCCTGGACAGCAGCCCGTTCAGCATTCTTTTGCGCCACCTTGGCACGAGCAGCAGCCAGTTCTGCCTGTGCGGCAACTGCCTTCTTCTGCTCGTTGCGCTGGTGCTTGATGGTCTTCTTCTTGAGCGGTGGCGGCGTATAGACGGTATAACCGATGTCGCCGGGCCGCGCACCAGGATGGCTCGAACCTGTATCGATGAAGCCATCTTTGGCATCGATATCCATGTACGCGTCTTGGCGCGCCTTGGTCAGATAAGCGCGCAGAGCAGGCTGCAGAGCATCAATGTAAATTGCCTGCTGCACCTGCGGCTCGATATCGGCCAGCGGAGGAATGCCCGCAGCCTGATGTTTATCCACCCGAAGGATGACAAAGCCCTGCCGTGTACGGATCGGAGCTGTAAAGCCGCCCTCAGGCAAGGGGAATGTTGCATTCTCAAGCACATCGCCCAGCGATCCACGCTTGAAGTCGCCAAGATCGCCACCGGCAGCAGCCGTTGGGCCGCCCGAAGAGCTCTTGGCAAGATCGGCGAAGTTGGTGCCAGCCTTCAGCTTGGCTTCAAGATCGTCAGCCTTGGCCTGGGCCGCTGCCACCTGGGCATCGGTGGCATTGTCCGGCGTTGTTACGAGGATCTCACTGAGGTGAATCTGCTCAGGAACCTCGAAGTCCTTGCCGTGCGCAGCATAGTAGGCTTCTTCCTGGGTATGCGTCATGTTGAGGTGGCGGCTTACTTCTTCCTGCACCACCTGCTGCCTGATCGCATTGTTACGGATACCCTGTTTGAAGTCCTCAAACGATACCCCCTGATCGGCGGCGGCCTTTTCCAGCGCCTCCATCGAGTCCAGGTGGTTTCTCTTACGGATCTCGTCAAGCTCCCGGACCGTCTCGGCGTCGCCCGTAATACCGAGTTCCTTGCCCTTGGAGAGCAGCAACTGCTCGTCGATCATGTCGCGCAGAAGGTCCCGACGGCTGTTCTCAAAGTCGGCCGGCGAGGCATTTTGCTGCTGGGCTTGCTGCAATAACTGCTGCTCGGAGCGCAGATACTCACTGCGCGTGATGATCTGGTCGTTCACGCGAGCGATCACGTCCTCAACCACTGCGCCATTGGGCGTAATCGGCGTCGGCACCGGCAGAGCCGGAAGCTGTAGCGGGATACCCGTGCCAAATCCGCTCGGCATGGGGTAGTTCGGCTGCTGAACCTTGGTCTGCGCGTAGAGGGTTGAACCAGCGCCGGCTACAGCGAAGAGCAGAATACCGGCAAACGGGGCACCGGCTACCAGCCGGCTCATGGCGTTCTTACGTGTGTGCTTCTCGATCATCCGTTCCTTTACGGCCCTGCCCATACGGTCAGCGATTGGTCTGTCCTTCGGTCCCCATGCGATCCCCCATCCTTCGTACCGGAGAGTTTCGATTGGTTTGACCGCAGGGCGAGACAGAGGTCATCTGGCATTCTCATTCTAACCGTAGGAAACACAATTGCGGGGGCAGGGCGGTCCCTCAAATGGTGCATCTCACCATATAACGACGGTTACGCTGGTTTTCCCCCGTAAAACCGCCCTGCACACCCTCTTCTGCCCGCCCGGAAAAGGGGCTGACTGCCTCAGGGCTAACCTGCGGATGCTATACTCCGTCCAACCCAGAACGGCTGCAACAGCGCACCTTTTGTGCGACTTTTGCTGACAGCCCTTCCGTATTGAGGTCTCTTCGGTCCCTATGGTCAACCGCACACGACGTGCACTTTTTTCGGCAACTATTTTTCTCGCGGCGTGCGGCGTCGCGGGTTCGGTGTTTGGCGGCGTCTCCGCTCAGTCCGCAACCGACGAGTCAGCCCTGCGCGACTCGATGAAGTCATTCACGAACGTCTATGCGGTCGTGGAGCAGAACTATGCCGACAAGCTGGACAACGACAAGATCGATAAGGCGATCTACGATGGCGCCATCCCCGGCATGCTGCGCGTGCTCGATCCGCACTCCAGCTTCCACGATCCCAAGGACTTCGCCCAGATGCGCGAAGACCAGCACGGCAAGTACTACGGCGTGGGCATGCAGATCCAGCCGCAGGGCGACAAGATCGTCGTAGTCGCGCCGTTTGAAGGAACCCCTTCCTATAAGGCCGGTATCCGGCCCGGCGATGCGATCCTCGCCATCGACGGCAAGACGACGGAACACATGGATTCGGCCGCGGTAGCCAGTTTGCTGAAGGGCCCCCGCGGAACCCATGTCTCTGTAACGATGGGCCGTGAAGGAACCGCGAAACCCCTGGTCTTCGACCTCATCCGCGATGAAATTCCACGGTACTCCGTAGATATCGCCTTCCAGATCAAGCCCGGCATCGGCTACATCCACGTCACCAACTTCATGGAGACCACCTCCCATGAGGTTCAGGCGGCACTCGACAAGTTCGGCCCCATCAACGGACTCCTGATCGACCTGCGCGGTAACCCCGGCGGCCTGCTGAACGAAGCCGTCAATGTCTCCGACAAGTTCCTGCAAAAGGGCGACATCGTCGTCTCGCAGCGCGGACGCGCCTTCCCCGACCAGGTCTATCGCGCCCCCAGTGGCTCTAACGTGAAGTACCCGATCGTCGTGCTGGTCAACCGGAATACGGCCTCTGCTGCGGAGATCGTCTCAGGCGCGCTGCAGGACCATGACCGTGCGCTGATCGTCGGTGAAACGACCTTCGGCAAGGGCCTCGTCCAGACGGTCTTCCCTATCGCGGAAAACACAGGACTTGCCCTGACGACGTTCCACTACTACACCCCGTCGGGCCGGCTCATCCAGCGCAACTATGACGGCGTCTCGCTCTACGACTACTACTACGCCCGCCAGGGCGCGCTGCCCGCGAACAACACCAACACCGAGGTCAAACTCACGGACTCCGGCCGTACGGTCTACGGCGGTGGCGGCATCACTCCTGACGAGAAGATTGCCGAGCTGAAGTCGGACCACCTGCAGGACATTCTTCTGCAGCACTATGCCTTCTTCAACTTCACCAAGCACTATCTCTCCGACCACTCGGTCACCAAGGAACTGGTCGTCGATGACGCGCTGATCCAGCAGTTCAAGGACTTCCTGAAGTCGGAAAAGATTGAGTACACCGACAAGGACATCGCCGATAATCTGGACTGGGTAAAGTCGACCATCAAGGCCGAGCTCTTCACCACACAGTTCGGCCAGGCGGAAGGCATGCGCATCCGGGCAGAATGGGACCCGCAGATCAGCAAGGCCCTGACGTTTATGCCGGAGGCACTGGCCCTCGAAAACCACACGTTGCCGGCACAGCAGAAAACCCAAACCGCCAGCAAATAACGCCTGGCTCACAATACAAAGGCCGCGCTCATAGCGCGGCCTTTGTGTTTCTAATCTCTGTGTATTGGAGCGGGAGACGGGGATCGAACCCGCAACCAACGGCTTGGGAAGCCGCTACTCTACCATTGAGCTACTCCCGCCCGACTGGATCATTATAGAGCAGTTCCCACACAAGTGTGGACACCCCCCTCGAGTCGGAGAGAATGCTCTCTTCTGCCCCCATTTTGTGCAGTTGCCTTTGCTCTTGCTCTTCTGATTGTCATTCCGAGCGCAGCGAGCGAACCTGCTTCCTCCCGTTCTTCGTTCGTATCACCCAGAAAACATAGGCTCCCGCTGATTCAGAAACTTCCATCTGAAAACACGTACTCCGCCCCTGCCCCTCTCAAGTGACGAAAAACGCTTTTCTCTGTACCATTTCCTCTGTTAGCCAGTCCCGCAGATCGACCCAACTGGAAGGTGGAAAGCAGAGCATGATGAACATCAATAGCAACGAAAAAGCAGGCGCGATCAGCCGCCGAGCTGTGCTGAAGGGGGGAGCCCTCGTTGCAGCATCGGCTGCCTTCGGCCATGCAGGATGGGCCTCCAAGGGGCAGGTCTCGATACCGCAGGTACGGCTCAACAACGGTGTGATGATGCCGAGCCTTGGCTTTGGGACCTACGGTCTAACGGGTGATGTGTGCATGGAGAGCGTTGCAGACGCCATTACCGCTGGCTATCGTCTGGTCGACACCGCCAAGGTCTATCGCAATGAAGAAGCTGTGGGTGCCGGGATCAAGAAGAGCGGAATAGACCGCAAATCCCTCTTTGTGACATCCAAGATATGGGTGGAAGACTCCGGCTACGAACCAGCGAAGCGCGCCTTTCAAACGACCCTCGACAAGCTGCAGCTCGAATACCTCGATCTCTATCTCATTCATCGGCCGCGTGGAGATGTGAAGGGGTCGTGGCGGGCCATGGAAGAGCTCAACGCGGCCGGAAAGATCAAGGCGATTGGCCTGAGCAACTTCGACCAGACACAGCTCGCCAGCCTGACCGCAGGAGCGAGCACGAAGCCTGTCATCAATCAATTGGAAACACACCCCTTCCTGCAGCAGGCCGGTCAATTTGACTCGTTGCATGCCGCTGGTGTGCAGATGGAGGCGTGGTCTCCCTTCGCAGAAGGGCGCAACGGGCTATTTACGAACCCGGTGCTGGAGCAGATCGGTAAAAAGCATGGCAAAACCGTCGCGCAGACGGTTCTGCGCTGGCACCACCAGCGGGGAGTCATCGCCATCCCGCGTTCGTCTAACCCGGACCATCGCCGCGAAAACCTGGCCATCTTCGATTTCTCGTTGAACGCTGAGGACATGCAAAAGATCTCAGCCCTGGACGAGAATAAAAGTCAGTTTCCAGAATGGACCTAACGGATTCTCATCCACAACATCGAGAGCAGAATCAGCCGGCTCATCGCCAGTGAGCGTTAATCATCGGATGAAGGGAGTGAGTGCTGTGTGTCTAAACAGCCTCGCTCCTTTCCCGCACTTTCGCCCTTAGCACCTGCTTCGTGATCGCTTCCTAGAAGCGCGTTTATGAGGACTAGTATCTCTTGCCCCCCAACAACATTTGTTCAGAGAGATGGGAACCCGTAAGCTTCAATTATGAAGTGGCCTAAACCAAAGAGCTGGTGGTCCTTGCTCCTCTGGACCGTTGTGACATACGTTCTGGCAACGGACGTGCTGCCGAACCTTTTCCTGGTCACGATTAATAGCGTCGGTTACCTCCCCTACAGTGACCGCCCCGGACCGGGATGGCAGAGCCCGCACCTGCCAAGCAAGGAAGAACTGCAGTTCTTTTTCGGCTTCGCACTTCTTCTTCTCAGGGGAGCCGCGTTCTATGGCAGCCTCTTTGCTTTGCTGTCGATCATTTTGGGATGGTGCCGTGCCCCGCGATATCTGAACCGAGTGGTTGCTACGATCTTGGCCCTGATCTCTTCTGGCATCATGATGGCCGCAGCCGGATGGATGATTGCAATCTCTGCGATGGGTGTCTATACCGCAGCCACCTGTGGTGCTCTCTGGGGATTGCTAGTCTTCCCTCGCTTAGTACCAAAATTCCCCTATCTGCCCCCTTTAGCGATTCGAATAATCGCTCCCCTCCTAGCATTGGCATTGGGAGGATACTGGCTGATCCGCCCGATGCTGCCGAACCGAGCGCTTACGAACGCCAAAATTGAAGTGATCCGGAGGAGTCCTTCCGAACAGGCAGCTCCGAGCCTTGCTTATCTTGGGCCAGAGTTTGCTTACCAACTAAGAGAGGCCAACAAATACGTAGCCGTGAGTCGAATGGACTTCGCAACCGACGGCAAGAACCAGGTTCGCGTCCTGCTGATCGTTGATGATCCGCAACCAACCGCTCATACGTTTGTTCTGCCTCGCACTGGCACCGTAGTTTACCGGCAGCACGAAGGAGTTTGGAAAGAAGAGCAGTCAGGTGGGAAGCCATCAGACATCTCTGTGAGCTTTACTGCCTTCAACAGCACGCTCCAAACTCAAGGCCCATGCTGTTCATCGATGTCATCCGGCTTCGCACCCTACAGGTAGTTCGATGGCCAACCAGTCTAACGACTGATTTGGCTACATGGGCGGTATGCTTTCTAGGCCAATCCGGTCATTAACGACGTTTTGTAGCCGCTGTTTGCAACCTAGGTAGCGTTCTGTGGTTTGAATCGATACGTGGCCGAGCAAAAACTGTATCTGTTCAAGCTCGCCACCCGTTTGATGACAGAGCCGAGCGCAAGTTCTACGAAGGTCATGGGGCGCGATCACACCAAGGCCACAGTCCGAAGCTGCTCGCCGAACAATCGACCAAACAACCTTGGCGGTGAATCCATCCCCTCGAATCTTGCCTGTCTTCCCGATCGCACGGAAGAGAGTTCCGTTTTGTAGCTCTGTAGCTTCCAACCAAGCATCAATAGCTAATTTAACCCAACCTGGCACAGGAACTGTCCGCATGTGACGCCCTTTGCCAATGAGGTCTGCAAGCACCCAATGATCCTCTCGAAGTTCGAAGTCCTCAATCTTGACTGCAACAAGTTCTGCTCGACGTAAACCACATCCAAGGAGCATTGCTAGAACAGCATGGTTGCGTCAGTCTCGCAAGTGTTTGCCAGCGTGCACGGCGAGCAGCCTCCTGCCCTGTTCAACGGTCAGCCAATTCCCAACACGAACGCCCAAGCGCTTCGCCCCTTTGACCCGACGAATGCCGGCAGCAAGGTCAGGACTAAGCAATCCGCAATCCGAAGCCTCGTATGCGAGCCTGCGAACAGCGGCAAGTCGAAGGTTGATCGTTGAGGGAGCGTATCCTCGCTGCTCCAAAGCGATGCGATAGCGGGTCACTACCGTTTTGTTGAACGCGAGGCGTGGTTCAGAGCAGTACCACTCGGTGAAGTCACGGATGGCGTGTTCGTACGACCGTCGCGAGTTCAAAGATGGAAGGCTGTTGAGAACCGCTGATCTGGAGTAGTCGAGGTCTGGAAGTCTCAGAACACTCTTGGGTTTCTTTGCTTTTTTCGCCACATAGACGGCCTCCTAGCCGTGGCGAAAGGATTTCGTAAAGATATGCTGATTACATGATCTCTCTGGGGCTTTCCAACTTCGAGACAAATGGCAGTTCGCAACCGCCTGTTGAAGTTTTGCAGGCACTGGGAGAGACCGCCGCGTGGTTCAATCGCGATCACCTTCGGGCAGACGACCTGCGCAGTCCGATGCTGGACCCAAGTTCGATTCTCGTAGTCCCTTCTCTTAATGAATTAGGAATAGACGCTTTCGTTAAGGTGAAACGCGACAGCTATCGACAGGCCTCAGAGTCGATCAGGCAAAAGCGTTCCGAGATCCTTCGAGATGCCACCACTGGCCCGGTCGATCCAGTAGGGGCGCAAGCACTCGGCCGATTGCTCCTCTATGAGGCCATGGAAACAGTCTCGGACGGTGCAGCTGAGGCCTCGTCGCACGGCTTTTTCGACACGGAAGATGCGCCTCCTTGGGATACGTGGTTCTGGCACAAGGATGGCACGATCTTCTGCTGGGTTCCAGATTCGCTCGTCTCAGACGTACAGGCCGGTATCGATGCGAACCCTGTTGATTGCATCCACTGGGCGAGCTGGTCGGCGTTGTCAAAGTTGATCAACTGGTGACCGGCCTTACGCCATTGGGATTAGTACCGATAAGTCCTCTTGTGGGAAGTGATACGCGTTTCTCAGGACTTGAACTCGCGAGCGATAGCAACGGAGCATCACGATTTTGCTGCATTGAGGCCGTACGTTAGAAATTCTCTGTGGACTGTGCGTACTTCATCCCAACGTTCCTTATAGAACGGGGACGCGGACACACCTACAGATGTAGTTACTTTGCACCAACATGCCCTCAACTTCCGACAGAAACCATTTGCTTCGGAACCAGGTTGTATCGGCATTGCCGTGACGACGGCCCTTTCTTCAAAAGAAAAAGCCCGCTTTTAAAAGCGGGCTTTCAAGCATCACAGCGACTATGGCTTCAGCGCAGACTCGATCGCCGAGATCACCTGTGGCGAATCCGGCGTCACGGCCGGCTCAAAGCGAGCAATCGGCTGTCCGTTGCGCGCGATGAGGAACTTGGTGAAGTTCCACTTGATCTCGCCGCCAACGTTCGGCGCCGCAGTGAGGTATTGGTAGAGCGGCGTCTTATCGTCACCCTTTACCGAGACCTTCGCCATCATCGGAAACTTCACGTGGAACTTGGCGCTGCAGAACTCCTTGATCGTTGCATTGGTGCCGGACTCCTGGTTGGCGAAGTTGTTCGCCGGCACGCCGACGATCACCAGGCCCTTGTCCTTGTACTTCTCGTAGACGGCCTCGAGGGCGGTGTACTGCGGCGTAAATCCGCAGGCGCTGGCGACGTTGACCACCAGCAGCACCTTGCCCTTGTAGGCACCTAGCGTGGTGGGGTCACCATCGATGGTGCTCAGTTTGAAATTGTAGACGGGCGCGCCGGCATCGGCCACGGCCAAGCCGCTGAGGAACAACAACATCAGCATCAGGTAGATCTTTCGCACGGTCGACTCCAGAAAATCGTTATATGCCCAGTGTAACTGGGCGGCTGATTTTAAGTGGCAGCGCCGTCGCCGATGTTCGTACCAAGTACCGTATGGGGTCGACAATGCAAACGGCCAGCAGCACCAAAAACGGCGTTTTCGGAAACGTCGGATGCGAACTTGGCGAAACGCGACTTTGCAGGAACGAACCGCTATTGGTCACCATAAGCGCGTTTCCCGGTACTGATCTGGATCGAGCATCCCTCAGCGGACTACTACGTATGTGAGCAGGACGGCTGCGGTGGCGAGAGCGGCTATGCGCACTCGATGTCGCCGGTCCCAAATCCGATATATCCGCTGCCAATCAGCAGCACCTTCCGCCACGCGACTAGCGAGCGGAACCAGGACAAAGATCGATGCCACCGAAATAAGAACCCAGATCGCATCCGCTGTAAGCAGGATTGCGCGCCCAGGCGTGTGCCAACAGAGCCAGGTCTGGATACCGAGAAACAGGGTAGAGACCGTGTACCAGACCGGCATCACCTTTCCAAGCACGAGAGCAGAACGGCTTAGCATCTTCAATTGTGATTCGGGTTCGAGCCGCGACGCGGCAGGGTTCATGAATGCAGATACAGAAAACTCGACGCCTGCCAGAGTAAGAACGACGAAGAGGGTCACCATGTTGAACAAGTGCATAAGGGGCTCCTATTGACTCTTCGCTAAAGACGCTTTCGAATGGAGCACTGATGCAAAAAGTAGCACTGACAAAATTGTCAGTTGGAGTGATCTATGGGCGTCTCAAAGAAAGAGATCTCACCATGCCCCATCGATGTGACACTAAGCGTCATCGACGGGCGATGGAAGGGCACAATCCTCTGGCGACTGTTGGACGGGCCGATGAGGACGAACGAATTGCGGAAGAGTATTCCTGAAATTACAGAGAGGATGCTTCTCCGTCATCTGCGGGATATGACAGGCGCTGGAATTCTGGAGCGTCATCAGGAGCAAGGCCTGCCCCTGCGAGTGCGGTACTCGCTAACGCCGTACGGACGAACGTTGGTCCCGGTATTGGATGTTCTCTGTTCGTGGGGCAGAGAACATTTGAAACGAGATCCCTCTACCTGATCCTTGCTGAGATGTTGTTCACTCTTCCTGCGGCAAACGAGATGCTGCCGCTGTCGGCCCTGTCCGCAGGCGTCGGCTTAGCGGAAGTAACCAGTTCATTCGATGAGTGACTTGGCGATTTGGCATCAATCGAAAAACCACTCCTGGCGACATCGGCGTTCGGAGGACTAACCAAAGGCGTTAGATTCATGCACGCGCGCATGGAATATTGCGAGTACAGAGCCGTGAGGCCGACGATGATAATGAATTAAACCTACTGGAGCTGACGCATCTCAAACCAACGAGTGAATTCTGCATTCTGGGTCATACAGTCGCGCTCTGCCAACGCGGCCAGTTCTCGGAGTGAATCAAGACATAAGATACGAATCTGATTGACCTCCCGACTCGTGATATCTGTTTCACCACGATGAACAATTTTCGAGCGCGTTTTGTAGAGATCCTTGACGAGCCTTGCCGTGGCCGCCCTCTCGCTTACGCTGTTTGACACTAGATGAGCAACCCTCATTGCTAGTTGATGAGTGATCTCAGTAGAAGTGCCCCCCATCACCGAGCTCTCGAGGGCGATCGTGAACAGTACAAATGCGGTAGCGGGATCGACTGTACTACAGGCCTTACCTGCCAACTCATAGCCTGCGCGAATTCGCCTAGAAACCTCGTCTTTAGAGGTCATGAGAGCACTCGCCCGCTTGGAGCGCTCGCTCTCGATGATGGATCTCAATTTCACGCTCGGAAGTGGATACACGGAGCGAACGCGAGTCATCGAGCCGCCCCACTCTCCAGATGGTAGGACTGTGCCAATCATCCGGAAATCCATCGGATCGATGTAAGAATCTGAGAGCCTGTAATACGATGGCCAAGCCTCCGCACAAAGTGCATTGAGCACAGCCAGATGGGAGGCTAACAGTTGTTTGGTCTTGGCTTGCGCGGTCTGGTCATCGATCGCAATGACCCGAACCGAGGCGAATTCTGTTCGAGTAGGATTTCCCCCAATAAACAGAGATCCATGATCAGACGGAGGGGTGTGATTGAGTCCAATCAGTTCGATCTGTCCGAACTCCATCGGTTCAGCAAACCCGTCCAATCCAAAAATCGCAATCTGTTTCTCATATTCCGATGGCTGCCGTTTGAGCTCCTTTAAGAACTTGGCAGCCACGCCTGTGACACCAGCCTGGGAAACATTTCCACGAGCGATTTCAATTGAATGACGGATGAGTAGATCGAAAAGTGCTTCTTTGCTCCACGCCGAATCGGCATCCAGTTGTTCCGCAGCTAGATTCGATACCTCGAAGAGCTTAAGTGCGAAGGCTTGAGGGAAAACAAATTCCCCGTACTGAATGTGAGCATGGCGCGATAGATCAACATTCAATGTCGAAGAGGCAGCGCCCGCGACGCATGCTGCAAACGCATTAGCCATCCCCGAGAAGAGTTGTTGGACGCGAGCTGGGTTTTTCATTGCACAATAGATTCTAGGGTATGAACGTTACCCTAGGTCCGCTGCGTAGCGGCGTCGACTTTAGGCGGGTAGCTCCAAGCTCCTCGACAGGCTCGCTGACGTATCTACGAGACGTTGGCGCGGCCTATGGACATGTTCTAGAACGTCAATTGGCTGCCTTGCGGAAGATTCTTGTCGTGCTCCCCGGTGTGCCGCGAGTCAGAGCCGGCGGACGAATGTAGCTAGCAAGACTGTGGTGACCCAACTGAACGATATGATTCGGCTTCAACTATCGCTAACAGGCCAATGCACTTATTGAGGGGAACAGCGGCAGTCTTTTTGATCTCCTGGGTGCATCCCTTCTTGCTCACCTTTCTCCTCTCTCCTCGAAAGTCGCGAAAACCAAAAATGGATCAAAGCCTACCTGCTGCGTACGCTCAGTGAACGGAGAGAGGGTGGGGATCGATTCGCTGCGGCTCCCATCCCCTCTCAGACGTTCCATGCACTTGACCCGACCGTCGCCGTCAGCGACTCATCATGGTCGCTTCGCCCACGTAAGACCGTCCGGTCCGCCGCCCACATCTAAATGGCTCGTGACCGTCAGTGTGTTCAGATCCACCACTGCAACGTAGTTCGCTGCGGTGCAGCCCACGAACGCGCGTGAGCCGTCCGGATCCATCAGGATACCGGCGCACCCTTTGCCCAGGATCACCCGTTTGATCTCTTTGCGGGAAGCCACGTCGTACACAAACAAATCGCCCGTCGAAAGGATAGAGATCAACACGCGTTTGCCGTCGGGCGTGAACTTAAGGCGATTGGCGCCGTTCAACTTTGCATCGATCGATGCAGCCACCTTCCGCTGCGCAGTGTCGATGATCCAGAGCTTGCCATCGCTCGCTGCAGCTGACCACAACTCCTTCCAGTTGGGCGATACATCGAAGCCCTCCGTGCCCAGCGAGGTCGGAATGGTCGTCACGAACCAGTCACGCTGCGCCGGTCCGGGCGGAGCAGGATGCGTCGGAGCAGGCGGCATTTCACGATCTTCGATAATGCTCACGCTCGCTGAATGCGCGTTCGAGACGAAGATTGTTTGACCGTCCGGCATCACCCGGATCAAATGTGTAAAGTCCTGCCCGGTCCCCATGACCCACTCCGTCTTGCCCGTCGCCGGGTCCAGCCGGCCGATCGACTTCGCGCCCTGCGCCGTAAACCAGACCTTACCGTCCTGGAAGTCCAGACCATGCAAGCCGACCATGGGCGCTGTATCGATGCTCGGCAACGCCTTGTGGTTCACCAGGTCCAGCACATCCAACTCGTGTCCCTGGCCGTTCAGCATATTGGAAACCCACGCGCGCGTTCCGTCCGCTGACGCGATCACCTCGTGCGGATCCGGCCCGACCGGCATCTTCGCAATGACCTTCAGCGTCACTGGGTCGACGATCGACAGCGTGTGATCGGTCTTCGAGAGCGCCAGCAACACAGGGTGCTCTGCAACCTGACCCCAGCTTCTGGGAGTAAACACCGCAACTCCCAATGCAACACCAGTCAGCACAAACCGGAACATCCTTGAACGCATCGGTCGCTTCTCCTAAACCTAAATAAACGCCTCTGGCTTAGAGGACGCAAGTGCACGATCGCCTCATTCCATCTAAACGCCGTCACCAGGTTTGCGTTTAAAGTACCTTCGTGCGAAGAGCAGGGATGAAGTCAGTTGAACGTGGAGGCTCAAAGCCCTTCATGCGTAGCACAAGGGCAATCTGTCCTCTGTGGTGCGCCCCGTGCAGAAATACCTCCTGGAGAACTTCACTGAAAAGGTTGGAGCGGTTTTCTCCGTCGCTGCTCTCGTATCGCACCTGTGCGTCCATTGCCGTGCCATTGGAAAGCCTCAACCAGCGGTCCCTTAGCTGTCGTAGTTCCGCCTCCAGTTCGGGAGCTGTAAGAGTTGGCCACGGGGCAAGCTTCTCAGCCGTACCCTCAACCCTGGCCGCCCAGAAGCGGCTGATTGAGACGATATGCGCAACGAGCGAAAGAGCTTCGGGCAGATCGTGAGACGCTGCGACGATTGCCTCCAGGCTCTGCGAATTTGCCCAATGTTCGAATCTGATTTGCTGTTGGGGTGAGGCCATGACACAGCATAGCTTTTGAAGGTTGGTAATGAAAAGGCGTCTTCTCATGAGTGCCCCATTAAGATCGGGGCGAGATGGTCGGCGAGTTTCGAAACAGGCTCGTTCCCTCCCCCGCTCGGAAACATCGGGGAACGCAGTGCAAGCCGCATGTCTATGTTGAAGGTGTCAGCGACGTCGCGGTGACTCGATCCCTCTTTCGATACCTCTCAAGATGAGATCGATTCCCGCAAGAAATTCCACTCGGTCGTCGTGATCCCTCACCTGTCCGGCTACACTTCGCGTGAACGGATACTCCCGCGGATCGAGCTGAGACCAGGCAGCCGCCACCGCTTCAAGGAAGTCCGATCTGTCGAGGCCTCGCTCCCGCGCAAGTTGCCCATTGGCCGCATTCCGCCCACCGACACCGAGGATGTAGTTCAGCAACGCTCCCACCGCCGCCCACTGCGTGTCGTCCTCCGCCCCAAGAGCGCGCACCTGCTGGCCCAGGCGTTCGAGAATGCGCACCATCGGCATCTCTCCGGGGGCCTGTGCCAGTGCCGAGCCCACCCACGGATGCTCGTCGATCGCATCGAACATGCCCAGCGCGAGAGCCCGAAGGTTTGCCTTCGGCTTCGCGCCGGAAGGTGTCGCCTCCATCGTGCGGGCAACGATAGCGTCGCAGGCAGCGGTCAGCAGATCGCTCTTGTTGGCGATGTGCCAATAGAGAGCACCAGGCCCCGTCGCAAGCCGCTCGGACAGCGTGCGAAACGTCAACCCGCCTTCCCCGCTGCTATCCAGCAGCTCGATCGACGCTTCAATGATGCTCTCCCGTGAGAGTGATTCTTCCCGTCGCTGAACGCTGCGCGCTTTTTTGGCCATGCTTCATCTTGACATAAATGGAACGATGTTCCAATATTATGGAATGATGTTCCACAGTGATCTTCAAAGTTCTAAATGGCAGCCGCCAACCACGAAGGAGTCAACATGAAGACTCCCATCCCACACGATGTCATCATCGCCGGCGCAGGGCCAGTAGGCCTCTTCCTTGCCTGTGAACTGGCCCTGGCCAAATGTTCCGTCCTCATCCTGGAAAAGGCGATGGATACCCACTCGCCCTTGAAGCAACTTCCCTTCGGGATACGAGGACTCTCGACGCCTACGATCGAAGCACTTTACCGTCGCAATCTGCTAAAAGAACTCGACGTACACAAACGTTTAAAGAATCCCCACAAAACCTCAGCTCCCGTACAAGGGCCACGGCGTCAGGGAGGACACTTTGCCGGCATTCCCTTTCTCGACGGCAATATTGACACCTCACAGTGGAGGTATCGCCTGCCAGACTCGCCCGCGACCAATTTGATATCTGAAATGCAGGAGATGGAATCTGTGCTCGCTCGCCGTGCAGAAGCCCTCGGTGTCGAGATCAAACGCGGGCTTGCCATCACTGCCTTTCAGCAAACCGCAGAGGGGGTAACTGTCCAGTCCGGCGACCAAACGTTTCAAGGCGAATGGCTCGTGGGTTGCGACGGCAGCCGTAGTGTTGTTCGCAAGCTGGGCGGTTTTGAATTCGCCGGTACGGAGCCGGAGTTTACCGGCTACTCTGCTCAGGTTGACCTTGCCGACCCCGAGAAGCTAAGCCCAGGCCGCAACCTGACCCCCACAGGCATGTACTTCCAATCGCAACCCGGTTACCTGGTGATGATTGAGTTTGATGGCGGGGCCGCTCATCGTGCAGAACCGGTAACGCTGGAACTCGTTCAGGAGGCGCTACGCCGTGTCTCGAACACCGGCGTTACGATCAGCGCCCTCCATGCCGCAACCACCTGGACCGACCGGGCACGGCAGGCCATGACCTACCGCAATGGACGAGTACTCTTAGCCGGCGATGCCGCGCACATTCACGCGCCGCTGGGAGGCCAGGGGCTCAACCTTGGACTGGGCGACGCCATGAACCTGGGCTGGAAGCTCGCCTCCACCCTCCACGGGAAAGCACCCGAAGGCTTGCTGGACAGCTATCAATCGGAACGGCACCCCCTTGGCGTACAGGTTCTGGATTGGTCACGAGCCCAGGTCGCCATCATGAAACCAGACCCGCCTGCCCGCGCACTGAACGCGATCATCCGCGACCTTATGGATACGCGCGATGGCGCCACCTACATGGCAGCAAGAGTGTGGGGTGTTCACACCCACTACGATCTTGGTGACGATCACCCTCTCATCGGCCACAGCGTTCCCAACTTTGAGTTCAAAGACGGTACAAGAGTTGGCGAGCTCATGCACAATGGCCAGGCAATACTGCTTGATTTTGAGAGCAAGGCATCCCTTAGAATCCTCGCAAGTGAATATGGCGACCGAATCAGGTATGTTTCTGGACGGGCGAAAGAACAATTCGGCTTGAGAGCTGCACTGATACGCCCTGATGGAATCATCGCCTGGGTTTCTGACAACGACCCCGATGACAACGACATTCAAAACGCTGCCGCTCTCTGGCTCATGAAGGAGACAAGATGAAGACCTCAGTCACAATCATCGGTGCCGGTCTCGGAGGCTTGATGCTTGCGCGCGTCCTCCACGTTCACGGTATCGCCGCGACCATCTACGAAGCGGAAGCCTCAGCCACCGCCCGGGCTCAAGGAGGCATGCTCGATATCCACGAACACAACGGGCAGCTCGCACTCAAGGCGGCGGGCCTCTTCGAAAAATTTCTCGAGATCATCCACCCTGGCGGTCAGGCAACGCGGATTCTCGACAAGCACGGCAACGTCCTGCTCGATGAGCCCGATGACAGCACAGGCGGCCGGCCTGAGGTGCCCCGAGGAGAGCTTCGCCGTATCCTGCTCAACTCCCTTCCTGCCGGCACGGTCCGCTGGGGACACAAACTCACAGCAGCGGCTCCGCTCGGCGACGGGCAGTACACCCTGACCTTTGCTGACGGCTCAACAGTAACGACCGGCCTCCTCGTGGGTGCCGACGGCGCCTGGTCGAGAGTTCGTCCCCTTCTCTCCGAGGCGATACCGGCGTACGTGGGCACGTCCTTCATCGAGACGTATCTGTACGACGCGGACACCCGTCACAAGCCCAGCGCGAAAGCGGTTGGCGGTGGCGCGCTGTTTGCGGTGGCTCCGGGAAGAGGCATCCTCGCGCACCGTGAGCCCCACGGCGTACTGCACACGTACGTGGCGTTGAACGAGCCAAAGGACTGGATCGACAGCATCGACTTCTCCGATCCGGTGGCTGCGGTGGCCCGTGTCGCCAAGGAATTCGACGGTTGGGCTCCGGAGCTTACAGCGCTCCTCACCGACGCTGAAACCGCCCCTGTGCTTCGCACTCTCCATGCGCTTCCGATCAAGCACAGATGGGACCGCGTGCCCGGGGTGACGCTGCTCGGCGATGCGGCGCACCTGATGATCCCATCTGGCGAAGGAGCCAATCTCGCCATGTTCGACGGCGCCGAACTCGGACAGGCCATCGCCGCCAACCCCGGTGATATCGAAGCCGCGCTCCTCGCATATGAGAAGGACCTCTTTCCCCGCAGCGCGTCCGAGGCAGCAGAGGCGGAAAAGATCCTCCACGTGTGCCTCGGCCCCAACGCACCTCAGAGTCTGCTGGACTTCTTCACCAGCAACCGACCCATCCAGTAAGGTCTTTCAACCCTTCCCAGGAATCGTCATCCTTAGCAATCTTCTGGCTAGGCTGACGCAGCGTTCTATATGATGGTTGGCACTTCATGAACCGGACCCCTGCCTCCCTCCAAACGAAGAGCCACTACCAAATACTCGACGGTTTGCGTGGCGTCGCCGCCTTGATCGTCGTGATGTTCCACACCTTCGAGCCCTATTCCAAAGGCGATCACTCGAAACAGATTCTGAACCACGGCTATCTGGCCGTCGATTTCTTTTTCCTTCTCTCCGGATTCGTGGTCGCCTATGCCTACGACGACCGCTGGGGGAAGATGAGCCAATGGGACTTCTATAAGCGCCGGCTGATTCGCCTGCAACCCATGGTCATCATGGGAAGTATCATTGGGGCGGCCCTCTTTTATTTCCAGACCGGGCCTGCGTTTCCGCTGATCGCCGGAACGCCCGTCTGGAAGATGCTGCTCGTGATGCTGGTCGGCTTCACCCTTGTGCCGCTGCTTCCGTCCATGGACATCCGCGGGTGGAACGAGATGCACCCGCTCGATGGCCCCGCCTGGTCCCTCTTCTTCGAGTACATCGCGAACATCCTCTACGCTGTCGGCATCCGCAAGCTCTCGAACAAGGCACTCGGCATCTTTGTATTTCTCTCCGCAGTTTTGCTGGTCCATCTTGCCCTAGCAAGTCCAAACGGTGACGTGATTGGCGGTTGGAGCATCGACAAAGAGCAGCTCCACATTGGTTTCGCACGCCTGCTCTATCCGTTCTTCGCGGGCATGTTGCTGATGCGTATCGGCAAGCGGATTCACCTTCCAGGAAGCTTTGCCATCTGCAGCCTCCTGGTGATCGTCTCTCTCTGCATGCCCAGAATTGGCGGTTCACACCAGCTCTGGATGAATGGACTCTATGAGTCGTTCTGCATCATCGTTCTGTTCCCTCTCATTGTCGCGATCGGTGCCGGCGAACGTACCAGCGGAAACTTCCAGACCAAACTTTCCAAGCTGTTGGGGGATATCTCTTATCCGCTGTACATCACGCACTATCCGCTGATCTACATCTACACTGCCTGGGTCGTCCGGGACAAAGTTCCTGCAGGACGTGGAGCGGTGGCAGGCGTGCTGCTGTTTATCGCGAGTGTCACGATCGCCTACGCCTGCTTGAAGCTCTATGATGAGCCTGTTCGGGCATGGCTTAGCCGCCGCTTCCTTGGCAAAACTACCTCATGATCCCTATGCCTACGGCTCAAGCGGCCTGGCGGCAGTCGGCAGCAGACCGCGGTCGACCAGGACAGGCGGTCTGCGATAGTGCGTGTGTTGTTCGTAGTCGTAGGCCCACCCGATCAGGTCCCCGTCGTGCCACTTGCGTGTGCTGATCTCGATGCCGAACGGCAGGCCATCTTCATAAAATCCGGCGGGAAAACTAATCGCCGGAACACCCAGCATGTTGACCCAGTTCGTATCGCTGTGCGGCCCTTCGCTTACGCGGCCGTCCTGCGGCATGGTCTCGTCGACCGGTGGCATCTGGATCGCGGGATAGACGAATCCGTCCAGGTGCAGGCGATCGAGCTCCCCCTCGTAGAGCGTGAATACTTTGTCGCGCGGGCCGAAGAAATTTTCACCCGCATGGGGATCGGTCTCAAGCGTGGCCTGCTGCACGTTCGTGGATTCGAAGAGTCCTGATTTTTCTCCGCCGATGATGACGGAGGGCAGCCGCTTGCCGACGGCATGTTCATATTCAGCCGCAGAATGGTACTGTGCAGGTCCAAAGTCTGCGAGAAACTTCTCCGTGCCCTCGCGAAGATACGGAAGCGTGCAGATGTGCGAAGCGGTAATGGCGAAGCTGTCGGGCAGGATCTGCGAATCGATCAGCACCGTTGCCCCCGCAGCGCGGAGTTCCTCGACCGCATGCAGGAAGGCGGCGCGCGTCTCCGGCTTCAAGGGAGTGAACGCATTCTTCCTCGCCTTTGCAAACTGCTCCGGTGTGGCGTTAGGGCAAACGCCCTGAAAGACCGGCGTCTCTCCGTCGAGGATGAAGGCAGGCACCGCAAAACGTTTGCCTTTGAGTGCACCGGGCTTCAGATATTGCGTGTAGGGCCCGGGTTGAGCTTTGCTCTGCGAGCCGATCGTAGCCGGATCAAGGGGATCTTCGCCGGCCAGAACGGTAAGAGCCAGAGCGGCATCGGCTACAGTGCGTGCGATGGGCCCCGTGTTATCCAGTTGCCAGTCCAGCGGAGCGATGCCCGCGATGCTGACGAGGCCGCGAGTCGGGAAGATGCCGACCAGGTTACTCGTCGCCACGGGCATGCGGATGGAGTTGCCCGTGTCCGTGCCGTTGCCAAGGACGGCGAGGTTGGAGGTAACAGCAGTAACGGTCCCGCCCGACGACCCACCCGGCGAAAAGCGTACATCGTAGGCGTTGCCTGTGCGGCCGAAGGCAGTAGAACGCGTGGTATCGCTGGCGGCGAAGTCGGGCATGTTGGTCACCCCAACCAGAATCGCTCCGGCCTTGCGCAGCCTGGCGACGATGGGCGCATCACGCGGTGCAACCAACTCATGACCAGGGAGCATGTAGCCAATCCAACCGGCCGTCGTCGTCAGGCCGGCGATGCTGGTGTTGGCCTTGATCACAATCGGAACACCCCACAGAGGCTCTGGGCGAAAGCCGGGCTGCTTCGCCTCGACATCTTCGCGGCCTGCTTCTGTCAGCGCCGCCTTTGCGGTAACGGTTTGGACCGCCCGATAGACGCCGTTATAGCGCGCAATGCGGTCGAGGTGCCATTGCACCACCTCCGTGACCGTGTAGCGATGTTCACGATAGAGCTCATGCAGGCGATCCACGCTGACGTCCGTGAGATCGTGATCCATCACGGCATGAGCCGCTCTTGCAGGAGCAGGCGAACTGGATTGGGCGGACAATACGGCCGGTCCGAATAAGACCAGGAGAAGTAGCTTTCGCATGTCGCCAGTGTAGCCGAGAGCAGAGCGAATCAGCCTGATTTTGGTCGATACGTTGCTCAACGATTGCGAACGGGCTTAGCACTCAGTGAGGTCTGTCCGGCAAACCAAATGAACACAAGCGCGTCTCTCGATAGAAATGCGTTGAACATGCATGAAAACGCCCTAATATGGTGATTTCTTAGTGCGTTGAAGAACCAGGGTTACCCCATGGCGCGAAGCGCAAACCGTGACGCTTTAGCGTCGCGGGACGGAGGGTAAGGGAGGCAATCGCCTTTAGGCTACGGAATGAGAGCCAGGCAGGAATTGGGCTTTAGCCCCGGGCCTTTTGTTCGCAGCCGAAAGAAGGCCCGGGCCTAGAGCAAATCTCCTCTAGGTGTATAGCGAAACCACGACGCTTATGGCCGTTTTTCCCCAGAAAAACGGTATTGCAAGCCCGATTCAACTACCCAGTAACAGGAGATTTGCTCTAAAGGCCACATCTTTGCCAGCCCCGTATTCCGTAGCCTAAAGGCTACGGCCCCTCCGTCTTCCTGATACTGAAGCATCAGGGAACGCGCTTCGGGCTGTGCTGAACGGACCATCATTCTTCAACGAAACTAAGGATTCACCACACTAGATCGGAGACATCTACTACGTCCAAATGGCACACAAACGCCGCTCTTCTTTCCACACTCCCCCCCAGAATCGTCATCCTGAGCGTAGCGGCTCGCGCACTTTGCGAGCTGCGCAGTCGAAGGACCCCGAGACTTCTGATCTCACCGATACCTCCGGTACCTTTTCCACCTCGAACGCTCGAGCCTCAGCCATTTTGGCATGAAATATTTAGGGCCACTCATTTTGTGCAGTCGCCTTTGTTCTTGCTTTTCTGGTTGTCATTCCGAGCGTAGCGAGCGAACCTGCTTCCTCCCGCTCTTCGTTCGTACCACCCAGATAACATGTGATTCCATGATTCAGGGATTTCCAGCCTTGTCTGAAGCCTCACCGATACCTTCAGCACCTTTCCCACCTCAAACGCTCGAGCTTCGGTCGTTTGGACACGAAAAAATATCTAGACCCCACTCACTTCGTATCTTCGGAACTTGCGTTCCTGCAACTTTCCCTTATAGTCCGCGGCACGTAGGAGACGAGAAGCGCGTTTTCCAGTAGCCAGCAACATTCGCTGCTGTGCAGAACACTATTAGCCTCGGGATACTTTCTATATTGAGGAACTTGTAAGCCTGAATTCCAGCGTTTCGACTCCGCGAACTACTCGGACCTTCTTCGTCTTTGGTTCTGAGTGGTTTAGGATCTTGCGAAGGTCACCCAGAGACGTAACGGGTTGTCTCTCAACGGAAGTGACGAGATCTCCCTTACGGAAGCCGAGCTCTTCTGCGCGGCTGCCCGCTGCAATCTTGTTGACAAGTAAGCCTGGGATATCGGGCAGGCCAACAGCTCGCCGCATTTTCGTCGACGCATGGGAATCCAGCAGAGTCATGCCGAGATAAAGCTGGCGACCGTGAGCCACCTCCTCTTCGAGGCTGACCAACCACTTGCGCAGCAGGGCAATAAGCTGGGCCCTCTCAGCGCGATTAAGTCCCGCGACCAAGCTGCTTTCGTTCTCCAGATGAGCAGGAATGACAGTTTCGAGAAGGGCCACGCCCTTCGCAGCTAAAGTGACAAAGACAGAGCGACGGTCTTCACTGTCAGGGGACCGCTTCACCAGGCCTTGCTTCTCAAGCGCATCTATTCTGAGACTCATGCTTCCGGATGTACGGAAAAGACCGCGCATCAGATCGCGTTGGTTCAGCTTGTAGGGTTTTCCGTTTCGACGAAGTGCGGCCAGGACGTCGAAGGAGGCCCTTGAAATCTGAAACTCTTCGAACTTAGCTTCAAGAGCGCGGTCGACATGCTCCATGATGCGTCCCGCTCGCCCGATGATCTCAACCGGAGCAAGGTCGTACTCAGGCCGTTCTGCTTTCCATTGTTGGACGACTCGATCGACGTGGTCTAGCTGCATAGGTCATATCCCCGTATCGATGTTAGCTCTGTCAACAGCAGATTGAACAATATTTGCTTTAGTTCAAGCAAATATTTAGGATGAGGTTACAAAATGGAGGACAGATGGAGCTCAAGGACTACCAGATCACCTCGAATGGCATCTCCTTGCACGTGACAGAGCTTGGGGATGGTCCGGCCGTGCTCTTCTGCCATGGGTTTCCAGACACCGCGTATACGTGGCGCCGACAGATGAACGCCGTCGCATCATCAGGGTATCGAGCGATTGCACCTGACATGCGCGGGTACGGACGCAGTTCAGCGCCCTCAGACCCGGCCGTATACACGCCACTGCACACGGCGGGCGATCTGGTCGGGCTCCTTGATGCCCTGAAGATTCCCAGCGCCGCGATCGTGGGCCACGACTGGGGTGCAACCCATGCGTGGAATGCCGCCATGATGCGTCCCGATCGATTCAAAGCGGTGTTCTGCCTTGCCGTGCCTTACTTTCCGCGTGGTGATGTCAGCGTCTTCGAGCGAATGCGGACAACAGGCCACGAAAACGATTTCTACATGTTCGAACAGATCAAACCGGAAGCAGACCAGGTTTGGGCCGATGCTGCGATTACGATTCCGGGAATCTTGTATTGGGCATCGGGCTCTGCTCCAGTAGACCAACGGTGGAACCCTCTGGACCCTGCACGAAGTCTTCATCGTCCTGCTCCCGGGCCATTGCCCTCATGGGTAGAACCCGATTACCTGGCTCACAACGTGGCGGAATTTCAACGCACCGGCTTTCACGGTGCGCTGAACTACTATCGCGCTGCCGAGCTCTATTTCGATCTGTCCGCCGCCTGGAAAGGCACGAAGATCACCCAGCCCTCGTTTTACATCTCCGGAAAGGCCGACGGATTAGGGGCACTCTATCCTCCCGCTGAGAAGCTTCGCGATGGCCTTCCGGGCCTCGTCGGGAGCCTCGAACTCGACAATGTAGGCCACTGGATACAACACGAGGCCTCCGCAGAAGTCAGCCAACAGCTCGTGAAGTTCCTGCGCACGGTACACCCTGCCTAAGGAGCTCGCGATGGCAACATCCTTCCCACTTACGGACACCACTTTCAGTTCACGACGTCATACAACGCATTATTGGCAGGCTGGACCTGCCAGTGGTCCACTAATGATCTTCCTTCACGGCTGGCCCGAAATTGGCCTTTTCTGGCGCGCGCCGATGGAGGCCTTCGCCTCTGAAGGCTGGCACTGCATTGCGCCGGATATGCGCGGCTATGGTGGTTCGTCGGCGCCTGCCCACTCGGACGCCTATGCCCTGAAAGAGATCGTCGACGATATGGTCGAACTGCATGACCATCTTGGCGGAAGCCCAGCCATCTGGATTGGGCATGACCTCGGAAGTCCCGTTGTCGGTGCGCTGGCTGCACATCACGCCGAGCGGAGCCGCGGCGTTGTCTTCATCTCTGTTCCTTATATCCCGGACGCCTTCGCGTTACCCAATCACCTGCCGCTCATCGACCGTGAGCTCTATCCCGTCGATCAGTATCCGGACGGACAGTGGGACTACTACCGCTTTTATCTGACCCACTTCGAGCAGACGGTCACCGACTTCGATGCTGACATCCCGGCGAGCCTCGCGGCGATCTACCGCAGCGGCAACCCCGAATCCGCAGGTAAGGTGTACAGGTCGGCGCTCATTACGCGCAATGGTGGATGGTTCGGATCGGCGCATCGTGCTCCAACCGTGCAGCCTGACGCCGCGCTCTGGCCTTCCGTTGATTTTGACAGTCTGCTTGAAGCCTTCCGCATGACTGGCTTCCGGCCCGGAAACTCCTGGTATTTGAACGATAGCGCCAATATCGCCTATGCGCACGAGGCACCGGATGGTGGCAGGCTGCGCCAGCCAGTGTTGTTTATCAATGGCAATTTCGACGGCCTCTGCGATATCACCCCTAACCGTTTCGGCGAGCCAATGCGCAGCGCGTGTCAGGACTTGACCGTGACCAGTCTGCCTTCAGGCCACTGGCTGCCTCTCGAACGCAAGGCAGAAGCGACTGAAGCCATCCGTTCCTGGCTCAAAACGAAGACGCTGTAACTAGGCGATAACGGCATCCCCCAAGGAAAACAATGAGCACACTCAGCACGCCACCTACCTCCAGCCCGCTTGCTTCTTTGAAGATCAACCACGCAGCCATTCGTGTGCCGGACTTCGATTTGGCCGTTGCCTGGTATGCCGACAAGCTCGGTTTTCGGTCGAAGCAAACGGTGTCCGTAGCCGGGCTCAGATTCGCCTTCCTTTATCCTGCCGGGGACGACAGTTTTCATTTCGAGCTTATGGCCGGCCCTGGCGCAGCAGAACGGCCCGCCTATAAAGATCTGCATAACAGCTACAACTTGTCTGGGTGGCATCACCCCGGTTTCAGCGTCGAGAGCGTGAACGCCGTCATCGATGAATTGAAGAGCCGTGACGTGACCATCGCTAGCGAGCCACACGACGTGCCCGCAATGGGTCTCCGCGTAGCCTTTTTTGCCGATCCCTGGGGTAACCTCTTCGAGGTTATCCAGTCCATTGCTCAATAATTAGGACGAAACCTTTGCCTGAGATATCCAAGGAATATTGGTCCTCATATGTCGTCTTATCGTCAGTGACGGCGCAAGCTGGCTGTTTGCGCTCAAGCTCATGTTCACTGCGGCGTATCAATCGGGTGCTGGGACTGTTCGAAGAATTCCTTCTGGAGGCGGGCGCTTTCTTCGTCGGCCTTGATGGCCTTCACCGCTTCCGCAATCTCGTGCGACCAGTTCTTCTGGTCAAACTCACCCAGGGCCTCGGTGGCGGTAGAGCCGTCGCCGGCATAGTGATTGGGAAAGCGCGCGTACCACCAGATCCCGGTGTAGATGCTGGAGGGGAGAGTGAGACGATGCTGGTCCGCGCCGGACTCGCTCCTCGCACGGTCCATATGAACCAGGTCGGGACGGTTGGCGAGCATGGCCGAGGTTTCGGCCTCGCCCGCGTGTAGGTCGGCGGCCGACTTCTGTGAAGGGCGGCCCGCACCATCGCGAGGAATGCTGTCCATGACATACACAACGTAGTCGTGTGGCGACGCGAGCTGAGACTGAGCGAAGAGCGGTAGCAGACTGTTGTTGCCGCCGTGACCGTTCACAATAAGGATCTTGTGGCAGCCGTTGCGCCCAAGCTCGTTGACTGTTTCCTGAAGCAGAACAAGCTGCGTGCTGAGGCTGTAGGCAATAGTGCCAGGCTCATGGCGTGCCTCAAAGATCTGCCCAAAATAGTACTCCGGGGAGACAACGGCATACTCCAGCTTTGCGGCATTGAGCGAGGCAAAGCGCACATTGAGCAGGTCGGTGCCCAAGGGAAGCTGCGGACCATGCTTCTCGATAATGCCGATGGGCAGAATGCAGGTGCCCTGCGCCTGGTGAATGGCCTTAACAAAGTCAGGGCCGGTAAGTTCTTCCCAATTGGGCGAAAGCTGCTGCGCTGCTGCGAGGTACGGAGAAAGCGCAAGGAAGAGGCAAAGGACGGACAGATAGCGGAAACGCATGGAGCAAGGCACCTCATTGAGGAATGCCAACAGTCTAGCCTATGCGGAACGTCGAAGGTTTCGAGCGAGGCATGCGGTTCTGATTCCTTTCGAGCTGGATCTCGTAGACAAGGGGATCACACCCGATCCTCATAAGTCGGCCTATCATCAGGGACGCTTGATGATGAGAAGAGCGTTTATCGGTACTAATCTGATTGATCGCTTGAAGTGCGACTTTGCAGGGGCGATAACTGCTGACCTCTTCAGATATGCTGATCGAGTGATCTCTATAAGGCCTTCCTGGCCGTTCTTCGCAATAGCACTCTATGCATCGATTGGGCTGGCACCGGCACAGAGCACGCCCATTAAGAAGACCGCAATGGAGGTTTGCGCGGACTATTCGGGTGTTGGAGATTTGGTCCAAGCCACTGTCTTTAGCGATGGCTACCAAGTCGTTATCACTCGTCGCTCAGGTCAAACGATAGAACTTAGTGATCGACAATCTGCGTCGGCTACACGTGCTGTCTCCAAATGCCATCTCGCTATATCTGCCAATTCTGAGAAGGCTGCGATTGCTTTCGCGACGGCGTCGGGCATCTTTGTGCGGTTGATCGATCTACCCCGAGGCGAATTCGCACAAAGCGTCGAAGTCCATCGCGTATTTCCCATTCAGTTCGATATATATGGGCTGGGGTTCATCGGTCATACCAGCCAGTTAGCCATCTCTCAAGCTCACTACCAGCCGACAGGCGAACCGGAAATCATCACTCAACAAGTCAACAGTTCAGGAATCCTTGAACAGGATAGACACCGCGCTACAGGCTATGCCTACAGCGAGGTTTATGCGTCTTCCTATGATTACGGAAGAGACCGCGTATGGTTTTTGTGTCCCCCGGTATCCGCCAGAATTGATAGACAACCGCGATGCACACTCACTTCTGCTTCTCTTACTTCAAATGATGAGCCTGCTCTAGAGGTTCCACCACCGCCCGACGATAGAGTAATCGGCAGTGGTCAACCGAACCTTGGGTCACCGTCTGATGACTCTATTGCGATGCTCGCATGGCACCGACTTTGGGTTTACAGCTTTGCTTCTAAAGCATTCCGTCAGATGAATATCCCGGAGACGGCCCGTCACATTAGATGGTCTGAATTTCCTAGGGCACCGAAGTTCACAGCAGACGGTCGCTATGCAGCTATACCCGTCGACATGTCACATGGATTCTTATTTGAAGAGGGCGGGGTATCCCATGGCACGAAAATATTGTTGGTGGACATGAACGCTCTCTCGGTCATCGAGACAATCCAACCTGAACATGAGCAATCTTTAGTGGACTTCGCAGTGCGGAATGATGGAGACTCGCTAACACTGGCTACCAATTGGGACAAAGATTGGCAAGTATCGAGGACTCCACTTGCGCGCCTTCTAAAGTGACATGGCGCCGAGCTCGGCATACGCTCGACTTTGCGTCGCCAACTCGAGTTCAACCTAACATCTTAGAGCGTCAACTTCGAAAACCATCAGAATCAGTAACGACAAGTCGGCTCATCGTCAGTGACCGATTGAAATAGGGGCAAGATGGTCGGCGAATTTCGCCACGGACGCGTTCCCTCCGCCTCCTGTGCTGCAACCATCGATCAGCGAACTACGCGCTGAAAAATCAATTCTCCGTCGGCCGCTCCGCCTTATCAACGACAAACGCATCCACCGGCCCCCTCGTCGCCTCCAGCCTCAAACCAATCTGCTGCTGAATAGCAGAAAACAACGGCACGGCTGGAGACTCCGCAGGAGCCCCGGTCACGTCTCCGTTCAACTGCGTCTCATCGGGCGCCCACTCCAGGTCGAAATCATATTTTCCGGTGAGCCCAGTCCGATCCACGACCGGGCGATCGAGGATGGCCCGCTGCATCATGGAAGTAAACTCACCCATCGTCGTATTTCTTGCCGGTAACAGGATGTGCTGCGGATAGACCGTGCTGATGAGCGCCGCAGGCTCATCTGGAGAAGCCGTACTTGCCTTGAGCTTCGGTCCGCCCTTGGCAACTTCCAGTGCATAGATCGAGAACTCTTTCTGCTCGCGATGAAAGGTGAGTTTAAATCGTTCCGCCAACAGCTTCCGCAGCATCGCCATCTGCTCGTCGTGGGTAGGCCGGACTTCACCGGGCGTCTCGGCAAGGATGTCGTAGTGTTCTGATTCGGTCCACCTAGGCCCACCCGAGATCGTTCGAGGATTGAGACTGTAAACCGCCGCGATCAGCAGCTTCAGGGTGTAATCCTTTCCGATAAACCGATGAAGCCCCTCCATCTTAATAAATCGGCCGGTCTTGGCATCGGAGTCCACCAGCTTGATGGTCGCCACCTCAAACGCATCGAACTTGGGACGCGGCGCAGGAGACTGCGCGACGATTCCAGAAGCCGCAAGCATCAGGGCTGCGATTACAGTCTGTCGGATCATGAGGGGCACCGTCACTGGTTGAATAGGAGCGACCAAAGCATCTTCAGCAATAGCCTGATGTAGAGACGAAATCCCCCCTACATTGTCATCAAACGACTCGTGCCGTGAAGTCGAACGGTGTGCAAACAGATTGCCGAGGCAAGATCGGAAGGGCATGGCTTCAGCCATGCCGCAAACGCCGGGCCAAAAGCCCACACCTCGCTGCCGCAGGCCGGAGTGAAGGCGCAGCCGCAACGACTGAATTGCCTTCTTTGGCCGTGGCGAAACAGACCGCTCCCGTCACTGATTCATTCCTCTTGAGCTCTGCACAGTCTTGGCGGCATTAAGGAAAGCAACTCGCGCCGGCTGCATCGAAATACCACCAGCACTGAAACCAGAGAAACGGCTCTACAACGCTAGTTCAGGGCTGGAGCACAGACCAGGCTCAGGGGACGCATGTCCGTCCAAGTCGTATTGATGTAATCCAGGCAAGCCTGCCGCTTGTCGATCAGGCAGATCGTCCATCCGTCCGGAACTGCCGCGAAGGCCGGCCACAAAGAATAGAAACCCTCTTTATTGATGAGCACGTTATAAGTAGCTTCTGCATCTTCAAATGGGTTGGTCATTGGTCTTTCTCCCTTAGCAATAAAAAGTTGTTCATGAAAGTTCATTGCAGTTTGTTCTTTAATTTTGTAGCGAGTATAGAGCCGATCTCAGCCATGGGAGCCGCTTCCGTCATGAGCTGATGTTTACAGACGATGGGATATATCTCCATATTGCCATCGACATATTGCTGCCATATTGCAGGTTGAGGACTTCCTTCCGGGCGCTCTAGCGTCGCCTCGAAGAACAACAGGTTTCCGCGGAAGGGTCTCGGGACGAAATCGCGGGCAATCATGTGATTGCTCTTGAAGACATCCACCAGCGCGGAGATATATCTCTCATCCAGTGCCGCGAGAGCTCCCTGGTCCAACTGGAGGAGGGCGCTGACCATGGCAATCTCCATGTTGGCAGACTTGCCTTCGGCATCGAATCCAAGCTCACGCAGCAGTACTGCAATCATCTCATCCATCGGAGGCAGGGCCTTCACGCGCTCCGGTTCCCACGGATAAGCGTCCAGGATCGATAAAATACCGACCTCCTCTCCAAGCTCCTGCAAGTGAGTGGCGATAGCATACGCCGCCAGTCCACCAAACGACCAACCCAGCACATGATAAGGACCATGAGGCTGAATCTCCTGCATCTGGGCGACATAGTCGGCAACCATCTCGTCCATGGTCTTAGGAACTCTGTGTGGTTCTGTTATACCGCGTCCCTGCATTCCATAGAGAGGAATTTCCATGGGTAAACGCTGCAGGAGCCCTGCATAGCACCAACTCAGGCCTCCCAGGGGGTGTACGCAGAAGACCGCGGGCTTGCTTCCCTGCCGCCGCAGAGCCAGTACCGGCTCCAGCGGATTGGTAGCCAGGTTCGACCCGCCTACGTGCCGGGCCAGCTCGGCAACCGAAGGCGCGTCGAAGAGCGTGCGGATCGAAAGGTCGATATTCAGGGCATTCCGGACGCGGCTGACGAGCTGGACGGACAGGATGCTGTCTCCTCCCAGGGAGAAGAAGTTATCGTGTACCCCCACTCGATCCAGCCCCAGCACCTCGGCGAAGTGCTTGCACAGGATCTCCTCCTGTTCGGTGCGCGGAGCCACCCAAGCGGCCGTGCTGCTGTAGTCCGGAGCAGGCAGCGCCTTGCGATCCAGCTTTCCGCTCGGCGTCTGCGGGAAGGCATCCATCACCACCAGCGCCGCCGGAACCATGTACTCCGGCAGCTGCAGCCCCAGCATCTGCCGCAGCAGCCCGGTGTCTATCTCGTAACCTTCAGCCGCGATGATATAGCCCGCCAGACGCTTCTCACCCGGACGGTCCTCGCGCGCGATCACCGTCGCCTGCGCCACGGAAGGCTGCTTCAGCAGCGCCGCCTCGATCTCGCCCATCTCAATGCGGAAGCCGCGAATCTTTACCTGGTGATCGGTGCGTCCCAGGTACTCCAGCACGCCATCCTTCCGCCACTTCGCCAGGTCGCCCGTGCGATACATACGGCTTCCGGCTTCCCCATAAGGATTCGCCACGAACCTCTCCGACGTCAGACCAGGGCGTCCCAGATATCCGCGTGCCAAGCCATCGCCGGCGATGTACAGTTCACCTGCCGAGCCCACCGGCACCGGCCGCAGACTGCCGTCCAGCACGTAGACCCGTGTATTCACGATCGGCTTGCCCAGCGGAGGAATCGCTCCGCCCGAGAGCGCTTCGCTCAACGTGCAGGCTACGGTCGACTCCGTAGGCCCATAGGCATTGATCATCCGGCGTCCCACCGACCAGCGCGACACCAGCTCCGGCGAGCAGGCATCACCACCGACGATCAGCGTCTTCAGGTCCGGCAACTCCCACTGCGGCATGCTGGCCAGTGCGACCGGAGGAATCAGCGTATGGCTGATCCGCTGCTGCTGCAGCAACTCCGCCAGAGGCTCGCCCGCAATCGGTCCCGGCTCGCGAACCACCAGCGTCGCCCCCGCGGCATAGGCCATCAGAAGCTCCATCACCGCCGCGTCAAAACTCAATGACGCAAGCTGCAACACACGGTCATTGCGTGTGATGGCGAACCGCTCGATCTGCGCCGCCGCAAGGCTGGACAGACCTCGATGCGTCATCACCGTGCCCTTCGGCTTGCCCGTCGAACCCGAGGTGTAGATCACATACGCCGCATGATCCGCTCCCTGCTGGCGAACTGGATTACTACTCGGCTGCGACCGCAGCTCCAGAAGAAGCTCTGGAGCATCGAGCATAACCGTGTTCCCCGCAGCGGAAAGACGAGAGGCTGCCTTTTCGGTCGTCAGCACGCGAGCTGGCCGAGCATCGTTCAGCATGTAAGCCAGACGCTCTTCCGGATAGTCAGGATCGAGCGGCAGATACGCCGCACCGCTCTTCAGCGTCGCCAGGATCGCAACCACCATCTCCACCGAACGCGGCACGCCGATAGCGACGATGCTCTCCAACCCAATCCCTTCGGACCTCAGCCAATGGGCCAACTGGTTTGCACGCTGGTTCAACTCGCCATAGCTCAGTTGCTGCTTGCCGAAGACCAGCGCCGTAGCCTCAGGCGCATACGCCGCCTGCTCTTCGAAGATCCCGGCAAACGTCTGGATACCCAGATCCTCCGTCGTCTTGTTCCACTCCTCCAGAACCAGGCGACGCTCCTCGGAGCTCAGGATGTTGATCTCTTCCACTCTCCGGTCGGGGTCCGCAATAGCCGCCTCCAGAATCCACTCCAACCGCTTGGCCAGAACCTCTACAGCGTCCTGGTCGAAGAGATCGGGGCGATACTGCAACCGCAACTGCAAACTCGCACCGGGAATGACCACTACCGTCAGCGGGTAGTGCGTCACATCGCGGCCTTCAACCGCCCCGATACGAAGCCCCGGAACGATGTCCTTCACCGTCTCGTCCACCGGATAGTTCTCAAAGACCAGCAGCGTATCGAAGAGCCCGCCAACACCCACCAGCCGCTGTATCTCAGAGAGAGACACATGCTGATACGGCATGGTCTGCGACTGCTGTTCCTGCAACCGAACCAGAACATCCCGAACCGTATCCGCCGAACGAAGCTGCACACGCAGCGGCAGCGTATTGATGAACAGCCCCACCATGCTCTCCACACCCGCAATCTCCGCAGGCCGCCCGGCAACCGTCATGCCGAAGATCACATCGCCGTGATCCGTCAGACGTCCCAGCAGAATCGCCCACGCCGCCTGCAGCAGCGTATTCAGCGTCATTCCCTGGCTGCGAGCCAGACGCGTCAGCAACTGCGTCAGAGCCTCAGGCAAGGCATACGTAATCTTCTCCGAAAGCTTCTCGCCCGTCCCCGAGCCTTCGCCCACGATATACGTCGGCTGCGTAACGCCTTCGAGCTGCGCCTTCCAGACCTCTCTCGCCGCAAAGCTGTCCTGCCCCGCCAGCCAGCCCAGATACTCCCTGTACGGCGTAACGTGCGGCAGCCGCAGCGTCTTGCTCTTATCCGCGTAGAGCAGCAATAGCTCCCGAATAAGAATAGGCATCGACCATCCATCGAGAAGCAGATGGTGATGCGTAAAGAGCAGCCTGTACTGATCGCCCGCCAGCTTGACCAGCGTAAACCGCAGCAACGGAGCCACAGACGGGTCGAAGCGCTCAGCCCGATCCTCCGCCAGCAACTGCCGCCACGCGCTGTCCTGCTCAGTCGCGGACAGCCGCGCAAGATCGACCGCCTGCCACGGCAGTACCGTATCCTCCGAGATCACCTGCACCGGCTGATCCAGCCCTTCGTACTCGAAGCCCGCCCGCAGGTTCGCATGGCGGCGCAGCAGACGCTCCGCTGCCTCCCGCATCGCTTGCCCGTCTACTTCGCCTTCGAGCTCCAGCACCAGCTGCACCGTGTAGATGTCCAACGCCTGCTTGTCGTACAGCGCATGGAACAGCAAGCCCTCCTGCAACGGAGACACAGGCAGAACCTCCGCCAGTACCGGATACTTCTTCTCCAGCCCCTCGATCTGCGCCTGCGTCAGTCGCACCAGCTCCAGATCCGATGGCGTACGCCCGATCCTGCGTGGCCCTTCGGCTGTGTGGACGAAGACCTCCAGCGCCCGGAACCAGCCTTCCGCCAACTCCCGCACTTCTTCTTCCTTGAGCAGCGCGGAAGCCCAGCTCCACTTCACCACCAGCTCCGAACCTTCGTTTCGGTCCAGCGTGAACGCATTCAGCTCCAGCCCATGTGCCAGCGGCATCCCCGGATCAGAGCCGCCCTGCAGCGATCCCACCTCCGCAGCGATCGTCCAGTCCCACTCCTCCGGCGCAGCGAACCGACCCAGGTAGTTGAACCCGATCTGAGGCTTCGCCAGGCCCGCCAGCACCTTGCCCGTCTCTGGGTTCAGATACCGCAGCAAGCCATATCCGATTCCACTATCGGGGATCTGCCGTAACGACTCTTTGATTCCCTTGAACGCCCGCTCTAACGCAGCTCCACCACCCAGAGCTTCTCGATGATCGACCGCATCCAGACGAACCGGGAACATGCTCGTGAACCAGCCCACCGTCCGCGACAGGTCCACGCCCTCGAAAAGCTGCTCACGTCCATGACCCTCCACATCCACCAGTAGTCCAGCGGCGTTCCTGCCCTTCCATCCCGCCACTGCCAGCGCCAGCGCGCTCAGCAGAACCTCATTGATCCGCGCACGGAACGCCGCAGGCACCTTGCTCAACAACGGCACCGTCAGGTGCGACGGCAGCGTCAGACTCAGTTGCTGGGCAGTCCCCATTACATCGCGCTTCGCATCGAACGCCTGCGCAAACAGCGGCGCATCCTGTTCCCGCAGTATCCCGCTCCACAGTGGGAGCTCACGAACTCTCTTCTCCTCACGCGCCGCCGCCACCAGCCGCTCCGACCATACCCGGAACGATGTCCCTACCGCTGCCAGTGCAGGCTTTTCGCTCTTCGCTGCAGCCTGATACGCCGCAACCAGATCCTCCACCAGAATCCGCCACGACACTCCGTCCACCGCAAGATGATGAATCACCAGCAGCAATCGGCCTGTGTCCGCGAACCACACCGCCTCCAGCACCCGCCCAGCCTCCGGCGACAGCCGCCGCTCCGCTTCGAGCGCTACAGCCCCAATCTCCCCGCTCTGAACCTTCCGGAAGCACGACGACGCCTCCACGCTCCCCGGAGCCTGGATCTCCAGCCTCGATCCCTGCAGCTTCAGCCGCAGCACAGAGTGCTGATCCAGCAACGCCTGCAGCGCTTGCAACAACGCCTGTTCCTTCAGCCCCTGCGGCACCCGCAGCAGCATCGACTGGTTGAACCGACCGATCGGCCCGCCCTTCTCCAGCAGCCACTCCATGATCGGCGTCAGTGTTACCGCGGCAGCCCAGTCCTCAGGCGCCTCCTTCAGCAGCAGACTCTCGTCCCACACGATCCGTGCCACCGCAGCCAGAGCCTCCGCCGTCTGCCGCTGGAAGATGTCACGCGGCGTCAACACCAATCCTGCCTTCCGCGCCCTGCTGACCAACTGGATCGACGAGATACTATCCCCGCCCAGCGCGAAGAAGTTATCGTGCACACCCACTCGCTCGAGCCCCAGCACCTCCGCAAACAGACCGCACAGGATCTCTTCCTCCGGAGTCCGCGGGGCCACCCACTCCTGTGTGCTCGTGAACTCCGGCACAGGCAATGCCTTCCGGTCCAGCTTCCCGTTCGGTGTCAGAGGAAACGCCTCCAG
>NZ_JACHIO010000034.1 GCF_014203225.1 Granulicella mallensis | reverse complement strand
TGCAGCAATCATCATCATCAGCGGATGCACGTCGGCGGTCATCGACATAGTGACGACCATGGTCATCACGTCCGCCCAGGGAATGCCCCCGCGAACGCTTCTACAGTTCATCGCCAGCGGAGCGCTCGGCGACCGTTCCTTTGAGGGAGGCCTGAAGACTGCGTTCGTCGGCCTTGCACTTCACTTCTTGATCGCACTTGCGGTCTCTTCAGCCTATTTTGCCGCAAGCGTCTCGTTCCCCTCCGTCTCACACGACGCAGTAGCCTTTGGGCTCCTCTTCGGTATAGCCGTCCACGTCTTCATGAGCGGTGTTGTGGTTCCACTTTCCCGCACACCAAAAGTTGTCTTCACGATCAGAGGCTTCCTGATCCAGCTCGCGGTGAATGCCGTCTGCGTGGGGCTGGTCATCGCTTTGATGCAGACATTCCTTTCGGTGCGATTTGGGCAGATGCAATACCGGCCCATAGTCGAGGGTTAGCGACTCCGGACTTTGCCTGGCTAAACGTCCCGCAGGGATAGAGAGGAAAGCTGAAATGGTCACTCCAAACGCGAAGATATATGGCAAGTACAATTCGGCGGAAGCCTACCAACTGCGGGACTTCCTAACGCGCAGCGGAGTCGTAGTGGAATGGTCGGAGCTCAACTCTGACGAGGAAGCAAAGCGACTCGGGGCGAGCGGCCTGTCAGATGCCCGACTTCCAATCTGCGTGCTGAGCCAAGGCTCTGTGCTATTCAGGCCGACTACCCGTGATCTGGCCGCCGCGCTCGACTGGTTTCGCGAGCCGAAGCACCAAGACTACGACGTGGCGATCTGCGGTGCGGGGCCGGCCGGGTTGAGCGCCGCCGTATATGCGGCATCAGAAGGCCTCAGGACGATCGTCGTCGAACGCTCTGCCGTCGGGGGTCAAGCGGCTAGCACATCGCGCATTGAGAACTATCTAGGATTCCCAGATGGGATCAGCGGGTGGGAACTCTCCACGAAGGCGCGACAACAGGCGCAGCGATTCGGCGCGGAGATCATCGTCACAGCCGAAGGAATCGGCCTTGGCTTCGACAATGGCTCCCTGGTCGGACATCTGGCGGGCGGGGGCAAGATCGTCACAAGAGCAGCGATCTGTGCCACGGGTGTCGAATACGCCAAGCTAGGCCTCCCGAACGAAGAGCGCTTCCTGAATCACGGCTTTTTCTACGGTGCAGGTCCGAGCGAGGCGGTGCTGTCCGAAGGGCACGTGTTCATCGTGGGCGGGGGGAATTCCGCTGGGCAAGCGGCTCTACACTTCGCCGCCTATGCAGAGAGGGTCACGCTGCTCGTTCGTGGGCAACATCTCGAAGACACTCTCTCAACATATCTCTTGGAACGCATAGAGCATTCCGAGAGAATCGAAGTCCGAACGCAGAGCGTCCTGACCAGTCTAGAGGGCGGAGACTCCCTAACGGGAATCACCTATAAGTCTTGTCTCACTGGAGAGGAAACATGCGCGAAGGCGCAAGGTGTGTTCGTGTGCATCGGCGGACGTCCTCGAACTGATTGGATAACGCCCGGCCCACTCTATACAGACAGTGCGGGCTACATCCTGACCGGAGACGACTTGGAAGGGATGGAACCGCCTATCGGGTTTTGGCTGGACGGCCGCAGACCAATGCTCCGGGAATCCAGCATGCCCGGACTCTTCGCTGCCGGAGACGTTCGCCACAACTCCATCAAGCGAGTTGCGACGGCTGTGGGAGAGGGGGCGACGGCGGTCTCAATGGTCCATCAATACCTCTCGCTCAAGCGTCGCCCCATTGACTACCAAAACCTCTGACTTTACACGGGGAGGGCCCCGCCGACCGGCGCAGTTATGCCCTCTCCACCGATGAACCGAACTATGAACAACTCAAGGAGCGAACAATGAACGTCGTACTGTATGGAGCAACAGGCAACAGTGGAAGCCGCATCCTCAAGGAGCTCGTTTCGCGGGGCCATTCGGTAACTGCGATCGCACGCAACACATCCAAGATCCCAACTGAAGTCACTGCAAAGCAGGACGACCTCAGCGACGTGAATACGATTGCGTCATTGATCTCTGGTGCTAGCGCGGTCATCAGCGCTTACAACCCACCACCGGATGATACTGACGCGCTGATCGGGGTAACGGAACGCCAAATTGCAGCGGTCAAGAAGGCGGGCAATATCCGTCTCATCGTTGTCGGCGGTGCCGGCTCGCTCGAAGTAGCGCCGGGAGTGACCCTGCTCGCCTCCGGCCATCTCCCAGCCCCGTATGTTCCCCTCGCGACCTCCCATGGAAAAGCTTTGGACGTGCTGCGGGCGTCGGACATCAACTGGACCTATTTCAGCCCTGCGGCTTTCTTTCAGCCGGGCGAGCGCACCGGGAAGTTCCGCCTTGGCAACGACGAGCTCGTAAGCGATGCGGCTCGCCAGAGTCGCATCTCGATGGAGGACTACGCAATCGCTATCGTTGACGAGCTCGAAATTCCGACTCACGAACGGGCACGATTCACCATTGGCTACTAACAACCAGCCGCCCGCGTCTCCAGGCGCGGGCGGCCTCTCATGACCATGAGAGAGTTTCAATCTGAGACGTAAACGCACTTCGAGAGACATCGATCAAGCCATGGCCCTCGCTCGCGGGGTCGTTGCCCTGATGAGAGCAGACGGGAACCTACAGTGGGATGGAGATTGGCCTTCCGCGCTGACAGCGACGCTCGTCCTCACGAGATTCGCATCCCCTCATACACCTCGCCGCCACACACTCCGCGGATCATCCATTTCCGTTAGCGCCGATGGCCGATCGCTATTCGCCAAAGACGAGAATAAATGGGGAGAAGAGGTGTTTCCCCCACAGCGAGGATTCATCGATGCAGCGCGGTACGAACGGCGTCATTGACTTACCTGCGTTGATACGAATAGATCGTCGCCACAACTACGACACAACTGAAAGGCCACACGATGTCACTACGGATCAACGATATTGCCCCTGATTTCACAGCCTCAACCACACACGGTACGATTCGCTTTCATGAGTGGATCGGTGACACTTGGGCCATCCTGTTCTCACACCCTAAAGACTTCACGCCTGTATGCACGACCGAACTAGGGGCCGTAGCTGCGTTGGAGAACGAGTTCGCAGCCAGAGGGACAAAAGTCATCGGACTGAGCGTCGATCCCGTCGAGAATCACCGCAAATGGGCCCAGGATATCGAAGAGGTGAGTGGTCACACCGTCAACTTCCCGGTAATCGGTGACCCGACCCTTGAAGTATCGAAACTGTACAACATGCTTCCAGGAGACGCGGGAGAGAGCAGCGAAGGCCGGACTCCGGCAATGAACGCGCCGGTGCGCACTGTCTTTATCGTTTCACCCGACAAGCGAATCAAGCTTACGCTCTCCTATCCGATGACCACGGGTCGCAATTTCGACGAAATCGTTCGGGTACTCGATTCGATGCAGCTTACAGCGAAGCACAGAGTAGCCACGCCAGCCAATTGGGAACAAGGAGATGACGTGATCATTACACCGGCCGTCTCCGACGAAGAGGCTACGACCGCATTCCCTGGCTACAGAACAGTCAAGCCATACCTTCGGATCACCAACCAACCGAACTAGGCGTTCTGTCACTCTCCACGAAAGATCGAGCCTCCCCGATCCACTCAGCTCATGACGACTCTGCCCCACTTCAGCACTGGGGCGGAGTCGGCATGAGAATTCGGTGATTATGTGTGGCCACGCGCCCAGAATGCGAAATGTCTGTGCCCCTCCCCAAGACTAAGGAATCAACGCTATGAAACACCAGAAGACCGTCACAAAATCCACCCCACCCCATAGAGCGATGCTTTCCATCGCGGCAATCCTGATCGCGACTGTCCTCAGTTCCACATCGCTACACGCCGCTTGCCAGTTCGACTCGACCGCACGAACCCCACCGGGTGGCGCTAAGCTGCAGGTAGTCGCATTCGGGGACAGCCTGCTGGATACCGGCACATATCAGCAATTCGCCAAAGCCAAATTCGACGGCGGAGAGTTCACCACCAACCCCTCCAAAGTCTATGTACAAGACATTGCTTGCACCTATGGGGACGTGCTCCTGCCTGCATTTCAGGGAGGATTCGGAGAACCACTCAAGCCATCTGGCGGCCTCGACTACGCCGAAGGCGGATCTCGGGTCGCATTGCAGCCTGGCATCAATCATGCGGCCGCCGGAACTCCGAATGCCGACTTCTCTGAGGAGACCACCATCCCAGTCACGGAGCAGCTCAACCGGTATCTCTCCGAACATCAGCGGTTCCATCCCAATCAGCTCGTCATCATCAACGGAGGAGCTAACGATATCTTCTTCAATTTGGCGGTCGCCGAACAGGTAGGCACGCCTGCCGCACTCCAGGCAGCCGAGCAGGCAATCGCACAGTCGGCATTAGATCTGGCCAACGTAGTCGAGGTTGTCATCGCAAAAGGCGCGACACACGTAGTCCTGATGAGTCTCCCCGACATTGGCACCACTCCGCAGGGCGTCTCCAGTGCGGACCACGGCCAGTCGCTCACCCAGATCTCCCAGCTCTTCAACTCGACCCTGCTGGGTCAACTGAAGAGCAAGAATCAACTCGACAAAATTGTCGTGCTCGACAGCTTCGGCATCATCGACAACGTGGTCGCAAACTTCCAGGAGTTCGGATTCAAGGTGTCGAACACCGGCATGGCTTGCAACCTGGAAGCCCAGATCGGGAAAGCTACTGCCTTGAGCCTGCAGAACCCCACGTTCTTCGGCGAGTCATTGTTCTGTTCCCCCGCGACATTCACAACGCCAGACGCAGCTGAATCGTTCATGTTCGCCGATACGGTTCACCCCTCAGCCCATTTGAGCGCGATCTTCGCTAAGGCCGCGGAGCTACAAATCGAATCCAGCGGACTCGTCCGCTAGAGCATGGCGAGATATGAGGCGTAGGTCTCCAGAGCGTTCGAGTGGAGGAGGAGAATGACTCAACTCGAGTTCGCAGCGTTGGCATGGGGCGGATCTCTGGCTGCCGGATTCCTCGGTTCGCTTTCGGGGTTGGGGGGCGGCGTGGTCATTGTGCCCATGCTCGTCCTCGGCCTCCATGTCGATGTGCACTACGCCATTGGAGCGTCTTTGATCTCGGTCATCGGCACTTCCGCCGGCGCACAGGCCGCACATAGACAGGAGGGATTCTCCAACACGCGGCTTGGATTATTTCTCGAGATAGCAACCACCCTCGGCGCAATCTGCGGGGCGTTTCTTTCAGCGAGCACGCCGACCAAGTGGATCGCCATACTGTTTGGCGGGGTGCTCCTCTACTCGGCTTCCTCCTCGATGGGGTCCAGGAAGCAGGACACCACAGGTCGCGCGCCGGATGCACTTGCCGCGAAGCTCCGGCTAGTCGGAAGTTATCCGCACGAAGGAAAGCTGTTGCCTTACTCCGCCCGGAGGGTGCCATTGGGCTTCGGGCTGATGTTCGGGGCAGGGACACTCTCGGGACTGCTTGGGATTGGTTCGGGCGCGGTCAAGGTCCTAGTGCTGGATGGGGCAATGCAAATACCGTTCAAGGTTTCGACGGCGACCAGCAATTTCATGATCGGCGTGACCGCAGTCGCAAGCGCTGGCGTATACCTGCGCCGGGGCTACATCAATCCCGCCGTTGCCATGCCCGTGACGATCGGTGTGCTTCTTGGATCATTGCTCGGGGCGCGCGTTTTGCAGACAGCAAGGGTAAGGCCCATGCGCATCGTCTTTGCGATTGTGATTGCTCTGCTTGGAGCGGAGATGATCTTCAACGGGCTGACTGGGAAATTGTCATGAAGATCGTGGAACCGATAGATGCGTACGAATCGATTAAACGGAGCATGACCGCCGTCCTCCGATGGACCACGGCGGGGGCCGGTATGGTGATCTTCGTTGGCGGTGTTCTGTTGTTGCTCCGCCATAGGGCAGCTCCCGCAGCCTTTCACTCATTTATCGGCGAACCGGATGCCTTGCGGTTCGTTCCGCAAATTGCGATGGGCGCATTCCATGGGCACGCATTGGCAATAGTGCAGCTCGGAATCCTCCTGCTGATTGCAACCCCTATGCTTCGTGTCGTCTGCGTTGGGATCGGGTATGCGATCGAACGGGATTGGCTGTATGTAGCCGTGGCTGGGATCGTCCTGGCCGTTCTGGGCTTTAGCCTACTCAGCCATAAACACTAGGACGAGGGGGAGAAACTCATGAGGGCACAGAATGGGCTCGCTTGTGATGTCTAGAGCAACCTTCACAACATCCCCTGGCACGCAAACGCCTCTTACCTTGCTTTCGAATTCAGCATGTAGGATCGCAACTGTAGCCTAGGTCCCGGGTCTTATGCGCACGAATCGAACCACTGCAAACGCATCGAGTGAGTTGAAGGCTGCCACCATCCACGAGGGACTGCGATTGCCCACGGCTCACCGATATCCCCCCAAAAAAGACTTCCCACGCAGCCTAGAACCGCTCTCCGCTATTTCGGATAGGGATGTTCCCGTCAATTATTGACGTGGCTGTGTCCAACCGCCAGCAAGGAGCGCTACTCAGCCACCTAAGAGAAGAACAGGAGCGCAGTACTCTATGGCGCCCCAGGAAACGGTGGGAGCCGCTTCCTAAAGCAACTCCCGTGCATCTTCGTGTCGTGTCAACCCTAACCATCTGCCAGGAGAGTGAAATGAAATCGTTCAAGGTTTGGTCTCTGAAACTCACGCTGTTATTCGCCGCAATATGCGCCACGTACTCGAGGCCCGCATTCGCGCAAACCGTACCTACCACTGTCATTCTTGTCCACGGTGCATTCGCAGACGGTTCGTCATGGAATAGAGTGATCCCGCTGCTTCAGGCCCAAGGCCTCAAAGTCGTGGCAGTCCAACTTCCCCTATCGTCCCTCGCGGCCGACGTTGCCGCCACCAAGCGTGCGATCACTGCGCAGACTGGTCCGATCATCCTCGTCGGACATTCCTGGGCTGGCGTTGTGATCACCGAAGCCGGCGTGGACGATCGGGTCAAAGCCCTGGTCTATGTCTCGGCATTCGCTCCCAGCGAGGGACAGTCCGCAGGCGAGATGGGCAAGCCATATCCTACCCCGCCGGGCCTCCTGCACCCGATCGCGGACTCCTCCGGGTATCTCACCCTCTCGCCCGGGGACATCGCAAAGCACTTCGCCCCTGACGTTCCGGCCGCCGAGTCGAACCTGCTAGCTGTGACGCAGGGACCCATCAGAGCAGCCAATTTTGACGAGCCTGTCTCCGCCGCAGCATGGAAGACGAAGCCGAGTTGGCTGATCGCAGGCGAACAGGACCAGATGATCGACCCGGCACTCTATAAGGCCGAAGCCGAGAAGATCCACGCGAAGGCGACTTGGCTGGTATCGAGTCATGTGCCGATGCTGTCACATCCGGATGCGGTAACTGCGGTAATCGTCGAAGCGGCGCACAGCATCGCCAGGTCGTCGAGGTAGGGCGCTGCAGATGGCATAGAGCGAGGCCGGCGAAGTCTCGGGATTGAACGTACGCCCTGAGTTCGCCGCGCCTTGCCAACGCAACAGAAGGGCAGTCCACCCAGATCGACCCGGCCCCGCTCGGCGGAGATGGCGAGAGACAGAGGGGAATATCCTCGGCTAGGCCGGGTTATGGCAGTGCTCCCGCGCGAACGCGCTGCGTGACCCGAGAGGGTGACGCAGCGCAACGACGCAGGGACGACCAGGAGGAAAGACTTTGACGAACAAACTGTACCTATTCGCGCCCCGAGGGCGCAGGACGACGCGCGCTTGCTTCCGATCGCTCGCCAAATCGATGCTGACGTACGCGGTTGTGTGTGGCTTCTACAGCCAGAGCCCGGTGTGGGCGAGCGAGAAGCCGCTTCCAATGCAGACACCCACGGCGCAGTCGGTCGGCACCTCGACGAACCTGAAGTCGGCTGCACAGGTGTTGCTCTCTCACTTCGAAGAGCTCAAGAAACACAAGAAGGACTGGATCACCGAAGATGATCTGCAATCGCTCGTTGAAAGCCCGGACCCCGTCGTGCGCGAGGCTGTCCGCTTTTTCGCGGTGAGCCCGATCGACCGGGAACTCTGCGGGGAAGCACAGGGTATGACGAAGGCGGGATTGGCTCGATGCATCCCGGTCGCGGGGAGTGCGGGGCTTGAAGAGACTCTGTTACGCCTTGGCCACGCGACTGGCGACGTGAAGGACGAGGCCCAGCGAAAATTCTACGCCACGCTGCTGCGGGACCCTGGCGTTCCGGCGGTCGTGCGCGCACAGATTGTTGCGCGACTCTCCGAGAAAGACATGCTGGCGATAGTAGGGCATCCGAACACGCAGGGCAATGCGAAGGACGTCGCGGACGAGACGGCAGCTTTTCTGTTCCTCGCGAAGATGAGCTGGCTGGGCACGGCGGAGGCAGAGGCGGTCGCGGCGTACAAGGTTCCTTATGTCATGTTGCGCGGCGACAAGGACCACTCGGCGTCGTTCTGGGATGGGCACCAGGTCCACCTGAGCGAGAAGATGCTGACGGGCGGTACGGGAGTCGTGAGTGACCAGACGCTGGTCAAGCACATAGGCACCTTTGCGCACGAGAGCGGCCATGCGATCTTCGGGTTCTCAGGTCTATCAAAGACGGTGGGCGACGATATCGCACGCCGTCATCTGGAAAATGGTGTCGGCGTCATCATCAACGAGGCCGTGGCCGGCATTATGCAGAACCGCGCGCATGTGGCGGAGTTGGGCTACGGAGCGGACAAGGGTAGTGACGCGAATCTTTCCGTCGCTCACGATGTGGAGAAGAACATCGCGAACGATCAGACGGATTACGCGCGCCGCTACCACGTGAATACCGCCGTTGCGCGTAGCCAGATGGATGACATCCGGAAGGTCCTGGCGAACTCGGTGGTGCCGTATTTCCAGAGCAAATTCGGCTTGCTGGGTGATCCGCAACTTACGCTGACCCTGCCCGATCCACAGCGATAACGATGCAAATGATGAGCCTCCGCAGCTTCCTTCTATAACGCCAGGAAGCTGCGGAGGGCAGGTCGGCAGATTCTTCTGGGGTGGAATTTGGACGCCCAGGAGCGGGATGTTCCACCGCGATCCAGACGGGCGTCCATGCTGCCAGGGCGGGACGGCGTTCGAGGCCTGTTCTATCTGGACATCCTAGCTGCCGAAGTTGGGTCGGCGCTGAAGGTCATGAAAGAAGCCCTATTACCTGTTCTCCAACAAACCAACATCCGGCAAAGACCATGTCGGTCCTGTTACGTGACTAGCTAGTCCATGGGACACACCAGGACAAAATATATTCCGCGCGCATTGCGGAGCTGCTAGACGCATCTGAGCCGTGCCGACAGCGGATCCGGTAGGGCTACTAACAACTGCGAATTCATGCCTGTAGATTTCTCTAGGATGACAGGCCGCCAGCACTAAAAACTACTATGCTGAAACCAGCCAGCAGGGTAATTGCCATGCCAAGAAGCGTGACAACGATGGAGACAAGTTGTGGAGGGCCCAAAGAGAATTCGAGTAATGAGCGTTGAGGACCACCCCATTTTCAGAGAGGGCCTAAACTCGATGATCACCTCAGAGCCAGATCTACACCTTGTGGCGGAGGCTATCTCCGGAAGTGAAGCGGTAGCCGCATTCAGAACCCATCGGCCTGATATCACGCTTATGGACTTTCGGATGCCTGGTCTGGATGGCATTGCGGCGCTGAAGGCCATTCGCAGAGAGTTCCAAAGCGCGCGCATCATCATGCTGACCACATCGGAAGGTGACGTCGAGATACGAAAGGCACTGCGTGCCGGCGCATCGGCTTACATGCTCAAGAGTATGCCGAAGGCGGAGATCCTCGCTGCCATCCGGTCAGTACATGATGGTGGACGCTGCGTCCCGCCAGAGGTAGCGGCAAAAATAGCAATGCACCTGGGCGGCGAGCATCTCACAGTTCGCGAGCTCGAAGTCCTGGCCTTGATTCGGGACGGGCACGCGAACAAGCAAGTCGCAGATATTTTGGGCATTGCGGAGACAACCGTAAATTTTCATATTAGCAATCTCGTGAAGAAGCTCAAGGCGAATGACCGCACCCATGCAATGGCAATCGCGGTAAGGCGGGGTTTTCTGGAGATATGAGACTACCCGCATAAAACACTGACCGGAATTCATCGTTTGAAAGACACAACCTGAGCGCATGGCAGATGCTCTGGCCATGTGTGGGGAGCTTGTCTCTTAAAAGGACCACCGACCATGCAAACGAAATACAACACAACCAGTGACTCGGAAACACATTGCATCGAATGCGTTGATGCAATGTACAGATACGCGCTGTTCCTAACCTGTAATCCTGAAGATGCCGAAGGCCTGGTGCAAGAGACCTATGCCCGTGCCTTGCAGCTGATCGGCAATCCATGGGGAGGCGGCAACGCCAAGAAAGGGCTCTTCGCAATCTTGCGCGATATCTGGCTTCATGACGTTGGGCGAAGCCATCCGAAGAGTGATGAATCTCCCGTCAGGAGAAGAGGGCCGCACTCTGCTGTTGGATATCCTGGAGGCTTGCACCATGCGTCTGCGAGCGGGATCGAGGATGAGCAGGTGCGAATCGCGGTCCGGAGCCTGCCCGTTCCGTACTGTGAGGTCATCTTGCTTCGGGAATTCGAAGATCTCTCCTATCACTCCATTGCTACAGTTCTGGGCTGTCCCGTGGGAACCGTTGTGGCGCGCTTGTCACAAGCGCGAACAGCCCTGCGTGAGTTGCTGGCGGCATGAGCCCCCATGCGAGACAGCCAGCGCCTTCCCAGTCCTAGCTGGGAGATTGGGGTGGCCATGTGCATCTTCAAAGCATTCTGATCCCCAAGGGGGGAATATTCGCATAGGCCTCCAGAATGAGGAACCATATCCCCCCTTTGCGCGTCTCCACTTTGAAATCCGGCTCAATCGTGGGAGGGTTTTTTACAGTGTCTATGCTTCTCTTCGTGTTTTCCATGACAGCAGGAACACAGAGGCCTATCGATTATTCCCACAATGAAGCCGCAAAGAAGAGAGTCTAACGACTCTGCATGATATTCGTTACGAATCGATCCTCGATCTTCGCCGATCCGGGTTCTTTCATTTCCACTGCAGCTCTGCCATCGATCACAGATAAAATTTCAAAGCAGGGTACTGGGTATTCTCGATGCCGTATCTCGTTACATTGGAGTGGCCGTTAGCCGAGAGGGAGAAAGAAGCGTGGCGGACGCCCTTCCCCGTAGCTGTGGCCTGGTGGCAGGCCTAAGCGATTAAAACCGGGTGGCCGAGACGAGAGCGCGAATATGACCGCAGCTTTGTCCATGTGGCCAAGCTGCGGTCATGCCGTCGCGTTCATTCCGCCGAATTGAAACAGGCTTCCTCCAGAGACCCTTGCTAACCGTTGGAAAGCGATCAGAGGTCTGTGGAGCTATCGCGGCAAGCCTTCGTCACAACGAGTAGACCGCCGACAACCATCGTGAGAGTCGCGGTTGCCAGCGCTATACGGCCTGATGAGAGGCCGATGGGGCGATGCCTGTGGCTGGCGTGCTGCGAGGGATGCTCGCGAGGAAGATCTCCGCCGGTCGGCACACCCCCGACCGTGGAGGCTTGGGTGAGCGATAGTATGCGATCTCGCAACGATTTGGGCGCAACAAGCGGGACGAAAGCGTGCCGCAACTGCTTCGATAGTGCCTCCTCCTCCTGTAGCCTTACCCGGCAAGATTTGCATGCTCCCAGATGCACGCGCGCTTGTTCCAGTTCGCCGCCGACTAGCTCATTGTCGAGGAGCAGATGGATCGTGATGCCGAGGTCACCGCAGTCAATCATTCCTTGTTCCTCTTTCCGGCATGGACTGCTTCATCGAAGTGTTCCCGAGTAGGATGCGAAGCCTGGCTCGCGCTCTAGACAGGCGAGACATCACTGTGCCCGCTGGGCATCCGAGGACGGCCGAGATCTCTCTATAAGATAGCTCTTCAAATTCGCGAAGCAAGATAATCTCTCGCAACTCTGTTGATAGTGAGCCAATCGCGGAGCGAACACTTTCAACGTCTTCATTGGCTGCGAGGATTTGGTAGGAGTCGCGTGCCTGTCCCGGGATCGCGTCCATTGTGCTGCCGTTCCCCTCCATGTCGACCATCGGGGGGCAAGCTCTTCCATGGCGTAGTTGATTGAGCCATACATTGCGCAGAATGGTAAAGAGCCAGCTCTTCAGGTTGCTATCCTCACGCAAGCGATCAATCGCCTTGAAGGCGCGCAGATAGGTTTCTTGAACGAGGTCTTCCGCCTCTGCTCGATTTCTCGTAAGCATCATCGCATAGCCATATAGTCTGTCGATGTATTGGGGGCCGAACACCTCTGAATGTTGCTTGTTGCTCTGTGAGGCCATCTCCCTATTCTCTATAACGGGAGCGGTAGGAGTGTCACGGAAAGTTACCTATCCACTTGGAATTTATCGAATCGCGCGATTATTTTCCGGGGCATGTTAGAGCTGCCTTGCTTTCAACTTCCCACTGACACGAGACTGAAATCAATATGTGTGATGGTGAAATTTGAAAACAAGGAATTTAGCATAAGCCCACTCAGCTCGACGTATAAGTCGAGCCATAGTTTTTTGCCAGCGCACATACAGTAGACGATTCTAGGCCTCGTGTGCGCTGGAACTATCACCTAGTGATCATCGGGTGCAGATACCATCCCGCTCCTCCATCCGGCGCGGCGCGTCTCAGTTACAGGATCAAGTTCAAGCCCCGGGGGGCGGCAGTATCGCCACAGCAATTCGAACCCAGGAGAGATGGAGGCATTGAGCGATGAGACCTCGGGAGCCATACTTAGCCAAATTGGAAGCTGGTGCTATTGCCTGAGACGTGGAAGCTACTCACATTAGTCTGCCCAGACGAACAATATGTACGGCCGCGAGCCGCCGCGGTGCGCGTCGAAGTGCGGGACCATGGAATTGGGGTTTCCCCTGGAAAGCAGATATTCGAGCGATCCATCAAGCTCGCTAAGTACGCCATACGCGAACGCCCAACTCGTATCCGGATAATTTTGGTTCGTGCTCAAGAGCGATGCTCCTCATCGGACGCTGTCTCGCACATGATGCCCCGCAGAGGGCAAGTTGTAGGAGGTGCGGTTATTTCATTCGCTCGATGAGTAGGGTGCCAGGTAGGCAGGCGGGAGCTCGAAGAAACGCGATGGCGAAATTGTAAAAAGCTCTCTCCGGCCGGGCAGCGGGTATTTCGAGATGTAGCTGTTGCGGAGTATTCAGCCATTTGATTTCGGCTGCGGGCACAATGATGCTGGGGAAAAGGCAAAAATTAGCTATTTTAGGCAAAATTGACAACGCCTGTGCCTGCATTCTTGTGACAGTTGTATGAACACAAAAGGAGGCTTGGTTGTCGGAATACAAAAGCAGGGAAGGTCAGGTAGTGGCCGCATCTCGGGAACAGATTTACCAAGTTTTGGGCGTGCTTCAGCAATTCCTAGTAAAGCCTCAGGAGGGAGCGAACAAGATCGCCCTGATAAGGGGCGAGCTTCCAGAGGGTTGCGAGATTCCGCTCCATAGCCATCGCGACGTTGAAATTTTCTTCATCATATCGGGACAGGTATCGATCTATGTGGAGGGCCTGAACGGTAGTGCCTGGAAAACTATTGCTGAGGGTGAAGCAGTCTCAATCCCAGGCGGCTCGAAGCACGCCTTGCGAGCAGCAGGCACCACGCCTGCGGACGTGATCAGTGTCACGGGCGGTGAGCTCTTCTCGTTCTTCGAGGCCTTGGCGCAGCCGATCGCCGAGGGAGAGGTGATGATTGCGCCGACGATGGAAACGATGCAGGGCGTCTTTGCCGCTGCAGCTAAATATGGCATATGGCTGGCCTCGCCCGAGGAGAATAGAGCCATCGGACTTGCCATGTAATTGCGATGCATGCACGGAGAGCCGCCAACGCAAGCTCAAGTCAACACGGCGGGACGCAGGCTGCAGAGGTGCGATCGCAATCTCAACGGTTCACCAAAACCTGGCCCGCCAGAGGCGCCAGCTTTCACCTATGGCAGATATCAGAAGGAGTTCCCCTGGTTCGTACGCTCTCGAAAATGATCCTTACAGGCTCTGCATCATTGGCGCTTATCCTCCCCACCGCCGCCACCCCCGTTGACGGCCAACATCTGCTTCCATCCGCATGTGCGCTGAGCGCAGGAAAGGCGGAGAACATCGATCGCACACAGGCGGAGGCCTTGGCCACTGTTCAGGCGTTGATGGCCGCTCGCCTCACTCTTATGACTCAGGTTGCGCAAACCAAATGGAACACTGGTGCGCCAATCGAAGACCCGGCTCGAGAACAGCAACTGCTGGATGACATTCGCTTGCGAGCAGCTCAGGCCAACCTCTCCCCGGACTGGGTGGTCCACTTTTTCCGACTGCAGGTTGAGGCGGGTAAGGAGATCCAATACATGCTGTTCGCCCAATGGGACTCCGAGGAGCGTGGGAAGTTTGACCATCCAGTTGACTTGCGCGCCGATATCCGCCCGAGATTGGATCAGATGACGCCGAAACTCATCGGGGCCCTGAGCGTTGCTTGGCCTGCGATCGTATCAGGCAAGGTTCATCTGAAGTCGTGCTCTCCAAGAGCATTGATCTCGGGCGCTGGTTGTGTCACACCGTTGTCCCTAGTTCCGCTCATGGACGGCAGCGCGCGGGCCGACCAGAGGAGAACCGTAACTCCTATTCCATAGAGCAACGGGCTGTAATTGCAATTGCCTTATCCAGCTTCATAGATTCTGGAATCAGTGGCTTCAATCGCAATCCCATCCTTTTTAATTTGAAAGCAAGAAACGGGGTGCGATCGTCGAAGGATCTCGCTAAGGTCGGGGGATGAGATAGAGGGGAATTCGCGATGAACAAGTCATCGGCAATCTAAAGCCTCGCGACGGCTGTCAAAAATCGCGTTGCCATAGGCATTGAGAACTCGGCTAGGCCTCTGCGGAAACGCCGTATTGACTGGTCGAAGACAATGCGCAATCTAGCTCTCTCAATAGCGAGAGTCTCCGGAAGAAGATACAAAACCGTATTTGGAGGAGGTCGTATGACTGACGAAGAAAAAATGGAGCTCGCTATGAGCTTTGCAGTGGCAGTAAAGACCCAGAATCGAAAGTTGTTGCAATCCCTGCTCACGGATGACGTCGTTTGGAATCTGCCAGGAACCAGCTTGATGTCCGGCCAAGCACGTGGCGTCGATGGAATATTCAAGCGAGCCGAAATTCTCAACTCCTATGGAGTGACCGTCAAGGTGGAGCACATCATCATCGGCTACAAAGATGTGGGACTGCTCTTGCACAACACCGGAAACCACGGCGGGAAAATCCTTGACGAGCATCTCACGACGATCTTCATTCTGCGGGAGAACAAGATAGAACGCCTGGAAAGCCTCATCTCCGATGTTCCAATGCTCAACGCGTATTTCGCATAGAACATCGTGGCCACCATACAACGGCCACCGCCGCCCTCGATCCAAGGCGACGATGGCCTATTGGCATCGCTGAAAGAACTATCAGGTTTATTTAGAAATTTAGAAATCTATTCGCTGGAATGCAAGGTGCAGGAGGAAGTCGCCGTGAACGAATCGGAAGCATCGCAAAATGTTTCACTAGATCCAGAGGACTGGGAAGAGTTTCGTACTCTAGGACACCAGATTCTCGACGATATGGTCGAATACCTGAAAGACGTTCGCGAGCGTCCGACCTGGCAGAGTCCCTCGGCTGCGTCCCGCGACTTCCTCCAAACTCCACTACCCAAGAAAGGTTCCTCGCTGACAGAGGTGTACCGAGACGTCAAGGAGCATATCCTCCCCTACCCGACCGGCAACATCCATCCGCGCTTCTGGGGCTGGGTGATGGGAACAGGAACTCACGTCGGCGTGCTCGCCGACCTCATCGGGTCTACGATGAACTGCCATGTCTCCGGCTATGACCAAGGGGCGACCCTCGTTGAGCGGCAGGTCATTCACTGGCTTGGCGAGATGCTAGATTTCCCCAAAGGCACCAGCGGCCTATTGGTCAGTGGCGGCACGGTCGCGAATCTCCTGGGTATAACAGCAGCTCGCAACAGCCTAGCCGGCACCGATATCCGCAAAGAAGGGCTCGGGTCAGGAACGGGAGATCCTCTCGTGATCTACGGGTCCGAAGCCACGCACGGGTGGGCGGAGCGTTGCTGTGATCTTCTCGGCCTCGGGTCCGATGGCTTCCGCAAAGTACCAGTCGATGACCATGACCGAATCGAAGTTGGCGAGCTCGCGCGCATGATCCAGATAGACAGGAATCGCGGCATGCGCCCGATCTGCATTGTTGGAACTGCCGGTACTGTCAGCACAGGAGCTACTGACGATCTCATCGCATTGGCGGATCTCGCTCAGGCCGAAGGATTGTGGTTCCACGTTGATGGGGCATTCGGAGCCCTAGCCAAACTTTCGCCTCGATATCGGTATCTTGTCAACGGTCTGGAACGGGCTGACTCGGTTGCGTTCGATCTCCATAAATGGGGCTACATGCAGTTCGAGACTGGAGCCGTGCTGATTCGCGACGGGAAAGCTCACGAAAAGGCATTCTCCTTTGCTCCCTCATATCTGGAGAACTTCAGCGGCGGTATTGCGGTGAAGCCTACCGAATTCGCTTCAAAAGGGATTCAGCTTTCCCGAAGCTTCCGGGCATTGCGCGTCTGGATGAATCTCTCTGTCTATGGGGTTGAGAAATTGGGACAGGCAATCGAGCAGAATATCGACGATTCTTTCTATCTTGCTTCACGCGTGGAAGCCGAACCGGACCTGGAGTTGCTCGCTCCTGTTGTCATGAACGTGGTGTGTTTTCGCTTCGTTCAAGACGGATTCAGCGATAGGGAACTTGATGAGCTCAATTCGGAGCTTCTGGTCCGGCTTCAGGAATCTGGAGTCGCAGTGCCGTCGAATGCGCGCATCGACGGCAGGTTCGCAATTCGTGTAGCCAACACAAATCACAGGACGATTCGCTCAGATTTCGATTTGCTCATCAGCTCGACGTTGGAGTTGGGCCGTCGGCTTGCTGGATGGAGCAGCGACGTACTCGCCTGATGGCCGCGCGTTCCCAGGGTAAAGCTACACTGATGCCCGAACCGCGCAGGCAGGAACTTTCCATGCAGACACAGATCGGCGCGCTGAATTCCCTCCGCGAGAATATCCACCGCCGGGATGTCCTATGGCAGGTAGAGCATGCGGGCGACCTTCGGGGTCGTTGTTCAAAGACCTGCCTGGGGAGAAGGAACGATGGAAGTCCATGCCTCTCTTCCCGATGACAACCGAAGAACGTCTGGCCGCAGACTATCGTGGCGCAGGTGTGACCGTAGGCCCACACCTGATGAGTTACCACCGTGGCTGCATGACAAAAATGGGTGTCACCCCGTGAGCAGGGTTGAAACGTCTTGCGGATGGACAGTCGGCTCGCATTGCGGGTTTCGCGATCCCTCGCCAACGTCCGGAAACAGCAAAAGGCTTCCTCTTTCTCAACATCGAACGATGAGACTGGAGTTTCGAGAGCAAGCGTCAATCCTGATCTATTTGAAGAGCACCGTGGCCCCGCTAAGCCACGGAAAGTTTCGTCAGATCGAAGGCTCGGACCAGACTCAGGACAACGACTTCTCGGTGAAGACCCTTCGATGTGATGTCACCTGCCATCGGTGCTGTGCCAATACGGGCCCCCCGCAACTTGGTGCGAACAAGTGCTGCTGCTCAGGCGTGGCCTGGGCTCGAGATGGGAAGTGCGGTCGTGTTCTTGACCTCCTCAAGCACGATGTAGCTCTGCGTGTGAGCTACGCCAAGCGTGAGGATACGCTCGAGGAGAAAATTCTTGAATGTCTCCGCGCTTTCTGTGCGCACGTGGATCAAATAGTCGTAATCCCCGGTGATGAAATAGGCCCGTTGGATCTCGCGAATCCCGCGCACAGCGTCAAGAAAATCGTGGATGGCGGCTTTGTCCGAGCTTTTAAGCCGCACTTTCAAGAACACGTCGAAGACGATGCCCAACATCCTGGGCTGCAGCAAGGCTACGTATTTTTCAATGTAGCCCTTATCTTCCAGTGCCCGGAGCCGTCGGCCGCAAGGGGTTGGCGAGAGGCCAACTTTTTCGGCTAGATCAAGGACACTGATCCGACCCTCCTCTTGGAGGATGTCCAGGATCCTGACATCTATCTCATCAAGTATCGATAACATTACGCAACACCCTCATTTGTAGAGAAAGAAATCATATATCTGCTATAACACGGAATTTTACTGCATATTTGTTCTGAAGCGGAGTGTTTTTAGCCTGTATGCGCCTCCCCATTCCCCATACCATCGATACATCGTTCGAGAGCAGCATGACGATGAGCGAGTCACGGAGACAATCGGTTGAACATTGCTTACGAAACTAGGGAAAATAAAGTGGCGAGCGGGCGCGAGTGCCTTCTCGAGATTCTGCGGGATGAAGGCGTCACCCACGTCTTCGGCAATCCGGGAACGACGGAGTTGGCTCTTATAGACGCGCTAGCCGGCGATGATGATTTTCACTTCATCCTGGGGCTACAGGAGGCCGCAGTGGTGGGAATGGCGGACGGCTATGCGCAGGCTACCGGACGGCCATCGTTCGTCAACCTGCATACGACGGCCGGCTTGGGAAATGGAATGGGGAATCTGACCAACGCCTTTGCCACCAATGTTCCCATGGTCGTGACAGCCGGACAGCAGGACATCCGTCATCTGGCATATGACCCGCTGCTATCCGGGGACCTGGTGGGCCTCGCACGCGCAACGGTCAAATGGGCCCACGAGGTCCGTTCGCTGCAGGAACTCCCGATCATTTTGCGACGGGCCTTCCGTGATGCGAATACCGAGCCCCGCGGTCCTGTGTTCGTATCTTTACCGATGAATATTATCGATGAGATCGGCACGGTGTCGATTCCCCCTAGATCCACCATCGTGCAGGCGGAGAGCGGGGATATCAGCCAACTCGTCCGGCTTCTCGTCGAATCTGCCGGCAACCTCTGCCTGGTTGTAGGCGATGAGGTCGGCCGTTACGGTGCGACCGAGGCCGCCGTCCGAGTCGCGGAACTGCTGGGCGCGCCGGTTTATGGGTCCCCCTTCCATTCGAATGTGCCGTTTCCAACGGATCACCCCCTGTGGCGATTTACCCTTCCCCCGAATACGGGAGAGATGAGAAAAGTCTTAGGGGGGTACGACCGTATCCTGCTCATCGGCGACCGCGCGTTCATGTCGTATACCTATTCCGACGAGCTGCCTTTGTCCCCAAAAACGCAGCTATTGCAGATTGCGGTCGATCGACACAGCCTGGGTCGATGCCATGCGGTTGAACTCGGCCTTTACGGCGATCCGCTTTCCTTGCTGGCGGCGGTGGGCGATGCGCTTTCGCAAGAGAGGGCCCTTGCCCCGAGTCGGGACTCCAGGCTTGCGATCGCACGCGACTGGAGAGCGTCTTGGGAGCAGGACCTGAAGGATGAGTGCGAACGCCTGGCGCCGAGCCGCCCTCTGTACCCGCTTGTTGCCGCCGATGCCGTGCTCCGTGGAGTGCCTCCCGGCACTGTCATCGTGGACGAGTGCCTGGCGACTAACAAGTACGTCCGACAGTTGTATCCAGTCCGAAAGCCTGGGGAGTATTACTACTTCCGTGGCGCCGGCCTCGGCTGGGGAATGCCGGCTGCTGTCGGCGTCAGCCTGGGTCTCGAGCGGCACCAGCGGGTCGTCTGCCTTCTGGGGGACGGAGCTGCCATGTATTCTCCGCAGGCGCTATGGAGCGCAGCGCACGAAAGTCTTCCTATAACCTTTGTGGTCTTCAACAACAGCGAATACAACATCCTCAAGAATTTCATGCGCTCTCGGCCCGGCTACAACGCGCAGTCGGGGAGATTCGTCGGCATGGAAATCAACCAGCCGTCGATCGACTTCTGCGCGCTTGCGCGTTCCATGGGCGTAGACGCGGTCCGGCTGACGGAACCGGACGATATCACTGCGTACATGATTGCGGCGGGAGACAGGGAGGGACCGTCCCTTCTTGAGATTCCCATCGCCGCGACAGCATTGTGACCCGCCGCACGCGACCGTTCGAAGGCCCATGCACCCCGCACCCCAGTGTGGGTACGACCAAAGCCCACGGGCAAAGTTTAGATATGGAGACGCCAATTCTCGTGCTCACTCTGGTGCAGCTCCTGTGATGCGTTCCGGTATCGGCCAAGTCCTTGCACTTCTGTGTTGGCTGGCGGCGAGCGCATATGGCCAGCGCGAGCCCTCCAGCCCCCGTGATCTCTATCACACCGCTTGGACAGCTCGCGAAGGGGTTCCAAGCGGAATCGTCCAATTGGCACAGACCTCCGATGGGATTTTGTGGATCGCCGCGGAGAGTGGCCTATACCAGTTCGATGGCATGACGTTCCAGCGCTTCAGGCCGAGCGACGGGAGTGCTCTTGTTTCAGATCAAGTGATGAGCCTGAAGGCCGACGCGCATGGAGGGCTTTGGATCGGCTACCGCTTCGGTGGCGTAAGTTTTATCAAAGATCAGCGATGCAGGAACTACGGGCAAGCGGAAGGGCTTTCCGAAGCATCAGCACTATATTTTGCGGTCGACGCGGATGAACGAGTATGGGCGGCAACTAACGGCGGCCTATACCGGCTTGAAGGGGATAAATGGCGGCGCGTCGAAAGGAGTTGGAATTTAGGGTCGAAGCAGCCAAGCGCGATATACAGCGATCGCGCAGGAAGACTCTGGGCTATAAGCCCAGAGGGTATTTTCTACCTATCCGCGGGTGGGCACGAATTTCGACTCGTTCAGCGGAAACCGGGTACAGACGAGGAATTGGGACAGAGCGCGGACGGAAGAATGTGGGTCTCTCGCCTTGGACCGCAGGGCATGGAACTTGGTCCGATGGAGCCCTCCGGGGCGATGCCGCTTGCCGATTCGTGGATACATGGGCAATTCACTGATGTCTTGGAGACCCGCGACGGCGGTTTGTGGTTGGGAACTCTAAAGCACGGCTTGATCTGGGCGCATTCGCGGAGGGAGACTTCCAAGCTTGGCGCACTGTCACGCGTCACCACCTTCAAGGGGGCCGACGGGCTCACGAGCGATACCGTAAGGAGCATCTTCCAGGATCAGGAGGGTGGGGTTTTCATCGCCACGGATGACGGACTGGACTATTTTCGGTTGCAGGCATTTGTGCCTCTGCCGCTGCCCAAGGGAACGCAGGAGATCGCCGTGTCAAGAGACTCGGACGGAACGCTCCTCGTGGGTGCCGGAAACTTGATGCATTTGGATGGGGACGTCGTCAGGCCACTGGCCAATCCGGTGGATCACATTCAGAGCATCTATCGCGATCCACTGGGCTCAGTCTGGCTTGGGGGTACCTCCCTGCTCGCACAGGAGACGCCCACCGGCGTTCACAGGGTCAGGCTGCCGCAGAGTCTTAGTTCGATGCACAATATACAGGCAATCGCTACTGGCAAGACAGGGGACGTCTGGGTGTCTTTCATTGGCAATGGGGTGCAAAGGTACTCTAATGGCGGATGGCAGAAGATGGGCCCGGATCAATTCCACAAGCCCACTGCGATCGTGGAAACGCGCGATGAGAGTGGCGCGGTGTGGTTTGGGTATACGAACAATCGAGTTGCAGCATTCGATGGAACTCGCTTCGCGACGTTCACCGAGCAAGAGGGTGTTGAAGTCGGTAACGTGACAGCCATCGCCGCATACCACGACCATCTCTGGATCGGCGGAGATCGGGGACTCGAGGCATTCGTCGGAGGGCGCTTCAAGGCCATACGGTTTTCCGGTCGGTCGCCCGCGAACATATCAGGGATCCTGGAGACCTCCGACGGGAGGCTGTGGTTGAACACGGTAAACGGCGTCGTGGAAGTCGATGGCACTGAACTTGAAGCATCGAAGTCAAACGGTCGTGGCGTAGCGCATAGGGACTTCGACTTCCTCGACGGGTTCGTAGGCGCGCCGGAGGATATCCGCCCCCTTCCCACCGTCGCAGGAACGTCCGACGGACGTCTATTCTTCTCGACTGTCCACCGAGTGTATGAGCTTGACCCGAGAGACATTCCAAAGAATCCGGTCATACCCAAGGTGCTCATTCGAGATGTCGTCTCGGGCGCAAGGAATTGTCCTACGAATGGCACTGTCGTTCTGCCCAGCGCAAGTGACCTGCAAGTCGAATACACAGCATTCAGCTACACAGTTCCACAACGAGTCCGATTCCGCTATCGACTTGAGGGTTACGAATATCAGTGGCACGACGCAGGGCAACGTCGTCAGGCGTTCTATTCAAAGCTGCCGCCTGGGACCTATTCGTTCCATGTTGCCGCCTCCAATGACGACGGAATATGGAATAACGATGGGGCTCGAGTCGAGATCGCCATCATGGCCGCATGGTACCAAACAGCATGGTTTAGACTTCTGTGCCTCCTTGCACTGTGTGCTGTTCTCTGGGCCGCACACAGAATGAGGCTCCGTGGAATTTCGCGCGTACTGCGACTCCGCTACGAGGCCCGGCTTGACGAGAGGACAAAAATTGCGCGCGACCTGCACGACACGCTGCTGCAGACGATTCAGGGCAGCAAGATACTCGTCGAGACTGCACTCGACCAATCCAAAGACTCCTCTAGGCTCTTGGAATGCCTAAACAAACTCGCAGTCTGGCTCGACCAAGCCACTAAAGAAGGCCGGGCTGTATTGGTCACACTACGTGCTCCCGATGAGGAGGACAGCCTTGTTCTCGCTTTGAAACGCGCGCTGGACGAGTTCAGCGCGAACGAGACTCGTGGAGTTGACTTTGCAGTCCACGGTTCGGCAAGGAAGATGCATCACGGCATCTGTGAGCAAATAACTCATATCGGCTGCGAGGCTGTTCGCAACGCCTACTACCACTCGGCCGCGGATCGCATCTCCATTGAACTAGCCTTTGGGCGAAACCTCACACTGCGCGTCGCCGACAACGGCCATGGTATGGCCGAGGACACTCTGCGGGGTGGCCGGCCGGGGCACTTCGGTTTGCAGGGGATGCGGGAACGCTCCACTGCAATCGGGTCTGAGCTCAACATCATCTCCGTGCTGGATCACGGCACAGAGGTGGTCTTGACGGTTCCAGGCGAGGTCGTCTATGAGAGGGAACAAATTGTCTTCCGAAAGCTTCTGTCATGGATTCTCTCCTTTCGGGATTGATGACGGCGCGACGCATTCAGACAGTTGGTCTGCGCTCTTCACTGCCGAATCGGAAGGCACGCTTAGTGAGTCGCTCGTGGAGAATGACGAATTCAAGAGCAAGATCCAGAGTGCCGCGATGAGGGATTCCTCGATAGAGTCGATAGTGCGTGAGCGAAGGGACAGCGATCTTGCCGTGAGCTTGGCAATGAAAATCTAACGGTCTATAGGAACGATGATCCAAGCCCCCTTAGACACGTCACAGCGTGGACAGAGACGTTGACCTGCGGCCCATGGGTTGATGCCTCTCAAAGAGGCCAGTCGCTCTCTTTGGCCCATCACCATATCAACCTCACGTCCCGTGGCACAACGTGAACAGCAGAATCGAGGAAGCGATGATTGGAGCGAACGACGCACCCCATTCGGAAAACGAGGGGATGTCCAAAAACTATGTCATGAAGGCCGTTGGCTCTCTGATTGAGGAGGGGATAGCTGCGCCTACGATCACGCGTGGAACGCTCACCGGGTTGACCCTCCTCACGGGTGAGGAATATGTGTTCGCCGTCAGCGAAATCATTCGCATGGCATGAGCTCCAACGGTGCGGCCAGAGGCCCGAGGCTCGCGACCGCTAGGAGTCTGTCAAGAACAATAACGGATTACAAGGAGCAGGGTTGTCATCAACTTCTATTCGAGCGGATGTCTTGAGGTTCAAGATTGAACCCTCGCGGGAGCCCGAACGGAAGTTCCACTCTTCGCAGGTGCTCGTCCAGATCCTCGAGCCTGTGAGTTTGAGATACGGAACACGCCTTTCGAGTCTCACTACATACGACTACTCGGCAGGGGAGATCGTTCTTTGCCCACGACACACTGAAAAATGGGTTATGGGCAGTACCCCCGGGCGACTGCTCATGGTCACCATCCCTGACCAAGCTCTCGTTCATGCAGCCGGCGAATACGCGCATGGGGACATAAGCCTTGACGCGACAGAACGGCTGGAAGACCCCAGGGTAGGTCAACTTGTCCGGATGCTGTCCGAAGAAGAACAAGGAATTTTTCAAGCTGACAGACTATTCACCGAATCCGTCACCCAAGCTTTGGCCGCCCTCCTGATCCGCACAAGGGGAACCTCGAGGAACTTCCAGCCTGTTCCAAGCGGAGGGCTCGCTCCAGCGCAATTACGCAGAGTAGTCGACTATATGAGGGCGCACCTCGATCGCGAATTGTCGTTGGCAGAACTCGCTGAGGAAGCGAAACTGAGTCCACCATATTTCGGGCAGATGTTTCTTCGTAGCACGGGCCAGACACCACATCGCTTCTTATTGGGGCTACGAATAGATCGCGCAAAAGAGATGCTGCGCGCGCCTTGGGTCCGAATGATGGACGTGTCCCTAGCCTGCGGTTTTAAGACGCAGCAACACTTCTCTAGGACCTTTCGCATATTCTGCTCCCTTAGTCCTAGGGCATACCGGAATCAGGTACTAAACTGACGCGCATATGCCGAGGCATGAAGCCGGAGTAGCGAGTGGGCGAACGCCATCATTGCGAAGGAAGGCGAGAGTCGCTTCCTTTTGATATGCGCCGATGACCTCCGCCCGAGCCTCGTTCCACCCTTTCCTGCTTTCCTTGCGTGCGATTTTTTACACCTCCGGCCGTCTCCTAGTTTCCAGACGGATAGCCGCGACTAGAGACTCCGGTTCCAGTTCTTGCATGGTCTGTCGCACATTCTGGCTACCCACCCATGTACAACTTACTTTTCTTGCCGATCAGATCGCGCGTCGGCCGCCGCTCGCCGGAAATAAGTCGTAAAGCACTCTGGCGACTCGGGCTACGAAGCTCCCATCGTACGACAGGAAGATCGGCCGACTAAAGACTCGGCTAACGAGTAATGCCGCTATCGAACTGAGCGCAGTCATCGAGATGATCCTTGATGATGTGGTAACACTCGCAGGATATTTTTTCGAGCCCCGCGACGTCGAGAATGTGTATCGTTCCACGGCTGTACTCGATAAGCCCCTTTTCTTTGAGAATGCCAGCCGTTATCGAAACCGTGGGACGCGAACTCCCGAGCATATGAGAGAGAAAGTCCTGCGACAGCTTATAAGTGACACTATGGACTCGGTCTGCGCAGAGAAGCAGCCATCGGGCAAGCCGCTGCTCTGCGTCGTGCTTTGCATTACAGCCAGTCGATTGAGCCGTTTGAACAAGTTGCGTCTGAACATAACGGAGCGCGTGTGATTGAAAGGATCCTCCCAGACTGAACTCTCTTCTAGCTACTTCGATTGGGCAAGAATAGCCATGGCCCGCAATTTGTGTGTACACGCGGTTAAGACTTCGCTTTGTTCCCATCAGGGCAGAAACACCAATAACGCCTTCGTAACCAAACATGCCCACCTCTACCTGAGATCCATCTTGAAAGGTTGTGGTCATGGATGCCATTCCTTCTTCAAGAAAGAATAGGTTGTCTATCGGATTGGCAGGAAACTCAATCTCATGCCCTAGTTCAAACGTGATCGAACGCAGACGTAAGCGCTTGATGATCTCGATGTCTAAATTCTCTAAAAGTGAATTTTTGAACTTGACAGTGCTCAATGAAGCCCCCGACAGGACTGAAGTGTCGTCCCATTATAGGCACCCCAGGATTAAGGACATCATCTGCTCACCTCGGTCTTCGTCCCGGCATCCCGTCTCACATGATCAATTAAGGTGCCTGTGCCTGGAGAATGAGCGTACCGGTATAGGTGTCTGCCGGAAGTTGAGGAAGGTTGGTCAGGTCGATCCTCAGATTCAACACATCTGTACGGCTGGTTCCTGCCCCGGCTAAAACATGCTGAGAAAGCAGTTTGAGACTTGCACCTGCACCACCGACGGGGCTGGTCTGTGTGAAGGCCATATAGCTCGTCGGCACACCCGTGGTCATCTGTCCAAACACAGAGGAGCTTGGGATAGCAGAGGGACTAAGAGTTCCAATAAGCGCCGCATTAGCACTTATAAAAAAGGCGTACAGGCTAAGATTGCCGGACAGAGTTAGGTTGCTGTAGGTAGTGGTAATGTTTATAGGGTTGCTGCCGCTGGACTCTTTTTTTGCAGTAAGGTCTATGTTTACCGTGGCAGGGGTGGCACTCACAGTAAGGCTGTTGGCGCCAATGTTTGGGGCAGCTCCTCTTTGAGTGACCTTCACCGCCTGACCTAAGGCTGCGATGGGATAGCCAAGCATAATCCACGCGAATATCGTCTTACTACATATTGGCCAATTCAATCGCATAACCACGGGCTCCATTCGGGGGGTGCCGGCGAACATACAGATCAGTTGAGTGGCTGCACACCCACAGTTGCACCTGAAGTCAGCACAACAGCTTTGGCTCTCAGCATAACCACTACAACCGGCGTCTCAATTCTGTTCCGCTCAAGGCTGCTGATGATGATTGGTGGCGCGGACACAACAGACCAGTTACCGGAAGCAAGAAATTCGGCGGGGACAACCTGAAGTTTATGTGTCCTGGGTTTATGCTCCCGCACGAGAAAACAGCCATCTTCATTGGTATAAATCAACTTCTCGTCAACAAGAAGAGCTGCACCCTCAATCTGACGTCCAAACGAGTCGACAACGCATCCTTGCATGATGGCATCGCCCATTGATTCATATTGGGACGATGCGCCTGCACTTTGGCCGCGCACCACAATTGTACTCGCATCCACAGTATGGCGAAGATTTCCGGTTGCATCGACAAACGATGAACCATGCAGCTTGAGCCGTCCAAAAAGGTTCAGCTTTATATCGAGTATAAGAGCCTGTTCGAACGGTGCGCTATTTTGAGCGGGTACATAGATAGTTTGATAATCGGCATTGATCGTCGCAAAGTTCGAAAGCAATTGACCGCCAAAATTGATTCCAGTGTGCCCCCCCGATATCGTCAGGTTCTCATTCACGCTCAGGCGCGCAGTAAATGCTTCTGTAAAGGTAGAGATAAGGCTGTTAGTCGGAGCGGAGTCTTTCGGACGACTGGCAAGATAATTGGCCATGACGTGAAATCTCTCAGTGAATGCCCGCGTTGCTGAGAACGAAACGGCATGGTTTGAGGCATCCAAATAGCTCGAGTGGTAGATCGCACCGTTCAGGAGGGTGCCAGACACTCGGAGACCAGCCGATCCTTGATCCACCGAACTACGCACGTTGGTCGTGCTTGGAAATTGGGGCACAAGGTAGTTCTGATGAGCACCACTCAGCGTTAGGAACGATGAAGGTCGGACGGTGACCAATATGTTCTCGCGATCTGGCTCCGCAAACAAAGGAGAGACCAGGTCAACCCGATGGAATTGTTGGCCCGCGCCCATGTATGCGGCCTGCAAGTCGATCCAGGTCCGAGAAAGGTTCACGCTGGCGGCCCCATAGGGTTGATTTGCACCCACACCAGCAGTCACAGCCAAGTCGAGTTTCGGAAGGGGTTCCCACTGGAGGGACTCAATCTGAGTCTGCTCTTTTGAGATGATGGTGTCGGAAAACAACTGCCACCGGGAGTTAATCGTTTTTTTCAAAAACAGAATACCCGCTGGTTCATTGGTTTTTGCGCCGTCGAAAAGAGGGCTACTGTATTCCGTAGCCGTGGCACCCACGAAAGCCAGGATGTCAGTTTGTTGCCGAGTGGTGCTCATGCCAACCCCACGAGCAAATAGAAAATGACTTGAATCAAAGATGTCGGTAGGAAGGTAGAAGTTGATGTGGTCATCTCCAAGGATGTATTTCGCATGCGTTGTTGCCTTAATAAGCTGCGCGCCTTCGAAGATGTGTCCGTCTATTGTGCCTGCTCCCAATGTGAAATCATAGCTTGGAGCACGCACTGTGATGCTACCGCCGCCCGCCTGATACAGCGTGGACGTCCCCCCACTCAATTCAAAAGTCTGAGCAGAAAGCAAATGCTGACAGCAGGAAGCTGCGAGCACCGATAATCCGAGACGACAAGCCAGGCGGAACCATAAGCCCCCCTTGCAGAGGCCCTGCATCACTGGCTCTGAGCGCTAATCAGTTCTTTCATGTCAAAGTGCGGAAAGTGCACCAGTAAATCGCTGGGAGGAGTTGCATCTTCCCAGGGAATTTCGAGATGGCGTGGGCTGCCAGGCAGTAGCGGGAATCCACCGGCAACTATGGGCACTTTTCCGCCGTCCGCGCGCACCTGCTGGACCCTGATCAAGGATTGACTAATGTTCTCAAGGTCGCAAGCGATAAGCTTCTTATCGGGGCGATAGACTACATTCTTGATCTCAATTGATTTTCTGTCGATCGGTTGTTTCTGGTAAAGATAGACCGTATGCGGAAGCATAATCCGTACCTGCAGACCTTCGTCCTTGCGAACGGGCGAGAAGACGGCATAAATGGTGAACCAGGCCGGCAGTATATCGGCGTGAGCTTTATAGAAGATGTAATAGCTTTGCTTCGGCTCTAGCCGAAAACTCATCGTAGAGAGATCCAGATGGATACCGGGATCTAGCTTGCGGTAAGTCGCCCAACCTTTGTTATCAAGGCTGAAACTCTTGGGCTCCATAACTATAGCCATTGGCATCAGTGTGTCGTTGGTTACCTGAAATTTCCCCCCAGCCTTTCCGTTATATTCAACAATTAGCGGCTGAATGGTCTGGGCTAAGATGGGGGGCCCCAGCAAGAGTGCGATACAAGCTACCCTGCGTACAAAAAATATAATTTTATGATTCATAGCGCACTCGATTGCACTCTTCCTGGACGAAAAATTTCAACATACTAAATTGCTTGTGCTTGCAGCGTAAGGACACCTGTATAAGAGCCCGATGGCAACGTCGGGATGCTAGTCAGGTCTATCTGCAGGTTGAGACTGTCGGTGCGGCTGGAAGTACGGTTGGTGCCATTGAGCGCCTGCGAGAACAGAATCAGTCCTGTATCAACTGGCCCCGCGGGTCCGGCCTGAGTGAAGGCAGTATAGGCCGTGGGAGTGCCCGTTGTGACCTGCCCAAAGATATCCGCCGAAGGGATGGTATTTGCTGGCGTGCCCCCGTCGGACAAAGCGCTACCGGACGATGTAAAGTAACCTCCAAGAACGACAGAGGAACGGCTGGGGCTGAGAGTCCACGCGGTTGTAATTACAACCGGTGAAGAGGCTGTAGCCCTTGTTCCGGGTGCCAGCGTGAAAGTCAATGCTGCAGGTGTGGCCGAAACAGTCAGTGACTCGCCCAGAGTTGCATTAATGGCGACGCTGGCGCTGGAAGAATTGAGTTGAGCAAAAGCAGTGGATGAGATCGAGCAAACGACAGCCATCAAGCCCGTAACAAGCATAGGACGGCAAACTGAAAACCTAGCTTTCATGGTAGGTACTCCTTAATGTTTCTATGGGACAGGCCAAACCTAGCACCAAACCACACATTTAAAACATTTATTATCAACAAGGGTCATGAATCTCGAGCACTACATTGTCCGAAATACATATGGAGGTTAGATACCCGACATATAGGTTGCTGTAGTTACGCAACTAGCTCGCGAGTGGTCGTGCCCTTTGTGCTATCGCGACTACCTCTCCGACGAGCTCGACTTCCTGTTCATTGCTCTCGAGCGCTTGCCCGTCCCTGTCTTTCCGGAGATGCTCGCCAAGTGTAAGCATGGCCTGATCACCATCGATGAAGCCCACTGCATCTCACAATGGGGACACGACTTCCCGTCCGACTACCGAACCCTAGCGGTTTCGACAGAGTTCTCAAGGTACCGCGAGATACCAAACTCAACTGCAGCGATTTCTATGAATCGAGACAATAATTTGTTGCGCTTGGATTCTGGGCGAGTGGTAATGTTCTGGTTAAGCAGAAATAGCCCATAAGTTGGCCAAATGGCCATCTTATGGGCTATTTTTCACTGGACGGTTAGGGAGACGGCGGTAGAGGCGGTAAGGCCGGCGGCGCCGGTGGCCGTGATGGTGACGGTATACGAGCCGACAGTTGTTCCGTTGGGAGTGACTGTCAGGGGAAGGTTCTGTGAGGTTGAGGCGGAGAAGTTGTCGTCGCCCTGGTAAATCGCAGTGATGGTGTAAGTCCCTGCGATTGGGAAGGCGATGGCGGATGAGGTAGCCTTGCCTGCGACGAGAGAGGCGCTGCCAATGGGAGCGGGGACTCCAGCCGTGTAGAAGTTGACGGTGCCGGTGGGGATGTTGGCCTTGTTGGATACGCCATCGGTGACGACTGCCGTGAAGGTGTCGGTAGCTCCGGCGGACAAGCTATTGGAAGCGGCGGAGAGCGCGATGCTGGAGGGACTGGCCGTCGGCGGATTGGGGTCGGTCACGATTCTGCCAAGTCCGCAGGCAGTGAGAGTGCCGAGGGCGACGCAGAGCAGGAGGCCCGATGGAAGGACACGCCAGGAGCGTAAGGAGCGCATACGGCGGATGGGGAGCAAGCCGAGCAGGAAGACCGAGCCTAGAGCCAAGCTGGCCACGTTCCGCCTCCCGTATGCCGGCAGGCTCGGCTGCGAGGGATGGGCGGTTGCCACCATGGCCGCGGATGCGGTTTGGCGCGCGGTGGTCGAGATGGTAAGTGTGCTGGTGGCCGAGCCATTGGAGGAAAGCGCAACCGTGGGTGGATTCAACGCGCAGGTAGGGATAAAGGTGGGGGTTCCGGGGCCGTTGTACCTCACGTTGCAGCCAATGGTGGCATTGCCGTTATAGAAGGCTGAGCTGACGGTGATAGCGTCCGTTCTACCAGTGGAAGCACCAGCGGTAAGTGTGAGGCTGCTAGAGGCGGCGCTAACACTTAGGCTGACGACGCTGACGGCTGCTCGGAGGAAATCGCCGACGTCGAGAGAGCCGAGTCCGGTGGCTTGGTCATAGCCCGTGGTGAGCGCGAATCCGGCGACGCCGCCTGCAAGAGAGGTCGGGCCAGGGGTGCTGTTGTTGCACATGCTGGGTGTGTCGATGTCGCAGGCAACGCCACTCGTGGCGGGGGTAGCGTCATGGAAGGGGGAGTTCGATGATGCGGCGAGGCGATAGAGGAGAGGGTTGAGATTGCCCTGAGAGGTGCCAAGCTTCTGGTTCATGAGGGCGGTGATACCTGCCATGCCGGGGGCGGCGGCGGAAGTTCCCCAACTATGCGAGAACGTGGTACAGGTAGTTCCTGCGGAAGCGAGGCATATGAGGTATCCATCGTGTCGCGAGGAGGAGAAGCTGACGTCGGGGACGTCCCGGAAGCCGTCGGCTGGGATCCCGATCCCGGTTTGCCAGTCAGGCTTGGCAATGATGGCACTGACGCCCCCTCCCGTGCCCTCGGCCTGGAAGCTGGTGGTGCCTCCGCTCGTGACGGTGGGCTCGTTCCAAGCTCCCTCTGGAATATAGGAAAGGACCGATCCTTTGGCGGAGTCGGTAGTAGTTGACCAGAAGGCAGAGGGGGTGGCGAAGTCAGCGAACTCTGTGCCGCCGACGCAAGTAGCGTAGCTGCTGGCACAGATGTAATTGATACTGCGTTTCTGGGAGGTTCCGCAGGCTTGAGCCCCGGAGTCTCCGGAGGAGACGAAGACGGAGATGCCCTCTCCTGCTGCCTGAGCGAAGAGGGTGTCCCACCTGTCGACGCCAACCGCGCCCTCGCTGGTCTCGCAGTTGCCGAAGCTAATGTTCATGATGGGATCGCGGAGCGTCTCAACTTCGTATTGGGCATCGAGGAAAATGTCGCCGGCGTCAGCCGCTGTTATCACGAGGTCAACCTGAGTCCCAGGCGCTGTGCCGATTGCGCGAGTGACGTCCAGCGTGGCCTCAGCCTGATCCTTCGTCATGCCGGGATTGACACCGCTGGGGGGGATGATGACGTTCGGCGCTTTGTTAGGGAGACCCGTCTGGCTCTCGAAGATCGAGATATCGGATGCGAGAACCTGGGAGCGCCCGACAATGGCGATCTTCTGGCCGGTTCCGTCAATGCCGGATTGGAGGACGGGATTGATATCGTAGATGGTGCGGAAATCGCTTGGGCTGAGGGAGTGAGCCCCATTGCTGTCGTTATAGAGCGGTACGGGATTGGAGGCAGCGCGCGAGAAGGGGACGCTGTCGGGCGAGACATGGCTCATCGGCTCGTCGGCTGCATCGGCGAGGCCCGCGATGGAGCTTACGATTGCGGCGAGCGACGTAGGGATGGCGGGATCGGATGTCGCGGCTACGCGCGGCTTTGCGGCGGGTGCGCCACCTATGGCAGGGGTGTTGAAATAGTGGAATGTTGTGTCGAGGGCGTTGGCAACGGTGTGAACCGGAGCTTCGACGCTAACGAATACGTGGCTGGAACTGATTTCTGCTCCGGCGAAGCCTTCGGATGCAAGCCAGGACATCAGGGTGTCGAGGTCATGCTGCGTAGGGCCGTAAAGGCTGCCGATCTGCTGGGGCGTGCGCCAGCTGTGGTAGTTAGGCGACCCAGGGTTCTGCTGGTCGACAAGAAGTTGGGCGAAAGCGGCCTGACGCTCTGGAGAGCGACTAAGCACGAAGACGAGACGGAGGTTGGTGTCGTTAGGCACGGCACCGGCGTCATTGGAGCTGAGGGCCCAAGTAGGGACGTGGCCTTTGAGGCGTGTAGTGACACGGAGGTCAGGCTGAGCGGCGACGCGGTCGGCCTGCGGGCGCTGGGCAGCGACGGATAAGGTTGATGCGATCAAGGCAAAAGCACACAGCAGATATCGGGCGATGCGGGACATGATTCTCCTGAAGATTCTTATGGACAAAATTGTTTAGCTCTGTTGGATTGGCTCCCCTGGATTGGCTTATCCCCGCCCGCATTGACCAAGCGGTTACACCAAGTTGCTTGGCGAGGAATAGGCGGTTCGACCCAGGCGCACTGTGTCTTGCACACTTTTCTCGTCAATGATTCAAGTGCTTGGAATCGACGGGCGACCTTGGAGTAGGGAGAAGCTGAAGAAAACATAGGATACGTATGCAAACACTGGTCGACGGGGCTCTTTGGCCAAGGGGTTGTTGAGTTGTAGGCGTGGGGCGCGCTTGTTCTTTGCACGGCTCCGGGATAGGCCCCGTTAGCCACGCTACGAACTCAGGACCGAGGAATGGAATCATCAGGAAAGTCTCCATGAATGTCGTTGTCGTGCGCGGCGAAGACTGCAGTGCCGGTCGTGCTAGGCAAAGCCTGCTGTGCCAATAGATCGTTGAGACAGAGGGTTCCTTGACAATGCGTGTGAGCATCAAGGCTCTGCGATCGAAAGTTAGCCGTGAATCGAGAGCGGCTTCCGGTCATAACACTGAGGCGCCAAATCTATTCCGAGAATCGAGGCGTGATAGAACCCTTTTTGTCCTTGACTAGGACTTGCTCCCAGTCAAGCAGGCGCGCCCCGCGGTTTCTCGATATACGCGCGGCGTCGAAGGCGTCCGACTCAAAAACTATGGGTCGAAAGAATAGATCGCGCTCTGAGGTGTATTGGGACTACTGGGTGGAGTTCGAAAGGGAGCCGTGCTCGGCAAGTCTTATCAACAGACGCGAGGTTTTGGATGAAGAAGGAATGTATCCGTGAACAAGATTCCTAAGCTAGGTGCCTGGGACAAGATTCGTTCGTCCATCCAAGGACAGATCGTTACACCTGGCTATCTGGCTTACGACACCGCTGCTCTTCTTGAAGCGCCGGTTCGATCTAGGGAAAGTGTTCGCTTCTACCCCATTGCCTCTGGGACGGGGTGATTGCAAAGCCACTGGCGAGTAGATGACGGCCCCGAACACGGTGGCCGGGGAATATCCGCTAGGCATTCGTGTTCCTACCGCAGAACCTGGAGCGCGATGTTGCGACCTCAGGGAACATAGAGGAGATACGAACATCAACAATCAGAAGATGACGACACCGACCGGAAGGGCTCTGACGGCCCTGGACCCGATATTTCGCGAGAATCCACACAAGTACCTGGACCATCTGAGGTCAACGGATCCCGTGCATCAAGACCGAGAGTTCGATCGCGTGGTGGTTACCAGGGCCGGGGACGTCGCGTCGATCTTGTTCGACCGCGAGATGAGCGTCGACCCGGAAAAGTCCAGGCCTGGATCGTTCTCGCGACTACAGGTAGGGGAGAAATTCGAGCGCTCGATGCTACTTCTAGACGACCCCGACCATAAACGCCTACGAGCACTCGTGTCGAAAGCCTTCAATCAACAGGCAATTGAAGCCATGCGACCGCGGATCGCCATGATTGCCAATCGCCTCTTGGACAAGGTCGCTGGCGAGACTCGGTTCGATGTCGTGGAGAGCTATGCGAAGCCGCTTCCCACAATCGTGATTGCGGAGATGTTGGGCATACGGGAGGCCGATCAGGCTGACTTCAATGAATGGTCAGACGGTATGGTCCAGCTCTTCAATGCCTCGCGCACAGCCGAGCAGCAGACGACGCTGTTGCGAGCTAAGGATGCGCTCAATAGCTACTTCGCTGCTGCGATCGCAGAGCGCAGACAATACCGCGGTGACGATCTCGTCAGCGTCTTGATCGAAGCCGAGGAAGACGGCGATAAGTTGAGCGAGGCAGAGATCCTAACGTGCTGTCGACTTCTGCTCGTCGCTGGCAACGTCACTACAACGGACCTGATAGGGAACGGCTTGCTTGCGCTATTGCAGCACCCAATGGAACTGGCAAAGTTGCGCAGGCAGCCGGAACTCGTCCGAGACGCCGTTGAAGAGGTGCTACGTTATGATCCCCCAGTTGTAGAGCGGAATCGCATCACCGCTACATCGACGCAGATAGGCGGATGCCCAATGGCGGCTGGACTGACCATCACTGCGTCTTTGCTCGCGGCCAATCACGACCCGCTAATACACACCGACCCAGAGAAGTTTGATATCTCGCGGAGCGACAAGCGTCACTACTCCTTTGGTGGAGGCACCCATTTTTGTCTCGGAGCGCCTCTTGCGAGAGCGGAAACACAGATCGCCCTCTCTCTCATCATTGAGAGGTTTCCGGGGCTGCACCTGAATTCGGATTTTGCCCCAGTTCATCGCACATTACCGAGTTTCAATGGACTGGATTCACTTTGGGTGGAGAAGTAGAGAGGAGACACGGAATTCAGGCTGTAGCAACGCTCGCCCGATGCCATCTCCGGGCCAATTCCTTGAGTGCCCAATTGCCGCCGTTTCCGGTGGCTCCGAAGTGCAATACGCTCATTTTCAATTGTCATTGAAAGCGGGGAAGAGGAGGCCCCGCCGTGCTGTGGGGCCTCCTCTCCTTAGAACCCGGGGCGGTCCGCCCGGACGAGCGCCCCAAGCGCTTCGCGCAAGGTGGTCTTACCCTTCCTCACGTCCCCTCCAGATGTCTGGAATTCGAGCCAACCCTCGTTGAATCCGTCGAACATCTGTATTAGAGGTAGCGGGTTCTTCATGCCTTGGGCCAGGAACACGTCTTCCCAGACGTCGCGCGGCACGGCCTGCATGTTCACCTTTCTACCCAACAGGTCCCCGAGAACGGACGCTATGTCGTCTGGGCTAATACGTCCTGGGCCCTCCAACTCTACGAACTTAGGAAGAGGATCGAGCATCGAGAGCAACTGCGCTACGGTTATTCCCACGTCCTCCGTCGATACCATCGGGAATCGTTTGTCGAGAGGCTGGAAGAGTGTGGGAACCATACCAGCGTTGCGCGCTGGACCGAGATCTCGCGCAACGTTTTCCATGAACCATGCCGCTCGAACAAAGGAGATCGGGCTTGCAATGTCCCCGAGCATCCTTTCAAGGTTGTTCATCCCAGTGAGAAGGTTTGGCCTCGTCACCTGTGCCCCGATCGCCGTGAGAACTACCACCCGTGCGGGCTTGGCTTCCTCTAAGGCCAGTCGTATGGTCGCAACCATCGCCTTTAGACTTGCGAAGCCGGCGTCTTGGTCGAAATCCGGCGGAATCAGGACGAACACGCCCTGCATATCCCTGAACGCGGAGGTCAGGGATGCCTTGTCATTCAAGTCCGCGATGGCCAACTCGCAGCCGCGCTCTGTCCAAGGCCTCCCCTTCTCAGCTTGCCTCACCACAGCGCGTACCTGATGGCCATCAGCCAGCAGCGTACGTGCTGCCGCCCCTCCGACTTGTCCTGTAATTCCTGTAATGGCGAACATCGTTCGTTCCTTATCAGTACCGCGCCTGTCGCGGGATTCGGGTTAGCTCTCATAACGTTTGGGTTGGGATATCGCGAAGTCAGCCCGCAGGGGCCTCTTCTGGCCGGCGGTGTCCGCCACAACAGCCGTGCTGTGTCGGGAAGTCGCGCGGCTGATCGGCTTCAGCGGAGTCCTTAGAGCTATTTGCCAGTC
>NZ_JACHIO010000033.1 GCF_014203225.1 Granulicella mallensis | reverse complement strand
CCCACAAAAGCAAAGGCTGAAAAACCCTCTTCCTTCATTACAGGAACAAACACGCAGCGGTAACACCCTTTTTCCGCAGCCTGTGAAACCGTGCCCTTCCGGGGCTTGCCACAGGAAGCTCTTTGCACGGTTCAAACACAAGTTCGGATAGCCGTTGGATGGCTCCCGCTAGTGAAGATGCCCAATCAGCAGGTTTGCGACATAGATTCCGGCTGAACCGAGAAATACCGCGGCCATGATGGCTGTGCGTGGGCCTTCGCGACGGCGGGCTTCGGGGAGGAAGTCGCTGGTTGCCAGTTGGATGAAGAACCCGGCGGCAATCGCGAGCAGGATCACCGAGCTCTTCGTGGAGAACGTCCACCAGACGGTCGCCAGGCCGCCGAGCAGCGGAGCGATAGAGTCGGCGATGAGGAACGCATAGTCCGCTGGTTGGGCATGTTCTCCGCCGCTGGTCAGCAGGACCGTGTTCATGCCGTCGCCCAGGTCGTGTGCCGCGATGCCTGCGGCGACGGCGTATCCGGCCTCGTGCGACGCGGCATAGGCGAGCCCGATGGCCATGCCATCGCGGAAGCTGTGAAAGATCAGCATGGTGCCGCCAATCCTGCCGATGGTGCGGCGGGAGAAGGCGGTGGACTCCCAGCGCGCTGCCAGGGCATCCAGCCCGTTCCCGAGAGCGAGGCACAACAGGAAGGAGATCAGGGCCACGCCAAGAACGTTTGTGGGGGTGAATCCGGTCGGTTCGCCCAGCAGGATGGCTTCGGGCAACAGGTCGAGAAAGGCCGCGCCGAGCAGCAACCCCGCGCCGAGCGCGATGAGCAGGGCCAGCGACCGCCGAAAGCGAATGGCCAGAAGGCCTCCCGTGAGAGTGGACAGCACGGGAATGATGAGTAACAAAATAGGCACGGGCAGGTTGGAGCTAGAACTTAAGACTACCTTATTGGCATTGGTCGGCGAAAATAACAATATGCTGATGCGCGTAGACCGGGACTGGATTCAAGCACGCGCTTTGGCTGCGGGCTTCGATCTCGCGGGGATTGCCGCAGTGCCTGCGGAGAGCAGCCCGGAAGCGGATATGAACGATCGTCGCTTCACGGAGTGGATTGCGGCCGGTCGCGCAGGCGAGATGGAGTACCTGAAGCGGGCGAATGAAGCCGGGGAGTTGCTGCGCGGAGATCTGCGCCGCGCCATGCCCTGGGCGCAATCGGTGATCGTCTGTGCCGTGAACTACAACGCGGAGGAGCCACGATCGATCGATCCCGCTCCTGCCATCGCTGGGTGGATCGCGCGCTATGCGTGGAGTGGCCTTGAGCAGGCTGGCAGCGGCCAAGAGCCTAAAGGTAGCGACTATCACGAGGTCTTACTACCGAAGCTTCGCGCTGTAGAGGCCGAGCTGAAGCAGCGATTCGGAGAGAGTTGCGAGACGCGCTGCTATGTCGATACCGGCCCGATCCTGGAGCGCGGCTATGCCGAGCGTGCAGGTGTCGGATGGATTGGCAAGAATACCTGCGTGATCAACCAGCAACAGGGGTCGTGGCTGTTGCTGGGCGTGATCGTTACATCGCTGGAGCTCGCGGCGGACGCTTGGGCTGTGCCCGCAGCCGATCGTTGCGGCTCCTGCACGCGCTGCATCGATGCCTGCCCTACCGACGCCCTGGTTGCTCCGAGGCAGATGGACGCCTCGCGCTGCATCGCCTACCTGACCATCGAAAAGAAGGGAAGCCTTGCAGAAGACCTGCTCCCACTGATGGGACGGCAGGTCTTTGGGTGCGATATCTGCCAGGATGTGTGCCCGTGGAACCGGCGCGCGCCGGTGGCGGCTTCTCCTGCGTTGCCTGCACGGCGCGAGTTGGTGAACCCCGCGCTCGAGTGGCTGGCCGGGATGGATGGTCCGACATTCAATCGCTGGTTTCGTGGGTCGCCACTCGAACGCACGCGGCGCAAGCGTATTCTGCGCAACGTGGCGATTGCGATGGGGAATAGCGGCGAACACGAGTTCTTGCCGCAGCTTGAGAGCTGGGCCGCAGGGGATGATGCTGTGCTGGCGGAGGCTGCGGCGTGGGCGATTCGCCGGCTTTCATAGAGCAGACGATAGCGTGGGTGCGGTGCTTGTCCTTGCCGTTGTTTGTTTTTCGTCGTCATCCTGAGCCGTAGGCGAAGGACCCCCGCATTAAGTATCGCCACAGATACAAAGCGCATCACCACTAATGCTTGTAGTGCGCTTTGCGTCTGTGCTGCCACGAACGAAAAGCGCAACATCAAACATTTGTGGTGGCTCATTTAGCGCTCGTGATGGCACGAATGCGGGGGTCCTTCGCCTACGGCTCAGGATGACGACGAAAAACAAGCAACGGCGAAAGCAGACAACGGCGAAAAACAAACAACGGCATGTCGTTCCATGCCCATACAGCCATCCAAGTAAACTATGAGCATGTCCCCTGAGAGTTCCATAGCGCCGCGCAGCGTCGCCCCGGCAACGGTTCGCGAGGCCGGGGACGAGAACATTGCGACGAACCTCGTCGCGGCACCTGCACGTCCCGTGCATGCAGGCGGGACCTGGGAACAGGTAAAGGCGCTCGGCCTCTACATGACCAAGACCGAGGTGCATACCTATGCCTTCAGTGTCGCGGCGCAGGTGATTCTCTCCCTGTTTCCCTTCATCGTGCTCATGCTTACGTTGTCGCAGAAGGTCTTTCACTCGGCGAAGATGTTCGACGTCGTCGGGGAGATGATGACCCACTTTCTGCCCAACAACCAGGACTTCGTCATGCGGAATATGCGTGTGCTGGCGTATGCGCATACCAAGACCAAACTCGTTTCGGTGGTGATGCTCTTCATTACGGCAACCGGCGTGTTCCTCCCGCTGGAGGTTGCTCTGAACAGCGTCTGGGGCGTTCGCAAGAACCGCTCTTACTTGCAGAACCAGGTGGTATCGATCGGCCTGGCTGTAGGGGTTGCTGCTCTGGCGATGTCGTCGGTCGCGCTTAGCGCAGGACAGCGCACCGTGATGGGCTGGATCTTCTTCGGGCACACCGATGGAGTTGTTTTCAACTTCATCGCACATATCTTCATGAAGCTGTGCGCAATGATCGCCAGCATCGGCCTGTTTTTCCTGATCTATTGGGTGCTGCCGAACCGCAAGATTCCTGCACGGGCCGTTCTGCCGACGGCGATCATCGTCGGTCTCCTGTGGGAGGGTGCGAAGTATCTCTACGTTCTCGCGCTGCCGCACCTCGACTTTCGCTCGGTCTATGGGCCGTTTGAGGTGTCGGTCAGCCTGATCATGTGGGCCTTTATCTCAGGCCTGTTGCTACTGGCAGGGGCCTATGTCTCGGCTACACGGCAGGCCCTGCGCGAGACGCGCGCTGACGAGATCGCCGAACAGCGCGCCAGCTGATTGCTTCACTTCGACTGAAACGCCTTCACGACGATGTCGTTCGGATGCTTGCCCGCGGGCAATATCGTAAAGAGTTGCGGAAAGCCGCTCTTGCTCTGGGTACGAATGACCGCAACATCGCTGGCGCCTGAGTCGGCGACCAGCAGCAGGTGTTCATCCGCGGAGAAGGCGATGGCATCGGGGCGCGAGCCGGTACGGATGCCGGTGATAAGCCGACCGTCATCGATGCTGTACAGGCTGGTGGAGTCCGCACCAAAGTTCGTGACCCACAAGCTCGTGTTGTCCTGGCTGACGATGGCGCGCGAAGGCTTGGCGCCGATGACATAGGTGCCGCTTACCTCATTGGTCCAGGTAGAGATCTCGGAGATGCTGTCGGAGTCGAAGTTGGTCGAGAAGACTTCGCCGCTGTCGGGCTTCAGCGCGAGGTGTGTCGGAGTCTTGCCGACGTCGAGCAGGGCCAGCATCTGATCGTGCTGCAGCGAATGGTCCTGCTGACCGCGCCATGAATCAGCAGAGGCGGCGAGCCAGATGTCCATGATCTGGTGGCCGCCGGAGCAGGCGACGAACGCCTTGGCTCCCGACTTCGGCTCCGAAGTGGAGTTCGCTGAAATGGCAATGTCTGTCGCTCCGGGGCAGCCGGAGAAGGCCTCCCGGAACTCCAGGGGATGTCTGTCGGAGTCCGTAATGGAATAGACGGAGACGCTGCCCGCAATCCGATTGCTGACGACCAGGGTGCGGTTGTCCGGAGCCACGCGGGCCATGCCGGGGCCCTCTCCGGCCGCTGCGACGGCAATCTCGCGGCGCTTGTCCAGATCGATCACGCTCACGGTATTCGACGCCGAGTTCGCGACATAGGCACGTTTGCCGTCAGGGGCAACATCGATGAAATACGGCGTATGATGCACGCCGATGGTGGCGGCGACACGATTATTTTCGGTGTCGATCACGCTGACCGAGTCGCTGCCGGTGTTGACGGCATACACCTCGTTGCGGACGGGGTTGACGGCGAGGCCCGTGGGGCGATGGCCCACCTGCAGCATGCGATCCTGACGCAGATACACGAGGTCCAGCACGGCAACCGTGTCGGCGTCGCCATCGGCAACGTAGGCGAACTCGTGGTATCCGGCTTGATGATCGGGGAAGGCGTTGCCGTGGCAACTCGTAAGCCCCGCCATCAGCAGCGGGAGCGCGGCTGTGGCGAGCTTCATATAGCGTCTGGAGGCAATGGGCACTGTCTGGAAGTGTATGGGTGTGGAGAGGTGGCTGCAACCGGAGGTTGAGGTGTGAGGCTTTGCCCGCTTAAAACTTTTTACTGCCGGTGCAACATTTTCAAAAATAGCGTGTTCAGGGAAACAGCCCGGCGGCTAGCAAGCCAAGCCGGGGCCCACGCATGACTCCTCGGAACAACGGGGTTGGGCACTCTGCCTGGCTCCGTTGCTTTTTTATACCTTGGGTGTCTTTCGCCACTGTACGGCGATCCAAAGGGCATATCCGAAGTGAAGACCCCACACGACAGCGTAGGCGATATGAACGTAGGCGATGGGATGAACCCTGGTAAAGCTTTCAATATCCACGGGCGTCTCCCTCGGCGAGAAATTCTTGTGACTTTACAGCGTCCAACTTCTGCCGGCGGCGTTCGAGCGCGTAACGGAAGCAGAGCACAGCGGCAGACCACATACCCCAACCGGCAATGTTCCAGAAGATAGCCGGAAGCATGCTCTTATCCACCTGACCGCCAGTCAGCACCGGGCCGGGATGCTGGGTGCGCCACCAGCGAATGGACATGAAGGTAATGGGCACGTCTACCGCGGCGAAGATCGAGAGCACGGCGGCCAGGGTGTGGGTCTGGCCGGAGGACGACAGGCGGCGCAGCAGCACGTAGCTCACATAGAGCAGCCAGAGCAGCAGATAGGTGGTCAGGCGTTCGTCCCACGTCCACCAGATGCCCCAGATCGGCCGCGCCCAGAGCATGCCGGTCACGAGACCAATGCTGGTGAGCACGAGGGTTACCTCGGCTGCGGCGATAGCGAGCGCGTCTGAAGCTTGAGCACGTTCCGGATTTGTATTCCGCCAGAAGAGGTAGCCGAAGGACCCCAGAAGGTTGATATAGGGAGGAACCAGCGCCAGGGAGGCATTGGGGACGTGGTAGAAGAAGATGCGAAAGATGTCGCCCATCGTGGCTTCCGCGGGCGAGATGAAGATGGCTTGACGATAGCCCTCTGCCAAAACGGCAAAGGTCGCTATGAGCCATAGCCAGATAAGGGGTTTCGGGATACTGCGTGTCTGCACAATGCCTCCAGTTTATCTTGAGGGCCTCAATCCTCGCGCAGCACGAGGTCGAATAACAGTATGCAAAGTGTGGTGAAGATCAGGTCGTAGCCGACGAGTCCGCGCAGCCAGAGGCCGGGTTCGGAGTCGCCCGTCAGCACGGCGGTGGTGGCCTGGATCATCGCCAGCAGGGCCGGAGCGGAGATCGGCAGGAGCACCAGGGGGAGCAGCAGCTCCCGATTGCGGGTGCGCAGGCTGAGCGCGGCGAAGAAGGTTCCGTTGCACACCAGCGCCCAGGTGCCCAGGGGCAGGATCAACAGCAGGTACCAGACCTGCCCAAGCGGGTGCAGGTTGTAGAAGATCGCGAAGACCGGCGCGAGCACGATTTCGACCCCGCTGACGAAGAGAAAGTTCGCCAGCGCCTTGCCGAGGAAGAGCGTTGAGGCCGACGACGGAGCGAGCCGGTGGGCATCGAGGACGTGATTCCGCAGCTCGCGGGACCAGGACTGGTTGAGCGCGGTCATCGCGGCGAAGAGCAGGCCGACCCACAGCAGGCCCCCGCTGATTTGGCGGGCAACGGTCGGGTAGGACGTCGGGTCGAAGGCCAGCGAGAACACGACGACCACCAGCAGCGAAAAGAACAGCATGCCGTTGATCGAATCCTTCGCGCGCCACTCGATGCGGAGGTCTTTCCGCAGGTGCGCGACGACGTGCCGTGTATAGCTCATAAGTTCTATCGTACCGTGCGTTGGCCTGTGGCCGGGCCAGACAGGATCTCATGGACGCCGAGAGTACAGCCGGGATATCCCACGGTATGGCATTTACGAATGCGTGGGATTACCTGCCACGCAGGTGATAGTGAGTCGTAGAGGTGGACTGCTATTCTGTCCGTCTCGACACTATCTCCTGCCTGAAGGATCTTATGCGGAAGCCTCTCCTCTCCACTGCGTTTGTCTGCTGTGCTCTTGCTGTTACCGGGGCGAAGATGCTCGCTCAGCGCATCGAAGTCAGCGTTCCAGGCACGGCTCCGCTTCATGGCCGCCTTATTCTGGTCATCTCCAAAAACGACCGCACCGAGCCGCGCATGGAGCTGTCGGAGAACTACCAGTCCGAGCAGGGTTTTGGCGTGGACGTGGAGGGCGTTGCTCCTGGCAAGCCGATCGTGATCGATGCCAAGACCTTTGGCTATCCTCTGCACTCTCTGACGGAGCTTCCGCCGGGAGACTACAACGTTCAGGCGGTCTTCAACGTCTACGAGCAGTTCCATCTTGAAACCGGCAAGAACGTCTGGCTTCCTCCCGATAAGGGAGAGGGCCAGAAGTGGAACCGCAAACCGGGCAATCCTTACAGCACGCCGGTAAAGCTCCATGTCGACGCGAAATCACCTGTGAACCTCAAGATCACGCTCGACAAGGTCATTCCTCCCATCGAAGGCACGGATCAGGACCCTGCCGTGATGGCCGCCAAAGACCCCGGCGCCAAGTGGCTCAAGTATATGAAGTTCAAGAGTGAGAAGCTGAGCAAGTTCTGGGGGAGGGATACCTATCTGGGGGCGTGGATTCTGCTGCCCGACGGCTTCGATGAGCATCCGGACGCCAAATACCCTCTGGTGGTCTATCAGGACCACTATCATGCCAGCTCCGGGCCTGCGTTCCTGGCCACCAGGCCCAGTGCAGAAGCTAGCCGTAGCCGTCGTGGTGGGGATGCCGGATATCGCCTGTTTCAGGACTGGACCTCGGGCCGCCTGCCGCGCGTCATCATCCTCTATGTGCAGAACGCGAACCCCTACTATGACGACTCCTACGTCGTCGATTCGGCGAACGTAGGTCCTTACGGCGCAGCCGTTAATGACGAGCTGATTCCGGCGGTTGAGAAGATGTACCGTGGCATCGGACAGGGCTGGGCCCGCGCGACCTATGGCGGCTCAACCGGCGGCTGGGAGGCGCTTGCGACGCAGGTGCTCTACCCCGATAACTACAACGGCGCGTATGCCGCGTGCCCTGATCCGGTCGACTTTCACGCCTATCAGAACATCAATCTCTACGACAGCCCCAACGCCTTCCATCTGGACGGCGATTTTGCGCAGATTCCTACTGCCGGAGACCGCAAGCCGGATGGCACCGTCATTGCCACCGCCGAGGGAGAGTTTGCCTTTGAGAATGTCCTCGGGACTCACGGCCGCTCGACGGAGCAATGGGCCATCTGGCAGGCGGTCTTCTCGCCCGCTGGGCCCGATGGTTATCCTGCCCAGGTTCTCGACCCGATTACGGGCGTAATCGATAAAAAAGTGGTGGCGTACTGGCACGATCACTACGATATGGCTGCGATCCTCAAGCGGGACTGGAGCACCCTGGGGCCGAAGCTGGAAGGCAAGCTGCATATTGCAGTGGGCGACGGCGATACTTATTTTCTGAACAATGCTGTCCATCTGCTCCAGAACCAGCTTGAGGCGACCTCAAACCCGCACTCCGATGCGACGTTCCAGTATGGTCCCGGTATGCCGCATTGCTATACGGGCGGACCTTCGGAATACACCATGCAGCAGAACAGCGCGAACTGGACCCAGCGCGTGCTGCCGTTGATGGCCGATCACATGATCCAGTCGGCTCCAGCAGGGGCTGACGTAAAATCCTGGCGCTACTAGATCGCTCGGACGGAAGGGGCCTCCCTGGCAGAAATCCACGCCAAAGCTTGCGATGGCTCTGTCGACGTGATACAAAATATCTATTCCATCCGCTTCGGCGGGTCGAATTTCATGCAGAGTGGTTGAGGGACGAGCCCTGTGACGCCACGACAACCGGACAGAACAAAGTACCGGTGTCAACTCTCTCCTGGAAACAGGGCACATGAGGTTCGGTGGAAGCAGACCCGTCTATTGAGCCTGTATTCCACGATTCTCCGTACCCAATTTCCAGACAATTGAGAGTGGCGTTCACAAGACCAGAACCCTTCGGCCATCGGAGCTGATGATGGTGTCTTCTTGTACGAAGTATGAACTGCGCTGCAACGAGTGCGGCAAGAGTTATGGCAATGTTCCTCTCTCGGCGTGCTCCGAGTGCCTTGCTCCCCTGGAAGTCCAGTACGATCTGGAGTCCGTGCGCGGACGTTTTACGCGCGAGTCGATCGCTGCGGGACCCGCGAACATCTGGCGCTACAAAGAGCTGCTGCCAATCCCCGAGGGCTTTCAGCCCGACCTGCCGGTAGGCTTCACTCCTCTGGTTCGCGCGAAGAACCTGGGCAAGCGCATCGGCGCTGACAATCTCTACGTAAAGAACGACGCTGTGTGCTTCCCGACGTTGAGCTTCAAGGACCGCGTGGTTTCAGTCGCGCTGGCCAACGCTCAGGCGTTTGGATTTACGACCGTGGGCTGCTCGTCGACGGGCAACCTGGCGAACTCGGTGGCTGCGCAGGCCGCGCGCCTGGGACTGCGGGCCTGCATCCTCGTCCCGTCCGATCTCGAGGCAGCAAAGATTCTGAACACACAAGTGTATGGTGCACGGCTGGTGCGGATCGACGGCAACTACGATCACGTGAACCGTCTCTGCACGCAGATTGCGGATGAATACAACTGGGGCTTCGTGAACGTAAACCTGCGGCCTTACTACGCCGAGGGGTCGAAGACGGTCGGTTATGAGATCGCCGAGCAGCTTGGCTGGCGTCTACCGGACAACGTCGTTGTGCCGATGGCTGGTGGCTCGCTGATTCGCAAGATTCGCAAGGCATTCAAGGAACTGATCGCCCTGGGTCTGGTGGAGCACAAGGATGTGCGGTTCTTCGGCGCACAGGCCACAGGTTGCTCACCGATCTCGCACGCGGTGAAGGAGGGCTGGGATTACATTGAGCCCCAGCGTCCGAACACGATCGCGCGTTCACTGGCTATCGGCAATCCCGCGGACGGTCCTGCAGCGGCGAAGATGATTCGCGAGACAGGCGGATGGGCCGAGGATGTTTCGGATGTCGAGATAGTATCCGGCATTCAGGAACTCGCCGAGACGGAAGGCATCTTTACCGAGACTGCCGGCGGCGTCACGACGGCTGTTACGGCGCGCCTGTATTCGCATGGCCGTATCTCTCGCGACGAAACGACAGTGGTGTGCATTACGGGCAACGGTCTCAAGACGACCGATGCGCTGGAAGGCCGCTTTGAAGTGGAGCGCGCGGTCAAGCCGAAGCTTGCAGCGTTCGATGAGTACATTCGTGAGGTCGACGGCTCCCTTGTGGGTGCGGCCCAGGAACTGGTATTGGCAGGAGGAGTACAGTGAGCGTGAAGGTAGTGTTGCCGACGGCATTGGCGCGGCATACGGAAGGTCAGAAGGCGTTTGATTCAGAGGCGAAGGATCTTCCCGCATTGATTGCGGAGTTCGATACCAAGTTTCCCGCTCTGGCCCAGAACGTGAAGGATGAGAACGGCAAGTTGCGCCGGTTTATCAATGTCTACATCAACGATGAAGACATTCGGTTTCTCGGCGGAGATGCACACCAGTTTGAAGATGGCGATGAAGTGATGTTGATCCCGTCGATTGCGGGTGGAAGTCTCTAAGTAAGATCTAGCGAAAGATGAAGGGCGACGAGAGATTCTCGTCGCCCTTTGTCTTTGCCGTTGTTCGTTTTTGCCGTTGCTTGTTTTTCGTCGTCATCCTGAGCCGTACCGGGGTTCCCAGCGAGCGCGTACTTTGCGCTTGTTGGGGTGGTTTGGCGAAGGCCCCCCGCATTCGGAGGGGCAAGAACATTTGTGGCGGCACGAGCGGGAAGCAGGTTCGCTCGCTGCGCTCGGAATGACAACCAGAAAAGCAAAAGCTAAAAGCGCTTTAACCAGATCAATGTTCGCGTAGCCATCGTTCGCTACGAACGATAGCTATCCAGCCTTCGGCAAGCCTCTTCCAGTTCCTCTTCCTTTTTCGCAAAGCAGAAGCGCAAAAGGTTTTCGCCACGATTCGTCCCATCCGCATTGCTACCGAAGAACGCCGACCCCGCCACAGCAGCAATACCTGTATCGGAGAGCAGCCTGCGGGCCTTCTGTTTGGCATCCGCACCTGGGATACGAGTTGCGTCGGCGAGCACGTAGTACGCGCCTGTGGGGATGGAAGGAGTAAGGCCCGCGCGCGTCAGGGCAGCGCAGATAGCGTCGCGCTTGGCCTGGTATTCAACAGCCATCTCCTCGTAGAACGAAGCAGGCAAGGCCAGCAGGCCTGCCGCAGCGCCATGTTGCAGGGGAGAAGGCGCACAGACGTAGGTGAGGTCATGGAAGTAGCCGATGGACGGGAGCCAGCGTGCATCGGCGGCAAGATAGCCGAGACGCCATCCCGTGACCGAGAAGGTCTTGGAGAAGCCGGAGATCGTGACGGTGCGCTCCGCCATGCCGGGCAGTGTGGCAAGGCTGATGTGCCGTGCGCCGTCGTAGAGAAAGTACTCGTACATCTCATCGGTGAAGACGAAGAGGTCGTGCTCAATGCAGAACTCGGCGAGAGCTTCGAGCTCTGATTGGGTGAAGACCTTGCCGGAGGGGTTTGACGGGGAGTTGAGGATGATGGCGCGAGTGTGTGGTGTGATCGCGGCCCGCAGGCGGTCGAGGTCGAGCCGCCAGTCTGGGGCATCAAGCGGGACGATGACCGGGATGACGCGCTGTGAGCGCAGGGTGCTGACGTGGTAGCCGTAGAAGGGTTCCAGCACCAGGCACTCATCGCCAGGGTTGAGCAACGCGAGCAGGGCAGCATGCAGTGCGCCGGTGGCCCCGCTGGTGACGAGCACTTCGCGGTCCGGATCGACGGACAGGCCGTTGAAGGTGGCGAACTTCTGTGCGATGGTCTCCCGCAGAGGAGCGATGCCGTCGAGGCGCGTGTAGATGTTATGGCCGGAGCGGATGGCAGCGATGGCGGCTTCGACGACTGGGTGCGGCGGGTCGGTATCACAGACGCCCTGCGCGAGGTTGATGCCGTCGACCGCAGAGCAGGCGACCGTCATGGCGCGTATCTCGGACTGCGTGCTGTTGGGTGCGAGATCGCTGAGGTAGAGATTGGTCGAGGTCGTAGGGGCAGTGATCATGATGGAGGGGCGCTCCGTACCGCGCCCCTCCATCTTATTCGCGAAGCTCCGGAGTGCACTACGGGAGTGTTAGAACCACTTCATCAGCCAGAGGATGATGACGATCAGAAGGATGGTGCCAAGGGTTCCGCTGCCGCGATATCCCCAGTTACGGGAGTACGGATAAACAGGGAAAGAACCGAGCAACAAGAGGGCGAGAATCACAACAACGATAGTTTCCACGTCCAGCCTCCAGTACAGCGATTTAAGAGGTAGATGCAACGAGGGCAGTCGCTGTTATCTGATGGTGGCTTCATAGCCCCGAAGGGGCGGTCTATACCAGCCCAGGGCGTAGCCCTGGATTTAGGGTCAGACGAAATGTAAAGGGCTGAAGGCCCGACCTATCGTTGTGCCACAGATAGGTCGGGCCTTCAGCCCTCTTTCTTGTTTAGCCAGTAACCCAGGGCTACGCCCTGGGCTGGTATAGGTCGCCCCTTCGGGGCTGTGAAACGAATTACCAAAGCTAAGGTTACTGGTGGGTGCTGATATTAGCCGAGGCTTCGTGCGAAGGCGGAATCAGGGGAACTGCATCTGCAAGCGCTTCCGGCAACTCCTCCGCGAGCTTCGGCAGTTTGGAAGTCAATGCGATCTCAAGCACCTCGTCCATCTGCTCTACCCAGTGCAGCTTCATCGTGCTCTTGATGAGCTCGGGAAAGTCTGCCAAGTCTTTGCGGTTGTCGGCAGGAAGGATCGCTTCGAAGATGCCCGCGCGATGGGCCGCGAGCAGCTTCTCTTTCAGGCCTCCGATAGGCAACACCTTGCCGCGCAGCGTGATCTCGCCGGTCATGGCAATATCGCGACGTACTGCGATCTTGGTGAGTGCGCTGGCGAGAGCTGTAGCGAGTGTGATGCCTGCTGATGGGCCGTCCTTCGGAATAGCGCCTTCGGGAACGTGGACGTGGATGTCGATGCTGCGATAGAAGTCGCGTGGCAGGCCCAGATGCTGCGAGCGCGAGCGAATGTAGGTGAGCGCAGCCTGTGCGGACTCCTGCATCACGTCGCCAAGCTGGCCAGTGGCAGTCATCTTGCCCTTGCCGTCGAGCACCTGCACTTCGGTCTGCAGGATGCTGCCACCCATCTCCGTCCAGGCAAGCCCGGTGACGAGGCCGACCTCGGACTTCTCCTGTACCTGCGAGTCACGATACCGGGCCACGCCAAGCAGATCGTTCAGGACCTCCGGGGTGACGACCACGGTATGAGTGGAGTTCTCGACGACCTTGCGCGCTACCTTGCGGCAGAGATTGCCGATCTCACGTTCCAGGTTGCGGACGCCGGCTTCGCGCGTGTAGTTGCGGATGATCTCCTGCAGGGCATCGTCGGTGAAGCTGATCTGCTCACCGTTGAGGCCGGTGGCTTCGAGCTGCTTCTTCACCAGGTACTGCTTGGCGATCTCGAGCTTCTCGACCTCGGTATAGCCGGTGAGACGTAGGATCTCCATGCGGTCCTGCAGCGGGCCGGGAATGGTGTGCAGGACGTTCGCCGTCGCGACGAAGAGAACCTGGGACAGGTCGTATTCGACGTCGAGGTAGTGGTCCTGGAAGGTGTTGTTCTGCTCAGGGTCGAGCACTTCGAGCAGGGCACTGGCAGGGTCGCCGCGGAAGTCCGAGGCCATCTTGTCGATCTCGTCGAGCATGATGACCGGGTTCTTGGTGCCGGCCTTCTTCATCGACTGGATGATCTGCCCCGGTAGCGCGCCGATGTAAGTGCGGCGATGTCCGCGAATCTCAGCCTCGTCACGCACGCCGCCGAGCGACATACGTACGAACTTGCGGCCGGTGGCCTTCGCGATGGACATGCCGAGCGAGGTCTTGCCGACGCCCGGAGGTCCGGCGAAGCAGAGGATCGAGCCCTTCGGATTCTTCACCAACTGGCGTACCGCAAGGAACTCCAGGATGCGGTCTTTGATCTTCTCCAGTCCGTAGTGGTCCTCATTGAGGATCTGCTCCGCGTTTGCGATGGAACGGATCTCCTTGCTGCGCTTCTTCCATGGCACGGCGAGCAGCCAGTCGAGGTAGTTGCGCGAGACGGTGGACTCGGCGGACATCGGCGGCATGGCTTCGAGCTTCTTCAGCTCCTGCAGGGCCTTTTCCTTGACCTCGGCGGTCATGCCGGCCTCTTCGATCTTCTTCTTCAGCTCATCGAACTCGGACTTCTCGCCGCGGCCGAGCTCCTTCTGGATGGCCTTGATCTTCTCGTTGAGGTAGTACTCCTTCTGGGCGCGCTCCATCTGGCGCTTTACCCGCGAGGAGATGGTGCGATCCATGTTCAGCTTCTCGATGGCGATGTCGAGCGTGTCGGCGATGCGCGAGAGACGTACTTCGGGATCGAAGACTTCGAGGATCTGCTGCTTCTCTTCGATGGAGAGCTGGAGGTTTGCGGCGATGACGTCTGCCAGCTTGGCGGGCTCGTCCGTGCGTAGCGCCGCGGTCGTCTCCTGGTTGAGCGACTGCTGGAGCTTGTTGTACTGATCGAAGAGCTGGTGCACGCGGACGACGAGCTGCTCGGTCTGCGGAGTGGGCGTGAGCTCGACGAGCGAGGTGCGCACGGTGGCCACAAAGAAGCCATCGTCGTCGTTCACCGCACTGGCCCGGGCGCGCTCGACACCTTCGACCAGCACCTTGATGTTGCCGTCCGGCATGCGCACGGACTGGACGATGTTGCCGATGACACCGACGGTGTAGATGTCTTCGGCGGTAGGTTCATCGACAGCAGCGTCATGCTGTGTCGCGAGGAAGATGCGGCGGTCGCCGTTGAGGGCTTCTTCGAGAGCGCGGACGCTGGATTCGCGGCCGACGACGAAGGGCGCCATCATGTGAGGGAAGATGACCATCTCGCGGATGGGCATCATCGGGAGTTTGCGTTGAGCGCCGTTGAGGAGATTGCGTTCGTCGTTAGTCATAAGGTCTCCCGATTAGACGTGCATCGCGCAGGAACGATGCGCGAGCCCGGCATGGAGGAAATTGTACGCGCACTCCGGGGCGGGGAATTGCACATGGGACGACGATTTATGGCCAATAGCCCGTTAGACCGAAGAAAAATTTAAGGGCTGAAGGCTGGATTTCTTAGTTAATAACCAAGAAATTCAGCCTTCAGCCCTTTTCGTATCGCTAAATAGCTCTGATTACCGTTATCCGGCTTTTTCGAGAATCACCGGCATGGTGATATCACGCGAGAGCACCATTTCTTCGGTGATGATGAGTTCCTTCACCTTTTTGTTGCCGGGGATGTGGTACATCAGGTCGAGCATGAGCTCTTCGAGGATCATGCGCAGGCCGCGCGCGCCGACTTTGCGGGTCAACGCCTCACGGGCTATGGCACGGGCCGCATCGTCGGTCCAGATGACCTTGACGCCCTCGTAGTCGAACAGCTTCGCGTACTGCTTCAGGATCGCGTTGCGCGGCTTGGTGAGAATCTCGATGAGCGCGGCTTCGTCGAGCTCGTCAAGAATGCCCAGCACCGGCAGACGCCCAACGAACTCGGGGATCAGGCCGTATTTGAGGAGATCCTGCGGTTCGGCCTTGCGGAGCAGCTCGGAATCGCGCTGAGCGCGGATGGGGGTAACGTCGGCCTCTTTGGCGTTGGGATCGGAGATGGCCTTGAAGCCCAGCGCCTTCTTCCCGATGCGTCGGCCGATGACCTTTTCAAGCCCGACGAACGCGCCGCCGCAGATGAACAGGATATTCGTCGTGTCGACGATGGTGAACTCCTGGTGCGGGTGCTTGCGGCCGCCCTGGGGCGGAACGCTGGCGACGGTGCCTTCAAGCAGCTTGAGCAGCGCCTGCTGCACACCTTCGCCCGAGACATCGCGGGTGATCGAGGGGTTCTCGTCCTTGCGGCCGATCTTGTCGATCTCGTCGATGTAGATGATGCCCTGCTGCGCCTTGGTCACGTCGCCTTCGGCGGCCTGCAGCAGCTTGAGCAGGATGTTCTCTACGTCTTCGCCGACGTAGCCGGCTTCGGTCAGTGTGGTCGCATCGACGATCGCAAAGGGAACGTCGAGCATCTTGGCCAGCGTCTGCGCGAGCAAAGTCTTGCCAGAGCCTGTGGGGCCGACCAATAGAATGTTGGACTTAGCGAGCTCTACGTCGTTGCCGCGGGTGCGGTTCATCTGTACGCGCTTGTAATGGTTGTAGACGGCGACAGCGAGCTTCTTCTTGGTGATCTCCTGGCCGATAACGTACTCGTCGAGGAAAGCCTTGACTTCCGCAGGCTTGGGAAGATGCGCGGGGGCTGCGCCGGGCTGGGTGTCACCCTTGTCGTCTTCGAGGATCGAGTTGCAGACGGCCACGCACTCGTCACAGATATAGGCACGAGGGTAGTCGGAGGGCGAGGAGATCAGCTTGGCGACAGCATCCTGTGATTTGTGGCAAAACGAACAGCGGAGGGAATCTTCCGAGCCCCGGGAGGTCTTCATAATGGGGTGTAACTCCTTTGTGTCAGGCTGCCGCAAGTGATCGGCAGATCGCCACGCAACAACCTAAAGTTTACACCTGCAAGTGCGGGAAAACCGGTCTGAAACCGAGCGGCGATATGCAGCTAGATACTAGGTGTCGAGGGTGGTACGGGGCAAAAATGAGTGACAAGTGGAAAGTGATAAGTGGCAAGTCTCCTCAATTGAGGTCACTTGCCACTTGCCACTTATCACTTCCCACTTGTCACTCGTTCTAGCTATGTGCGTGGACGGTCGATGATGTCGTCGATGATGCCGTACTCTTTGGCCTGCGGTGCGGTCATGATGAAGTCGCGCTCCACGTCGCGCTCGATGCGGTCGAGCGGCTGGCCGGTGTTGGCGCTCATCAGACGGTTGGTGAGTTCGCGAATGCGCAGGATCTCGCGGGCGTGGATGTCGATGTCCGTGGCCTGTCCGCCCAGGCCGCCCATCGACGGTTGGTGGATGAGGATGCGCGAGTTGGGCAGCGTAAAGCGCTTGCCCTTCTTGCCGGCCATCAGCAGGAACGCGCCCATGGACGCGGCCTGGCCGATGCAGAAGGTCACGACATCGTTCTTGATGTACTGCATGGTGTCGTAGATCGCGAGACCTGCCGAGATCGAGCCACCGGGAGAGTTGATGTAGAGCTGGATGTCCTTCTCTGGGTCTTCGCCGGAGAGGAAGAGCATCTGCGCAATGATGAGATTGGCGACGTTGTCGTCAATCGGCGTGCCCAGGAAGATGATGTTGTCGCGCAGCAGACGGCTGTAAATATCGTAGGAGCGTTCGCCCCGGCTCGTCTGCTCGAGCACCATTGGTATGAGTCCCATAGCTCTCTCTTTCTTTCAGCCTGCTCAGGATACAGGCAGGTGGGTTGGGGAAAAGCATGACCTCCTCGTGACGTTGAATCCGCTACGAGGAGGTCATGCCCGAAAGCACTAGGAGGCGACTTTTTCGAAGAGGGCGGCGCCGGTCTTCTCGCGGCGCATCTGCTCGCGGATGCGATCGAGAGATCCGTCCTCGGTCAGCCGCTTGCGCAGCGCGTCGTAGGGCTCGCGCGACTGGATGGAGAGCATCAGGAGCTCGCGTTCCAGGTCCTCGTCGGAGACTTCAACGGTCTCGCGCTCGGCTACTCGGTCCAGGATCATCGAGGCCTTGACCTCTTTGACGGCCTGATCGCGCTGCGCTTCGCGCAGACGGCCGAAGTCGAGCTGACGCATCGCATCGGAGCTCATGCCCTGCTGTGCGAGTGCGCGCAGGCCGCGCTCCAGGCGAGCGTCGATCTGCTGCTGGACGAAGGTCTCGGGGAGCGGGAAGGTGAACTTCTCTACCAACTCGTCGAGCATCTTGTCGCGAGCCTGGGCTTCGAGCGCGTCCTTCTTGCGTGAACCGGCATGCTCGCGCAGCTTGGTCTCGAAGTCGCCCCAGTTCTCGTAGGGTCCGAGCTGCTTGGCGAACTCTTCGTCGCGCTCGGGGTAGTCCTTGCGCTTGATGGACTTTACGGTGACGTCGTAGCTGACGGTCTTGCCGGCAAGACGAGCCTCGCCGAACTCGGCGGGGTAGCTGGCCTCAAAGGTAAGCTCCTGGCCGATCTTCGCGCCGCGCAGGGCTTCGGTGAAGGCGGGCAGCGTGTTCTTGCCGCCGATCTCGATGAGCACGTCTTCGCCAGTGATGGGCTGGGCGTTCGAAGCGCTCTCGAGGCCATCTTCAGTCACGGTCTGGGCGAGTTCCTGAACCTGACCCTGGAAGCCGATCTCGGCCCAGTCGCCGTCGACGAGCGGACGGTCCTCTTCAACCGGCTCAACGGTGGCGTGGCGGTCGAGAACATTGGCAAGCTCGGCCTGGTACTCTTCCTCGGTCAGCGTGGAGTCGGGGCGCTGGACGGAGATGGAATCGTAGCCGTCGATATTGATCTCCGGCAGAACTTCAAAGGTGGCCTTGAAGCGGAGGGGCTGGCCTTCAACGAGGAACAGTTCGGAGACCTGGGGCTGCGAGACCGGGTTGATCTTCTGCTCTTCAAGAGCTTTCCGGAACCGGTCGGAGACCAGCGACTCGAGAACTTCCTGGCGGACTTCTTTGCCGAAGCGCGACTTGATCATCGCCTCGGGCACCTTGCCGGCGCGGAAGCCGGGGATGCGCGCGAGCTTGGTGTAGCGCTTGATCACCTGGCGGAAGGCCTTATCGACGTCAGCGGCGGGCGCTTCGACTTCGATGGAGTGTGTGAGCTCGGGGTTCAGCGTGGGCGCGTGCTGATGATCGTGGCCTGCATGATCGTGATCATGGCCTTCGTGGCTCTGTTCGAGCGCGTCGGAGGGCTGTACTGCAGGGGCAAGAGTCTCTTCGTTCGTGTCTTGGATCGTATTTGAGGGGGTCAAGTTTGTTGCCTTCCAGAGGTTTTGGCGGTGGCATTGCCTTCAAAAAAGCGCAGAGATTGCGCCGCGTGCCAGTAACCGCTCGCCAGTGACAAGGATACGAGGCTGCGGCGGTAGGGTCAAACGGCAAGCTGTGCACGCGGGCACGTTGCCGCCGGGCTTAGTGGTTGTGGGAGGGACGCCAGGGGCCTGTCAAGGAAAAGATTTCGATGCGTACCTTCCACTGCATGCTTTCGCCGGGTTTCAGGATAGCGATGCCCGATTTGCTCATATCCGTATGTCCCCATTCGCTGCCGAACGGGTTGCTGAGATTTGTGTTGGGGCCGATCGAAACCCAGGGTTTGTCTTCGGGGGCGATGACGCGCAGGTTTGTAATGTTAGGGGTCAGTGGAATGACGCGCAGGCCGTAGTCAGCCGCCGGGTCCCGCAGTTCCGCAATCGGGCCATCGGAGATGAGGCTGCCGTGAAGATTGACGTAGGTTTCGTCCAGCGAGATGTGGCCCAACGGAGTTCCGCTGGCGTGGAGGAAGTCGTAGGACGTGCCCTGGGTCGGAATAATGCGTCCGCTGGATACGCCTGTGGAGCGATCGCCGGCCTCTACAAGGTTGAGAGAGGGGATGACGAGCATGGCCTGGGCCCGGTTTCCGCTGGGGATGGCGAAGTAAGGATGCCATCCGAGTCCCATCGGCTCAGAGGTATCGCCGGTATTGTGCGCCGTCATTGTGAGATCGAGGGAGTGGCCTGAAAGTTCGACGAGGATGGTGACATCGGTATTGGAGGGCCAGTTGCCGGAAAACGAACTGGCACTGAAGGTTGCCTCCGCCGATTGGCCGTCCGGCAGGGAAGACGTCTTTACGGCATCGGCACCGCGTGCCAGCAGAAGGCCTTCTGTCGAAATAGGGCTACCAGGAATACTGGCAGGGAAGGTGAGCCGCTGCCCTTCCCAGAGAGTTTGCAGGACGCCGCTTCCCGGCGCCGGAAAGCCGGTCAGTTGCGCTGCCCAGGGGGCGAGGAAGGCGCCACCGTAGTTGGTCGAGGCGCTGCCATTGTCATCGTTGTCCAGCCCGGAGAGGATCTGCGCGGCCTGGGATACAGGCGGAGAGACCAGCAGGGAAACCTCACCCCGGCCCGGGAGGGAAGCGGTGAGCTGCCAAAGGTTGAAGCCACGACCCGGCAACAGCGTGGCAGAGACGAACTCAGGCCCATCGCCATTTGCGCGGAGGGATCGCGAGATGCGGATTGGATCCTGACCGCCCGGCCCTTGCGGTTGAACGTGATTCGTGGACGTTGCTCGCAGACGATGCAGATTGCCCTGGGAGTGTTCGTAGGAGCCGAGTGCGAGGATCAGGCAAACCGTAGCGATCAAACTGGGGGTCATCCAGCCTGAAGTGCTCCAGCGTCCGAACCAGGAGGAACGGGGGCTGCCGGAGTTAGGCATTTCAAACTTCATGGAGCAAATCTCTCTTGGACCGGTTTTGCCCGGCCCCGCTGTACGAGCAAATGCATGATGGTGACTCTATGGAAGAGGCGCCATCAGGATCTGATGGTTGGATGCAAATGGAAATCCTGACGTAGAGCTATTCTCTCCGATGCACTTCGGAGTGCACCAGGAGGCGAACTGCTCTATCATCGGCCAACGTGAAGCTTTTGGACAAACAGTCAAAAATCAATCAAGGGAAGAGTACACGCTCTTCGAAGAAATTGCTGGTATTGCAGGAGTTACACGAAGCAATCACCACCTGTGAACGCTGTACGCGCCTGCGTGAATACTGCCGCGGCATCGGCGAAACACGGCGCAAAGCCTATCGGGATGAGGTCTATTGGGCGCGGCCCGTTCCCGGCTTTGGCGACCCGAAGGCCAGGATTCATGTCATGGGTCTGGCGCCGGGAGCGCACGGGGCCAATCGAACCGGAAGACCGTTTACGGGGGATGGCTCCGGCGACTTCATGTACCCGGTGCTCCATGAGCTGGGTTTGGCGACCAAGCCAAAGGCTGTCTCTCGTGAAGATGGCCTGAAGCTTCGCAATCTGTGGATCAGCTCTGTCGTTCGGTGCGCTCCGCCGGGCGATAAGCCGAAGCCGGAAGAGATACGGAACTGCTCCGGACATCTGACGGCTGAGATCGAAGCCCTGCCGGGAGTGCGCGTGGTGGTGTGCCTCGGGAAGATCGCCTGGGATGGGTATTTAGCTCATCTGGTGGCCGGTGGCGTGATCGAACGCAGGTCAGCCTATGTCTTCGGGCATGGGGCGGAGTATCTTTTGCCCCACGGAGTTACGCTTCTGGGCAGCTATCATCCGTCCCTGCGGAACACGAACACCGGGCGGTTGGACCGGGTGATGTTTGCACGGGTCTTTGTGAAAGCGATGGAGATTGCCGGTCTCGTTTGAGCCGGTGTTTTCAGAAAATAACGGGAGTGACCAACCTGTTGCGACAGGCTTGAATCTCACCTGCTGAGTTAGTGAGTTAGACCAAACGGAGGTATGCCATGCGTAATAAGGAATTTTGGATCGCGCTAGGATTCGGAGCCCTGGCTGGGGGTGTTGCCGCGCTGCTCTACGCTCCGCAGTCGGGAGCGCAGACACGCAAGAAGCTGAAACGCGGGATTGAAGACGCCGGTGAGGCGTTGGAAGAGGCCGGCGATTACCTCAGGGATCAGGCCGAGTATCTGAGCCGCGAGGCGCAGAAGCTGATTGAGCGCAGCAAAGATCAGTTTGACGATGCGCTAGATGCAGCCAGCGGGGCTGCGTCCAAGGCCGCGAAGTCGGTTCAGAAGCTGGTCTGAAGCAGGTCTATGGATTAAATCAAGAAGCCCCATCTCACTACGCGTTCTACGCATGGTGAGATGGGGCTTTTAGTTGTTCTAACTGTATTGTTCGGGTGGGCCGATCGTGACCACGAAATAGGTGCAGGGAGTGTCGCCGGCGTTGCGCACGTAGTGCAGATCGCCTGCGCAGCAGAGGCCGATGTCGCCTGCTTCCATGCGGCGTGTGACGCCGTTGGTGGTGAGTTCGCAGACACCTTCTCTGACCAGCCATATCTCGTTATGCAGATGCTTGTCGGTGGGCTCGTGCAGAGCGCCAACCTCCTGGTGGGTCTCGTGCATCTCGATCTGGATGTTGCCCGCTTTGAGCATTCCGGCGAGGTATCGCTGGGAGGTGCGCTTGGGTTGTGAGCCGTAGGATTTGCCGGGGGTGTAGACGCCGGAGATGAGCTCCGGCAGAACTCCCTTGGGCTTGTTGCCGTTGATGGTGCCGGGGGTGGGAGTGCCCATGACCGGGTGGTCCATGGTGCCGGTGGTTTGAGCGGTGGCCGCTTCGGGGAGCAGGGCCCCAACTGCGAGCAAAGTGGGGAGAAGTGCCGTAAATTCACGTCGATCCATCTTGGTAAATCACCTCCTGTAAAACAATACGCTCCTGCTGTCAGGCAGGAGCGTATTGTTTTCAAGAAATGATTGCGATTAGACGGTGGTGAGAGCCATTCCGGCCGACTTCTCTTCGCCGTCGGCAGCGACTGGACGATAGTGAAGCTGGTTGTTCTCGAGGTAGACCTCCAGGAAGGCTGGCCGTTCGGCGATCAGGCCGGCGATCAGCGCCTCGGAGAGAGGGTCCTCGATGTAGCGTTGCAGTGCCCGGCGCAGCGGACGTGCTCCGTAGCTGCGGTCGACCAGCGTCTTGTCCAGGATCCAGCGCTTGGCGTCGTCCTGTACCGAGATGGTGATGGCCTTGTGTACCAGGTTGGTGTTGAGGCTCTGCACCAGCAGCTCCAGGATCTGCATGAGGTCGGAGTCGGACAGCGACGTAAAGACGATGACCTCATCGAGACGATTCAGGAACTCGGGGTTGAAGGTTCTCTTCACCTCGCTCATGACCATCTCCTGCATCTTCTCGAGCACAATCTCGTCCTTGCTCGACTGGAAGCCCAGGCCCTCGCGCTTCATGAGGTGCTTGGCCCCGATGTTCGAGGTCATCACGATGATCGTGTTCTTGAAGTCGACCGTGTTGCCCAGGCCGTCGGTCAGCTGGCCGTCTTCAAAGACCTGCAGAAGCAGGTTGAAGACGTCCGGATGAGCCTTTTCGACCTCGTCCAGCAGCACGACGGAGTAAGGGGAGCGCTTGACCCGCTCGGTGAGCTGGCCGCCCTCCTCGTATCCGACGTAGCCCGGAGGCGAGCCGATGAGCTTGGAGACCGAGTGCTTCTCCATGAACTCCGACATATCGAAGCGGATGAGCGACTTCTCCGAACCGAAGAGGAACTGTGCCAGGGTGCGCGCGACTTCGGTCTTGCCGACGCCGGTCGGTCCGAGGAACAGGAACGAGCCGATGGGGCGTGCGGGATTCTTGAGCCCGGCACGAGAGCGGCGGATCGCACGGGCCAGGGCGCTGATGGCCTTGTCCTGGGCGATGACGCGCTTGTGCAGCTCTTCTTCCACGCGGAGCAGCTTCTGGGTCTCTTCTTCCTTGATCGAGGTGATCGGAACACCCGTCCAGCGCGAGACAACGTCTTCGATGTCCTCGCGGGTGACGATGCCCGCGGAGTTCTCGTCGAGGTGGTACTTGTCGCGCAGGACGCGAAGGTTCTCGCGCTCCTTGCGCTCCTCGTCGGAGTAGAAGCGTGCCTTCTCGAACTCGTGGTTCGCGATGGCGTTCTCCATGCGGTGCACGATGAACTTGATGCGCTTCTGGACCTCGGTGAGCTCTTCGGGAAGCGTGGTCTGGCGCAGCTTCACGCGGGCACCGGCTTCGTCGATGAGATCGATCGCCTTGTCCGGGAGGAACCGGTCGGGGATGTAGCGGTTGGAGTGCGAGACGGAGAAGGTGATCGCGTCGTCGGTGTAGCTGACGGCGTGGAACTTCTCGTACTTCTCGCGGATGCCCATGATGATCTTGATCGCGTCTTCCTCGTTCGGCGGCGGGACCTTGACGGCCTGGAACCGGCGTTCGAGCGAGCGGTCTTTTTCGATGGACTTGCGATACTCCGCCGGGGTGGTGGCTCCGATGCACTGGATCTCGCCACGGCTGAGCGCGGGCTTGAGGATGTTTGCCGCGTCGAGCGAACCCTCGGCCGAGCCAGCGCCGACGAGCGTGTGCAGCTCATCGATGAAGACGATGGAGTTTTGATTCTCCATCAGCTCTTTCATGATGGTCTTCAGGCGCTCTTCGAACTGGCCGCGGTACTTGGTGCCCGCGACGATCAACGATAGATCAAGCGAGAGGACGCGCTTGTCGGCGAGGAAGCTGGGAACTTCGCCGTCGGCGATCTTCTGCGCGAGGCCCTCGACGATAGCGGTCTTGCCGACACCAGGCTCGCCGATGAGGACCGGGTTGTTTTTGGTCCGGCGGCAGAGGATCTGGATCACGCGCTCGACTTCAAAGTCGCGGCCCACCAGCGGATCGAGCTGCTGATCGGCTGCGGCCTGGGTCAGGTCGCGTGAGAACTCGGCGAGCAGAGACTGCTCCTGTTGACCGCCGCGCTGCTTGGAGCCGCCGCTTTGCTGTGCGGGCTTCTCCTGCGTGGTGCGCTGCAACTCCTCGCGAATGGTGGGGAGGCGCAGGCCGCGTTCGGTGAGGATCTCTGCTGCAAAACACTTTTCTTCACGCAGCAAGCCCAGCAGAAGATGCTCTGTGCCGATGTGCTTGTGCGAAAGACGCTCGGCCTCCTCGGCCGCGTAGGCAAGCACGCGCTTGCACTCGTTGGAGAGAGGCAGGTCGACGGACGTGCTGACCTTCTCGCGTACGGTGGTGTGCTGCTCAATCTGTTTGCGAATGGATTCTACTGAGGCGTGCGAGCGCAGAAAGCGATTGGTGAGCGCCTTGTCTTCGCGCAGCAAGCCCAGCAAGAGATGTTCGGTTTCAATGTAGGGCGAGCCGAACTGGCTCGCTTCGTAGCGCGCGAAGAAGATAACGCGCCGCGCCTTTTCTGTGTAGCGTTCGAACATGCTCCCCCTTCGAACCGCCGCCCCCGCGTATGGAGCTGAAACTACCAGGACCAGAAACAAGGACGCGGTCTGCGAATGACGATTACCGTGGCCACCACCGCGATTTTTTGCGGCGGAGAGGACTGACTGCCGTTATGGCCGCCAGCGAGTTGCCTCCTAGTGTATCCGCGCCGGACCGTGAAAACGAAGCCCCGGCGAAGATTCGGAGACAAAGATTAGACGTGGCTGTGGGAAAATGGTCGCAAATGAGGGTTTTGGGCTCGGGGCAACGAGGGTTCCATCTGTCATTCTTTCCTCTTTTTCACGCAGGATAGAGGACATGATCATGAATGAAAAAGGGGAGGGAACCTCTGGGTAGCGAGTATCAGTTTCGATGACTTGCCGCCTCTTTACTGGCATAGCGTACAAGCTTGTTGGGATCTTGGCAGCCCCCGATCTCGGTCATGCACGACAGATCAATCTGCCAGTCCTTCTGGCGCTGGGACAATGGAACAGACGCATCGTCTTCGATCCACAGTATGAAGCGTGGGGATGTTTCATAACCGGAAACGGTCACAATGCGACCGGGAGGTGCCACTTTTCTGAGGAAAGCGTCGCCGTGTTTCACTACTTCTACTACGCTGATCCCATGGCGTGGAGCCGTGAAAGACTCGAATGTTTTACCGACCGCCATGCCCTCTCTATAGTCGATCGTTATCCATATATCAGTTACTGGGGCAAGATGAAGCCGCTGAAATGCGGGATTGGTAAAACCATACTGATCAGAGTCAGTTCTCACTTGATTCTGGTCAAAGTGGACGTGATAGCGAGAAAATTGCTTTGTAAGCTCTTTCGTCTGAGATTCAGAGGTAATCCCGACTTGAATATTGGAAAGCACACTAATCAATCTCTGTGCTTGAAAGCGCTCGTAGTAAGATTCTGCAATGCCGATCAGCAGCAGGACAAACGCAAGACCTGCCACTGTCGCAGTCGCTCGCAATAAGATCGTTTTTTTTCGCAACATGAGGCCCCCCGGCTTCCGCTCAAGATGACCAATACCTTCAATGAAGGTTGGACGACGAGCCATTAATATAGACAGGCCCGCCCGTGCAATAGATATGCTCGAATCCTGATGTTCCGCCTAGTTCGTTGATCATGATTGGCGTCTGGTTGGATGCGTCGAACGTTGAGCTTGTTGAAATCGTAAAGAACCTGTAGCTATCCAATACAAATCCTGCGGCGGCGCCAAGAGTGTCGTCGAATCGATTTGCTGTTGGATCACCAGATTGATAGTCGTAGGGGCCAACAGACGTAGTCCCGGTTATTCCCTGCATGGTTTGATGCTCATAGATGTAATAGCTATGGTTTTGGGTGGCCCCTGTCAGGGTATAGGTGCAATTATGGTTTCCTGAGTCGCAACTTACCGTTATCCGCATATTTGCGGCACTGTCTCCCGGCAGTAATTGGGCATGAAGGTTGGCGTATTTTTGCATGTTGGCCTCCGCGTGTCCTGCTGCAATTTCTTCAGCAGAAGGAGGAGGAGGAGGCGGTGCAACGCAAGAGATAGGAGGGCTGCAGGCGGTGGGCTCGCTTGATCCCCAGCAACCCACTGTATTGTCGTCATCACAGTTGCCGGGAGTGACGCATACATCCGCTACTGTGCCATCGGCGCAGACATCCAGTCCTGTCACGTCGATATATTTGAGCGGATCGTTGAGGACGTAGGAGTAAAGATTGAGGCTCTGAGGGTTTCGCAGATTCGCATAGTGTTCCCCGGAAGGATCAGGTGACATCCACCGCCCCAGGGTGGGGTTATAGCTACGGAACTGGTAGCTGTCCAACCCGGTCTCCGTATCGTGCTCCTCGCCGCTGGTAAACGGGACTGCTTGTCCTGTTGCTTGAGAGTCTCGCGCCAGCACCTGCCCAAAGGGAGCCAGTTCTGCATGTGCCAGCACAGCGCCTTTGTTCGAGAGTTCTACCCGCGTCATCCCCAGGGGATCAGCTACGTAGTAGCTGACCTCCGTTCCCTGCACCTTCGCGATTCGCTGTCCATTGGCGTAGAGGTAATCCACCCAGCTGCCATCTGGACTTCTCTCCGCCAAAAGGTCGTCGCCCAGCCACACTTCTTCCGTCACAGCACCGTGTACTTGCTTCTGTACTCGATGGCCTTCCGCGGAGTACATGTACTGGATCGCTCCATCATCTACATCGACGATATTCCCAGCAGCGTCGTACCGATAACGATGTACCCCGTCAGATGTCACTTCTCCAGCAGAGTCATAGGTCACACCTGCGGACTCTGCCTGGTTGCCGGCATTGTATGGCTGAAGAGATGGGAAACTTCCTTCCTGTTTCAGGTTGCCGAAAGCATCGTATTCAAAGCTCTGCGCTAAACCTTTTCCCGCTTGCCTGGCGCTCGAAAGGCGATGCAGGTTGTCATATTGGAAGTTCAGGCTGCTATCGGGATCAAGTGCATCCGTGATGCTGGAGATGCTGCCGAAATCTGAGTAGGCATATCCTTTATTCAGTATCCGTTGATTTCCCTGAGCAGCCGTGAGCGAGCTCAGGCGGCCTTTGGAATCTTAGCTGCTCTGAACGGTTACTCCATTGCCGAGGAGTACGGACTGCAGGGCGCCCGAGGATGTATAGCCAGGCTGGGTAAAGTAAGCCGATCCGTCCTGGGCGAGAAGCGAACTGAGTGTTCCTGTTTGATTCCAGACCTGGCGAACCACACGTCCATCCGGATAGGTGATTTGATTGATATGCCCAGCCGCATCGTATCCCAGGCCGATCGTGTAATTCTCCTTGCCCTTCTGAGTTATCAAGTCCGGATTGCCGCCAGCGTTGTAGTGATAATCGCGTTCGGCCTTATGGCCCTCGGGGGCGTCCAGATAGGAGCTGATAAGCTGATTCGAACTGTCGTTAGCGTACACGTAGACGACACTTGGCGTGCCATCGGAGTATTGCATGCCGGCTAGCCGCCCTGAGGCGTCTCGGGTGTAGTTTGTTGTGATGCCACGAGAATCACTTGTCGATACCAGATAGCCATGGCTGTCGTACTTGTACGTAATCGTGCCACCTTCAGGACTGATGGCCGAAAGCAGATTAGAGTGTTGGTCGTAGGTAAACCTTCGGATGCGTGGCGTATCTCCTGGCTTCCCTCGTTGCATGATCGTCACAATGTTGCCAAGGTCATCGTAGGTGTAGTCGGTCTCGAGTTTCGGCTGACCGTCCTGATCCGGCTCCAGCACCTTCACCAACCGTCCCTGTGCATCGTAACTGTCTCGCGATGAGGCTACTCCCGGCCTTTGCAGTCCCGCACTGCCACTGGACTTCATGGCTGCCCACTCTGCGGCGCGCACCGGCTTGTGGTGCTGTGCCCGATTCATTGGATGGGCTTTGGGCATATATAGAACTGACTGCCAGCGATGAAAGGAAAGAGATAGCGATGATTCTCAGGCGACGTGACACGGCTCCAACTCGGCTAGTGAGCATAGACTTACCTAGGATTCCTTATAAAGTCTGATTGCGTTGCGAAAAACAATACTCTCCAGAAGCCTGACGTGTAAAGTTCAAGGCCCAGGGTTCAAGACCCAGAAGATTTTGTATTCTGAGCCCTAGGCCCTATCCCTGCACTAGCCGCCCCTCGCGGAGCCGCAGCACGCGGTCGCAGTGCGAGGCGAAGTCTAGGTTGTGCGTTACCAGGACGCTGGCCAGCGAGTGTTCCCGATGCAGGCCCATCAAGAGGTCGAAGACGCGCTGGGCTGTGGCGTTGTCGAGATCGCCGGTGGGCTCGTCGGCCAGCAATAGTTTCGGTTGCGTCACCAGGGCGCGGGCGATCGATACGCGCTGCTGTTCGCCGCCGGAGAGTTCTCCCGAGCGGTGATGGCCACGTCCGCCCAGACCCACGCGGTCCAGCCAGAGCGCAGCCTGTGTCATAGCCTGCTTGTGCGGGGTTGCGCGGGCCAGCAGGGGCATGGCGACGTTCTCCAGCGCGGTGAACTCCGGCAACAGATAGTGAAACTGCCAGACGTAGCCGATGTCGCGGTTGCGAAAGCCTGCGGCTTCTTTGGCGTTTAGCCCCGTAACCTCGACGTTGCCGCACCAGACCTGGCCGGAGGTGGGTTTATCGAGCGCTGCCAGCAGGTGCAGCAGAGAGCTCTTGCCCGCGCCGCTTTCGCCGACGATGGCGACCATCTCTCCGGCGGCGACCTCCAGCGAGAGGTCGCGGAAGAGTTGCAGACCGGTCGCCCCGGTGGAGAGGGGAGCGTAGGTTTTTTCGAGTGCGAGGGCGCGGAGAACGGGTGAGGTCAACGGGGGCTCCAGACTGGGTTTTCGAGTGCAGAGGGGTTGTCGTGGAGCCGGATAGACATGATGCCTATTTTAGAAGGCATCGTTCCGAAAGGGCGGCTGTGAGTGCGTTTTTGCCGTTGCCTGTTTTTCTTCCAGCTGCGAACAAAAGGCCCGGGGCTAAAGCCCAATTCTTGCTTGTCCTTTATTCCGTAGCCTAAAGGCTACGGCTCCCTCCGTCTCCGCGACGCTGAAGCGTCGCGGAACGCGCTCCGCGCAATGGGACGACATGCCCTAAAACAAATGCTCAATTCGCAGACTGCTCTACTCGTAGCGCAGCGCTTCCGCCGGGAGGATGCGTGCCGCGGAGGAGGACGGGTACAGCGTGGCCAGCAGGCTCATGCTCAACGAGACCGCCGCCACGATCAGCGCATCGACGATGCGCGGTGCGAAGGGCAGGTGGTCGATGGAGTAGACGCCGGGGTCCAGGTGGATGAAGCTGTAGTGCGAGCCGGCCACGCTGGCGGCGTAGCCCAGTACGATGCCCAGCACCGTGCCCAGCGAAGAGATCAGCAGGCCCTGGAACAGGAAGACGCGCCGTATCTGATCGGCGCTTACGCCGAAGCTCATCATGACGGCGATGTCGCGGGTCTTCTCCATCACCATCATGGTGAGCGCGATGAGGATGTTGAGCGCGGCTACGACCACGATCAGGGCCAGCACGATGAAGGTGACGACCTGTTCCAGCTTGAGCGCGCGGAAGAGCTCGCGGTTCTGCTCCATCCAGTTGGTGACCTGGAAGCCCGGTCCGGCGGCCTGTTCGAGTGTCTGGCCGACCTCCTGCGCGCGATAGAGGTCGTCGATGCGGAAGCTCATGGCGCTGATGAGGTCGGGCTCGGAGAAGAGCCGCTGCGAATCCGACAGCCGCATGAAGGCATAGCTGGAGTCGTACTGGTAGAAGCCCGAAGCGAAGATTCCCACCACACGGAAGCGCTGGTAGCGGGGAACGAGGCCAAGCGGGGTGAGCTCGCCCTGCGGACTGGTAACGAGCAGGGCGTCGCCGACGGTCGCGCCGAGCGTCTCCGCGAGGTCGTTGCCGATGACGATGGGCGGTGCCAGCTCGTTGCCGGCGGTCGCGGTCGGTTCGAGTTCGTCGGCGGAGCCCTGCTTGATGGACTGCAGCAGATCTCCAACCTTAAGCTCGTCAGCGGGGATGATGCCCTTGATGAGCGCACCGCCGGAGTGGGCGCCGCGCGAGATGAGCACCTGGCCGAAGAGTCCGGGGGCAACGGCCTGGACATGCGGCATCTGGGCCAGTTTTTCCATCAGGGGACGCCAGTTGTGTATGCCATCCCCTGCGGTGCGCATCAGCATGACATGGGCCGTGGACCCGACGAGCCGCTCCTGCAGGTCGCGGCGCATGCCGTTGGTGATGGCCAGGGCGACGATCAGGGAGGCGACTCCGGCCGCGACTCCGATGATGGAGATGACGGTGATAAAGCCCACGACAGCCTGACGGCGGCGGGCACGGAGATACCGGGCGGCGATGAAAAGTTCGAAGCGCACTCAGTCGCTATCGTAGAGCAAGTTCTTTCGTTTGATGTGGAAGGATGTGAGGGGTGTGGAAAGGTGGACCGGAACTGAGTGTTATTTTTTTTGTCCGATATCCAAGTGAAACACGATTATGAGATAATTTCCACGCGCCTCTGGTCGGGACGACCCCCCACCGGTTGCATCCCTTGATAGGAGGCGCCATTTGAAAACAATGGGTCCGCTGGCACCCCCCAGCGGCCCATTGTGTTTAAAGAATCGATAAAAATTTGATAAAGGAGGGAAGGCCGTTGCTTCGCTCCATCACCCATAGGGGACGCAGTTCAGAACAGGGGCAAGCTGTTTGTGGGTTGTGCCATAGGAAGCGGGAGGGGCCGTGCCTTGGCGAGGGGCTCTGGCATAATTGCGTCAGGAGCAAGCGTTCTTATGGCCCGTCCTTCTAACGCCACCGTTTCGGTGGATGACAACAGCTTTAACGCCCTCAGCACCCACTTTGGCGTCGCCTCTCACCATAGTTTTAACGGTGTTCCCCAGATGGGCTCTCTCATGTGCACGATCGATGTGACCATCGATATGCACGACGCAGACAACCTGCCCTACGCCACCTTGCAGAAGCTCTTTACGCTCGCCAGCAATGTGACCAAGGACGCGATCAAAGACATCAAGATCACCTTTTGGACGGACGAGAGCCAGACGGATGCCATCTGCACGTATACCTTTCGCGGCTGGATCAGCAACTTTGCCAGCACCAGCGGAGGCGGCTCCAACCACACCCTGAACCTGAGCCTGCAGCCAGCGCTGGACGATAAGCAATTCGTCAATATCTCCATGGGAAACTGATCTGTGGCTACTCCCACTCCGTCCAGACCCGACACCTCCGGCCTTACTGAGGCATGGCTGCGCGGCATTCCGCACACCCCCCTGGATCCGGACTGGAGCGTCTACGATAACGACATTGCGGTTATTACGAGGACCTACAACGAGTATCTCGCCAAGCAGCAGGGGTTTGTCCCGCTCGATCCTCTTTTGGTTAAAGCCATGTGCTGGACGGAGACCGGGGCGAACGTGCCAGAGTGGCGCACCCGCCCCATGCAGATCGGCAACGCAGGGGATGCAGGGCTGGCGGAGCTACTGAAAACGAAGCCTCTGAATCGTCTTCTTTTGCCTCCCGCCTTCTACAAAGGCGGCGCGCTTCAACTTACTTCCGCCAATGTCCGCACGATCCCGGCTTTTAATATCCGCGCGGGGATCGGTTACCTGCTGCTGCGCGCTTGCAGACTTAATGGGCCTTGGTTGCCTGTAGATAATGGCCAGACCTTCTCCGATAAGGTGCGAAAAGGAGATAGTTTGGACCGGATAGCTGCCCGCGATCACACTACAGTCGACGAGTTGCGCAATGCCAACCCGAAACTCAATCCCTCCGCTCTGAAGCTTGGTGCGGAGTTGAGCTTCCGTCATATGACCGAGTACTTTTTTCTTGGCTTCGTCGGTCGTGTTGATGAGGCACGGGCTGCGGCCACCTATAACAACAACGATGTGGATGGATACACAAAGAAGCTTCTATATTGTATGTGGGTGTTTCAGGGTGGTGCGCAGGCAGAGGATGCAGCTAAGGCAGCAGCCTTGGCTACGGTAAGGAAAGGTAAATAGTGACGCGGCTTCTCTTCTGTGTCCTCGCCGTAAGTGGCCTGAGTCTGATAGCTCTACGCACGACAACGATCTATGCTCAGACGGCTCCTCCCGTACTGCACTTGTCTACTGAGCAGCCGGTGGCTGATGTGCAGGCCGCATCGCCTGGTGTAAGGATCACGCATCTCGTCTTCGACGACAGTGCCACTAGCACTCTATGGGATGTTGAGACACCTTTTACGCTTGCGGGTGGTGAGTCCGGATGCTCCTTTAATCTGCCGGTTCCTCACCAACATGCGGCGCTTGTTCGCCTCTCCGCGTCCAAGCCAAACGACATGGCAACAAGGCTAGTAATTGACAGCTTTGGAGACATGTCAGAAGAGTTGGCGCTTGCCACGGCAACCCGCATTGACAGACAGTTGGAAGCTGCGGGGTGGAAGTTTACCCCCAATGCCGTCCGGCTTTCGTCTGCCCGGATTAGGCACCTGCTGCAAGAGAACTCCGGTATCATCACCTCAAATCTCCAATGCGGCCATGCACAAATCTTCATCAGCGTTAGTCTTGATCCGCGTCATCGAAAGATTGTGTCATGCAGTTTCGACTACAACTTACAGCCCGTGCCTCCGCCTATTCCTTAAGCATTCATTTGTCTTTTATGGACGGAATACGCATAAGTTCCATATTGCCTGTGGGTCGGAATGGCGGTGCTCGAATGAAGCCAACGCAAAGGCTAAAACGAAATGAGAATCCAACTTTGCAAGATTGTTCCCCTCGTTCTTGCGTTGTTGATCGCATGGAGGCTTCCTGGTCAACAGAAAGCTACGGCGCCGGTGCTGCGATTAAATCTGCCGCAGGCTGAAGCAACAATCCAGTCCATTTCCCCTAGCGTTCACATCGTGCCCACGTACGGTGGGAACGCGGGGCTGTTCTACTGGGAGGTTACGATGCCTGTACTTTTGGCAGGAAGCGAAGGGGCATGCTCTTTCAACCTCGATCTTTCAACGGTACGAACAGGGGCGGCCACCTTGACAGGCCGGCACAACGACGTTGTGGATAAAGTCCAGGTCGACAGCTTTGGAGGTATGTCCGCAGCGCAGGCCCTGGCTGCTGCTTACCAGTTTGCTGCGAAACTACAATCTCACGGCTGGACATCCAACCCCTACATCCAGCCTTCGCCTATTAAGGCCAAGCACCTGCTACAAAGGGATTTCGGCGTTGCCATCAGCGATCTCCGTTGCGGCCACTCCCAGATATTGATCTCAGCCGACAGTGATCCTCGGCATCCCAAAAGTGCGACCTGGAGCTTCACCTACGGTCTACCGTCGCAGCCTGATCTTCTGTCTACACCCTCTGTGGCTCATTAGGCATCGTATTGCGCAATAGCAAGGTTTATGAGGCTCAGATGGCCGCTTCTTCTTTTCCGTTTTTCTATATCCTCGCCGCAAGTTGTTTAAGCCTGATGGCTTTGCCGATCACGCGCGCCAACGCCCAGACGGCTCTTCCCGTGCTGCATCTGTCCTCCTTGCAGCCACTAGACAAGGTGCAGGCGGCATCGCCGGGGGTAAAGATCACGCAGATCTACAACGGCAGTCCCACTATTACTATGTGGTCGGCTGAGACTCCTCTGACGATTGCTGGTGGTGAGAGCGAATGCTCCTTCAGTCTGCTTGTTCCCCATATGTCAGCGGAGGATGTTGTTCTCAGCACGCCGCCTGAAGCGAACGGCGTTGTGACAACGTTAGACATTGCTCGTTTCGGAAATATGTCCGCAGCGCAGGCTCTGGCTGCTGCTTACCAGTTGGCTGCCAAACTGCAAGCGCACGGCTGGGTACCGAACCCCTACACAAAACCTTCGGCCGCCCAGGCTCAGCGTCTGCTGCGAAGGGACTTCAGCGTTTCCATCAGGGATCTCCGTTGCGGCCACTCTCAGATATTCATCTCAGCCAGCAGCGATCCGCGTCATCCAAAGAACGTAACCTGGAGCTTTGGTTACGATCTGCAGCCTCGGCCCAATCCGCTATCTCAACCGTCTACCGTTCATTAGGCATTGCATCGCGCAACTACAAGGTTTAGGGGCTCCGATGGCCGCGTTTTCTTCCCTGTCTTTTTATGCCCTCGCTGCAAGTTGTTTAAGCCTGATCGCTCTGCCTATCACGCGCGTCAGCGCCCAGACGGCACCTCCCGTACTGCATCTGCCTACCGCGCAGCCACTGGACACGGTGCAGGCGGCGTCGCCGGGGGTAAAGATCACTCAGATCTACAACGGTAGTCCCACCATTACCATGTGGTCGGCTGAGACGCCTCTGACGATTGCCGGTGGCGAGGCAGGATGCTCTTTCACCCTGCCTATTGCCCACATGTCCATAGAGGACGTTGTTCTCGTCACGCCACCTACGGCAAATAATGTTGTAACAAGGCTTGAAATCGCAAGATCCAATAACATGTCGGCAGCTCAGGCTCTCTCCGCTGCAATCCGGATCGACCGTCGATTGGAGAGCGTGGGTTGGAAGCCTGCCCCCAATGTCGACCGAAACTCGCCTGCCCGAGCTCTGCGCCTGCTGCAAAGGGACTTCGAGGCAGAGATCGTAGATCTCCGTTGCGGTCATGCCGAGATACTCGTCTCAATCAGCAGCGATCCGCGTCATTCAAAGAACGCGACCTGGCGGTTCATCTACGATATGCAGCCAAAGCCCGAGTTGCTGTTGGCTCCTCGTCCGCCTGATCTGCCGTCTAAATCATCTGCGGTTCATTAGGTATTGCATTGTTCTGCAGCAATGTTTATGAGGCTCAAATGGTCGCGTCTTCTGTCCCGTTTTTTACTGTCCTCGCTGTAAGTTGCTTGAGCGTGATCGCTTTGCCGATCACGCGCGTCAAAGCCCAGACGGCTCCTCCGATGCTGCATCTGTCCACCGAGCAGCCGGTGGCTGACGTGCAGGCTGTATCGCCTGGTGTAAAGATCACACATCTCGTCTTTGATGACAGTCCCACCGGGACCCTGTGGGATGTTGAGACATCTTTTACACTCGCGGGTGGTGAGCCAGGATGCTCCTTTAGTCTGCCGGTTCCCCACAAACACGCGGCATTTGTTCTCCTCGCCGCGTCCAAGCCAAATGACGTTGCGACAAGGCTAATCATCGACAGCTTTGGAGACATGACAGAAGAGTTGGCGCTCGCGACAGCAACCCGCCTCGCCAGGCGGTTGGAAGCTGCTGGCTGGAAGTTTACTCCCTATGCCGTCCGGGATTCGCCCGCTCGGATTCGGCATCTGCTGGAAGAGAACACCGGGATCATCACCTCAGATCTCCAATGCGGTCACGCACAAATCCTCATCGGAGTCAGTCTTGATCCACGTCATCGGAAGGTCGCGTCCTGCAGTTTCGACTACAACCTACAGCTCTTGCCTGCGCCTGTGCCTGTTCATTAATCATTTCATTTATCTTTTGCCTTCAGCGCTAGCTTTCCACATCCATACAGGACATGCAGGGGAGAGGTGGTATCGATAGGTCGCGCCTACAGCGCTCTGCAGGCTATAGGGTCCTTGACCCAGGGCTTCGCCCTGGGCTGTGATGGCGTCGCCCCTTTGGGGCTTGGTTTGGTGCCTGATCTGACGGCTGTGCGATTCCTAAATTGCCAGGGCGTGGTATCACGTGTGCGCTCTAAGAACTACAACTGATGGATGCAAGTTTCTTAATGCCTCTCCATGAATCGTTCTTTTGAAGCTCTCTTCCTCTGGAAGAACTGCCCTCGTTGGGTCTAAACTCTCTTGTAAATCCCTACGTCAGAGACTCGGACCCGGCAGGACAGGTGTTCATGATGCGAAAGAGACTCGTTCTTGGATTGGCAATGATGGTGGCGGTGCTGCCTGCCTACGGGCAGTCGACAAAGCCCGCTCCTCCGGCCCCGACTTCCCCGGCTCCAGTTCCCACGGTCCCTCAGACCGATGACAGCGGCCCCGTCATGGATAACGGCTCCATTGTGTTGCCGAAGAAAAAAGAGGAGACCCCGCCTCCTCCGGCGCCCGCTGAAGAGAAGGTCAAGAATCCCGGCGAAGAGGTCTTCTCGATGCGGGTGGATGTGCCCATTGTGAACCTTGATGTCAGTGTGCTGTTGGACAGGACACATGCGTTCGTTCCGGGATTGAAGGCGGATAATTTCCTGGTGGTTGAGGATGGAGTCGAGCAGGACGTGCAGACCATTCGCACGGCGCGGACGCCCATTACGGCGGTCATGCTGCTGGAGTTCGCGTCGAACTCGTATGCGTTTATCCAGGACATGCAGAATGCCTCGGCCAGCTTCTTCCACTCGCTGCAGCCGGACGACTATGTGGCGGTCGAGACCTACGACATGCGCATGCATGTGTTGACCGATTTCACAAACAACAAGGACACGATTCGCCAGGCGCTGCAGAGCCTTACGATGCCGGGCTTTCGGGAGACCAACGAGTTCGACGCGCTCTATGAGACGCTCGACCGGTTGAGCCGTGTGGAGGGCCGCAAGTACGTCATCCTGATCTCCAATGGCCGCGATACGATGTCGCGCCTGACGCTCGACCAGATGATGGCGAAGATCAAGGCGACTCCAAATGTAACGATCTACACGATCAGCACCGGGGGACTGGCGCGGGAGTTGAGCGATGCTCGCGGGGGAATGAGCGGGTCGACGCGCATGAATTATCTGCAGGCTGACAACCAGATGCGCACCTTCGCACAGATGACCGGAGGCGCGAGTTATCAGCCCCTGTTCCAGGGCGAGCTGCCGGATATCTTCTCGCAGATCAACGAGTCGATCCGCACGCAGTACGTGCTGACCTACAAGCCGACGAACAACAAGAATGACGGCACCTTTCGGAAGGTGAAGATCTATCTCGTGGATAACGAGGGGAAGCCGCTGAAGATGCAGGATGAGAAGGGGAAGCCGCTGAAGTATTCGATTATTGCGCGGGATGGGTATCGGGCGAAGCTGCCGGTGGAGTAAGGGGCTACAGCTCTCTTGTAGTGGCGTGCCACAAGTCGGGTGCCCCATCCTCGACGCGCGTTTTTTGCGCGGCAGGGTGGGGTATCGTGCGAAAGCACGACCGCTTTTGGCTCGTAGCGGAGATGGTGCCTGTATTAGAGAGTGCGGTCGTTTGCTACCGCAAACGATACCCCACCCTGCCGCGCAAAAGGCGCGCGTCGAGGATGGGGCACCCGATTGGGGATGGACCCTACTTGGGGTTTGGTGTTAGCTGACGAAGCGGTCGAAGTCTTCGCGGCCGTGGATGGGGGCGAGGACCAGGAGAAGAAGGCCTTCGATCAGGACTGCGCCTTCCATCTTGACGGAGAGCCCGTGGAGGCGCTCGAAGTGATGTACGGCAGGTAGATCCTGCGAGGCGGTGGCGATGTCTCCGCCGACGGAGAGGCGGTCGTTCTCCATGCGCGGCAGGATCGAGAACTGCGAGTAGAGCGTGATGACGAGCATGACGATGACCAGCACCAGCTCGGCGGCGCGGGCCGGGTGGCTGTCGCGTTGCGTTGCCAGCAGGGTCAGCGTCAGCAGCAGGTACAGAAGGCCCGCGATCAGGCCGATATGGTGCAGTTCGCTCAATGTGCCGCGGACGATGATGCCGGCCTCGTGCGCGTTGGGCAGGGAACTGAACGCCACCTTGGTGACGAAGCCGAAGAAGATAAGACCACCGACCCAGGTTGTAGCGGCGAAGGAACGAAGGATGCGAAGAAGAGTGGTCATAGTGAAACGGATGTCCCTGCTGAGGTTGCCTGTGCGCGTTTCAGAGCGCGGCGCAGAATCAACTCCAGTGCGGCTTTGAGCTCCTGGTACTCGTTCTCTGAGATGCGGTTTTGAAGATGTTCGGTTTCCAGGGTGAAGAGCTCTTCTTTGAGCACGGTCATCACCGTCTTCTCCCACGCCAGTACGTTGTTGCTGCTGGTATGGGGCTCCGGGGAGAGGAGGGTCTGCATGTCGTTTTCGCTCAGGACCCGTGTGAAGGGCTGCGGCTGAGGTGCGCCTCCGATGCTGGGGGCGCCGGAAGGCTTGCGCAGCAGCAGGCCTGCGGCGGCAGTCAACAGCACGGCGAGGCCGCCGAGGATCCACCACTTGTACTTCGCCCACGGGTCGCGGGTGCCTTCGGGGTCCAGCGGATTCTGCAGGCCACGGCCGGGCATCTTGTTTTCGGTCTCTGGGATGGGCTGGCCGGAGTCGGCGCCCTGTGCCTGGGGTTGGCCCTGGGCCTGTGCGCCGCCGCCCTGATCGGGTGCGCCTGTGTCGCGCGGAAGCTGGCCGCTGCCGGAGAGCGTGAAGCCCATGGGCTGTTCGGGGGAGACGTTGCGCGCGACGAAGGTCTGCGCGTTCACTTCATCGCTGACCGAGGTGTAGGGAGTGTTCGGCGCCTGCACAAACGTCATGCTCTTGGGCAGCATGATGGCGATGGTGTCGGTGGTCATCGAAGGATGCGGCGCGAAGTTGAACTTGCCCGAGTAGGGAAGCCGGTAGGTGACCTGGAAGCGCGTCTCGCCGGGGCGAATGGGGAAGAGGAAGGTGTAGTGGTTCTTCTCGGCAAGCGGCACGGGCGCGGCCTGCACCGGCATGCCGCCCGGCGCGAGCGCGGCGGAGCCTTCGACGATGGCGCCCTCGGGGAGCCAGAAATCGAACGGCTCGTTGGAGAACTGGGTCATGGGTGGTGTCGACTCGTTCTTGACGAAGAAGTTTTCGACGACGTGCAGACCGTTGCCGCTGCCGTCGGTCTGGATGCGCATGACGTCTGCTTCGCTGCTCACGCCCTTTACCTTGGGGGCGGCGTTGTAGACGTCGAGATCGACGGAGTCGGTTCCCGGAGGCGCGGGGCGGAAGTAGTTGGCCTTGTCGTGCGTTACGCGGACGAGGTGAATGCCTGTATCCGGAACATCGAGCTTGAAGTGGCCGTGCGCGTCGGTCTTGGTGCGCGTGGACTCCTGCATGCCCTGCTGCAGACGGATGAGCACCACATCGTCTCCGGCGGCGGGCCGGTTGTTCGTGCGGTTCGTCACGGTGCCGGTGATGGAGTCGGCTGCGAAGGCGGCGACGGGCAGGGTGAGTGCGAGGACGGTCAGGCTGCGGAAGAGAGTTCTGAATGCGGGCACAGGTCAAGGATACAGAGTGTAGAGGGTGGAGTGTAGAGGATAGAGAGGGCGCGTTTCGTTTTTCGCCGTCATTCTGAGCCGTAGGCGAAGAACCTCCGCATTTAGCGGTGGAACGAGCGTCCGGGGCACACGCGAATCTGAGGTTGTTTGTTTGCCCTTGAGGTCTGAGGCTCTACAAATGCGGGGATTCTTCGCCTGCGGCTCAGAATGACGACGAAAAACAAGCAACGGTCAATAGTGCAGTGGAAAGCCTAGCCGCCGAGGGAATCCATTTCGCCCAAGATCAATGCAGCTTCCGCTTCCAGAGAGGCGCGCTGCCTGGCGTAGTCGTCTTCCGGATACTTTCCTGCGCGGTATTCGAAGTTCAGGTCGCGCAGGTTGTCATAGACGACCTCTTTGCGCTCGCGCAGGTAGTCGAGTCGCGTCTTTTCGACGACCGCTGCCAGCCTTTGCTGGGGCCAGAAGATGTAGGCGAAGCAGCCGATGGAGAGGAGCGTGACGGAGAGGATGATCTGGGTGTTCATAGCAGCGGCCTCGGTTCGGCGCAGACCTGGAGTGGCGGCGGGAGAAAGCCGGCGCCGATTTTCTTGCGTCGAAGGTATAGTGTATCTGCGGTTGCCCTTTCGCCTGAAACCGGGCGGAGCGGCAGGAGGTTTCTACTGGTGAGTCGAAGTCGACGCGTGGTGCTGGCAGTCCTTATGGCGGTCATGGCCCTGGGTGGGATGGCTGCGAACTGCAGGGCGCAGGCTGCGGCGCATACTGACCCCCTGAACCTCGACCCCATCGTGCGGCAGGGGTATGAGCGCTTCTACAACCTCGACTACGATGGCGCGCTGAAGTACTTCAACCAGGCCACGCAACAGCATCCCCAGGAGCCGATGTCCTGGAACTACGTGCTGATGGCGACGATCTTCCGCGAGCTCTACCACCAGGACTTGCTCGATACGACCTACTACGCGCATGACAGCTTTCTTTCGACCAAGCGCGAGGTGGAGGTTCCGCAGGCGACGCGCGACCAGATCAACTCGCTGACCGACAAGGTCATCGCGATGTGCGACGCGCGGATCAAGAACAATCCGAACGACAAGAACGCCTACTTTGCGCGGGGCTATGCGCATGGCATGCACTCGGCATTTATTACGCTGGTGGACCACTCGTTTGCCTCCGCGGCGAAGCAGGGGTACGAGGCGCGCAACGACAGCGAGGCCGCGCTGAAGATCGATCCGCAGTACGCGGACGCGAAGATGGCGATCGGCATTCAGCAGTTTGCGGTGGCGAGCCTGCCGCGCTTTGTGCGCCTCATGGTGGGCATCATGGGCGTGGGCGGATCGAAGGAGAAGGGTCTCGACATGCTGCGCGACGCTGCGGCGCATGGCGTGATTACAGGCATCGAGTCGCGCACGACGCTGTCGCTGTTTCTACGGCACGATGGTCGCTATGCCGAGGCGTTGCAGACGCAGCGCGGACTGGCGGAACAGTATCCGCACGACTATCTGTTTCAGCTTGAGGTGGCGAACCTGTTGAAGGATTCGGGGCAGGGGTTGCAGGCCATCGAAGCGTACAAGCATGTGCTGGAGCTGGCACAGAAGCCTGGGTACTTCGTTGACCCGCGCCTGCAGATGGCGTGGTTTGGCCTGGCCGATACGCAGCGGGGATACAACGACATTCACGCAGCGGCGGAAGGGTATATGCAGGCCGCTATGCAGACCAATTGCAGCGACTGGCTGCGCAAGCGCGCACAGTTGAATGCGGGCGAGATGTATGACCTGTTGAATGACCGCGCGCAGGCGGTACGGATGTACCAGATGGCTGCGGCGTCGGGTGGGGACCAGTCGCAGGCCGAGGCGGCGAGAAAGTATCAGAAGACGCCGTTTACGGGGAAGTAAGAGTTTTTCGCCGTTGCTTGTTTTTCGTCGTCATCCTGAGCCGTAGGCGAAGGACCCCCGCATTGGTGGCTGCACCAAGGCACAGAGGAAGTCTACGAAATCGTACCCGCACGTTGTTGGTAGGGGCGTGCGTCTGTGGTGGCAAGAATGCGGGGGTCCTTCGCGTACCGCTCAGATGGTATGAAGAGCGGCGTACCTTCCTGGTACGTGCTCGAGGCACAGATAATCCATCCGGAGGA
>NZ_JACHIO010000032.1 GCF_014203225.1 Granulicella mallensis | reverse complement strand
TCGCTGGCCTCAGGGCATGACGGCCTCTCCGCCAAAACGTAACCCATCGTTACGCCTCACATCGCAAGATACAAGGGCATGGCTTCAGCCATGCCGGAAACGCCGGGCCAAAGGCCCGCACCGCTCTGCCGAAGGCCGAAGTGGAGGCGTAGCCGTAACGACTGAATTGCTTTCTTCTGTCCCGGCGAAACAGGTCGGCACTCGACCTCAGAATCAGGATGCCACGCCTACAGTTCAACGACGAAAAGCAAAGGCCCCAGCATCGCTGGGGCCTTTGCTTATACGTCGAACCGTAGCCTACGCGTTCGTCCGCTGATCGCGATGCACAAAGTGATACGGCGGCCAGGGGCCTGAGAGTTGCATGTTGCAGTCCTTCATCTGCTGCGTAGCGGTGCTGTACTTGTTCTGATAGCGCTCCACGGTCTTCTTGTCCACCAGGTGCGCGATGTCCAGCAGCATCTTGCCCGAGTCCATGCGCTTGCAGGTGACCTCTTCGGCGAGCGGGAGGAACATGCGGTGCATCTGCACCGAGAGCGCCCGTGCGCGCGACTGACGCTCGCGCTGGCGGCTCGCCGACTCGCGCAGGTGCGACAGGTACTGCTGGCCGACCGTCGCAGGCTGATGCCCCATACCCTTGGTCTCCGGACAGATATCGTCCACCAGGAGCTTGATGTGCATCTCGGCCTTGCCGCGCAGACGCTCGACGTTAGCCAGGAAATGCCGCTGATTGGAGCGGACGGAGCGGCGCAGGGCGTCGTCATCCTCAAACGTGGTTCCAAACCGGAACGGCAGAACCGTGGATTTGGCGAAACAACTGGAGATCACACGACAGTGGTCGCGGGCCGCCAACTGGGCATCGGCCCCCACCATGCGAGCAGCGTCTTCGGGCTGATGCTCGGAGACGACGACCGCAAGATCGGCTGCTGGGAAAAGGAAGGTTTGGTTTCCAAAAAGACCGGTAGTTCCAGTCAATGGGGTCGGACGGCGATGACGTGCCAGTTCGGGAAACGCACTACGTTCGGCGATGCAGTAGGCATACCATGCCATAAAATTTATGTCGCTCCTGAAAACGCTGAGGGGGTCAAGTGCCCTGTCAGGTAATTTGTTGTTTTCAAACGTCAAAACAGCAAAAAGCATATGAACGAGCGCAACCTGGCGCGTGCCCTGGGAATTGTGCACTGAACCGATTGCGAGCAGATACTATGCCCTCATTCATACGATTGGCAAGAGCGGGAAAACGGTTACCCAGGGAATAAAAAACTTATTAACGAATGTGTCAATAGCACCCGGCCGGCAGCAAACGCCTATCCTCCCCTGTTTTCCTACTTTTGCGCCAATTTGGGGCTCCAGGCTCCGCGAACTGCTAGACTGGATGGATGCGTGGACGGTGGGCCCGCGATCTCTTGCAGATGTTTCGAAGGACGGAATTCAAGTGGATAACGCGACCAAGCGTGAATTGAAGCAGCCAGACCAGTTCATTACCCTCACCGAGCACGGCGCCGAGTGGGCCAAGAACAATCGTCAGACAGCCATCGGCGCTGGCGTTGCAGCCGTAGTGGTGATCCTTGCCATCGTCGGCGGTTATGTCCTGTTCCAGCATCACTCGACGGCAGCCGCTACGGCCTTCGGCGATGCCATGCAGACCTATCAGACCCCCGTGGCCATGCCCGGCCAGCCCTTGCCTCCAGGCACCAAGAGCTATGCCTCGATCAGTGAGCGCGCAGCCGCTGCCAACGCCCAGTTCCAGAGCGTTGCCCAGCACTACGGCCTGACAGAGTCCGGCAAGCTCGCGCTCTACTTCTCCGGCCTGACCTACATGGAAGAGGGCCAGAACGGTCCCGCTGAAGACACCTTCAAGAAGGTTGCCGGAAGCTGGAACCACGACCTCGCCGCTCTTGCGAAGATGTCGCTCGCACAGATCTATGAGCAGACCAACCGCGATGCCCAGGCTGTCGACCTCTACAACGAGCTTTCGAACGGCAAGGCTTCTACTGTCCCTCCGGGCCTCGCCCAGATCCAGCTGGCCGAGCTGTACAGCGCCGAAGGCAAGGCCGATAAGGCAAAAGAGATCTACGCCAAGCTGAAGGACAAAGACAAGGACGCCAAGGGCAATCCTGGCCCCGCCGGCGCACTCGCCGCTGAGAAGCTGAACCCTCAGCCAAGTGGACCGCAGTAAAGCAGGAAACAGGGATTAGGAAACAGGAAACAGCTAAAAGCAGAGGCCGCCTTCGGGCGGCCTTTGCCGTCTGGGTAACACCGCAAACGTCTGCCTTTTCTTCCCGTCATAAGCAAGCTAGAGGGGCCACCCGAAGATAGCCCCTTTAGCTGTTTCCTACTTCCTGTTTCCTGCTCCTACAACGGATGCGACTCATTGTCGTGCAAATGCGACGCTGTCGAGCGCACACTGACATGCGTTGCCAGGCGGTCTGCGAGGGCTGAGGGTGTGCGGAGGCTGGCTACCATCGTCCATCCATCGCGCTTACGCAGAGGATCAGGTGGCGGTGGTGCCCAGAGCGGAAGCTGTAGATGGAGGTAGTCTGCCATCGCGCAGGCATGAGGCTCGTAAAGCTTGCGAATCGCGCTGAGCCGCTCATGAGACTCGACGTCCCCGCAGAGCGAGAAACCGGCTCCGGCGAGCATCTCGCAGAGGCGCGCAAACTCGTCATCGTGCAGACGCACCGGGGGAGCCTCGCGATAGCGCTGCTCATTCTTCTCCAGGTGAAAGACGTGCCCGAGATCGACCAGCGCATGCCGTCCGATAGCGAAGGTGAGCTGCGCCTGGCGCGTGCTGGGGCCTTCGATCGTAGTGATCAACAGGGCGCAGGTATCGAGCACAGCCGTCAGCGCGGACAACCAGCTTTGATTGTCATGCTGCGACCGGTAGTAGCAAAGGATTGGGTACGAGATATGCGTCTCGAGTATCTCCGCACACCAACGCTCCCAGTCGGCGAGCAAAAGCGTGAGCGCGTGGTGCCCACCGCTGAAGTTGTGCCGCTGCAATAACTCTCCGGCGGCGGGAGGCGAACCAGCCCGTGCGTCCAGCAGGGCAACCGCGATCTCACGCTGCGAAAACGCGGTATACAGCACCGGCACATAGCCGATGACCAACGCCACGAAGCCGAGACCTGTTCCGGATTCGAGCACGATCAGCATCCGGGCGACATGCGTTGCGGGTTGAACATCGCCGAGACCCAGGGTAAACAGGGTCGTTCCGCTGACATAGAAACAACTGCGCAGATGCTCAAAGGCCGTGACCGGGTGGGTAGGATCGGAGAACGGCACATGCAGGCCGAAGTAGATCAACATGTAAGCCGTCACGAGCAGCAACGCCCAGACGACGAACAGCATCAGCAGCGAAAGCGGGCCGTAGAAGCTGTAAAGCTGATCGCGATTCCGGCGCGAGGCAAAGTGTTCGATCAGGTATTCCCAGGGGCGCCAGGTGAGGACGATAAAGAGACTCGTGATACGGAAACGGCCCACCGGACGACGCGGCAGGATGATGGTCTGGAAGGCATCCAGCAGGACGCCAGCCAGAAACAGGCAGCCGAAGACAATTGCGGTGGGGTGCATGGATTTCACTCTAACGGCTCCAGCGCATGACGGCAAAGGGATTACGAAACTTTATCGGTTTTCATCGCGCTCTCCACAAGTGAGCGCTCTCGCCTGGCGGAGTAAACTCATCTTCACGATGTCCGATTCCGACGACATGCCGAGCTTTGCCAGTCTGCGCCGCGGCGCCGGCCGCCGCCCCGCTCGCGCGAAGGCCCCGCAGCCTGAACAAGCCCTCTCGCTGTTCGACACGCTACCAGCATTCAACGACGTCCCAGACGAAACGACCGAACCGCAGCAGGAACAAGCTGTAACGGCAGCGGACGTCATAGCCGAACAGTCCCGCAGCCTGAACACAACGATCCGAATAGCACGCCCTGAACTGCTACCAACCCCCAGCGCCCCGCAGGCCGAGGCCCGCGTCTGGACCGTCGGCGACCTCGTGCGCGAGGTGCGGGGACTCGTCGAACGCAGCTATGGGCAGATCACGGTAGATGGCGAGATCTCCAACTGGAGGCCCGCCGCCAGCGGACACTGCTACTTCACCCTGAAGGACGGCAACGCGCAGCTCTCCGTCGTGATGTTCCGCCGTCAGGCGTCCCTCTTGCGCTTCCGCCCCAAGGACGGCGATGCCGTCCGGCTGCACGGACAGGTCAGCGTCTACGAGAGCCGCGGCCAGATGCAGCTCATCGCCGAGGCGATGGAAGAGGTCGGCCAGGGAGCCCTGCTCGCCGCCGTACAACGCCTCAAAGAGCGCCTGCGCCGCGAAGGCCTCTTCGATAACGAGCGCCCACTGCCGGCGTTCCCCAAGTGCATCGGCGTCGTCACCAGCCTGCAGGGAGCCGCGCTGCGCGACATCGTAAAGGTCTGCCGTCGCCGCCATGCGGCAGTAAACCTGCTGATCTATCCGGCGGCAGTGCAAGGACCGCGCTGCGCGGAGGAGGTCATCGCCGGAGTGGAGTGGTTCAGCGCCCATCCTCAGCTAGCAGATGTCCTGATCGTTGCGCGGGGCGGCGGAAGCTGGGAAGACCTGCACGGCTTTGACGACGAAGGCGTGGCCCGTGCGATTGCGGCCTGCGCGATCCCTGTCATCGCAGGCATCGGCCATGCGACCGACACGACCATCGCCGACGCGGCGGCGGACGTCTGCGCTCCAACCCCTTCGGCAGCAGCGGAACTGGTGACCGCTGCGCAGTATCGCATCGAAGAGCGTGTGGAACGGCTGCATTCACGCGTCTTTCGTGCAGGCAACTACGAGATCCTGCGCGCGCGGCAGCGATTCTCTCGCCTGAGTGCGGAGTCTGCTCTGCGTCGCTTGCGCGATGCCCTGGGACGGCGCGAGCAGCGCCTGGACGAACTCAGCTTTCGCGCGGAATCTGCGGCAGCCCGCACCCTGCGGTCGCAGGAGGACCGACTTGCACGGCTTACGACTCGATTGCAGCGGCAGGATGTCGCGTTGCGTCTCGCCGAAGATAAACGCCGCCTGGAGCGGTTGCAGGTACGTCTGCAGAACGTTGGCTCGACCGCGACCATGAGGCGAAACCAACGGGTAGAACGCTGTGTATCGCGACTGGAAGCGCTTAGTCCGCTACGCGTGCTGGAACGCGGCTATGCGCTGGTGTACGGGCCAGATGGCAAGCTGCTGCGCTCTACAGCAAATGTCGTGGCCTATGACACTATCGTCGCTCGGCTCGCGGACGGCAGCCTTCGGGCCCGGGTCACCGGCAAAGAATAACCCCTAACCTACCCAGCTTCTTTTCCCTCTCCCAGGCATCCACTCCTGTATGAGCGAAACCATCCATCCCGAAACCCGCATCGGTCATGTGCATCTGCGCGTTGCCGACCTTGAGCGCTCCCTCGCCTTCTACCATGGTGTACTTGGCTTCGAGGTAATGCAGCGTATGGGAAGCTCCGCTGCGTTTCTGTCCGCGGGCGGATATCACCACCACATCGGCCTGAATACCTGGGAGAGCCTCGGCGGCTCCGCTCCTCCTTTGGGAACGACCGGGCTCTATCATCTGGCGATTCTGTATCCCACACGGCGCGAACTGGGCAATGCTCTACAGAGGTTGATCGCAGCCAGGATCCCTCTCGACGGGACCGCCGATCACGGTGTCAGCGAAGCGCTCTATCTTCGCGATCCCGACAACAACGGAGTTGAACTCTACTGGGATCGCCCGCGCAGTGAGTGGCCGAAGGATGTCAACGATAAACTCGCGATGTATTCGCGGCAACTTGATCTGCAAGGACTGCTGGAGACAGCTGCAACCTGAGAGCGACGCTAGGTGAACATTCGCAACCGTGAACCAGCGGCTGGAGCAAGGTCGTTTGCGATTGGCGAAGCTAATCAACGCGGCGTTCGCGGCGGCTCTTGTTGCGAAGTAATCGTAGCCCAGCTTATTCGAGCGTATTGCCGCCATTCACGGAGATCTTCTGCCCGGTAATAAAAGCCGAGGCATCGCTTGCAAGAAAGGCAACGACTCGGCCGACCTCTTCCGGCACTCCCATGCGAAGCATCGGCACACGCTGCGTATAGGCTTGTTTTTCTTCTTCGGTGGCATCGAGGGCGCGTTCCGTGGGAATCCATCCGGGAGCGACCAGGTTGACCGTGATTCCGGCAGGAGCCAGTTCGCGCGCCCACGAGCGCGTCTGGCCAAGCTGTGCGCCCTTGGCAGCAACATAATTGGCAAAACACGGATTACCGAGTTCCACGACCTCACTGCCGATCTGGATAATCCGGCCAAAGCCGCGCTGCTTCATCCCGGGCAGTACTGCCTGCGCGATCAACAGCGGAGACTTCACGAAGAACTCAAGCTGATCGAGATACGCGCGCCAGGTCTGCTGCTCGATGGAGAGCATCGGCTGATGCCCTGTCGCGTTGACGACGGCGATATCGATAGGCCCCAGCGCCGACTCGACCTCACGTACTAGGCGGACAACATCGTCCTCTTCGCGAACATCGGCGTGGAAGGCCTGGGCTTGAAAGCCACGCGCGTGCAGTTCCTCGCAGAGTTGCTGTGCACGAGCAGCATTAGCGAAGTAGTTCACCGCGACGCCATGGCCAGCTTCTGCAAGAGACACAGCCATCGCGGCTCCAAGACCGCGAGAGGCTCCGGTAACAAGTGCTGTACGAGACATGACAGAAGGATAGACCCTCGAGCCATCCCGATTTGTCGCATTATGTCGAAATCAGGGGGAATCCGATGTTTACTGTTTTTGCTTTGCGTCGGTCATGTGCTGTGATGAAATGCCATCTTCCATCATTTGCCCTGAATGAAGGGCTGTGAGGATACCGTGCCCCAGAGTTTTATTGCGAAACGAATCGCGATAAAACAAGGGCGGTCGCGTTATCTCCTCGGCTACACTCTTTCCTATGCCAACAGGTTTGAGACGCTACCAACAAGCCGGCGATTTACACCACATCACTGTCAGTTGCGTTCGCCATCGCCCAATCCTCGGCACACCAGAGGCTCGGGACATCTTTCTCAGGTTGCTCGAACGAACACGCGAGATCTACGACATGAACGTCTTCGGCTACGTCGTCATGCCGACCCATGTTCATATGCTGGTCGCAGAACCAGACAAAGCTCCACTGTCTGTGGCGATGCAGATTCTGAAGCAGCGGTTCTCAAAGACTCGCCCCGAAGAGGACGTGTGGGAGACGCGATACTACGACTTCAACGTGCGGACAGAAGCAAAGAGGATAGAGAAGTTGAAGTACATCCACCGAAACCCCGTAAGAGATGGGCTCGTAAAAGAGCCTGATGAATGGCTATGGAGCAGCTTTCGATCCTATAGATATCTGGAACCCGGGCCTGTAACCTTAGCTCGTCCCTAATCCATATCACCTGAGGCTCACGGAAACGCGAACCCATCCGCCAAACCGGGTGCCCCATCCTCGACGCGCGGCTTTATGCGCGGCAGGGTGGAGTATAGACGCTAAGCGAATCCCACAGATCTTCGAAGCGCGCTCTGCGTCGGGGGTATCGTGCGAAGCACGACCGCCTTTGGCTCGTAGCGGCGATCGTGCCCTAATAGAGGGAGAGCGGTCGTTCGCTACCACGAACGATACCCCACCCTGCCGCGCATAAAGCCACGCGTCGAGGATGGGGCACCCGCTGTGGTCTACCAGAGGGTCGTTACATTCGAGTAGAGCTTGATGTTGGCGTCGTTGGTGAGCAACGTCAGGTTGTTATTGATGGCCTGTGCGATGAGGACGCGGTCGAACGGGTCTCGATGGTGATACTCGAGATGTTCGACCGTGAGGATGTCCTGATAGGTAACAGGAAGCACGGTGATCCGATACTCTGCCAAGTCATCATTTAGATAGGCGATGGACGAGGTGAGGTTGCGGAGTTTGCCCAGCCGGATCTTCAGGCTGAGCTCCCAAAGGGTCGCCAAAGAGAAGAAGAGTTCATGCTCTTCTGAAAACAGGATGCTGCGCGCTTTCTTCGAGACTCTGGGGTCTTGCAGAAGCGCCCAGACAAAGGCGTGACCGTCGACCAGAACTCTCACTCGAAGTCCTTCGTGTTCTCGAAGAGGTCAGCGATCTCGTCGTTGGTCTCCTTCGAGTCAAAGTCAGAGGCAATCCAGATTTTTCCGATGCCTGCTCCCCACATCTGCTTTCTGGACCTCTTCGCCGCCGCATGAACAGGAACCAACTTGACGGCAGGAGCACCATTACGCGCGATGATGACCTCTTCCCCGCTCTCGGCTGCCGAGATGAGCTTGGAAAGGTGGGTCTTGGCGTGATGGACGTTGACTTCCATGAGGGAATCTTAGCTAGGGTGCATAGCTAATGCAAGTCTGACGGGTGCCCCATCCCCATCCTCGACGCGCGGCTTTATGCGCGGCAGGGTGGGGTATAGACGCTAAGCGAATCCCACAGATCTTCGAAGCGCGCTCTGCGTCGGGGGTATCGTGCAAAGCACGACTGCCTTTAGCTTGTAGCGGCGACCGTGCCCGAATAGAGGAGAGCGGTCGTTCGCTACCACGAACGATACCCCACCCTGCCGCGCATAAGGCCGCGCGTCGAGGATGGGGCACCCGTAGTCGGTTTCGTCCTTAACAAAGAAGGGCGGACTCTTTCGAGTCCGCCCTTCTTTGTTGCTTTTACGCGTAGCGCGTCTTGCTGGACGCGTAGTCCTATTCGGCGGCCAGTTCTTCCTGTTCGCCTTCCATGCGCATCTGCTCGAGCTCGCGCTCTTCGGCTTCGATCGCCGCAGTAACTTCCTGCTGGACCTGGGCTGCCGCTTCTTCCAGCTCCGGAGAGAGCTGAACGTTGCGGTAGTACGCCATACCCGTACCGGCGGGGATCAAGCGACCGACGATGACGTTTTCCTTGAGGCCGCGCAGCGTGTCTACCGAGCCGTTGATGCTGGCTTCGGTGAGGACGCGGGTGGTCTCCTGGAAGCTCGCGGCCGAGATGAAGCTATCGGTCGAGAGCGACGCCTTCGTGATGCCCAGCAGCAGCGGACGGCCGATGGCCGGACGGCCACCCTCCATCAGCACGCGCTGATTCTCGGCGTTGAAGCGGAAGCGGTCGATCTGCTGTTCCAGAAGGAAGTTGCTGTCGCCAACCTCTTCGATCTTGACCCAGCGCAGCATCTGGCGGACGATCGTCTCGATGTGCTTGTCCGAGATGGACACGCCCTGCAGACGATAGACTTCCTGGATCTCGTTGACGAGATACTGCTGCAGCTCGCGCTCGCCCAACACCTCGAGGATGTCGTGCGGGTTGCGGGGGCCGTCGATCAGAGCGTCGCCGGCGCGCAGGCGTTCACCTTCCTGCACGTTGACGTAGACACCGCGAGGAACGCTGTACTCCTCTTCCTGGCCGTTGTCCGCCGTGACGTAGACCTTGCGCTGACCCTTGGAAACATCGCCGAAGCGAACCACACCGTCGATCTTGGAGATGATCGCCGGATCGCGGGGCTTGCGGGCCTCGAAGAGTTCGACCACGCGCGGCAGACCGCCCGTGATGTCCTTCGTACGAGTCGTTTCACGCGGGATCTTCGCGAGGATGTCACCCGGGGTGACTTCATCGCCGTCCTGCAGCATCAAGTGGGCGCGTGAGGGCATCAGGTAACGCTTGTTGCCCTTCGCGGACTTGATGATGATCGCGGGTTGGCGCTTTTCGTCCGAGGAGTCGCCGACCACCAGGCGCGAGAGCCCGGTAACTTCGTCGATCTCTTCGTTCAGCGTGACACCTTCCTGCAGGTCCTTGAACTGGACCGTGCCGGCGATCTCCGTGAGGATGGAGAACGTGTAGGGGTCCCATTCGCCGATGACGTCGCCGAGCTTGACCTGCGTTCCGTCTTCGACCTTCAGCTTCGCGCCGTAGACGATCGCGTAGCGCTCCTTCTCACGGCCCTTCTCATCGATGATCGCGATCGAACCGTTACGGTTGAACGCTACCAGGCCGCCGTCCTTGGAACGGACAGTGACGAGGTTGATGAAGTGGACCTTACCGGCGTTCTTGGCTTCGAGGTGCGAAGCATCCTGCACACGCGACGCTGTTCCGCCGATGTGGAAGGTACGCATGGTGAGCTGAGTACCAGGCTCGCCGATGGACTGCGCCGCGATAACACCGACGGCTTCGCCCATCTCGACCATCTTGCCCGAGCCGAGGTTACGGCCGTAGCAGAGGATGCAGCAGCCGCGCTTGGACTCGCAGGTGAGAACCGAGCGAATCTTGACGCGCTCGATACCCGCTGCCTGAACCGCGGAAGCCTTGTCCTCATCGATCTCTTCATTGATCTCGACGATGGTCTTGCCCTCGAAGTCCTTGAGGCGCTCGAGCGAGACGCGGCCGATGATACGGTCGCGCAACGGCTCGATGGTCTCGCCGGCTTCGATGATCGGCATCACGTAGATGCCTTCGACCGTACCGCAGTCGAGCTCGGAGATGATGACATCCTGCGCGACGTCGACGAGACGACGCGTGAGATAACCCGAGTCGGCCGTCTTCAGCGCGGTATCCGCCAGACCCTTACGAGCGCCGTGCGTCGAGATGAAGTACTGCAGCACGGTGAGGCCTTCACGGAAGTTCGCCGTGATGGGGGTCTCGATGATTTCGCCCGAGGGCTTAGCCATCAGTCCGCGCATACCGGAGAGCTGACGAATCTGCTGCTTCGAACCACGAGCACCGGAATCGGCCATGATGTAGATCGGGTTCATGGCTCCTTCCTTGTCCGCCCGCTTCATGTTGTTGAACATGTCGTCGGCAACACGCTCGGTAACGCCGGACCACATCTGCGTGACCTTGTTCGAGCGCTCCAGGTTGGTGATCGAACCGTCGAGGTACTGCTGCTGCATCGCGATGACCTGCTTCTCAGCCTCATGCACAACGGTGTACTTCGAGTCCGGGATAACCATGTCGTCCAGACCGACCGAGAGGCCGGACTTGGTCGCGTACTGGAAGCCCAGTTCCTTGATGCGATCCAGCGCATGCACCGTGACCTCAAGACCGAGGTTCAGGTACAGGTAGTTGATCAGTTGGCCGATGCCCTTCTTCTTGAGCAGGCCATTGACGTAGGGCATGCCCTCCGGCAGACGGTCGTTCAGGATGGCGCGGCCGACGGTCGTGTTGATGAACTGCCTGGTGAACTCGACCGGCTCGGTGTGCGTGAGGTCCTGATCGTCGTAGGCGGTGGTCATGTCGAGCACAGGGCCGGTGTAGCGCAGACGAATGGGCGTCAGCGTCTCAACCTGCTTGGCTTCGAGGGCCATCAGCACTTCTTCGATGTTGGCGAACACGCGGCCTTCACCCTGAGCGCCGACCTTGGCCTTCGTCAGGTAGTAGAGACCGAGGACGAGATCCTGCGTCGGCACCGTGATCGGCTGACCGCTGGCGGGCGAGAGAATGTTGTGCGAAGCCAGCATCAGGACCGAGGCCTCAATCTGGGCTTCGGGCGAGAGCGGGATATGCACGGCCATCTGATCGCCGTCGAAGTCCGCGTTGAAGGCGGTGCAGACGAGCGGGTGGATCTTGATCGCCTTGCCTTCGACGAGCACCGGCTCAAACGCCTGGATACCCAGACGATGGAGGGTCGGTGCGCGGTTCAGAAGGACCGGGTGATCCTTGATGACCTCTTCGAGGATGTCCCAAACGATCGGGTCCTGCTGTTCAACCATTTCCTTCGCTTGCTTGATGGTCGTGCAGTGGCCCGTCTGTTCGAGACGATGATAGATGAACGGCTTGAAGAGCTCGAGCGCCATCTTCTTGGGCAAGCCGCACTGGTGCAGCTTGAGCTCTGGACCAACGACGATTACGGAACGGCCCGAGTAATCGACGCGCTTGCCGAGCAGGTTCTGACGGAAGCGACCCTGCTTGCCCTTGAGGGTGTCGGAGAGCGACTTCAGCGGACGGTTGTTCGCACCACGCAGCACGCGGCCACGGCGGCCGTTATCGAACAGAGCGTCGACGGCCTCCTGCAGCATGCGCTTTTCGTTGCGCACGATGACCTCAGGCGCATGGAGATCCATGAGCTTCTTGAGGCGGTTGTTACGGTTGATCACGCGGCGATACAGATCGTTGAGATCCGAGGTCGCGAAGCGGCCACCGTCCAGCGGCACCAGGGGGCGCAGCTCGGGCGGGATGACGGGGATCACGTCGAGAATCATCCACTGGGGCTTGTTGTCCGAGCGGCGGAAGGCCTCAACGACCTTGAGACGCTTGGCATACTTGAGCTTCTTCTGCAGCGAGGTCTCGGTCTTCATGCGCTCGCGCAGTTCGATCGCGAGTTCCGTGATCTCGACGCGCTTGAGCAGTTCCTTGATCGCCTCAGCGCCCATCATGGCCTTGAAGCCGGAGGGGCGGTACTGCTGGTCGAGCTCGCGGAAGCGGTTCTCGTCCTTGATGACCTCGCGCTCCTTGACGGGCGCGTCGCCTGGATCGACGACAACGTAGGACTCGAAGTACAGCACGGCTTCGAGCTCACGCAGCGAGATGTCGAGCAGGTGGCCGATACGCGACGGCAGGCCCTTGAAGAACCAGACGTGCGAGCAGGGCGAGGCGAGCTCGATGTGGCCGAGGCGCTCACGGCGGACCTTGGACAGGGTGACTTCAACGCCGCACTTGTCGCAGATCACGCCGCGGTGCTTCATGCGCTTGTACTTGCCGCAGAGGCACTCCCAGTCGGTGATCGGTCCAAAGATGCGCGCGCAGAAGAGGCCGTCACGTTCGGGCTTGAACGTGCGGTAGTTGATGGTTTCAGGCTTGGTGACTTCACCGTGCGACCATGAGCGGATCTTCTCGGGGCTGGCGAGCTGGATCTTGATGGAGTCGAAGTCGGTGATCGGTCCGGTTAGTTCAAAAGGGCTGGAGCGGAACATATTTTTTCTCTCCGTATGCAGTACTTAGCTCGATACCAACTTTGCGCTTCACTCTCAATCTACTGAGAGCCTGTGTTGCGAGCTTCGCTGCTGTTTCTGCTGCTATTGCTTTCGCGATGAAGGCCGTGTTCCGCGCTCATCACTTAGTACTGGCGCCCTTGCTGCCAGCTCCTGCCGTTACACAAGCTCGGAGCTGACAGCCAAAGGCGGTGACTTATAGAAGCTAGTCGGCGACCGCAAGCTCAGGCAGTGCGATGACCTCTGATTCATCGGTGCTGGTCTTCTTGACCAACTCGACATCGAGGCAAAGCGACTGCAGCTCGCGGATGAGAACGTTGAACGACTCGGGCACGCCCGGTTCGATCGCGGCCTCACCCTTGACGATGGCCTCGTAGATCTTGGTACGGCCATAGACGTCATCAGACTTCGCGGTGAGCAGCTCCTGCAGGATGTAAGCGGCGCCATAAGCTTCAAGCGCCCACACTTCCATCTCACCGAAGCGCTGTCCGCCGAACTGCGCCTTACCACCGAGCGGCTGCTGGGTGATGAGCGAGTACGGCCCGATCGAGCGAGCGTGGATCTTGTCGTCGACAAGGTGAGACAGCTTGAGCATGTAGATGTAGCCGACCGTAACGGGCTGTTCGAACTGATCGCCCGTCATGCCGTCAAACATCATGCTCTTGCCGGAGCTGGGGAGACCGGCCGCTGCGAGCAGCGCCTTGATCTCCGTCTCGCGTGCGCCGTCGAACACTGCTGTGCCGAACCAGATACCGCGCTTCATACCGGCGGCAACGCGCATGGTCTGCTCGTCGTCGAGGGTCAGAAGCTGGTTGAGCGCTGCCGTGTTCTTGAACGCTTCCTTGAAGATCTCGCGAACTTCACCGGCCTCCTGATGCTGCGCAGCGAGAGCGGCAACCTTCGCGCCGAGCTCGTGTGCTGCCCATCCGAGGTGCGTTTCGAGAATCTGACCGACGTTCATACGCGAAGGCACGCCGAGCGGATTCAGAACGATCTCGACCGGGGTTCCATCGGGCAGGTACGGCATGTCTTCCTCAGGGAGGATACGTGCGATAACACCCTTGTTACCGTGGCGTCCGGCCATCTTATCGCCGACCGAAAGCTTGCGCTTCATCGCGATATAGACCTTGACCATCTTGATGACACCGGGCGAGAGTTCATCGCCCTTCTGCATCTTGCCGATCTTCTCGTTGGTGATCTTGCGCAGCACGTCGATCTGGCGCGAGGTCATCTCCTCGATCTCGTCGATCTGCTCGTTCACGCGGGGGTCCTTGTCGGCGTAGCGAATACGCTTCAGGTTGCGCGTGGAGATCAGCTCGATGATGTCGCGGGTCAGAATGTCGCCCTTGCTCAACAGCTTCTTGTTGGTGCGCTCGTCGTGCAGGTCGGCAAGAACTTCCTTGCTGCCCAAGATGCCTTCGAGACGCTTGAGGCGCTCGTCGGTGAGAATACGAATCTCATCGGCGAGGTTGCGCTCCAGCTTCTCGACCATCTCCTGTTCGATCTGCAACGCGCGCTGGTCCTTTTCCTGACCCTTACGCGAGAAGATGCGAACGTCAACGACCGTGCCTTCGATACCCGGAGGGCACGTCAGCGAAGCGTCGCGAACATCGCCGGCCTTTTCACCGAAGATGGCGCGGAGCAGCTTCTCTTCCGGCGTGAGCTGGGTCTCGCCCTTGGGCGTGACCTTGCCGACGAGGATGTCGTTATGGCCGATCTTGGCGCCGATGCGGATGATGCCCGACTCGTCCAAGTCACGCAGAGCGTGCTCGGAGACGTTGGGGATATCACGCGTGATCTCTTCCGGCCCCAGCTTCGTGTCGCGCGCTTCGATCTCGAACTCCTCGATGTGGATCGAGGTGTAGTAGTCCTCGCGGACCAGCTTTTCCGAGATGAGGATCGCGTCCTCGAAGTTGTAACCACGCCACGGCATGAAGGCCACGAGAACGTTGCGGCCGAGACCAAGCTCGCCCTGCTCCGTGCACGGACCGTCCGCGATCACCTGACCCTTGAGAACGCGGTCGCCCTTGCGAACGATCGGCTTCTGGTTGATGCAGGTGTTCTGGTTGGAGCGCTTGAACTTCGTGAGCTGATAGATGTCCGAGCCAACCTCACGCGAGAGCTGCGTGGGGTGGTGCTCGCCTTCTACGCGCACGATGATGCGCTCGGAGTCAACCGAGTCGATGATGCCGTTACGCTTGGCCAGGATCACAGCGCCGGAGTCGCGCGCGGTAACGCCTTCCATGCCGGTGCCGACGAAAGGAGCTTCGGCAACGAGCAACGGAACGGACTGGCGCTGCATGTTCGCACCCATCAGGGCGCGGTTCGCATCGTCATGCTCGAGGAACGGAACGAGCGAGGCGGCCACCGACACGAGCTGCTTCGGCGAGACGTCGACGTAGTCGACCTCGGCCTTGGGCACGAGTACGAAGTTGCCCTGCTTACGCGCGTTGACCAGGTCCTCCACGATGTTCAGTTCAGCATCGAGTTCGATGTTGGCCTGAGCGATCGTATGGCGATCCTCTTCCCACGCCGACAGATAGAAGCTGAAGGGCTCCAGGTCCATCGTGCGCTTGCCGTTCTTCTTGAGCTCCTTGTTCTGCTTGATCGACTCGGAGATCTCGAGGAAGTCGCCCTGACGCAGACCGGACTCACCGGCGTTGGTGACGGCGACGTAGTCGAGTACGCGGCCATCCTTGACGCGGCGGTACGGGCTCTCAATGAAGCCGTACTCGTTGATGCGCGCAAAGCACGACAGCGACGAGATCAGGCCGATGTTCGGGCCTTCAGGCGTCTCAATCGGGCAGATGCGGCCGTAGTGGGTCGGGTGAACGTCGCGGACTTCGAAGCCGGCGCGCTCACGGGACAGACCACCAGGCCCAAGGGCCGACAGGCGGCGCTTGTGCGTGATCTCGGACAGAGGGTTGGTCTGATCCATGAACTGCGAGAGCTGCGAGGAACCGAAGAACTCGCGGATCGCGGCCATGACGGGCTTGGCGTTGATGAGGTCGTGCGGCATCGCCGTCGACATCTCCTGGTAGACCGACATCTTTTCCTTGATCGCGCGCTCCATGCGAACCAGGCCGATACGGAACTGGTTCTCCATGAGCTCACCGACCGCGCGGACGCGACGGTTGCCAAGGTGATCGATATCATCCACTACGCCGATGTTCTTGCGCAGCTTGAGGAGGTAACGGATGGTGCCGTAGAAGTCCTCAGGGGTCAGCGTGCGCTTGTCGAGCCCGCTGGGGTCCTGGTCCTCATACAGCTTGATGTTGAACTTGAGACGGCCGACGCGCGAGAAGTCGTACTTGCGCGGATCGAAGAACATGCCTTCGAAGAGCGCGGTCGCGGTGTCGAGCGTCGGTGGGTCGCCGGGACGCAGCTTGCGGTAGATCTCGATCAACGCCTCTTCCGGCTTGCGCACGGAGTCGCGGCGAAGGGTGTTCGAGATGATGTTGCCTACATCGTCGCGCTCGGGGAAGAAGACCTCGAACGTGGCAACGCCGGACTGCAGAATCTTGTGCAGCTTGTCGGCGGTGAGCTCGGCGTTGGCTTCGTACAGTAGCTCGCCGGTGCCCATGTCGATGACATCGGCAGCGATCATGGCGCCGTCGAACTCGCTGGTCTCAACCTCAACCGAGGTGACGCCAGCAGCGCGAAGATGCTTCAGCGCGGAGGCGCCGATCTTCTTGCCGGAGGAGACGAGTTCCTTACCGTCCGCACCGGTGAGGGCGACAGTCGAGCGAGTGCCGACGAGGTGGCTCGGCTTCTCTTCCGCACCAACCGTCCACGACAGCTTGCCGTCCTTCACGTTGATGGTGTCGACCGTGTAGAAGGTCTTGAGGATCTCTTCGTCCGTACGCAGACCGAGCGCGCGAAGGAAGATGGTGCCCAGGAACTTGCGCTTACGATCGATGCGGACGTAGAGGGTGTTCTTCTGGTCGTACTCGAACTCGACCCACGAACCGCGGTACGGAATGATCTTGCCCAGGAAGTAGGTGCGGTTGTTCGCCGTCTCAAAGAAGACGCCGGGCGAACGGTGCAACTGGCTGACGATAACGCGCTCGGTACCGTTGACGATGAAGGTGCCGTTCGCCGACATCAGGGGGATGTCGCCGAAGAAGACTTCCTGCTCCTTCATGTCGCGCAGGCTCTTGACGCCCGTCTCAGGGTCCTTGTCGTAGATCTTCAGGCGGATGGTGACCTTCAGTGGAGCCGAGTAGGTCATGCCGCGCTCTTCGCACTCGGCCTGGTCGTACTTCAGCTGCAGACCGACGGGATCGCCGCACTTGGTGCAGAAGTCAGGGGTGTTCTTGTTGTAGGTTCCGCAGAACTTGCAGAGCACATCGCCCGGGTGGAAGGGGTCGGTGATGACCATGTGGCCGCAGTTGGTGCAGGCCGTACGCAGGTGGTTCAGACCCTTGAGGTAGCCGCACTTGCACTCCCAGTTGCCGATGGAATAATCGACGAACTCGAGCTCAGAGACATTGCGGAAGTCGGTGATGGGAAACACGGAGGTAAAGACAGACTGGAGGCCGTTGTCCTCGCGCTCCTGGGGGAGCTTGTCCATCTGGAGGAAGCGCTCATAGCTGCGGCGCTGAACCTCGATGAGATTCGGAATCTGGATGCTGGTTGGAATCTTGGAAAAGTCGAGACGGCTGCGGATCGCGCGCATTTCGTTGGTGGTCGAATTCGACATGCTCTCTCCTATTACTTGGCTCGAGGCCCTCTAAAAGACACCGACACTGCACAGGGCAGACCGGCAACCGGTTCAGAAGGGAGAAAATGCGCTGTTTAGCGCACCCTCTCGTTGGACTCTTTGTGCGCCTATTCCGGTGCAGCCGCTCCTCGCAGCGGCCACTCCTTTAGCGCATGTTGCGAACCCCAGCGAAGCATTCTGCGGGGTGAAAACTCGATGTTGCTTCCGTTCTGAATTCGTCTTGAGAATCCACAAGCGGAAAGCTGCTACAAAACAACCACACGCACCGCCAGCCTCAGCGGAAAACATGGGGCCAGGGGACTAACGGGTTCCAGAAATGACGAAAACGCCCTGCGGGGCAGTGTGCCCGGAGAGCGCAAATGCGTTCCTGAGTGCTGGATAAGTACAGTTGCTGTGGATTGTCGCCGCCCTTTGAGACCTGGCCGAGGCCTCAAGAGATTGCCGCTTGTCACACGTTTCACCTTGCGGGCCCGCCGCTCGAACCGTAAGGTGGCCGGCTCCATAACCTGCTTCGCATTGCCAGGATGAACCGGTGTATAGCTAGTAATTGCACGAAAACTGCTAAAAATGGGCTGAAACTAAATTTTTAGAGATCCGCTTGCAAAAATGCTGCGCACCGAGGCAGCTACGGATATCCCCACCGATGAGGATACCGCATATCTGCCCCGGCGTGCAAGCCGAGGCTTTGCGAACCCCAAAATACAGGTCCGCAAAGCTCGTCGAAAAGCTGTTACTTGATCTCGACAGTCGCGACGCCGTCGAACTTCTTGGCGATGGCAGCCGCGTCTTCCTTCGAGATGTTCTCCTTCAAGGGCTTGGGAGCGCCGTCGACCAGGTCCTTGGCTTCCTTCAAGCCAAGAGCGGTGACTTCGCGTACAGCCTTGATGGTGTTGATCTTGTTCGCGCCTGCATCCTTGAGGATGACGGTGAACTCGGTCTTCTCTTCTGCCGGTGCCGCTGCTGCTGCGCCGCCGCCCGCGGGGGCTGCTGCCACTGCTGCTGCTGCCGAAACGCCGAGGCGCTCTTCGAGCTTCTTCACCAACTCTGAAGCCTCAAGCAGGCTGAGGCTAACGATCTGATCTTCCAACTGCTGAATGTCCGCCATGATTCTCTCCGTTTATTGCTAAATTCTTACAACTAAAGTCTTTACTGCTGATTTGCATCTCCCGGGACCGACTTCCGCCCCGAGTTGCCGCAATCTCTTCAGGTTTCCGTTGCGCCCAGACTGCGCACCCGTCGAAGATCGCGACGAAAGTTGTTAGCCTTCGGCCGCTTCCGAGCTGGCAGCTTCGCCAGCCTGTGAAGCCGTGCCGTTCTCAGGCTGTTCCGCACCCGAGGGCTGCTCGCCTGCCGCTGACTCCTCAACATGCGCTGCCGCAACTTCGGCCACTGGCGCTTCTGCTGCAGGAGCTTCTGCAACCGGTGCAGCTTCCGCTACCGGCGCTGCCGGTGCGCCAAACTTGCCCTGCTCCGCGGCCATATTGACCACGACAGCAAGATTGCGACCGGTGGCGTTGATGACCGTAGCCAGGCGCTGTGCGGGCGACTGGATGAGGAAGAGGAGCTTCGAGAAGAGCTCTTCCTTGCCAGGAAGCTTTGCCAGCGAGTCGATCTGGGCAACGTCGATCACCTTACCGTCGACGATGCCGAGCTTGAAGGTGAACTCTGCGTTGTCCTTTACCCAGGTCGAGAGCGCCTTTGCCAGCGCAACCGGGTCACCGGAGGTGTAGGCAACAGAGGACACACCCTTGAGACCCTGCAATGCAGCCTCAACCTTGGTGCCCTCGGCCGACTTCGCCGCCAGCTTGTTCTTGACAACGTGGTAGTTACCACCCGCCGCGCGGATCACCTTGCGGAGCTCGAAGTCCTTCGACGCCGTGAGCCCCTTGAAGGTGCCGATGATGGCTGACGTCGAGGTTTCAAGCTCGGTGGCCAGCTGTTTTACTTTTGCGTTCTTCTTCGCCTTGGTCAATGCCATGGGGAAACCTAACCTTCGCTGCCGGCCTGTAAATCCGGCTCAAGTCTTATTGCGCGAACTGCGCGCGGGAAAATCTAGAGGATCAGAACTACGCCTTGGTAGCAACCTCGGCAACAGCAGCTTCAAGCTCGATGCCGGGGCCCATGGTGGAGCTGAGCACGATGCGCTTGATGTACTTGCCCTTGGCAGCCGAAGGCTTCGCCTTGACGACCGAGTTGATCACCGTCAGCGCATTCTCCTGCAGCTTCTGAACATCGAACGAGAGCTTGCCGACGGGCACATGCACCAGCGCGGTCTTATCGGCGCGAAACTCAACCTTACCGGCCTTGATCTCGCGGATCGCAGCAGCAACATCCGTGGTAACCGTACCGGTCTTGGGGTTCGGCATCAGGCCGCGGGGGCCAAGCACCTTACCGAGACGACCGACCGAACGCATCATGTCAGGCGTAGCGATCAGGGCGTCGAAGTCCGTCCAGTTTTCCTTCTGGATCTTCTCGACCAGCTCTTCGCCGCCGAAGAACTCAGCGCCGGCAGCCTCAGCTTCGCGAACCTTCTCGCCCGAAGCGATGACCGCGACAACCTTGCTCTTACCACCCAGACCGTGGGGCAGGATCACCGTGCCGCGAACCATCTGGTCGGCGTGGCGGGTATCGACACCAAGGCGCATGGTGAGGTCGACGGTCTCGTCGAACTTCGCATACTTGGCCTTCTGCAGCAGGGGAATCGCATCCCCAATGGTGTACGGACGCGGCTCAACAAGGGCGCGCGCCTTCGTCAAATTCTTGGAAAGTTTCTTAGCCATTCAATCCTCGTCTCCCACCCCTTCATGCTCTATTCCGCATGGGCGTGGTCTCGACCAGTCTGCACGGGAGTGCAGACAACCTTTCCAGTATGACGGAAAATTGTTTGGCGTGCAAGCCTGAAAGGCAAAAGCAACCGCTAAAGCTAAAATTGCCATCCCCTCTCCATGCGCACTGTCACCTTCCACGTGAGCCGCGCCGGGCTGCTCCTCTTCGGAGTTCTGTGCATCCTGCTCAGCCTGAAGCTGAGCACCTATCGCTTCGGCGCCTCCGACTTCAGCGAGATGATCGACAGCGGCTGGCGCATCGTCTCCGGCCAGGTGCCGGGACGTGACTTTGTCTGCACCTTTCCTCCTTCCTTCTATCTGTTCATCGCCACGATGTATCGGCACTTCGGCGTCACCTGGCACAGCCTGGCGCTGGGGGAAGCGCTCTTCTTTGCCGTGCTCTGCCTGTTGGGCTGGCGTCTCACTGGACTGTTGCGGTCAGTCCTGGGTACCACGGACACCTTCTTCGTCTTCCTCTTCTACTTCGTGGGACAGATGATCCCGCTCATCAGCATTAATATGCCCTGGCACGCCTCCATCGCCCAGAGCATCGCTTGCTACGCCATCCTGACGACGTTTGTCCTGCTGAAGAGAGAGAACCCCTCGACGCTCCTGCGCGTCGAACTCTTCCTGCACCTGACCCTCGGCCTGATCGGCCTGATCCTCTCCAAGCCGAACACGGCGTATCCGCCCATCCTTCTCTGCCTCGTCCTGCTGGCGATGGCCCGCACTCCCAAGTGGCTCGTCTGGGGTTCGCTGGCTGCCTCCCTGGTGGCGGCTTCGGTGGTGCTGTCTACCGCTCACATCTCCCTGCTGGGCATGCTCGATGGCTATCGCGGACTCTCCGGAAGGCTGGTTCCCCACCCGCTTGTCTACGGAATCCTGCTGAACCGTCCCGGAGTTCCGGCCATCATCGGACTGGCGAACCTCTGCGTCTACGCGATGATCGCCCCGGTGCTCACACTCTTTGGGCTTACCTACTGGCGCGAACGCCACGATCTGTTGAAGCGTCCCCTCGACCTGCTGGCCCTGGGAGCGTGCGCGACCGGGATTCTCGGCATGGCCACCAACTTCGATCTGAAGCTCACCGATACCCCGCTGGTTCTGCTCGGTATCGCTCTCTTCTCCGTGACGGGGGCCAGCCGCGCGCTTCTTATCCGGCGGCGTCTGATATGGACGACCCTTCCTCTGGTCTACTTCTGCTTTTTGACTGGCACCACCCGCCAGCGCGGGCAGACGATCGGCCTCTGGGCCAACGAGGACTGCGGAGCGCGCATCACCCTGCACGATCCCTTCTTCGGCACCTTTCATAACTGCGCCGTGTTTGGTTCGGTCATGCAGGAGGCGGATCGAACCCTGGCCTCCGGCCCGGCAGATCAGCGAGTCTTCTTCGGCCCTGACCTCGAGTTCATGTACGCTCGCAACCGCATCGTCTCGCCGTTGCATCTGCCGTTGTGGTGGCATCCGGGAACCTCGTATCCCCTTGGACATCTCGCCGAGATCAACCGTGCCTGGGATGAAGATCGGTTCGATACCGTGATCTTTGTTCATGACCTTCGAGCCAATACGCCACAGGCCATCCAGGACGAATTGCGGGATAAGTATGTCCAGGTGCCGGGAACCGAACTGATCGACGTCTACAAACCACGTGCTTTGCAGCCGGCTGCAATCCAGTAGGGTTATCAGCGCTAAATCAGGCCCAGATTTTTCCAAGCTCCAGCACAAACCCCTCCACGGGGCTATCGCCATCGACGACGCTGCCGCCTTCGAGGATCTCCGCCTCTTGACCGGGGCGATAGATCTCGACGACCTTACGTGAAGGATCGACGAGCCACGCAAGTTCGCAGCCATTCGCGAGCCAGAGACGCATCTTCTGCTGCAGGTCTGCCAGGCGATCGCTGGACGAACGCAGCTCGATGACGAACTGGGGGCATATTCTGGCAAAGCCCTGCCGCTCCCGCTCTGTCAGCGCGTTCCACCGCTGCCAGGAGATCCAGGCGACATCGGCGGCACGCACAGAACTATCCGGAAGCGTAAACCCACCGTTAGAATCGAACGATATCCCCGAAGAAGTCTCTTCGGACCACTTTGTGAGCTGGTAGTTCAGGTAGGCATTCTTGCTACTGGTATCGCTCCCTGTTGGCGACATAACAATCAGGTCTCCGGTGGCATCGCGTTCGACGCGCAACAACTCATTTTTCGCGCAAAAACGCGTCAACTCCTCATCCGTTACAGGGTGACCAAAGTGGAGATACACCGGCAGTTCGAATTCGGGAAGAGCGAGATTCATAGCGCCAGTTTACTCCGGATATCCTTAAAAAACGCAGATTCGTCCCAAATCATCACAGTTCCATCCTTCGAACGACACAGCTCGAAAAGAGAGAACGGTTCCCTTTTCGGTACACTCACGCACGAGGGACAAATTGTTGAGTCTGCTTCGCAAGCTCTATCGAACAACGAAGGTCATCGCACACTTCAGCTACGCGGCGGTTGAACTCGCCGTGACACAGCCTAAAACACGGGCCGCACGAGCCGCGTGGCTCAGCCACTTCTGCGGACGCGTGCTGCGCGCGATGGAGGTCAGCTTCGCCGTCGTCGGACCAGTCCCCATGCAGGGGGCAGTAGTCTCCAACCATCTCACCTATATCGACATCATTCTTCATTCAGCGATACGGCCCTGTGTCTTTGTCTCGAAGATCGAGCTACGATCCACTCCGCTGCTGGGATGGATGAGCATGATGAGCGGAACGGTCTATGTCGCACGTGGTGTGGGAGGCAGCGCCGCCAAGGCTGCCGAGGGCATGGCCAAAGGATTTCGCGATGGCCTGCCCGTCGTATTCTTTCCCGAAGGCACCACCGGAGTCGGCGATGAACCCACGCTTCCCTTCCGCAGCGGCTTGATTGCGCAGACGCTGGAGGCTGAGGTTCCCATCGTCGCGGCGTTCATCCACTACGAGCTTTCGCCGAAGGATGTAGCGCTGGGCAAGACTCTGCGCGAGAACGTTCATTGGGGAAAACAGTCGCTGATCTCCCACCTGTGGAGCTTCAGCGGTCTGCACGCTCTGAAGGCAACCATTCAGTTTGCCGAAGCACCGATTGCATTCTCCGAAGAGGCGATTCTGCATAGAAAGATTGCAGCGGTTGAGGCGCAACAAGCTGTCGTGGCTTTGAAGTCCCGTACGTAGCGAGAGTTGCCTTTGCTGTTGTTCTTGCCTTTCTTGCTTTGTCATTCCGAGCGCAGCGAGTGAATCTGCTTCCTCCCGTTTTTCGTTCATGCTGCCCAGAAAGCACGCAGACGAAACTGAAAAGGCTGGTTGTGAACGCCTAACAATTGCGATGCACGGGCAAAGAACGGGAGGAAGCAGATTCACTCGCTACGCTCGGAATGACAAGCCAGAAAAACAAGAGCAACGACAGAGCCCCGTCTCAGCCTTTCACCGCGCTACCGAATAACCGCCTGCCCCACAATCCAGTGCACAAGCTCTTGCCCCGCTGCAAAGTTCTGTTCGCCCAGCGGATTTTTGCGCCCGTCGGTGTACTCGTTATAGATCCACGGATCGGTGTTGGCATAGACCAATCCCTTGCCAAAGTGCGACACCGCCATGAGGACATCCCCGCTATCGACCAGCACCGGCTTCGCCGGTCCTGAGACCGTGATGGTGCAGATCTCTTTCTCCAGCGCCTTGTATCCCTCGTGGAAGATGCCGCCCGTCCCCGCCGGAATCTGTACCAGTGTCGTGGAGTAGTCGGCCCCAACCTCTTTATTGCGATCCACCTGGTTGTAGTGAATGCCGAAGCGCTCGCTCAGGATGTTGAAGTGGGTGAACTCGGAGTGGTCGCCATCGTTCTCCATCAACATCAGCACACCACCCGCTTTGACCCAGGCCTCAATCGCATCGGCGCTCTCCTTCTCCATATAGTTCGGATTTGGATTCCACAGCGTGATGTCCGGCGAGGGCATGACATAGACCGCGACCCCTTTGAGATCCGCCGCGCGTGGGGCGTGATCCAGCGACTCGGTGCGCATACCGTATTGGGCGAACATGCGGCCCAGGAACGAGTAGCCGCTGTTCGCATCGTCAGAGAACTTGTAGTGGAACAACTCCATGTGTCCGTCGGCGACCTTGCGCTGCTGCGAGTTGAACCACGCGTCCACCAGAACGGTCTTGCCGCGAGCCTTGCCGAGCAGATCGCCCGCGCGCTCATGTTGCGTAATCTCGCTCAGTGCCAGCAGATAAGCACCTACGCCCTTGGCATCGTTGTCTCCCACCGGCTCGCCGACGTAGTAGTCATACGTGCCGCTGCGATAGGGCTTTCCACCCAGCCCCGCAACCTTAACCGTTCCGGAGAGCGTTCCATCCGGCTTCATGAAGTGCGACTGAATACCCGCCCAGCCACGCTTTACATTGGTCTCGTAGTTCAGCGGCAAAACATCCATGCGCACGCCCTTGGCAAGGGCGTAGACAAACATGCAGCTCGCCGAGGCTTCAAGGTAGTTGCCCTTGGTACCGCCCTTGTCCATGACCTGCCACCACAGACCCGTCGCGGGGTCCTGATAGCGCGCAATGGAGGTGAGCATATGGCGCGTCAGCTCCTCGATAGCCGCTCTCTGAGGATCGTCCGCGGGCATATGTTCCAGCACGTCGACCAGCGCCATCGCATACCAGCCCATCGCTCGCGCCCAAATCTCGGGACTCATGCCCGTGCGCTTGTCCGCCCAGTCCATCTTCTTCGACTCATCCCAGCCATGACGCAGAAGGCCCGTCTGGCGATCGCGCATATGCTCATCCATCAGGAGAAGCTGCTCGGCTACGCCATCCATCTCATGCGGCCGATCGAAGGTGCGGGCGTAGTTGGCGAGAAACGGCTCCGCCATGTAAGCGCCGTCGAGCCACATCTGATCGGGATAGATCTGCTTGTGCCAGTAGCCGCCGCTCGCATTCCTGGGTTGCTGCTGCATCTGGTCGCGCAGAAACTTTGCGGCGAGATAATACTTCGGCTGTTGCAGCACGCGGTACAGCACGATGGCGCTGCGGCCCATCTCGATATCGTCCATCGAGTGCCCGTCGACAGGATACGGCGCGCCGTTATCAAAGTGAATGACACCGTCCTTATCCACGGAGCGGTCGACTGCGGCCTTCACGTAATCGAACAATCTGCCGTCGCCCGTCACGCGCCACTCGGCGATCATGCCGTCGAGCAGTACGCCCTGCTCGTAGCCCCACGCTCCGGGATGCCCAACGGTCGTGATGCGGCCCTCGGGCCACTCACGCAGTACGCGTTCGACGACGGGGTTCGTTGCTTCGCCGGCCGCATGCGCCGCACTGGCTTTGGTTTGGGCCTGTGTGCAGGCTGCGCTTGTCAGCAGAAGAACTCCTGCCAACACACTCCGCTTTGCTACCATCCGCATTAATTCACCTCGACGCCAACAAGCATACCGGAGCGAAAGTACCAAAAGGAAAGGGCACACGCTGCGTCAAGGGTTCGAACAACAACAGAACTGGTGCCCACCCTCCGCTACTTCTCCATCGTGGGCTCGGCATGGAGCTTCGCCAGCATGTGCTCCAGCACAGGCCGCAACACCATCTGCAGCAGAGGCGCAACGACAACGGCAAAAACCAGCCACACGATCAGCGCATGCCACTCCCAGCGCCACAGCAGCCGCGTCGTATCCCAGGGATGCCGCTTGACCGCGTGGAACAGGGCCTCACGCTCCAGTGGAAGCCCCGGCGAATGAAAGACCGCGATCCCCACCCGCAGAAACACCGGGAGCAGCAATAACTCCAATGGATAAACAAGATGGTTGCCGAGTTGCGATGCCACCACGTTCAACCGAAACACTGAAGCAAACGCCAGGGCGAGTACCGTCGTCGAGCCCAGGAGCGGATTAATGCCGATGACGACACCCATCGCAATCGACCACGCCAGCCGCTGCGGCGTCGCCCCCATGCGCAGCAGTTGCAGCACAGGCTCGACGACGCGCCTTCGAAAGAAACCCGATCGCTCTAACTTCATCATTCTCGACCGGCACCACCACCCATACAACGCATCTGTTCAGGAATATCACGGGCCGTATTGATTTTTTACCCGGGGTCCTGCTCACCCGCTTGAATACTAGGTGCAGCAGTAGACGATTGAGGAAGGAGTCGCGTAGGATTTCCGGCATGAAGAACACCCCCTCGCCTTCGAGTCGTCGCGCGTTTCTACGCTCTGGTGCTGCCATCGCCGCCGCAGGCTGCCTGCCGACAGGCGCAGCTCTTGCGCTTGCCTCTCCCACGGAGGCCCCCGGTAAGCCCTCACCCATCCGGCTTGGGCTCGCGAGTTATACGCTCCGCACGCTGACACGCGCGCAGGTGATCGCCGCCATGAAAGACCTGCGACTAACGCTGTTGAACTGCAAGGACGCCAAGGACCATCTGCCGATGGCATCGCTCGATGAAGAGAAAGCAGCGCTTGCGGATTACACTGCGGCAGGGATCAAGGTGACAGCCGTCGGCGCGGTCTATTTCCGGGAAGACAACGATGACGCCGTTCGCAAAAACTTCGAGTACGCAAAAGCAGCAGGCGTAAAAGTGATTGTTGCCGGAGACCCGACCCCGGCTACGCTGCCGCGGATCGAGAAGTTTGTGAAGGAGTACGACATCCGCTTTGCCATTCACAACCACGGACCGGAAGACAAGCTATGGCCCTCACCGCTGACCGTACTGGATGCCGTGAAGAACATGGACCCCCGCATGGGATGCTGCATCGACGTAGGACATACGATGCGCGCGGGAACCGATGTTGTCTCCGCCATCCACAAGGTCGGGCCGCGCCTGTTCGATGTGCACATGAAGGACCTGGCCCAGTCGAACGTCAAAGAAAGCCAGGTCGCCGTGGGCCAGGGCATTATGCCGGTGCACGAGATCTTTGAGGCACTCATCAAGATCAAGTACCCCGGCAACGTCGATCTCGAATACGAGATCTTCCCGGACAATCCCCTTCCCGGCACGACCGAGAGCTTTGCGTATATGCGCGGTGTTCTGGCCGGAATGGGATACAAGGCCTAGAGTGAGCCCTCTAACCTTGTTCCATGTTTCTTGCTTTGAAGGGGCGGGGCTTCAGCCCCGCCATTGGAGCCCTGCTTAAAGCGGCTTCAGCCGCAGAGGGAACGCTACCTGTCTAGCCAGCAAATCCATCTGGCGGAAAAGTTTAGGCTTGCCACACATCATTCCCTCGGTGGCTAAAGCCACGTACCCAATGACTTCTAACGGCAGGGCTGAAGCCCTGCCCCTTCAAAGCAAAACGTCAGAGTCGGTGCGCTATAAGTAGCAGCAATTGATTTATGAATGCCCCAAAAACACCGGCCCTCAGCGAATCCCGCTGAGGGCCGGTTTGCACTTCAATGATTCCTACTGCTTCGGAGTCGCCGCAATGGCCGGATCGGTCATGCTGTCCCGGCCTGTTTCGATATGACCCGAGAGGCGCTGCTCGAAGCTCGAGTCGGTATCGACCGTAACGATAAAGTCGTACCAGCCAAAGGTTTCAGTCGGCAGCCAGGGTTGGGTCACGGTCTGTCCATGCACGAAGTGCGCCGAATAGCTCTTTCCGCTGTAAGTGTCTTCGACGTTCAGCTTGCAGGTCTCTCCCAGGTTGCGGAAAGTCAGAAGGACAAGGTTGAGAGCTGGATCGAAGGTGCTCTTGACCTCGAAGTTCGCCTTGCCGCCGCCGGAAGCGCTGCCTTTGTAGCTGCGCAGGAAACCGTTCGGACCATAGACAGAAAGGTCGTAGGCGCCTGCAGTTGCCGCGGTCGTCCAGGTATCGGAGACAGTGCTTCCTCCGCCTACCGTGTAGGTGCGAGGAGCCGTCTGCGTGTTTCCTGAGCGCACCTGGAAGACAACGGTAGCCTGGCTGGAGCTTTGGAAGAAGATCTCGACCGAGCCATTGGAATCCACCACCGCATAGCTGTTCGGCTCATACGGAACCGCACGGGCTGGACGCGTTCCCGGCTCCTGCACCGGCACGGCCTGCACCGCGGGAGGAGCGGGCACGTAATCCGGATGACGTTGGTCGTCCGGTGGCATGTAGGCCACGGTGCTCGGCAGCGGCACGTTGGCAGCGTTCGGCGACTCGAAGTTGAACGCCGAGGTAAGGTCACCCGCAACCGCCCTCCGCCACGGAGTAATGTTCGACTCCTGCAGGCCGGGATACTGCTTGCCAAAACGCTGCTCGATGAAACGGATGATCGAGGTGTGGTCGAACACTTCCGAGTTGACCCAACCGCCCTTGCTCCAGGGCGAGATGACCATCATCGGAACGCGCATTCCCATGCCGTAAGGACCGGCAGGATATTCGGAGCTGCCTTCAAAGATCTCGTTGGCAATGCTGACCGTGGAGAGTCCCTGCTCCCGCGTCTGCGGAACCGTCGGCGGCACAACGTGATCGAAGAATCCGTCGTTTTCGTCGTAGGTCAGGAGAAATGCAGTCTTGCTCCAGACCTCGGGATTCGACGTCAGCGCATCCAGAATCTGCGAGACGTACCAGGCTCCATAGTTCGCCGGCCAGTTCGGATGCTCCGTGTACGCTTCCGGCGCAACGATCCACGAGACCTGAGGCAGCTTGCCGCTCGCCACATCGCTCCGCAGGTTGTCGAACAGCTTGCCCGAAGCCGAGATATCCGTTCCAGTCTTCGCGCCGTTCGCCAGTGGACTGCCCGCCACCGCGTTCTGGTACTGGTGGAAGTAGAGCAGCGAATTGTCACCGTAGTTGCCGATGTAAGCATCGCTGGTAAAGCCCCAGGACTCAGCCGCCGTCAGGCCCAGGCCGATGTCCTGATAGATCTTCCATGACACGCCGGCCTGCTGCAGGCGCTCCGGAAAGGTTGACCAGCCATATCCGGCTTCGGCGTTGTCGACGACCGGACCGCCGCCCGAGCCATCGTTGCCCACCCAACCCGTCCACATGTAGTAACGATTGGGATCGGTGGGGCCAAGCAGCGAGCAGTGATAGGCATCGCAGATCGTGAAGGCGTCGGCCAGCGCGTAGTGGAACGGAATATCGCTGCGGTTCAGATGCGCCATGGTCGTGGTGCCCTTCTGCGGCACCCACTGATCGTTATTGCCCTCGTTCCAGGCCGCGTGCGTCGTCGTCCAGTCGTGCGCCAGATCCTGAATGAACTGCAGTCCGAGATTGGGCGCGCCAGGATGGAACGGCAGCACTTCGCTCGAGCCATTGGGCTGATTCCAGACCGGCTTGCCCGAAGAGAGCGTAACGGCCCGTGGGTCGCCATAGCCCCGTACACCGCGCAGCGTACCGAAGTAGTGATCGAAGGAGCGGTTCTCCTGCATCAGGATGACGATGTGTTCGATGTCATTGATGGAACCGGTCTTATGATTGGCTGGAATCTCCAGTGCCCGGGCAATACTTGCCGGAAAAGCAGCGGAGAGAGCGCCCGTGCTCAACAACTGGAGGAAGGTACGGCGGTCAGTAGGCATAGCAAAAAAACCTCGTCAGAAAAGTCTGTTGCGGGTACGTTCCCCAGAACATAGGCGCGGTTTATTGCGGAGATGTGACGATTGCGTTGCAATTCTGCAACCTGTTAAGGGTTGCCTCACTCGATAGCCTTATTCCCTTGACGCGTTGGCTCAGGAAGCATAGTCTCGACCTCAAGAGGCGAATAAATGGCGAAAACTAAGACCCAGAACTCCGCCGAACTCTTTCCCATCCTGCAGCAGGCGCCCGTAGGCATGGCCCGGCTGGCAGCGGAGGCCGAGCACGCCGACGACGGCCACCTGATCGAGTTCAAAGCCATGCACTCCCGGTCGATCCTGAACCGCTCCAACTCCAAGCGGCAGCTCTGGATGGGGTATTCGATCAATCCCTATCGCGGCTGCGAGTTCGGCTGCAAGTACTGCTACGCCCGCTACACGCATGAGTTTCTGCAGCCTTCGCCGGTGTCCCAGGTTGCACCGGGAACGTATGACGCTCCCCAGCAGCCGTGGGCGCTGGCGTTCGAGCGCGAGATCTATCTGAAGGAGAACGCCGCATGGCTGCTCGAGCAGGAGCTTCGGCACATCGACCCGCGCGAGGCGATCGCGCTGGGAACAGCCACCGATCCGTATCAGCCGATCGAACGCCGCATGGGCATCACGCGAAGCCTGCTGGAGGTCTTCGCCAAGAACCAGGGCTATGAGCTGGGCATCATTACGAAGTCGACGCTGATCGAACGCGACGTCGACCTGTTACAGGAGATCGCGCAGCACAACAGGCTCGTCGTCCACGTAACGATTACGACAACGGATGCCGCACTGGCGCGCATGCTGGAACCCCGGGCACCGCGCCCCGATCTGCGCTTCGAGGCCGTCCGCAAGCTGCGCGAAGCCGGAGTGATGACCGGCATCCTGTGCTCTCCCCTGTTGCCGGGCATTACCGACCATGAGCTCTCTGTGGATGCCGTCGCCAAACGCGCCGCCGAGGTTGGCGCCAGTTTCCTCGGAGCTGGTCCCCTGTTTCTAAAGTCCTGTTCCCGCCCGACGTATTTGAACTTTGTTCGCGAAAACTTTCCGCACCTGTCAGCCGACTATGACCGCCGCTTTGCAACGATGGACTTTGCGGCCGCTCCCTATCGCCGTCAACTGGCCCAGATGGTGAAGCGCGTCTGCGAAAGGCATGGGTTGGGCAAACGCACGATAGAGTCGCTGCCGGAACAGGACGCGGACACGTCACAGGCTGCGTCCCGTAAGGCTCCTGCGCCGGTCTATACGGTTGACCTGCAACAGCAACTCTTCGCCTGAAACCCGCTAACCCTTCGCCCCAAGCGAACGTTGCAGCTTCTCGCCAAGACGAAATATATGCTGCCGCAGCCAGAGTTGTGCCGGGTCCGAGTTCAGCCGCGGATGCCAGATCGCCTGAAAGGAGAACGGAGTCACCTCAGAGGGCGCTGCGATGACTCGAAGCTCCGGATTCGCTCGTGCGATGCGTGCCATTGATGACGTTGCGGTCAGAATCAGCTTCGTATGCGGAAGACACTCAAGCGCTGTGCCGAAGTAGGGCAGGCGCAGGGCGGAACGGCGCTGCTTTCCCAGGGCTGCCAGCCGTTTATCAGGAATCGTCTGCACGGAATCGAGCGTCGACACCAGGATGTGCTCTGCCGCCAGATACTGCTCCAGGGAAAGCCGCGCCGGCAATCGGTTGCCGCGCCAGACGACACAGTGCCACCGCTCCTGATAGAGAGCCTGAGCGCGCAGATGCGATGGAATCAGCACATCATCATTCGATAACACGATATCCAGACGACCGCGATCGAGATCGCCAATTCTCGTGTCACTCCAGGGCACAAAGTTCAGATCGACATGGGGCGCAGAGGGCAGCAACTCCTGGCAGAGCAGCGGACAGAGAGCGCTGCACACATTGTCCGGGCCGGAGAGACGAAAACTGGCCTCCTCGCTGGCAGGATCGAAACTGGGATGCCCCAGCAGGCCATCAAGCTGTGGCAACAGACGATTCAACTCCGCCTGCAGCCGAACCCCTGCGGGCGTCAGTTGATACCCCCCAGCGCCGCGAATCAGCAGGTCATCATTGAAGAGTGTCTGCAGTCGCTGCAGCGTGCGGCTGGCGGCAGGCTGACTGAGAAACAGCCGCTCGCCCGCTGCCGTAATGCTCAACTCCTCGGCAAAGATGGCAAAGGCAACAAGGAGGTTGAGATCAGCCTGGCGGAGATGCTTCCATCGCATGTCCATGATGCATATTATGCATGACGCACATGCACTGCATGCCCATCCTATGTGTGGGCCGTTGGCCCCAACGAAAAGGAGATGGTCATGGAGATCGGAAAGCTGAAGAACAAGAAGGTTGTTGTGCTCGGGGGGACCTCAGGCTTTGGCCTGGCAACGGCGAAAGCAGCCGCCCAACAGGGAGCTTCGGTAGTCATCAGTTCCAGGAGCAAAGCGAATATCGAGAAGGCCTTGAAGGAGCTGCCCGCCGGCGTGGAAGGCGTGGCACTCGACGTCAGCGATGAGGCCGCTGTAACCAGCTTCTTCGACGGATTCGGGGAGTTCGACCATCTCGTATACACCGCAGGCGACAGCCTGCCCACGGATCTTTCATCCACCGCAGCAGCACGCAAGGTCTTTGAGGTACGGTTCTGGGGTGCTTATATTGCGGCGAAGCTCGCCTTCCCCCATATCCGTCCCGGCGGCTCGATCACGCTCACCAATGGCATCGTCGGCATCAGGCCCTGGAAGGGATGGAGTGCCGCCAGCGCAGGTGCCGGTGCCATGGAGGCACTGACTCGCGCTCTGGCGCTTGAGATGGCTCCCATTCGCGTCAACGCGGTCTGTGCAGGCGTGGTGAAGACAGCTCTCTGGAGCGGCATGTCCGAGTCGGAGCGCGAGGCTTTCTACGCCCAGCAGGCCAAGGCCCTGCCCGTGGGCCGGGTAGGCGAAGGGCAGGACATCGCCGAAGCCTACCTTTACCTTATGCAGTCGGGCTTCACCACCGGGCAGATCATCGTCATCGATGGTGGCGCCGTCATCGCCTAGAGCCGCGGTCAACGCGCGAGCAGGGCCTCAATCTCATGCCGATGCGGCATCGAGGGTGCGGTGCCTGCTCGCGTGACCGAGATACCCGCCGTCGCACAACCAAAACGTACCGCATCGAGCAGCGGTTGTCCTTCGGCAAGGGCCGTCGCGAAGCCACCGCAGAAGGCATCGCCCGCGCCCGTCGTTTCGAGAACCGGGCCTGCATTGAAAGAAGCAACAAGCGTCGTCTGGCCGTCGCTTGTTGCCACCAGAGCTCCTCGCGCGCCGAGCGTAAGAATCACGTTTCGCGCTCCGCTCGCGAGGAGTGCCGCGGCAGCCAGCCCGGCCTGTTCGACCGTCTCGACAGGCAATCCTGTCAGCAACGCGGCTTCAGTCTCATTGGGGATCAGGTAGTCGGCCAGACCTATCAGCGATGCCGGCAGCGGAGTCACCGGTGCGGGTGCGGGATTCAAGATCGTGGGCACACCGGCCTTGCGGGCGATCTGCAGACCGCGCTCGACCGTATCGAGTGGAAGCTCAAGCTGGGTGAGGAAGACACTGGCTGCGCCGATCTCCGCTGCAGCGCTCTCGACATCGGCAGGCTCAAGCGTGAAGCAGGCGCCCGGCACAACGATGATCGCGTTCTCACCCTTCACAGCGTCGATGAGAATCGCCGCTGCTCCGGTCGCCGTGCTGCCGGTACTGACCAGCGAGGCGTCCACACCGGCCTCCTTCCAGGTATCGCGCGCCAGCGTACCAAACGCATCCTCTCCTACCCGAGACAAAAACTGCACCTTTGCATCCGAACCGGCAAGAGCACGCGCAGCCGCAACGGCCTGGTTCGAGCCCTTGCCGCCGGGCCCGAGGGCAAAGGTTTCTCCCATCAGCGTCTCACCCCACGCCGGCAGGCGGGACATGCGAAACGCTACATCGGCAACAAAGCTTCCAAGCACAAGAACGTTATGACTCATTCGTAGATCGACTTTCTTTCCTAAAACGATGAACAGACTAGAAGAGGCTCATGCCGCATAGGCACGAGCTATCAGGATAAGCGCGAAGACATACGCTGCGAACATTGCGGTGAGGTACCCCTTGGCACGCGCATTCGCACCGCGAAACTCCTTCCACACAAACACTCCCCACAGGCACGCGACCATCGGCGAGGCCTGCCCAATAGCATACGAAATCGCCACCCCTACCAGGCTTGCGGCGACGAAGTTGAACACCGTGCCAAGTCCCCAGATCGCGCCTCCCAGCATACCCAGTGCGTGATATGACATCGGCGCTCGGAAGTAATCTCCCGCCGCAACCGGCGTACCGACGATAGGCTTGCGCATGAGGATCGGGTTGAAGACGAAGCAGCACAGGAACGCGCCGAGGGTAAGAAACACGGCCGTTGTATAGGGTGTGAGCGTGTTGCCGTGCGTCATGGCGCGGGTCACGAACGGCGCGAAGATCCCCATCAGCAAACCGGAGATAACGCAGACAATCACCCCACGACGCGACACCTTCGATTCGCCTGAGCGCAACGCCCCATAGGCTTTGCCAACGAGGATCACCGCGATCAGCGCCATCAGCACCCCGCAGGAGAGCAGCGTCAGATTGCCGCGCGGCTGTAGCGCGTAGCTCATCACCACGCCCTCCACCAGCGCAATGCCGATGGAGATAGGAAAGGCAATCGCCAGTCCAACGATCTCGATGCCTGCAATCAGCAGTACATTCGCGATATTGAAGATGAAGCCGCCAAGCGCAGCGTAGAAGAGGTTGAGCGGGTCGGCGGAATGAAGGTTGGCGAAGAACGCCGTCGGCCCTCCGGCATGGCTGCCCATCGTAAGCGCAAGCACCACCGAGATGAGGAAGATGCCGAGGCCGTAGTCCCAGTAGTACAACTCGAAGCGATAGTTACGCGTGCCCTTGAAGGTATTGGCAAACGAACCCCAGCAGATCGTGCTGAGGACCGTCATCAGCAGCGCGACGGCGAAGGTCGAAGGAACGAACATGAGGCAGGGCTCCGGCTCAGATCTAATGTCTCGTAACGCCACGCACCTTCGCACGCAACGAACAGCCATTATGCCGAATTCGACGAAGAGATGTCAGACTCGCAGGAAGATGCGTTTGCGATACAGCGGGTACACGATCGCAAGGTTCACCAGAACGATCACCAGGGCATAGGCGAGCGAGGCATGAATGGGCTGCATCCACGTTGCGAATCCTTCGGCATATAACCACTGGTGGGCCTTTACGAACATCCCATCGCCGAGTGCCAGATGCCATCGATCCAACAACGTGGTGATGATGCTGGAGATCACAAAAGCAAAGATCGCATTCGTACCGAAGACAAGGAGCGGCGTTACGCCCCGTCGCCAGCGCTTTACGTCGAGCACAAAATAAAAACCCGCGAACAATAGCAGCGCCACTCCCCCGCTAAAGATCGCAAAGGTACTGGTCAGGATCTTCTTGTTGAGCGGCAGCAACGGGCTAAGCGCCAGGCCAACCAGCACCAACGCAACACCTGCGGCTGCGAGTACAAGGGCCTTCCTTCCGCGCGGCTGCCTGGTCCGCAGCCATCCCCCGGCAAGCACACCGAACAGCAAAGTCGCCAGTGCGGGCAATGTCGACAGTAGTCCTTCAGGGTCGAACGTCACGCCATAACCCGGCGTAAGTCCATAGGCCCAGAGGTGCTGTATTCCAAAGATCTTCCGATCGAAATAGGCTGCGACGTTGCCGAGAGAATCGAGTCTTCCCGCCCCGAAGCCGGGAACCGGATATCCCTTCAACAACACCCAGTAGAGAACGAGCAGCCCAGCCAGCACAGCTCCAATTACAGTACCTCTGCGCAGACTCTGGCTCTCAGCTTTTTCACCCTTCTTCCCGCACACCGCCAGGTAGAGGAGAGAACCCGCAAAGTAGCACAGCGCAATGCGCTGCAGAATTCCCGGAATGCGAATCGTATGGAGGTTGTACTCGGGGAATCCGTTCACCAGCAGCCCCAGCAAGATAAGGAGGACGCTGCGGGTGAAAACATGCAGCAGAAGCTGCCTCCGGTCTGCGCCGCGCTCTATTCGCGAGGCAAACGAGAACGTCATCGCAACGCCGATGATCACGAGGAACGACGGGAAGATCATGTCCGTCGCCGTGGCCCCGTTCCACTGGGCATGCATTAACTGCGGATAAACAGCGCTGTACGTTCCGGGATCGGTAACGAGGATCATCCCCGCGATAATCAGGCCGCGAAACGCATCGAGGGAAACGAGACGAACGTCTCCACCTTCTGGATGCTGTGAAATATTCCGAGATAAATCAGGCTTCGCCAATGCGGCCTCGATCTCAAGCAAGTTGTATAAGACAATCGATTGTCCAATATACAGACTCTCCACGCATCCAGTCGAGAAAGAAAAACTGGGGGCGGGATGATTTCAGGATCAGGGCTGTTTCGGCACAAGCCCGGGTGAAGACCGAGTTGCCGCAGGCTTGTCGGGCAGGCTGGATCTTGCGTCGTAGCCTTTGACGATCTGATCTGTGATATCTACATCACTTGCGGCATACCAGACCACTGGAGCCGCATCGGTGCCTCTTTCCAGCACAGCGGCGTACCCATGCTGCTTTGAAAACTCCTGCAAAAACAAGAACACCTTCTGCGCGACCTGCTGGAATACCTGCTGAGAGTCGGTTTGCGAGTCGTTCTTAAAATCCTCCGCTTCCCGTTGAAGCTGTTTCTCTTTCGTATCAAGCTCCCGTAGTTGTTGACTCTTGTCTGTTTCCGTCAGCTTGGCGGCTCCATCGTTCAGGCTTTTCTTCGAGGCTTCGATGTCGTCGTTCAACTTCTGCAGATGCTGTTCCCGAGGCGAATACTTCTTCTGCAGGCTACCCAGGGCCCTTTGAGCTTCAGCGGTCCCAAGTACGGCAGCATTGAAGTTCAGAGTCACGATACTTGGTTTCGAAGATGTGGACGGTGCTATTGAATTGGAGCCAGGGTTTTGCGCATACAAAGCACTGAGGCTGAAAACCAACACTAAAATGAGCGTGACTGATCCTGATCGCTTCATAGCGACCTCCTTTATCTATTGTGAGTAGCAGGTTTACCAGGTTCGATGAGAGTCGAACTGCAAGGCGGGCGCGTTGAACTTCATGCCATGAGCGAGTTGTCGCGAGTAGGCATCCAACGATGATTCCTGAAGAGACAGCGAAGCTAACTTGAGGTCGTAATGGAATGCATGCTGGTCTGGCTTGGTATCCACTTCGCGGCCGAAGAAACGTGCAACATATTCTTTTGTGAACGACGAGGGCTTTGGCGAATGCATTCCAGCCGTGCGATAGCGCTCAGGCATCGTGTCAGACCAGAGTGTTTTTCTATCAGAGAAGTTTGCCGATAAACCCTGCACTGCAAAAAAGGGCTTACCGAGATCCAGGTCAGGTTGACGGTCCCCTGAGATACTCCGAGTGGAAGGAATCGAAACTTCTCTTTGTCGCGCAATGGATCTCCGCCTGGATTGGACACTGCCTTCTGATACGCCGTGAACTGTATGTTCTTTTGCGAGCATAGAGGCTGCCTCTAAAGCCTGGTTGGACCGAATGACAGGCGCGGGAACGTCCTGCATCGCCACACTCTCTGCACCTGGAACAAAAAACATCTTGCCGCTCAAAGAGAGAAAGACAACCAGGAGCAAAGCGATCACAGATGTCTGAGCGAATCGGAGATTGAACCCAGCGGAAGCTGGGCGACCGATTGGTATTCCCGCATGGACTGCTCTTTCAAGAAATCTTTCCTGCATGCCCGCAGGCATCCCCTTGCCGCTGACCTTTCCGGACTGCAGGAGGAAAAACTCCCGGCTCACTACGGCGATGTCTGCGATGTACTCGTGACAAGAGACACAGTCGTTTGCGTGCTCCTCAAGTTCCAGCAGCTCGGCTTCAGAGAGTTGACCCAGTGCTGCCAGGGCACTTTGCATCTCGTAAAACTTGTGGCCACGAATCATCTCACTCTCCCTTCGACCGAGGTTTACTTGCTTCGGTGCGAAATGCTTTTCGAAGTTTGTCGAGTCCGCGATATAAGTTGTGGCGAACCACACGAACACTCTCTCCCGTCTTACTGGAGACCTCTTCGGCAGTTAAGCCTTCGTAGTAGATAAGCTCAATCGTGCGCCGCTGGCGTGGCTGCAAAGACTTCAGAACTTGAGCAACCAGGATGCTGTTTTCCGTGGTCGAGCAACGCTTGTCGGCAAGGCTCGATCCGGCAAAGCCTTCTTCAAGAGGGTCGGTGTCGAAAAAACGATTTGCTATCTGAGAACGCCGACTGTTAAAAGTCCGGTGGTACGTGAACATCAAGAGCCAGGTCTTGAAGGTTCCCTTCTCCGGGTCGAACTGATGGATCGAACGGAACACATCGAGAAAGATCTGCTGCACTGCATCCTCAGCCTCTGAATCGCTTCTCAGGATGCGTTTTGCGATTCCAAATAAAAGAGAGCTGTGCCGTTTGAATAAAACCGCCAGAGCCTCCGCATCTCCACTTTGCAGTTGATCGGCAAGCTCCTCATCGGAGCAAAACCTCTGCTTGAGCAGAGACAGAATTGATTTTCGGCTGTTGGCGCAGCGACCGAAACCCGCCCAAGGTCAGCCTCCGCCTCCAGCGACAGAGCGGCCTCTAAATTCAATCGAGCTACTCGCCACGTCATTTTGACGCTCCCTCAAGGAGGCCACTTCGCAAAAAAGTTCGAGGTGCAACCAGGGACTCTGTCATGGCTCAGAACTCTCTCCTGTCAGTGTATGCACCGAAGATCATCGCCTTTCCCCACCCGAGGCACTATTTTTCTTGCTGAACTCAGGCAAGACCGTTTCCTGCGCAAGAATCCGTTGATGCGCGGCCGTAGAGATCTACCGACCCCGAGCGCGCACGAAGGTAGCTGCAGGGCGCTGAAGCCATTGCGTAAGGATCATCACCCGCGGGAAACCGATGAGCGGTCCTTCAGCAAGATTTGCGACCATGCTTTGCGTAAATCCCGGCAACTCAGCCACAAGCTGTTTCCATGTCAGGTTTCGCCGATGACGCTCCTCGTCGAGCGCCTCAATCAACGCCCGCGAAAGACGTTGGATTTTGAAACTCCGGCTACTAAACTCCATGCCAGCGTTGCATCGACCAGTTGAGACCGCCACGACTTTCAGGGAATTTCGACCCGGCCGGGTTTGGGTCTGTTGAAGGCACACGCCATAGTCCTCGCACCTCACTCCTGACGCCCGGAATATTCTGCTTGTGGCTTGTGCGAGTGGCGCATGAGCTCGGCTACAGTAGAAACCGCGACGTTACGGCCAGGACGGCCCATTCACCATGCGATCGCTTTGCAACTCGTACGAGCAAAGCCGGGCATTGCACTTCTCAACCCCGGCTCTCTACGCCTACAGCCAATGTCTGAGAGTAAAGCTCTGAGTCTTCGAGCGCTTGGCATTGCTCCTCCAAATCCTCTGCGACCTCTCGTGCATACTTCAAGAAGTGATTTGCCGAAAGCAGGACCATGAAGGCGAGCCACATCTTGGCCGGCTGAAGTGCCCATCGCCGAATCGCCGTGAGGAGAAACCGCCAGTAGGCCAGACGGTAGTTTGAACAGACGCCCTGCTGCCACATCGACTGAACAAAGACACGGAGGTTATAGAGCAGAGGTAGCTCAGGGGGCTTTTGTGCGGGACGTGGCTGCCAGGATTCGAGCGAACGCATCGCCCGGCCGAAGTAATTTGCCGGCGTGTATAAGCCTTTCAGCAGAGTGCTCAATCCGCGCAGCAGAATCGGAAGTGGCAGAACTGTTTTGAAGTTTGGCGCGCTGAAGTTGGTCGTGGCCGTACTGTCTTCAATCAGCCTTCCCTCACGCTTCATACGATCAAACAGCGCCGTTGTGGGAGGCGCCTGCAAGACTCCGGCCATCGCCCAGGTGATCGCAGTCTTATCGATGAATTGCAGCTGTCGTTCGAAGATCGTCTCGTCATCCGAGTCGAAGCCAACGATGAAGCCAGCCAACACCCACAATCCGCTCTCGCGGATTTTGTTCACCTGGGTCACCAGATCACCACGAAGATTCTGGAACTTCGACGATCCTTTCAACGCCTCGGCCGAGGGTGTTTCAATACCGAGAAACACGTACATGAAGTTCGCCTCGACCATGGAGGCGAGTAACTCGGGCTTGTCCGCCAGATCGATGGAGGCCTCGGTGTAGAACGAGATGACACGCTTGCTCCGTTCCTGCCAGGTCGCGAGCGAATGGGTGAGTTGCAGGGCAAGCTTGTGGTTGCCAATGAAGTTGTCGTCAACAATGAAGACCTCGTTGCGCCAACCCAGTGCCAGCAGAGCGTCCAGCTCCGCGATGAGCTTCTCCGGCGGCTTGGCCCGCGGACGCCTTCCATAGATCGTGATGATGTCGCAAAACTCACATTGGAAAGGGCAACCGCGAGAGAACTGTACCGACATCGAGGTGTACTGGTTCATGTGCAGAAGATCAAAGCGGGGCATGGGACTCACCGACATATCAGGCTTGTCGATGACCTTGTAGACGGCCTGTGCCGTGCCATGCTCGAGTTGATGCGCAATCTCTCCGAAGACCTCTTCCGCCTCACCGACGAATACATGGTCGGCCTGCATCGTCAGGAACTCGGGTTCGCTGCTTGCCCATGGGCCGCCGATGAAGGTTCTACGGCCCAGACCGCGGGCACGGGACAGGACGTCCAGCGTGTCGGCACGTTGCGCCTGCATGGAACTCACCATCACCAGGTCGGCCCAAAGCAGGTCCTCCTCCCGCAATTCCTCGAAGGATAGGTCCAGCAATCGAATACTCCACGAGGACGGACATAGCGCAGCGACGGTGATCAAACCAAGAGGAGGCATGACCGACTTCTCAGGCACCATCTCAAGCACGCCCTCGAATCCCCAGAATGAGGGAGGAAAGCGGGGCCAGACCATCAAAGCCTTAACCTCTTTGCCAAGTGGCTCAAACCGCTTCGTTGAGATGTCGTTGGTGGAGGAAGAAATCTGCTGAAACGGGTCTTTCACAGAGGCGAGCATAGGTGGTCTCCGGCAAAACGTGACCGCCACCATTTATACCGCAGGCGGGGATCAATTCAGTCAACGTGGTCGTGGAACGAGGAACGCGCTTGTATCCGTTGTGCTCTTTGTCCCTGAAGGTAACACGTGTTGAGCTGTGAGACCGTGTGTTGATTTGAAATGAGACTGGGGCGTGTCAATCCACCTGCCCTCTGGCCGCTCGACCGCCGCAATCGTCTCTGGCTCCTTGAACGTGGTTCGAACGTCCGTGATCCGCGGTGACGTAGTCTGCAAGTCCCGCGAAACGTGGCGGTCTCAACCGGTCGATGCAACGCTGGCATGGAATTTACTAGCCGGAGTTTCAAAATCCAACACCTTTCTCGGGGAATGATTTGCTTGAGGTGATAGTCGTTACTACGATAAGTCGCCTTCTCGGAAGCGACAGTGCCTCCCCGCTGACGATCTCTTTGAAATGGCTCTATGGATTCCAGTGATTCCTGTTTGCCGGCGACGAAGGAGTTAGATGAAAGACGAAAGCCTTTCAAGCAGAGATGCGATCTCAGACTCCTCCTATAATGAACCGGCAGCACCCGATCCCGGCTAAGGAGTCTCTCAGAAGCATGATGCGTTCCAGTCTCATCTTCCTCGCCATGGCCTCTTCAACCCTTCAGGCCCAGGTTGCCCCTCAAGCTCCAACGATAGCCGTAGCACACCATGAACCCAACTTCGATTCCGAGCGCAGGCAGGCGAACGAGCTCTTCCTCGCGCAAAAGGTTTTGGAAGCCCTTCCCCTCTATGAAGATCTCTGCCGCCAGGACCCAACGGTGGCTGTCTTCGCCGAGCGTCACGGTGCTGGCCTTCTTGCCAAACAAGCCACCCTCTCGGACCCTGCCGCCCAGTCGAAGCTCCGCCTCCAGGCGATCAATGAGCTCAAACGTGCCCAGTCTCTGGGTGATAACAGTGCCTACGTTCGCACGGTGCTCTCCGCCGGTACCAAGACAGTTCAGGGTGCCCTCATCACCGGCATCCCTCTCACCGTCGGCTACACCTATGCAGGCAAACCGGACGCGCAAGCTGTCTTTCATCAGGCCGAGGCCGCCTTTGGACGATCTGACTGGGCTGGTGCCGTCAAACTCTACACACAAGCCTCAGCTCTCGATCCTGCCTGGTACGACGCCGCGCTCTACGCCGGAGACACTTACTTTCGCCTGAAGAACGGTCCCGACGCGGGCATCTGGTTTGCCAAAGCTATTGCCATTGACCCCGACCGCGAAACCGCCTACCGCTACTGGGGCGATGCACTATTCCAGACAGGCGACCCCATGGGTGCACGCGAGAAGTTTGTGGAAGCCGTCGTCGCCGAACCGTATGCAACGCCGCCCTTCCTCGAACTCGGTCAATGGGCGCAACGTACGGGCCATCAAATCGTCAGGCCCGCTATCACGCGCCCTGAGTTCACCACGCCTGACGGCGTTCTCAAGATTGATCCCGAACTTGCAGCCTCTACCCAGGATGGCCGAGCTTCCTGGATTGTGTACCAGCAATACCGCGTCGCTCATGGCGCTCGCACTCTCAACCAGACCATCGTCGCCGGGGCCTCGGATGCGAATGCTGTCGTTCACCCCAGTGGGTATCAACATACCGTCGCCGAAGAACACGCGGCTCTGCGCGCCATGCTCTCCGACATCGACTCGAAGCTCAAGGCCGGTACGCTTCTCGAAGCCAATCTCGATCCTTCGATCAGTAATCTCCGAAAGCTTGAAGCGGCCAACGCCCTCGGGGCCTGGGTCGCCATCAACGCCGCGGATGCCGGCATCCGCTCAGACTATCCCGAGTACCGCGCTCATCATCGAAAGCACCTCATCGATTACGTCGATGCTTACCTGATCCACTAGAGCAAATCTCCTGTTACTCAGAAGTTGAATCGGGCGTGCAGCACCGTTTTTCTGGAGAAAAACGGCCATAAATGTCGTGGTTCCGCTATGCACCTACAGGAGATTTGCACTAGGAGCGCCATTGGATCACCCCAACCTCACAGGTAGAAACTCGTTGTCCTTCGGCTCAAATAGAGAAGGAGGACGCAGGGGCAATCGGCAACGGAAGATCCGTTACCAACTACTCCCACGTCCTCCTTCGAGAACCTTGAGTCAGGTTGTAAGCTGCCGCTTACGCGACGACGTCGATACCCATCGAGCGCGCGGTGCCACGAATGGTCTTTGCAGCAGCCTCGACCGTGTTCGCGTTCATGTCCGGCATCTTGACCTTGGCAATGTCGAGAATCTGCTTCTCAGTGACTTTGCCCTTCTTGTCCTTGTTCGGCGTGCCCGAACCCTTCTCAATGCCCGCGGCCTTGAGCAGCAACACCGGCGCCGGAGGCGTCTTGGTGATGAAGCTGAACGTACGGTCGGCGTACACGGTGATGACGACCGGAACAGTCATGCCGGTGACATTCGGGTCCTTGCTGGTGCGCTCGTTGAACTGCTTGCAGAACTCCATGATGTTGACCTGAGCCTGACCGAGCGCGGGACCAACCGGGGGAGCCGGCGTCGCTTTGCCGGCTGTGATCTGGAGCTTGACGTATCCAGTGATTTTCTTCGGTGCCATGTTCGTAATCCTTCTAAAAAAATATGAGCTATATAAGCTGAATCATGGTCGGTGTTAGCCACGCATGATTTTGTACTGCGGGGAGTTAGAAGGTCCGGTGAAGCGGCCGGGCTGTGACTCCCAAAACTGATTGGGCTGAAAGCTCCCAAAACCTGTTGCAAAACTTGTGCGCTATTCCTCGGACTTCTCAACGTTCGAGAACGAGACCTCGGTCGGTGTCGGGCGTCCGAAGATGCTGACCATGACCTTGAGCGTCTGCTTGTCTTCGTTGATGTCGTCGACAGCGCCGTTGAAGTTCGCGAAGGGGCCTTCGGTAATGCGTACCTGTTCGCCCTTGGAGAACTTCATCTTGAGCTTCGGCTTTTCCTTGGTCGCGTCGGATCGATTCAGCATCGCGTTGACTTCGGCCTCGGAGAGCGCGTTGGGCTGATCGCCCGTCTGCAAAAATCCGGTGACGCGCGGCGTATTCTTCACCACGTGCCAGAGATCGTTGTCGAGAGCCATCTCGACGAAGACGTAGCCGGGAAGGAAAACGCGATCAATGGTGTACTTCTTGCCATTGCGCAGCTCGGTGGTCGGCTCGGTCGGAATCTCGATGCGTCCGACGCGGTCCTCAAGGTGATAGGCGGCGACGCGGCTCTGCAGCGACTCCTTGACCTTGCGCTCAAAGCCGGAGTAGGCGTGAATGATGTACCACTTGAAGTTCTCATTCACCGCAGGGGCACCAGCTTCCGGCTCGCCCGCGGGTGCGGCAGCCTCGAGATTCTGCTCGACGTTCTGCTCTTCCGGGGTAATCTGCTCTTCCGGATTCAACTCATCTGCCATTGCTGTGCCTTCTTCGCGCATCTATGGATTGCCTAAAATACTGGGTACTGCGGGCTCGCAAGAATCTGCGAGCGAAATCTTTCGACGGGTGTGTCGCTTAGTGCTTGGTGAGATAGACGAAGAGCTGATCAACGCCCCTGCCCAGGATCAGGTCGACAATCTCAAAGTACGCGGCAAAGATAAAGACCGTGGCGATCACGACGATCGTAGTCGACTGAACCTCGGCACGCGTAGGCGTAACGACCTTGCGCATCTCTTCGCGAACATCCTTCAAAAAGGAAGTGAGACGCTCAGGGCCCGAAGCCACACGCTGAAGACCGGAGCTCGAATCGTTTGTTTCCACTACGGCTGCTTTTGCCATCGTTACTCGTCCTGAACCTTGGTGCACCGCTAGGCGATGCACAGTTTATGCTACTCCGGTTTCAAATAACCGGGAAAGAGATGGCAGGGGCGCTCGGATTCGAACCGAGAAGTTCGGTTTTGGAGACCGACAGTTTAACCGTTGAGCTTACGCCCCTGTGAAAAGCAAGTCAGCGAGTCAGCTTGCTTCGCGTCAGCAAGTCAGTTGTAGCTTTACGGCTGACTTGCTGACGCGCTAGCTTTACTTCGTTTCCTTGTGATCCGTGTGCTTGCGGCACGCGTTGCAAAACTTGGAGAACTCAAGGCGGCCGGTGGTCGTCTTCTTGTTCTTGGTCGTCGAGTAGTTCCGGTTCTTACAGACCGGGCACTGAAGGGTTACGATTTCGCGCATTCGAGTTCTCCTAACTTGGCCAACCACCTCGGTTGGCAAGCAGCGTGTATGACACGCCGCAACGCAGGGCTTATGGGCCCCTGCTGCCCTATTCCTGAAATTGTGGTGCTGGGATCAAAGCGGTCAGGCACACGCTCTTCCTCATCTATTATCCACGAAAAGCCTGGAGAGTGGAAGAGGGCTGCCGATTATCCGGCAGCCCTCCTTTGTTTTTAGCCAATCAGCCAGCCAGCTTGCTTCACATCAGCTCTATTTTCGCTGACTCGCTGACGACTGACTTGCTTACTTGATGATCTCGGAGATGGTACCCGCGCCGACGGTACGACCGCCTTCGCGGATTGCGAAGCGCAGGCCCTTCTCCATCGCCACCGGGGTG
>NZ_JACHIO010000031.1 GCF_014203225.1 Granulicella mallensis | reverse complement strand
ACCTAACGTTGCTGAGATCGGTTGTCAAATTCAAGGAGCGGTTCTACTACTCTTCCTGGGCGCGTTACGACTTGGCTGTCCCCGGCTCATTCCGGTTGAGTCCTCCTGATAGCCAACTCCCAGCACTCGAAAGGGACTACCGTGCCATGCGCGAAATGTTCTACCGGGAACCTCCAACATTTGGAGCGATCCTGGCTGGCTTGGCGTCATTGGAACATGAAATCAATACTGAGAAATGAGCCCGTTAGGGCATACATCGGGATCGTCCATGAGAAACTTCCAAGAAGACGACTTGCCGTTCCTAATACATTCTTGGCATCAGCGGCGTGTGAGCGGTCGGCCGGTCATCAGACCCTCAAAGTCTTTTGCGGACGGGCGATCGACGGTGTAATTATAGTGCTGGGTTGTGGGTTCTATGTCTCGCGCGTCGAACCGTCGGTGGAAGTGTCTCGTGCCTATTGCTCAGCGCGGTGGAGTTCTCTTAGCGTTTCCACTGCTGCTGAACGTACAGCAGGATCAGCATCGCTGATTGCTTTTTCTGCTAGTTTCAGCCCTTCCGGTAACGGAACCCAGCGTTGAGCCAGCGAACGGACGACGCGTGCTCGCACCTCGGAAAATGCAGCGCGCAGGAGTCTCACAAGAGATCCAGCTAGTCGGTCCATTTCTTGCTGGAACTCCCCAAGCAGAGCGTCAAGGACTTGCACAGCGCCCCTGGCTTCAACGAAGTTGATCGCAGATTCCAGTGAGTGGTCGTCCTCGAAGGCCATGGATGCGACACATGCAACTGAGACATTTCGCTCGGGAGAACCCTCTGCTTCACTGGTCTCAAGAAGCTCAGACAGCGTCACGGAGCCAGCCTTTGCCAGTAGGAATAGCAATTCCTCTCTCGGGTTCGGAGGCACAATATTGCAGCGGGAAGATGTGATAAGGCTGTCCCACCTCGTTTGGAAGACTGAAGTAGAAATGAAGATGGCCCTGCGAGCTTTCACCGTTTCAATGCATTCGAAGATCCGTTGCCTGAATATTTGCCGATACAGGATCCGCAAGAACGACTAACAATTGTCGCTCGTCTGGAGAAAGCGAGAATCCAGACAAACCTACAGGTGGTAGGTTTCCATTGAATTCAGCGACCACTGTCTCTTTGCCTGAAGCGAGGTCATGAAAACAAATGACCGGTCTTCCCGAGATCATTTTGATAAAAATCAACCCTTTAGACGTAAGAATCCAAGAGTCAGAATAACCCGGCATTAAAGACGAAACAACAATGTTCTGGTGTTCAGTCGACGGATCAAGACGAGAGAGTGTCGGGTCCATTCGCCCTTGGGCAAAGTAGAGAGACCGGCCATCTGTGGATTGAATTGCTGGCGTTCCCCCCTGATCTGTGATCTTCAGCACAGCCCCATCGGCAATAGAAATCCGATAAACAAAATTGCTATGGCTTGCAAATACAAATTTCCCTTCAACCGGACAGGAGGGATGACTCAATGGAATATCGGTAAGGTGACGAAGACCGTGTTCTTGCGACAAAGAGACCTCAAAAAGTCCAGGAGCTGAAATCGATGAAAAGATGAGAGCTTGGCTGTTGCGTTCCCAGCAATAAACGGAAGGAATCAACTTCCCCGTATCGATCTTCGCGGCGCCAGTACCATCTTTTTTGCTGACCCAGAGTTGGACACGCCCGGAGGTGTCCGAACGAAAGGCAATCTTTTCACCATCGGGAGAGAAGGACGGCTCGAAATCCTGTCCCGGTGTTCTGATCACAGGTCCCCAATCTGCCGACAAGGGCGGTTTTTTTGCGAGAGGAACAGACCAGATATTGAGATCGGAGCTATGTGCTGAAAAGGCAATCTGCTTCGCGCGTCGTGAGATAGAGAACTGTGACGGCATGTCTGTGCCAACAGATGAAGCAAGGACGGCATAAGGTTCTGTAGCGTTTAGATCCTGTCTCCAAAATTTGAATTCTCGATCTAGTCTTCCACTAAATATGACGCTGTCATTCGTCGCCCAATCCACGTCTCCCAGCGAATGCGATTGCTCTGTCAGCTTGCGCGCCTCACCACCGCCTACGGATAATACGAAGACGTCATTTTCAAATTGATACTTGACTCTGATGAATGCGACATGAGTTCCATCTGGAGAGAATCGCGGTGAGACATCGCCGATAATATCCATCGTGGGGTACGTTAGACGGAGCTTCTTCCCATCGGCAACGCGGACCAGATAAAGACTCAGAGGATCAATCTCATTGTTCTTATCATCCACGACCAGAAAGCCTCCGTCGGGGGACCAATCGAGGTGGCGATAATTCAGTCCATAGCGATGAGGAAATAGGGTCGTTAAGCTTCTCTGTTTTGCATCAGCAATGGAGACCACAAGAATTTCTGCCAGGTCATCCTGCAGATGGATGAACGCCAGCGACTTGCCATCCGGCGACCAGGCGGGACTACTATATTCTCCAGTGCCAGAAACAATCTGCTGCGGTCGCAGCTCATCAGACGACTGGATATAGATAGAGAAGCGGCTATTGTTCGAATCGGCGCTGATAAAAGCGAGCTTAGTTCCGTCTGCGGACCAGGAAGGTTCGTACTGCGCTCCCTCCATCCTGGTCAATGTTGTGACTTCCGCAGGTTGACTTGCTACTGCAGGAAGATTTTTCCGCCTCATTTTAATCAAGAGGATGAGCAAAAGAACACTAAGAGCAATACAAACAAGCAATACGACAACTGAACTATTTCTCTTTCGGTCCTCCTCGTAATTTTGTCTAGCGCCAGGTGGATTTGGAATCTCGAAATTCGAGGCGGATGCTCTCTCCGTCTTTACATCGGTGGAAGTATCCTCTACGGAAACGATATCCGTTGCGGCAAGCAGAGGATGACCGCCATCCACCGAAACTGGCTCGACGAATCGATAGCCGTGCCCATGAAAGGTAGCAATATATCTTTTTCCATAGGTAGTTTCTTCAAGGGCCTTCCGCAGAATCGAGATGTTTTGAGTTAGGTTGGCTTCCTCTACGGTTTGGTGCGGCCAAATATGCTCAAACAACTCATCCTTGCTCATGACGCGGGTGTGGTTTTCAACCAGGACAAGCAAAGTCTGGAAGACTTTAGGTGTCAGGGTAACGATGTCATCACGACACCGTAGAGTCCGTGTATCAACGTTTAGAGTGTAGCGATCAAATTTGAAAATCATGATTGTTACATTCGTGTTGAGACGCCTTAACTCGGCCTTTTTTGATTCTAAAACGCAATTTTGAGCAGGCTTTTAGGACATATACTCTGCTTTCCTGCCAACCTACTGCTATCGATCTCGATATACAAAATCTTATTCCACACAGCATTAACACCATGTGAATAGCCTTTCCGTGCCTCCAACTCCGGCAGATCTGAGCTGGCCATGTCGACGCAAGAAGCATGGTTCGAAATAGAAGCTTTGGTTGAATGTTTCCCCGTCAAGCCAAGATCTGCAATCAGATTTCACGTAAGTGGCAAACAGTAAGTTATGCGATACAAGTCACCGACACTGCCTGAATTAAAAACAGAATCGATCCAGAGCTTCAAGATCGTCACGTAGGTACTACAACAGTTTCACCCTGATAACTGGAGGAGAGATTCCATGAAACACGAAAGCCTGCCGCGAAATCGATTTGCAGTCCTTGCCGTCCTCTTTGCCCTTATCTTAATGGTCGCACGGCCTGCGTCCAGCCAGACCGTTACAGGTTCGATCTATGGCACCATCTCGGATATCACCGGGGCCATCATTCCGCAAGCCAACGTCACGGTCACAAATATCGATACCGGCCAATCGCTCTCGGCCAAAAGCAATGCTTCCGGTGCTTTTGTCTTTCCTGTGCTTGATCCAGGCAACTATAAGATCTTTACGGAGGTCCCCGGCTTCCAAAGCATGACGCAGAATGATCTCCGGCTCTCCGCTAACCAGAATATTAATGCCAGCTTCACATTGCATGCTGGTTCTGTGGATACTCAGGTCGTCGTCGAGGCCGGGACCACACTGATCGACACGCGCGAATCACAGCTTGGCGAGACCATCGACCAGCGTCGCATCCAGGATCTCCCTCTTGTTGGCCGGAGCGCGTACGACCTAGTACAGACCGTCGCCGGAGTCACTAACTATACGGCCAGCGCCCAGATTGGAGATAACGGTGGCACGCAGTTCAGCGTGAACGGCCTTCGCCCCAATTTCAATTCCTACTATCTGGATGGCTCCTACGACAACGAGTTCTTCCGCGGCGGCGGTAATATTATTCCTAATCCTGATGCATTGCAGGAGTTCCGGCTGCTCACTACCAACTTTGATGCTGAGTTTGGCCGTTATCCAGGCGGAGTCGTCAACGTCATTACCCGTTCCGGTGCGAATCAGTTTCACGGTGTTGCCTATGATTACCTGCGCAACACCATTCTTAATGCACGCAATTACTTCGTCACCGGCGGAGTAACCCACCTCGTCTACAACGTCTTCGGCGGTGGCGTGGGAGGCCCGATTCTTAGGAACAAAGCCTTCTTTTACATAACGTATCAGGGAACGCGCATTGGCTCGCCCACTGTCATTACGTCTTCCTCATTGGTGACAGCGACCCAGGCGGAGCGCATGGGAGACTTCTCTGGCGATTCCGCGAAGGTCAAGGCCTCGCTGACCAACCTGACTACCTGCGGTAAAGCCTACGTCATCTGCCCCACGGCCTTGGATCCAGTCGCCCAGAAGATGCTGGCTCTGGTTCCAGTAGGTGCGCCAGCCACATCCTCCACTCCCGGAGCTCCAGCGCAACAGATACTTGGCAGCCCGACCAAAGCTGATCAGGGAACGGCCCGAATCGACTATGAATTGAACCCCGCACACAAGTTGCAGTTCACCTACTTCAACTCGCAAGGCTCAGGCTATGGCCTTACCGGTGGCGGCAATCAGATACTTGACTATGGTGGCAACACAACTTATGCCGGCCAGTCAAACTATGTACTTGGCGATACCTGGATTGTTTCGCCAAACGCTGTCAACAGCGCTCGCGTCTTCTATACATTGAACAAAACGATTCTAGGCAATGCCGTTCAAGGTAACACCTGGGCAGATTTCGGCAGCTCCGTAGGAGAAGGCGCACCTATCAGCGGCCAGCCAATGATTGCCATCACAGGTTATTGGACGATGGGCACCGGCGGAAGCGGCCAGGACAATCAATCACAGAGCGCATACGGCATTCTGGACACATACAACTACACCAAAGGCAATCATGCACTGAAGCTTGGAGGCTCCTTCATTCTGGACCGGTATTCGGAGACAGCCGAATTCCTTGGGTCCGCGAAGCTCGCTTTCAGCGGAAGCACGACGGGCAATGCGCTCGCCGATTTTCTTGAGGGCCACGCCAATACCTTCCAGCAGAATAACGGCAGCTACCATCGGCTTCACGCTCCCGACCCCTCGCTCTTTGCCCAGGATGACTGGCACATCGCACCCCGACTGACGTTGAACCTGGGAGTCCGCTGGGAAGTGTACTATCCCTTCGCCGGACAAGATAACTTCACCACCTTTCAGCAGGGGGTGAGATCCACGCGTTTCCCGACGGCTCCCCTTGGAGTGCTCGTATCCGGCGATCCTGGTGTTCCTGACGGCATCCTGCAAACGTCTTATACAAAGTTTGCACCACGTATCGGTTTTGCCTATGACGTCTTCGGCACGGGTAAGACTTCCCTGCGCGGCGCTTACGGCATCTTCTACTCAGCCAGCCAGGAGACGCTGGTCGGAAATCTTGAACAGCAACCCTTCGCACTCTCCATTACAGTCAATAAGACGCCTAACCTGAGCACGCCCTATGCACCGGCTGCCGACCCATTTCCCTACACAGTCAATCCTCAGCATCCCACCTTTGTTGCAGGCGCGACGATAGCCGGCATGCCTGCCAGTACGAGCGCAATTCCCTATCTGCAGCAATACAACCTTACGGTCGAACAGCAGTATGGAAACAACTGGAGCACACGCATTGCCTACGTCGGCAGCGCCGGACGTCACTTCTATCTGGTTCGCGATCAGAATGCTCCGGTGTATGCTCCAGGTGCAGCTACGACCACCGCCGGCCTCAATGCACGCCGTCCCATTCAACCTTACGCTGCGATCAGTCTCATCGACCCTTCCAGCAACTCATCGTTCAACTCTCTGCAGGCAACCATCACGCGCCGCTTCGCTCATAGCCTATCGATCAACGCCAGCTATGTATGGGAGAAGGAGATCGATAACGCTTCAAGCGATCCCACCAGCACTACGGCGTACACTCTGGCGAATCAGAACTGCATCTCCTGCGACCGTGGCTTGTCCTCCCTGGACACGCCGCAGCGATTCGTCGCCTCCTATCTCTATAGCCTCCCGGAGATTCATCGGTGGGGGCTCCTCGGCAAAGAGCTGGTCAATGGATGGCAGATCAACGGCATTACGACGCTTTCTACTGGCGGCCCTTTCAACGTAACTTCGAATGTGGATACGAATCTGGACGGGATCAGCACGGATCGGCCCAACCTGACCGGCAATCCACGACTTGGAAACGGCCGCAGCCGGGCCCAGAAGATCGCGGAGTACTTCAATACAGCGGCGTTCACGGTTCCCTCAGCAGGCACGCCATATGGCAACTCGCCGCGTAACCCACTGGTTGGCCCCGGCACCGTCAACACGGATATCTCGGCCTTCAAGCGGTTCGCACTTTACGCGAAGAGTGATCTGTTATTCCGTGGTGAACTCTTCAACGTCTTCAACAACGTGAACCTCAGTGGCCCCAACGGAACAGTCGGCAATGCGAAGTTCGGCCAGATTACCGGCGCCGGCAGCCCGAGGGTAGTGCAGTTCGCATTGAAGTATGAGTTCTAAACCTCAGTAGGGGAGAGGGGTTCTCCCTCCCCTTTCAACCTCGAAATTATCAGCCAGGTCACTCAAGAGGAAGATCCGATGTCTTATCGTTCTGCTTCAATCGTTCGTATCGTTGCCGCTGCTGCGGCAAGCTTGGCACTCCCCCTCTCGGGAGTTGCTCATGCTCAGATCAACGCACAGCCTCATGCTACGGCAAGATCTAAACCGCATGCCGCTACCCCTATGTCTGAATATCACATCTACGCGGGCAACACGCATGCGCACACCAGCTATACCTGGTCCCACGGCGACCAGTATCCCAAGAGCGACTGCAAGGGCGTTCCCGTTTATGCACCTGACCGCAATTCACCGGAGGTGCATAGTTGGACAGCGGAGGGAGGCGAGGCCCGAGGCAACTGCCCGGCCATGATCATCATGGGTTCCAGCCAGTATCCAGGACCCTATGACGACCTGAGACCGGACTGGAAGAAATATCAGGGTCCACCGTCCGAGCACTTCGCACTGGCGAAGGAGAATGGCTACGACTTCTACGCCGTCACGGATCACTCCCAGGAAGCCAGCCTGCAGCCGGCCAGCCGCACCAACCCCACATGGGTCAATACGAAGCGCCAGGCGGCTGAAGCAACCACTCCTGAATTCGTAGCACTCACGGGATACGAACACTCCGAGAACGATGGTCCGAATGGTGTCGGCCACCTGAATGTATTCAACAGCGATTCCTATCTGAATGCGCTTGATCCCGGTGTTGATCTTCCCTACTTCTACAAATGGCTCAAGACAGCGAAGCCCAATGGTTCAGGCCCTGTTGTTGCCAGCTTCAATCACCCTGGACCAAAGCAGTACAACAACTGGGACTATCGCGATCCTCAGATCACTGACATTATCACGATGCTTGAAGTCATCAACTCCAACAGCCATATTCACTATGAGGGATTCATCAATGCTCTCGATAAGGGCTGGAAGGTCTCGCCGGTAAGCGGCAACGATAATCATGGAACCTCCGGCATCTCGCGTCAGACCTCACGCACCTTTCTCCTTGCCACCAGCCGAACGAAGCTTGCGCTGCTCGACGCGATGAAGAACCGCCGCACCTATGCTTCGCTCGATAAGAACATTCAGTGCCGTTACAGCGTGAACGACGCCATCATGGGCTCAACGCTAAAGCGGTCGGACACCTTCAAATTTCAGATTCATGTCAGCGATCCGGATACAGATCAGCCTAAGGACAAGATCACCAGAATCGACATCGTGAAAGACCACGGCGAAGTAGTACAGACCTACACCCCGGACACACCGGACTATACCGTGGAATGGGCTCCGACCATCACAGACTCTACCAGCAGATACTTCTTCGTCCGGGTGTGGAATGCGGGTGGGGGCGACGCTCCAGGAGCCGATCCCGCTAAACCGATCGCGTGGCTCGCTCCCATCTGGACCGGCCGCTGAACGAATCAATCCTCATCAAGTAATGCATTCATAAGAACGCTTCCCCGCTCACCCTCCAGTCGCTCCGGTCCTCTCTACCGGAGCGGCAAGGACGGTACACGTTTATCACCGTAATTTTCTGTCGTGATGGATTCGTATGCAGTACAGCGAAGGAAAGAAAGCCATACCAACCATGCCTGTAAAGACCTATATTCTTCTCGCGGCACTTACTCTACTCTCCCCTGCCAATGCCCCTGCAAAACCTCCGGCCGCGCTCCTCCCTTCGCCAAGTCCGCGCACGGTAACCAACTTTGACTTCGACTGGAAGTTCAAACTCGGCGATGTGCCGGCAGCTTCCGCGGAAGTCTTTGATGACTCTGCGTGGCGCACCCTCGATGTGCCGCATGACTGGTCAATCGAGGGCGAATACAAAGAGACCAATCCCGGTGGCGCGGTAAGTGCGTGGTTGCCCGCAGGTGTGGGCTGGTATCGCAAGGAATTTACAGTATCCCCCAGGATGCTGAAGCAGGATGTTTCCATCTTCTTCGACGGCGTCTTCATGAACTCCACGGTGTGGATCAACGGCTTCGAACTGGGGACGGAGCCCTATGGCTCCATCAGTTTTTTCTACGATCTCTCGAGTCATCTACATGAGGGCAAAAATGTAATCGCCGTTCGCGTGGACAACCAACTACAACCGGCAGCACGCTGGTATACAGGCTCCGGTATATACGGCCATGTCCATCTGCTGGCAACCGCGCCGTCCCATATCTCGCAATGGGGCACGTTCGTTCGAACTGCGAAAGTTGAGCCCGACCTCGCCACAATCGCTGTTTCAACGGCGCTCACGCTTCCGCACGATGCAGCAGGGACACAAAGAACCCTACGCTTCCTTGTGCGAGACACACAAGACCGCGTGGTTGCGTCCCAGACGCTGCCACTGCACTCTTCTTCTGTCCCGGATGAGGCACATCCGCTTTCGCTTCCCATCTCACAGCCGGTCCTCTGGTCGCCAGAACACCCGACTCTGTATACCCTGCGCATTGACTTACTGCAGGACAAAGAAGTCGTAGACAGCGAGGAGACGTCCTTCGGCATACGAACGATGTCGTTTGACGCGGAGAAGGGCTTCTTGCTCAACGGGCAGTCACTAAAGATTCGAGGCGTTGGAGACCATCTCTACGGCGGCCCCATGGGAACCGCAGTTCCCGACGGCATTCTGCGACGGCGGCTGCAGTTGCTAAAGGATATGGGCGTCAACGCGATTCGCACCTCACACAACCCGCATACGCCTTACTTCTACGATCTGTGCGACCGTATGGGTTTCCTGGTGATGGATGAGATCTACGACGGCTGGAAACGCAAGGTCAGGAATGAATATGCCGATCGCTTTTATAAGAGCCAGTGGCATCACGATGTCAGGAGTTGGGTATTGCGTGACCGCAACCATGCCTCCGTCTTTGCCTGGAGCATAGGCAACGAGACTGGACTCGCAGATGTCAATCACATGTCGGAATATGTCCACTCATTTGATCCGACGCGGCCAACAACCGGCGGCATGATGACTGATGGTGTCGATCTCTCCGGCTGGAATGGACCGGGTGAAGTAGCGGGCGTGCTGGAAAAGTATCACGCAGAAAATCCCTCCGTCCCTATTGTCCTGACGGAAGAGCCGCACACCCTGCAGACGCGTGGATTCTACCGCGTGCGTACCTGGTGGCGTGACTGGACACACTTTACCGAATTTCCGCCGTACGGTACGCAGGAGATCTTCTTCGACGGCAATCAGTGGTACAACTCCTCCTACGACAATGCCGTTATACGCGAGACGGTGCGCACCGCCTGGAAACGCACCGCCACCACACCCTGGATCAGCGGCGAGTTCCGCTGGTGCGGCTTCGACTACATCGGAGAGGCTGCCTATAAAGGCGGCCATTGGCCCGTGCGCGCCGAGAACTTCGGAGTCATCGACCTTGCGGCTATTCCAAAGGATGATTACTTCCTTTATCAATCCTTCTGGACGACGGCTCCTATGGTGCACCTGCTGCCGCATTGGACCCATCGTGGCATGGAGGGAATTGTCATTCCCGTCGTCGCCTATTCAAATCAACCCGAGGTCGAGCTCTTTCTCAATGGCAAGTCCCTTGGACGACGCAAACCTGAACCTCTCGGTGATTTCGACTGGCAGGTGCCTTACACGCCCGGCGAACTGAAGGCCATAGCCTACGGAGCCAACGGCCAACAGAGTGCAACGACTTCCTTTCAAACAGCCGGCTCACCCACGCAGATCAAGCTGGAGAGCGACAACACGTCCCTTCGTCCAAACCGCACCGACGACGCCGTCGTCACCTTCACCGTCGCCGATAAGAACGGCGTGATGGTTCCGTGGAATATGAACCGCGTGGACTTCGCGGTCGCCGGCCCTGCCCGTCTGCTCGGCAATGAAAATGGTGACCCCGTCGACGTTACGCCAAACCAGGCGCCCTATCGCAATGCCTTCTATGGCATGGGCCGTGGCTTCTATCAGGCCACATCCCTGGATGGGCCGATTGAAATTACCGCTGGCGCAATCCTCGGCGATACCGACCTCGGCACCGTCTATACCGGCGGCCCGCGTCAGGTTGCGATCGCAGTCTCGCGAGTTTCACTTCGCGGTCCGCTGCCCCGAGCCAGAATGGAAATCCGCTACTCACTCGATGGCAGTGAACCGAACGCACAATCGCCTCTCTATACCGCACCGTTCCTCATTGAAGAGGAGACGACCGTTAGAGCTCGCGTATTCCGAGATGGCAAACCTATACTGGCACTTTCGTCGTGGTTTCGCCGAATCGATCCGACCTTCGTAACAGATCCACGGTGGGCGACTGATTCCAGGACAGACCCCAACAGTCGCAGGCGCTTTCCATAGTTTCACAACATCCGTCGCGGCCGCTATCCCCTGTAGAGCAGCCGCAATGAAGCGCTTGTCTGTCTCGAAGCTAGTGGCAACTCGTGCGTCGATCGAATCTCAGCCTCACAGACTGAAGCAACGACCGGCGCGATGCTCCCCCTCGCAGGATCAACAAGTCTTCGATATTGAGGCATTCAAAATGAACTTGAATAAAAAGCATTTATTTATCTCGTTCCTTCGTGCGGCTCTTTTCGGAATCCTGAGTCTAGCCCTTCAGAGCAGTGCGGCCTTCGCTCAAACCTGTACCGTTAGTTCTACCCTCGTTAATTCCTGCGGCCCATGGCTCGGAGCCTACGCCTCTCAATATCCGGCAGCCACATCCAATCTTGAAGCTCAAGTCGAATATCACGAGCAGAGAGTCGGTCGCCAGATGAGCATCGTGCACGATTACAACCCAGTCGGCGATGTCACCATTTCCACGTACGATCAGTTCTTCTACAATCGCGCCAACACGTATCTCTTCCTTAACTGGAAGCCTGCTGACCCTTGGGTCAACGGCACCGGTTGCTCCAGCAGTGCCTGCACCGCGACCAATGCGCAGATCGATCAGATGGCTACTGCCATTAAGGCTCTTGGAACGAAGAAGATGTTTCTCGCGCTTTATCATGAGCCCGAGAACAACGTCTCGGTCAATAATGCGGGCCTTAGCTGCACGTTGAAAGCCGGAGCATCTTCCGGCTCTGAAGCCGACTACGTCAACATGTGGAAGAATGTTCGCAGCCGCTTCGACGCCGACGGCGTAACAAATGTCGTCTGGGTCATGGTCTATCAGGGATACAGTAAATTCGATCCCTGCATGACCAACGCCCTTTGGCCTGGGAATGCCAACGTAGATTGGGTGGCCTGGGACCCGTACGACACAACCGGCGTCGGCTGGGTAGACACCACGAACTTCTTCTACAACACACTCGTCTCATTGTCTGACGACCAACACAGCTACAAGGGCAGACCCTGGATGTTGGCTGAGTTCGGCGTAGGCGGCAACCTTCCGCAGTCGGATGCTTATAGCTACTACGCTGCAGAAAAAACGGCACTCGACAATAACACCTATCCCAACATTCACGCTTACGTCGTATTCGATGCCATAGGCACCCTATACAACCAGGTGCAGTATGGCGGCGACCCCACAGTCGTTCTCGATCCACAAGAGCAAACCGACTACAACTTATTCGCAAACGATCCCGTGTTGAAATAGCTTCACCGTTCCTCGCGAACATGTCTCACCGCAGTAGCAAAAGGGAGGGAGATCGAGCTTGGTCGATCTCCCTTTTCTGTAGCACCCGTTCGGGGTTTCTGAAGAATTCGCTGCCAAGATGCTTGCGCATGGCGAAGTGAGGACAGGCTGCCAAGCTCAGGGGGTTCGTCTTCGAGAAGTCTGATGGCCCCATGAGCTACGCCTGTGATGTACGGCGATGTCCAAATCGATTCAAATCCGGCCACGCTATGCTGACCTCCTCGCAGATATCAAGACGCGTGTCCGCACCGCTCAGGTACGCACTGCTCTTGCTGTCGACTGGAAACTCATCCTGCTGTACTGGTTATGGACTCCGTCCAAATGCACAAGGTAAGTTGATTGTGTCGTTCGTGCCAGATCAGAATTACGCCAGTGTGGATGCAGTCGAATTGGAAGAAGAAACAGAATAGAAACGATCCCAGCACACGTTCCTCGGATCATTCCGTCGTTGCTCTAGTCTCTGATCTTTGGGTGCATAGAAGTCATATCCGGACTAGTAGAAGCCTTGATTGTCACGATTCGCGTTGACCTTTCCCGCGTAGTGCCTGGAAATAAAGATGAAGTATGCCGCTGCCAGAGCGAAGCCAATCGGCCACCAGAAGGAGGCGATCAGCAAAGCAGTGTGATTCGCGGAAACGGTGTAAGCGGTGAGGGAATTGAACGTCCCCATGAGCGTTTGCGCCCCAGAGAAGTCCATCGTGCCTTGCGCATGCGCTGCGCTCGAGAGCGTAAGCGCAAACAGAGCGGGAGCGATTGCGCGCACCGCGCAGAGTAGGTTTTGTTTGGTGAAGGGTTGCGCCAATCGCTTGGCGAATCGGGCTGTGTTACTAGGAATGACAACACGATCTTTACTGAACATCGGCACCTCCATCGACTGGTCTCAGTCGGGAATATGCCGTGATGATTGTGCTCGCACTTGGCCCGCGTCCAATACCTAATATTTATCGGGTGATAGCTTCCAAGTATCACCTCGTTCTATCTCGCACCAATGCTTCAACTTCTAACTTATGAGCGTCATTTGAACCGGCCCATCTTTCTCGCGCTGTGCAGGGCGCATTCTATTTGGAATGGAGGCTTGTGAGGGGATGGATACTTTATTCACTGCTGTCTCTTTGCCATTCTGAGTTTGGGAGAGCTGTTTCACCAGACGCTTAACCAAGATTGGAACGGTCTTTGGATGGCGAGCTTTGTGGTAGATCAAGGCTGTATCGATCGTCCAATCGACACCTGCGATCGGACGAGTCGTTAGCTCTTCATCGAGGTTTGTTCCCTCACGGATCAACGCGAAGCCGTGCCCCCCTTTGACCAGAGTTTGCATCTCCGACGGATCCGAGGCACAGGAATATTCGCCAATCTTCACGCCGGCATCTCCGAGGAGTTCCAGTAACCTCTCGTGAGCATCTGGATGTCGTTGAGGGTGATAGAGGACCGCAAGATTGCCCTGCAAATCGGTGGCCTGTAGAGAAGCTTTCGCAGCGAAGGGATCGTCTCGCCGTAAACAGGCTACGAGCCGGTCACGCCGCAACTCTTCGATACGTAGATCCGGATGACGCAATGGCAACGTTACAAAGGCGGCATCGACCGTTCATGACACGACTTCTTCCGCCAGGTGCGCCGTGTCTCCATGTGTTGGGCGTATCGGGCAGACGGGAAGAATCTCTTTGTGTAGATCGCAGAAGCTTCGGAACAAGCTGTGATCGACCAGAGGGGTGCATCCGAATCGAACAGAACTAACCTCGCCGCGCTCAATCGCGATGAGGGCATCGACAACCTCATCGCGGGTCTCGAGTAGGAATCGAGCCAAGACCTTGAATGCAACGCCAGTTTCCGTGGGACGAATGCGCCCGCCCTTTATCTTGCGAAAGAGACGCACTGAAGCGTTCTCTTGGAACTGCCTGGCCTGAACGCTGAGATTCGGTTGTGCGGTTCGTAACTCCTCCGCAGCAGCACGGAATCCCTGTCGTTCCAGAATCGTCAGCAAATATTTGAAATGGCGAAGCTCGGCCCATTCGTACATGTCCCCACCGCTCGACTAGTAGTACTGCTCTCGACTCAATTCAAAAGGAGCGGGGCAACCGCGTCTCCGCCTGTGGAAATTCTGGCAATATGGATCCCTGTTATCAACAGGAAAGTTTGTTTTGGCCATATTTACTCTTCGCAGTGAGATGCTCACTTGCGGCGAAGTTGCCGCAAGGTGATGTGTGGAACGTATCACCCGATAAATGGAAAGTATTAGACAGGACTCTCTTTTCGAGAGAGGCTGTAGACCTACAGCGCGGTTACATTCCGCAAAGCTACAGTTTCAAGGAACACCAATGATTTAGCGGGCCCTTTTTCAAAGGTGATCCGTGACTCGACACACTAAATGGCAAATTGGAGACTCCAGTATGCAAGACGCGAATCTTACAAGCAGAAAACCACCGATGCATCCGCATATGCCCAACAACCAGCGGTTGCTCGTGGGCAGAAGGGAGGCAGCAGGGCTGCTTTCAATCAGCGCACGCGCCCTAGACTACCTGGTCGCGAACAAGCGGCTTTCGAGCAGACGGATCGGGTCACGTATTCTCATTCCTCTTTCAGACTTGCAGCGATTCGCTCGTGGAGACCATCCGGAGCGTCTTGCAGGCTGATCGATGACGCCACTATCTCCTCACCTGAACGAACGGCGCTCCCTGATTTCGTACTTCCGTGGCAATCGACATTCAGGGCAGCCGACGTTAGGCATAAGTGACGAAAGGCGTGTTCGTGCGGACCAACTCTTTGGTTTTGAAGCTTGGTGAACTCTCGGCTCCTGCTAGATGGCTTCGAGAAGAGCGAGCAATAGGCTGTTTCGCGGCGTCGGAATGTTATGCTGCCGTCCGTGGCGAACTATAGCGCCGATGCGAGCGTCCGTCTCCATCGGGCGGCCAGCAAGTCGATCGGCCAAAAGCGAGTTCACGGAGTCGATAGGGTAATTGCGGTATTGAGTGAGCACTTTCTGTGGGATATCCTCGTCGAGGATCGCTCCTACAGCGCGGCCTACGGCGGCGCACTCACGCACGACCTCGAGCGTCGCCTCACCGATCGCCTCACCCTGAAAAACACCAGCAGGTTTGCCCAAAAGCGCAGAGATCGAACCGGCGGAGTTCATACAAAGTTTGCGCCAGGCGGCGGAAAGAAAGTCAGCGGTCAGGGTGATCTGCGCGGCTGAGCCCTGAAATAGGGCCGCGAAAGATCGGCCAAGCACATCTGCCTGTATGAATAGCTCAGCGGGTCCGCGTTGGTGCACGCTCTCGGGTGCTCGGCGCTCGGCTGGGCAATCGATAATGACAGAGACGATCTGGTCCCTCTGTACATAGGAAGCAAACCGTTCGTGATGCTCCACTCCATTCTGAATCACCGCGACGGGAGCACCTTGCCTGCAGAAATGTTCGACCCATGCACCGGCACCCGGAGCATCGTAAGTCTTGGTGGCAACTATGACCCAATCCACTGACCCCGCCTGTGAAAGGTCGGTAAGGTTCGAGTAGGAAATGTTGATGCTTCCCTCAGGCGTCTCAACATTGAGGTGAGAGAGAGGACGTCGCGTACATAGTATAAGTTCGTGCTGTTCGACGGACTGTAGTAGCGCAGCGACGACAGATCCGATTGCGCCCACTCCCACGATTGCGATCCGTGCCATAGCACCATTATGGCAGGAGAGGCATCACGTTCCGATCATCTCTGATAGGCCGTCTTATAGCGACCGAATTTCGATCGGGAGAAGCACGCTGGTTTCTCTAAAGGCAACATGGTAGAAAAGGGCATTAGCCCCTACGCTCTCGACACGAAGACTGTAATTCCAAGGAAAGAGCTATGCCAGGATTCGAGAAGGTGGACGTAGATGACGTGGTTGTGAGGATGCTGGCCGGTACTGTCCCGATGAAGCTGCGTGTATCCAAGGTCACAAACCAGGTCATCACGTGTGGCGACTGGGAATTTGATCGGGCAACGGGCGCGGAGATCGACGAGTTATTGGGCTGGGGGCCTCCTCCACTCACGACCGGAAGCTATCTTGATCCATCCAAGACGGAGCTTTCCAATCCGACGGCGAATTCCAGGGAAAACTGATGCTGAAATCAGAACTCAGGGCGGGCGTCGAATATGCTTTTCGTGAGAAACGGGTTTCGGGAACTCCCCTCACGAGGATCAAGCTGCTTCAGCATGTCAGGGGAGCCAGGTGGAAGGCCGAATGGATCGACACCCATCCCGGTCTGGTCGATTATGTGACTACCGCTCAAATCCTCGTTCCTTGGAAGGAGCACAAGCAGTTTCAACAAGAGGAGACCGATCTAGCTCATCTACGTGAATACAACTTGTCACACGGATATGACGGAAATTTTCCCGTATGTCAGGCCCTTCAGCAGGTGTACGAAAGCGTGGAGGATCGGATCAGCTATGATCGCGGGATTCTTCAAACGACTTTGGAGTCGCTAAACCGGCTTCGCGTGCGTAGTCAACTTTCCGAGTACACACTTCAATCCCCTGCGTTCGAAGGTCGAGACGGCTTCTTACGGCTGCCACACGATCAAGCTGAAGAGCTCGCTCGCAATTTCTGCATGGTCGAGCCTGCCCCCGTATTGATCGGTATTGAGACGACAGAGCGGAACTGGTCTATGGACGTTGCTCGCCCCGGAAATGAGTACCTCGTTCCCCTGCTGAATCAATACCGTGCGTCATGGGCGATCATTCGCCAGTGGTGCGGTTCTGACGCAGCAGTGGCGGAACGAGATAAGCGGATCGAGATTCTTGAGCGGCTGGTATGGGACGCCATCTATGCCCTGCAAAAGGCCGGATTAGACACTGAAGCTACAAGGTTGAGGCGCACAATCGATAGTCATTAAGCCCTTGTCCGTAGCTCAAGTCCCGGTGAGCCCTTCAACGGATCTTCGGATCTAGCTTCTCGATCGCTGCTTGATTGTGCTCCGGAGCAAGATGGGCGTACCGTACGGTCATCGAGATCGTCTTGTGCCCCGCAAGTTCTTGAGCTGTTCTCAAATCGACTCCGGCCATGACCAATCGACTGATGAACGTGTGGCGCAGTGCGTGCCATGTGAAGTTCGACACCTTTGCGTCCTCAACTACTCGATCAAACCAAGCCCTCGAATCGTTAAGATCCCGACCATATTTCGATTGAAAGATCCGGCCCTCATGCGGCCGATCTGCGTGCAGTTCTTCGAATGCCTTCACGCAGGTTTTGTTCATTGGTATCTCACGGCTGCTCCCGTTTTTCGTCTCGTCGAGAAGGATGCGCTTACGCCGGAAAGAGATTTGACTCCACTCCAAACTGTACTGCTCGCTCTTTCGCATTCCCGTATTCAGGGCAATGTCGAACTCAGGCAAATGCCGAGGGCAACGAAGGTTGATAGCTTCGCGAATCTTCGCTTCCTCCTCGGCAGAAAGGAAGCGGAGGCGCGCATTCTTCTCTGGCCGCTGCTCTACGAGCCGGAGCCGGATTGCCTGAGACTTTGCCATCGGCGAATGCGATTTTGAAGGTCTTGCCGAAGACATTCTTGTAGCGGTTCTTCGTCGCCGGTGACCAGTCATGTTTCTTCAGCCAAGCGTCAATCTCCGAGGGCTTGATTTCATCCGCAACTCGATGACCGAAATCTTTCAGGATGATATTCATCCTTATGCGAAAGTTCTTAACATCCTTGCGGCAGTGTTCGATATACCACTCAAGAGCGTGCTTACCGATCACCTCGAACTTCACGCCCTTGTTTTTCATGTTCCCAGGCATCTTCGCACCACGCAGGGCGTCTGCACGACGAATCCGGTAGAGGTCGACCGCGTCACTTTGCCGGCCCACCTTTTCCCGGTGTTCGCGACCATCGACGTAATAGCGAATCCACCAGATCTCCGAGCCAGGCACCTTTTCAAATACGCCACACTCTTTTCGGATCACCTTTTTTCTCGGCATCCAGCTACCCTCCTCAAATCGACGATAGCAAATGAGGTACAGACCGGCACCAAAACCGGCACCAGTGAGTTTTGGGCATGAAAAAGCCTCTCGGACTGAGAGGCTTTGGTCTTCGTAAGCTATTCATTTTGTGAATCTTATCTTGGTGCCGGGAGGGGGAATCGAACCCCCATGGAGTTGCCTCCGGCGGATTTTGAGTCCGCTGCGTCTGCCAGTTCCGCCATCCCGGCGCTCTTTTATTTTAGCGCATAATTTATCGGTACTACCGCATACCGACGCTGCTCTACTGCACTTTGCCTGCCGGTCGCAGAGCGATCAACTCCATCGCACAGGCCGAGGCATTGCGGGCAGAGAGACGGAGGTTATCCGCCGCCATCCATAGCCAGAATCCGTTCGTGGCATGAGACTCCGCGCGTACGCTGACCAGCATCTGGGACTGTTCGATCACACTCATATTGCTTGGCCCCGGATCGTCCGCCGCCACCACGCTGACCATTCCTCCCTGCAGCGCGCGTGCGATGTCTTCCTGCTTCAACTTCTCGCCAAACGTCGCAAAGATCGAGGCCGTATAGCCGTTGAACACCGGAGCCTGCAACAACTGTAGTGCCAGCGCCTGGGAAGCCTCTGCACCCGCGATCGCGCCAAAGTGCCGTCGTACCTGCGCGGTCAGCGTGCTGAGGTCCAGCTTCGCGGCTCCGCCCAGCGTCGCGTTCAGGTTGAAGGCCACCTGAGCGTCGTACACATCCTTCGGCAGTGATTGGAACGACAGCGTCCCCACCGTCTGCTGGTGCAGTTCTTCGAGCCCTTCTCTGCCCTGTTGCGAAGCCGGTTCCAGGACCGTCGCCACAAAACGCGCCGTCTTCCATTGAGCCCGCAGCCGAGCCGTTACCGTCGCCAGCATCACCGCCGCAGGATGCGCTGGAACAACAACCTTCGTCGTCAGATCGGGAGCGGGCGTCGTCCCTGCTTCAACCGTTTCGATCCACGGACACCGCACCAGCGTGCCCTTTTCGCCCTCGAGTGCGAAGCTCAGATCGATCACACTGGCTCCGGCGGTCAAGGCGTCCTTCCAGTGCTTGCGCGTCGTCGCGGCATCGCCGGCAAAGAACACCACATCGATTCCGACGAAAGAAACAGGGCCAATCTCCTGAATCACCATGGGCTCATCGCCCGCTGCTGTCACCTGTCCGCTGATATCGCCCGTGTCGAACAACGCGAGGTCCCACGCAGCCGCCAGGGACGCGTTCAGTTCGTCCGCAAGCTCTTTCCCCAGAATGCTGGAAGCTCCAACGATCGCCGCACGTACCACTCTTCCTGCCACGCTATCTCTCCTCTTGGCGACATCGCCATTCCAATACGTGCCACTAGCTTGCTGTGCTGCGACGTCCCCACGAGTACGCCAGCCGAGCCAACACTCCCGACAGCAAATAGGCCATCGCAATCGCGATCAAGGCATACTCGGAGAACCAGATCACGAGCGCCAGCACAACAACGATCAACAGAACGCCGCGCACAGGCTGTCGCTCGGCGAAGTTCAGTTCCTTGCCGCTCCAGAACCGCCAACTGCTCACCATCAGGAACCCGGTAAACGCCAGCAGCGCGAGCCAAACCCCGGAGAGCCACAGGTCATGAATCGGTGACCCCAACTCAAAGTGAACGACCGCCGCAATCACACCGGCTCCAGCCGGAATCGGCATGCCGACAAAGTACTTCCTCCCCGGCCTGCCAGGGTTGCGCGGCTGGGGATTAACACTGATATTGAACCTCGCCAACCGGCATGCGCCGCAGATGAGGAACAGGAAGCAGATCACAATTCCCAGGCCTCGCAGCCGTTCCTGCACCTCTGGATACGCCGAGGGCAGCACAGCATGCACGCCCCACAGATAGGCCAGCAGGCTTGGAGCCACGCCGAAGGTAATGACATCGGCCAGCGAATCGAACTCCTTGCCAAAGTCGCTGGAGGTGTTCGTCATGCGGGCGACGCGTCCGTCGAGCCCGTCGAACATCACCGCAAAACCAATCGCCAGCGCGGCATGGTCAAAGGCCCTGGGGTCGCCAGCGGCTCCGCGGATACTCTCCGTCAGCGCGTAGTAGCCCGCTGCAATATTGCCCGCTGTGAAGAGAGACGGCAGCACATACATGCCGCGACGCTGCGGCGTGTGTTTTTGCACCGTGCCCAACTCCGGCATAGCCATTAGGCTGTCTCACCCGGCATGGCGGCCAGAATGGAGCTACCACCCTTGACGCGATCCCCTACCTTGACGGCCAGCTTGGCCTCAGGGGGAAGCAGCACATCCACACGCGAACCAAACTTGATCAATCCCATGCGTTGTCCTCTTTCCACGCGGTCGCCCACCTTCAGGTTGCAGACAATACGACGTGCCAGCAGACCGGCGATCTGTTTGAAGCTGACGGAGTACTCTCCCGTATTGATGGTGATCAGAGTCTGCTCGTTATGGATAGAAGACTCCGGACGCATCGCATTCAGAAACTGCCCTTCGCGAAACTCTACCAGTTCCACCGTGCCACCCACCGGCACGCGGTTGACGTGCACGTCGAAGACATTGAGGAAGATCGTCACCCGCAGGCGACCACCGGCAGTGGTTTCGATCCACTCCGCCTCTTCCACCTTGCCGTCGGCGGGCGAAACGATCAGCCCAGGCCCCGCAGGCACCGTGCGCGACGGATCGCGAAAGAACCAGAGGAAGAACATCGCCAACAGCACAGGGATGACCGTCAGGCCACCAGACAGCGTGAAGTGCCAGACAATCGCCGCCACCACCGCCAAAGCGAGTCCGTAAAAAAATCCGTCGCGAACCATAGTCCCCGATTATAAATCCGCTGCCGCTGAAAGACTTACGGACATTAATACCGCATCGTCAGAGGGGTCGAAATAATAACCACGCCGCAATCCTGTCTCCTGAAACCCCAGGCGACCGTACAAAGCACGCGCCCCCGCATTCGCCGACCGCACTTCGAGCAAAATCTCCCGTGCACCGGCTTCGCGAGCCCAGAGCATCACCGCCTCGGACAGGGCCCTGCCCACTCCCAGGCGACGCTGCACAGGATCTACCGCGATACTCTCCAACTCTGCCTGGTCGACAACAACGGTTGCGACCGCAAATCCTGCAAGCTGGCCATGATCGACCGCGACAAACAGCGCTCGCTGCAACGTTGACACCGGCTCTTGCAAAAGAATGTCACGATAAACAGATTCCCCCCAATGTGGGGCCTCCGGCACAGACCGCTCAAGACGCAGCACTTCGGCAAGGTCATCGACCGTTGCGCGACGAATGTCCGGCGGCTTCAAGAACGTGGTCATAGGGCTACGGCGGAGGGCGATTTCGCATAGATATCGCGCTCCCCGCGAACATAGTTTGCATCCGTCGTCGCGACATCACTGCCGCCCTCCTGCAAGACTCGGAGCATGACCGGAAGGGCCAGCTCAACACTCAGAAGATGAAGCTCAGGGCTTAGGCTTGCGAGAGGCTCGGCCAATTTCGGCTCGGCGATCACGACACGATTGCCCTCCGCCCGGACCAGCAGATCCTTACGCTGGCAAAGTGCATCCTGCGCCTTCTCGCTCTGCCGCACGAAGCGCACATAGTACTCGCCACGTCCGGCATCGAGCACGGCACAACCCTCTTCAAGCACTGTGGCCTCCACCAAAACAGCCAACCGCGATACCGCCGCCAGCGGCAGATTTGCGGCCACGCATAATCCCTTCGCTGCGGCGAGCCCTACCCGCACACCGGTAAACGACCCCGGCCCAGCGACGACGCCGATGCCGTCAAGGTCAGCCAAAGCCCATCCCTTTTCTTTCAGCAGGCGCGACACAGCGGGCAACAGAGCAGACGACGATCCTCGCTCCGGCAGAGTCTCGCTGGCGGCGATGCTCTCGCCCTCACTCAACGCGACACCACCCACATCGCCGCAGGTATCGATCAACAGCAGTCTCACACATCCTCCACATTGCTATCCGCTCCGAGCATACCGCTAAACAGCTCGCCGTTCTCAGCGGGATACCAGACGCGTTCGCCCTCCACCTGCGCGAAACGGGTAAGTTCGTGTGGCTTGCGTGAGCTCAAACCCTCGGGCGTAACGAAGATATTCTCAACCACAACGCCGCGAGTGAGCACTGCATCAGCAATCAGCGAGCGATGGCATCGCCACGGGAGCGCCTCGGCACACATCACGGCCAGCGGCTTCTCCTGCGCGAGCAGCCAGTCGATCTCACGCCGAAACTCGGCAGTCTGCATGTGGTCCGCATAGCCTCGAAAGCTGTCCTTGTGCCAGCCCGTGTTGATGCTGTCTTTACGCGCCTCGCGCCATCCACCCAGGCCCTTGCGCCACACGGGCTCGATTCCAGCTTCTCGTAACGACGCAAACAGGGCCTCCTGCCCGAACTGCGGATACCTCCGCGATCCAGGACGGCTCCGCACATCGACCAGCAGTTCAACACCGCTGTCCCGAAGCGCTCGCAGGAACGCTTCGATGCTCAACGTGGAATGGCCGATTGTCATCATGTAAGGCTCCTGCAAAAGCAGAAGATAATCTACACCCGGGTGCCCCATCCTCGACGCGCGGCTTTTTGCGCGGCAGGGTGGGGTATAGACGCTAAGCGGGGCACAGATATTAGCATCGCGCTCTGCGTCGGGGGTATCGTTTGCGGTAGCGAACGACCGCTCTCCTCAATCAGGCCACGATCGCCTCTATAAGCCAAAAGCGGTCGTGCTTTCGCACGATACCCCACCCTGCCGCGCATAAAACCGCGCGTCGAGGATGGGGCACCCGTTTCGAGTCTCACGTTACTGCGCTGCGGCAAGTACCTCTTCGCGCACTTCCTCGTTCTGTACCGCTTCCTTTACCGACTTCGGCAAAGCCACAGCCAGAACATCTTCAATACGCGAAGCATAGTGGATCGTCACGCCCTCCACCTGGTCTGCCGTGAGGTCCTCTTCCACATTGGACTTCACGTCGATCGGCAGGATCACGTCGCGAACACCTGCCCGCTTGGCCGCAAGGAACTTCTCCTTGATGCCGCCGACCGGCAGTACATTGCCGCTCAACGTAATCTCACCGGTCATCGCCAGCAGAGGACGCACAGGCTTGTCCGTCAGTAGAGACACCAGAGCCGTCGCCATCGTGACGCCTGCACTCGGGCCGTCCTTCGGGATCGCTCCCGCCGGTACGTGGATGTGCAGATCAATGTCCTTCAGCACATCTTCATCCAGGCCCAATGAAGTTGCATTGGACCTCACCCATGTCAGCGCCGCCTGCATCGACTCCTTCATCACGTCGCCGATCTGACCCGTGATGCTGAAGCCACCCTTGCCCTTCATCTTGTTGGCTTCGATAAAGAGCACGTCGCCGCCAGCCGGCGTCCAGGCAAGACCCACAGCCACGCCTGCACGTTTGGTGCGCTCGGCGATCTCCGTGTCCACGCGAACCTTGATACCGCCCAGGAACTCGTGGACGATCTCAGACGTAATCACCAGCTTCTCGGTGCGTCCTTCCGCTACTTTCCGAGCCAGCTTGCGGCATACCGTTCCGATCAACTGCTCCAGCCGGCGAACACCCGCCTCACGTGTGTAGTGCCGCGCGATCAGCGCCACGCTCTCCGTCGGGAACTCGATCAGGTCTACGGAGATTCCGTTCTCCTTGATCTGGCGAGGGATGAGATACTTCTCCGCGATGTTGACCTTCTCCTCTTCCGTGTAGCCGGTCAGTTCGATGATCTCCATGCGGTCCAGCAATGGCGCCGGAATCGGGTCGAGTTGGTTCGCCGTGCAGATGAACAGCACCTTGCTCAGATCGAACGGCTGATCGAGATAGTTGTCGCGGAACGTGTTGTTCTGTTCCGGATCCAGCGTCTCCAGCAGCGCACTCGACGGGTCTCCGCGGAAGTCGCGGCCCAGCTTGTCGATCTCGTCCAGCATGAAGACCGGGTCGTTGACCTCAACGCGCTTCAGGTGCTGAATGATCTGCCCCGGCAGAGCGCCGATGTACGTGCGCCGATGTCCGCGGATCTCCGCCTCGTCATGCATGCCGCCCAGCGAGATGCGCGAGAACTTGCGTCCCAGGGCACGAGCGATCGAGCGTCCCAGCGAGGTCTTACCCACGCCCGGAGGTCCGACAAAGCACAGGATCGGCCCCTTCATGTCCGGCTTCAATCGCCGCACGCTCAGGTAGTCCAGAATGCGGTCCTTCACCTTCCGCAGCCCATAGTGGTCCTCATCGAGCACGCTCTGCGCATGAACGATGTCCACCTCACCGGCCGAACCCTTCGACCACGGCAGCACTGCCAGCCACTCAACATAGTTCCGGGTCAGCGAGTAGTCCGCCGCCGCAGGGTTCATCCGGCCCAGCCGTCCGAGTTCCTTCAACGCGTCCTTCTTCACGTCCTCCGGCATGCCCGCGGCTTCGATCTTCTCCTTCAGGTCGGCGATGTCCTTCTGCGTATCGTCCTGGTCGCCGAGCTCCTTCTGGATCGCCTTCATCTGCTCGCGCAGGTAGTAGTCCCGCTGCGACTGCTGAACGGAGTCCTGCACCTCGGTCTGGATCTTGTTGCGAAGCTGCTGCACCTCGATCTCTTTGGCCAGGTGGCTGTTGATCTTCTCCAGACGCGTCTTCACATCCTGCGTCTCGAGCAACTCCTGCTTGTCAGTGGTCGAGAGGAACGGCAGGCTTGACGCGATGAAGTCCGACAACCGGCTCGAATCCTCAATATTGATCGCAATGGTCTGCAGGTCATCCGACAGGGTTGACGAGGAGGTCACAATCTCCTGGAACTGACCGACCACATTCCGCTGCATGGCCTCGGCCTCCGGAGAGGTCTCCGGCTCTACCTCGGGCAGAACCTCGCACTCCGCCATCAGGAACGGCTGCGTCTGGGTGTAGGCCCCAATCTTTACGCGCTCCGTGCCTTCGGTAAAGACAAAGAGGCTCTGGTTCGGCATTTTTACGACCTTGTGAACGGTCGCCCGGGTGCCGATGACGTGCAAATCTCCACCATCCGGCTGGTCCTGACGGGCATCCTTCTGGGCCACCACGAGGATCGTCTTCTCCTCGCCCAGGGATTGGATCAATTGGATGGAACTCTCACGCCCTACAGTCAAAGGCAGGACGGCATGGGGGAACAAAACGGTGTCCCGAACAGGCAAAACGGGGTAAGAGCGGCCCTTGTCCTCTCCACTTCTGACCTCGGACGGTTTGATCACGCTAACGAATTCACTTGGCATCTTGAGTGTTCCTCTATCAACTTTCATGAATAGGATGCACTATTATCCTTGTCGGTCGCAAATCTGCGTCCAAATTTCTCTTCGGACCCGGCGGCTCTACCTCATGAGACGTAATCTGGGAGGTTCCGAGCGTCGTTCTGTCTTATAAAACGCTGGCGAGCAGCAAACGGTTCACCCGGAAACCACGCGTGACAAAGAATTGACATAGAGCAGGTTTCGTTAACGCCAAAACTCACTCTTGTCTCCTCCTCTGCACCTTCTCCCTGAATACTGGACACCGAATTCCCGGCATTTGGCCCTTCCGATTGCAACCCGCCTCCATTCCCGTTACCCTTAACCTCACCGCGGGAGTGGTGAAATGGCAGACACGCAGGTCTTAGAAGCCTGTGCTTCGGCGTGGGGGTTCGAGTCCCCCCTCCCGCACCAACGAATTCGACTTCAGGATGACGATGAGCCAGACCATTACCCAGCCCGATAACACCCGCATCACCCTGAACAAGTCCGCCGATTACCGTGACTCCTATGCCAATAGCGTCCAGGTCCGCCTCTCCGTCTGGGATTTCTTTCTGGTCTTCGGCACGCTCGAGCAGCAGTCTGCCGAACAGGTGAACATCGATAACTTTCAGGGCATTTATCTTAGCCCCCAGCAGGCCAAGGCGCTGAACAATCTATTGAGCCACAACCTCGCGCAGTACGAGCAGACCTTCGGCACCATCTCGCTGGAGAGCTCGCAGCAGCCGGGCGCTCCGCGTTTCGTCCCGGGCAACGGCCCCGTCCACTAAAACAGTGGAGTCTCTTCCGCAAGCTCTTCGCAGAAGCACGGCGCGGCTGGCTTCCCTGCCCGGCCCCGTGCTCTTCGCGATCTTCTTCGCCGCCATTGCCCTGGGGCACCTTACCCTGCTGCAACTGCCCTACTTCTGGGATGAGGGCGGCTACTACATCCCAGCCGCGCTCGACTTCTTCCACCGCTTCACGCTGATCCCCGAGTTCACCAACGCCCATCCGCCGCTGCCGAACATCGTCCTCGGCACGCTCTGGCATGTCACCGGGTATCACATCCTCGCGACAAGGCTCATGATCTGCGCCTTCGCCGCGGCGGCCATGCTCGCTATATTCCGCCTGGCGCAATCCCTGCTGGGCCCCAGCGCCGCCGTCGCCACCACCCTGCTCATGGCGATCTATCCCATCTGGTTCGCGCAGAGCACGCTGGCACACGCCGACATCTTCGCCGCCGCATTCACGCTCTGGGCCTTCGCGCTGTACTTCACAACCGACGCAAATGAAAAGAGCAGACAGCTCTGGATCGCCGTACTGTTTTCTCTCGCGGCGCTCTCGAAAGAGACGGCCATCGTCGAACCGGCAGCCCTCGCCGCGATGCATCTGGTGCTGCTGATTCGCGACCGGCGCTCCGCCCTCGCGCGACGCCTTCACTCATCGTGGATGGTCACTCTATCCATGCCACTCCTGCCTTTGATCGCGTGGTACGGCTATCATCACCACCGCACCGGCTTCACCTTCGGCAACCCCGAGTACCTGCGCTACAACGCCACGGCGAACCTCAGCGCGGCGCACATCTTTCTCTCGCTGTACTACCGTTTCCTGCATCTGGCCTGGCAGCGCAATCTCTGGGTCGCGCTCGTCATCGCCATTGCCTGCCTGTTTCTTCCACTTCCAGCTGAGAACAGGCCCCAGTCGCTATCGACGGCAACCCTGCGCACCATCGCGATTCTTGTGGTTGCCAATTGGCTTGCCTTCTCCGTGCTGGGAGGAGCGCTTCTCACGCGCTACCTGTTGCCTGTCTACCCACTGATTCTGCTGGTCTGCGTCGCCACCTGGCGTGCACGAACTCGTCAATGGCCCTGGCTCGCGGCACTCACGGGAATGTCTTTTCTGACAGCTCTCTGGATCAGTCCTCCGACGTCGTACGCTCCTGAAGACAGCCTCACCTATCGCGACATGATCGTCGTCCACCAGGAGGGAATAGCCTATATCGACCAGCACTTTCCCGATGCCCGCGTCCTCACCGCATGGCCGGCGGCGGCGGAGCTGGTGCGTCCCGACCTCGGCTATACGAATCGCTCCATCAGGGTCACACCCATTGAAAACTTCACGGCATCTGAAGTCCTGAAAGCAAAGCAGGAGCCCGACCTCTTCGACACAGCACTGGTAGTCACCACGCGCTACACGACCCCGGAGCTTCGCAAGTATCTGCTGCAACATCCAGACACCCACCGTGGACGCGAGTTCGCCGACCAGCGCGATCTATCTCCTGACGAAGTAGCGGCCATTCTTGGGGGACAGATTGTATGGAAGGACACCCGCGATGGCGAATGGGCCGCCGTCATCCGCTTCTCGCGCAGCTACGAAGCGCTCCTGCAGCCGATGCCATAAGGCCTTGCCGTAGATGTCCTACTTTTGTCTTTACGCTTTTGATTTTCAAACTTCCTGCTAGACTCGTCACAACATGCGTCGTGCCCTCACATTGCTTCTGCTCGCAGTCTTCGGTCTCCCGACCGTCGCACCGCTGCTTGCAATGGGACAGGACACCGACTCGCATCTGCCCATATGCTGCCGCCGCAATGGCGACCACCATTGCGCGATGGGCATGAGCCAGCCGACGACTACGCCTGCTGTCAGCGCACGCTGCCCGCACTTTCCGCAGCCCACCGTACCGTCTCCGACAGGCACCTTCGCAGCGCTCGTTACACCCGCGCAGCTCGTACAAATCGATCTCTCGATTCTCGCCGCCCCTCAGCGTGCCGACACCCAGCGTCGCATCTCCCGCGAGCGCTCCCGCCACAAACGCGGCCCTCCTGCCGTTCATCTCTCCTAGAGCAGTTTCGGCTTTACTCGTTACACCAGAGGGATTGTAAGGATGGTTTTCCTGGGGGAAAACCATGCAAACGATCTTCGCCCCTGTAAATGTCTAAGCCGAAACAGCTGTAGTTCTCCCTTTTCATCGCAACTGAAGAACTTTCGCGGCCGCGCCTTGTCGTGCGCTCCGCTGTCCCATGGAGGACGAACGTGTACCGGTTTTTATCCCTCTTTCTGTTATCCCTTCTCATCCCCTGCCTTGCTGCGCAGGAGACGATCAACAACGCCTCGCTCTCCGGACGAGTAAACGACTCCACCGGAGCCATGATTCGCGACGCAACCGTAACCGCACGAGCCACAGCCACCAACGTCGCAACCAAAGCCGAAACCGACGCCGCCGGACGTTTCCGCTTTCCCTATCTCCAGGTCGGCCAATACCAGGTAACGATTCACCACACAGGCTTCGCAGACGCCAACGCGACCCTTACTCTCACCATTGGTGCGGCCTTCAACCTTCCCGTCACCCTTACAGCAGGTTCCACGGAAGCTGTAACTGTCACCGCAGAGTCGCCTGTCCTCGAAGCCGATCGCAGCCAGATTGCAGGAACGATCTCGCAGACCGAGGCCGCCAATCTTCCGTTTGAAGGCCGCAACTATCTCGACATCGCTCTCCTGCTGCCCGGCGTGTCGCCGACCAATACAGCCAGCACACAAACTCTCGCGGAGACCTCCGAGGTTGCAGGCCAGGGATACTCCGTCAACAGCCAGCGGAACTTCTCCAACAGCTTCGTCGTCGATGGCCTCTCGGACAACGACGATGCCGCCGGCGTAGCCGGAAACGTCTTCAGCCTGGACGTGGTGCGCGAGTTCCAGGTCGTTACCTCGGGAGGGCAGGCGGAGTTCGGCCGCGCTCTCGGAGGGTACTTCAACCTCATCACCAAGAGCGGCACCAACCAGCTCCACGGAACGGCCTATGGCTTTCTGCGCAACCAGCGCTTGAATGCAGACAATGCGCTCTCGGGCAGCAACCTGCCGATTACACAAGGGCAGTATGGCGCAAGCCTGTCAGGCCCTCTGCGGAAAGACCGCACCTTCCTCTTCGGCAACTTTGAAGAGCAGCGCCTGCGCACCGATGGCATCATCACCATCACGCCGGCGAACGCCGTCACGATCAACGCGCGGCTGCAAGCTGTCGGCTATCAGGCTCCCCTGCTCACAGTTGGAACAGGGCCGACCACTCTCTATCCCACAACGCTGCATACAGACACCGCGTTTCTGCGCGCCGACCATCGCTTTAGCCCCAACGATCAGCTCAATGTGCGATACAGCTACTACAAACTCAGCAGTCTTAACGCTAGGGGTGCTGGAAGCCTCAATGCTGTGAGCAACGGCACCTCCGTCTTCGACACCAACCATACGGTGGCCGTCAGCAACATTGCTACGCTATCGTCGCGAACCTTCAACGAGACGCGCGGACAGTTCATCTACGACAGCCTGAACGCACCGCCGAACGATCAGGTCGGCCCGGTGGTGACGATCTCCGGAGTAGCCACCTTCGGACGCTCCGTCTCTTCGCCCACGGCACGACTCAATTATCTGGGCGAGGTCGTAGACAACCTGGTGATGGAGCGTGGAGCACACACCTTCAAAGCCGGCATGGACTTCCTCTACAACGACGACACCATCACATTTCCGCAGTCGTTGCGCGGCTCCTACACCTTCTCTTCCCTCGCGACCTTTCTCAGCGGCACCTATATCTCGCAGGGCTACACCCAGAACTTCGGCATACCCACAGTCCAGCAGAGCAATCCCAACGTCGGGTTCTACGCGCAGGACGAGTGGAAGATTTCCCCGTCCTTCACGTTGAACGCCGGAGTCCGGTACGACCTTGAGTTCCTGCATACGATCAACACCAATACCGGCAACGTCTCGCCTCGTATCGGTTTCGCATGGGCGCCCTATGCCAATCGCGAAACCGTAGTGCGCGGCAGCTATGGCCTCTTCTACGACCGCATTCCACTGCGTCCCCTGGCCAACGCACTGCTCTCGGCACACAACACAACCGACCCCAATCAAGCAGCCCTGCTGAGCTATACCTTCTCTCCCGGACAGGCAGGAGCTCCTGTATTTCCCGACGTAGCCATTGCTCCACCAGCGGGAGCGGTCGAAAACTACTCCACGATGAATCCCAACATCCAAAATCCTTTCTCCCAACAGGCAAGTCTGGAGATCGAGCAGCAGATTCTAAAGACCGAGACATTGGGCATTAGCTACCAGCACCTGCGCGGCGAACATCTCATCGGGTCGATCAACACCAACATCAACCTCGATGGAACGCGGCCCGATCCAACGCGCGGCAACATCAAGCCCTACAGCTCAGCCTTCGATTCGTACTTCGACGCGCTGGAAGTTTCACTGCAGCAGCGCCCTTTGCCCTGGGGCTCTGCACGGCTCTCCTACACCTACTCCAAGGCAATCGACAATATCAGCGAGTTCTTCTTCAGCGCCCCCATCAACAACTTCAATCTGCGCGAAGACCGTGGCCGTTCCGACGACGACCAGCGTCATCGCCTCGTCTTCGATGCAAGCCTGACCTCATCCACCAAGCCCTCTAACAGCTGGGTCGATCACGTGACACACGGCTGGCGGCTCGGAGGAATCCTGCAGTACTACTCGCGCCTACCTTTCAACGTCACCACCGGCGCAAATACCAAACAGGCGACTGCGCAAAGACCCTGCGCCGCGGGCTTCAGCCTCACGGCGAATGGAGGCTTGAACCCTTGCACGGAGGCGCTCCCGGGAGCCGTCATCGGCCGCAATACAGGCACTGGCTTTGACTTCTTCAGCCTGAACTCGCGTCTCAGCCGCACCTTCTCGCTAACGGAGCGAGTCAAGCTGGAAGGCATGGCCGAGGCCTTCAATGCGCTCAACCATCGCAACGACATGATCCCGAACGGTACCTTCGGCACGGGCAACTATCCGACCAAACCCAACGCTACCTTTGGACAGGCAACAGCAGTTGGGGATCCCCGAAGCATTCAACTTGCCGTTCGATTGAGCTTCTAAGCCAGGCTGGTTGAGTCGGCCCTTGGGCCGGCTCAACCGGACGGAGACACCCTATGCCGACCGCACCTGCCTCAAAAGGTTTAGATCATCGCATCGTCTGGCGCTGGCACTTCTATGCCGGCCTCTTCTGCATTCCGTTCGTCCTGTGGCTTTCGATCACCGGCACGATCTTCCTCTTTCATCCGCAGATTCAACAGTGGCTCGACCAGCCCTACAATCACCTCTCCACCACAGGCCCGGAAGCCTCGGTTAATGCTCAAGTGCGAGCCGCGCTGGCAACGATTCCCGGCTCCCGGCTTCATGCCTACCAATTGCCCTTTACTCCATACTCGCCCGCACAAGTGCTCGTCGACAAAGACCTGCACGAGTTCCGCATTTACATAGACCCTCGTACGCTCCAGGTGCTCAAGACGGACGACGAAGACAAGCGCATCGACAACTTCGTCTCTCGCCTTCACGGCGAACTGCTCATCGGAAGATACGGCTCATGGATCGTTGAGCTCGCTGCCTCATGGGCCGTCGTCATGATCCTGACCGGCCTCTTCCTTTGGTGGCCAGCTAATGCCAAAGGTCTCGCGGGCGTGCTCTATCCTCGCCTTCGTCAGGGCCAGCGCATCTTCTGGCGAGACATCCACGCCGTCACCGGAATCTACGTCTCATTCTTCGCGCTCTTCCTGCTCTTTACCGGGCTCCCCTGGGCCAAGAGCTGGGGAGCGTATCTCAAAGCCGCCAGACATCTCAGCAATGGACACGCAGTGAAACAGGATTGGACCACGAGCAGCGCCGACATCATCGCAACTCGCGCCTTGCACGCGAGCAACAGCAACAGCGATATGTCCAGCATGCCAGGTATGGATATGAGAGAGAATCCCGCTCCTGTATCTCATCACGACAGCGCCCTTGCAGCAGACTCATATCTTGCTATCGACAGGATGGTCGCCACCGTCGCACCGCTCGGCCTTGCCAATCCTGTCCTGGTCTCTCCTCCCACAAAGCCCGGCGGAAACTGGACGGCGAAGTCCGACACGCGTGATCGTCCACTTCGTGTCGACCTCACTCTCAACCCCACGACCGGAGCCATCCTCGCACGCACCGACTTTCACTCCAAGCCCTGGCTGGACCGGGTCATAGGTACTGGCATCGCTGCGCATGAGGGCCAGCTCTTCGGACTGGCGAATCAGATGCTCGGTCTCTTCACCACTGCCGGACTGGTTACACTCAGCCTAAGCGGCCTGGTGATGTGGCGTCGCCGCAAGCCAGAGGGAGTACTCGGTGCCCCCACACCGATTCGTCGCGTTCGTTTCTCCGCAGGGCTCATCGCCCTACTGATCGCCTTCGGACTCTATTTCCCATTTCTCGGCGGCTCAATGGTTCTCGTCGCACTCGCGGAGCGCTTTCTACTGCGCCGCTTGCCAGCAGCTCAGAGATGGTTGGGGCTCAATGCGATCGATGCCTGAGCAAACTTCTAAGCAGGGTTCAGCGCGCGGATGTACACCCTCGCGTCGCTTCCCTCACCATAAAAATCCTCATCGATGTGCAGAAACCTATACCCCATCCGTTCATAGAAACGAATCGCCGCAGAGTTCTCCGTATATGCATGCAGCCACATCGAAAGACAACCCGCGTCCCTGCACTCTGCTTCCAGGCACTTCATGAGCAGGCGTGCAACACCGTTCCGTCTATACGAAGGATCGACATCCAGTGTCACAACGTATCCCATGTTCTCCTGCTCGACATGAGCAATGCAGAAACCGACGAGCTCCTTGTCTTTTTCCGCCACCACAACGCGCGCCACTGAAGCTTCGGCAGAGTGCCGCATCATCTCGCGCGTGAACCGAAACTGCGACGCGAAACAGACCTCATCGAGCCGGAACATCGCTTCGAGATCACCCTTAAGATATCCCCGCAACACGCAATCGATCATGCGCTGACCATCTTCGCGATCCTGGATTGGCCGGTTGGCGCATCCCCCACCTCTTCCAGAGTGACCAGCCGATGCGCCGCCTTCAGTGCCTCTTCCTCATCCCGGCTCAGCCCTCGATCTGTAGCCCGACCTGTAGCCCGATCCGCAGCCTGCGCAGATTCAGTTGTCATCAGCACGTCGAACGTGCGACCACCCATCACGCCCATGCGCCACAACCAGGACAGCAGACTCCGGCTCACACAGAGATGAGTCACCTCAGGACGCAGCGTCTGCGCAAGCCTCGCCGCCATGCGCTCCGCTTCTTCGGCTTTCGTTGCCCGCGCAAAGACGTCACCAACCCTGCGACTCCGCTGAACATACGCCTCGAACTCAGGCGAACAGAGATCAACCAGATAAGCCATACACTCTTCGGACATCACGGCAGATTGCGGTGTCTCATGACGGAAGCAATCCGTCACATCACAACTGGCACAGCTTTGTACCTGCCGCGCAGCACGTACGCCAACGATCTGATCCAGTGGCACGAAGGTTGAAGTCACAGCCGCGACGGAAGAAGCAGTCTGCCACTCGACGATCAGTTCCTCGCCACTCATCCATACTTTGATACGCGTCCTCTCACCCACGCGAAAGCGAAGGTCGATGTAATTCCAGGCCACAGTCGCGTCGTGGATCGGAGCATTCGGCATCTTCGCGGAGTGCGCATGACGCTCAACGATCTCGCAACCACTCCTCAGAGCAAGACCATAAAGCGCATTCGAAAGCTGGCATAGCCCGCCACCAATCGCCGGAACGACACAGCCCTGCTGCAGCATCCTGCCTGTAACGAATCCCTTGCGTTTACTGGCTTTGCCCACCTGCTGCCAGAAGCTGAAAGTTCCCCCGGCCTCAATCACAACGCCGTTTAAACGCAGGCAGGCCCTGCGCAGATTTTCCACCTTGCCAAGCTCAAACCGCCGCTCACGCCGGTCCGCATCGGACCAGAGATGCGAACGCAACTCGTAGTTTGACCGCCATTCTTCCTGGGGATATCTCTCGACCGGCCAGCGGCGAGCCGTATAGCCAAGATCGTATACGCCACGTTGCGCACGCAAGATCCAGACTTTGAGGGCAAAGAGAGCGGCCTCCCATCGCGTAGGAGTCTTACGGCCTACGTCCTGAGCCACACCCGCGACAAGTTCCACCGCTCGCCTCACCCAAAAGGATTAAAGCAGAATCTCTATAGATATACCCGATGGCGATCATTTGAAGGGCACTTTTCCCCAAGAAAAGTACCGCTCCTATGCTCTTTCCGAGGCGTAGTAATAGGGATTCTGCTCTAGACCGCAACTGTAAAGCTATCCTCAGTGCGCGTCACCGCGCGATACAGCGTGTCGCGCTCGTACGGCACGCGACCAGCCTCGGTAATAAGGCGTACAAGATCCTGCCGCCGTAATCCCTGCGGGGTCTTCGCACCGGCATCATGGTAGATCTTCTCTTCCACCACCGTGCCGTCGATATCGTCCGCGCCGAAGCGCAGCGAGATCTGCGCCATCTTCGGCGTCACCATCTGCCAGTAGCTCTTGATATGCGCGAAGTTGTCCAGCAGCAGACGGCTCACGGCAATCTGCCGGATGTCCGTCATGCCGGTCGACTTCGGCAGATGCCCCAAAGCCGTGTTCTCCGGATGGAAGCTCAGCGGAATAAACGTCTGGAAGCCGCCAGTCTCGTCCTGCACCGCACGCAGCTTCAACAGATGATCGACACGATCTTCATCGTTCTCAATGTGCCCGTAGAGCATCGTCGCATTCGACCGCAGCCCCGCCTTGTGCGTAAGCCGCGCGGTCTCGAGCCATTCACCGCCATCGATCTTGTGATCGCAGATGATGTGCCGCACACGGTCCGCGAAGATCTCCGCGCCGCCGCCGGGGCAGGAGTCCACACCCGCAACCTTCATGCGATCAAGGGCCTCTTCGATCGTCATCTTGCCCCGCTTGGCGAGAAACGCAATCTCCACCATTGTGAAGGCCTTGATGTGGACCTGCGGATAGCGCTCCTTCAAGCCGCTGACCAGGTCCATAAAGTATTCAAACGGAAGGTCCGGATGCAGGCCGCCAACAATATGAAACTCCGTCACCGCCTCGGTCAATCCCTTGCCCGCAGTCTCCCAGGCCTCTTCGAGCGCCATCGTGTAGGTATCGGCTGCGCCCTTCTTGCGCCCAAACGCACACAGGCGGCAGGAGGCAACACAGACATTCGTCGGATTGATATGGCGGTTCACGTTGAAGTAAGCAAGATCGCCATGCATCCGCTCGCGAACGAGATTTGCCATCCAGCCCACGGCCAGGATGTCGCCGCTGCGATACAGCGCGACCCCGTCTTCAAAGCTCAGCCGCTCGCCGCGCTGAACCTTGTCCGCGATCGGCTCTAAGGCCGGATCGTCGGTCTGGAAGGAATGGCGCGGACGGTTGCTGATAGCTTCGGTGTTCATCACATTCATTCTAGACCTCCGGGGCGATCGAGAGTCGAAAAGTCAGCCCCAAAGGGGCGGTATATCCCAGCCCAAGGCGGAGGCGGCCGGCGAGCGCTTTTGCTCGCCGTGTCGCCGGAACCCTGGGTTGCGGATTGAAAGAAGCTAGAGCCCTGAAGGGGCGATCTATCGTGGCTGCACGCTACACCGCGCTTACAGCGCTCATCTTCTTGAACACCTGCCCCAGGGTTCCGGCACCTTCTAACCCTCTTACTTCGTCGACGAAATCTCGGACACGACCATCTGGGGCTGCACCACCATCCCGTCAAACATCGTCGCGCCGATCAGGTGATCGCCCACCGGGCGAACAAATCGCAGGTTCCAGCCGCTCTCCCAATAACTGATCTTATGGTCCGGCACACTGACGCCAAAGGAGAACGTGGAGCTCCCGGATGCCACCAGGACGCGGTGATTGGCTGCGTCGTAGAAGACACCGGCCACATCCTTTACATAGAGGTTAGGCAGGGTCTTCCACGATTGCCCATGGTCCGTCGAGCAGAACACACCCGCCTGGCCTCCGACCCAGAGCCCCTCCTGCCCGTCCACCGCGATCGTCGCAATCTGCGTCAGGTCTTCCGGCAGGCTGACCGTACTCCAGGTTGCGCCTGCATCCGTCGACAGCTCAATATTCTTCAACCCGGCAACCATGATCGTCGACTTCACAGCGGCGACGAAGTGCGGATCGGGGAGATGTAGAGAAGCGATCGGTGTCCAGGTATGCCCATCGTTCTCACCACGCAGCAGCCCTTCAGAGGTTCCCGCATAGACAATGTCATCGTCTTCAGAGAGAGAGTAAACAATCGCACTGAAATTCGGAGGTCCAGCTACGACAGCGGGCTTTTTCGCCCGAGCCGTGCTCTTGGCCGCTACCGTCCGCTTCTGCGGCGCATGCGCTGCTTTCGACTTGGCTGCCGTCTTAGCTTTTACAATCGGGGCTGCCGCCGGTTGAAGCAGCGCTCCGGAATCCGTCCAGCCCGAATCTCCAAGCCGGAAGATACCGTGTGCCGTTCCCGCAAGCAGCGTTCCTTCAGGCGTCGAAACCAGGCTGAAGACATCGCGGCCACCAAGGCCGACACTCTGCTGCTCCCACCGTATGCCGCCGTCGAGGCTCTCAAAGACGCCCCCAATCTCCTTGCCGTTCGCCACGCCTACGTAAATTCTGGCCCTGTTATGAGAGTCCATCGCAAAGGACGTCACCTGCTGCGTGGAAAAGCCCGCATTCGACGCAACGAAGCTGGTGGCTGAATCTTCGCTGCTCAACACGCCACCCCGATCGGTTGCCAGCAAAACATGACTGGGGTTCTTCGGGTCTACATAAATATCGTTCACGACAATGTCTGGCCCGGTCATGAGTGAAAAGGTCTTGCCACCATCCTGCGTGCGGTACAAGCCCTCTGTCGTGCCTGCATAGACCGTCTCGGGATTGGCGGGGTCCTGCAGCAGCTTTCGCGTCCTGCGTGCGGTGGACGGAATCCCCTGGATCTTCTTGAACTCTGCCCCCGCATCCAGGCTCTTGTAGATGCCCGAGCAGGCACTCGCATAAACGACATGGGACTTCGCAGGGTCGATGATGATCGAAAAGACATCCGAGTCATCGATAAGGCCCTTCTTGATATTGTCCCAATGCTCGCCGCCATCCACCGTCTTCCAGGGCAGATGCCACGTTCCTGCATAAATAATCTTGGGGTTCACGGGATCGATCGCCAGGGACTCCACCTCGTGGATCTCCTTGCTTCCCTCGGGGCTGATCAGTGCCCAGTGCTTGCCATTATCCGTGCTGCGGTAGATGCCCTGCAGCGTGCCTGCAACAATTACATCCGGATCGGACAAGGACTGGGCCATCGAACGGATCGACTGTCCGCGCATCTCGGCCTGCGCATACCAGTTCCTGCCGCCATCCTCGCTGATGTACAAACCGCCATCGGTATGACCGACCTCGAAGGCGCCCACCATCAGGTGCTTCGGGTTCCGGGGATCGATCAGGATGTGGTCGAGCACCAGGTCGTCGCGCTTGTCGATGCGCGATACGCGTGCCCACTTTGCGCCACCATCCATGGACTCATACAGCCAGCCGGTAGCCGTGCCCAGATAAAGATGCCTGGAGTTACTGGGGTCCGCCGCAAACGAGCGGGCATAGCCACCATAGGGGCCCAAAGGAAACCACGTTACCGCGTGCATCGCGGTGGGCATGATTCCCAAAAATACAACCGACATACCGAGTCTGCGTAACGTCCGCCAAATCATTCTGTTTCTGTGACCTCTTACTATTAAACTTAACCGCTTCCGCCGCCGATTGCACTCTTCTAAAGCGCTCCCCGGATTTGTGCCTCAAGAGAGATACCTGAGTAATGACTGTTACACCCAAAAGAGACGGCTGGCTGGGACATCCCAGCCAGCCGTAGTTGTGTAAGCTTCCGGAGAATCTCGGATGCTTACTTACGACGGTGCCGTGCAGCGGGCAGAGGTTCCCGCGGCGTAGGCCTGACGGAACCCTCATCTACAGCGTTGAGCCCTGAGCTATCGAAGCTGGCGCCAGCCGGGATAAGGGTCGTCGTCGCGCTTCTCGCGTCGTCCGTGCCCGTATACACCGAGATGCGTGAGGCATCGATTCCCTTTTCGCCCACCAGGTAGGCCTTCTCATTCACCGCGCGCTCCGCGGCTTTATGATCGCCCATGTTTTCGCCATCCGCAGCGTTGCCGACAACCGCCAGCTTGGACTGAGGATCACGCTGTACGCTGAGGGCAATGTCATCAAGGCAGGCCTTGGCTTCATTGTCCACACGTGTCGGACGCCTTGCATCACGACTGAATGAGATCGAGCAGAGGCTGCTGGCCGTTGCCGCCGGAGGAGGCGGTGCCGGCGCAGCGATCATTACACTCGCTGTCTGCGAAGCAGTCTGCCGTCTGTCGTCCACCACATCGCAGGTCACAGTGATCGTCGACCCGGGAGCAGCTCCGTCCGTCGCCAAAGTAGCCGTCGAGGTATTGCCGCTGACCGTTCCAGCCGTAGCGCTGTAGCTGTAGTGCAGAGGACGGTTTTGTGGGCTGACACCGTTGGCCGTAATCGTCGAGGACTCGCCCGGATTCACGTTCGAGGGATTCGCCGAGCAACTGACCGTTGGCGGATCAAAGTTCCGAATCGTAAACTGCGTCGTGCAGTCGGCCATCTCGTAAGGCTTGTTCCCCTGCGAAACATGACCCCGCACGGTGTAGGTTCCAGGAGCCAGAGCTTGGGTGTTGACGCTCACGACATCCGAGGTCCCAGAGACAGGGAAACCCTGTGCCGACCATGTGTAGTTCGCGTCCTTCTTCGGATTCATCTGGCCAGCTGTTCCGGTGATCGTAACAATATCTCCCGGATAGATGGGTCCCGTCGGGACCGTTACCTCGCAGCCATAGGTCATGACAGCCTTCCAGCTCTCACCGGAGGGATGGATCACGACACCGGCGCTGAGATCTACCCCTTTAAGGCCGACCGTGCCCCCTAGAAAGGCAGTCTGAAAATCGGGAATGCTACCGGTGTAAGGAGTGCCAAAGTCAGCATGTGAGTAACGGAAGTCTGCCTGGATCACGCGAACGCTGATCCGACGACCCCAAAGCGGCGTATCGTAGTCCAACCCGCCGCCCACGGTATAAGCTGGCCCCCAGGTCCAGGGCTCGTGCTCGAACTGCGCTCCATCGTTGTTCGGTCCTACAATGGCCCCCGCGCCAAACAAGGCATGTACAAACGGGGTAAAGTTCTGCACGGGAAAACGAACAATAGGACCGACCGACAAAGAATCGAAGCCATCATTATTGCTGCCGTTATCGCCCGTGCCGTGATGCAGGACAAAAGAAGCTTCAGCGCCGACATGATGAGTAAAAAAGTAAGCACCCGACACAATGCCACCGGCGGGAATCGACGTATAGGGGAGATTGAACGGCTCAACCTGCCCATGCGCATTGAAATAGGAATACCCGAGGAAGATGTTATAACGCGGAAGAGTATCTCCCGAGGGAGCCGTTATGTTGGGCATTCTCTGCGCATTCAAGCTCGCAACTCCAAGGCTGAGCGCACTGACAACGAATAGACACCGGCCAATATTGCGAAATGGGCGATAGGACATGAGATTCCCCATAGGTTGAAGATGGAATAGATACAGCGGATAACGCTACGCTTTACTTACGTTACGCCTTACTTGTCGGTTGATGTATATGATTCGCAAAAGTTTGACACAGATGCCCCATCTCTATCTAAATCTAACAAAAAGAAACAGCTTCCTGTAACTTCCGCGACCCTGTTTTTCTTGGCTCTATAGTACTGCATCCATAGTCATTTATAGATAAGGCTCGAAGCTACTTGCGCATTACAGATTAAAAACGATCAAACCATTGAATAAGAACGGCTTGCAAGAACTATTCACCCAGGAGAAAGTAGCTCCATCATCTTACAATCTTCGAAATTGTTGCTATTACGCAACTAGCCAGCGAAAAGCTTTCCTGGCTTCAGCACGCTTTGAAGTTACTTCGTCACTAATATCTGAAACGATACCTCCTGCCTCCATTCATAAAATCCAGCCTATTTAAATGGAAATAGTAAGCAGCATCAATCCCCACTTCATCGAACGCTGAAAGTACCGCTCATCATCGAGACTTCGAGCATTTAGGCTGCGGAAAAACTCTTGGAGGGGAAGAGAGTCTTGATCTTTAGGGCCAAGGGCCCGTTTCATACCAGCCTGGGGTGGAGCGCAGCAGCGAGCGGTTTTTAGCTCGCTGCAAGCGTAGCCCCAGGTACAGGACTAACTCGAAAGCAGAGGGCTGTAAGCCCGACTCATCATGCCTGCACAAAGATGAGTCGGGCTTACAGCCCTCAACGTCTATTCCAGCCACAGCAGAGTGCTTGCACACTCCAAGCGAGAAACCGGACAACATACTCTGAAATAAAAAACGACTGGCTGGGGATATTCCCCAGCCAGCCGTTGGTGTATAGCTTCAGCTAATTACTTAGCGTTAGCCCTTGTGGTGGTGACGGTGACCAGCACCGAGCGACTTGCGAGGCTGGACCTTGATTGCGCTCTCATCCACAGGGGTGAGACCGGTCGTGTCCAGCGTAGCGCCTACGGGGATGATGGTCGTTGCTGCGCTCTTGTCACCAGCGCTGCCGGTGTAGACCGAGATGCGCGAGGAGTCGACACCCTTTTCAGTTACCAGGTATGCCTTCTCGTTCACAGCACGCTCAGCAGCCTTGTGCTCTGCCATCTTCTCGTTTGCTGCAGCGTTACCGATAACAGCCAGCTTGGCCTGCGGATCGCGCTGAGCGCTGAGGGCGATGTCGTCAAGGCAAGCCTTGGCTTCATTGTCCACACGCGTCGGGCGCTTCACATCGCGGTTGAAGGCGATGGTGCAGAGGCTGGTCGTGGTGACCGGGGTCGGAGCAACCACAGGAGCCGCAACCGTAACGGTCGTCATCTGCGAAGCAGACTGGCCCTTGTCATCAACTACGTTGCAAGTCACGGTAACCGTGCCAGGAGCAACGCCAGCTGTGGTGAGGGTGGCCGTTGAGGTGTTGCCGCTGATCGAACCAGCCGTGGCGCTGTAGCTGTAGGTCAGAGGACGGTTCTGCGGGCTGACGCCGCTGGCCGTAATCGTCGAAGGATCACCGGGGTTCACCGTCGAGGGGTTAGCCGAGCAGCCTACTGTCGGAGGAGCGAAGGGGGTGACAGTGAACTGAGCCGAGCACTCTGCATTCTGGTAAACCTTGTTACCCTGTGAGATCTTGCCCTTCACAGTGTAGTTACCAGGCTGGAGCGACTTGGTGTCGATGCTCGCAACGTCCGCAGATCCGGAGACCGGACCGGAATCCGAGGTCCAGGTGTAGTTCGTCTTACCCTTCGCAGCCAGGTTGGTGGCCGTTCCGGTAATCGTGACCACATCGCCGGGGTAGATCGGACCGGTGGGAGCTGTCACAGCGCAGGCATAGGTAACAGGCGGCGGCGGAACAACGCTGCCGATGTGCCACAGGATGCCGGTGCTGAGGTCAACACCGTTCAGGTTCGCGCGACCACCCAGCCAGGGAGTTCCATAAACAGGAGGAACAGTGGTGAAGGGGGGAGTAACCGTCGTAGCGACCGGACCGAAGTCAGCGTGAACATAGCGGAAGTCAGCCTGGAACAGGCGAATGCCGAGGTGATGATGGAAGAGCGGGGTGTCATAGTCCATACCGCCGCCGACCGTCAGGGCAGGGCCGTATGTCCAGGGCTCATGCTCAAAGAGAGCAGGATTGTCATTGTTCGGTCCCAGGAGGCGACCGATGCCGACAAGTCCGTGAGCGAAGAGCGTGAAGTTCTGCATCGGAGCACGGAAGATAGGACCAGCCGACAGAGAGTCAAAACCGTCGTTGGACTGACCGGTATCTCCGCCGAAACCGTGATGGCTGACGTAGACAACTTCGCCGCCAACATACTTGTTGAAGTAGTAGGCGCCTGAACCGATCGCACCCACGTTGATCGACGAGTAGGGAATATCCGACGGCTTCACTTCTCCATGAGCGCCAAAGTACGAGTAACCCACAAAGAGATCGACTCGCGAAGGATTGGGCCCACTGGGGGCGGTTGTGCTGGGCGCGGTCTGCGCGCTCAGGCTCACTATTCCAAAGCTGACCGCACTGGCTGCCAGCAGGCACCGGCCGATACTGCGAAACGGGCGATAAGACATTCGACAATCCTCCACTAATGACGTGCTTACATGTTCTGCTTTTGCGGACTCAGTTCGAGCTATGATCCGCTTACGTATGGGAATTCTTCAAAAGTGTAACGCAGATGTTCTCTGTGTCTACAACAAAATTCCTTACCCTGCATCAATTTAGCCATTTACCAATGAGCAAACCCATAAGTATTTGGCCGATTAGAACGGCTGCAAACTTCTAAAGCAATCGTTCCCTGCCCCAACAGAAAGCTAGACGAATAACCCTGCTTTCCGTTACGACAAATTCAATGTGTCTCTCACCGTGCCCCGACTGCCCTGAATCTTTTCCTGCAACAAGGTAATGGCATAGAGCAATTGCTCCGGCCGCGGTGGGCACCCGGGAACATATACGTCCACCGGAATGACCTGGTTTACGCCCTGCAGCAGCGCGTAGTTATTGAAAACACCACCGGAGGTCGCGCAGGCCCCCATCGAAATCACCCACTTCGGCTCAGGCATCTGCTCGTAAAGCCGGCGGATGACAGGAGCCATCTTCTGCGAGACGCGGCCCGCAATAATCATCAGGTCGCTCTGCCGGGGGGAAGGCCGGAAGACCTCCGCGCCAAAACGCGCAATGTCATAGCGCGATCCACCCATCGACATCATCTCGATCGCGCAGCAGGCCAGGCCAAAGGTCATCGGCCAGACCGAATTCTTGCGAACCCAGTTGATTGCTGCGTCCAGCGAAGCCAGAACTACACCCTCAGGCTGTTCTTCGCCCCAACTTACTTCCGCCACTTTATCGCGATTTTTGCCAAAACTATCGAGCGTGCCGAAGATATACCGGTCGTTGCGCTGAGGAACCGAGGTTGGCCGCCCACTGGTCGAAGTCTGATTTGGATCCATGCTCATAAAAATCAGTATAACGATGCGATGCCAGCTTGTTTCAATACGTTGCCGTCGGCAGCGCATCTATTTTGTTCGTCTTGTCATATTTGAGCCTCACCGAGGCCCCGAAGATGTCCCATAATGACCCGGCCAGCATGCCCTTCGAGTACCTTTTGCAGCTTCGATGAAGAAGAGCGGTTGACTAGCGTGCATTCTCATCGATCGCCTCCAGCAGCGCACTCCGCAGCTCCGATTCCTGCTCCTCATTCAGCCGCATCCCGCCATGCGTGAGGTAAAACACATCGATGGCCGTCTCGCCTTCCGTATCGACGAGAGCCACTTCAACGTTGTGCCCCGACGCGCTCAGGGTCAGGCTGACGGCGCGCAGCAATCCCGGCACGTCCTGCGCAACGATCTGCAGCAGCGTGCTGTGGCTCGAGGCCTTCTCGTCGAAGTCGATCTTCGTCTCCACCGTAATGCGTGGAGCGCGGCGACGACTGCGGCGGCGGCCGCTGAGCATCTTCTCTACCGAGGCACGCCCCGCCACCAGCTCCCGCACACTTTCCACAAATCTCTCGCGCTCGCTCACATTCAGTTCGAGCGTGCGAAAGGTATCGGTAAACCGAAAGCTGTCGACCACCACCCCAGCTGCATTGGCAAAGGCATCAGCCGTTACGACGTTCATCCCCCACGCAGCCAGAGCGGAAGCCATACCCGCAAACAACCGAGGCCGGTCCCGCGTGACCAGGGTGATCTCGCTCATGGACGTCCCATAGTTGCAGGAGATCTGGAACGGCTCCTCGTCAAAGTGCGTCGTCATCTCGAAGTGACGGCGAATCTCCTCGGCAGAACGCGTCTTCAAGTACCGCTCTGGAAAGCCCTCCAGAAACTGCTCGGCCTCGGCTTCCCGCTTCGGCAGCAGAGCCAGCACACGGGCGATGCGTTCGTCCCTGCCGCGCGTGCTGACGCGCTCTTCATCCACATTGCGATCGAGCTGGTTGGCCGCATTCATCGATAGCCGCCAGAGGTTCTCCGCCTTCCATGGCGTAAGCGCGTCCGGATGCACGGCCTGGATATCCGCATAGGTAAACAGCGTCAACATGCGCAGAGACTCGTGCGTCTGCACCTTGCCTGCAAAGACACGCACCGTCTTCGCGTCGAAGATGTCCCGGCGCAGCGCCGCGGACATCTCAAGGTGCGTTTCGATCAACCGCATCACCAGAGCAGAGTCGTAGGCATCCATCTCCAGCCGCACCAGCACGCCCTTGGCCATGCGGGCGCTTTCGCTGGCATGATCGCTCCCGGCCCGGCCCTTGCCCGTGTCATGCAGCAAGGCAGCCAAGTAGAGTAATCCAGGATTTTGCAGCTCTCGAATCATCGAACCAAACTTGATGCGCCACTCCGGTGCATTCGGCCCAGGATCGCTCTCCAGCCCATGCAGCGTGTCCACCACGACAAAGGTGTGCTCATCCACCGTGTAGCGATGATAGGCATCGCGAATCACCAGGGCATCGATACCGTGAAACTCGGGGAGAATCAACTCCAGCAACCCCAGAGCGTGCATCGCACGCAGGGCCATTCCCGCACGCGCTCCTGTGAGAATCGCAGAAAGCTTGCTCCAGAGTGCCGGCCCTTCTTCCAGATAAGCCGACAGACGAGGCAACGCCGCCGCAATCCGTTCTTCGCTCTCTGTGGAAAACGCAGCCCCAGTCTTTGCCATCGCGGCAAACGCAGCCAACACAGTATCCGGATCGGCCGCGGGATCAGCCGCACCTGCCGGATCGAGTACGATTCGCCCATCTTTCAGGCGAAATCCGGGCACCGGCACAAGCTTTACGCGGCGGAGTTCACTCTCCCGCACCAATCCATTGACTTCCAACTCTCGCAGCAGGCGACGCTCAACGATGCGCGCATGCCGAAAATAAGCCCGCATCCAGTACGCGGCATCGATCTTGCCACCCTCGGTCCGTCGGCCCAGGCCAATACCCTGCTCCGCCGCTGCATCCTGAGCCAGCCAGTCCAGCGTGTTGTCGTCGCGATCATGCCTGTAGTGCAGGAAACATCGCACGGCGGCCAGGAACGCCAGGGCCTCTTCAAACTCGCCATCGCCCTTGGCAACATCGGGAGAACGTCCCTGCAGCATCCTCAGCCAGCCACAGACATGCGCATCGCGCAGGCCGCCAGGACAATCCTTGATATGCGGCTCCAGGTGGAAGAGCGTACCGCCATACTTCGCGTGCCGCTCGCGCGTCAGCGATGCAATCTCCGAACGAATCGCCTTCGCGTCGCGCACCATCAGCTTGTTGCGGATCTTGTCATCCAGCTTCGCAAAGATCGCCGCGTCGCCCGTGATGGGTCTTCGATCCATCAGAGACAGCCCGAACTCCGCGTTCTCCGGCGCAAAGCGTTCGCACTCCGCCAGGGCTCGCGTCATCGGAGAGGCCCGCATGCCGCAGTCCCACAGCGCCTGCGAGACACGCCGGATGGCATCCTTCGCACGAAGGGCCTCACCCTTTTCAGCGCAGAACAGCATGTCGATATCGGAATGAGGAAACAACTGCGCACGGCCATACCCACCAATGGCCACAATGGCAATTCCCTTTGCGAATCGAGGTTCGGCTGCGACCTCCACAGCCCACAGCCGCCGGATGAACGCATCTACCAGGCCCGAACGCGATCCTGCCACGGCGAGGCCGCTGTCCCCGACCTCAAAGTCGCGGCGAATCTGCCCCATCAACCGCTCATACTCCGCGCGCATCGTATCGTCGTTCGTCGCCGTCACCCCACGTGTTCAGCTTTGGTTCGTCCCCCAACTACAACCAGATGCGGCAAAGACTGGAAAGCATAGATCAACCATGCCGCATGGGCTCTTAGCCATGCTCTTCCAGTCCTTGCCCCGCCCATCGACACTACAAATAAAACAACACCTACAGCGCAATCTCTCCGCGCTCGTCGTTGCGGATCCGGATCGCTTCATCGACCTTCGAGACGAAGATCTTGCCATCGCCGATACGCCCCGTCCGCGCTGCCGTAATGATGGCTTGAATGGCCTTCTCCGCCATGTCGTCCATCACAACCAGTTCGAGCTTCACCTTCGGCAGAAGGTCCACCGCATACTCGCGGCCACGGTAGAACTCCGTGTGTCCCTTTTGCCGTCCATGGCCGCGGGCTTCGAAGATCGTAATCCCCGCGATACCAAGCTCCACCAGCGCATCTTTTACCGCATCCAGCTTCGAAGGCTGAATCACCGCCTCAATCTTCTGCATATCCTTCTCGCTTTTCCTGTTTCCTGTTCTCTACTCTAAGCCGCTTCCCAGTCATAGCCCTCTTCGCCATGTTGCGAGAGATCCAAGCCTTCGCGTTCATCATCTTCGCTCACACGAAGACCCATCAGCTTATCAACTACAAACAGAATTATCAGAGTACCCACGATGGAAAGTGCCCAGGCGATGGCAACACCCACCAACTGGTTCACCACCTGGGCATGATTTCCTTCAAAGAAACCCGTCGCCTTGCCCGCTCCGAAGATCGGGTTGATGACCGAATTCGCAAACAAACCCGTCAGAATCGCACCCAGCGTGCCGCCTGCTCCGTGAACCCCGAAGGCATCCAGCGAATCGTCATAGCCGAAGATGTTCTTGACCTTCACAACCATGAAGAAACAGAACACACCCGCGATCAGGCCAATCCAGAGAGCATTCATCGGGGTAACGAAGCCGGAGGCCGGAGTAATGGCCACCAGGCCTGCCACCGCGCCCGAGATGCCGCCCAGAGCGGAGGGCTTGCCGTTGCGAATCCACTCAGCAGCCGCCCAGCCGATCGCCGCAGCGGCAGCGGCGAAGTGCGTCGCCACAAAAGCCGAGGTCGCCAGGCCGCTTGCACCGAGTGCCGAACCTGCGTTGAAGCCAAACCAGCCCACCCACAGCAAACAAGCGCCAATAAAGCTCAGAACCACCGAATGAGGAGGCATGGCCTTCTTCGGATAGCCCAGCCGCTTGCCCAGATACAGAGCCGTCACCAGCGCGCTGACACCGGAGGTCACATGAACGACCGTTCCGCCCGCAAAGTCCAGGCAGGGGAACTTGCCGCCAGCAGCGTTCAGAAGGCCGCCAATGCCCCAGACCATGTGCGCCATCGGGCTGTAGACGATCAACGCCCACAGAACCATGAACACCAGCATGGCGGAAAACTTCATGCGCTCGGCAAACGCGCCGGTAATCAGCGCGGGGGTAATGATCGCAAACATCAACTGGTAGACCATGAAGGTCTGGCCCGGAATCGTCGGCGCGTACTCTTTGATCGGCGAGATCCCAACACCGTGCAGAAAGACGTTATGCAGGCCGCCGATAAAGGCGTTGCCCGTGCCGAACGCCAGCGAATAGGTCACCAGGGCCCACAGAACCGTAATCACGGCCATCATCGCGAAGGTCTGCATCATGGTGCCGAGGATATTTTTCTTGCGGACGAGGCCGCCATAGAACAGCGCCAGTCCAGGGCCGCTCATCAGCAGCACCAACGCCGCGCTGGTAAGCATCCACGCGTTGTCACCCGCGCTTTGAGCCGCTGCAATTGCCGTTGCCTGATCGGCTGCGGTCTTCTCAAGAGCTGCGATACGATCGGCCGCCGCCGGAGTCTGGGCCATGGCGACACCTGTCACCATCAACCCGCACGCTACCAATGCCAGCGCACATAACGCTTTCGTTCTGCTTTTCGAGTACAGCTTTGCCACCCAGCGCATGGGACGATCACCCTTTCGCAAGTAAAAAGAACACCAGTGAAAAAACTTTAGGACCCAGTGAATAAAAGGCTACCGGCATCTGCACCCGACCTCGGCGCAGCCCATGAATATACGTTCCCCGCAGGCCATTTTGGGCTCGGAAGACACCTTGCTTTTGAACCAGTTCCGTCTACTTTACATCATGTTTACACGTTGATTCACAGGGAGTGGGCTCCTTACCGCAAAACCCTTTAGTCTTACTCCATATGTCTTCCTCCACCGCGCATCACACATCCTGGGCCGAACTCCCCGTAGAACAGCTCGATTCTCTGCTTACCCGTCAGTTTGTTACCGGGTCGCAGGTCATGCTGGCCCGGCTTGAACTTAAGAAAGGCAGCACGGGACCACGTCACGTGCATCCTAACGAGCAGATCTCCTACCTCGCTGTAGGAGCCATGCGTTTTTCGATCGGCGAAGAAGGTTCCGCCGAAGAAAGGATTGTCCGCGCCGGTGATGTGCTTGTCATCCCCGGCAATCTACCCCATACGGCCGAGGCTATAGAAGACACTGTGATCTTCGACATCTTTGCACCGCCACGAACAGAATGGCTTGGGCGCAATAACGGTTAGGCGCTAAATGTTCATTGCATTTCAATGATTTGCAGCCTAGACGCTCTCCGATGTTCCTGTAAGAATGCAGACAGTCTCTCAAGTATCTCTTTTTGGCCCTCAACCCGCTCCCAGCCTTCTGGGAGCAACCTCTGGAGCATGAATGAGCACCGTTAAAGTCGGAAATAAGCAGCTTGGCGTCGGTCAACCCTGCTATGTCATCGCCGAGATCGGCATCAATCACAACGGCGACATCGACCTCGCGAAACGCCTCATCTCGGTCGCTGTCGCAGCCGGTTGCGATGCAGTCAAATTCCAGAAACGCACCGTAGAGATCGTCTACACCGAGAAGGAACTTGCGACGCCCCGTCCCAATCCCTTCGGCGAGACCAATGGCGACCTCAAGCGCGGCCTCGAGTTCGGTCAGGAAGACTACGAAGAGATTGACAGCTTCTGCAAGCAGGTCAAGATCGACTGGTTCGTCTCTCCCTGGGATGAGCCCTCCGTTGACTTCATCCAACAGTTCGATACTCCGGTCTACAAGGTCGCCTCGGCTTCGCTGACCGACGACAACCTGCTCAAGTACATCCGCAAGACCGGCAAGCCCGTCATCGCCTCCACCGGCATGAGCACCTATGCTGAGATCGACCACGCCGTCGAAGTGCTGGGTAAGGAAAACCTGATCCTCATGCACACCACCTCGACCTACCCTGCCAAGTACGAGCAACTCAACCTGCACGCTATCCCGAACATGATTCAGCGCTACGGCATCCCGGTCGGCTACTCCGGCCACGAAACCGGCATTCCCACCTCTGTCGCCGCCTCTGCTCTCGGCGCCTGCTGCGTGGAGCGCCACATCACGATGGATCGCGCCATGTGGGGTTCGGACCAGGCGGCCTCGCTCGAGCCCAACGGCATCTCGCGCCTCGTGCGCGATATCCGCCTGTGCGAGCAGTCCTATGGCGACGGCATCAAGCGCGTCTACGAGGAAGAGATTCCCGTCATGAAGAAGCTGCGCCGTGTCGGTGCCGCAGTCTAATTGCCCTCAACCAAACAAAAGCGCCCAGTCCAAATGGATTGGGCGCTTTTGCTTGTTCCTGTTTATCCCTGGCACAGCGACCAACCGAGAACTGCTCCCGGACATCCGACTAAACTGGAACTCACATGCCCTTTGATCCCTTACAGCTTCAAACCCTGCAAGCCATCGCCTTTGACGTCGATGGCGTTCTCACGGACGGCACCCTCACCTGGTCTCCCTCCGGTGAAGAGTCCAAGAGCTTCTCCTTCACCGACATCATGGGCGTCTCCCTGCTGCGGCGGCTGGGCATCAAGATGGCGCTGATCTCCGGCGAGCCCTCGCCGCTGGTCGATCTCTACGCGCAGAAGATGCACATCCCTTACGTCGTAAAGGGCACCCGCGATAAAGCCACCGCCCTGCGCGAGTTCGCCATAAAGTTCGAAGTCCCACTGGAACAGACCTGCTTCTTCGGCGACGACGTTAACGACCTCTTCGCCATGGAGATCGCCGGCCTCTGCGCCTGCCCTTCCAACGCCGCAGCAGATGTACTGGCCCACGTCAGCGAACACGGCTTCGTCTCGACGCAGCCCGGTGGCCACGGTGCCGTTCGCTCCTTTGCCGATGCCCTTCTCTCCGCCCGCAATCTGCGTGGCCGCGACGTCTTCCAGATGCGCCCACCCGAATAGGCGGGTCAGAGCCGATCGCCCGGGTTCCTCTTCTCTTGTCAACGGTTTACGATAGGTGCAAATGAAGCTCTCCGATTATGTTCTGAAGTTCGTTGCCGATCTGGGCATTACGAATGTCTTTCTCGTCACCGGCGGCGGTGCGATGCACCTCAACCAATCGCTCGGCGCGGAGTCCCGCATCACCTCGATCTGCAACTCGCACGAGCAGGCCTCTGCGATCTGCGCCGAAGGCTATGCGAAGGCCTCCAACGGCCTCGGCGTCTGCATGGTGACGACCGGCCCCGGCGGCACCAACGCGGTCACCGGCGTGGCGGGCGCGTGGCTCGACTCCACACCGACCCTCTTCATCTCCGGCCAGGTCAAGCGTCCCGACCGCATGTTCGACGCCGTCACCGGCAAGCCGCTCGGCATGCGCCAGCTCGGCGTGCAGGAAGTCGACATCTGCTCCATCGTGCGTCCGATCACCAAGTACGCCGAAACCATCCTCGAGCCCAAAGACATCCGCTATCACCTCGAGAAGGCCGTCTATCTCGCGATGAACGGCCGCCCCGGCCCGGTCTGGATCGACATCCCGCTCGACGTGCAGGCCTCTCCCATCGACGAGACCACCCTGCGCGGCTTCGACCCCGCAGAGTACGCGCATGCGGACTTCATCCACGGGACGTCCAACGTCGCGGAGGAAGTCGCCCGCGCCATCGAGGCCTTCAACGCCTGCGAGCGCCCCCTGCTCTTCGCCGGCAACGGCATCCGCCTCGCTCGCGCTGAAAAAGAATTCGAAGAACTGCGCAAGTATCTGGGCGTGCCCACCGTCGCCACCTGGTGCGCCGCCGATCTCGTCCCCTCCGACGATGCGACCTACGTAGGCCGTCCCGGCTCGGTAGCCGCTCGCGGCGCCAACTTCGCGCTGCAGAACTCCGACTTCCTGCTGGCCATTGGTGTGCGCCTGGACTTCGCGATCACCGGCTATGCTCCCCACAACCTCGCCCGCGAGGCCCACAAGATCGCCGTCGACATCGACGCCGCCGAACTCGGCAAGCTGCATCCCTATCTGCAGCAACCCGTCTGCGCCGACGCCAAGGACTTCCTCACCGAGCTCCTTAAACACAAGGACAAACTCAAGCCGCGCAACATCGACGTCTGGCTGGCCCGCTGCGCCGACTGGAAGACCCGCTATCCAGTGGTCACCGACGAACACCGCAAGCCCGAAGGCCTGGTCTCGATCTTCAACCTCGCCGAAGTCCTCGGCGAAGAGGTCAGCCCCAACGACCGCCTCGTCGTAGGCAATAGCGGCTCCGGCATCGAGATCTACCTGCTCGCCTGCCCCACGCTACATTCGCAACGCCTGTACCACACCGCAGGACTGGGCTCCATGGGCTACGCCATCCCCATGGCCATCGCCGTCTCCATCGCCAATCCGGGCCGTGAGGTCATCGCAGTGGACGGCGACGGCGGCTTCATGTTCAACATCCAGGAGCTCGAGACCATCCACCGCCTCCAGCTTCCGATCAAGTTCTTCGTCCTGAACAACGACGGCTACAGCTCCATCCGCGCCTCCCAGACGGCGTACTTCGGCAAGCCCAACATCGGCGCCGACAAGAACACCGGCCTCACGATTCCGGACCTCTCGAAGGTAGGCGCCAGCTACGGCCTCGGCACGCACATCATAAAGGACCAGACCGACCTCCGCGCCGAGGTCCGCAAGGTTCTCGACATGAAGGGCCCTGTGCTCTGCGACGTCAACGTGTTGCCCGACGAAGTCCGCGCCCCTCGCCTGCAGAGCTATCAGAAGCCCGACGGCAGCTTCGTCTCGAAGCCCCTGGAAGACCTGTTCCCCTTCCTGCCACGCGAAGAGTTCCTCGCCAACATGATCGTCAAGCCACTGCCCGAATAGCTGTTGCGCTTGCTTTTCTGGTTGTCATTCCGAGCGCAGTGAGGAACCTGCTTCCCGCTGCGCCCCCAACCTCTCCTTGAGGTCCCATGTCCCACACCTACGGCATCATGCAGGGCCGTCTCTCCCCTCCGGAAGACGGCCGTTTCCAATCCTTCCCCCGCAGCGCCTGGCGCGAAGAGTTCCCCCGCGCCAAGGCCGCCGGACTGGACTACATCGAATGGATCCACGACGCTTACGGCGAAGGCAAAGACGCCACCGGTCGCATCGCCAACCCCATCTTTTCGGAAGCAGGCCTGGCCGAGTTCGACGCCCTCAAGCGTGAACACAACATCGCCACGCCGGCGCTCTGCGGCGACTGGTTCATGGACGTCCCACTCATCCGCTGCTCCCCGGCGGAACGCGATCGCCGCGAGCGTCACCTGCACGACCTCATCCCCATCGCGAAGCGTATTGGGGCCACACGCATCGTCCTGCCGTTTGTCGACAACTCCAAGATCAATGGAGAGTACGAAAGACAAACCGTCATCGCGATTCTCAAACGCGCCCTTCCCGTCGCCGAGAAGAACGGCGTGGAACTCCACCTCGAAGCCGACTTCAACCCCACCGACTTCGCGGACTTCCTCAAGCGTATCCCGCATCCCATGCTCAAAGTGAACTGGGACTCGGGCAACAGCTCCGGCCTCGGCTACATCGCCACCGAAGAGTTCGCCGCCTACGGCGAACGCATCGGCTCGGTCCACATCAAGGACCGCTACAAGAAGCCCGAAGGCGGCGTAGAAACCCGCCCTCTCGGCACCGGCTCCGCGAACTTCGACGATGTCTTCCAAGCCGTCAACAGCATCGGTTATCAGGGCGGCGTAACGCTACAGGTAGCCCGCGGCGCAGACAACGATGAGGTCGAATTCATCAAGGGCCAACTGGCCTTCGTAAAAAAATACTGGTAACCGCATCACCTCTGTCTTTGCTCTCGCTGTTGTTTTGGCCTTTGCCTTTCTTGTTGTCATTCCCGCAGGGAATCTGCTTCTGCTTTTGTCGTTGCTTTTGCTTTTGCCTTTCTTGTTGTCATTCCGAGCGCAGCGAGTGAACCTGCTTCCTCCCGTTTTTCGTCAGCCCCCAGGAGCCACCATGCCCATCACCGCCGCCGACCTCAAGCTCAACTCCCTCTTCAACCTCGAAGCCAAGACCGCCGTCCTCACCGGCGCCTCCGGCTTCCTGGGCCGCACCTTCGCCCTGGCCCTCCTCGCCAATGGAGCCCGCGTAGTCGCGCTAGGCCGTAGCGAACGCCTGCAGAGCGAAGCCAAAACCTGGGCCAACCAGTTCGGCGCGGACAAGATCTCCGTAGCGCAGATCGATATGTACAACGTCGCCGCTCTAAACGAGCTCTGCGATAAGATCGCCGCTGAAGAAAAATCCATCGACGTCCTCATCAACAACGCCCACGAGCTCGGCTCAGCGACAGGCTTCAACGTCCCCGAAGGCTCGCTCGAAAACTCGACCTTCGATCAATGGCAGCGCAATCTACAGGGCGGCGTCTACTGGGCCGTGCAGACCACCCAGCGCCTCGGCATCAAGATGAAAGAGCAGCACCGCGGCTCCATCATCAACATCGCAACCATGTATGCCTCGGTTGCCCCGCGCCCACAGCTCTACGAGGGCACCACCTCGCTCAACCCTCCGGGCTACTCCGCCTCCAAGGCCGCACTCGCCGCCTTCACCCGCTACACGGCCAGCTTCTGGGGACGCGAAGGCGTCCGCGCCAACTGCATCTCGCCCGGCCCCTTCTCTAACACCGAAGACACCGAAGGCCAGAACTCCGTCGCCGAAGACTCGCCTTTCGTACAAAAGCTCAAGGGCTACACCGTACTCAACCGCATCGGCCGCCCGATCGAACTCTGCGGAGCTCTGATCTTCCTCGCCTCCGACGCCAGCACCTACGTCACCGGCCAGAACCTCAATGTGGACGGTGGATGGACCGCCGTCTAGCGTAGTTGCCGATGGACCTTAGCGTGTCATCCAACTCTCCCTCGTAGCGTGCAAACTCTTTGCGGTGGCAAGGATCGGAAGATTCTCTCTTGAGAAGCAAGGACTTTTCCTAGTTAGGGTGAAGATTTTCTAAGAGGTAAGGAGATTGGGGAAGAGTTTGTCTCCATT
>NZ_JACHIO010000030.1 GCF_014203225.1 Granulicella mallensis | reverse complement strand
ACGCTTCCTTGATCCGTTCATACTGCGCCTCTGTCAGTTCCATCGGTACGAACAGGTTAACAGAAGTCTAGCCAATAGTGTGAACACGCCCTAGATTGCCCCCTGAATACAACTGAGGAACCATCTCGCCTCTAGCCTTACAGATCGCGTCAATACAAATTCTTGACATGACTTGCATATCAAATTTCGAAAGAATCTTTCCATGCAGTTCGATCATGGGCATTCGATCGTAGAAAGACCTGCATTGATCGAGCACGAAGCTATCAATGTACATGCGGCGGGCCTTTGCCTTGTAGGTCGCTCGCCAATGGTGGCGAGTGTTAACGTGGTAAGGGAAGCCCAGCTGGTACAGTGCCGCCTCAGCCCAAAGATGGATCATCGGGACATCGCAGAACAGCCCACCATTCCTATCGGGGAGTGCTCTGTAGACTTCTTTAAGAGTTGTGGCGAGCTCAGGTGAAAGCACATCCCAGTACCCCTCAAGAATAGAACGCAAAACATCGAATGCCGAGAGTGCTCGAGAGCGAGATATGCCGTTCTCTTTTTCTATGAAAAACCCGAGCAACGACCTCGCGTCCTTTCCGTTGTTCTCCGATAGTCCCAGCAAGAAATGCTGCAAGGGATAGTCGTAAGGGGATAACAACAGGTCAGAGCCCAGTTTGATGTCCCCCTTCTCTGTATCGATGTCTGCTGAAGCTTGATCGCCAAAAAAATGAAGAGGAAAGCATCAGCATTGGAGAATCGATCAATTTCTGCATTCATGGCCTTTTGATCGGGATTGAAGAACCTCTTTTTGGCGACAGTGTCGGACATCACACCAGGGGCTGGTTGGATGTAGTTCGCGTAGAGCGCAGGATACTGCGTAGCAAATGCTGAATACGCTGCACCAAAGTTTTCTTCGACGAGAGATTTCAACTTCTGCAGTTCAAATCCGTAGGAGTCGGGACCTTCAACATAATGTTCAATCGGAGAACCATCCGCCCTCTTCTCTCCATAGACAGTCGCTTCGACCCAAAGCTGATTCTGAAAATATCTAGCCAGAAGGTCGACCGAGTCCGGGGTTTGTTCAGGCTCCGCAGTGTTGACGATAAGAACACCAAGCGTCGAGAGAGCATGGTTCTCGAGGATTCCGTGCAAAGCCCTAAACGGTTTACTCGCTGCGCTGAATAGTGCTCCCGTGAAATCTAAATAGATAATGTCAAACCGCATATTCGAGGAAGCAGCGAAGGTCTCGATTTTTCCGGGATAGACTTTAAGGCTGGGATGGAGGGCGTGTGCTTTCGCGAGTGCGGCCTTGTACAACGAAGCTTCTTGTTCGAATGCCCATACATTTGCTATGTCGATGCCAAGGTCTAGGAGGACGATCAGGTCGTTCTCAGGCTCAGAACCACTGAGATATGCAATTTTGAGATCAGCGGGCGTCTTGGTTCCGTAGCAGGATTTTGCGTATGAGCACCATTGATTCAACACCGTGTCGTCGAGAGTCGCGAAGCGCACTGTAGCCTGGTCTCAAAAAAATGTGAAAATTTACACATTTTCTTGCACACTATCTGAACGAATGCCTGTAAGTTGTTCCTGGAGATGGGCTTATGTGTAGGCACGAAGGACTCAAAATTCGCCGAGGGCAACCTCGTGGGGGTTCGACCCCCTCCCGGCACCATTGCAACAAAGGACTTATGCGATTTTGGCCTCTCCTTTGTGAGGGACTAAAATCATTTGGTGGCTTTTGATGGCCGTTTGCTCCGCTTGTGTGCATGCCACCAAACTCACGTAGAGTCTGAAAATGGCCAAAGCGAAAGTTCATGGAAATCTGCCCGAAAAGATTCAGGAACGACCCTTCGCGGACTTGCTCGGTGATCTCGACTTTGGAGCAACTCGGGTCCATGTCTGGTACACGCGAATCCTTGGCACCAGAGATGTTGACGCGGTTCTTTTGGCTGAGGGTCTCGGACTTTTCGTCATCGAACTGAAAAGCATCAACCTGAGTGCGATCAAGGAGATTAATGGTGACAACGGTCTCATCCTCCAAGACAACGTGAAGAGTTCGACGAAGAAGACCGCATGGCTACAGGCGATCGACGCTGCGGAAAGCTTGCAGAACAAGATTCAAGCGACCCCAACTCACCGAGACATGCTGAAGGATCTTTGGATCGCGCCCGGAGCGGCGCTATTTCGGATATACCGGGAAAGTTTTCTCGTACGTTTTGGGTGTGAGCTCCAGTTTCGCCATGCGGCCGAAGAACTGGCTGACGGCATGATTTTTGCCGAAGACCTCATCGACGGACGAACTTTCTTGAAGCGCCTTGAATACATAAAGGCGCACCCGCTTTACAAAGCCGCGCCGAACAGAAGAAAAGACAAGCCTGATCTCTATGACGAACAAACAGCCCTCTCACTGGATGCGTTCATCCGCTTCAAACTAACTCCGGCTGAGACTTTGACTGCGACGGAAATGGCGCGTCTGCGGCGCATCGAAGACGAGGAAGAGCGACACCTCGATCAGATCAATCAAGATCATCACGTCATTTGCTCGGGATATGCGGGAACCGGAAAGACACTCCTCGGTCTTCAGCTTGCCCTGCGTCGTAAAGTTCCCACACTATTCACTTGTTACAACAAGGTTCTGGCTACGGATATCCGACGCCTCACATCAATGGGAGCGCCCTTTCTGCAATTTAGTTTTGAAGCCTTCGATGTATTTCAGTTGCTGGGTGATTGCGAACGGCGCTTGGGTCTACGCCCAGATCGTTGGGACAAGACGCGAGAAACATGGGAAGAGTATGAAGCCCGCAGGATCAGCAAAGTTATCGAGGCCGATTTCGACCGGGGCGCTCGCCTGCGCTCTGAGTGGGAGTTGGTGATCGTAGACGAAGGCCAAGATATCGCGGATGCTTTTTGGGCTTTAATCGATTACTTGACAGGTGGATCGTCGAAACTCTTCGTGATTGACGGCAAGAATCAGCTTCTCTATCGGAGTTCATCTTGTGAGTATCTGACCGACGGGCTTCCCTCAGTGATCCCACCGGAGAACCAGCGCGAAAAGCGACGTGTGTACCGGAACACCAGTGAGACATTCCTTCTAGCGCAACTGTTTGTCCAGAGTTACCCATCTCTCGAAAGAGCTCAACGCATCTGGACGCAGACTTTACAAAAGCGGTATCGAGCGCATCGTAAGACGGTCGACCAAGATCAGTTCGATTTTGAGCTGATGAGGGAAAATGGCGGAGTGCCCTCCGTGTTGAACATAGATCAACGGACGTCTGGAGATATAGTACAGCAAATCACGGCATCGCTAAAGAAGAAGATCGATCAACTCCGGATGACGAATGACGGTACGCCGTCAGACATTTTGATCCTTCTTCCATATGGCAAGCCGGACTTAACTTGGCGCCCTATGGCAATCAACGCATGTCAGTCCGCCGGTTTCGACTACATCGACTACACCGACGAGGAGAATCGTCGCGCTTCCTATTCGCCTGATGAAATTCGTCTTTGTACCTTTCACAGTTCGAGAGGTATCGAAGGGCTTCACACCATCGTTCTAGGTTTCGATCAACTTCACATAGCCGCGAAGCAGTCAGATACGTCGGCGGCTAATCTTGGATATATCAGCCTGACCCGTTCGGCTTTCGAGACGGAGGTGTATTATTCGGGTCGTAAAGATGTCCTAAGCGGTAGTCCTGCTCAATTCTTGACCGGTGTCGCGGAGATCACCGGGTTTTAGAGGCGATACGATCCATGACAGACCGTCGATGTTCAGGCGACAAATGGCTATAGCGAGCAGGCAGCCGCATCGATATCGCCTTGCTCCAGCATGGTGCCCACATCTCGTATGTTAGTGAGCGGAGTGTTGTCCGTATGGGGTATCCGGCATTCAGCAGCTGCAGAACTCAGTGGGATGTGACATTCGCAGTCAATTTCAGGACAGCTGCAGGAGTAGCGCCGCGCAGCTATCTCACGGCATGGTGGATGTGGCTTGCGGAAAGAGCTAAGTGGAAGATGATGTTACCGTGGCGAAGCTTGCTCGTTCCCTCGGATACGTAGGAGAGTGCATTTAGCAACGCTCTCAAGAGGACGACCGGCTCAGCTCCAAATCGCTACCAGGTGGCAGCTCGCCCTGTATGAGATGCACGAACACTGTGGTCTTTTCCGCTTTCACAGTCTGATGTCAGCTCACTGCTACTGTCGCAGGAACGGAGGTGCATCGCGTGCAGTCGGCGAGGGAAGGGTTCGGACAGCCTCTAGGGGCTTCGCGCAGTCTTACTCACGAGCCAGTTCCCGATGCGTCAAGTTTTCTTGATCTATGCTATTGAGTTCAAAGAAGCAGCATACCCGCAAAATGCCAATGAGGGGACATTAAGCAAGTCCAGCATCCAGATCGCAGCTAGCCGCGATCTGGATGCTGAATAGGTCAAAGACTCACTCTTGCTTTGGTTCTGAAAACTGAGCCATTCGATGGGGATTAGAACTCAATCCGGCCTTTGATCGAGATCATTCTGCGACCGGAGCGGTCTCCCACGTAGTCAGGAGTGATGTCGTAGTATTGTCCCGCGGTCGTATCGTTGATGTTGGTGTCGAGGTCATTGAACCCCGAACGGTTGAATACATCCGATGCGGCTCCCGTTAGCAGGAAGTGCACTCGTTCTGTCAGACGGAACGTCTTGCTTAGACTGATGTTGGAAGACAGCAATCCTTGTCCTTCGATCGAGTCCACCCCGGCATTGCCGAAATGGCCCGGTTGCGGCGCCGTAAAGGCCGCTGGATTGAACCAGAGGGCTGCGCTCTTGTGGGCTGGATACAAGGCAACATTAGGGACGCGATCGGGAATGCCACCGAATGTACCCGTGTTCGATGGATCAGCTCCGCTATACTGCGGCCCCATGTAGAGACCCGATCCGAAGTAGCTGATCGTCTGGATGTTCCACCCTCCGAGGGTTGCTTCCATCCACCGTGGCGCATGGTTCATGTAGCGTTTGCCATGTCCGAACGGCAGATCGATGTAAGTGTTGATCGCTCCGACGTGCCGTCGTGTCGTCGCGTCCTTCGACCAGTGGCTCAGGACGTCGTAGGGATTTTCCGTGTCGGAAAAATTGTTGAGATTGCTTGCCCAGGTGTAGTGGCCATCAAACTGGAACCAGCCGGTACGGCGCTGTACCTCGACCTGCATGGAGTTATATTTCTGCGATCCATTCGAGAAGTAATAGTTGATCTGGTTGTACTGCGGCCAGGGATTGTTGGTCGGAGTATAGGGATTCGTGCTCGGTCTCTGCAGATTGATGTTCGTCTGGTAGCTCAAACCGTTTCCATGCGAGCCGATATACGCGAGGCGAAACCCAAGGTCATGAAACATCTTCTGCTCGACAGTGACGTTGTACTGGCGGATCGTTCCGTTGTCGGTGTCGAGGGGATATCCCGTGACGGACTGGGACGGTGTCTGCGCTGAAGCCAGGTTTGCGGGAAACGGGTTCGGGAACGAGAACAACGCGCCCGTCGGGGTTGCTGCATTCAGGTTTGTATAGTTCTGTGCGACTGCGAACGGCCCACCATTGTTCACTCGATCTGAGATGCCATAACGCTCGGTGAACTCAGCATATCCGCCACGCAGCACCATCTCATCGCGGAGACGATAGGCAGCAGAGAGACGTGGACGCAGATTTGTCAGCTTCGGGTTTGCGGTCACCTGGCCGGCCACGATCTGGATGTTGGACGGATAGAACGGCGGTTGGCTCACCTTTCCAAGCGAAGATTCAGGGACGACGATTGCTCCGGTGTTGATGTCCCAGTTGTAGTCAAGATTGTCCGTGTAATGCGGGAGTCCGTAGTAGTCCCAGCGAAGACCATAGTTCAAGGTTAGCTTGGGCGTCAGCTTGAAGCTATCCTGTGCGAATAGTCCGGCCTCGTGCGATACATAGGCTTCGTTGTAGATCGGATTTGAGCGCTCGCTGGTTCTCGGCAGGCCCAGAAGAAAATCCGCGTATCCATTTCCGGTGAAGGAGCCATCGAAGGAGAACGAGCCGAAGTTAGGCACAACGCCCTGGCCGGTTCTGTAGTTGATGAGGTTCCCACCGAACTTGATGACGTGCCTTCCAAATGTCCAGGTCACTGAATCCTGAATGACCAGATCATGCTCGTCGTCGCCAAGTCCGCCGGACGGCGTCGACAGGTCGGCATACCCCGAGATATTCATCGCAGGCGAGCCTGAAATCCCCTGCGTACCTGTCGTGTCGATCCCTTGAAGGCCGATCTGCGAGATAACGTCTGCTCCGCGAAGAGGTGTCTGGCCTCCTTCCGTCTGGCCATCGAACAGCTTCAGATAATTGCGGGCGATCTGGAATTCGTTGACGAGATTTGACGAGAAGATATGCGTATCGGCCAGGGTGTACTGGTTGTTATAGCGCAGCCGCGTCCGGAAGAAATCGGGAAGGTTATTGGCCAGCACATACGGCGCCGACTTCGAACTGAACCGGAAGCTCAAATTGTTGTGTGACGTGATCTGCTGGTCGACGCGCGCAAACCACCATGTTCCCTCAAAGATGTCCGAAGGAAAGGGGTGGGTCCATCCGTAGTTGTTCAGGCTGGGATCGCTGAAGTTCTGGTTGGGAAGAGGCACGTACGCGTTCTGCAGAGCAAGCGAGACGGGGCTTACTCTTCCTGTTGGAATCATGTTGTTTGGGAATGGCTTGCCGGTGGACGGATCTGTGATGACGGTGTTGCCAAAGTTTCCACCACGCATCTGCTGCGTCGGCACCTCTGTCTGGTTGAAGGTGCCGACGTAGTACAGCTGCTTCATAAAGCCGACGTAGAAGAAGGTCTTATCCCGAATGATGGGGCCTCCCAACTCGCCTATTACTTCGTCCATCAGGGAGTGGTTCTTCGTTGGTGCAAAGTATCCGGACGCATTGAGCGTATTGTTGAACATCCTGTAGGCCGCGCCGCCATGGAACTGATTGCCGCCGCGTTTGGAGGTGGAGTTTTCATTGACCGCACTTGCCCACTCCGCGGATGCGTTGCTGGTGACAGCCGTGAACTCTTGATAGAAGTTGATATTGACGTTTTGGTTTCCTTCGCGGTTCTGGAGGCCGTCGTAGTTGAGCACCAGTTGGTTCGCGCCCTGTCCGGAGATCTGCACTGAATAACCGGTGGCAGTGATGCCGGGCAGCGAACTCAGCAGTGCCTCAGGACCAGGGTTTTGGTCGTTGGTCGGTGTCAGCTTGATGCGGTTGCTGTCGAAGCCGACCTCCATCACTCCTGTGTCGGTTGTGATGACATCGGGCTTGCTTTCTACCGTGATCTCCGAGGTGTCGCCTCCGACAGTGAGCACCACGTCCTTCACGCTCACGCGGCCGTCTTCAAGAAGAAGGCCTTCGAGTGCAACATTTTTAAATCCGGATTTGGTGACGTCGAGCCGGTATCTTCCCGGATTCAACGCGCTGTACTCATATTCGCCGTTGTCTTTTGTGGTCAGTTGCCGTTTTGCCTGGCTGGCAAGATCGGTGAGCGTCAGCGATACGCCTGAGACGGTTCCACCGGACGGATCGGTGATCGTGCCTCGCAGGCTTGTCAGGCCTTTTTGTGCATACCCTGTTTCACTGAGGCCCAGGAGGCCCGTAATCAACAGCACGAATGCGAGGATAAGTTGCTTTCGAAAGCCGCGGTCTTTGCTCAAGTTGGGAGTCAGGCGTGAGATGCAAACGAAGAGATCGCAAGACATAGTCGTAGCTCCATTTCAATCGTGTTGTGTGTCGTGATAGCTGCTCTGCGCGAGGGAATCCTGGTTTCAGTGGCTCAGCTTTTGGCGTGCTGGACACGAGCGACCCACGGGTAGGTCACATAGGAAAGATGAAGTTGGTCTCCGCGGATCTGGCAGAGGGTGTAGCCCTCCGGAGTGCCGTCCATCGACCCTTCCCACCAGGCTCCTGATACGGCACCGCTAATGAGGTACTGGACTCCCTGATATTCCGACTTTTGCCAGACGTGCAGATGTCCCTGGAGGATAGCCTTCAAGTTGTGTCCGGCGAGGAGCTCGTGAACCGCATAGGAGTTTGCAGCGATAGGTCCGGGGCCGTTATGAGAATGCGTACTGAGTGTGCCCAGTACGGTCGCAATCGGGACGTGTGTGACCACGATGATGGGCACTGAGGGGCCGACGGACGACAGGTCGGATTTCAACCAGGCAAGTTGCTCCTCATCGAACTCGGCTTTGAAGATCTTGTAATATTCGATGCCTATCGAATCGAGGACGATGAAGTGCCAACCCTTATGCTCGAAGGAGTAGTACCGCTTTCCGAAGTAGTCTTCATATAACTTCTTCCCATACTCGTGGGCCCCCGGTTCCACAGGACTCTTTTGATTAATGCCGACCACGTCATGGTTGCCGACGGTGTAGTAGACCTTGCCGCTCAGGTGGTCCTTCTCCGTCTGTTGGTAGAGGTTGAAGAGCAGGTGTGCGCGGGTAAGATCCTGCTCGCATACATCGAAGACCTGGTCGCCGCCCGCGATACAGAAGTCCGCTCTTTCTTTATTGATCTGTGTGAAACATTTGACGCATCCCTCGACCCCTGCAAGTTCGGGTTCGAGATGGCAGTCCGTGAAGAACACAAAATCAAAATCGTTAGGGCGCGATTTAGGAGCGACCAGAGGGGAAGGGAGGGCCTGAGAGAGCCCCAACGAAGAGCGACCGAGTAACATTCCTGAAACAGGGAGGGCCAACGACGATTTGAGAAACGATCTCCTTAACATTCCTGCACAGCCTCATGTGAACTGGTGGGCGAAGCTTATATACAGGCAGAGCTGCACGGGCCGTGTCAGGCTTCTGAGGGGATATAGGTTCGCTTTCCGTAGCTCCTACCCTAGGTATTTGGGCGTTTCGAATCCTGTAGGTCTTCTTTAGAAGTTCTTATGAAAGTCTTAAGAGCGGATAACAGGGCGTACAGGCATGCGCGTGGGATGTCTGTAACGGCCCCGTAATAGCCGCCAGTTAAGATTGGTCTCGTGAGTCCTTATTGTTTAGGGGTGAAAGAAATCGCGCCATGCCGGTCTCACAACAAGAGGAGAGCGTAGTTTCGCTAATCCAGGTAGATCGCAGGATATATAGCTTCGGAAACTATCGCCTGGACGTGCAGGACTGTCGCCTTTGGCACGGTGATGCGTCGATACCGCTGCCGCCAAAGACCTTTGACATTCTTCATGTTCTGGTTCGGAACGCGGGCCAACTCATCGATAAGAAGACGTTATTGCAGGCTGTATGGCCGGACACTTTTGTCGAAGAAGGCAATCTAAGCGTTCACATCTCTGCTCTCCGAAAGACTTTCAGCAGAGACTCTCCAGACTCCGAGTTCATTGAGACTGTCCCGCGGCGTGGCTATCGCTTCACGATACCGGTCACGAAGACAGAGCCCTCCAGCGGTCTCCCGCTAGACGTTAAAGCGCTGAAGGAAGTTCCGAGAGAGCCGGACACCCCAGCGACAGAAGCATTCGTTCCGGTGCTATATGAAAAACCTGTTTCACGTCCGACCACGCGGGCGTCGTGGGGTATATTCGCCGCGGTCCTGCCGGCGATCGTCTTCCTCATCGTTGTGATGCGCGTCTCGTATGTCAGGCATCACCAGACAGGGCTGGTCCATGCGGCGTCCGACAGCCGGCCTCTGACAAGTGTGCCTGGGGCATACTCCTGGCCGACGTTCTCTCCCAACGGCAATAGCCTTGCCTATTCGTGGCACTCCGATGCGGGGCAGGATCAGGCCATCTACATCCAGAACGTCGACAGCGACGATCGGGAGAAGCTGAGCGATGGGGGAAAGAGCTTCTCTCCGGCATGGTCCCCAAGAGGAGAGGAGATCGCGTACCTGCGCGCGACCGAAGACCCAAAATGGTTGGAGATCGAGGTTGCCAAGGTGCAGAGGCCTCACACCGCCCGGCATCTCGCATTAATCAATAACCTCAAGTCTGCCTTCCACGACGTGCCTACTCTGAACTGGTCTCCAGATAGTAGTTGGTTAGTGACTACGGAAAAAGAGGATGCAGATGAAAGCTCTCATCTTGAGCTGGTATCTCTCGGGAACGGCGAAAAGCAAGCCCTGACTTATCCTCCGGCGCTGAGCGTCGATGTCAATGCAGTCTTTTCACCGCAGGGTGACTGGATCGCTTTTGTAAGGGCGCGGGGTCCCTCTTCGGCTGAAATACATATCATGCCGGCGCACGGCGGCCCCGATCGAGTCTTGCCCTTCAACATTCACTCGATCAACGGGCTTACGTGGAGCGCTGACGGGCAAAGCCTGCTTGTTGCCTCTTCCCGCGCATTGAGTGTCGGCAATCTTTGGAAGCTCTCTCTCAATGGAGATCCCCCTGTGGCTCTCTCCACACTTCCCGCCCATACAGAAGACCCCGTTGTCTCGCCGAAGGGACATCGACTGGCGTACATCGATCTGCTGCGGAACGGCAGTCTGTGGCGCATGTCCACCGACGGTCAGGGCAAACAGGAGCAGCTTATCGCGTCTCGATTTATTGACTCTGCGCCGGATTATTCCCCTGACGGTTCGGAGATCGCCTTTGAGAGCGACCGCACAGGGGCCTCAGAGATCTGGGTCTGCAAAAACGATGGGACGCAATGCAAGCGCCTCACAAATATCTTCGGCCCAAACACCAGCTCCCCGCGCTGGTCTCCCGACGGGAAGTTATTGGCCTTCAACTCCGGGTTTCATGGACGGTCAGCGATTTTTGTCGTCAACGCTTCAGGCGGGACTCCTGTACGAGTGACAACCGGTGCATTCGAGGCAGCTGACAATCTCATTCCGAACTGGTCCAGGGATGGACAGTCTCTCTATTTCAGCTCTAACAGAACAGGCCGCTTTGAAGTATGGAGGACGAAGGTCAACGGCGATGAAGAGCGACAGATCACGCAGCATGGCGGTTATAACGGTATGGAATCTGCTGATGGGAAGAGCCTCTACTACGTTCAGGACACAGACAAGACGACAATCTGGCGGACCCCTCTGAATGGTGGTGAGGCTCAGCCGGTCGCCGGGCCGTTAGGCTCCGGAATGTGGGGATACTGGATGGTAACTGGAGAAGACCTCTACTATCTTCAGAAGAAGATGGAAGGTACGGCGCTTGCTGATGTCTTCCGCATGGACCTCAAGACAGGCTCCAAAACAAAGCTGGGACAGACCCAGTTTGGAGTCAACGAGTATGACCGAGGGCTCGCGGTATCTTCGGATGAGCGCTGGATTTTGTACGCAGAGCGGGATGTTGATCGGAGTAACATCATGCTCACGGAGAATTGGTACTGACTCGTCGTAATCATCAACCATGCCCCCAGTCTTGGCAATCGGGTGCCTCAACCTATATACAGGTTCCTATAATGAGCGCAGCGAGTTCTCTCGCGGCACCTGCAGGGTCATGGATCGCAGCATCAACCCGGTTTCGTTTTATCTATTGAGGTCACGGAGTAAACATGTCTGCAGAACTGGTCAACGAACTCCAACAGATACGCGTTCCGAACTTTGAGTTTCCCTGGGCTGCCGCGTGCTCGCCCTTTGCTGATCTTGTCGAACAGGAGATGCAGGGGTGGGCTCTCGAGTACGGGCTGCTTCCTAATAAGCAGTATCTGGATCGCGTGAGTAGAACCAAGTATGCGTGGCTTGCCGCTCGCTGCTATCCACGAGCAAACCGTGAGCTGCTCCGGACGATTGCAGATTATTTCATTTGGTTCTTCCTGGCGGATGACCTGTTCGTCGATCGGGTGGAGACGATCGGTCCCTCTACGATTCCCAATCTGACGGCCATGATTGACGTCCTTGATTTCAATCGGCTGAGCGCTTGTCCTGTGTACGGGGAAGAGGCCTGGCTGGATATCTGCATGCGGTTGAGGAAGCAGCTGTCGCATGAGCACTTTCAGCGGTTCGCCAATGGCATGAGGATGTGGGCGAGCACGGCGGGGTTGCAGATCCTGAATCACACCCAGTCCCAATCGGTTCAGGTGGGACACTATGAGACGATCCGGCGGCATACCAGTGGGATGAACCCCTGCCTCGATCTTTCGGACATCGCCAATGACGGCCCGCTTCTGGCGGAGGAATACTATCGTCCCGATGTGCAGCAACTGCGCCGGCATGCCAATCACGTCGTCTGCTGGAGCAATGACATTCAGAGTCTCGCCGTCGAGCTTCGGCAGCCGGGACAGTATTGGAATATGGTGGGGATCTACGCGGGACAGGGGCGTTCGTTGCAGGAGGGGATCGACTACACGGCGAAGAGGGTGTGCTCCGAGATTCAGGAGTTCTCGCGATTGTCCGAAGTGGTGGAGAAGTCCGCAAGCCCGGAGTTGCGGGGGTATATTGCAGGCATGAAGGACTGGATGTCGGGTTATCAGGAGTGGGTCGTATCTGATACGCAGCGATATTCGGAGGCGTTCGCCGAGCAGGATGCGGATGATCGTGGATTGCTGCTGGCGTAGAGGCTCTGAGGCATAGGCTGGAGCAATGCAGGAGCTTCGTGCCGATGGCCACTAAATTGTCTCCACCAAAGAAGGCAATTCAGTCATTGCGCCTTCACTTCGGCCTTCGGCAGAGCGGTACGGGCCTTTGGTCCGGCATTTTGCGGCATGGCTGAAGCCAAGCCCTTCCGGTTCCTGCCGCAGCAGAGTGTTTGCACGCTGCCACTCATGATTCGGCGAGTTCACTTGACGGCGCGATAAGTCATATGAGAACTTGTTTCATATCAATGAAGACGTTTCGCCAGATCGCTCGCAAGCTTTGTTGTTGCTCCTCGCAACAACTCTGTGGTGTGAACGTCTGTGCTCGGCTTGATTGAACCGAATCAATCTTTCCTGAATTGAGCGCTGGACCTCGCCCACACCTGGTGGGCTTTGTTGTCTCTGCGTCCCTTCTGCCTCAAGGCACTCCAAAGCGTTACTGATGCTCCGCACAGCTCCTGCTTTTTGCAAACGCAATCCACTCGAAAACCCTCTTTCCTGCCGATGTTTCCAGTCGCGACTACTGTCGCTGACCAGGCGGAACACCCACAACGCACAGCAAAGACAACGAGCCAGAGGACAATGCCAAATCAATCACAGAAGCGGACGACCAGACGTCAGTTCATTGCGCAAGCTGCGGGCACAGCCATCGCTGGAGTTCTCACAGCCTCAGCCTCTGCGCGCGAAACAAAGAAGCCCAATGTTCTCTTCTTCATGTCGGACGACATGCGAGTAGAACTGGGCTGTTACGGAAGTCACTTCAGAGCGCAGACTCCGAACCTCGATGCTTTGGCCCAGCAGGGTGTGCGGTTCGATCGCAACTTCTGCCAGTTTCCGCTGTGCAACCCCTCGCGCGCTTCGCTGCTCACCGGACAGGTGCCGCTTGATACGAAGGTGTTGGGCAATCGCACGAACTTCCGCGATACTCGCCCGGACCTGACCAGTCTGCCTCAACTCTTTCGCGAGCAGGGCTATGTCACGGCCCGTACGGGAAAGATCTTTCATGGAGGGTATGACGATCCGAAGGCTTGGACCGTTGGGGGCAGCGATGTGTCCATCGCTGCGATTGAGGCTGCGTCCGAGCAGAGTGATGAGGACACGCAAGGAAAGTACCATCAGCATCGAGAGATCATTCCATCGCAGTCTGTTCCGCCGCCTCCTGCTGGAATCCCTGTGTCGAAGACGCAAGATGCCAGAGCCGCTCACTCGGACGAGATTCTGATTCTGGATGGAGATGGCGGAGAGCATCCCGAGAACCGTGTCGCGGAGACCGCGATCGGCTACCTGAGAACGTATCGAGATCAACCCTTTTTCATCGGATGCGGTTTCTCCAAACCACACAGCCCTCCTACCGCGCCGCAGCGGTTCTTCGATCTGTACGACCCTGCGAAGTTGGAGTTGACGCCTGACTTTGCGGCGTGGCCGACGGTGCCGTCAGGTTTTCCCAAGGCAGCGATTCGCCCGCGCAATGCGGACCTCTTCATTGGCCGCGGAGCCAGCACCACAGAGGCGAAAGAGGTGATTCGTGCCTATCTTGCTTCCATCTCCTGGGTGGACTGGAACCTGGGCCGCGTGATTCACGAACTCGATGCGCTTGGGCTTCGTGATAACACCATCATCGTTTTTGTCGCCGATCATGGCTATCAGCTTGGCGAAAAAGGGAAGTGGTCCAAGGCTGGATCTCTATTCGAGATGGGAACACGCGTTCCGCTGATTATTCATGATCCGAGGGCTGCCGGGAATGGGCAGACCTCAACGCGGCTGGTGCAGTCTCTCGATATCTATCCGACGCTTGTGGAACTGTGCGGGCTCTCACGTCCTTCGTCTGGACTGCAAGGTGCCAGCCTCACGCCGCTTCTGCATCGCCCCCAGTCAACATGGAAGCGTCCTGCCTTCAGCCTATGGAGTGAAGACGGGAAGACGATTCACGGCGTGGCTGTGCGGCAGGACCATTGGCGCTACGTGGAGTTCGGCGCAGATGGCAAAAACGGCAGCATGCTCTTCAACGAACAGAGCGACCCACTCGAGATGCATAACCTGGCCGAAGATTCAGGCCATACGGGCATACGTGACGAACTCTCAAAGCTAACCGCTGCCTATAGGGATCGGACCAGGCTGGCATAACGAACAGAGTGAGGCGCCTGCAGTGCCTCAGGGACCAGAGTCGTGCATCCCTCGGCGAACGAAACGCCTTTATAAGTTTTGGAGAACGACAATGAAACTCTCAACACTGCGGCGCGGCCTGCAGCGTTATGCAGCCTACGGTCTTATCGTGCTTCTGGGATCCGTAGGCCTGATGTATTCGGCGAAGGCTCAGACGAGTGGAGATGGGGCAATTACCGGTACCGTTACGGACTCCACCGGCGCCCTGATTCCAAATGCTACGGTGACGGCTACAAACGATGCTACGGGCGTTGTTACTACCCGCCCAACCTCGTCGAGTGGTTTGTACGAACTTAGCCCGCTCATCGTCGGAACTTATACGGTCACAGTGGCAGCGGATGGCTTCGAGAATGTGAAGCAGCAGAATATTGTGATCAACGCGGGGCAGGCCTTCGGGCTCAACGTTACGCTCCATCCTGGAAGCCAGGGTGAAACGTTGACTGTAAGCTCTGCACCGCCGGCGCTGGACACGACCAATGCCGTGCTTGGCGGAACGATCACGAGCAAGGAGTATATGGATCTTCCTTTGCTGGTCGCAGGCAATCAGCAAAGGGATATTACCCAATTTTCGAATCTTCTTCCGGGCGCTCAGCCGGGGGCGCGTTCCTCGCTGTTTTCCGGTACTGCCAGCCGTGTGGAGGAGGTCTATCTCGACGGCATCCCGATCTCAGAGATTAGTCAGATTGGGGACAACCGCCCCGTCTTCAACCTTGTCCCTTCAGAGGCGATCGACCAGATTGGTGCTACCACCAGTGGGCAGTCTGTGGATGCCCAGGGTGCGGGCTCTGTGAACTACACGCTGGCCTCGGGAGGCAATCAATATCACGGTACGATTGCCGACTTTGTTCGCAATACGATCTTCGATACGTGGGGATTTACTGCGCCTGCCGCAACGACTCAGAAGGTAGTCGACGGTGTGATCAAGACGGTTCCTGCCGGAAAGCCTGCCGATCATCAGAACGAGTTTACAGCTGCGGTGAGCGGCCCGATCAGCATTCCCTACTTGTTCAGTGGGAAAAACAAGTTATTCTTTTTCGCGGCCTATGATCTGACGCATGCCAATACCGCGCCGAGCTATTCCACTGGAACCGTGCCTACGACGCTCATGCGCACAGGTGATTTTACCGAGCTGTTGAGCGGCGCCCAGGCTGCGGGTACAGGAGCTGCAGGAGTCAATGGGCCGGGTTACTTGATCTATGATCCGACGACGCAGACGTGCAACGGAAACGTATGCACGCGCAAACCCTTTATGGGGATGAAGAATGGAATACTGACCCCTAACGTTATTCCAGCGAATAAGATCTCTCCCATCGCGCAGACGATGCAATCGTTCCTACCGGCTCCTACGACATCGGGCCTGCAGAATAACTACCTTGGCGGCTACCCGACAGGAAATCGGAACTGGCTTTATTCGGGACGCATCGACTACGATATCTCTCCGAAGAACCGGCTCTCGTTTGTTGTAACGGGAGGTAATACTCATCCCGTTCCTTACACGGGCAATGGAGTGTTGCCGGTACCTTATCTGGCGTCTGTCTATACCCAGACCGGTGGTCACTGGGCCGACATGCAGGACACGTACACAATCAACCCGAACCTTGTAAACCAGTTTAAGTTTGGGTTCAGTAACTTCGGGGGCCCTCCTTCTACGAACCTTACACAGGGAGTTAGTCAGTACGAGGCCCAGAATATGGGTATCAATTTCAGTGGCCTGCCTGCCGATTCTCAGGCAGTTACTGAATTTCCGACTCAGGTCTTTGCAGGCAGCAATGCACAGACCCAATGGGCTGATGGTGTCCAGGGTACAAGCAAGACAACGGTGGATGAGTCTTATACGATTCTGGATAATCTGCTCTGGGTAAAGGGCAGGCATGCCATGACCTTTGGCATTCAGATCCAGCGGCTCGAATTAAACCAGTCGGCGCAGGATGGGCCTACCTCCGGGCTGCAACTGAATTGGAGTACTAACGAAACGGCGCAGGAGACTGGCTCCGCCTATGCAACGAGCACGGGATACTCCTATGCGAGCTACCTGCTTGGGGCTGTCAGTGGCGCGAGCGTTACCGAGTTACCCTTCTCCGTACTGGGAGGCCGCTTCCATCCTGTGGCGCCTTATTTTCAGGACAACTTCAAGGTCACTCCAAAGCTGACACTGAACCTGGGTCTTCGTTGGGATTATCTGCCGACCTACAACGAGGTTCTGAATCGCTTTTCGTTTCTCAATCCGAGCATCACGAACCCGGCTACTGGAAGTCTCGGTGCGCTTCAGTTCGCAGGGAACTATGGCGGAGCAGGTGTTAGTTGTGGCTGCAGCACGCCCGCACATAACTACATGAAGAACTGGGGGCCGCGGCTGGGCTTTGCGTATACCCTCAATGAAAAAACGGTAGTGCGGGGTGCGTTTGCCGTCGTCTACTCTCATGGCGGAGGAACAGGTGGTGCGGGCGGTGCGTACCAGGGGACTGGATCGCTCGGCTTCACGAGCTCACCGGTATTTTCAGATGGTGGGGCCGGTACCGGCGCGGGTCCCGCGTTCTATCTGAACAACAGCTCAGCCTTTCAGGCGCAAGGCCTCGCCAATAATACATTGGGTGGGCCTGGCTATACGTTTCCGGCAATTACTCCTCCTGGGCCGGGCAGCCAGTCGCTCAACACAGGAAACTATTTAAATAACTCCGGGACGTTTGTAACTCCGGGTTCGATCAGCTATCTTGATCCTTATGTTTCAGGACGAGCACCAGAGTTCGATTTCTGGAATTTTGGTATCCAGCGTGAATTGATCCGGGACCTGACGCTCATGGTCAACTATGCGGGCTCCGAGAGTCACTTTCTGGCGGGTGCAAATAATATTCGAGGATTGCAGTCAGGAGAGATCGATCCTAAGTACTATGCACTCGGAGTTGGAGTCTATGGAGCGGGGCTTCTTTCCAAGCCAGCAACAGCCGCGAATATCGCTGCAGCCAATGAGATCATTCCGGGCATTGCTGCTCCTTATCCACGATTCATTGCCGCCGCAAATACGGCCAAGGGCGCGGGTCATGCCACCATCGGACAGATGTTGACGTGGATGCCTCAGTACTCCGGCACAACCGACACGTGGGGAAGTCAAACGGCAAATGCGTCTTACCATTCTCTGCAGATTTCACTTGCCAAGCGGGCGTCGCATGGATTGACGCTGAACCTGAATTACACATACTCCAAACAACTCGATGATGCAGGCACGATCCGCAGCGGATACGCTATTCCAGCAAGCGTCACGCTCAATGGAAAGGCCTGGGCCCAGGACCGGATCGATCGCGGATTGAGTGCTACCAGCGAGCCGCAAAACCTGGCGATCTTCGGCGTCTACAAACTTCCGTTCGGCAAAGGCGAGATCGGTGGAGGCCATTTTCTTACACGCGCGGTTCTTGAGGGATGGAACTTATCCGGAGTCTTCACCTATGCCTCCGGAGCTCCATTGGCACTTACTTCTACGGCGTGCTCGGCTGCCAGTGAGCCCGGCCAGGGTCAATGCATGCCGGATGTAAATCCGAACTTCACTGGGAAGGTCCGTCAGAACGGAAGCTGGGGACATGGAGCTACTGCGGAAAATCTCGGTAAATATTCCTACATCAAGGGAGCTATCACCGGTACGACTCCGGGGGAAGGCATAGGGAATACAACGTGCGCTTCCAGCAGCGGGCCGTTCTGCAACTCAGGCGCTCTGATGATCGGCGATGCCCCTCGTAGTGCGCCCTTTGGGCTAAGAGGGCCAGGTGTATACAACCTGAATATGGGACTTAGGCGATCCTTTCAGATTGCTGATAACTCCAGCTTCATCTTCGGTGTGGATTGCCAGAATGTGACTAACAAGGTGACGTTTAGTGGAATCAATACAGTAGTAAACAGTGCCAGTTTCGGAACGGTAAGTAGCGCAACCAGTAACTCTGGCAGCCGTGACTTTCAGTTCTCCGGGAGGATTCGTTTCTAAGGAGAAAAAAGCCTGTAAGACAGGCTGATCCGGATTGGTTTGTCCGGCATTTACCGGGGTAGGGAGCCCGTAGCACGAGGTGTCGAACGCAGTTGTGGTGTGATAGCATCCTCGCGTTTCACAAACCCAGCTTCAGAGGACATCGATGCGAATCCATTTCTTACCCGCAGAGCACATGGGATTCAAAGCAATCACTAATCCCTCATCTTCTACAAGACGAATCTTCACTGCAGTGAGCGCGGCTGTACTCTTGCTCCTGCTCAACACAGGACTCGCGCAACGAGCCCAGGCGCAGACCTGGACCTTGCAGTGGAGTGATGAGTTCAATGCAGCGGCAGGCACGTCTCCTAACTCCGCCAATTGGACCTACGACCTTGGAAACAGCGGATTCGGCAACCCGGAGATTGAAGACTATTGCGCTCCGGGATCGAATCTAACCCCGTGCGTAGCGAGCCAGCCAAACGCGTTTCAGGATGGCAACGGCAACCTTGTCATTACGGCGATTCGCAACTCGAGTGGACAATGGACCTCGGCGCGGTTGAAGACACAAGGACTCCAGCAGTTCCAATATGGCCGGATTGAGGCGCGTATGAAGCTGCCGGTAGGCGATGGATTCTGGCCGGCGTTCTGGATGCTGGGCTCGGACATCAATTCGGACCCCTGGCCCGGGTGCGGGGAACAAGACATCATGGAGTGGGTGCAGTCGTATACGCCGACGACTACCTCTTCGACGGTGCACGGGCCGGGCTATTCCGGCGCGAACGGGATTGGCGCCCAGGTCACGTTTCCCAATGGCGGCCGGGTGGATGACGCCAACTATCACGTGTACGGGGTGATCTGGAGTCCGAATTCAATGCAGTACTATCGCGACAGCCCGTCGAATGTCTTCAAGACGGTCACCTCGTCAACGATTCCTTCAGGCGATCAGTGGGTGTTCAACAATCCCTTTTTCCTTCTGTTGAATCTTGCGATTGGAGATGGAGGCTTTCCGGGATCGACCGACGGCAGCACGCCCTCGTCGGCAACGATGCTGGTCGACTATGTTCGCGTCTATCAGTCTTCAGCCACGAAGAGCTTGAATGGAACGCACACGCTGACACCTCAGAACTCTACGAGCCTGCGGCTGGATGATCAGGGCGCAAGCACGGTAAGCGGCAATCCGATCGATGTGTTTACGGCGAATGGGACGGGCGCTCAGTCCTGGGCCATCTCCAATGCGAATGTCACTCCATCCGGTTATTACAACCTGGCAACGGAGGGCAGCTTCTGCCTTACTGCGTCCGGTACTGGAAGCGGGTCGGCAGTCGTACTTGATCCCTGTAATGGCTCGTCAGCCCAGGCATGGAATGCTGTTTCGACAGGAAGCACGTACGAGTTCACCCCAGCGAACAATCCGAGCAATTGTCTCGACGTGCGAGGAGATGGAACGGCATCGGGAACGTTGATCCAAACGTTTAGCTGCAACTCCGGGCCGAACGAGCAATGGGCAGTGAACTAGAGCCTGGACGGTGGGCCCGGCGATATTGGCGAGACGACCTGATAGGTAGAGTCACGCTGAATCGCAGGGCCCCGCTCCAACCCGTGCGGCGTTCGATCCAACCCATGTCGATTCCATTCTGCAGATGAACTGTGCGCGTTGCCATGACGGTATGAACCATCGTGGCGGAGATCAACACGCGATGCGGATATCGCCATTCTTGAGCAATGGATACGAGCAGGGGCTATCGTGCCTGCAAAGCCATAGATCCCATTCCAGATGACCTCACTCCACGGGCGCGTGGAGTGAGGTCACACGTTGGTTCGTCAGCTGCAAGATGAAGGTTGCGATGCTGGCTTAACCTCAGTGTTTGAACCAAAGCCATCCATGTTTTTTGTCTGTAGGCGTATCCCGAACGGCGCGAATGCTTTCATGCTGGTCGCGATAGCAAGGTAGAGGGAAATCGCCCTGGGTACCGGTCGGAAGAAGCTGAGAACGTTCCTCGGCGGAGACGGGCAAAAAGAAGTTACGCGAATTGCTGTCACACCAGGGTGTCCGGGTCGCTAAAAGATGGAAGCTCTGGCCGATAGCCATCACTGGCACACCTGAACTGCCAGATGACGTCCAATCGGCGAGTCTGATCAATTGAGACGCGCCCTGTTGGCCGGTGAAAGAGGCAAGATAGATGTCTTCGTTGCCCGCAAAGCCCTGCCTGGTTGATGTGCTGATAGCCAGAATGGTCACCGTGATCTTTTCGGGCTTTGCAACAGGATTCTCTTTCGGATGCGAATGCGCCCATGCCAGGAGGGTGGGGGCCAAGAGCGGGAGAACCCATTTGAGACGGCGTGTGATTCCAGAGACGGCCATAGGACCTCTGCGAGCTGTCGTATTGAGCGGAGGTCTCTCTGGATTTGAGAGGCATCCGCGGAATTTGTTTAGGTCCGATGCGTGTTTTGCCATCGAACAAGAATGGCTTAAATTCTTTCTACTGTTGTAGTAGAACATGTCGACGAGTGCCCCGATTTGCGTTGGACAACTGTCTCCCGGCTCACGGCACAGGTCCCGCCGAGAGAGGTGATGCCGTTGTCCCTGGTTGCGGCATTGTCTGAGAGCCGATCTGCACTGAAATAGGAGAGAAGCGCAGGCGATTGGTGCCTGGGAATTTGCCCACGTAGAATGGATCATGAGTTCAGCAGAGGCTCCTACGATTACGTCGCCCGTCCCCCAGCACATCCGTTTCAACTTCGACAATACTTATGCGCGATTGCCGGAAGGCTTCTACGCCCGGCTGAATCCTACACCGGTAGCGGCCCCGAGTCTTGTAAAGATTAATGCAGAATTAGCACAGAGCCTCGGCCTGGATCCGGACGCGCTGGCTAGTCCGGAGGGCGTCGAGATCCTGGCAGGGAATCGCGTGGCTGAGGGCTCCGAGCCGCTGGCGATGGCCTACGCCGGGCACCAGTTCGGACACTTCGTGCCTCAACTGGGCGATGGCCGCGCCAACCTGCTGGGCGAAGTAGTTGGACGGGACGGTGTACGTTACGACATCCAACTCAAGGGCTCCGGCCCAACACCCTTCTCCCGTCGCGGCGATGGCAGAGCCGTCCTCGGTCCTGTCCTGCGTGAGTACATTGTGAGCGAGGCCATGGCGGCGCTGGGTGTGCCGACCACGCGAGCCCTGGCTGCGGTGACTACAGGCGAACAAGTGTTTCGCGAAACAGTTTTGCCGGGAGCTGTGCTGACCCGGGTAGCTGCCAGCCATCTTCGCGTGGGTACCTTTCAGTACTTTGCTGCACGAGGCGATGTGGACGGGACGCGCACGCTGGCGGATTACGCGATCGCCCGGCATTACCCCGAAGCTGGACAGTCGAGCCATCCGTACCGTGCCTTGCTGGATGGTGTGATCGCCCGGCAGGCGCGGCTGGTCGCACAATGGCTGCTCCTCGGTTTTGTCCACGGCGTGATGAATACCGACAACACTTCCATCTCCGGCGAGACCATCGACTACGGTCCCTGCGCTTTTATGGAAGCCTACGATCCGGATCAGGTATTCAGCTCCATCGACCAGCAGGGGCGTTATTCCTATAGCAATCAGCCGCACGCCATGCATTGGAATCTGGTGCGTCTCGCAGAGGCCTTGCTGCCGCTCTTGAATCAGGAGTCGGGAAGTGAAGAGGCTGGGCTGGCCTCAGCTCAAGAGTCGCTTGCCGCGTTTGCTTTGCATTTCGACACGGCTCGCGAAGCTGGCCTGCGACGTAAGCTGGGCCTCTTTACGGAGCGCGAAGGCGATGCGGCTCTGATTCAGGATCTGCTGGACCGCATGACTGCTAATCGCGCCGACTTCACCCTGACCTTCCGGTTGCTGTGCGATGCCGTCGCTGGGACGGAAGGCGATGCGTCGGTTCGCGTCTTGTTTGCTGATCCTGTAGCTTATGATTCCTGGGCTGTTGGATGGCGTCGACGCCTTGAAGCAGAACGCGTATCGAAAGAGGAGCGCGTCGCTTCCATGCGAGGGGCGAATCCAGTGTTCATCCCGCGCAATCACCTGGTACAGGCTGTGATTGATGCTGCCGTTATGCGGCAGGACTTTCAACCGTTTGAGGAATTGCTGGACGTGGTATCGCGGCCTTATGAGGATCGTGTTGATCTGGAGCGGTATGCCATACCGGCTCGTCCCGAGGAATGCGTCACCCAAACTTTTTGTGGAACGTAAATCGCCGGAGCGCGATGGGCGGAAATATCTGAAAGTTGAATCTTTAGTAGACGCTGTCTCGACATAGGGTATGAAGGCTCGAAAGATGGAGTGTTTGTGAAGGTAGTTGTAACGACGATTGGTTCTCTGGGTGACGTACATCCTTGCATTGCCCTTGGTTTGGAGTTGAAGAGACGCGGACATGAGGTGGTCATCGCCACATCAGAGTTCTACCGCCCAAAGATCGTCTCGACAGGGTTAGGGTTTCACTCCATTGGGCCCAAGCATCTTTCTCCAGAAGACCCCGAATTGCTCAGCAGCATCATGGATCCAAAGCAGGGGCCTGAGAATTTCATCCGAAAGCTTCTCATGCCGCATATGCGAGGCGTGTATGACGATCTCCTGGCGGCGTGCAATGGAGCGAAGTTTCTGATTACGGGAGAGCTCGTGTTTGCCGCGCCGCTCGTCGCCGAACGGTTGGGTATAGGCTGGGCGTCCTTGGTTCTTGCTCCGTGGCAATTTCTATCAGCGCACGATCCATCCATCATCGGACCTCTGCCGTTGTTCGCTTTCATTCGGGGAGCTGGTGTCACGGTGAACCGGGCGATGAAAGGGCTCGCACGCAAACAGACAAAGAGCTGGGCCGAGCCGATCTATGGATTGCGGAAGGAGTTGGGCTTGTCCGCTGCCAGCCACCCGATGTTTGAAGATAAGAACTCGCCGTACCTCAACCTGGCGATGTTCTCTTCAGCGTTCGCAAAGCCACAGGTCGATTGGCCGGATCACACAAAGACCGTCGGATTCGCTTTTTACGATCGTCAGAATCCGGCATCCGGACTTACCGATGAGGTAAGAGATTTTCTTCAGAACGGAGAACCGCCGATCATTTTCACGCTCGGTTCTACCGCGGTGATGAACCCGGGAAGTTTCTATACAGAAGGCAAGCGAGCAGCCGAGCAACTGGGACGTCGCGCCTTGTTGTTGACGGGCAAGGGAAGTCCGGGAATCTCCGGATCGCGCGATCATATGGTGACGGCTTATGCTCCCTACTCAGAGATCTTTCCGTATGCGGCTGTGGTCGTACACCAGGGCGGTATAGGAACGACAGCGCAGGCGATGAGAGCGGGTTGCCCACAGTTTGTTGTGCCGCACGCCTTCGATCAACCGGATAATGCAGCGCGAATCAAACGGCTGGGGCTTGGACTGTCTCTACGCAAGGATCGTTTCCATGCCCCTCATGCCGCGGAGCAGTTACGCAAAGTTTTGGGTGATGAAAAGATCCGGGCTAAAGCGACACAGGCTAGAACCTTTGTAGAAAAAGAAAATGGAGCCATTGCGGCTGCGGACGCTGTGGAGTCTGCCTGTAGATAAAAAGACCGTGTATTCACGCTGCGAGGCGCAGGCACTTAGTTGCCTTCAGTAATACGCAACGCGACTGGGCTTACCTGAACGGGAATATATTCGCGCGTTTCTATCTTCAAAAGGACCTGCCAGGACTCAGGGAAGGCTCCTTTTTTTGCCAGAGCCCGCAGTTGTTTATAAACCGGTCGCATCCGTTCCGGATCGCTGAAGAACTCACCGACTCCGGCTGTACCTGCACTACTTAGACCAGCGAGAACCAGGACACGCGTGCCGGAGGGAGATTTGGTCATCCAGATCAAACCATAATCCTCCAGCATGCCTCCGTGGCCTGACTTGAAATAATCTACCTGTTCCCCCGGAAGGGGATGGGCATTGTGGATCGAGTTGTAATCTATGGTGAAGTTGGCGGCGGAGAGTGTGCTCTGAACGAACGCGCTCTCATGGGGCGCTCCTAAGATCACCAGTTGCTCCTGCCGGGCAGAGTCCCAGTTCAAGAACCTTGCGCCGGTAAGGTGCGCGCTTCGACCGGTTGCCTGTAACAGGCGCGACACACCGAAAGCTGCGGTGGCCTCTCCGAAACCGGTGTAGTTGCTGGTGTCCACAAAGAAGTGGTGGAACGGGAAGTTCGCCTGGTTATCGTTCGAGGTCTGGTTCAGGACAGCGGCCATGTCCGGAGGGACCGGCACATCCTTTGGATTTTCTCCCAGGGCTGGGCCTGCCTTATTGAGGCCTAGGTAGAGCAGGACGTGCGGATTGGTGAGGGCAATCTGCGTCTCCTTGGACTTTTCGCCAATCGATCCGAGGAGATCGTCATAAAACGCATAGTCGCGGTCATCCTTTGAAAAGCCGCGCCCGTGGGTGATGTCTCGAAGCCACCAGCCCGCGCCCAGTGCGAACAGTATGCAGAGGCAGAATGCCAAGGCTACGGGTTTCGTTAAATGGCTGGGATGCGATTTTCGCGGCTCAACAGGGAGGACGATGGGTTCCCCTGGAGCACGAACCGGAGTGGTTATTCTGCTTGGCCCGCTGTCAGGATACTTAGCCTGAGTGATCCCGGCTGGAACCTCGCGTATCGCAAGCGGTATAAAGTCCGGAACGTACGACCCCAGCGGCAAGGTGATGCGCATGGACTGGGCTGAAGACTCGGAATAGAAGTTGGACAGCCGGCGGCGTACATCGCTTGCGGTCACTCGTACGATGGCGTCGGTGCTTGTGTCATAGTCGCTTCTGCGATGAAAGATCTCTACCCCGAGCAGCCGCTCTTTAAGACTCTCCGTGTCGCCCGCAAGCGCACGTTCCACGATGTGTCGTAATAGCTCCGAGGACCTGCGGCTGGAGCAGAACTCGTTCCCCGCCAGGATCATGTCCAGATGCTCGCGTATCTCTTCCGCTGGGAGTGGGAGCGACGGGATTCCGGTAATGCCTGATTCGTCGCGCAAGTTTTGCAAAGTAGCCATGACTGGACCTGTGGCGATATTTGTATCAGACCGAACCCTGCGTTTGTAACAAAGGAGCATGACAATCCACGCGTGTGTACCGAATCATTACAGCGCTGCAATAAACCAGGGGGATGTTAGGCGTTTTTGACGCACGTTAGGGGAGAGCCCAAACTGCCCAAACCTGGTTTCCAATCCTCCCAAACGTAGTTTTCGACCTGAGGGTCTCCTAGGCTGGGTCCATCCATGAAGGAGATTTAGGTTGGAACCCCTTGAAATGATGTTTCGGGCCATGAGCTGCGTAAAAGCGCGTATGAGGAGAGTCCTGCACTCGCCCACACTAAGAAGTGCGCTGCTCGGCCTCTCTGTTGCGGGATTGTTACCGTGCTGTTTCGTTGGCCAGGTTGTGGAACAGGCAGGTCCTTATCTTGCCCACCTGGTGGAGGGTGGTCCCTCTCTGAAGAAGCCCCTGTCGGCGTCCCTCGCCAATGCTCAGAGCTGGAGCGCGTGGGTGTGGTTCCGGACGGACAGCTCCGACACAAACTCCCTGATCGCCGGAACCGGAGATCCAACTGCCTCCAACTCCCGCTACTTTGAAGTTCGTGACGGACGGCCCGGTGTGCGTCTCTCGGCGGAGTCTTCGCTGCTTGCAACGTCCTCCCTGCGGTCCGGGATATGGCACATGCTTGCCGTGACGGATGACGGCACAAAAATTACCTTCTATGTGGATGGGGTGTCCGCGTTATCGGGTTCTTCGGTTCAGAGGGGCATCGGCCCGGAGATCCAGATGGCTCCGGATGCGCCTTCGAGCGGCATGGTTCGCTTTGGTGGTGACATTGGCGGGTTCTCCGTGGCCGCACGTTCGATCCCGGCTGCGGAGATTCAGAAGCTGTTCGCCGCGGCTCCGAACTTCGATGCGCAACTGCGGGAAGAGAACGCCAAGCCGTGGAGCATCCAGGTAAAGCAGGGGATCGGTCTCCGTGCTCCGCAGGACCCTGCAGAGATGCCGTATGGCGCAGCGCCGGAGAAGCCGCGGGCAAAGCCGCTGCCACCAGCAGGGCCGACGCTTCATGAGACTGACAAGAACTCCTGGGAGATCGCAGCCAATTGGCGTCTGCTGTCGAACGTGGGGGCTGCAACCATTCTTCCGAAGGCCGGTGCGCAGGTTTCGCTGCCAGGTTTCAACGATTCCTCCTGGCTTGCTGCCACGGTTCCGGGCACAGTTCTTACGACCATGATCGACCGGGGCATCTATCCCGACCCGGACTTTGGCATGAACAATCTGGCCATTCCGGAGTCGCTCAACAAGCATGACTATTGGTATCGCGTAGAGTTTCCCACGCCGAAGACAGACGGCTCTGGCAGGCGCAGGACACTTCACTTCGCCGGAATCAACTATGCCGCTGAGGTGTGGTTGAATGGCCAGCGCCTGGGACAGATCCGTGGAGCTTTCCGGCGCGGCGATTTTGATGTGACGCATCTCCTGCGTTCGGATGCGATGAACGCGCTTGCTGTTCGGATTGCGCCGCCTCCCCATCCCGGCATACCGCAGGAGCAGTCCATCAAAGGAGGCCCTGGACCGGATGGCGGCTTACTGGCGATCGATGGCCCGACTTTTGTAGCCACGGAAGGCTGGGATTGGGTGCCGGCCATTCGTGACCGCGATACGGGCTTGTGGCAGGGCGTAAGTCTTACAGAGACCGGCTCTGTTACGTTCGGCGATCCGCAAGTCGTCACGCGGCTACCGCTGCCGGATCGCTCCTCAGCCGATGTGGAACTGCATCTGCCGGTACATAATTCTGGCGCTACTCCTCTGCATGTTGCTGTCGTTGCCGCTTTTGAAGGGGTGCGGGTGAAGATACCCGCTACGGTGTCGCCGGGGGATACGATCCTCCATCTTCTGCCGCGAGACTTTGCACCACTACATCTCTCTCATCCGCGTCTTTGGTGGCCGAACGGCTACGGCTCTCCGGAGCTTTATCACTTGAAGCTTCAAGCGATAGCCGATAGCGGTGCCATCGAGGACGAACGGGAGAGCACCTTTGGCGTTCGGGAGGTGACCTATGAACTCACTCTCTTCGACCATGCAGGACGCCTGCAGCGAGTAGAAGCTATTCCGGCGGAGACTCGGGGTAAAGGGTATGACGCTGTGGATGTCCATCACGAGGACATGCGGCAGACCGCAGAGGGATGGGCCTCCACGATCGATCCGCAGGCAGAGGGAACCTCTGCGATTCGTCCCCTGGTTAATGACAAGGGTTTGACGGACCTCATCCTCAAGGTGAACGGCGTCCGCATTGCTGTGCGCGGCGGCAACTGGGGGATGGACGACTCCCGGAAGCGTGTCAGCCGGGAACGTCTTGAACCGTACTTCCGTTTGCATCGCGAAGCCAACCTCAACATGATCCGCAACTGGGTAGGCCAGAGCACGGAAGAGACCTTCTATCAGCTTGCGGACGAGTACGGGATGATGGTCTGGAACGACTTCTGGGCCTCTACCGAAAATACGGACGCAGAGCCTGACGATCCTACCTTGTTTGTCGATAACGCTCGCGATGTTGTTCGACGCTATCGCAATCACCCATCCATCGTGGTCTGGTGCGGGCGCAACGAAGGCGTTCCTACTCCCGCGCTCAACGACATGATGATCGATATGCTGCGCGAGGAGGATGGCACTCGCTTTTACTCGCCAAGCTCCAATGTGGTCAACCTGCGTCCCAGCGGTCCCTACAAGTGGCGTGAGCCCGCTCTCTATTTCAGTAAGTTGAACCGCGGGTTTTCCGTGGAGTTAGGAATTTCTTCTTTCCCTACGAAAGAAGCATTCGAACACACAGTTGCACCGGAAGATCAGTGGCCTTTGAACGACGCCTGGGCCTACCACGACTGGCATCGGAGTAACGGGGGAGATACCCATGAGTTGATGCGTGCGCTTGATCTACAGCTTGGCCCGTCAACGTCTCTATCCGAATTTGAACGTCGCATTCAGCTCTTCAATTATGTAGACCACCAGGCCATCTTTGAAGGCATGTATGCCCACCTGTGGTCTCCGAACAGCGGGCGCATGATCTGGATGACTCAGCCGGCTTGGCCGAGCACGATGTGGCAGATGTATAGCTCGGACTATGACACGCAGGCTTCGTTCTATGGCGTGAAGAAGGCCAATGCTCCGCTTCATGTGCAGATGGATTTGTCTGATTACACAGTTGCTGCTGTAAACACCACGCTGCAGCAACAAAAAGATCTCCACGTTACGGTGAGAATCGCTTCTCCCTCCGACGTGACTCTCGATACCGAGAACGCTACCGTGACGGCGGACGCGAATGCCGCTGTGCCCGTGCTGCGTCTGTCCCTTTCGTCGCTGATCCAGAAGAATCCTCTCGTCTTCGTTCGGCTTGAGATGCGTGATGAAAAGGGTGCCTTGGTAGCCGACAACTTCTACTGGATTGCACGTGACGATGCGAGCTATCGAGCCTTGAATGACCTTGCACCGGCTTCCATCGAGGCGCATACGGTGGCAGGTCCTTCGGCTTCCAGCTCAAGCGGCGACGAGAGCACCTGGAATGTCCGCTTGAAGAATGTTGGCGCGAGTCCCTCGGTGGCGATGAAGCTGACGCTCTTCCATGCCGACAATACGCGGGTGCTGCCAGCGTATTACAGCGATAACTACATATCCCTTTTGCCTGGAGAAGAACGCACCGTCACCGTTCATACGCCCTCAAGTGCGGTTGGACCGGGTGACGTTCATTTCACCTTGCAGGGATGGAACTTAGCAGAGAAGGACGTGCCGTTGGCTGCTGGGCAAAGCATTGTTGCGCGGCCTAGCCAGACATCGGGCACAGCAAGTGTTGCACGCAGATGACCGTGATGAAACAGCAATCAACGAGAGACACAGTAGGAATATCAGGAGACGAAACAATGCAGAATATGACGCGGTATGGTCATTCAGCGACAGGGACGATGGTTGGCATATTCTTCCACTTCTCACTAAAAACACAGGGACTTCAAATGACGTGTCGAAAGTTTAAGCAGTTCGCTGTCCGGATGTTGGTTCTGCTCTTCGTGTTGGCTATCCCGGCTTTTCAAAATCTTTACGCGCAGGAAAGTGCCGGTCTCACCGGCAGGGTGGCGGACCCATCGGGCGCCGCTATTCCTGGTGCGCAACTTATGTTCATCAATGAAGCTACTGGGATCAAGACAAAGGTTGCCGCATCCTCGGTGGGCTTGTACACGGCACCCCTGACTGCCGGAACCTACGATATTACGGTGAAAGCTGAAGGATTTGAACGGTTCGAACAGGCGCACGTCGTTGTCGAAGTCGGAGCCCAGGCGACCAATAATATCAAGCTGACTGTGGGTTCCATCAATCAGACGGTGGAGGTCTCATCGCTGAATTCCGTCCGGCTGGACACCACCGATCCTCAGCTTGATTCGATACTGCCGACGCAGGAAGTGGCGGATCTGCCTCTCCTGATCAACGGTTACATGCGTCAGATCACCAGCTTCGCCACCTTGGCGCCTGGTGTGCGCGCCGGCTCCTATGGCAGCGTGACGGTCGAGGGCGGAGCTGCTTCGCAGATCAACTCGGCCGGCAACTATTACAACGGCCTGCAGATTGATACCGCCTCCGACATTAACTCGGACCCGCCGTATGAGATGGTGGATCAATTTCGCGTTATCCGCAATGCATTTTCCGCACGATACGGTATGGTGCAGGGCGCGGTTGACTACAACATGCGCTCGGGTACGAACAAGCTGCATGGTGATGGTTTTTTCATCGACCGCAATAGCATCTTCGACTCGGCCGGCTTTTTCCCGACAAACTTCAACAGCGCAGGCAAGGCGATTGCTCCAGTGGATCAGGAGACAGACTGGGGCGGTACCCTCGGAGGCCCTGTAGTTCTGCCCAAACTGTACAACGGCCACAACAAGACGTTTTTCCTGCTGAGCTTCGACATCTTCAATAAGAACCAGGGCATCACGACCATTGGCGCCGTTCCAACGCCAGCCCAGAAGAGCGGCGACTTCAGCAACTTCGTTAACCCAAGCGGCCAGTTGATTCCGATCTACGATCCTCAGACCGGGAAGCAGTTCCAGTGCAACGGCAAACTCAATGTCATTTGCGCGAGCCGAATCGATCCGTTGTCGGCGTCGCTTCTCCAGTACATTCCCAGCCCGAATGCGACAGGAACCAACTACGGCCTGCAGGACAACATGAATCCGGTGATCAGCTCAGTGCCGAACCAGAACCAGGCCTGGGGTATCACGCTGAATCACCAGATTTCGCAGAGCCAGAATATTGCCTTCACCTGGTGGCGCAATCACTACTACGTGACCCAGGAAGAAGATGCTCCCATTGTGCCCGCCAGTAGTCCGCTCACCGGCCAGGAGGGGCTTACCGACAACGCTAACGTGTGGCTGGCGAATTATTCCAAGGTCATGCGTCCCAACCTGGTGATGACGGCCGGGTTTGCAGCGCAAAACAAGTTTCAGAACAATATGAACGCCAACAACAGTGTGAACTTCGGCGGTGTGCTGGGCAGCAACACTCTGCCGTACATCAGCTTCAACGGCCAGGAAGCACCGACGAACTGGGGCAACAGCAACAGCAGCCTCGTCCGTTATTACGTCGACAACATGGGTTGGAACGTCTTCAACAATTGGCTGTGGAACAAGGGCCGCCACACGATCAACATTGGGTTCGAGTACCACCATTATTGGGAGTACACCCTCAACAACTACAGCAGCGGCCACTTCAGCTTCAGCCAGGCCGAGACCTCTATCCCGGACACGACCAACGTCAACTTTTCCCAATACGGCAGTTCGTTTGCCAGCTTCCTGCTGGGCCTGCCCGATTCCGCCACCCGCACGGCGTCAACCACGACGGCGCTCGATACGAATGCCTTCTCCGGGTACGTCCAGGATGACTTCAAGGTCACGAACAAGCTGACGCTGAACGCCGGCCTCCGCTATGACGTGATGATTCCGTACACGTTGACCCAGAACAACAATGTGTTCCTGGCCCCGGCAACTCCAAATCCTGCAGCCGGAAACCTGCCGGGTGCTGCTACCGAGTACGGCAACTGCATGGGCTGTGCCGGTTATAACCATGTAGCCACTCACCATCTCTACTTTGGTCCGCGCATAGGCTTCGCCTACAGCGTCGATAAGAATACGGTGATTCAGGGCGGATACACCATTACCTACCTGGGCTATGGTGGCGCTTACGGCCAGGGGGAAGGCTTGAGCGGTAGCCCCAATAACATGGCCGGATTGCTGGGCGGTAGCTACACGCTAAGCTCAACTGGAGGTTATACCTCCGCCTATGGTCAATGGACGAACCCCGCAACCGGCGCGGTTAACCCAATTCCCAACGTAAGTCCGAATCCCTTCAACTCAGGATTGGGGGTTGCGCAAACCATCTACTATCTGGACTACGCCCACAACGGTGAGGCACCGCACCTGCAGATGTGGAGCTTGAGCGTCCAGCGGCAGCTTCCCTGGCGCACGGTGCTGACCTTCGACTATACCGGGAACCGGGTTACTCATCTGTCGGGCTCTAACCGTAACCCCATCAGCCAGCCCGATCCTTCGGTGCTGCAATACGGAGCGTTGCTGTCGGATAACATCAACTCGGCTGCGGCGAAAGCTGCTGGTTTTACCGCTCCTTATGCGAACTTTGCAGCGCAGTTCGGCGGCAGCGCCACGGTGTACCAGACTCTGAAACCCTATCCACAGTACTCCAACGTAGCGTGGGCCTGGGACCAGTCGGGGACCACGTACTTCAGCGCCTTCCAGGTGCAGGCCGATAAGCACCTGTCGAACAACGTAAACTTCCTGGCCAGTATCGAACTGCCCAGGCTATACGACAACCTGATCACGACCGTGAACAAGTACAACCAGCGGGCGGATTGGGGTGAGGACTCGACGGGCTCGTTCGAATCGAAGGCCGCCGTTCTCTATAAGCTTCCCTTTGGCCCAGGCCAGCGCTGGCTCAATTCGGGCCAGACAGGTAAGTGGCTGGGCGGCTGGCAGGTATCGGGGATTCTGACTTATAACAACTCTCAGCCTTTGGCGATCACGCAGAGCGGTGAGAGCTTCCTGAACGGCACCAACCGGCCTAACTTCAATCCTCTGGTCCGGCTCTGGTCAGGTAACTACGGCCAGATTACGAAGTTCTTTACGGGCAAAGGGCCGGCACCGCTGTTGTTCAGCACCAATGCCTGGAGCAACACCGGCAGCGAGTATGTGTTGGGTAACGCCAAGCGCGTTTATAACGCGGTGCGCGGTCCCTGGTATCCGGCGGAGAATCTGAGCGTCAAGAAGGTGTTCCGTCTCACAGATGAAACCTCGTTCGCGATTCGCATGGATTACTTCAACGCGTTCAACCGCACCCAGGCTCCTTTCCCGACCACCACGGTAAACTCCTCCAACTTCGGCCAGGTCACCACTAAGTTCTCTGGCGGCAATCGCCAGGGACAGATCGAGGCCACCTTCAACTTCTAAGAGCAACCGCAACGGCATTGAGGAAACTGTGGTCCATCACAGTTTCCTCAATGCGCTTGCCAGCGGTAGCTCTTGGAAGAGCTCTATGGCACACAGCAAAGTTAACCGACCTTGCTGGGCTTTAGGCAGCAGTACGGCGAAGGCATCGGTGAGAACGGCAAGTCGCCTCAATCGATGTGTATTTGAGTTGTGGCTTTTGTTTATCCCGCTTCGACATTCCATCCTGGAGATCTATCGATGAAAATATTTTCGATGTTACTCGTGCTGCTCGCCTCTCTGAGTGCGACGGCTCTTCGCGCTCAGACGACAGCGACTCCTGTCATAACCCTGGCTTCCGGCTCTTACACGTTCCCCTCAAGCACTACGATCACCGACTCTACCTCCGGCGCATCGATCCTCTGGTGCTATGTCGCATCGGGGAGCTGCACCCCAAATACGTCCTATACCGCCGCGATTTATTTGAACCCAGCTACTACTGAGACGATTTGTGCCAACGCAACGGCCTCGGGAGACAGTGTCAGCTCCACTGTCTGCCATGAGTACACCAGAGCAGAAGCCCAGACGGCGACGCCCTCCATCACATTGGCATCCGGTATATACGCGATGCCCACAAGCACGACCATTACAGACCCCACCTCCGGCGCAGCTATCTTGTGGTGCTATGTCGCGACGGGAAGCTGTACACCGAGTACGGCCTATACGGGTTCCATTTATGTGGACCCGGCCTCCGCTGAGACGATTTGCGCCAACGCCACGGCCTCCGGGTACACCGCTAGCGGCACGGCGTGCAACTCTTACACCGCCGGAACTACGATCAGCTTTTCATACTCTAACGGCAAGGTAACAATGTCCACCTCGATCGTGGGAGCCAGCATCTTCTATACGCTGGATGGATCGACGGCGACGGAAGCGTCCATCGAATATATTCCGGGCAATCCCATCACAGTTGCACCGGGGACCACGATCAATGCAGCGGCTGTGCAGATGACAAGCGGCAGTAACACAGGCGTAGCAGTGCAGAACGGACAGGCTACGACGAGCGATTGGAAGACAGTGCTGTCCAGCTCGGAGAGCCAGTCCGCGCCGTACGTCTCCAGTTACAACACTCCTCGCCTCGACTACGGACCCGGGAATAATACCTGTGCCGACGGTGTATGCGGGATTCCAACCCAGATTGGCATGGTTCCGAATCAGCCACTGCCTTCTGCGACTGGTGGTGGTACGGCGACTAACTTCAACATGACTACGGAGAACCTGAGTGGCGCCGGCGGCGGTCTCCAGGTGCTGTGGCCCTATGACACCGGAACGGTTGGATGCGACAGCTGCACGACCATGATCGAGGACTTCTATATCTGGCCGCAATATACGGCTTCCATCAACCCGGCTAATGTCGAGAACTGGGAGCTCGACATGAACTCATGGAACGTCGCGATTCCAACCTATGGCTACCTGGGCGCTTCGTTCCAATGCTCCATCATTGACGGCGGCTGGCAGTACAACGGACAACACGCGCCCGGCTGGACAAACTTCAGCGCTACCGGTTTCTCGTCGATGACGAAGATCAACCACGACTGCCAGTTTCCATTCGGTACTCTGTCTGCCGCGATTACCTCTGCCACCCAGCAGAGCTTCACGGTCACACCCAACGTTACGGGCTCGGTGACAGCCGCAACTGTTGAGCCGGGGATGATCCTTCTTGTAGACAATGAAGAGATCCTTTGCACAGCAGCGAGCGGTAATACCTGCACGGCCAGCCAGCGTGGATGGGCTGGAACAGCACCTGCTACACATGCAGCCGGTGCTCTCTACTCAGGCTCTGTACATGTCCAGTACCACGTCACCTTCAAGCCGGGCGATACCAGTGTTTGCAAGGAGGATGGTGCCAGCGGTACAGCGGTTGAGTGCGTGTTCATCGACTATCTCATCGTCAACAACGTCAAGTATGACTTTCATGCGATCTACGGCACGCAGACGGTTGGAGGAGTTCCCGGCTACTCTGCACTCACAGTTCCCGCGTACGCGTACACCTACGGCATCGATCGGGTGTTTGACCAGAAACAGATTGACGTTGCCTCTGGAATTGGTTCGACCTCAGCACCGGCGCAGGTCGGCGAGTATGTCGACAGGGATAATGTAACGGCCAGCTTCGGCGTACTTGGATCCCAAACCTACGTGGTTCCGTAAGGAGCCCTTCGCATAGGTTGCCGGGTTCACATCACTGTGGCGAAAGTAACCAGGTTGAGATGCCCCGAATCCTTCTTTCAGGATTCGGGGCATCTCATTTGACTAAACCTTTTGGGCAGTCTCCGTGATCATCTCCAGCGTTTCCTCAAAGGAGGTATGCGAAATGATAAGGATAGATTGATCAGTCAAATCTTCACGCAGGTACAAGGTTATTCCAGCGAGGCAGGCTTCACGATCCTGTGGCGATAAGTGCGCCAGGGACTTTGCATCTAAAAGAGGGACATACGAAGGATAGTTACGGTAAGAGTCATCGATGACTTTACCTTTGAGCCATGCCTCTACCTGTCGGCCTTCACTCTTGCTCCATCCTTCAGGAGCAATGATCTCGAGCAGAGCTCCGGAGCCAACCATCTGCTCTTCAATTTCAAGACGGATGGCCTCGTCTTTGGCAAGGATCTTACGCGCCTCATAGGCCAGGACAGGTAACTTCTGGCCGGGCAGCCGGTGGGTGAAGTCCTCTTTTGTCAGGGTGCGTGGCGGCTCTCGATCCGGCCAGACTCCCATTGCCAGCCCAGGCATCCAGCGCGACCCGTTCTTGCTCAAGAGTTCGGCCCCCTCAGGACGAGGCAGTTGGGGCATCTGAATAAACATCTCCAGACACATCTTGTCGCTATGTCTCTTTTGAACAGAATGACGCAGCTTCTTTAAGAGAGCGATGAGCTGCGGTTTGTCTTCAGTCTGCATGGGGAATCTGTGGCCGTGGAGCCGGACAGCCGAAAGTCCCTCCTCACAGTCCAGGATCGAAAGTTGTTCAATGTCCCAGTGGTGCTCCACCATCAGTCCTGCTTCCTTTCAACCTCATACAGTGGATGGGGCATTCCATCCTGGCGCATTCTTTGCAGGATTTCGGTGAGGATAAGGTCAAGGTCATCCTTTGCGGCGATCAGTATTCCGCTGTCGTCCGGGCTCTCTGCGATGAAGACATCGAACACCGTAAACCACTCGGCAAATTCATCGGCTTCTGCGTTGAGAAAATCTCTCGCTCTCCAGTAAGGGATGATGAAGGTTAAGCCATCGAAAGCAGGCTCTTCTTCAAGTCCTTTACCGAAGACCTGTTTGCTCTTCTCTCGAAAGGAGTCGCCCAGGAGGTAGGTAGCCTCCCAAATGGAGTCCGCGTCGAAGTGCTTAAAGACTGGCATCTCGCGGATTGCCGGGTAGTCCGGAATGGCTGGTGGAATGGTCTCGGGATCGGGAGGAAGGTAGATCATCGTATATCCCCCATGCCCTAAGAACAGCTCACGCTTCCATCGCTCATCGCGCGCCAGGAACCAGAACATGTAGTCGGCGACATGTTCGTTGAAGTCGAATTTGGCTTTCCCTTTGAGAATCGGTTCGAGATCATCCGCCGTAGGGATGGGGGGCAGATTCCCGTGTGGTCTTCTGCCCAGACCCATCAACGGAACGAGCTTCGTCTGATGCTTGTGAAGCGTGTCCTTCACATACCCCATGGGCGCGGAGAGCTTCATCTGCAAAAAGCTTTCCTGCCTGAGCTTGTTCTCTTTGGTGAGCTCCGTATGAAGCTCGTCGAAAAATCGAAGCAGCCAATTTCGTTCTCTTCCGTAGACAGGAACGTCACTTACTGGAATCCAATAGAGAGTGCAACCTGTTAGTTCGTTCGATTTTCTGATCGGGAGCAGCGAATATTCCTGGATAGGTTCAAGGCGGATGCGTGAATCTTTGGAGGTCATTTCAGGGCTCATTTCAGCAGGGAATAGTTGGCCGAGCGAATATAGACTTCCAGCTATTTCGTCTTGGGAGCTTCATCGGCCTTGTCGAGGAATGCTTTTTCGGCCTGCTTGCGCTTCTCTTCAAAGTTGAAAGATGGGGAGGGTGTGGTGCCGCCAGTGCCTGTTCCGTTCGATGGAGGCATAAATTGATTTACGGCGTCGGCGGCCTCATAGTATCCCCGTCGCGGCGTCCATCCGCCTCCTACAGGAATACGCTGCCCGGAGTTCGTGGCCAGGTAGAACATATGGCTATGGCCATCGTCGAGAGCCACTTCAGCATGGTCGATGCTCCCGAGGGGGTAGCGCGCTGTCCGGGTTCTAAAAAACAGATGCTCCTGGATTACGACGCTGTTATCAACCTTGGAGAAGGTGATGGAGGAGGACTGGGTGACGATGTAGAGGAAAAGGATGGCCGGAAGAAATCCTGGAAGAAGCGCCAGAGAGGACGCACGAAAGCCGTTGCTTTTGATAAGCATGCCAAAGAACAGGGTAAAGACGCCGGCCAGGAGACCGAACAGAACGGAGAGCGTATGTTCCACCGGAAAATGAACGACAAGCTCGTTACTTCCGGGATGAAGAACCTGAATGGTTGACGAAAAAATTGCACTCATATCCGGTCTCTACTCGAGTGGCGTAAGAATCGTGGGAGTTGGCAGCGCGTTAGGTTTGAAGGGCGTTCCGAAATAAAGTGCAGCGATCAAAGCCCCTGTAAGCAAAAGCTTCACAGCCATTGTATGAATCTTGGTCTTTATGTTCGAGATCTTGACGTCAATATCTTTCGTGTCCATACGGAACACGCTAATGTCACCCTTCCACATGTTCAGATCCAGCTTACCCCCGTTAACAGAGAGCGCAAAGGTGGCAAGATCTACTTTGGCTATTGCATAGCCCTGCAGCCTGAACACATAGAAGTGGAAGCAATCCGTGAAATCCTGAAGCCACGATTCGGGATGATGCTCTGTCAGCTTGGCCTGATACTGCCTGGTTACGACTCCGGTAAATGTCTCTGTTCGCGTGCTGCCGTTCAATTGTGTGTATGCGCCGAAGGTGGTGCTGGTCACCGTTTGCAAGACCGTGTGTGTGAGATTGCCTTCCAGCATGTAGGTATGATTGCCCCCGATAGACTCATCAAGATCTCCGGAGATATAGCTTGTCATGGTCCCTAATTGGGAATAGAACAGATTTCCTCTGATCTCACGCATCACCTTCCCGGTCACTTCGTCCCACTCCTGAAAGGCGGGCGCACCGTTGAGATCGATCCTTGGCCCCATGGCTGGAAGCTTATGATCATCCTTCCCGTAGGTGCGGGTATCAACTTTGATGGAGGTGTCCATTACAGGAGGCATTAGTTGGTCTCCTTGGTGAAGAACTTGCTGCGAATATGTACCTGGCCGTTAGGAGCGCTGAGGCAGATGTCACCGTCTTCCGAGTGGAGAAGGATGGTTGAGCGTCCATGCTCATCGGTGTTTTCAATCATGGAGATACGAAGTTTATTGGGCGTAGCCAGGACAAGAGATTCCTTGCCCACCTTATCGATGAACTGGATTCGATTGCCGCTCTTGGTCATCAGCCGCTTGATGTCATTGCCGGGAAGCTCTTCGCCGAAGAACGGCTCGCGCGGCTGGGTATGAACCCCATTCCACATGGCACCGATGATGACCAGCCGTTCGGGATCGCCATCTTCAAAGGCGACGGCAACCTCGTCTCCTATCTCGGGCATAAACATAAAGCCGCGGTCTGGTCCGGCGTGGGGACTGGTGGTACGGGCCCAATGGGTAGAGCCGTCCTCCTGCCAGAAGAATTGCACCTTGATCCTGCCCATCTTCTTTGGATCGTTATGGTCGATTACGCGGGCGGAGACTACGCCATTCCACATGCGCGCTACGGGAGGCTGTGGATTGCGGTAGTTCTTCCATGGCGTGCAGAGGAAGTGATTGATATAGCCCTGGGGCGTCCAATTGTGAACTACCTTCACCAGGCCATAGGTCCCTTTGGCTGCCAGTGTGCCGTCAATCGAAACTGTATTGCCAGCCATCAAGTTTTGGCTGCGCGACTGACCGCTACCCGTAACCGCCCCGCCCATGGAGCGTTCGCTCTCGGCTTCAAGCTGCTCGTTGTAGTTATCCAATGTCATGGCGCGAGCGCGCTGCGGTTCAAAGCCTGTGGGCAGTTTCTGCGATGCGGAGAGCACGGCACCGGTCAGTTGTTGGGCGCCATCGTAAAACTGGGGTGCCTTCGACACTTTATTGAAAGTGTTCGACTGCATTACGTGATGGTCGTAGTGCGAACCGCTAAAGCTGGCCGGTGCCAGTGTGCCCCGCAAGCTGAACTCGACTAGGCCGTTCTCTTCTCGCCAGTTGAGCGAACTGCCGGTCTGGAAGGTGGAGAAGATCTCCACGCCGCCTTCCGTAGGACGAAGCCAGGCGCCGTAGTCATCCACGATACGGTTCAGAAAGGAGAAATCCGTCTCGCCATACTGTACGTAGTTCAGAGCCTTGCTGCCGTCGGTGTTTACGCTTACGGAGAGCCCATCGCGACCACCAATAGTACCGGCAATCGAGGAGAGAGTTTGCTCTGCGTAGTATTGTTTGCGCGCCGTTATATCGAAGTTGTAACTGGTGCTAACGGCCACGAGATGCGCCGTGTAACTTCCCCAGACTTCGTAGACGAGGCGAACATCATAGAAAAATCCGGAGAATTGGATGTACTCTACGCCACTCTCATCGGTGGTCTTGACCTCTACGGTCTGGCCTAGCAGGTTCTCTACTGAGATGGGATTGTCTTCGGTCTGGCGGCAGACTACCGTGCACCACCAGTGCTGATTCAGCTCCTGCACGATTTCGACAGAGGCCAGCAGGGCGTCTTGCAGGAGATCGTCGCCGATCTTGATGTTGGGGAGCCCCATAAACATTTCCTCGGTTGCTGCTTCAATGGATTGCCTGTTTGTACGTTCTGGTTGCCTACAGTGTAGTGCGATGCAGCGGCTCTATCGCTACCGTTATCAGTGCAAATCAACGCCAATTTATTCTTAAATTAACAGAACATTCGTGGACGTAATGGGTAACAGCACTCAAGGTTTACCGTTCCGCTTTCGTTGCTATTCGGCGATTGAAGATTGGGGAGCTAGTAGGTCCGGTAAGCCACAACCTGCGATCGCGAAGCACTGCCGTTCAGATTTCCAGATTCCATAAGAACCTCAAAATGCGGAATGGTGCCATTAGGTTTCGCTATTTTTCTGAGGAACGTATCCAGAGTGCTGTTCGCGAATAAAAAGTCGCTGATAGCCTCTGTTCCGGCTACCGAGGTTCCTTCGGCGATCAACACATTTCCGGTGTTGCTAAGGTTCGGGAGAAAAGCCAGAACGCCGTACTCGAACTGGTCGCACCGATAGAGGCTGCTTTCTCCGGCTTGTTGCTTGCGGTTCGCGAAGGCTCGAACATTGTGTAGAAGATCATTTTGAAGAACAAAGTTCATCTGAGGTTCGAAGACCTCGATCCACGGATTTGCGTCCTGTGAACCCGAAAGCACTACATTGGAACTCTTCAGGTCATTGATGCTGATATCGCGTGCGTATCGGATGGCATAGCTTCTGGAAAGGGCCTCCGGCACATGGGTGAGCCGGTCAAAAAACTCCAGATCTACAAATGACGTATAACGCCGATCCGCGATGGAGAGCGCGACCTCAGGCCGCATGGTTGTGATGGAGGCTGTTTCCTTGCTGAAGTTTTCTTTCTAGATATTCTGACCTTTGCCATTACGAAGAGGTACAACCAACAGAACTTTCCACGTATTTTGCAATTTGCTCTGAAGCTGCCATTCTAAGCAGGCTGCCCATTCCACGACACCCATCGTGGAACGGGCGATCTGTTCTTTGAAGTGCGGGCTGGTTAAAGATGCCAAGAGTAAGTGCAGGTCTATTGATGTATCGAAGACGCGAAGGGCGGCTGGAAGTCTTTCTCGTCCATCCGGGTGGGCCTTTCTTTGCGAAGAAGGACCTTGGAGCGTGGGGAATTCCCAAGGGCGAGTATAAAAAGGACGAAGAGCCTCAGGCGGCTGCCAGACGGGAGTTTGTCGAGGAGACAGGATTCTCTGCCGAAGGGCCCTTTATCGATTTAAGTAACGTGAAACAGGCAGGTGGAAAGATCGTTACAGCCTGGGCGTTTGAGGGGGATTGCGATCCTGCAGATCTGGTTAGCAATACGTGCGAGATCGAATGGCCTCCAAAGTCCGGCAAATTATTGGAGATTCCTGAAGTAGATCGCGGTCGCTGGTTTTCAATTGCTGAAGCCAGAGAGCACATCAAGAAGACGCAGGAACCCTTTTTAGACAGGCTCTGTGAGGCGCTGGACTTCGCACTGTAGATCCGGGTCTGTGGTTTCTTCGAAGAGCGGCGGCGGTGGGCTCTCCTGCTCGCGAAAGTTACTCAAGCCAACACCCACCAGGCGAAAGCGCTGCGTCGCTGCGAGATCGATACGCTCGCGCAGAGAGAGTGCGATGGTCGTCAGTTCCTCGCACGATGCCGGGGGAACGAGCGGTGTATGGCTGCGCGTGAGGATATTGAACTCACTCGTCTTCAGCTTGAGAACGACTGTCCGCGCCATACGCGATTCTCTGCGCGAAGCCGTCCATACTTTCTCCGCGAGACGCCGGATCAACTCCTCTGTCTCGGAGAGTGGAATATCACGCTGAAACGTGTCCTCCGCGGAGATCGACTTGGTGGGCCTGTCGGGAACGACCGGGTTGTGATCGATGCCGCGCGCGAGTTCGTGCAGGCGCAGACCGTAGCGGCCAAACTGCGCTTCGAGGGTAGCCAGTTCAAAGGTCCGCAGATCCCCGACCGTCTGAATGCCGATCTGGTTGAGCCGAGTCTCCGTTACTTTGCCGACGCCGGGGATTCGTCCGACAGGCAGCGGGGGAAGGAACGTGTCCAGGTCTCCCGGTTGAATGACAAAGAGACCGTTGGGCTTTCGCCAGTCTGAGGCGATCTTTGCGAGGAACTTATTGGGAGCGACGCCGGCCGACGCTGTGAGAGATAACTCTTCGCGGATCTGTTGGCGGATCGCGCTCGCGACCTTCGTTGCCGTGGGTAGACCGGTCTTGTTTACCGTGACATCGAGATACGCTTCGTCCAGGGAGAGAGGCTCGATGAGATCGGTGTGGCGCTGGAAGATCTCTCGCACGGCGCGCGACACAGCCTTGTAGCGGGGGAAGTCGGGAGGCAGAAAGATGGCCTCGGGACACAGGCGCTCGGCGGTGATTGCGGGCATGGCGGAGCGTATGCCGAAGCGCCTTGCCTCGTACGAAGCGGCACAAACGACGGACCGATTGCCGCGCCAGGCGACTACGACGGGCTTACCGCGAAGTGTCGGGTCGTCACGCTGTTCCACCGAAGCGTAGAACGCGTCCATATCGACATGAACGATCTTGCGAAGCGGAGCTTCGCGCGGATGCCCGGTCTCGGATTCGGGATGAAGCTCTCGCTCCCCGCTCATGCCCTTGATTGTAAGCGAAGATAGGGCGAAGATGGAAAGAATGAATGAGGCGCGAACATGAAAAGGTCAGGGAGCGCCGATCTGCCGCTGCACGGTGGCCGCGTGCCGCCCTGGCTCGCGAACCGTATGACGGCTCTGGGTGCGGCGATTGCGGAGCACATCATCATGGAGTACGGGGTGAGCGAGTTCCTGACCCGCCTGAGCGATCCGTTCTGGTTCCAGTCGTTTGGCTGTGTCATGGGGATGGACTGGCACTCGTCCGGCATTACGACCTCGGTGATGGGTGCCTTGAAGCGCGGCTTGAATCCACGCTTTGCTGAACTGGGGCTGGCGGTCTGTGGCGGGCGCGGCCGGCATTCCGTGGGCACTCCAGATGAACTGCGAGCGTTTTCGCTGAAGACAGGCCTGGATGGAGAGCTGCTGGCCCGTACGAGCCGGCTTACAGCGCGTGTCGATAACAACGCTGTAGCCGATGGCTTCCAGCTTTATCTGCACTCGTTCGTAATCACGAAATCTGGCGAATGGGTGGTGGTGCAGCAGGGCATGAATGCTGAGAGCCATCTGGCGCGCCGCTATCACTGGCACTCCGCTGCTGTGCGGGATTTCGTCTCGAATCCGCATACGGCGATTCTGGGGAAGCCTCAGGGCGAGATCCTCAATCTGGTCGATGCCCGCGCTGCGAAGTCCCAGCAGGCCCTGCTCGCGATTGTCAGGGAACCGATGGAAGCCGCATTGAGTGAAGCCCGCAAGCTGACGATGCCGGTGCATCACGACGTGCGGGCCAAAGATGTCGATCTGAAGAGGCTCGGTGCGGTGCTTGCTGTCGCCCACGAGCAGGAGCTCCGGGACTTTGCCTCGCTGCTGCTTGTAGAGGGCCTGGGGCCGCGGACGTTGCAGTCGCTCGCGCTGATCGCCGAGGTCGTCCATGGCGCGCCGAGCCGCTTCTCCGACCCGGCGCGTTTTTCCTTCGCGCACGGCGGCAAGGATGGGCATCCGTTTCCTGTGCCCCTCAAGACCTATGACGAGTCGCTCGCAATCCTGCGGCGCTCTCTGGAGGCGGCTCGACTAGGTCATACAGAAAAGGTGGAAGGCTTCAAGCGGCTCGATCGCCTGACACGAACCGTCGAGCAGGACGGGCAACCGTTTGCCGACTTCAATGCCGCTCTCGATCATGAGCACCGTATCTCTGCGTCCGTGGGCGGCAGGACGGTCTTCGATGACCGCCGCAAGAGGACGAGGGTTGAGCCGTCGAATCAACAGTCTCTCTTCTGAATCTAAAGTGCAGGAGCTGTCACGAATGCTCCAGGAAGGGGCATTGACGGTATCGCTATAATGAAAGAGGCGTGTTGCGGTGCCGAATGCGGCAGCGCGAAAGCACGCAGTTGAACTCAATAGGTCAGTTCCGGCAGGTGCCTTCGGTTTTGTGCGGGTGTTGCACACAATCGATCTTTATCGTGCATCGGGAGCGCATGGCTGGGAAGAACTTCGGCGAACGCCATTCAGGCTTTCTTCGCATTTCCAACCCTTGTGTTGAGATCAGGGAATTACAACTCGGGATAATCCGCTCTTGCGGCATAGCCACGTGCAAGGCCATCAGGGAGACATGACGAAAGCCCACCAACATCCTCTTGAAAAGATCCTGGAGAGCCGAATCGCCATCATCGATGGAGCGATGGGCACGACGATCCGCACCTACGGCATGACGGAAGCCGACATTCGCGGAGAGCGCTTCAAGGACTCGAAGAAAGACCTGCTGAACAATGGCGACCTCTTCTCGCTGACCCAGCCGAAGATGATCTGCGATATTCATCGCCGTTTTCTGGAGGCAGGAGCAGACATCATCGAGACGAACACCTTCGGCGCGACCGGTATCACCCAGAGCGAGTTCTTCGTGGACGACCCGCGGGAGCACGGTGGCCGCAAAGATCCTGAGTTTTACCAGAAGATCATCGAAGATAAGTTCCTCAACGACCTGGCCTGGGAGATCAATGAGCAGTCGGCGCGGCAGTGCCGCGAATGGGCCGATAGAACAGGAAACGAGACAGGGCGTCAACGCTTTGTGGCTGGTGCAATCGGGCCGCTGACGGTGTCTCTTTCCAATTCGCCCGATGCCGATGACTCGGGCTTCCGCGTGGTTACTTTCGATCAGGTGAAGGCCGCCTATGTTCAGCAGGTGCGCGCCCTCATCGCCGGAGGCTCCGACCTGCTTCTGGTGGAGACGATCTTCGATTCGCTGAATGCCAAGGCTGCCCTGGTTGCAATCCGCGAGGTGTTCGATCAAGATGGCCTTACTGCAAATAACAAGGAGTTGCCGGTGATGATCTCAGCAGCCGTGGGACGCGGCGGTGAGACGCTGATCTCCGCGCAGACCACCGAGGCGTTCTGGAACGCTGTACAGCATGTGAAGCCGCTGTCGGTGGGGCTCAACTGTTCTCTTGGTCCCGACCTCATGTATCCGTTTCTGGAAGAGCTTTCGGAGAAGGCCAACGTGGCGATCTCGTGCTATCCGAATGCAGGTCTGCCGAACCCTCTCTCCGAGACCGGGTTCGACCTGGGGCCGCAGGACATGGCTCGCTACCTGGGTGACTTCGCACGCGGTGGTCTGATCAACATCGCTGGTGGTTGTTGCGGCAATACCCCTGAGCACATTGCTGCGATTGCAAAAGCCCTTGACGGCAAGGCTCCGCGAGAGTGGGGCGCATGAGCACGGTTACGGAGACGAAGCCGCTCCGCCTATCAGGATCACAGCCCTTCACCCAGCAGTCCGGTGTCTACATCATGATCGGAGAACGGACCAATGTGGCCGGTTCTCCGAAGTTCGCGAAGCTGATCAAGGAAGGCAAGTACGAAGAAGCGGTAAGCATTGCGCGGCAGCAGGTCGAGAACGGCGCGAACGTGATCGACATCTGCATGGACGAGGGCATGATCGACGGCGCTGTCGCCATGACGCGCTTCCTGCAGTTGCTGGGGAGCGAGCCTGAGGTCGCCAAGGTGCCCTTCATGGTGGACTCCTCGAAGTGGGAGGTCATCGAGGCCGGACTCAAGTGCCTGCAGGGCAAGGGCATCGTGAACTCGATCTCGCTGAAAGAAGGCGAGGAAAAGTTCCGGCACAACGCTGCTACGGTGCGCAAGTATGGCGCTGCGGTGGTCGTGATGGCCTTCGACGAACAGGGTCAGGCCGCGACCTATGAGGAGAAGATCCGCATCTGCGAGCGGGCCTATCGCATCCTCGTCGACGAGGTCGGCTTTCCTCCCGAAGACATCATCTTCGACCCGAACATCCTCACGGTTGCCACCGGCATGGAGGAGCACAACAACTACGCCGTTGACTTTATCAACGCGACGCGCTGGATCAAGGCCAACCTGCCGCATGCGAAGGTCAGCGGCGGCGTCTCGAACATCTCGTTCAGCTTCCGAGGTAACAACAAGGTTCGTGAGGCCATGCACTCGGCCTTTCTGTACCACGCCATCGCGGCGGGCATGGACATGGGCATCGTCAATGCCGGCATGCTTGAGGTGTACGAAGAGATTGAGCCGGATCTGAAGGTCCTGGTCGAAGACGTGCTGCTGAACCGCCGTCCCGACGCGACAGAGCGCCTGGTGGAGCACGGCGAAAGGCTGAAGGCTGAGAGCTCGGGCACGGTCCAGGACGAGAAGAAGATTGAAGAGTGGCGCAACGGCACGGTCGAGGAGCGCCTGTCCCACTCGCTGGTCAAGGGGATCGACACCTATATAGACACTGACACGGAAGAGGCGCGTGCGAAGTTGGGCCGTCCTCTGCTGGTGATTGAAGGTCCGTTGATGGATGGCATGGGAGTGGTGGGCGATCTGTTTGGAGCGGGCAAGATGTTCCTGCCCCAGGTCGTGAAGTCCGCCCGCGTGATGAAGAAGGCCGTCGCCTATCTGACGCCGTTCATGGAAGCCGAAAAGGCCGCGATGCTTGCGGCCGGCCAGGAGGTGAAGGCCCAGGGCAAGATCGTGCTGGCCACCGTCAAGGGCGATGTTCACGACATCGGCAAGAACATTGTTGGCGTGGTTCTGGCCTGCAATAACTACGAGGTCATCGACATGGGTGTGATGGTCTCTTCCGAAAAGATCCTCGAACGCGCCAGGGCGGAGAAGGCGGACCTGATCGGCCTCAGCGGCCTGATTACTCCGTCTCTCGACGAGATGGTGCATGTGGCCAAAGAGATGGAGCGCCAGGGCTTCAAGCTGCCGCTGCTGGTCGGCGGGGCGACGACGAGCCGGGCCCATACGGCCGTCAAGATTGCGCCGCACTATAGTGAGCCCGTAGTCCACGTGCTCGACGCGAGCCGCGCGGTGCCCGTGACGACCAGCCTTTTGAGCGAAGACGGTAAAGCAGAGTTCGTGGCGCGGCATCGTGCCGACTACGAGGCGCTCCGTAAGTCGCATGCCTCGCCGCGGCAGAAGACCGTTTCCCTGAATACCGCTCGTTCGCGGCGGACTCCTATCGAGTGGCGGGCGGAAGACCTTGCCGTTCCCGAGTTTACCGGCGTGCGCGTGCTGGACAACTTTCCCCTGGCGACGCTGCGCGAGTATATCGACTGGTCCCCGTTCTTTCATACCTGGGGGTTGAAGGGAATCTATCCCCGTATCTTCGATCACCCGGAGCATGGCGCGCAGGCGCGCCAAGTCTTCACCGAAGGCAATGCGCTGCTGGACACCATCATCGAGCAGAACCTGATTACAGCGCGCGGCGTCTACGGGTTCTTTCCTGCCAGTGCTGTGGGCGATGACGTCGAGTTGTACACGGACGGCAAACGCGGAGAGGTGCTCGATCGGTTCCACTTCCTTCGTCAGCAGGCCAATCGGGAAGGCACGGAACCGTGCCGGTCGCTGGCTGATTTTATTGCGCCGAAGGAGACCGGGCTGTCCGATTACATCGGTGCCTTCGCGGTTACCAGCGGGATCGGCCTCAAGGAGCTGTGCGACCGCTTCAGGGCCGAGAACGATGACTACAACGCGATCATGGCCGAAGCCATCGCCGACCGCCTGGCCGAAGCCTTCGCCGAATGCCTGCACAAGCGGGTGCGCGATGAATGGGGTTACGGACGTGCAGAGGGCCTGAGCCCGGCGGAGCTGATCCAGGAGAAGTATCGAGGGATCAGGCCTGCTCCGGGATACCCCGGGTGCCCGGACCACACGGAGAAGGGAACGCTCTGGCAGCTGCTCGACGTGCAGGCGAACACCGGCATGCAGATTACGGAGTCGTTTGCGATGTGGCCCGGTTCGAGCGTGAGTGGAATCTATTTTGCGCACCCGGAGTCGCGGTACTTCAGCCTGGGCAAGATAGATCGCGATCAGGTCGTCGACTATCACAAGCGCAAAGGGATGAGCATTGCTGAGGTCGAGCGGTGGCTTGGGCCGAACCTGAACTACGAGCCTGCGGAATAATCTTATGCAGCACAAACACTGAACGCGGCCCACAGGGGCCGCGTTCAGTGTTTGTGCTGGTTGTTTCGATGACTCGTTTCCCGGAGTCAAAGCGATCTGTATATCTCGCTAGACGGCCTTGCGCTGGAACGAAGTCTTCTTCGTGCCGGCAAACGAGGCTTTCGCCTTATTGAACGACGACACAGATGCTCCGGGAAGAGGTTTGGCACCACTCTTTACGTGGGCAGCCTTTTCGCGTGCGGACTGGAGCTTCTGTGCTGCCCGGCTCAGTCCGCCTACTTTTACTCCGCCTGTTTTGGGGATGAAATCACTCATAGTGAAATTTTCTCATGTTAGCGTAGTTAGTCCTATAGTTTGTTGAATCATGAGGATCATCAGCGCCGTGCAAAGCGCGTTCCCTTGACGCTTTAGCGTCAGGGAGGCGGAGGGAGCAGGGGCCTTTAGGCCCCTGAATTCAAGGATTGGAAGGATGTGGCCTTTAGGCCCGGGCCTTCTATTCGGCTGCGAACAAAAGGCCCGGGGCTAAAGCCCGATTCTTACCTAGCCCTTGATTCCGTAGCCTAAAGGCTACAGCTCCCTCCGTTTCTCTGACGCTAAAGCGTCAGAGAACACGCTTCGCGCTATGGGTAACCGCATAGAATCTTCAACGAACGAAAGACTCAGAACGCTAACGCAGAACGCTATCCAGTGCCGGCTCCTTCGCATCGGGCATCTGCAGCCCAAGGATCTTCGCGATCGTCGGCGTCACCTGGAGATTCGTGACGGAATCCAGTTTGACTCCGGATTTAATCGCTGCTCCAGAGGCTACAAAGAGGGCCTGCATGTCGGACATCGTATTCAGGTAGCCATGCTGGCCGCGGGGTGGATTCGTCTTCGTCAGCTCACCGCTGGTGTCGTCATCAAAGGAATAATCCGGCGAGGCCGTGAGATAGAGCTGAGGGGCCTGATCGGTAGCGGTGTCGGATGGAATGCCGATTGACCTCGCCTCTTCATTCGTGTAAACGTGATCGATCCCCTGGATGCCCTCGAAGTAGGACTTTAGCTTCGGGATCAGCTCCGCACGACGGCTGGCATTGCGAATATAGACTCCGGCAGCTCCGCCTTCGGCTTTGACCCATACGTCTCCTGCATAATCCTTGTCCTGCTTGTGGAGAAGGCCTTGCTGAATGAGAGCTACGTTGGGACTGAGGGTATGGGTATAGGTGGTGAACCCATGATCGGAGAGGATAAAGAAAGTGGTCCGATCGAGTGCGCCCGCCTTGCGCACAGCCTCAACGACCCGGCTCAGGCAATCGTCGGCATAGGCATAGGCCGCATAAGACGCAGGCGTAAGGGGCGCGTACTCGTGCTGGATGGAGTCCGTCTGCAGGAGGTGGATCAGCATCAGGTTGGGTGTGTGCTTTTCGATGATGTCCACGGCTGCGTCCGTCCAGATCTTGTCACGCCAGGCGGAGCTGCTGTCGTCGAATTGCTTCAGTTGCTCGGGCGTAAGGAGACCGCGGGCCACCAGATCCTGAGGGGTAGAGTCACGCATGTCGGGACTCTCTCCGAACTGCCAGTTCACACCCTTTGCGCCATAGATGGCGACCCAGTCGACTTGGCCTGTCGTAAGACCCTTGTCAGCAGCGGCTTCGTAGAGCGTGCGCGCGTGCACTAACTTCGCTTTGTCCGTCCAGGGCTCAACCTCGGGCGCGGTTCCATTCGCTGGAAACGTGAGCAGACCATTGACCATGACGAAGTGCCGGCTGGCGTTGACGCCGGTCACAATAGCGGTGTGGTTGGGCCAGGTTACCGTAGGGTTGATCGGCCGCATTCCTGTAGCGACGGCTCCGGAGGCTGCGAGGGCACGCAGCGTGGGCATCGGCAGGCGGGGATCCTGGAGCGCGCGTGCAGGGAAGCCATCGATCGTAACGACGACCACAATCGGTTTCTTTGCGTGAGAGCCGGACGTCGATTGTGCTGCACTGGGCCTGGTGATGTGCCCGACGAGAAGGGCACACAGAAGCAAACGGCAAAGAGGTTTCATCAAAACGGGGCTGGTCCTTTTTATCTGAGACGGGGATAAATATGAAGAGTATTCATGCTGCTGGCTGAGATCAATCGGCGGGGAGGGATGCTGGAAGGCAACCCTCCCCGCCGGTTGGATTAGAACTGCAACTTCAAGCCGAACTGAAGCTGCCGGGGTTGGTTGTTCTGCGAGGTGATCTCGCCGAACGAGGCATCGTTTACGCCCGTATCCGGTCCGGCGAACTGGACATGATTGAAGGCATTGAACAGCTCTGTGCGGAACTGTACCTTGAGACGGTTGATGGTCGCAAAGTCCTTGATGAGAGACAGGTCCGTGCTGTTCAACCCAGGAGCGCGCAGGCTGCTATAGTACGCCGGTCCATTGCCCAGAGCGAAGGGGTTGGTGGCGTTACCGGGCTGGCTGAAGTCTGCCGTGTTGAAGTACTTGCTCAGACGCTGATGAATGCTGCCGTGGAGCGCGGCATTCTGGCCGTTGGTGTTGGCATACAGCGTCTGAAAGTCGAAGTTGGAGAGGTTGTTGGTCGCAGAGATCTGGAGCGGCGTGCCTCCCTGCAAGGTTGTAATGCCGTTCACCTGCCATCCGCCGGCGAAGACATCTCCCAGGCGCGACATGTTTCCGCCGAAAGCTTTTCCACGTCCGAAGGGCAGTTGGTAGATGTAGCTCATGATGAAGCGTTGATGGATGTCCTGCGAGCTGATCGCATAGTCAGCCATAGGATTGAAGCTGTCCTGATGGTTCGTTCCGTTGTCGAAGTTCTTCGCCCACACATAAGAGCCCTGGAACTGCAGTCCCGAGGCCATACGCTTGGACAGACGCAGTTGCAAGCCATCGTACTGATCGTTGCCGCCGGAGAGAAACAGTGGAAGGACACTCGTATATTGCGAGTACTTCCTCAGCAGCTGCGCGCGGTTGGTCGTCGGTCCGGTCAAGGCTCCGCTTGAGATGGAGCCGAAGTAAGGATTGGTTACGACGTCATTCAGGTGCGAGCCAAGAGCAAGATCCGCCTGGGGAAGCTGATCGAAATCGATACCACCCTCACGACTCTGCTGCTGCTTGCGGCCACGGTTGCCGACGTAGGCGATGTCGAAGGTCGTCTCATACGGCAGACTCTGTTCGACGTCCAGGTTCCACTGCACGACGTACGGTGTGGGAGTGTTCTGAATCGCGCCTTCGATCTGGCCGCCTACACCGGTCAGGAGTCCCTGCGAGGAGCCGGGAGGTGTCTGGAAGCCTTGCGGGAAGGGGTTGTCGAGTGTGTTGGAAGGCGTAATGCCATCGCTGTTGGCCGTGCTGATCCAGTTGTTCTGCACGCGGAAGCCATACGGCCCGACCGTGCCGGCCGCAGCCTGCGCGGACGGCCCGTAGACGATAGCTGCTCCGCCGTGAATGACCGTCGACTTCTGTGCCGTATAGGCGAATCCAAAGCGAGGTGCGAGGTTGTTGGCGTCGATGTGGTACTGGTGACGGCTAACACCATTGACACCCACGAAGACCAGTCCACCCTGCAGACCTTGAACATTCGAGGACAGAGGAGAGGAGACGGTCGGATCGAAGTAGTTCATCCGATTGAAGCGTTCCGTGCGTGGGGTGTCGAGGTCATAGCGCAGGCCGAGGTTGAGTGTGAGCTTGTTGGTGACACGCCAATCGTCCTGTACGTACTCTGCGAGGTAGTAGCTCTGCGAGGCGTCGTCTTTGTAGGCCTGGATGAGATCGCCGGTACCGGTGCCGAGCAGCATCGAAGCCAGGCCGTTGCCGGCGTTTGCGCTGGCGGCGTTCGGGTTCGGTCCGCCTGTGAAGGTCGTGCCGAAGGTGAAGTTGCCGGAGCTGTCCGCGCTCTCATGGTCGTTCACGCGAATGAGCCGGCCATCGAAGCCGATCTTGATCGTGTGAGATCCACGCACCAGGGTGAGAGAGCCGGGAAGGCTGTAGGTCATAAAGGCGTTATGCCGGTTGCCGTTGTTGCCCAGACCGACATAGCCTGCCGGAGAGAAGACAGGGAACAACGCCGTTGCGCCCGGAGCAGCGTTGAAGGAGGCAGGTAGGCCAAGCGTTGTGGCTTGGAAGCCGAGACTGTTGTTCAGGTAGTTGTAGAGCGTCCGGGCGAAGCCGAGGCGGACGTCCAGGATGGTGCGGGCATTGGGCGTAGCGGTGTAGCCCAGGGTGAGACCACGGTCGAAGTCCTGGTTGTTGATGAGTCCCTCTGCAACGGCATCCGCAGCGGGGAAGAGTGGATTGGGGTTGTCCTGGTAGAAACGATCGGAGTAGCGTCCGAAGATTCTCTGTTTATCGCTGATCGTGTGGTCGATGCGGATGTCCCAGGCATTGATCGCGTTGACGATGCTGCCGGTCGCAAAGTAGTTATTCGCGTTAGTGACCGGGTCGCCCGGAACGTTGGGAAGCGGATAATACGCCAGCGCCTTTTGCGCGACCTGGCTCATCAGCGCCGTGGGAATCTTGTTGCCCGCGAAGGGGTCGCGGATAGAACCCATGCCGCTAGGGTTGGGACGGGTCGTAAACGGGTTGTAGATCGTGATCAGTTGTTTATTAGCGCCAAGGGTCTGCGAGAAGTCTCCCGAGCGCTGGGCCAGGGTGGGAACCGTCGCGGTCAGGGTGTTGAAGTCATCCTCGCGCAGCAGTTCGGTGGAGAGCAGGAAGAAGGTGCGGTTCTTGAAGATCGGCCCGGTCAAGGTGCCACCGAACTGGTTGCGCCGGAAGGGCGGGAGGGGCGTGCCGTGCTGCTTGGAAAAGTAATTGTTGGCGTCCAGGTCGGAGTTGCGAATGAACTCGAACGCTGACCCGTGGAACTGGTTCGTTCCCGATTTGAAGACCACGTTCAGAATGCCGTCGAGGCTGCGGCCGTATTCGGCGGGATAGTTCTGGGCCATGAGACGGAACTCACCGATGGCGTCCACCGAAGGAAAGATGCCGATGCCGGAGTTGCCGTTGACGGTGGGAAAGCCTGCCGGGGTTCCGTCGACGAGAACATCCGTGTATCCCTGGCGGCCGCCGTCGACCGCGTAGCTCACAGCGTTGTAGTCGTTGCCGACCGAACCGGCGAAACCGGGGGCGAGCTCGAGCAGGTCGTAGGGGTTGCGCGTGTTGAGGGGCAGGCTCCGGATCGAGGTGCCGTTGACCTCGTCGCTGACGACCGACGAGACCGTGTCCAGGTTGAAGACGTCGGCATCGACGGTCACGGTCTGCTGTACCTGCCCGACCTTGAGCATCACATCCTGGCTCGCGTGCTGTCCGAGATCAAGCCGGATTCCACGCTGATCGTAGCTTTCAAAACCTGCCGCCTGGATTTGTAGGGTGTAGGTACCGGGAGGGAGGTTGAGCAGCGAGTACTCTCCCTTGTCATTGGATGTTTGAACCGTACGTGCATTCGTCGCGATGTTGGTTGCGGTGACGGTCGCACCGCCCAGGGTTGAGCCTGCGCCATCGCGTACGACTCCGAGAAGGCTGGCGCCCGTATCCTGCCCGAACATCGGGAAGGAGAGCAACACCAGAACGAGCACGCTCAGGTAACGGAGCCATTTTAGACTTCTGTCTTTCATTGAAAGGTATCCTCCACTAGCCAGAAAAAGATCATTGAGTTTCAGTTTGGGAACGTTAGCGAGACGGAAATCTCTCCGGTTCGCCCTTTTGAACCTAGCCGAGGCCTTTCGGAATCCTTCAGTGATTTCTCGGAGATTTCCTGTCGCTTCACTGGCGGCTGAAGAAAAGAAAGGGGTGTACTGAAGGCCAGAGAACCGCTAACCATCGGGGTGAAACGAAGGTGATTTACCGAAATGTAACCGTCAGGCGGGTACAGTAATGGAGGCGTAACTGAAGGAAAGTGATGACGAAGGAGACTTCTGCGGGGCTGCTGGAGGAAAACGGCGAAGGCGATAGATTGCCGGGAAAAGATCCTCGTTATCAGCTGGTCGAGCGTATTCTCGCTACTCCCGACTTTGTCCGCTCTCCGCAGATCTCGAAGTTTCTCTCCTATATCTGTACGGCTACCTTCGAGAACCCAGGGCGGAATCTCAGCGAACAGCATATTGGGGTTGAGGTCTTCGGGCGCGAGCCTGACTACGACTCGGCGGCCGATACCATCGTTCGTTCTCATGCGCTTCGCCTGCGCCGCCGTCTCGAGCAGTACTTCCAGAAGGCTGGTAGAGGCGAATCCCTCCACCTTGTGATTCCCAAAGGGAGCTATACCCCTGTCTTCCTGCCTGCTCCAGAGCAGCGTTCTCCCGTGGGTGCTGGTCTCGTTGGTGCCGGAGAGATTGGATCTGTAGCGGACGAGGTTGCGCTGGAGAGGTTCGAGGCTCAACCTCCCGTGACGTTCAGATCAGTCTCTGAACGGCCAGGCGGACCCCGGCTGGAGCGTGAAGTAGTAGGGAAGCCGTTGGCTTCGTCCCCTCTCGGGTTTCTGCGCCAGACGCCCATTGTCTGGCGCTACCGTTTCCTGACCTTGTTCCTGGTGATCCTGTCCGCAGCCGTCAGTGTTGCGTTTACGCTGCATATGCGAACGCACTTTCAGCGCAATCGCCGGCATCTTCTCTGGTCCCGGCTCTTTACTGAAGACCGGCCTACGCAGCTTGTGCTGGGGGATTCGGGACTGGTTCTCTTTCATGCAGTGACGAAGCAGTACGTAAGCCTGCACGATTATCTGAGTAAGGACTACAGTAAGCAGCTCCCCTTCGTCGAACGCGTGGATCCAGCGTTTCGCGTGACTCCACAGTTTGCAGAGTTTCTGCTGGGGCGCCGCTACACCAGCATGGTCGACGCGACCACGCTCTCCCGTCTGGTCCGTCTGCCCGAGGCCATTCCGGAACGGACACTGATTCACTACAGCCGCGACATGCACATCGAGGATTTCAACTCCGACAACGTCATCATGATCGGAGCGCAGGAAGCTGTTCCCTGGGTGGAGCTCTTTGAAAAGCACATGGACTTCGTCTTCAGCACGGACAATCCCGATAAGCATGCCAGCTTCCTCAATCGGAACCCGCAGGCCGAAGAGGTCAAGGAGTACAGCTCCTACACTCCTGTGACGAGCACGAAGGTCTATGGCGTCATCGCCTTTCTGCCAAATCTGAGTGGCAATGGAAATGTGCTGATCGTCGAGGGGCTATCGATGGTTGGAACGGAGGCGGCCATCGACCTGGTCACCGAGGACGATCGCATCCTGCCCATGCTGCAAAATATCCGCAAGCCTGACGGATCGATTCCGCACTTCGAGATGTTGATCGAGAGCGACACGCTGGGCGAAGGCGCGGGTCCAGCGCGAGTGGTAGCTCTTCACTTGCACGAGTAGGTTATTCCGGCCCGATGATCGCTAACCACACAGCGCGAAGCGCCAACCGCGACGCTTTAGCGTCGCGGTTCGGAGGGAGCCGTAGCCTTTAGGCTACGGAATTCAGGCTTAGGAAAGATGTGGCCTTTAGGCCCGGGCCTTCTTTCGGCTGCGAACAAAAGGCCCGGGGCTAAAGCCCGATTCTCGCCAGCCCCTTTATTCCGTAGCCTTAAAGGCTACGGCTCCCTCCGCCCCATGACGCTGAAGCGTCATGGTTTGCGCTTCGCGCTATATTGTGACCGAATAGCCTGGGCTCAACGTATTAGAGGGCACATCACCCTAAGCTCCCACTTCCTCCGCTTCAGACTCTGCAATCTTCGAGAGCACTTCGCTTTCGAAGATCTCGCAGGCCCGCACGAGCGGGCGTTCGGAGGCAAAGCCACGCTTTAGCTGCAGCGCGCGTTCGCGATACGCGGGGTCGCCCAGTACCTTGACGATCAGCTCGCGCAGAGCCTCCGCGCTGAGCTGATCGAGAGCAATCACCTCGCCGGTCTGCGTGTACCGGATGCGTGCCGCTACTCCGGGCTGATCGTTCGTCACTGGGATGGCGACCATCGGCACGCCATGCGTCAATGACTCAAGAGCCGTGTTGAGGCCGGCGTGCGTGATGCACAGAGCAGCGCGCTCGAGAATCTCCGGTTGTGGCGCGTACGGTACGACGATGGCGTTTGCAGGAAGCTCGCCCAGCTCCGTGGTCGTAAGTACACCACCGCCGAGCGAGAGCACTAGCTGTGCATCAAGTCCCACACACGCTGTGGCAATCGCGCGGAAGGCCCAGTCCAGACCGTTCTGCAGCGTCCCCATGGAGGCATAGATCAGAGGGCGTCCATCGAGTTGTTCCCAGGGGAACTGCAACGGCTGACGGGCAGCGGCATGCAGCAGAGGGCCCGCGTAATAAAAGTTCTCCGGCAACTCCTTGCGAGGCAGATCGAAGGCCTGGGGCTGGTTGGCAATCTGTGCCAGCGGCGAGAAGCTGTCTTCGAGCACGTCGTTGTACGGTTCAAGGCCCCAGAGGGCGCGTTGTGCGTTGTCGCACTCGCGCCACGGAGTAAAGGCTTGTGCAATCTGCTTCCAGCCTGCAGCGTTGCGGGCTTCTGCGGCGGCCGTCTCTTCGTAGCTCCAGGGCAGGGTTGGAGGCGGAACACCGTCCTCGTGGTTCACCGCCAGGGCGTTCGCCAGTGAGGCGTAGGGCAGACCGAGATGCTGGGCCACCGTTGCGCCGCCGGGAAAGAGCTGATCGATGACCAGGGCATCGATCTTTGCCTCTGTGATGGATTGAGGCAGCTCACGGAAACTCACCCCTGCCTGCACCAGCATGCGTTCCATAAAGTACTGGAAGCCTTCAATCCCTTTCAGCTTGCCGATCTTGTCGAAGATCTGCTTGAGTGCGCCTGCCGGATACTCCGTCGATCCATAGGGAACAAAGTCCAGCCCAAGCTCGGTGATCTTGCGAGCGTTGTCGATCATATTGAAGAAGACCGGTTCATGGCCGCGATCCTGCAGTGCCTTCGCCAGCGCCATGGTGGGGTTGAGATGTCCTGTTGCATATAAACACAAGAAGCCAATGCGTGCCAAAATTACCCTCCGGACACAAAAATGCACCCATCTTTAACGTACAGAACGGGAGTTAGCAAAACTTGTCAGAAGAATGTCATCAGTTTTATGCGCAGGAGGACGGATGACACGGGGCGCGGACCACTGCAACAATTGAGACAAGGAACATCCCATTCCGGAAGGGAAGAGTGACAACCTTGCGTGTGATGGGAGGCCTTTATCTCTTATTTATAGTGGTAAGTACCTATGTCGAAACGCGAATTTCAGACCGAAGTCAGTCAACTGCTGCAACTCATCATCCACTCGCTCTACTCCCATCCAGAGATCTTCCTGCGCGAGCTCATCTCCAACTCCTCTGACGCCCTGGACAAGCTTCGCCACCTGACCCTGACCGATGATGTCTTCAAGGGCCTTGCCTTCGATCCGCGGATCGACCTGGAGCTCGACGAGGCGAACAAGACTCTTACGATCGCCGATACCGGCATCGGCATGAATGAAGAGGATCTGGTCGCGCACCTTGGCACCATCGCGCGCTCCGGCACCAAGAACTTCCTCTCCCAGCTCTCCGGCGATGCCAAGAGAGACTCGAACCTCATCGGTCAGTTCGGCGTTGGGTTCTACAGCGCCTTCATGGTCGCCGATCGCGTTGAGGTGGTCTCCCGCAAGGCGGGTGAAGAACTGGCCTGGCGCTGGACCAGCGATGGCAAGACGGGCTTCGATATTGAGCCCGCGGAACGCCTGGTCGCCGGCACCACCGTAACGCTTCACTTCAACGAAGAAGGCGAGCAGTACGCCAATAGCTGGCGTCTGCAGGAGGTCGTGAAGAAGTACTCCAACCACATCGCCTTCCCGATCTTTCTTACCTACGATAAGAGCGAGTGGAACGACGCCGAGAAGAAGTCGGAGAAGACCCGCACGACCGAACAGGTCAACGCGGCCAGCGCTCTGTGGCGCCGCCCTAAAAACGAGCTCACAGAGACGGACTACAAGGAACTCTACAAGTCCATCTCGGGCGATTGGGAAGACCCTCTCTTCTGGTTCCACACCAAGGCCGAAGGCAGCCTCGACTACACGACGCTCTTCTACATACCCGCCAAGGCTCCTCTCGATCTCTACCAGGCTGAATACAAGACCGGCGTAAAACTCTACGTCAAACGCGTCTTCATCATGGACGATGCCAAGGAACTTCTACCGTCCTACCTGCGCTTCGTTCGCGGCATCATCGACAGTGAAGATCTTCCCCTCAACGTCAGCCGCGAGATCCTGCAGCAGAATCGCGTGCTCACCAGCATCCGCACGGCCAGCGTGAAGAAGATCCTCTCGGAGTTGAAGAACATCGCTGCCAACCAGCCCGAGCAGTATCTGAAGTTCATCGCTGAGTACAACCGTCCCCTTAAGGAAGGTCTGTACAGCGACTTCGCCAACCGCGAGACCCTGCTCGACCTGATTCGCTTTAAGTCCACCAAGGTGGAAGGCCTCACCAGTCTTGCTGATGTGAAGTCGCGCATGAAGGAAGGTCAGAAGAGCCTCTACTATATCACCGGTGGTGCTGAGTCCCTGCTGCGTACCTCGCCGCTGCTTGAGATCTACAAGAAGAAGGATCTCGAAGTCCTCATTCTCGATGACGACATCGACGAGATCGTCTTCTCCGGCGTCGAGAAGTACGGCGAGATCGATCTCAAGGCTGTGAACAAGGCTTCTACCAGCGAAGATCTACAGGATGAGGCAGAGCCCGACAAGGCCGAGACCCTCAAGCCGCTGCTCGACAAGCTGAAGGCCACGCTCGGAGATCGAGTGAAAGAGGTACGGGCCTCCGTGCGGTTGGCGGACAGCCCCTCCTGCATCGTCTCGGATGAAGCGGAGCCCTCCATGAAGATGCAGCAGATGTTGCGCGCCATGGGGCAAAAGGACATTCCTGCCCTGAAGCCTACGCTTGAGATCAACCCCGATCACGAGATCGTCAAGAAGCTGCTGGCGCGTCCGGACGATGTCACGACCGAGGATGCCGCATGGTTGCTCTTCGATCAGGCTCTTCTGATGGAAGGGGTGCCGCTGCCGGACCCTGCCCTCTTCGTGCAGCGCCTCAACCGCATCCTTAACCTTTCCATTTAGCCCGTTCCCCGCCGGCTGCGTATTCGCACGCAGCCGGCGGGTTTGATTGACGAAAGTTCTATATCGCTTTACCGCGAAAGAGATAGATCAATTCAATGACCAGGATGACCACGACTGTTACTTCCAGGAAGAATGCCCGGCTCTGATTGAACTGGTCCACCATGAAGCGATATAGCTCCTCGGCGGTGCGTATTTTCTGGGTTACCAGGTCCTTGTAGTCAGGCACACCTACTTTTGCTGCTGCCAATTTATAAAGACGAGCCGCAAACATATCGCTGAGAAACTTGATGGCATTATCGGCACGCTCTGTCAGCTCCGCTACGTCGAGCAGGACTGTATGCAGCCGGGTTGCGGATCTTGCCAGACGCCATCTTGCAAAGAGTCCTGTGCCTTCATCTAGCAGCAGATACACGCGTTCGAGCTCTGCGGTAAGCAGATCGTCATAGTGCCGAAAATCAAGTAGCTGCGAGTTGGCGTACTCGAGTAACTGGATAGCCGTCTGAGCTCCCGAGGTGCTGTCGTAGAGGAACGCGGCATTCCATCCGATCACGGTCAGGTCGTTGGCGTAATAGGAGATGCGCGATTGCAGAACTTCATTGCACTCGCTCTCAGCCAGTTTCCCGGTGTCTCCGCGAACCACCTGTGCGATGCGCGGACCATGTTGCTGGATGATATCCGTGACGGAAGGGGAACCGTCGATCTCGCGGATATGAAAGATCAGGTAGTCTTCGCTCAGCCATTTTTTGTAGGGCTTGATCAGTGCAGGTCCGGCATGTTCCAGCCGGCCGCGCACGATCTCGGTTGCCTGCTCGGCGAAGTCGACTTCCCATACCCACCGGCTGGCGAGACCTGTCAGCTTGTCCCACCCTCCGGTAAATGGAAGCTCGAAGACTACGCTCAAGACGCCGTAGTCGTAATACTTAATCTCTCCCTGGAGCCGCTCTCCGCTTTCCAGCACGAGGCTCTCCAGCGGCTCTACCACCGGGGGTCTCTGATAGCGGACAGATCCAGGTGCGGGACGCTTCTGCGGGAGCGGGGTGACGGTACGGGCGCGGATGAGTTCGCGCAACTGGTCGAGGCGAATGGCCTCGCACACGTCAAACTGCAACAACACCAGAACCGATCCTTGCAGGGTCACTTCAGTGGACTGTGCTGCGATATCCGGCATGATGGGATCATCTTATCGTGCTGACATAAAGCTCATATGGATAAGCTCCTCTGCTTGCATCCAACGGGGCTTGGGGTGAAGTCGAACGATGCAAGTAGTTTTGTTGCAGCACTGTCTCGTTAAGGGCATGGCTTCAGCCATGCCGCAAAAACCGGGCCGAAGGCCCGTACCGCTCTGCCGAAGGCCGGAGTGAAGCCCGTAGGGCGCAACGACTGAATTGCTTTCTTTGGTCGTGGCGAGAAAAGCTTCCTCAACCACGGATACATCTGCGGTGAACCCCATACAGTCTTGGCCGCAGCAAGGAAAGCAATTCAGTCGCTCCGGCTACGCCGCCACTCCAGCCTTCGGCAGAGCGGTACTGTCTCTCACTCCGGCTTTTGCGGCACGGTTGAACAGGTTGCGGAAAAAAGGGAGTTGCGCTTCTCTATTGATTAAATTATTGAAGAGAGATGCGTGGCGACGATAAGCAGCAGTTTGGAGTTTTTAG
>NZ_JACHIO010000029.1 GCF_014203225.1 Granulicella mallensis | reverse complement strand
CTGCCAGGCTCCCCATACGGGTTCGCCACGAACCGCTCCGCCGTCATCCCAGGACGCCCCAGATAGCCGCGCGCCAATCCACTGCCCGCAATGTACAACTCGCCCGCAGACCCCACAGGCATCGGTCGCAGACTGCTGTCCAGCAGGTAAAGCTGCGTGTTCCAGACAGGCCTGCCAATCGGCGGGACACCCGTCTCAGCCCCGTCTTCGGCCGACTCCCACGAAGTTACGTCGACCGTGGTCTCCGTCGGCCCATAGAGGTTGAAGAGCAAGACACCAGGCAGACGCTCCCTAAAACGTTTCCTAAGCGCCTCCGATAAAATACCGCCGCCGCACTGCACACGCAGCAAACTCGGGCAGCTCTTTGCATCTGCAAACTCGAGGAACTGCTCCAGCATCGTGGGAACAAACTGGATCGTCGTAATCGAATAGCGCCGGATCGCCTCCGCCAGATACACAGGATCTCTATGCCCTTCCGGACGAGCCATCACCAACTGACTCCCGAAGCACAGTGGCCAGAAGAGCTCCGTGACAGAAGCATCGAAGCCAAACGGAGTCTTTTGCAGGAGCGCGTCCTGCGCGTTGAGCTCACACGAATCCTGAATCCAGGTGAGCAGATTGCGCAAGCCTCGGTGCTCGACGACAACGCCCTTCGGCCTGCCCGTAGAACCCGAGGTATAGATCACATACGCAGGATGCTCCGGATTTAACCCAACACTAACGCGGTTCGGATTCGTCCTCGACAGACGGCTAAGCCTGGTGACAATCTTCCTGGCATCCAATTGGATCTGCGGAACCCCGGGCGACACAACCTCTTTCGTAGTCTCCGTGGTCAGCACACACACCGGCCTCGTGTCCTGCACCATAAATTCGAGCCGGTCGTGGGGATAGTCCGCATCCAGCGGCAGGTAAGCAGCTCCCGCCTTCAGGATGCCGAACAAACCGACGATCATCTCCAGCGACCGCTCCACGCACAGGCCAACCATCGCCTCCGGCTTAACGCCCTCAGCAATCAACAGACGGGCTAGACGATTGGCACGTTGATTCAACTCCTCATAGGTCAGCTGATCGTCTTCACAAACAACAGCGACAGCGTTCGGAGTCTTCTCGACCTGCCGTTCAAACAAATCAACCACTGTCTCCGCTGGGACAGGCCGTGCCGTATCGTTCCACTCCTGCAGAACCAACTGCTTCTCTGAAGCTGCGAGTAAGTCGATCCTGGCAACCAGTTCATTCGGATTCGTAATCGCCTTCCGGAGTACCGCAATAAAACGCTCTTGATGCCGCGCTAAATCCTCCAAGCTGTAGAGAGAAGACTTGGCATGAAAGATAATCCGCAGGCCATCCCGGTCGGACGGATCGTAGCCCAGGATGGACATGTCCTCGACAGGCCCCACGGCGAGCGTGAAGGTCCTGCTCGTGCTCTCGCCAAACTTCAGGTCATAGTCGAAGGACATGACATTGACGATGGTGCCGTACAGCTTCTGAGCCTGCCCCAACATTCCCAGGTCGCGGTGCATATCCTCTGTGCGATAGCGCTGGTGTCTCAGGTGCTGCCGGAGCTCTCGAGCGATCTGCTTCGTCAGTTCCAGCAGACTCATATCCGGACGCACCCGCAACCGCACCGGAAGAACGTTCGACACCACACCCGGAATATTGCGGACCGTACCCGACCTGAGAGCTACAGGAAGAGCCAGCACCAGGTCGTCGTTCCCTGTCACGCTGTAGGTATAAATAGCCGTGGCCGCCATCAGGATCTGGGGCCACGTAAGATCGCAAGACGCTAAAAGGTCCTGTAACTTCTGCTTATCTTCTGCGGAGAGATAACTTACCCCACTTAGAAAAAGACCTCGTCCGCTGGGAGTACGATCAGCCTGGGCATTCAGCAGGGCAAGAGGCGCGCGCTCGTCGAGCTTCTCCAGCCAATACTGCTTATCCCGCGCAAAGCGTTCGGAGGAGCGATACTTGCGCTCCTCTTCTTCCAGGACCTCCAGAGGTCCAAAGGGACTCGCCCCCGCATCTCCACCAACAACCAGAGCCGAGTAGACCTCGGCGATGCGCATGGCGATGGTCCAGCCGCCAAACCCATCGATCGCGATATGGTGGTAGCGCGTGTACCAAAGAAATCGCCTGGGAGCTAACCGGAAGATTGAGTAATAAAAGATCTCTCCGCCAACAATCTCAATGGGCGTTGCCAGATCGGCATCCATCCAGGCCAGCGCCGCCGCAAAAGGATCTGACTCACCGGAAAGATCAGTGACAGGGAGCGACCACTCGATCTCGGCCGCGATCACCTGCCGGGGCTTGCCATCCTCTTCGTAAAACTGTGCCCTCAGGCACTCCGCCTCGCCAAGGATCTGGCGCACCGCCTGCTCAAAGATTTGCAGATCGAGATCACCGTCGATCTCGCAGTACTGACCAAGATTGAAAGCTGGAGCGGATGGGTCTAACTTCTGCGCGAACCATATCCCTGACTGTGAAACAGATACCGGTATTTCCTTGCCTGGATTCGCGTCGCCCATACTGCCCATCCTTCTAACTCTGTGCTTCTGTGATTAGCTCCCTGCCCGGCGCGCAGTCATAAGCCTCGACCTCTTCATGAAGGCACTCAACGCGGGTGCAATACGTTTTCTTTAATACCTGCCGCATCGCATGTGAAATATAAAAATATAACTTTAGAGATCTTTGGAAAATCTTTGAACTAATAGTTAACTAAGGGCTTCAATCTTCACCAACAGGAAACCCTCTGAGTGGTGATCGATGACGCCACAGCGAAACAGAAAAGCTTTAGTTAAAGACAACAAGAATATTTGCTATTTACACAGCACGAGTGGATTGCGACATAAAAATACGTGGCCCGGGAGAAAAAGAGGAAGAAGTTCTATAACTGATTCATGCTGATGACTGAGTGATACGCTAACCACATTAAGAAGCGATCATATCGCTGACAACCGGTACTGGTTCCGCAACGATTCCCTGCGCCCAGATCACGGGAACAAGCTTTTTGCATCGACGCACACAGGATTCCCTATCAGGATAGGACATCGGGCATAAAGCTTCGATATCGGCCCATGAATTCCAGCTCCATCGCGGCTTCTCAAGTGATACGCTTTTGCCGAGTTTTATAGTCTCAGGTAATCAGTGTAGCGCACCATGGAAAGAACCTATCGCGTGCATCAGGCCCGGAATCAACCTCGGAACACAGGCTCCTGAAGATTCCCCGAAGACGCTCCGCCTGCAAGAACGATGGCCGTCAAAATATGCCTTCCCTCCACTAGATACCGGCCACGAAGGTGGGAGAAAATTTCGGGATAGTTACTTATGAGCAGATCAACCTGGAAGGTCTGTCGATCAGAATCGATCGTGACGGAGGCCTCTTCAAAGCCAAGCCAGGATTTCGTGAGCGGGTACCAGGTCTTGTAGACACTCTCCTTGATGCTGAAGAGCAGCCGATCCCAGCAAAGAGAGCCTGCAGGAAGCCTCCCCAAACGCTCCAGCTCCTCCGGACGAGCCACCAGCGCCAGGGTGCCCTCAGGCAGCGGCTCATTCACTTCGGCATCGATGCCGATACCTGCGAACCTCTCCTGATAGGCGACTGCAGCAGCGCAATAGCCTTCGCAGTGCGTAATGCTGCCAACGACACCGGAGGGCCAGAGCGGCTCCCTCGCCGGCCCCCGCAACAGCGAAGAGACCGGAGTTCCCAGCCGCTCCAAAGCGCTGCGAGCGCAGGTTCTTCCAGCGGTAAACTCCATGCGCCGCTTAAGCACGGCACTGCCGAGCGCCTTTTCCTCCTCCGGCGAAAGAGTGCCGCTGAAACCCTCCTCCTGTTGCACGGAGACCACGCCAAACGGCAAAAGATTCGAGATCGTCATTGCGTCAATAGCCTTCCGTACCTGCTCTTAAAAGTAAAACGACGCCCCTCAGCCCTGGCGCAACACCTTGAGCGAAGCCAGCTACAGACGTATCATGGGAACAGCGCAATGCCTTTCCCGATCAAAACCTGCATCGTCTGCTCCGAAGAGTTCGAGTTGAAACCGGACAAACCCGGCTTCGCCAATCGCTGCCCCCAGTGCAGCACCCCCGAAGCCATGGAGTCCGGCGGCAAACGCCGCATGGACGCCGACGAACGCAAGTCCATCAGCGAGGCCAACGAAGCCCGCAGGCAAGCCATGCGCAACCTTCTCTATCGCAAGGATAGCTAAACGTCCTTGCCTTAGCTCTTGCTGTTGTCTTTGCTCTTGCTTCTCTGGCTTGTCATTCCGACCCTGAGCGTAGCCGAAGGGGAGCGAATCTGCTTCCTCCCGTTCTTCGCCAGGCGCCACCACAAACGTCACAGCTCACCATCCCCTGTCAGGCACCACGACCGATTGGTCATACCAATCAGTTGACGGGACTAGTCAGACTGTGTAACAAAGCTTGCGATGAGATTATCCAATATTCTCCTAGCGACAAAGCCTTTCAGCTCGAAGAAGTGTCCTGGTCAAATAGGCATATCCTGTCAGACAGGCACCGTCAGTAAGAGCCTGTCGCAGGTCCTCCGCAACCGCAAAAGCCAAAATCCCCCCAAATTCCCCAGAACGCTCCCCAACCGGGCATATCTCGCTCTTTGCCTACTGGCCCTCTCATCCTCAAGCCTTCTCATCGCGCAGGATACCCGCACTGTCACAGAGCCAACGCTGCCTCCAGCCTGTGCCTCACTCGACGCGCAGCTCAACACAAGCGGCCACTCACTAGCCGCAGAAGACGAAAACAAACTCGACACCGTAAGAATCCAGAAGGCCCTTGATACCTGCACAAAAGGCCATGGAGTCGTCCTACACACACATGGCAAAGCGAACGCCTTCCTCAGCGGCCCTCTCGAACTACGCGAAGGCGTAACGCTGATCGTCGACAAGGGAGTAACCCTCTTCGCGTCACGCGATGCCGCAGCCTTTGAGACCTCACCCGGTAGTTGCGGAATCCTGAGCGAAACACGCGGCGGATGCAAGCCGCTGATCTCTGCCAAGCATGTATCAGGAGCGGGTGTGATGGGCGATGGCACCATCGATGGACGAGGCGAAGAGCAGATCCTCGGCAAGGACATTACCTGGTGGGGCCTCGCAGCCCAGGCCGGAAAGACAGGCCACCAACAATGTTTTCGGCTGATCTTCACCGACAGCGCCGACAACTTCACGCTCTATCGCATCACGCTGAAGAACTCGCCCAACTTCCATGTCGTCTACAACCACGGTGACGGCTTCACCGCGTGGGGCTTGAAGATCGACACGCCACAACGCAACGCTCCCAACACCGACGGCGTCGACCCTGGCGACGGCGCAAAGAACATCACCATTACCCATAGCTACATCCGCGCCGGCGACGACAACATCGCGATCAAAGGCGGGACCGGCGGCCTGACCAATATGACCGTCAGCCACAATCACTTCTACTGGGGACACGGCATGTCCATCGGCAGCGAGACCAATGGCGGCGTCAGCCAGGTTCGCGTCTTCGACCTCTCGCTGGACGGCCCCGACAACGGCATTCGCATCAAGTCGAACGGCTCACGCGGTGGCCTGGTGCATGACGTCGTGTATGACGACGTCTGCGTGCGCAACTCCCGCAATCCCATTACGCTCGACACCGCTTATTCCGCCGCCGGAACGTTGAAGGGCAACTCCCCTCCGAGCATGCGCGACGTTACGCTGCACCATGTTCGTGTGTCGGGCGGAGGCAAGATCTCCTTCAACGGCTACGCCACGGACTATCGCATCGGAGCGAACCTCGACGATGTGCTGCTGACAGATGCTCTGCCGTATCAGTACGTCATCAGCCACGCTGACCTGTACCTTGGCCCAGGCCCGGTCAATCTCCAGCTTGCGAACGGCACGGACTCAACGATCGGGGGCAAAGCTGGACAAGGTTCTGCAGTCTCCTGCACGGACAAGTTTGTTCCCTTCCCTCAACAGTGAGTCATTTTGATTCACAGATTGGAATGGTTGTGAGCCTTAGACAAGTACTCGTCGGCGCGCTTCTAGCAAGTGGATGCTGCATTGCTGCAGCCCAGGCGACAAAGAACCCCCTCTCCATCGACTTCTCTTTCGCGGGATTCGAAGCTGGCAAGCCGATTCCCTCTGTCGCAGCGGTGCTTGCCGTAAAGCCCAGCGGCAAGGACGACACAGCCCTGCTGCAATCGGCGATCGATCACGTATCCGCACTGCCGATACAAGCCAACGGCTTTCGCGGCGCCATCCTTCTCGAAGCGGGACAGTACCTCGTCGCAGGGCAACTGCACCTGCGCGCCAGCGGCATCGTACTCCGGGGCCGAGGATCGAAGACAATCCTCCTGGCGACAGGCAACAATCGCCGAACACTGATTGAAGTCGGCGGCCAGACCAATCCAGAGATCGGCGATCCCGTAGCAATCACCGACGATACCGTTCCAACCGGAGCCCGCTCCTTCAAGGTCGCCGACACCTCTGCCTTTCCCGTCGGAACACACATCGTTGTGCGTCGGCCAAGCACCATCGAGTGGATCAAATCGCTGGGCATGACGGGCCTGCCGGGAACCTTCGCCAATGCGCGTCTCGACTGGCATCCCGGATCGCATGATCTGGTCTGGGACAGAACCGTTACAGCCGTCGATGCCGCAAGCGGCAGGATCGAGATCGACGCACCCATCACGACGGCCCTCGAAAAGCGATACGGCGGCGGCACCATCGCCGCAGTGCGCACAAACGAAACACCGCAGCACATCGGCATCGAAGCTCTCACGCTCGACTCGGCCTATGACACACACTTTCCAAAAGACGAAGAACACTCCTGGATCGCGATCGCACTCGATCATGTCGAAGATGGCTGGGTAAGACAAGTTACAGCACGGCACTTCGTCGCCTCCGCCGTACGAACCGGCCTACGCGCTCGGCGTATCACCATCGCGGACTGCCGCTTTGAAGCGCCCATCTCCGAGGTCGGCGGGTATCGCCGCCAGGCCTTCGTAGTCTACGGACAGCAGGTACTGGTCGAGCGCTGCCACAGCGAGGCAGGCATGAACGACTTCGCCACCGGCCTGCTGGCCGCAGGCCCCAATGTCTTTCTCGACTGCGAAGCCTCAGGCTCGCTGGGAGCCAGCGGTGCGTTCGAAGGCTGGGCCTCGGGCGTGCTCTACGAGAACGTGCATGTCCCCGATGCAAGCGTTCAACTGATCCTCGACCAGACCCGCGCGCAGGGCGCTGGATGGACCGCAGCCAACTCCGTGCTCTGGAACGTAACGGCAAAATCCGCAGAAGCCAAAGGACCGCCTGAAGCGCCAAACTTTGCGATACATTCCGAGCAGCCGCTCTATCAGGCAGAGCTAGCAGCACGCAGCATAACAACCTCCGCCGGCCCCATGCCAGAGGACAAGAGCACGCCGCCTCTCTTCAAAGCTGAACGTCGTGCAGCCACCCAAGAACCCACCGAACATCCCTTCTCCATCGTCAACGGACGCTTTGTGATGGACGGCCAGGTGGCCTGGGGAGAATCGCAAGGCGAAGCCTGGTGGAAGGGCGACACCTCGCCAGCCACTGCGGTCATGACCACAGGCTCGAGCATCACTCGCTTCATGCCGGGACAGGTCGGCCCAGGCCTGATCGAAGATCTCCCAGAGTTCGCGGCACGTCTGAAAGAGAAAGGAGTGATCTTCCTGCAAGTGGGGCCGGGGCTCTGGTATGAACACCGTCGCGACGCGCACATGATCGACCATGAGCCAGACGGCAACGTCTGGGCACCGTTCTTTGAGATGCCGTGGGCCCGCAGCGGCAAAGGCACAGGGTGGGATGGCCTGAGCCTCTTCGATGTCTCCCACTACAACCCCTGGTACTTCGAACGGCACCGCGAGTTCGCGAAGCTCGCCGCCCAACAGGGCCTCATCGTCTACTTCGACCTCTACAACGATCACAACGTACTTGAGATCGGCCCCCACTGGGCTGACTTCCCCTGGCGTCCCGCGAACAACATCAACGACACGGGCCTGCCCGAGCCGCCGCCCTACCATCCGGGAGGGACGAGACTCGACGTCGGCAACGAGTTCTTCAGCGTCAGCTATGCCCCGCTGCGGAAGCTGCACCACGACTACATCCTCCACGTGCTCGACGAGCTGGGCGACATGCCGAATATGATCTTCGGCGCGGCGTATCAGTATGCCGGACCATTGGAGTTCGAGCAGTTCTTTCAAGACACCGTAGCCGAGTGGGAGAAGCAGCACCACCGCCACGTCCGCATTGCGCTGACCACCAGCAAACAGACGACAGACGCGATCCTCACCGACCCTGTGCGCTCAAAGCAGATCGCGGTCGTCGACATGCGCTACTGGATCTACGAGCCGGACGGCACGCTATTCGCTCCAAAGGCCGGCGAGAATCACGCCTTCCGCGAACTCATCAGCAAGCAGTTCCCGGGCTACACCGACACGCCTCCACCGACAACGCCGGAGCTGGTCTACAAACAGGTTCGCGAGTACCGCGATCGCTATCCCCACATAGCGTTTGTGCCGATGGAAAGCGGCGCTGGACCTCTGCCGATCCTCATGGGTGGCGCGGCCTCACAGTCGTCTCTCCGTGGCCGCACATCCCTCTACAAAGACAATCCCTCAGATGCCATGATCGATCAATTCATCCACGACCATCTGGCAACTGCGTTGATGAAGTTGGGGCCGGTCGATGGCCCGGTGTCCGATGCAACCCACAACTGGGTCCTGGCCGGAGGGGCGAACGATCCGGTGCTAATCGATGCACGTTCCGGAAGCAACCTCACCCTCGCAAAGGTTCTTCCCCACCCCTCCTATCATGGCCTCTGGTTCAACCCCAGGACGGGAACATCGAAAGAAGCTGCCACCATCTCAGGACAGGCAGGCACCATAATCGAAAAGCCTGACGCTGGAGAATGGCTGCTGCTTCTCCAGCAATAGATCGCTCTCAACCGGACGCTCAAAGATCCATACAACTTCGATTTCCTGACGCTGACCTCTAGTACGCAGGAGCGCGAGTTGGAACGAGGTTTGTGCCTCCATCTCCGTGATCTATTTCTGGAATTGGGCCGTGGCCCCGCTTTCACCTGCCCCCGCGAATTCAAAGGGACAATACCAATTCGTGAACCGTGAGATGATTGAGCCGCAGTCTGCAACCGAGGCTCCGGCGCAGACCCAATTGCATATTCCTCAACGCCTGAGACGGGCGTTTCTGTCCATCTCCCGATTCGGAGACAGCCTTCTTAGTCCCTACGGATTAACTTCCGACCAATATAGCCTGCTGCTGACGGTCTATCGGGACCCCGGTATAAGACAGGCGGATCTGGGCGATGCGATGTTCGCCGAACCCAACACCATTACAGCGATGGTGACCCTCCTCGAAAAGAGGGTCCTTCTTCGGAGAAAAGCGTCTCCGACGGACGGCAGAGCAAAGCTCATCCACCTGACGGCGCGGGGTGAGAAATTGACCCAGAAGCTCGCTGCTGAGGCCCGGCACCTGAGAAAACTGTTATACGACTGCTTCGCCGGTGAAGACGGGCTGACAGTACTGAGGATTCTCGACCGAGTGACCGAGGAGATGCAGAAGGCGCGCGAGTCATTGACTTCGTCAAACGGAAGCCCAGACCTCGACCACGATGTACCTGACACGTTAAAGGGAACATCGACCGAGGCCCGTATCCTTCCTTCCAGAGCACTGCGAAAGAAGAAGACCAGTCGAACGGAAGCCGCTCCACGCTGAAGGATTGTGACTGCCGACTCGGCCGCATTGAAGGGACGATCCCGCGGCAGTATTGCGCTTGCGCGAGATAATAGGGAATGTCCCGTCTGCCTTACGATCTCGAAAAATGCTCCTTCGCGGCGCTTCCCGGAGAGCACTCGTGACGCCCGGCGGCGGAGTACAGTCTGTTGAGACCGTAGTTCTTCTGCTCCTGGTCTTTGTCGCCATGTTTGCCGCCCTGGCGCGCAGGCTAAAGATCCCGTATCCAATTTTGTTGGTCACTGCCGGATTATTGCTTGGGTTTGTGCCTGGAATGCCGCGCATCGATCTAGATCCGGACATTGTGTTCCTGGTTTTTCTTCCCCCCCTGCTTCACGCTGCAGCCTGGACGCTTTCCTGGCGCGAATTCCAAAGGAATTTTTCGAGTATTGCGAAGCTAGCCGTGGGTCTGGTCTTTTTCACAATCCTGGGGCTGGCAATGGCGGCGGGAAAAATCCTGCCGGGATTCGATTGGCGATCGGCCGTGCTTCTCGGGGCGGTAGTGGCTGCAACCGACGCTATCGCTGCTACATCGATCGCTCGTCGCCTCGGCATCCCCCCATCGATCGTCGAGATTTTGGAAGCCGAGAGTCTTGTAAACGATGGCACAGGCCTTGTCGCCCTGCAATTCGGCCTGCTCCTTCTTGCGACGGGAAGAACTCCGTCCCCCATCGAGACAGTGGGACGATTATTTTTCCTGATTGGAGGAGGCGTACTCATTGGCCTGGCGGTCGGTGCAATCGTAGCGTGGTTTGAGACGTGGGTCGATGACGGCGGCATTGAGATCATCATCAGCATCCTGGTTCCGTATGCGACGTACCTGTTGGGAGCACGGATGAGGGTGTCCGGTGTCATCGCGGTAATTGCATGCAGCATGTACATGAGCCGGAAAAGCGTTACCTATATGTCTCCTGGCGTGAGACTGCAGGCAGCAGCGGTCTGGGATGCGTTAACTTTCATCTTGAACGGCATTGTCTTTGTTTTGATCGGTCTTCAGTTGCCCTATGTCATGGGGCAGATCCACGGAATGAGTCATTCCGTACTGCTTCGATATGGCATCGGCTTTAGCTTAGCCATGATCGCTATCCGAATGCTCTGGGTCTTCGGAGAAACCTACGTTTCATATGCATTGCAGCGGTGGGCACAGAAAATCAAGGTTGAGCCTCCGTCTCCTGGAGCTACCTTCATCATTGGTTGGGGAGGGATGCGGGGAGTGCTCTCTCTGGCCGCAGCAGTCTCGTTGCCCTATACGCTGCCACAGCGGAGCATGATTATCTATTTGGCATTCTGTCTGATCTTTGCCACTCTTGTGATTCAAGGGTTGACGATGCCCTCGTTAATCCGGCTGCTGGGACTGTGCGGTGCGCCCTCTTCCCACAAGGAAGAGCAGGAAGCTCGGCGAGTGCTCCTGAGAGAGGCAGTAGCGCACCTAAGCCGCAGACGCGTCAAGAAAAAGGATCAGTCGGCCATGTTCAGCGAAATCATCGCTATGTATCAAAAAAGACTTGATTCCCTTCCGCCGGAAAGTGAAGAGGCCTCGGTTGGCAATGTCGGCTACTCTGATCGGAAAGCGGCCATGATGGATGTGCTTCAGGTTGAGCGGAACGCTCTTATTCGTTTGCGTGATGATGGACAGATCAGCGAAGAAGCGTTGCGAGCACTTCAATACGAACTGGACTTGACTGAAAGTCGCATCCATACCGCAGGAACCCTGGAGGGGTAGCTTTTGTATGGCCGGTGATGCAAAAACCCGCAGGACTGCCGTTCGATGGCATGATGGGAGGATCAGGCTGCTCCTAGTTTTTAGACAGGATTCTTAGGGAACATCAGGCTCTTCAATACGGCGACGGTCTTCTCCAATTCGGCCACAGGAACACGCTCCCTGTCACTATGAGCCGTTTGCATATCCCCCGGTCCAAAGACGACTGTCTCTTCCGCAATGGGCGCGAACACGCTTGCCTCAGAGCCAAAAGGGATGGAAGCCGGCGCCTGTCCCGTCTTCTCAACGAGCGTTTGCACCAGCGTAGATATTTCAGCCGTCTCGAAGCCAGCCTGCTGACGAAGTGAGTGAATCGTGCATCGGATTCGGGAATCTCTTTGCTGAAGAGCCTCCGCGTAGCTTTGCAAGGCTGCGGGGATGAATTCGGGGTCAAGCCCTGGAACAGGCCGCCATTCGACCAGAAACCTGCACTCACCGGCGATGATGTTCTTCGCTGTCCCACCTTCGACGGTCCCAACGTTAACGGTGGTATAAGCGGGGTGAAAGAGGTCATGCGTCTGCGCTCTCAACTGCACGGCAAGCTCTTCAATCGATCGAATCATCCTGCTAGCCGCAAAGATCGCGGAGGCTCCCTGCTCGGGGTGTGCGCTGTGGGCTTCGATTCCCTGCACCACAACCTCGGAGAGACAATAGCCCTTTCCGGCGCGGGCGGCATGCAGCGATGTCGGCTCTCCGATGACCAGGCGCCTGGGCCTGATGGCGTCCTGTGCAAGCAGATCCTTGGCCCCGACGCAGCCGATCTCTTCATCTGCCGTCAGGACAATTCGTACCCCTTCCGCCCAATCGCCGTGAGGCTGCAATGCGGCTGCCTGCAACAGGCACGCGAGGAACCCTTTCACATCGCACGCCCCGCAACCGTAGATATGCTCTTCGTCGGCGAAGGGCTCGAGCGCCCCCGCCCACGAGGATGAAAACGGGACCGTGTCGGTATGACATACGAAGGCAAGGTCAACCGATCGAGCCGAGACATCCTGCCGGGGCGGGGCTGCGATCAAATTGACCTTCTCGACAGCGTTCGCGTCGATGTAGGCGAGTTCGCGTGTACTCCAACCTGCCTGATGCAGCACGTTCCGGGCGTAGTCCACAACGGCGCGATTGCTCGATGCCGATACAGACCGGATTCGGATGAGGTCGAGAAGATAGTCTGCTGCAGTCATCTCGCGACCCCAAAGCCCAGTGTGTCCTTCCAAACTCTGCGATGGACCTCCTGGTAGCGAGCGACGATCTCCTCCTCCAGCGCATGCTTTCCATCTCTCAGGATTTGTTTGCCACTGACGAAGACATCCTTGATCGCCGATCGATTGAGGCCAAACATGAGAATCTGCAGAAGGTCCTCGCCGGTGTGACCTGCGATGGATAGATCGTTCAGGTCCACCGTGACGAAGTCCGCGGAAGAATCCTGAGTGAATGACCCGCTGTCGAGACCGAGAGATCGTGCCCCGTTGACAGTCGCACAAGCAAAGAGCCGGGCGGACAGGGACTGCCCCCCGATCTGATCGAGAATGGCCCGCTGCTGCTGCATCAGGCGCAGGTGGTAATCGAGTTGGCGAGCATCCTCCAAAGGGTCTATCTGCGCCTGACTATCTGAACCAAGCGCAATGCGGATGCCGGCCCGCATCGCGCTGTCCGCTGCAAGAATGCCGTCGCCAAGATTCCTCTCTGTCGTCGGGCAAGAGCAGATGGTGCCCTGGGCCTCCGCCAGCATAGCGATCTCTTCGTCTGTGATATGAATCGCGTGAACAGCCGTGAAATCTGGCCCGAGTAACTTTTCGTCGTGTAACAGCGCGAGCGGCGTCCTTCCATACTCGCGCACACAGGCTGCATTCTCAGCAAGCTGCTCGGCGACGTGCATATGAACCGGCAGATCTTTCGAGCGAGCCCAGGCAACAATTGGATGGAGAGCGTCCAGGGGCACCGCGCGAACGCTGTGCGGCGCGATCCCGAATCGGACGCCGTGAGGGTCGTGGGAGTATGTGCCGATCAAGGCCTCTGCATTCCTGCAGAAGTCGGACGCCGTCTCAAAGAAGCGTGTCTGGCCGGGATCGGGTGACAGTTCAAAGCCGGAACGGAGGTACGCGGAACGCAACAGGACAATGCGTATCCCAACGGAGCGGGCAGCGTCGATAACCTGCCGGCCCAGAAGATTCGGATCTTCGTACGGGGTTCCGTCCGGCGCCGTGTGGAGATAGTGGAACTCTCCAACGGTTGTCGTTCCCGCTTTGACCATCTCCAGAAAGGCCATGCGCGCCACGTCATAGACATCCTGCGGCGAGAGGCTGGCGGCAGCGTGATACATCGTGCCGCGCCACGACCAGAAATCTTTGCCGCTTGTCACACGCGATTCGGACTTGCCGCGAATCAGTCTTTGAAAGGCGTGCGAGTGAACATTCACAAACCCGGGGAGGACGGCCTTATTCTTCAGCTCGACGACGGCTAAAGGAGAGCGGTCGACCGCCGTAGCGGTGTCGATCTTTCCATTCGAACCGACGCAAAGACTCAAGCCTGACTTGAACGTGCCGGAGTCGAACAGAAGAGCCGGATTGTAGCGCGTCGTCATTTCGGTCCCTCCATCCGTTGTGCAGCGTTCGTCCTCGCTTTTGATCCTGCGATCCAAACTTCCTCCACCGGATTCGATCCAAGAAGATAGACCAACTCCCGCCAATCACGTCCTTTCAGCACAACGAAGTCCGCGGGCAGGCCAGCCTCGATTCGTCCTGCATTCTCTAACCCGAGAGCTGCCGCCGCGTTGACCGTTCCTGCAACCAAAGCCTCCTCGGCCGAGAGACCGTTCAGCCGCACCGCAAGCGCGAGTGCTGCCGAGATCGAGAAGAGCGGACTTGACCCGGGGTTTAGATCCGTCCCGACTGCAACAGCCACCCCGGCGTCGATCAGACCACGTCCCGGCGCACTTGGAATCCCGAGATGAAGAGTGACTCCAGGAAGCAGCGTTGCCAGGGTGTTGCTCGCAGCCAGCTGCGGATACTGATCTGAACGGCAGACCTCCAGATGGTCGACGCTTAGGGCCCCCAGCTCCAGAGCAAGCTCAAGCCCACCGATGGAGTGGAATTGCTCAGCGTGCATCTTGATGGCGAGGCCATTCAAGAGCGCGCAGGAGAGTACCCTCTCTGCTTCGTCAGCCTGCCACGCCTCGCGATCCACGAAGATGTCTACAGCGCTCGCTAAGGCCGTGTTTGCTACCTCTGGGATGAGTTCGCTGGTGATCTGGTCGAGGTAAGAGAGGCGCTTGTGAGCCTCCGGCGGCGGAATATGGATGAGCAGCGTCGGAACGAGCCGAACTGAAAGCTTCGCTTGCAACTGGCGAATCGCTTCCAGCATTTTGATCTCAGCGGATGGGGTGAAGCCGTAGCCGGATTTGACCTCTATGACTGTCGCTCCCGATTCCATCAGGGCGAGCAGGCGTGGAAACGCAAGAGCCACCAGTTTCTCTTGCGTTGCACTTTGTGTTGCGCCGATCGTGCTGCGAATTCCGCCGCCGCCAGCAAGAATCTCCTCGTAGGACGAACCGGAGGTCCGCAGCGCGAAGTCCGCAAGCCGGTCACCGGCCCAGACAGCATGGGTATGAGGATCGACCAGGCCGGGCACGACGGCACGACCGCCCAGGTCGACGACCGAAGCCGCCTGGCCATGCCAGTCCTCGGCGCGCCCTACCCATACAAAACGCCCTTGATCGATGGCCAACGCCGCGTTCTCGATGCAGACGACATCGCTCATGGCAACTCCGCGCCTGGGCCCTGGCCCCTGTGCCGAGACCACCTGCGTGATACCGGTGATGAGGGTTTCGACGTTCATCTCGCCCCTGGCGTGGGTCGCATACTCGGCATATCGAGGCCCCGCTCCCCTGCAATGCGCTGGGCCTTCTCATATCCTGCGTCGGCGTGACGAATGACGCCCAGCCCCGGATCGTTTGTCAGACAGAGACGCAACCGCTCCTCAGCTTCGTCGCTTCCGTCAGCGACAGCGACAAGTCCGGCGTGCTGGCTGTAGCCCATGCCGACACCGCCGCCATGATGAAAGCTCATCCACCCGGCGCCACTGGCGATTCCGGTTGCGAAGTTGAGCAACGCCCAATCCGAGACGGCGTCCGACCCGTCGAGCATGGCTTCTGTCTCTCGATAAGGACTGGCGACGGAACCCGCATCCAGATGATCTCTGCCAATGACGATCGGCGCGGAGATAGTACCCTCGCGCACCATCTTATTGAAGAGCAGCCCGGCCCGATCGCGTTCGCGGTAACCGAGCCAGCAGATGCGCGCCGGCAATCCCTGAAAGGCGACCTGCCCGGAAGCGAATCGCAACCACTCCTGGAGCCGCACATCGTCGGGAAAGAGCTTAAGCAGTGCTTCGTCGGTCTTGGCAATATCGGCGGGATCGCCGGAGAGCGCAACCCACCGGAACGGACCCCGCCCTTCGCAGAAGGAATCCCGGATGAAGGCAGGGACGAAGCCTGGATACGAGAAAGCGTCGTCCACACCGGCGAGTTTTGCCTGGGCTCGCAGATTATTCCCGTAATCAAAGGCTATGGTGCCCCTCTTCTGCATCGCGAGAATCGCGCCGACATGGTTGACGATAGCTACGTTCACCCGCTCAGCATAGAGCTTCGGGTTCTGTTCCCGCAGCGTGTTCACGTCCTCGTCAGCCCGGGTAGGCGGAAGATAGCCCCACATCGGGTCGTGAGCACTGGTCTGGTCGGTAACCAGGTCAGGGGTGAATCCCATCTGCACCATCTTCGGCAAAATCTCCGCCGCGTTGCCCTGAAGCCCTATCGAAAGGGCCGTGCGGCTCTTCTTCGCGTCACACGCCAGAGCGATGGCCTCGGTGAGAGACGTCGTGGCACGGTCCAGATAGCGGGTCTTCAAACGCCGCTCAATGCGGCTGGCGTCCACTTCAATACAGAGGCTCACACCACCCGCCAGCTTCACCGCCAGCGGCTGGGCTCCGCCCATGCCGCCGAGGCCGGCTGTGACCGTGATAGTGCCAGCGAGGGTGTTGTTGAAGTGCTGCCTGGCCGCGCTCTTGAAGGTCTCGTAGGTACCCTGCAGAATGCCCTGTGTCCCGATATAGATCCACGACCCCGCAGTCATCTGCCCGTACATCATCAATCCGGCTCGATCGAGCCGGTCGAACTCTTCCCAGTTCGCCCATCGGGGTACAAGGTTGGAGTTTGCAATCAAGACGCGCGGAGCGAGCCGATGGGTCTCCACAACCCCAACAGGCTTGCCCGACTGAATCAGCAACGTCTGGTTATTCTCCAGCCGGTCGAGCGTCTCGATGATCTTGTGATAACACTCCCAATTACGAGCGGCCTTGCCGCGGCCGCCATAGACGATCAGTTCTTCGGGCTTCTCGGCAACCTCTGAGTCGAGATTGTTCATCAGCATCCGCTTGGCGGCTTCCTGAATCCAGCCCTTGGCCGTGCGCGTGTTGCCGCGCGGCGCCTTAATCGGAACGTAGCCCGGAACCAGGTCGCCAGCCATTAGTGAACCTCCACGAGTGAACGGCTGCGGGTACGAAACCCATCTGCTGCAAGGAAGTCGGCGGCACCCTGCATGGGCCCTGACAAAACCTGATCTTCCTTCCACGCTGGAACACTCTCTCGAAACGCGGCCTTCGCGGCTTCGAGGACCGGCGTCGTCCTCTGCCGTCGAAAGTCCAATGCCCGCGTCGCGGCGAGGACCTCGATCGCAACCACCATCTCCGCCAGACGCGCGCTCTGCTGCAACTTGAGGGCTGAGGTCATTCCCATACTCACGAAGTCCTCCTGATTGCCGCTGGTCGGGATCGACCCGACAGAGGCCGGTCCGGCCAGCACTCGCATCTCTGCCACCAAGGCTGCGGCGGTCACCTGGGCCATCATCAGGCCCGACTCGACCCCCGGACGATCCGCGAGGAACGCAGGCAGTTCCTCATTCAACGTTGGATTGAGCAATCGCTCCGTACGCCGTTCCGAGATCCCCGCCAGTTGATAGATCGCAATGGCGAGATAGTCGAGTGCCAAAGCTAGCGGAGCTCCATGAAAGTTCCCTCCCGATACGATCTGGCTCGGCAGTTCCGGGTCCCTCTCGTTCACGAAGACCAGGGGGTTGTCGGTAGCGGCATTCAACTCAATCGTAAACACCCGGCGCGCCTCTGCGAACGTGTCCCATGCGGCTCCATGCACTTGCGGGATGCACCGCAGACAGTACGCATCCTGTATCCGCGCTCCGCGGGTTCCCTGGGTCCTTCGTATCGGGCTGTCCTCCAGGAGAGCCAGTAGATGCTGCGCGCTTAGCCTCTGGCCTGCGTGCGGCCGGGCGTCGTGCAGCCGCGCATCCAGCGCGACGGGAGTGCCGCCCAACGCTTCCATGCTGAATGCGGCTGCTGTTTGCGCAGAGTAGAAGAGAGCTTCCAAACGAACCAGTTCGAGACAGCCAATCGACAACATGGCCTGGGTTCCATTGAGGAGCGATATCCCTTCTTTCGCAAGGAGTTTGATCGGATCCAATCCGGCCCGCTCCAGACACTCCACCGCAGGAAGAACCTCGCCGCGATATTCAGCTGATCCCTCGCCGATCAGCACGAGCGCCATATGCGCAAGAGGAGCAAGATCGCCACTCGCGCCGACGCTTCCACGCGATGGAACGACCGGAGTAATGTCATGGTTGAGCAGATCGCAGATCCGTTCGGCGACGACGGGACGAATGCCCGACAAGCCTTTAGCAAGAACGTTCGCCCGAATCAGCATCATCCCGCGAACGACATCTCTGAACAGTGGCTCACCGACCCCGCAGCAGTGAGACCGGACGAGATTGATCTGCATCTGCTCCAACTCGTCTTCGTCGAGGCGAATGTTGGCCAGCAGACCCACCCCGGTATTAAGCGCATAGACAGGCTGGTTCCCGGACATCGCCGCCTCCACCGACCTGCGTGAAGCGATCATGGCAGCCATGGCGGCGGGTGAAATCTCAACCCGTCCCTGGCCGCAAGCCACGGCGACAACGTCTTCAACTGTCAAACTCCGACCGTCCAACTGAATCATGAACGAATACTAAGCAATCTTCGGCGGTCCTCAAATAAGCAGAGATCGGAAAAGGGGCGACATTTTCGTTGAATCCACTTTAGAAATAGAAAATTTCAGTTGAATCCACTTTCATAGCCGAAGATATACACTTGATCGCAGAAAGTGACCTGATGAAAATCGACGGCCTGGATTCGATCGACAAGAGCATCCTTTTTGAATTGGCAAAAGACGCCCGGCTTCCCTTCGCGGAGCTAGGCCGGATGGTGGGCCTGTCGCCATCGGCCGCGAACGAGAGGGTCAAACAGCTCGAGAGCCTTGGGTTTATCCAGGGGTATCGGGCCAAGATCAATCTGCAGGCTTTGGGCCTGACCATCACGGCGTTTATCCGATTGACCTGCGATGGTCAGCGGTACAGGCCGTTCTTGAAGTTCTTAAACAGCCTGGATTCGGTCCAGGAGTGTCATCACCTGACCGGATCGGATGCGTTTCTGCTCAAAGTCATCCTGGCATCGACTTCTGAATTAGAGACGTTGATTGAAAAACTCTTACCCTACGGAATGCCAACAACAAGCCTCGTGCTTTCAACTCCAATCGCGCGAGAGGAAGATGCTCATCTGTTGAGCCGATTGTCGACCGGCTCACGCCGTTCGACACTGCCGAGGACGGGAAAGACAGGTGCATGATCTTTCACGGCCTGCAGTATCTCAACTTTCGATTGTGGCTGGTAAAGCAGATATGACAAATAGCGACGGAGCATCGTTCTGGGATCTGAACCTGGCAGAGATGCGAGATCTTGTAGCGTCAGTGAAACCGACCCCGGGTGGCGGCTCTGTCTCGGTTGTGTCCGCTGTCTTCGGGTTGGCACTGATCTCAAAAGGCATTGCGATTTCCATACGGCATGAGGATGCAGAGTCGCCTCGTCATCAAACTCTGTTGGAAGCGAAGAACAGCCTTGGGATATCGATGAAACGCCTGGGAGCCTTTGCGGACGCGGACGCGAATACGTTCCAAACATACCTGAGAGCCCGCGCGATGCCTCACATCACAGAAGACGAGACGCAAGCCCGAGCCCTGGCTATGAACACCGCCCTGCTCGACGCCATACGCATTCCGCTGGAAGCAGCCCGTGAGATGTGCACCTGCGTGGCAGTCGCCGATACCGCCACGAAGTTGTCGGACGACCGTGTGTTAAGCGATGTCGTCGCGGGTGCGTTGTTGTTGCGCGCATCGATAAGCAGCGTTTTGCTCAATGTCGATATCAACCTGGTCCATCTTTCCGATTCTGCTCTGCGAGAGCAGCTTCATTCGCAAAGAGTGCAACTCGAAGAGGCACCGGCACAGCAGAGCGAGGCCATCCGGCAGCAGTTTCATTTCCGCGTGACCGGTTCTGCCCTTCGTTAGTGAATATCTATTCACGTTACAGCGGATAATCATTCTCATTGACCTTTGAAAGGGTCACATGCCATTCTCCATCAGCCTTGGAGAGTGATGGTCATGAGCGTTGAACTGCTTCCTGCTGAAGAGATCTATACACGTGAACGTGTTACAACCCCGACACTCCTCATGTGCCGACCGCTGCAATATGAGGTGAATTACGTCATCAATCCCTGGATGAGTGGAAACCTGGGGAGTTCTTCCCGGGTCCGCGCGACAGAACAATGGAACCGGTTGCGAGATATTCTTTCGCAGCTTGCCCCTCTCGTACTGATTGATCCAGTACCAGGTTGGCCGGACATGGTGTTTACCGCAAATGCCGGCCTGGCGCATGAAGGAACAGTCGCACTCAGCAGCTTCTCTCATGTGGAGCGGCAGGGCGAAGAGCAATACTTTCGTGAGTTCTTTAGCGCCGCTGGGTACCGTATCGTCGATTTGCCACGTGACAGGCCGTTCGAAGGGGAAGGCGATGCTCTTTTTTCCAGTGATGGAACCCGTCTATGGGTGGGTTTTGGAAGACGTACCGCGCAAGCAAGCCATTCAGTTCTAGCTGATCTATGGGATATCGAAGTGGAGGGACTGCATCTCGTCGATGACCGCTTTTACCACTTGGATACCTGCTTTGCTCCACTTGAAGATGGCTCCCTGCTCTACTACCCGGCAGCGTTCGACGCTGCATCCTTGCGGAAGATCCACGAGTTCTATTCACCCGGCCAGTGCATTGCGGTCGATGAAATGGACGCTCTGCAATTTGCCTGCAATGCAGTGAACATTGGACGCACGATCGTCTTACACCACGTAAGCGACAACTTGGAGGCAGAGCTTCGCGCAAGAGGCTTCGACGTGATTCAAACAGATCTGAGTGAATTTCTGAAAGCCGGTGGAGCGGCCAAGTGTCTTGTGATGAAATTGACGCCGGAGCTGCATCCTCTTCCTGAAGAGAATAACCGTGCGCAGGAATTGATTGCGCTGGAGGATGAGTTCGGAGCGCACAACTATCATCCGCTGGATGTTGTCATCGAACGGGCAGAAGGAGCATGGGTCACAGATGTGGAGGGCAAACGTTACCTCGACTTTCTGTCAGCCTATTCGGCCGTAAATCAGGGACATTGCCATCCAGCGATCTTCCGCGCCCTGGTAGAGCAGGCTCAGAAGGTGACACTGACATCGCGCGCCTTTCGCAACGATCAGCTTCCGTTGCTATTGCGCGATCTGCACGAATTGACCGGATACGGCATGGCCTTATTGATGAACTCCGGAACAGAGGCCGTAGAGACGGCCCTGAAAGCCGCACGCAAGTGGGGAGAGACCGTCAAAGGCGTTCCCACGGGTCAGAGCGAGATCGTGGTGTGCACCAATAACTTTCACGGCCGGTCCATTTCGATTGTGGGCTTCTCTACGGAAGCACAGTATCGGTACGGTTTTGGACCTTTCCCCGCCGGATTTCGGCATGTTCCGTTCGGCGATGCAGAAGCGTTGCGCGCAAGTATCACACCGAACACCTGCGCCTTTCTTGTCGAACCGATCCAGGGAGAGGCGGGAGTGATCGTGCCGCCCGATGGATATCTGCGCGATGTGGAACGCATCTGCAGGGAAAACAATGTGCTGTTGATCGTCGATGAAATTCAGTCAGGCCTGGGCAGGACGGGCAAGCTCTTCGCTTATATGCATGAGGGGATCCATCCCGACGTCGTAATAGCAGGCAAGGCCCTGTCTGGTGGGTTCTATCCTGTTTCCGCAGTGCTCTCTTCTCCGTCCGTGCTGGGCGTGTTCGGCCCCGGCGACCATGGCAGCACATTTGGCGGAAATCCACTGGCCTGTGCGGTAGCGAGGGCGGCGCTTAAGGTGATCGTTGACGAGCGGCTCCCGGAACGATCTGCCGAGTTGGGCCGTCATGCATTGGCGCGGGTGAGGTCGATGTCCAGCAAGCATGTCGTGGCTGTTCGCGGAAAGGGCTTGTGGCTTGCGATTGAGCTCAATTCGCCGGCTCGGGCTTTCTGCGAAAGACTGCGCGATCGAGGGGTACTGGCGAAGGAAACGCACGATACCGTCATGCGCATCGCGCCTCCCCTGATGATCGCTGCAGAAGACCTTGACTGGGGACTCGACCAGCTCGAACAGGTATTATGCACGGTGTGAGCATCATATCGACCAATCCGATCTATAGTGGCAAGTTAAAAGCCATGCGCCAAAACGCGATTCGTGAGGTGTTGAACGAACGGGGCGTGATGAATCAGGACATGCTCCGCCGGAAGTTAGCCGGGCGCGGGATTCATGTGGCACAGGCAACATTATCCCGCGATATTCGCGAATTGAAGCTGCTGAAGGGCGCAAGTGGATATGAACTTCCAAAGGCCAACGGTCAGGAAGAAGACGACACTCATCCAAAAATCGAAGGCGTAATTCAGAACTTCGCTGTTCGCGTAAGACGAGCTGGGAACCTGTTGATCGTGCTGACGAGAACAGGCGGTGCGCAACCGGTGGCTGCGAGTGTAGACCGGGAAGAGTGGGAGATCGTGGTGGGAACGGTTGCTGGAGACGATACAGTACTGATCGTCTGTCTGGATGGGGAACGCGCAGCGGAACTGCAGACGAGGCTGGAGTCTTACATCAACTGAAGTGAGCCAGACATCCGTCCTATGCGATAGGCGTGGACCAGGACATAGGACGCAGAAGCGACAAAGTTCAGTATCAATATTTTTTGGATGAGTTATGAGATTTGCGAATTACCGAAGGTGCCGCGCTTTTTGACTCCTGCACGATCCAGTGCGTGAATGCGGTTACGAGGGGTGATGAGATTTTGCTCTCCGGCACTGCCACATAATAAGCATTGGCACTCCTCACCGAATGAGAGAACAACAGGGACAGCTTCCCGGAGGCGAGTTCGTCTTCGATGAGGAGCTTCGGTAAAAGCGCCACGCCCAATCCACAGGCGGCGGCCTGCGCAATCATGGAAAACTGCTCGAAACGAGGACCCCGTAAGGGATGAGAGTTGTCGACTCCCAACACGGAAAACCACTCGGCCCAGGCGGAAGCGCGTGTGGATTGATGCAGCAACGTTGTTCCAACCAGGTCTGCCGGCTTCTTGATTCGGCTCGCCGCCTGGAACTTCGGACTGCAGACAGCAACCGTGTCTTCATCCATAAGGTGGTGCGTCACAGCACCCGGCCAACTCGCGATTCCATAGTGAATTGCGGCATCGAACGGCTCGGTTTCGAAGTCGAACTGTGTCGTGCGCGTCGCGAAATTCACGGTGACATCGGGATTTTTCCGTAGGAAGATAGAGAGTCTCGGCACCAGCCATTGCGTGGCAAAGGTTGGCAGCACCGCGAGGTTGAGAATGCTCGGACTCCCACCGCATGCCATGATCTTGCTGGTTGAATCCTTGAGGTCAATCATGATCCGATTGACGTCTTTGAGGTAGATCTTCCCCGCGTCCGTGATCACGACACGCTGCCGCACTCGCTCAAAGAGGGCGACATCCAGCAACTCTTCCAGTTGAAGAATTTGACGGCTTACCGCGCTCTGCGTCACATTCAGTTCGGCGGCGGCGCGAGAGATGCTCCCATGCCTTGCGACACACTCGAATGATTCAAGACAGGTGAGTGATGGAAGCAGGGTCACCCCAGCAGCTCCTCGCTATTGATTCCTAAATTTCATAATGTACTGAAACTATAACATTTTACTTTCCCCCGGGCGGGGGATGACTATTAAGCACGGCAATGCGTATCCTTGTCACCGCCGGATGAAACATCCTTGCCGATGCATTTCCTGAGAGGGAGAACACTCATGCAACTCAAAACTGACAGCACCCTGCAAGAATTGCTCGATGTACTTATCGGGCCCGAAAAAGCAAAGCAGCTTTCCAATGTTCTCGTCGTCGACGAAGAACTGGGCATAGAGTCAGGCGCGAAGGTCTCCCGTGCCGTGATTGCGCAAGCTCTGAATATGCTGCTGTTTGCAGATCTCATTGAGAGGGTTCCTGCGGCCAGGAAATATGTGCAGCACTGCCTCGCTCACAACCGGACCGTGATGCATGATCACGGAGCGGTGCGCACGATCGCGATGGAAGGCATGGGAGCACTTCCCGCAGGACAAGCCTCCATTACGCGAATCCTCCAGCCTTTGGGCTACTCTCTCAAGGGGCTTTATCCGCTTGAGCGTCTTAAGATGACAGGCCGCTCCTATGCACAGGTGGAGTATCCGGAAGCAATCGCTCAGTTCTTCATCAGTGAACTTCACCCGGAGCGATTCTCATCCGAGTTTCAGGAAGCGCTCGGCCGAATCGTCTCGAGCTCGGTCGATCCGTTGACTCACAAAGCCAAGGCGCTGCTTGATGAGCTGGAGTCGTCGCATTCGCTCAGCGTAGACCAGGCCGCCGCGCTTCTTCCCGTACTGGTTTCCTGCTTCGGCCGGCAGCATGGCAACATTTCTCTTGCGGACTACGCCGTTCTTTTGAACGAGTCCGCTGAAGCCGCATGGATATCGACAGAAGGCAATGTCTTCAACCACGTTACGGATCGCGTGGAGGATGTAGATGCGCTTGCCGACGAGCAGAAGGCGCTCGGACAGCCCATGAAGGCTACCGTCGAGAAGTCGCAATCGGGCAGAGTGCGCCAGACCGCGTTCCACGCCGCTCAGGTCTCGAGACCGTTCCTTGCGGAAGATGGAAGCGTTGTCGAGAAAGAAGTCCCAGGGTCATTCCTGGAGTTCATTACCCGGTTATCCTTACCCGATGAGATCGACGGCAAGAAAGTCCTGGATCTTGGCTTTGACAGCTCCAATGCGCAAGCCATCTTCAAGATGACCGCTAATACCAAGATCTAGGCCGCATCTTTCATCTGTAACCCGGAGAACGTTTTGTAATGTCCAACTCGTCCCTCGTTCTCTTGCCAAGCTCTCATGCCCGCGCCCGCGATCAGTTTCCGGGCGCGGACGAGCTTGAAAAGGAGCTCAGGAAAAAAGTACGCGGCGAAGTACGTTTTGACCCCGCGGCGAAGGCTTTGTACGCGACGGATGCGTCGAACTATCGCCAGGTTCCCATCGGCCTGGTCCTTCCGCTTGATGAAGAAGACGTCGTCGCGGCTGTCGCTGTATGTCGAGCTTTCGATGCGCCGATACTGTCCCGCGGGGCTGGGACAAGTCTTGCAGGTCAGGGCTGCAACTTCGCCGTCGTGCTTGATTTCTCAAAGTACATGAACCGCATGTCTGCCGTGGACCCGGTGGCACGCACCGTCCATGTTCAGCCGGGCGCCATCCTGGACCGCGTTCGCGAGGCAGCCGAAGAGTTCCACCTGACCTTCGCGCCTGACCCCGCTACCCACAGCCGATGCACGATCGGCGGCATGATCGGCAACAACTCCTGCGGCGTACACGCACTGATGGGCGGCAAAACGGTCGATAACATTCTGTCGCTCGATCTCTTGCTTTATGACGGCACACGTATGACTGTGGGCCCGACCAGTGCAGCAGAGCTCGAGCAGCAGATCGCTGCGGGCGGGCGCACGGGCGAGATTTACACAACGCTAAAACAACTCGCTACCAGTTACGCCGGTCAGGTTCGCGCTCGCTTCCCTAAGATCGCTCGCCGCGTCTCTGGCTATAACCTCGACGAGCTGCTACCGGAGGGCAGCTTCAATGTCGCTCGCGCGCTTGTGGGCAGCGAAGGAACATGCGCCATCATCCTCGGTGCGACGCTGCAGCTGGTACATAGCCCGCAGTTCCGCACCCTGATGGGCATCGGTTTCGAAGATATCTTCATTGCCGCCGACAATGTACCCACACTTCTGGAACACCATCCCATTGGACTCGAGGGCATGGATGGACTCTTACTCGATGCCATGCGCCGTAAGCAGAAATCGGCGGACGACCTGGGGCTTCTTCCTTCCGGTGACGGTTTTCTGATCGTTGAATTCGGAGGCGCAACCCAGGCCGAAGCGAATCGGAAAGCTCAGGAACTCGCCGCCGCTGTCGCGGTACTCCCGCAGCCTCCTTCTGTTCGCATCTATACCTCGGTCGAGGCTTCGCGCATCTGGCACATTCGCGAGTCTGGTCTCGCTGCCACCGTATTCGTTCCGGGCAAAGGAACAGGATGGGAGGGTTGGGACGACTCTGCTGTAGACCCGAAGCAGCTTGGCTCCTACCTGCGCTCCATTTATGCGCTGATGCAGGAGTTCCGCTATACCAGCCCGATGTACGGTCATTTCGGCGAAGGTTGTGTGCACATGCGCCACGACTTCGATCTCGAAAGCGAAGCCGGCATTCTGTCTTTCCGCCGTTTTCTGGATCGCGCAACGGAAATCACGCTCGCCCATGGAGGGTCGCTCTCTGGTGAGCATGGTGACGGACAGGCACGCGGTGCTCTTCTGCCCAAGATGTTCGGTCCTGAATTGATGGAAGCGTTCCGGGCCTTCAAACGCGTCTGGGACCCCACCAACAAGATGAATCCGGGCAAGCTCATTGACGCACACGAGCCTCATGAGGATCTCCGTCTGGGCGCGGACTACAAACCCCTGAAGCCCAAAACGCACTTCGCCCTGCTTGAAGATAACGGCTCCTTCGCCTCAGCCAATCTTCGCTGCGTCGGTGTCGGCGCTTGCCGAAAGACAGACGCTGGATCGATGTGTCCCAGCTTTATGGCCACGGGCGAGGAAATGCACTCAACGCGAGGCCGCGCACATCTTCTGTGGGAACTGATGCAGGGCGAAGTTCTCGAAGGGGGATGGAAGAACAAGCAGGTCAAAGAGTCGCTGGATCTTTGCCTGTCCTGCAAGGCCTGCAAGAGCGAGTGCCCGGTCAGCGTCGATATGGCAACGTATAAGTCCGAGTTCCTTTCGCATCATTATGAAGGACGCCTGCGGCCTCTTTCGCACTATGCCTTCGGAAGGATCGATGTCTGGGCGCGCCTCGCCAGCTTCGCTCCCGGCATAGTGAACGCGATCAACAACGCTCCGGTCATCGGTAGAACCATGCAGTCCCTGCTCCACATCCACCACAAGCGAAGCTTTCCGCGCTTCGCCAAACCATTCACCCGTGAGCAGCAGTCAAAGAGCGGCGCTGGCACCGAGGTATTTCTCTGGGCCGATACCTTTAATAATTACTTCCATCCACCCACCATGCGAGCGGCACACCAAGTACTGACGGAAGCCGGCTTCAAAGTCCTTCTTCCATCGCAACATCTCTGTTGCGGCCGGCCTCTTTACGACTTCGGGATGCTGGATACGGCGAAGAAATATCTGCTCAAGGTTCTCGATGCGCTGTCACCGCAACTGGCAAAGGGTACTCCCATCGTCGTTCTCGAACCAAGTTGCGCGACGGTCTTCCGCGACGAGCTCACCAATTTGCTGCCGCATGACGGTCGCGCTCTCAAACTCCGCGAGCAAACGTTTCTACTGAGCGAATTCCTGGTCAAATATGCTCCGGAGTATCGTCCGCCTTCTTTGACTGGCAAGATTGTTGTGCATGGGCACTGCCATCACCGTGCCACCATGGGAATGAACGATGAAATGACCCTTCTCCGCGCCACCGGCTCGCAGGTAACACTCCTGGACTCCGGCTGTTGCGGTATGGCTGGTCCCTTCGGCTTTGAGAAAGACAAGTTCGACATCTCGCAAAAGCTGGCAGAGCGTGTCCTGCTGCCCGCTGTTCGAAACGCATCTCAAGAAACTAGAATCGTGAGCGATGGCTTTAGCTGCTGCGAACAGGTGATGCAGAATACGGGTGCCAGGCCCCTGCACCTTGCCGAAGTTCTCGCACAGACTTCCAACACCTCTGGAAACGATCACGTAGAAAGTGGCAATCTCCCATGACCACAAGTGCAACCACGCCCATCAAAGACGAAGTCCGCGCACTGCTGACCCAACTCGGTGTACCGCTCCAGGCCTATTCAGACGGCGATTTGATCGTGCGCACGCCCATCACGGGCGAGGAGATTGCACAGGTGCCGAGAACGACGGCTTCGGCCACAGCAGAAGCGATCGCTCAAGCACATAAGGCCTATCTCGAATGGAGAACCGTGCCCGCGCCGAAGCGCGGCGAACTGATTCGCCTCCTCGGGGATGAGTTGCGCGCCGCCCTCCCCCAGTTGGGGCGACTGGTGACGATCGAAGCAGGAAAGATTCTCTCCGAAGGCTTAGGCGAAGTGCAGGAGATGATCGACATTTGTGGTTTCGCGGCAGGCCTCTCACGACAAGTTGGCGGCCACACGCTGCCCTCAGAGCGTCCCTCACATCGCATGATGGAGACATGGCATCCCCTCGGAGCCATCGGTGTTATCTCCGCCTTCAACTTCCCTGTCGCCGTATGGTCCTGGAACGCCGCGCTGGCGCTGGTCTGCGGCAACGCCGTGATCTGGAAGCCTTCGGAGAAAACCCCGCTCACCGCACTCGCAACGCACGCAATTTTTCAACGCGCCGCGGCAAAATTCGGCGGTGTTCCCGAGGGACTCGCCACACTTCTTCTTGGTGATGTCAGCCTCGGCGAGCAGCTCGTCACTTCCCCGCTCGTCCCTCTTGTCTCGGCCACCGGATCAACCGCCATGGGACGAGCCGTTGCTCCACGTTTAGCGGCGCGATTTGCGCGCGCGATCCTTGAACTCGGTGGCAACAATGCTGCCATCGTCACGCCGACGGCTGACCTGCACCTGACCGTTCGAGCCATCGCGTTCTCCGCCATGGGAACGGCTGGGCAACGCTGCACGTCCCTGCGCCGCCTCCTTGTGCATGAATCGGTCTACGATACGCTCGTACCGCAACTTAAAAAGATCTATGCCTCGGTCGTCGTGGGCGATCCTCGCGACGCTGGCACTCTCGTCGGCCCGCTGATCGATGAGCGGGCTTTCAACGCCATGCAGAAGGCGCTGGAGCAGGCGCGACACGATGGAGCAGAGATCACCGGCGGTGAGCGCATCTCCTTCTCCGAAACTCCCCAGGCTTTCTTTGTACGGCCGGCATTGGTTGAGATCGCCACGCAGACAGACATCGTGCGGCACGAGACCTTCGCTCCCATCCTCTACGTGCTCAAGTACCGGGAACTGGAGGACGCCATCGCGTTGCACAACAGCGTTCCGCAAGGATTGTCTTCATCGATCTTTACCCTGAACGTGCGCGAGGCGGAGCGCTTCCTCTCTGCAACCGGTTCCGATTGCGGCATCGCAAATGTAAACATCGGCACTTCAGGCGCGGAGATCGGCGGCGCATTTGGTGGAGAGAAGGAAACAGGTGGTGGCCGCGAATCCGGCTCTGACGCGTGGAAGCAGTACATGCGTCGCGCCACCAACACCATCAACTACGGAACCGAACTTCCTCTGGCGCAGGGTGTCAGCTTCGATATCGATTGAAAAGTGTGGCTACCTCACCCGGACGGGAGGTATAATTCGTTCACTTTTGCAGGCCCTGCCAGCACTAGCACGAAATGCATAAAGAGAGCACAAAGGAAGACATCTCGGATGATAAGCTGCCGCCACATCGAGACACGCTTCAATGAGAGCATTCTCTTCTGCCTTCTCCCCACGATGAGTCGCCCCAATCTCTTCGGCGACTAGCTCGTACCCCCTCCCAAATCCAATTTGTACTTCGAGTCTCAGCTTGCTGTCTCCCAGCGAGAGGCAGTGTTGCCTCTTTATTCCAGGGAGACAACGGTTGGAGCGTGCCCAAACGCAACGTAAGCAGCATCGTGAGGACAGAATGAGCACCCTATTGGAAGATCGTTTGACAAATCAGTTTCAGACAGTGAGTGACGAAGAAATGGCGCGCTTTGGGCCAAAGCTGAAGACCGTGCTACCCGGCCCCAAAGCCAAAGCCGTTATCGAAGCAGATGAGCGCTTCATGAGCCCAAGCTATACGCGTGGCTATCCCCTGGTCGCGAAGCGTGGCCGTGGGACCCGCATGGAAGACGTCGACGGCAACGAGTTCCTGGACTTCTCAGCCGGCATTGCCGTAACTTCTACCGGGCATTGTCATCCGAAGGTGGTAAAAGCCATCCAGGAACAGGCCGCCGAATTGATCCATATGAGCGGCACTGATTTTTACTACGAAGGAATGCCCGCTCTGGCGCAGCGACTGAGCGCTGTAGCTCCGATGAAAGGGCCTCACAAGTTCTACTACGGAAACTCTGGCGCGGAGGCCGTAGAGTGCGCGCTGAAGCTTGCCCGCTATCACACCGGCCGGCAAAACATCATCAGCTTCCTCGGTTCATTTCACGGCAGGACCATGGGTGCACTCTCATTAACAGCTTCCAAGCCACAGCAGAAGCGAAGATTCGCGCCTCTCGTGCCAGGCGTAACGCATGTTCCCTATCCCTATGCGTATCGCGGCGCGAGCACAGGACAGTCTGAAGAAGAATACGCACTCGCCTGTGCGCGCTACATCGAAGACAGACTCTTCAAGACAATGCTCCCGCCCGAAGAGGTGGCCGCCATCTTCGTCGAACCGATTCAGGGGGAAGGGGGGTACGTCGTAGCGCCTACCGTCTTCCTGCAGGAACTGCGCAACATCTGCGATCGCCATGGAATTCTGTTGGTCGTGGACGAAGTCCAGTCCGGTGCCGGTCGCACTGGCAAGTGGTGGGCCGTCCAGCACACAGGGGTTGAGCCGGACATGGTATGCATGGCCAAGGGCATTGCCAGTGGAATGCCTTTGAGTGTGTGCATGACCAGGGCCGAAATCATGGACTGGAAACCGGGAAGCCACGCCTCCACCTTCGGCGGCAACCCAGTCGCCATCGCCGCGGCTTTAGCGACGATGGATGTTCTTGAGGAAGAGGCGATATCGAATGCGGCTGCTGTGGGTGCAGAGATAAAGGCCCGCGCGGAAACATGGCTGTCAAAATACGAAATCGTTGGCGACATACGTGGCCGCGGCCTTATGATCGGCATCGAGATCGTCAAAGACAAGAAGTCGAAACAACCGCACAGTGCGGTACGCGATGCGATCGTCGATCGCGCGTTCGAGCATGGGCTGCTATTTTTGGGTTGCGGTGAAACCAGTATTCGACTGTCTCCTCCCCTGACAATCTCCCGCGAAGAGGCGGCTATCGCAATGGATGTTCTGGAGCAGTGCATCGCGGAACAGTGCTAAACGGTACGCGAGACAAAGCAAACTTCGTCACCTTCACAGAAGGTGACGAAGGGTATCCGCTCGCCGCTACCAGTGGAACAACAACCTACGACTTCCACCAGGCGAATGGCACCGAACCAACCGGATGCGTCACGTGCCCCGGTGTAACAGGCCCGGCGTAAGATTCGAGTATCGGGATGCGTCACGGAATTGCGCGGCCTTTTTATTTCGGAGAAACCCTCATGCTCTCGCCTGAACGCCATGCGACACGACTACAAAGCGAAGTCTGGCCCGAGCTTCCTCAGAGTGCATGGGGAGAAACCTGCGTAACGCTGCAGCTCTGGACTCAAATTGTCGGCAAGATTCGGCTTGCCCTGACACCGCCTCTCAACCACACCTGGAACGTAACGCTGTTCCCTACCGTTCGGGGCCTCACCACATCCCCCATGTGGCAAGGAACGCGCACCCTGCAGATCGACTTCGACTTCATCGACCACATCCTTGTCCTCCAGACAAGCGAAGGTGATCGCAGGGTCATCGCTCTCAAGCCGATGACCGTGGCTACCTTCTATCGAGAGGTAATGGCCAGCCTCGAAGCTCTGGGGACGCCGGTGCCCATCTGGCCCATGCCGGTCGAGATGGCACAGCCTATTCCGTTTGACCAGGACATCACGCACCAGGCATACGATCCGGAGTACGTTGAGCGGTTCTGGCGAATTTTGCTGCAGACCACCAGGGTATTCAACATCTTTCGCGCCCGCTTCATTGGCAAGGCGAGCCCGATCCATCTATTTTGGGGTGCGCTGGATCTTGCCTGCACGCGCTTTTCCGGGCGGACCGCACCGGAGCATTCCAGCATGCCCGGCCTGCCGGATCGTGTAACCCGCGATGCGTACTCCCATGAAGTCAGCAGTTGCGGCTTCTGGCCCGGAGCGCCCGGCATGGAGCCGCTGTTCTACAGCTATGCCTACCCGCAACCACCGGGATATGCAGAGAGTTCCGTCCAACCGGCGGCGGCTCGCTTCGACCCGAACCTTGGGGAATTCATCCTGCCCTACGAAGACATGCGGCAGTCTGAGTCCCCGGACGAAGTCCTGCTCCAGTTCCTGCAGAGCACGTACGAAGCCGCCGCAACGACCGCGCAATGGGATCGCCAAGGGCTGGAGGCGGCCTACTCCTCCCCTGCGGCTCCAGACAGTCCAACTGTGTAGGAAGAAGCCTTCTCCTCAGGACTTATTGTTGCCCCTGAGGATGGAAGGCCGGAGGCCCAGGTGCCTGCGCGGAGCATGCCACCTGGGCCACAGGACTCATCCAGTGAACGCACTGCTATTTTCGCTCTGGCAGCACATTCCAGATCGAAGGATCTTCCTGTCCCAGCACCCAGGCACAGATTCCCTGTAAATGCTGCGCCTTCGCCAGATCATACCGGTCGCGGAACCCACGCTCTTCTGTGTAGAAGATCCATTCACGCATCTGGTCGCGATAGAAGTAGAAGTAGGTTGAGTGGTCCTGGGCATCCCACTGCACCTGTGCGCCATAGGTTTCCTGTAAAGTCTTCACATCCTTCCCGCCAATATAATCGGCGGTGACGTTCGGCTTCGGCTCCTTGCCGCCTGCCTCCGGATTACCCGCGTACCAGTGGTATCCATACAGCGCAATCCCAAGGGAGAGTTTCTCCCGCGGTACCATCTTCAGGGCATACTCGAGATTCTCATTTGTCCAAATCCACCCGCCCACAGGTCCTGGCGTCGTCCATCGGGTGTGCTGGTCATACGTCATAAGGCAGAGAAGATCCACCGAGTCACTGATCGCCTTAAGGTCGAACACACCACGCCAGTCAGAAAAGATCCACTTGCTGAAGTCGCTGTGCCCAGGATAGCCGGGTGCATTCGGTACGACTGCGATCTGTAATTGCAGATGCTCTTTGTGCATCCCATCTGCAATCCGCTTTACCGTAGCAGAGAGCGCATCCCGGTCTGTCCAGGCGATATTTTCGAGGTCAAGCTGGAACCCGTCGTATCCATTCTCCTTGCACGCTGCGACCAGCGTACGAATCATTGCGTCCTGTGCCTTCTCGCTGGTCAACAGCACATGCGACCCTGACTTGTTGAACATCGCCACGATTGGAAACAACTCGATGTGCCGCTGCTTCACCACACGCATCACCGAAGGGTCCGGCTCGCCGGAGACCAGGCCATTCTCGTCGACGCTATACCAGGTTGGCACGATAATATCGATCTTCGTCTGGTGCTCTATAAAGTCGCGCACCGAATCCGGATGGTCAGTCATGTAAAACAGCGTCTTCTGCGCGAACCCATGCGTAGTCGCCAACAGCATCAACAGCAAAATCTTCTTCATCGAAATCCTCAATCCTTACCTAACAAAAACACGCAAACGAACGGCCCAGATGACAACAGTGGGTCTGGGCTATCTCTAATCTCTCACTTTTCTATGGGTGGATGGATGGCCGTCCGCAAGGCACTCGCCTTCGCGTAAGCATGGAACTGATGCGTCACTCCACACCCGAGATGACACTGAGCACCTACGCGCAGGCTGTGGGCAACGAGAAGAGAGATGCTGGTGAGAAAATCGCACTGCTTGTGCTGGAGGGAGGTAAAGCAGCGCAGTGAGGGCTTATTGTGCCCAAATCATCTTTGGGCTTCTTCTTGTGCCCAGATTTTCGGGCTTACTACTTGATTTTAATGGTGGAGCTGAGCGGGATCGAACCGCTGACCTCCTCGTTGCGAACGAGGCGCTCTCCCAACTGAGCTACAGCCCCACATCACAGAACGGCGCACACCAGGTGGTGGCCTCCAAACTGCTTCGTTGTGTAGTTTAGCAGGAGAGACCGGCACGCTCCAAACGCTTTTCTGCCCGGCACGTCGAACCAATGAACCGCCAGCACGAAATGTGCGTATTGGCTCTAGAACGCATCGTAATCCTAGAAGCACCAAGGAGTCGCCCCGTGACAGTGCAAGAACAGCAGATGATCGACGAGTTGGTCCAGAGAATTCGCAGCACGCAACTCGCCGAGAAAGACACCGATGCAGAGAAGCGGCTCCAGCAGGGGCTAGCAGGATATCCCGATGCGCTTTACGTGCTCGCGCAGACGGTGCTCGTCCAGAAGTATGGACTGGAGCAGGCCCAGCAGCAGCTACAGGACATGCAGGCCGAGCTCGATGAACTACGTCAGCCGCCGCCACCTCCTCCTGCGAAGTCCGGCGGAAGCTTTCTTGGCAATCTGTTCGGCGGCGGCTCGCACGAGCAGCCACAGCAGCAGCCCAGCCAGGCACCCGGCTATCCAGCGTCATCCGGCTCCTATCAGCCGGTGAACAACCCAGGCTATCCCCCTTATGCAGAGCCAGCCTATCCGCCGTATCCTCCACAGGGCTACCCACCGCAAGGCTACCCGCAACAGGGCTACCCGCAACCGCCTGCCTATGGCCAACCCATGGGTTATGGCGCGCCGATGGGAGCACCTCCGATGGGCGGTGGTGGCGGCTTCCTTCGCAGTGCCATGCAGACAGCCGCCGGCGTCGCTGCGGGAGAGGTCGCGTTCCAGGGCATAGAGTCGCTCTTCCACGGCTTCGGCGAAGGCCACGAGGGGCATGGCTTCAGCGAGGGGCGTCCCACGGAGGTCGTCAACAACTACTACGGAGAAGGCGAAGGGGGAGAGCACCATCACGAAGCTTCCTCCAGCCATGATGACAGCAGCTTCTACAACCCGGACCACGATGCCAGCCGCGATGACAGCAAGGACCGGGACTCCGGCGTCTCTAAATTTGCCGACACGGACAAGGATGACGATTCCAAAGACGATAAGGATGATTTTGACGACAGCGGAGACGATGATTCCAGCAACGACGACTACGATTCGACCGACGACAGCAGTTCGAGCGACGATAGCGGGTACTAACGCGAACTAAGAACCGGCTACAACCGGGTGCCCCATCCTCGAAGCGATTTTATCGCGGCAGGGTGGGGTATCGTTTGCGGTAGCAAACGACCGCTCTGTTCCGTCGAGGCAAAATCTCCACTCCCATGCAGAAACGGTCGTGCTTCGCACGATACCCCCGACGCAGAGCGCGATTCCAATATTTGTGGCCCGTTTAGCGTCCATACCCCACCCTGCCGCGATAAAGCCGCGTCGAGGATGGAGCACCCGCTCTGAGGGGCAATCGATCCTTAAAGTAATACGGTCTAACTACGCCTTTGCCGCAGGCTTCAGGCCCATCTCCGCCATCACCATCTGTAGATCTTTCCAGGCCTCGCCCTTCTGGCTCGGATCGCGCAGCAAAAAGGCCGGATGATACGTAACCACCAGCTTTGAGCCGCGAGTACTGTGCCAGCGCCCACGCAGCGAGCTGAGCGATTGCTTCACCCCCAGCAGATAGGTCGCAGCCGTTCCGCCCAGCGCCACAATCACCTGCGGCTGCACGATGTCGATCTGTCGCAGCAGAAACTGCGAGCAGGTATTGGCTTCGATCGGTTCGGGCGTCCGGTTCCCCGGCGGGCGGCACTTCACGATGTTCGCGATATAGACCTCTTCGCGCTGCAGTCCCATCGCCTTGATCATGTTGTTGAGCAACTGCCCGGCCTTGCCCACGAACGGCAGGCCGCTGGCATCCTCATCGGCTCCAGGACCTTCCCCGACAAACATCAGCTTCGCATTCGGGTCGCCATCCGCAAAGACGATGGTATGGCGGCCAGCATAGGCCAGTGGACAGCGTGTGCAGTCGCCGATATCGGCACGTATGGCTTCGAGTGCCGCAGGCCGCTCGGCGGCAGGAAGAATCTGCGTAGGCAGCGGCGCCAGTTGATCGAATGAAACGGGTTTCGGCATGGGAACTGCGAGCTCCGGCGGAAGATTGAGCGGCGAAGGCTCTGAGTCAAAATAAGACGCCACGGGAGGCTGTTCGGTGGCCCTGGCTGGAACCGGCGGTCTTGGTACAGGAGGTGGCACGGGAGGTGCCACCGGAGCGCGCGGTGGTGCCGCCGCAGGAACGCTGCGCTGTACAGGCGTCGCAGGCCTGACCGGCGCTTGTGCAGGTGCGGCTACACGCTTTGCCTCGGCGGCAAAGGCTTCACGCACCGATTCGGGCAGGAGCGTCGCAGGGTTTTCGCGGCGATAAAGATCGTAGATGCCGAGGTCGCGCAGGTAGTCGACATAGGCGCGGAGATGCTGCTGCGGAGTAAGACTCATTCCTCTCTATAGTACCGTCGGAGGAGTGGGTTTCTTCGCCATGACGCTGTAGGTGACCTTGCCTGCTCGGACCTCGTCCTGCGCCACGCGGCAGGCCTTCATCGAGGTTGAAACGCCGAGCGGCGGCGCACCGGATTGCAGTTGACGAGCGCGACGAGCCGCGCCCTTCACAAGGCTGTACTTGTTCTGAAACAGATCATCATTTGCAGCCATAACAAGGACCTCCGGGGGGATGCAGTTATCTTACGCTCCGCACGCGGTTGCGCAAGCCCTTACACAATCGTCGTCGAAACCTGAAAGCTCGTCAGTGCAGCGTCCAGCCTCGCCGAGTGCGCAGAGGTCAGACATCGTGCCGCCGTCTCCGCCACCTCGCCCTCTTCGCCACGCTGGTGGAGCACGATGGCTCGCATCTCGGATGCCGCCTGGTCCAGTTGATCGTTAATCAGCGCGTACTTGTAGTCCGACAGATGTCGAAGCTCATTGCGGGCCTGCGAAAGGCGCTCTTCAATGACAGCTTCATCGGTAACACCTTCCGCCTGGCTGCGATTGCGCAGACGCATCTCCAGGACCTGGGGGCTGGGAGGAAGAATAAAAATCGAGACCGCCTCCGGCACCTTCTTCATCACCTGGAGCGCGCCCTGCACATCGATATCGAGCAGCAGATCGTGTCCATGGGTACGGGCGTGCTCCAAGGCAGAGACCGCCGTGCCGTAGTAGTTGCTGCCGAAGACCTTGGCCCACTCGAGAAACTCGCCCTCGTCGATCATGCGTTCAAACTCGGCATGATTCGTGAACCAGTATTCCTTGCCATTTTCTTCGGACCCGCGCGGCTGGCGTGTGGTGTAGGAGATGGAGAACTCAAGACCTTCGACAAGCCGCCGAACCTCGGATACGAGGGTGGACTTGCCCGAGCCGCTGGGCGCCGAAATGATAAAAAGAATTCCAGCCATATTGATAACAAGCCTGCCAGCCATGGGTCTAAGTTCTCTTGACAGTGTACCGGTTCGAGCGTTCCGACGTTAGCGCATCGCCGAACAAAGTTATACAGCGCGAAGCGCGTTCCGTGACGCTTTAGCGTTGCGGTTCGGAGGAGCCGTAGCCTTTAGGCTACGGAATCAAGGGCAGGAGAGAATTGGGCTTTAGCCCCGGGCCTTTTGCCCGCAGCCGAAAGAAGGCCCGGGCCTAAAGGCCACATCTTAGCTAAGCCTCTATTTCCGTAGCCTAAAGGCTACGGCTCCCTGACGCTAAAGCATCAGGGAACGCGCTTCGCGCCACCTCAACAGCAACGGTTTCATTTGGAACTACAAACACGCCATAGCAAATGAGCTGCGGCCTTCAGACCACACCCTCGCCCTCAGCCGCAGCAACCTCGCCCAGGTCGGCCTCCAGAAGATCATCCTGTCCAAACTGCAATTTATAGAGCCGGCTGTACATGCCGCCAAGCTCCAGCAACTCATCGTGCGATCCCAGTTCGGTCACACTTCCTCGCTCGATCACCGCAATGCGATCAGCCCGACGTACGGTCGAGAGCCGATGTGCGATCACCAGCACCGTCCGGCCCTGCATCAGGTTCGCGAGCGCAGCCTGCACCGCGACTTCGCTCTCCGTATCGAGCGCCGAGGTCGCCTCGTCGAGAATGAGGATCGGCGCATCCTTGAGGATGGCTCGCGCAATGGCGATCCTCTGCCGCTCCCCACCAGAGAGCCGCGCACCGCGTTCGCCAATCATCGTGTCGTAGCCATCCGACATACGCAGGATGAAGTCGTGAGCCAGTGCAGCCTTTGCCGCAGCCTCGATCTTCTCCATGGAAACATCGGGGCGTCCATAGGCGATGTTGTTTCGCACCGTGTCGTTGAAGAGCACCGTCTCCTGCGTGACCTTGCCGATCTGCGCGCGTAACGAGGCAATCGTAAGATCGCGAACATCGTGCTCATCAAGCAAAATCGTACCGCCTGTCACATCGAAAAAACGTGGCAGCAGATTTACCAGCGTCGACTTCCCCGCCCCGCTCGGGCCCACAAGAGCAACCACCTCACCACGGCGAACGGTTAGCGAGATGCCATGCAGCACCTCCTTCGCCACCCCGGCGCGCTCGTAGCCGAAACGCACGTCACGAAATTCGATCAGCCCGCCAAAGCTCTTGAGCGTAATAGCTTTCTTGCGCTCTAGAACTTCATCTTGCTCGTCGATAAACTTGAAGATCTCCTGGCTGGCGCCGACCGCCTGCTGGAAGTTGTTGTAGTAGACCGGCATCTTTCGCACCGGATCGTAGAGCGTGAAGGTCGCGATCAGGAAGGCAACGAAGGATCCGGCGCTCATGCCGTGATGCATGATGCGATCCCGTCCAAAGAGCAGCAACAACGCGATTGCGACCGCCCCCAGTGCATCCATCAGCGGCGAGGAGATAGACTGTATCGCAACTGACCGCATGTTGGCTGAGAGCAGCCTGTCCGCTGCTTTGCGGAAGCGGTTCATCTCCCACAACTCCATGCCAAACGCCTTCACAATGCCATTGCCTGTGATGGTCTCATGGACGATGTTCTGGATCTCGGCCAGCTTGTCCTGGCCTCGGCGCGTCGTTTTGCGAACACTGCGGCCGATCCGTCGCGCCGAGGATACGATAACAGGCACAAACAGCAGAAGCACCCAGGCCATACGTCCGCCTGTAAGGATCACTGCGCCGATCATGAACACCAGAGTGAAGATCTGTTGCAGAAAGTCGCTCATCACCGTAGCCATGGCAGCCTGCACACGTTCAACGTCACTGATGAGCGTGGAGATGAGAGCACCTGTGGAATGCCGTTGAAAGAAGGCCGTGGAGCGCCGCAGCACCGAGTCGTACAGGTCGTTGCGAATATCGGTAATCATGCCGAAGCCGGCCTTGTTCGCCAGCACCGTACCCAGATAATCGCAGATCGATTTGATGATGGCCGAGCCCACCAACGCTACTGCCACTACCGTCCAGGCGTTACGAAAGTGGCTGGGGACGAAGTGCTGCAGGTTAACGGTGATGCTGGTGTGAGGAATATGGAAGAGCAACACCAACGACGGTGGCGCATCCGGGCGCAGGACGTTATCGAAGATGGGCTTGATGAGCAAAATGCGGAACGCAGCAAGCGCACCAACCACAGCCATCAGCAGAACCGACGTCACCGAGTACAGCGCATATTTCTGTAGATAACGAAGGAGCCGCCAGATGCGCCTCATGCGCAACTCCTACAGACCGCAATGCCAAAGATCATCATCAAAAGAAAGTGTACCTTCGTCGCATGTCTAACGCGGCATGTCGCGATGCGACGTCTTCACCCGGTAACCTGCGTCCCCCAGCCGTTTCTTCAGCTCTTCGGTGATCATCACGGAACGATGCTGCCCGCCGGTACAGCCAATTCCGACCGTGAGATAGCTCTTCCCCTCCTTGATGTAGTGCGGCAACAGGAAGGTAAGCATGTCCGTAGCCTTGTCGAGGAACTCCTTGGTCTGCGGAAACTGCCGGATGTACTTGGCGACCTTGGGATGCTTGCCTGTCAGCTTGCGAAACTCGGGAACGAAGTGCGGATTGGGCAGAAAGCGCACATCGAAGACGAGATCCGCATCCGTCGGCACGCCGTTCTTGAAGCCAAAGCTGGTCACCGAGATCGTCAGGTTGCGGTCGCTCGTCCCTCCGCCGCGCTCAAATTGTGCATTGATGTGCGCGCGCAGGTCATGGACGTTGAAGCGGGTGGTGTCCAGCAGAATATCGGCGACGTTACGCACCGGATCAAGCCGTTTGCGTTCCGCGCTGATGGAGGCCAGCACGGTCTCTCCGCGCCCCAGCGGATGCGGCCTGCGAGTCTCGGAGAATCGCCGCACGATAGCCTCTTCGCTGGCTTCGAGAAACACGACGCGAGCCGGCAGCACCTTGCGCACCTGCTTGAGAATCGCTGGGAAGCGGTCAAGCCGAATGCCCTCGCGCACATCCACGACCATGGCCGCGCGTGTGATCTCGGCGGACTTCAATACCAGGTCTGCAAAGCGCGGAATCAGTTCCAGCGGGAGATTATCGACCGAGTAGTAGCCAAGGTCTTCAAACGCCTTCAACGCCGACGCCTTGCCGGAGCCGGACATTCCCGTCAGGATGACAAGTTCACGAGTAAGAGTCTCTTGCTTTTTAGCCGATTTGGATTCTTTTGCCGGTTTGGACGAAGCTTTGGCGGCGCGCTTGGATGCCATGCGTGCATCCTAGCACCGACACCCTAAAAAAGTTCGCGGCAACGTAACATTCCAAATTTCACCACAGAGGCCATAGCGTCCTCTGCGTTCTACCTTTGCGCCCTGTGCGTCAAAGTTGTTGCCTGTTCTATTTAATTACCCGCAAACACCACGCGCCTCCTGGACAGGAGGCGCGTGGCTTACTTCGAAAGTTCTAAACCGCTTCCAGCGGAAGCGGAATGGGCCGGGGATGATCGCGAACGGTATCGAATCGTTTCTTGTGCTTGATGGCCTGCTGTTCGACCTTCTGCAGCGCGTCATGCAATGCAACCTCCATTTCGACGGCCTCACAGGTTGCGACCAGTTGGTCGCCGCGGCATTGCACCGTAATTTCAGCGATCTTACGGTATTTGTCTTCCGTGAGGATGATATGGGTGCTTGTACAGCGATTGGCAACCTTGGCCACTCGTGCCAAGCCCGCTTCCGCCTGCGTTTTGAGTTTTGCTGTGACTACGGTCTGGCGACCGGTGTACTCAACGATCATGGACAACTCCCTTCGTCCCGGCAGCTTGAGAAGCTACCGTCTCCGTAAGATGCGGATTATCGTACACGGCGTTGGTGGGTGCTGGGAATCTGCATATCTTCGCGATACTTCGCAACCGTCCTGCGGGTGACCCGAATTCCCTGGCGCTGCAACTCCGCGGCGAGGTATTCATCCGTCCACGGCTTGCGTGGGTCTTCGTCCTCGATCAGCTTCTTAACACGGCGTTTAAGCAACAACAACGGCACGTCGCCCCCCTCCGGCCCGTTCACGCTCTCAGTGAAGAAAAAGCGTAGCTCGTACACCCCCTGGGTCGTGTGCACATATTTATTTGCGACAGCCCGGCTGACCGTCGAAGCATGGACCCCGATCTCCTCGGCGACCTCCTTGATCATCATCGGTTTCAGGGCCTCGACACCGCGCTCGAGAAACTCCTGCTGCCGCCGCACGATAGCCTCGCAGGTACGAACGATCGTATTCTTGCGCTGCTCGATGTTGCGCAGGAGCTGGATCGCGGATTTGTAGCGCTCCTTCACATACTCCCGCACCTCGCGTTCCGTGCTCTTCTCCCGCAGCATCTTGCGATAGCCCTGGTTGAGACGCAGCGCGGGCAGGTCTTCTTCATTCATGACGACCACGTACTCATCGCCACGCTTGACGAAGGCGACATCCGGCTCGATGAGGCGTGTGTCCGAGCTGCTGTAGCGCTGACCAGGCCGCGGGTCCAGGCTGCGAATCAGATCCACAGCAGCAGCAACCTGCTCCGGCGTGCGATGCGAGACCCGCGTCAACTCCCGCATATCTTTTTTCTGCAGCAGCGACAGATGCCGGTCAGCAATCAGGGCAGCCGCGTCGAAGGCTGCCACCGCATCCTCAGGAACGGGAGCCCCATTGCGCTTCCCCACAAGGAGCGCCTCGCACCGCAACGCTTCGATCTGCAGCAACAGGCACTCGCGCAGATCGCGTGCCCCCACGCCGATGGGATCCAGATGAGCGACGACACCCCGCGCCTCGACGACCAGAATAAGCTCAGCCTGCCCCGCTTCACTGCCAGCCAGTGCTTCGGCGAGTTCCTGATCGCTCGCGGTGAGATATCCGTCTTCGTTCAGGTTACCGATCACCAGCTCAACGGCTGTACGAAGCTCCTGGCGCAGCGGCATCGAACCCAGCTGCCAGGTGAGGTAATCGCTCAGCGTGCTGGGCTGGGCAAGAAAGTGTTCGAACGACGGCTTCTCGCTGTCATAGTCTTCGAAGTTGGAGGCGGTACGAAAGCCGGGATCAAGATAATCCTGGAAGTAACTCCCAAAGTCGATCTCATCGAAGGGATCTTTTTCAGTGCGCTCCCCCTCTACCACAAGGTCTTCCGCACTGCGCTCACGATCTCCCTCACGGGCTGTACGTTCATCGAACGTCTCGGAGGACTCTTCGATCTCCTCCAGCACCGGATTTTCGACCAGTTCGCCATTGATCATGTCCTTGAGCTCAAGCTTGTTGAGCGCAAGCACACTGACCATCTGCATCAGGCCCGGAGTGAGCACCTGGCGTTGCGAGACTCGAACATTCAGTCTGGGCTGTAACAACAAAGATCGACCTCGCGAACCCTCCACGCATCCGCGCGGAAGACACTTTGCTTCGGAACCCACCATCCGGCAAGCAATTCTAGGGCCATTCTACAGCGTCGGAGAGCTTTTGCTTTTATTATTACTGGGTTTTCGTCCTCAAACCCCACCCATCGAAAAGCCCTCACCCAGGTACACCCGCTTCACCTCAGGATCGCGCCCCAGTTCCCCCGGCGTCCCCGTGCGGAAGATGCGCCCCTCATTGATGATGTATGCGCGGTCGGTAACGCTCAGCGTCTCGCGGACGTTGTGGTCCGTGATAAGCACGCCGATCCCGCTGGCCTTCAGGTCGAAGATGATCTGCTGAAGCTCCAGCACCGCAATCGGGTCGATACCGGAAAACGGCTCGTCCAGCAGGATAAACGCCGGATTGATAGCCAGGCAACGGGCGATCTCCACGCGGCGTCGTTCGCCACCCGAGAGCGCGTAGCCGCGCGTCTTGCGCACATGGCCAAGGTTGAGCTGCAGGATGAGGTTCTCGGAGGCCTTGCGCCGCGCCTCCCAGGTGTTGTGCTGCGTCTCCAGCACCGCGAGGATGTTCTCCTCCACCGTCAGCTTGCGAAAGATCGAGGGCTCCTGCGGCAGATAGCTGATGCGATGCTCGCGCGCCCGCAGATACATCGGCGTGCGCGTAATGTCAGCGCCGTCCGTAAAGATGCGGCCACTGTCCGGCCGTACCAGGCCGACGATCATGTAAAAGCTCGTCGTCTTGCCAGCGCCATTGGGGCCCAGCAGACCGACGACCTCGCCCTGCCGTATCTCCAGGCTGACGCCTCGAACTACCTGCCGTCCGCCGTATGCCTTGCCGATCTCCTCGGTTGCCAGAGTCCTAATCACGCTCTACTGCCTCACTTCCGTCTCGGTGCGGACACGCCCATGCTTCTGTGCCGGCCCCGGAGGGGCACCTGTAACGATGATCGTACTATCGTCCGAACGGAACAGCAGCGTCGCCCCGGTGACGTTACCCTGCTTCACGTCCACGATATGCGGCGGCTTCGCCGGTGTTCCGGTCAAAATGTAGCTCGAATCTGCCGTCGTGTAGACCAGCTGTTCGCCCGTACCGGCACGCCCCGGCTGATCGATCCGAACTGATTCGGAGAGCACGACCTTCTCGACCGAACCACCCAGAAGATTCGTCGGCCCCGCCGGCTTCGCCGCTCCTGGCGCGGCCTTCGAGGGCGCTGCAGGGTTCAGGAAAACAACCGCCTTCTGCGAGCGCGCCTGCCCCGTTGCGCCATCGATACGAACCCCACCCGAGAACGTCGCTTCGCGAGCGATATCGGAGTAGTCCATCGCCGGGCTCGCGACTCTGACCACCTGCCCTTCCCCCGACGAGGCAGTCTTGCCCTTCGCCTGCGCCTGCGATGGGTTGGAGTTGGCATTGGCATTGGCATTGGCGAACACAGCGTGGACCAGTCCCCCCGTAGAGGCCGGACGAGCGGCCAGTGTCTTTTGCTTCTGATCGAAGCGCAGGGTCGCGGCCTCAACCTGCGAAGCCCCCTGCCAGAGCCGCGCCGGATGCGCTTCATTGCCGTAAAAATCGGCCACCTGCGAAGCCTGCACCAGATGCGCGTGGTCGGCGGTGACATGCGTCGCCTGAGCCGTCGCGGAGGTCTCCGCACCCAGCAACGTGGCAAGAACATTCCCCTGGGCATCCGCATCACCAGTCGTCTGATTGGCGACAATCGTGGCCGCCGTCAACTGGGTGTCGCCCTGTGTGTAACGGGCCGAACCCGTAAGGGTCAACTTCGAGGTCGCTCCGTCATAGACGGCGTTGTTGGCGCTCGCATCAGACGGCGGCTCAGGCTTGGCGGCTCCCACACGCAACGCCGGGACGCTGTGGATCACCACATGCCCATTCTGTACCGCAGAGGTGATCCCGGTCGCCATGCCCCCGCTCTTCGTGGGCTGGGAGGCAAACGCGATGTCCACCGTATCCGAGGAGCTGGTCTGCTGCTCTCCCTGGGGAGCGTCCTGCTGCAACCGCGCATGTCCCGTGCCGAAGACCTTTCGCAGCTCGGCCTTCTGAGACGCACCCGGTTCGAGGTCAGCACGCAGTTTGTCCGCCGTAATCATGGTGGACTTGATCTCCTGCGTCTGAGGGTGGCCTGCACTCGACGCAACCGGTGAGTCGCCTCGGGCCATCGCCGAGCCGGTAGCCACAACCTGGGTGAGCCTCGACACCGTCTTGTGTCCGATGGGCACCAGCGTCGCCACGATGCGGTCTCCGCGCATCTCGCGGGAGAGCGCCGGCCCGCTGCCCTTGTGGTCGCTGAGCGCTACCTGTGCCGCACCTGTTGCGACGATGTTGGTCGGCGCGCCCAGCGCGTTGAAACTCGTATCCACCTCGTTAGCCTTGCCGTGCATCGGCTGCTGCACATTATCATCCCAGAGCACGACACCACCGGTCAGCTTCGTCGTCTGCGGCAGGCTGGCGGTGTTGAAAGTCGCATCGAGATGCGGGGCCGTCAGATGGCGCGTCCCTTCATCGAACGCTACGTTGCCATCCGCCTCAGCCTGTGAGATCGAGCCATCTTTGCGCAGATGCAGCAACGCACTGGCCGCATGCGCCGTACGCCCCTGTGTGTGCGCAACGGGCTGTACCAGCGCCACGGTATTGCTTTCGCGATTGAGGTCCGCCTTGACCGCGTGGACCGTCATCGGCTCGCCGTGGACATCCCCGGTCAGGCGCACGTCGGCCAGCAGATGCAGCATGCTCTCGTCTGAGTTGAAGATCGCCCCCTTTGCCAGGCATTGCAGCCCCGCATAACGGAACTCCACCTCCTCAGAGGTCGTAGCAATTCCCTCTTTTCGGTTGTAGCTGAGACCGGTGGTGCGGACATGGATGATGTGGTCGTTTTCGCCGGGCTTGGCGTCGGGCTGTGCCATCGGAGTCTTGGGACTATTGTCGGTATGGGTCTTGCCCCCTGACGCAAGTGCTCCCGGCGCCTGCACATCGATATAGACCTCCCCGAGTGCCTGCAAAATCTCTGTCTTTTCGTCGTATTCGAAGTCTGCCCCGTGGATGCGATCGAAATCATTGGGGGTCTTGCCGTACAGCGTGAGAACGCCATCATGCAGCGACCACTTCCCATCGCCATGCGGGATGCCCTTGGCCGCGTGCAGCGTGAAGATCGTTCGCCCCTTCAACGATTGAGAGTAGGTATAGCCGTCGGTCTCATGCGTGATGTGAGCGCCGGACCGTCGCACAATGTCCCGCCAGGTGCGCAGCGCGCGATAGCGTCCGTAGCCGAGAAAAACTGCCAGCACAACGAGCAGCAGGACCGCTCCCCCTGCCAGTACCCATCGAAGTCTCTCCACAGACGCTTTCATTGCCTGCACTTATCTTCTCACCTCAGAGGAGGGCTCAGGGCCCAGGGTGTAGGGTCCAGGGTTTCAGCAGCTTTGGCATTCTGAACCCTAAGCCCTGGGCCCTGAGCCCTCCTCTTGGCATCTAAAATGGATCTATGGCCGATCAGCTTTACCTGAGTCTGTGGTTTCCCAACTTCCGTCTGCAAGCGCTGCCCGATGCGCTCGTCGGCGTCATGCGTCAGTTCGCCGTTATCGCGAAGGACGGCAAACCCGGCAGCGAGTTTGGCCGCGTGGCTGCCTCCAGCACCTATCCGATCAATTGGACCGAATCTCCCACTTACCAGCGCATCTATGTCAACGACGAGCGCGCACAGACCTCCGCCGACACCGAAGGCTCGATCATCGAGAACGCCGTCGCAGAGGCTACCGAACAGCTTCACGACGACATGGCCTACGAGTTCGAGATGCGCTGGATGCTCTGGCTTCCCGATGCAGCAGGCGACCTCGACATCGCCTGGCGGCTGGAACCGGCAAAGGTGCGCATTACAGGCTTCGGCCCGGACTTCGATGACGGCAGCTATGAGCAGAACGGCCACATCCGCGTCGACTTCGGACTCGATACACCCTGGGTGCTCGAAGACGAAGAGCTGGACACCGACGCCGCCGACCGCATCAAGCAGAACGTCGAGAAGCTGCTGGCCTTCACGCTCTCGGTCGAAAAGCATTGCGGCATCTCCAGCCGCCTATTGTGGACGGAGAGCGGCGAGCCGCTGGCCGAGAAATTGATCGCGCGGTTGCAGCGGCTGAACTAGAGCTGGCACTGGAATATGCCTAGATAAAATTTCAGCGTGAATCCCTGTCTTTAGGGCCGAAGGCCCGTCTCATACCAGCCCAGGGCAAAGCCCTGGGTACCTGCCATAGAAAAATAAAGGGCTGAAAGCCCGACTCATCGTGGCGACATCGATGAGTCGGGCTTTCAGCCCTCTGCACGTTGGGTGCCTATAACCCAGGGCGTTGCCCTGGGCTGGTATGAGACGGGCCGTTGGCCCTGAAACCAATGCGTCTAACCTCATTGCAATACGAACCCGTTACTGCGCTGACTCACTCCGGCGACGGCGTCCGCTGATCAAATAGACTGCCGCACGAAGCTCCAACAGAGGGTCGTCCGAAGGCTCGATGCCATCGACGCGCGGTATCGGGTCAAAGATAATGCGCTGCTGCTCATGCGCATCGTCTGCGACAGGCGCAGTCAGAGCAATCGTGCCGAGTTCGACGACCCTCCGGTCTTCGGGCCAGTGAATCGTCGCATCGTCGACAACATCGCCTTCATTCGCCAGCTGCACCAGGATGCGGAAGCTTACCGGACCGGCGGCCACTCGTTCTTTCAGTTCATCGAAGAGATAGTTCGGCCCCTTGGCCGCAACGGCAGCGTCATCGAGATGCTCGTTCCCTGCCTCCGGCAGAATGCGATAACGGCCATAGCGCACAACGCCGTCCGCATTGGTGAAACGCATCGCCGTGATGCCGAAGTAAGACTCGCGGCCAAAGCTCGAAGGCGCAGGCTTCGGAGTCTGCACAAACGCAAGCGCCGCCGGATGTCCACCCAGAAAGATCTCGATAGGCTTCGGGTTCTTCGGATCGGTGGGCGCAGCAAGATCGCTACTGGCAAGCGCACGCAGAAGCTCTAGAAACTCATCTCCCGTGCGGACGGGAAAGCCGTCCACCGAATGGCTCACGATGTCGGTATGGCTGTGCTCCGCCAGATTGAACCGGATCGCCATGCCGCGTGGGTTGGCATTGGGGTCGGTATCCGGCACAAGGGGCAGCCCTGTCGAGTTCGAGAACCGGACTGTCACCGGGGTCGACTCGCGCACGATATGCGGTGCACGGGTGAGCGAAGCAGCTTCCGCAGAGGGCGTAAACGTACCCGTCAGCATCGTGCCCTTGGCATGGGCAGGACGAAAACTGGGATGCTCGCCGAAGATCGTATCGAACTGCTGGATGAGGTTGTTACTTAGGGCTAATAGCTTCTCGTCGGTTGGCAGCGGCATGATCGTTCTCCTGTGAAGTGCTGGACTGACCTCTACTCTAAATCGCTGGCGGTGGCCGTACTGTGAATCGCGACTGCCTCGGGACAAACAACAAATGCTGCTGCCTTTGTCGTTGTTTGTTTCTCGTCGTCATCCTGAGCCAACGGCGAATGACCCCCGCATTTTGCAGGGGCCCAGACGCAAAGCGCACCACAGGGGTCTCGCTTTGCATCTGGGTGGCACCCAATGCGGGGGTCATTCAGTTACGCTTCAGGATGACGACGAAAAACAAACAAAGACAAATTCAGACGTGCTGAATCTACCCCTGCGCAACAATCTCCGAGAAATCTGCGATGCGTGAAAAGTCTGCAACCGTACGCGCCAGCAACGCCAGACGGTTCGCCCGAATATCAGCCTCCGGGGCCATGACCATCACCCTCTCGAAAAACTCATTAACAACAGGCCGAAGCGACGCCACCTGTGTCAGAGCTTCACGGTACTGGCGCTTTGCCCGCAATGCTTCTACGTCACCTGCAACACGCCCGCCGGTAGACTCCAACGCCTTCTCCGAGTCATCGGAGAGCAGCGACGTATTCACACTCGCAGGAATCGATTCGCCCTTCGCCTGTGCCTGATCGAGAATGTTCTTCATGCGCTTGAAAGCAGCACTGACGGCGATGAAATCCTCTCCACCGCGAACAGCGGTCACAGCCTCGGCACGAGCCACAGCATCCCGCAGGTCTTCAGACCCTGCTGCTACAACAGCTTTCACGACGTCATACGCCTGTCCGCGCCCTTCGCGCAGATAGAACTCGATACGCTCCGCAAAGAACGCCTGCAGCTTCGCAGCTACCTCAGGCTTAGATTGCGCAGCTCCAAGCACATCAGCCAGCGTAAGCGGCAGACCTGACTCCGCCAGGATTCGCACCACGGAGTTCGCTGCGCGGCGCAAAGCGAACGGGTCTTTCGATCCGGTCGGCTCCATCCCCAGCGCAAACATGCCGGAGATCGTGTCGATACGATCGGCAAGTCCCAGCAAAGCTCCCTCGGCTGAACGCGGAATAGAGTCCTTCGCCGACGCCGGAAGGTACTGATCGTAGATGGCATCCGCAACAGTCGCACTGGCACCCTGCGCCTTCGCATACAGCCCGCCGATGACGCCCTGCAGCTCCGTGAACTCCTTCACCAGCTCCGTCGTAAGATCGGTCTTCGCAAGCGTCGCGGCCTCGTCAACCGCACTCGCATCCACAGCCGCCCCACGCGATGAAGCGATCTTTGCAAGCTGCGCAGCCAGCGAGCGTACACGCTCGCTCTTCGTCGCATAGCTGCCAAGGTCTTTCTGAAAGGTCACGTTCTCCAGCAGCTTCACACGCTCGGTCAGCGGCGTACGCTGGTCGAACTCCCAGAAGAAGCGTGCATCGTTGAACCGCGCGCGCAGCACCCGCTCATTGCCCTGCTTGATGATCGGCTCATTCGTCTCGTCGAGCGCGATGTTCAGCACCGCCAGAAAATGAGGAGCCAGCTTACCCTGCGCATCTTCCACCGCAAAGTACTTCTGGTGATCGCGCATCACCGTCACCAGCACCTCTTCCGGCAGCTCGAGGTAAGCCGGCTCGAAGCCGCCGAGCAGCACCGCCGGCCACTCGGTCAGATGCGTCACACTGTCGACCAGCTCCTCGTCTTCGCGCCACCGAGCGGCCTCGACTGCGCGCGTGACATGATCCAGAGCCTTGCGAATCTTCTGCCGCCGCGCCTCGACGTCGGCGATCACATACTCCCCTTCAAGCTGAGCCAGATAGCTCTCCGGCGCGACGATCTCGAACGGCTCGCCGCTCGACAGCACGCGATGGCCGTAGCTCGCGCGTCCCGCTGTCTTGCCCGCGAAGGTCAGCGGCACCACAGCGTCTCCCAGCAGGCACACGATCCACAGAACCGGGCGTACAAACCGCTCCGGCTTGCCGGGACGCCAGTACATATTCTTCGCCCAGTAGATCCCTGCGATCTCCTTCGGCAACTCGCTGGCCAGCACCTCGGCAGCACTGCGGCCCTTCTTCACGCTGGTCGCGGCAAGGTACTCACCCTTCGGCGTCGTAATCGTCCGCAGGTCGGCCACGGCCACACCGGACTTCCGTGCAAACGCCTCAGCCGCAGGGGTAGCCACGCCATCTTTGAAGGCGATCTTCACGGCAGGACCGGTAACCTCTTCCGTAATGTCCGCCTGCTGCTCGCGCACGCCGCGCACCAGCACGGCAAGCCGGCGTGGCGTCGAGTATGAGACCGCATCCACGCCCTCCAACTGTTCGCGTTCCAACAGCGCCAGCGTACGACGCAGGAGTTCGGCCTGCGCTCCAGCGATCATGCGCGCGGGAACCTCTTCCAATCCAATTTCCAACAGAAAATCTGCCATCACCCAACCCTGTAATTCTTCAAACTTGTTTAAGCGGCAACCAGCGACGTCAATCGCTGCTGTTCGGCATAGATCTTTGCAACGCCGACGATGAGAGTACGAATCCGCGCCATCACACCCACGCGTTCCGTCACCGAGATCGCACCCCGCGCATCCAGCAGGTTGAACGTGTGCGAGCACTTCAGCGCGAGCTCATACGCCCCCATCACAGGGAAGCGCTTCACAGCCAGCGCATCGTCATTCTCTTCCGTCAGCACCGTCTTTGCGCGTTCAAGCAGCAGGAGACACTCCGCCTCATACAGCCGCAGATGCTCCCAGAGCTTGTCCACGTCGGCATAGTCAAACGAGTAAGCTGAGAACTGCTGCTCCTCGTGCAGGCGAACGTCGCCATAGGTAAGCTCCGTACCCGTCATGGGATCGCGCGACCACACGATGTCGTAGATCGAATCGAGGTCCTGCAGGAACTGCGCGATGCGCTCAAGGCCATACGTAATCTCGCCCGAGATCGGGTCGAGATCCATGCCGCCGCACTGCTGGAAGTAGGTAAACTGCGTGATCTCCTGCCCATCGAGCATCACCTGCCAGCCGACGCCCCACGCGCCGCCCACCGGCCACTCCCAGTTGTCCTCTTCGAACTTGATGTCGTGCTCTTTCAGGTCGATCCCGATCGCCACCAGCGACTCGAGGTACAGCTCCTGCACCCGCTCCGGTGGCGGCTTCAGAATTACCTGGAGCTGCGTGTGGCGAAACAGCCGATTTGGGTTTTCGCCATAGCGTCCATCCGCCGGACGCCGCGAGGGCTGCGCATAGGCGATGCTGATGGGCTTCGGCCCCAGCACACGCAGAAACGTATCGGGCGACATGGTGCCGGCGCCGACCTCGAGGTCGTACGGCTGTTGTAACACGCATCCATGCTCGGCCCAGAAACGCTGTAGCGTGAACAGCAGTTCTTGGAATGTTAGGGCCTTCTTCTTGTTTTCTACATGAGGCATCTTCCGATTCTAGAGCAGTTCGCCATAACTGTAGAGTGAGCCTCAGTCGGGTGCCCCATCCTCGACACGCGGCTCTATCGCGTGGCAGGGTGGGGTATCGTTTGCGGTAGCAAACGACCGCTCTCTTCCATGTCGGGCACAGTTGCCTCTACGAGCTCAAGGCGGTCGTGCTTCGCACGATAACCCACCCTGCCGCGCAAAGACGCGCGTCGAGGATGGGGCACCCAGCTGAGGCACGTCCATGCCTCTGTCGAAACTGCTTAGCTTAGTGCCGTCGCACTCCGCAGCCGCCGCTCCAGATGCCGCTCCAGCGTCCCTACCGCAAACGCCCTCAGGTCCCTCGCACGCTCCTCCGGCCAGGGCTCCTCCGCAAGCTGCGGCAGCGACGACCGCGCAATCCTGTAGCTCTCCGCCACCGACTCCGCACTCAGTGGCCTGCTTCCCGAGCGGCGGTCATCGTGGCACGTCACACCATCGCCCGCAGGAGACCACCACACCGTTTGCCCACGCAGGTCGAGCCCGCACACCGCACAGTGCCCCAGCTCCGGCATCCAGCCCATCAGGCGGTTCATCCACAGGCAGAAATACGTAACCGGCAGCCACACGCTATCAGCCTGCATAGCCGTGAGCGTCGCAAGCGCGAGCCGAAAGATGTTGTCCTCGGGCGCGAGGTCCGGCATCGCCTCTTCAAGCACTTCCACGACAAGCTGCAATCCAGCAGTGCGGAGATAGTCCACCGGCGCGGTCAGCGGCGACCACAGGATCTCGAAGTTGTCGAGCCGTACGAGCTCCTGCCTTGGACGCTCCGTGTAGTGGGCGCGGACATGCGTCGCCGGTTCCAGCGCGCCACCAAAGCGGCGGCGGCTCTTCATCGCGTGCCGCGCCACGCCCTTGACCTTGCCCTGATCGCGCGTAAAGAAGCTGATCAGCAGGTCAGCCTCATGAAACGGCCAGGTGCGCAGCACGATCGCTTCGCCGTGATGCGGGATGAGCCTGCCTTCTGCCATGCAGGTCTATCGTACCTTTTGTTATTTCTGAGGGTGCTTATCGCTGTTTCTGATAGTTCATTTTCGGCTTTTGTTTTTGCCTTTCTGGTTGTCATTCCGAGCGCAGCGAGCGAACCTGCTGTCTCCCGTTGTTTGATTGCACCGCCCATAAACAACTGGGCACTCACTGGACGACGTCGTTCGCGCTGCCGCATAACATTTGTGGCAACACTAACGAAAAGCGGGAGACAGCAGGTTCGCTCGCTGCGCTCGGAATGACAACCAGAAAAGCAAGAACAAAAACAAAGAAGGCAAAAAGCAAAACGCGCGACCCGAAGGCCGCGCGTTCAAAAACCAAAAACCTAGCGACCGAAGTGCGTCGCGTTCTTCTCCTGGAAGCTGACCCACTTGTCCGGCAGGTCGTCACCGGCATAGATCGCCGAAACCGGGCAAACCGGAACGCACGCACCGCAGTCGATGCACTCGACCGGGTCGATGAAGAGCTGCTCGGCCTCACCGTGACCCGTCTCGTCCTTCTTCGGGTGGATACAGTCAACCGGGCACGCATCCACGCAAGCCGTGTCTTTGGTTCCGATGCAGGGTTCCGCGATTACATACGCCATGTCTCTTGCTCTCCTTGGTCAGGGTATCGACCAGATCTTGAATTTAGAACTCGATTCTAACAAGAAACGAAGCTCATCCAAAGCCGTAAGAAATTCACAACTCGGACTGGAACAGGCCTATTTACCCATGCTTTCCTGCTCTACCCCAACAAAACATACGCTGCTAGCGCTCTTGCCCGCCCCTTGCACGCGTCCAGCGGCGCAGAATCACGATGACTCCGACCAACAGAATCAAGCCCGCCAAGCCAAAACCGTAAATATCGTCCATTACAGCGACTAACCCGCATTGGCCATCGTGCGGATAATCCACTGCACACCGTTGAACTCCTTGGTTTCCTACAGCGACAAAAACGGTTACTGCTCCAATTGCAACGAGGAACAAAGCAAGCAACTGCAACCAAAGAGGAAATCGCTTTCGTGAACGCTGCAAATCCGTTCCTATTTCTGATTCCATAGACATGGAGCTCTATCCTCCATCGCAGACTTATTCAGCCGCTTCCCCTGCGCGGCGAGCCGCAAACTCCGCCGGAGTAGGAATCGGCTCGATGTTCTTCCCTGCAAACAGGTCCTCAAAGAGATGCTGCATCTCCGCGTGAATCAATCCATTCGTCGCGAGCACCTCGCGGCTGTCGAGCGTAAATTTCCCGCCATCGAAGTGTGTAATCTTGCCGCCAGCCTCTTCCACCATCAGATAGCCCGCCGAGGTGTCCCACGGATTCAGCTTGAACTCCCAGAACCCCTCCAGGCGTCCGCAGGCAACGTATGCCAGGTCAAGCCCCGCCGAGCCCGCGCGCCGCACCCCATGCGAGCGCAGCGTGAACTCCTGGTAGAAGTGCACGTTCGGGCTGCGATGCCGCTTGTGGCTCGGAAAGCCTGTCGCTACCAGCGACTCCTGCAGCGTCTTCGTGCGCGAGGCATGGATCGGCTTGCCGTTGAGCTTGGCTCCGCCACCGCGTTCGGTCGAGAACATCTCATCGCGCAGTGGATCGTAGATCACGCCGGCAACCATCTCGCCATCTTCCCCAGCGGCCAGTCCCGGAACCCGGCGTTCGCATCCCAGAATCACACAGAACGCCGGAAATCCATGCGCAAAGTTGGTCGTGCCATCCAGCGGGTCGATGTACCAGCGGAACTCGCTCTCCAGCGCCTGCCGCGTGCCCTCTTCGCCATAGATGCCGTGGTCCGGCAGCGCCGCACTCAGACGGGCGACGATCAGCGCTTCGCTGGCACGGTCCGCCTCGGTAACAAGGTCGACGTCGCCCTTGTACTCTGCGGCAACGCCGCGATGATAGAACTCGCGCAGCAGCGCTCCTGCTTCACGCGCAATGGACTCTGCAATGCCGACCAGTTCAGCCACAAACTCTCCTTGATGCCTTGGTTGAAACGGGGTTTAGTTCGCCGCCGCTGCGGCTACGCGATTGCCGCTGCGGCTACGCGATTGCCGCTGCGGCGTGTGCTTGCACCGGCACTCTCGGTAATCGTGCGGATCTGCGCCTTGTAGATGAAGAGATTCGGCTTGCCTTCGCGCGTGAGCCGCACCATCATGTCGTCGAAGTATTCGATCCAGCCATTGACGACCTCGCCGTCGCGCAGCTTGACGGAGACCGGAACCTGTCGCTCGCTGAGCGATTTCAGGTAAAGCGCCTCCTGTCCCGTCTCTCCCGCAGGTAGTCCCTTGTGCCGCTTTTTCGTCGTCGCCATACCTTTGATTGTACGGCGAACCACTCTAGAGCAAATCTCCTGTTGCCGGGAAGTTGAATCGGGCGTGCAGTGCCGTTTTTTCTGGAGAAAAACGGCCATAAGCGTCGTGGTTTCGCGATACACCTACAGGAGATTTGCGCTAACGGTTCGCATAATAGGACGTTCGGTAGCGCAGCGTATAGCGGGCACGCAGTGCCGGATCCTTCAATTGCAGCTGAATATGCCGCAGATTATCCCTGCCGAGAGCCTTCTGGGGCGCGTAATAGCCCACCGTGTACTGCGTCCGCAGATCGTCCGAAACATGCTGAAACGCCGGCGTGAGATCGTGCTTGTCCTCGACGTAGTAGTACTTGCCGCCGGTGTCGCGGGCCAACTGGATCAGCGCATGCTCCCCGCCGGTATTGCGCCCGGCATCAGCCGATACCGGCACGATAATCAGCGCATAGATCATCGCTCCGGCACGCTGCGCCTGCTCCAAAGCAGCGTCATAGCTCCCGTGATGCGTCGTATTTTCTCCATCGGTGATAAGCACAAGAACGCGGCGCTGCCCCCCATTCGAAGGCGTCTCACCCAATCGCTGGCTCGCAAGATAGACCGCGTCATACAACGCCGTGGCATCGCCGTGATGAATCCGTCCCAGGCCGCTGTCGATCTTCTGCACGTCACTGGTGAAGGAGACAAGTTCATCGACGTCGTCAGCAAAGTCCATCAGGTCGATCTGGTCCTGTTTGCGCAGCAGCGACGCCATGAACTTCTTCGCGGCCTCGCGCTCCAGGTGCTCATCGTTGAAGACGCTCTCGCTGGCGTCGATGGCAAGCACGATCTCCAGCGGTGTGGTCGATTCGCGGTCAAAGTTGGCGATGCGCTGGGGCTTGCCATCTTCCGCCACCTCAAAGTCGGCAGCGCTCAAATCCGGCACTGGAGCACCCTGCTCATCCACGACATTGAGGGCCACACTGACCAGCCGGCTCTCCACATGAATGGTTGGAATCTCAGGGTCATGACGCTCAATGGGCGCAGGCTGCTGGGCAGGCGTCTGGGACATTGCCAGGGCGGGCAACCACACAGCAGCCAGCGCGACGGCAGCCAACCTCATTGTTTGGCCTCTGCAATGTCCGGAGGAAACGGCTCGCCGTCAGCCCATACGGCCCCGTCGACAAACTGCTCCCGCTTCCAGATCGGCACCGTCTTCTTGAGCGTGTCGATGAGCCAGCGGCAGGCGTCGAACGCCGCTCCACGATGGGCCGAAGCCACAACGATCAGCACGCTCGTCTCACCAACCACCAACCGCCCCAGGCGATGCACCACTGCCACCTCGCGCACGCCGAACTTCGCGATCGCCTGCTCGCGCAGTTCGTGCATCTGGCGCAGCGCCATCTCCTCATAGGCCTCATAGTCGAGATGCAGGGTCGCGCGGCCTTTGGTGTTATCGCGCACAATGCCGTCGAAGACGCATACCGCACCGTCTGTCCCAGCCTTGATCCTGTTCGTGATGGCCACCGCGTCCATCGGCTCCCTCACCAGTTGGACAAGATCTCCAGAACCTCCGCTTACAGGCGGCAGAATCGCCACCTCGTCGCCATCGCAGAGGCTATGCCCTTCCGCCGCATATTCATGGTTCACCGCAACGGCTGCCGAGCGCAGCATCTCCTCCGCCACCACACCCTCGCGGCGCAGCAAAGCCAGCAGACCCGCGACCGATTCCCCCACACGCAGTTCTCGCCACACTCCCCCCTCAGGGAATATCGTCTTCAGGGGACCGAACGAAATCAGGTGTACGCGCATGGTGGCAGGACGCATCTACAAAGAATACCCGAGTCGTTGCGGTATACTCGCCGGGAAATCTTTACCCTAAAACCGAACCCACGGAGGACTCATGTTCAAAGGATTTCGCGATTTCATTTTGCGCGGCAATGTAATGGACCTGGCGGTGGCCGTCATCATAGGCGCTGCCTTCACCTCGATCGTCACCGCTCTGACCGCCAACATCATCAACCCCTTGTTGGGCGCGATCATCGGCAAGCCAAACTTCGACTACCTCGTCGCCCACGCTCATGGCGGCGAGATCAAGTACGGCACCTTCTTCACGGCGATCATCAACTTCCTGCTCATCGCCTCCGTGGTCTATTTCTTCATGGTGCTGCCCACGCAATACCTGATGAAGAAGTTCAATCCCCCGCCTGCAGCCGAGCCCTCGACCAAGACCTGCCCCCAGTGCCTGAGCGAGATTCCGCTTGCGGCTTCCCGCTGCAAGTTCTGCGGACAGCCGGTCACGGCCTGAGTCTGAAGCATCTCGGAGACAGGCAGAGGGGGGATTGCAGCGGGCTATAGCCCGCTGCAATCCCCCTAAACGCAAGGGCTTCAGCCCTGGACCTTCGTGTATGCTGCCTAAAATGAAACACGCCCCACAAGACCAGCGGTAAGACCCCAGCCACGCCAACAAGGCAAGCTCACACCAGAGAAGGACACATTGTGAATCGCTCCCTGTCGAACCTCGTTCTCGTCTCCAGCGCCGTTGCACTCTTCTCCACCGTGGCACTTGCCCAGACGCCCAGGGTCTTCGGCTACGCCGACTTTTCCCAGCAGGCCAAGTGGGACGCCGCTTTCATGCCTGTGCCCGATGCGAAACTTGCCGGCGAACACCTGAAGACGCTGACCGCCGAACCCCACTGGGCCAGCTCTCCCGAAGACCACAAGACCGCGCTCTACGTCGCCGAAAAGTTCAAAGCCGCAGGCCTGCAGACCGAGATCGTGCCCTTCCGCGTGCTGCTGAATAAACCGGTCAAGATCGAGATCGAAGCCTTTGACGCCCAGGGCAAAAAGCTCATGTCCGGACCTACCCCGGAACACGTCGATTCCAAGGAGTACGGCGGCGACTCCTTCCAGGACGATCCCCGCATCCTGCCCGCCTTCAACGGCTCCTCGGCCTCTGGCGATGTCACCGCCGAGGTCGTCTACGCCAACTACGGCACGCTTGAAGACTTCAAGAAGCTCGACACCCTGAACATCAGCGTCAAAGACAAGATCGTGCTCGTGCGATACGGAGCGAACTTCCGCGGCGTCAAGGTTTATATCGCTCAGCAGCGCGGTGCCAAGGGCGTGCTGATCTACTCCGACCCGGCAGACGATGGCTACACGCGCGGCGATGTCTATCCTCGCGGGCCGTTCCGTCCGTCCTCTGCCGTGCAGCGTGGCAGCGTGCAGTTCCTTCCCCTCTATCCGGGCGATCCCGAAACTCCCGGCATCGCCTCGACCCCCGACCTGCCCGATTCGCAGCGCATCACCGATCCGGCCAAGATGAATCAGCCGTCGATCCCCTCCAATCCGCTGTCGTATCAGGACGCCGCGCCTATCCTGCAGCATCTCGATGGGCCGCTCTCGCCGCGTGAGTGGCAGGGAGCGCTTCCCTTCACCTATCACCTCGGCGGAACGGCATCGGTGAAGGTGCACATGCATCTTGAGCAGGACTACAAGCTGCGCACCATCTGGGACGTCATCGGCAAGATCCCCGGCGACGATCCCAATGCCTGGGTCGTCGCGGGCAATCATCGTGACGCCTGGGTCTACGGCGCGGTCGACCCCAACAGCGGCACAGCGGCGATGCTCGAAACCGTGCATGGTTTAGGCGTACTGCTCAAGCAGGGTTGGAAGCCGAAGCGGACAATCGTCTTCGGAAGCTGGGATGCAGAGGAAGAGGGCCTGATGGGCTCGACCGAGTGGGCCGAGATGCACGCCGCCGAACTCTCCCACGCCGTCGCCTACTTCAACACCGATGTCGGCGTCGCCGGCCCAAACTTCGATGCCTCAGCTGTGCCGTCGCTCAAGGAGTTCGTTCGCGAGGTCACGCGCGAAGTTCCCAGTCCCAAGGGCGGCACCGTCTACGATCAATGGCTGAAAGACCAGCATGAGGGTGCCGTCCGTCGCAAAGCCCCCGCCCACAACAGACATGAAGCAGGCTCTGACGACGTACAGATCGGCACGCTGGGCTCCGGCTCCGACTACACGCCCTTCATCCAGCATCTCGGCGTTCCCTCCACTGACATCGGTTCGGAAGGCCCTTACGGCGTCTATCACTCGACCTTCGACGACTACAACTGGTTCATCCGCAACGCCGATCCCACCTTCGTCTACGAACAGCAGCAGGCCCGTGTCTTCGGTCTTGAAGTGCTCCACATGGCCGACGCCGACGTCCTGCCCTACGACTACAAGCTCTATGGCAGCGAGATCGGAAGCTATCTCACCGAAGCAAGGACACGTGCCACAGAAGCAAAGATGCAGGTGGACTTCAGCGCAGCCGCCACGGCAGCCAAACGCTTTGCCGCAGCCGGCGAGCGTGCCTACCGGCTGCAATCCGCGCCCACCCAGGGCGTCGATGCCGCTCCGTTGAACGCAGCCCTCCGGAACGCCGAATCCGCCCTGCTCAACGACGCAGGCCTTCCGAAACGCCCTTGGTTCAAGCACACCATCTATGCTCCAGGCGAGTTCACCGGCTACGCAGCCGTAGTCATCCCCGGCGTCAACGAAGGCATCGACGAGGCCGACAATGCCCGCACACAGGCACAGCTAGACGCCTTGGCCGCTGCACTGAATCGCTCAGCGGCGATTCTCGAAGGAGCCGCAGGGCTCTGAAAGCCACGTAGCGCTGAAACCGTGTCTAGTTATAGAGGGCTGAAAGCCCGACTCATCAGCACCGCCACCAGCCTGGGGCTTTGCCCCAGGCTGGGATGAGCCAGGCCGTTGGCCCTATGTTATTGCCCAGTTTTTCCCTGATTTTCTGCTGACAATCTGCTGTTATTGAAGTCTTACAAACACTGCCGTCAGGTGTACCCTACCTTCGAGGGGTGGAATGGACACGAAACCGTACAGCAAGACACTGCTGCAACAGGGTGAACTGCCGCTCCAGGGCCGTCGGCACAGCTATTGGGCGGTAGCGTCGATCGCGTTTCACCTGTCTGTTCTCGGCGTGCTGTTTTATAGCCGTCAACCGCACCTCAAACCCGTTCAACTGCCCGGCGATCCCAGCGGCCACCGATTGCTCCTCACCTACTCCCCCGGCATCAGCGCTCCGCCCTCCGCGCTCAAGACACCCAAACTGCCCACGAACAAGCCGGTAATTCCGCGTCCCACACCCATGCCGCCCCCAACCCCGGTTACACCGGCCCCAACCTCCGCCTCGACGAGCGCGGGCTCCTCTACGGGAGCCGATGCCCTCGGAGAGGGCGATACGACCCTCGCCCTGGTGGTTGTCCATCCCTCGCCAAAGCCGGACCTGTCACAGCTCCCCTCGGGTACGCATGGGGATGTGGTCGTGGACGTGGTCATCGATAAGACAGGACGAATCGCGAAGTCATCGCTGGCTCGCGGTCTCGGACACGGCATCGACGAGACAGTCCTCGCAGTAATCCAGCAGTGGACCTTCCAGCCGGCAACACGCAACGGCGTTCCGGTAGACAGCGAGCAGGAGCTGCTCTTCCACTACGAGCACGGCTGAGGAGTGCCCTTTCGATCCCGCACAAAATCAAAGGCCCGCGATATGCCTCGCGGGCCTTTGGTTTCTCTACGCTCTACGCTCTAAATCTCTACACTCTGCCTCACTACCGCAGCGCCATCTGTTCGGTAACGATCTGGGTCAGGTCCGGCTTCTTCAACCCGTGTACCTCTTCGTTGAACTTGTCCACCTTGCTGGACCAGTTCATGGAGCAGAACTTCGGCCCGCACATCGAGCAGAACGCTGCTTCCTTGTAGTAGTCGTCCGGCAGGGTCTCATCGTGCATGCTGCGCGCCGTCTCCGGATCCAGCGACAACGCAAACTGCTTGTCCCAATCGAAGGTGTAACGCGCATGTGAAATCGCGTCGTCACGGTCGCGAGCGCCCGGGCGATGCCGTGCAATATCCGCCGCGTGGGCCGCGATCTTGTACGCAATGATGCCGTCCTTCACATCCTTCTCGTTCGGCAGCCCGAGGTGCTCCTTCGGAGTCACGTAGCAGAGCATCGCCGCGCCGTGCCAGCCGATCATCGCCGCGCCGATCGCGGAGGTGATGTGGTCGTAGCCCGGAGCGATATCGGTAACCAGCGGGCCGAGAACGTAGAAGGGCGCTCCGTCGCAGAGTTCCACTTCCTTGTCGACCTGCTCCTTGATCTTGTCCATCGGCACGTGGCCGGGGCCTTCGATCATCACCTGCACGTCGTCCTTCCAGGCCTGGCGGGTCAACTCGCCGAGCGTCTTCAACTCAGCAAACTGCGCTTCGTCGCTGGCATCGGCCACGGAACCGGGACGCAGACCATCGCCCAGCGAGTAGCTGACATCGTACTTCGCCATGACCTTGGTGATGCGGTCGAAGTTCTCGTACAGGAAGTTCTGCTTGTGGTTCGCCGTCATCCACTGCGCCAGGATCGCGCCGCCGCGGCTCACAATGCCGGTGATGCGCTTGGACACCATCGGGACATACTGAATCAGCACGCCCGCATGGATCGTGAAGTAGTCCACACCCTGCTGCGCCTGCTCTTCGATCACTTCAAGGTACAGGTCGATATTGAGGTCTTCGACCTTCTTCACCCGCGAAAGCGCCTCATACAGCGGCACCGTTCCAATCGGCACGGGCGAGTGGCGAATGATCGCCTCGCGAATCATCGGGATATCGCCGCCGGTCGAAAGGTCCATGACCGTGTCGGCACCGTAGTGAACAGCCGTATGCAGCTTGCGCAGCTCTTCATCCACATTCGAGCTCAGCGCGGAGTTGCCGATATTCGCATTGATCTTGCACAGGCTCTCGACGCCGATGGCCATCGGCTCCAGTTCCGGGTGGTTGATGTTCGCCGGGATAATCATCGTTCCCTTGGCGATCTCGCTCCGCACCAGCTCCGCCGCAATCTTTTCCTTGTGCGCGACGTAGGCCATCTCTTCGGTAATCATGCCCTTGCGCGCGAAGTGCATCTGGCTCATGTTCCAGTCGCCCGTACGCGCCGCCTCTTCCTTGCGCTTGACGACCCAATCCCTGCGCGGCATCGGTACGGTGTAATCGTTGCCGTGCGAGTGCCCATTACCGTTGCTGTGCCCATTGCCGTTGGTGCTCATGTGTCCCAATCCCCCTCGGAAACGCGCGAACTCGTCCGCGGCGCGCTATTCCCGGTGTTATCGAATGAGTATACGCCGGAGCCCTGTTCTCCTCGTCGCTCGCCACCTCGTCGTTCGTTGCTCTTACCGAACCAGTTCCACGACTCCTGGCTCAGAAACCTTGCCATGCCTTCGTGCTTCTATGCTCGTGATGACTGTTACCAATTACACCCATCGCCCTTGATACAGTGATATCGATGAGCACGATCTCCCATCCCCTCCCCCTCGGCTTCCGCTGGTCCTCCGTCAAAGCCGGCATCAAGGCCAGCGGCAAGCCCGACGTCGCACTCGCGGTCTGCGACGGCGGAGCCAGCGCAGCTGCCATGTTCACCAGCAATCAGGTCGTCGCCGCCCCCGTGACCGTCGGGCGCAGACACCTGGCCGCAACCGGCGGCCGCGTCTCGGCAGTCCTCGTCAACGCGGGCAATGCCAACTGCGCCACCGGAGAGCCCGGCATCGACGCCTGCCGCAAGAGCTGCATCGCCGTCGCCGAGCAGTTCGGCTGTGTCTTCGACGAGATCTTCCCCTCCTCCACCGGCATTATTGGCGTTCCGCTGCCTGTAGAAAAACTCATCGCCGCCATCCCCGCCGCAAAGGACGCGCTCGGCGACACACCCGAGCACGCCGAGGCCTTCGCCACCGCGATCCTGACCACCGACACCAAGCTTAAAGTCGCTCATGCAAGCTTCGAGATCGAGGGCCGCACGGTCAATCTCTTCGGCTGCGCCAAGGGCGCGGGCATGATCGGCCCGCAGCTCGTGCCGCACGCGACGATGCTGGTCTATCTCTTCACCGACCTCGCGGTGTGCTCAGAACATCTTGCCGCGATGCTGACCCCGGCGGTTGAAGGCAGCTTCAACTCGATCTCGATCGACGGCGACATGTCTACCAATGACACCGTGCTGCTGCTCGCCAGCGGAAAGAGCGAAGTGGAAGCCAAAGGCGAAGCCGTCCCCGCCTTTGAAGCAGCCCTCAGGAGTGTCTGTGACTCTCTCGCCCATGCCATCGTCGACGACGGCGAAGGCGTCACCCACGTCGTCACGCTGGAGATCACCGGCGCACGCTCCAGTGCCGAAGCCCAGCAGATCGCGCGCACCATCGCCACCTCGCCGCTCTGCAAGACAGCCTGGTCCAGCGCCGATCCGAACTGGGGCCGTCTGCTCGCCGCCGCTGGCCGGGCCGGTGTTGCCTTCGACCCCGCGACCGTCACTGTCACCATCGGCGGCCTGCCGGTCTTCGCCCATGGCACACGGGACGCAGCCTTCGACGAGGACGCTACCCACGCCGCCATGAGCGAACGTGAATACACCATCCATCTCGATCTCGGTCAGGCCGAGGGTAAGTCGAAGTTCATCACCTGCGACCTCACCCACGAGTACGTCAGCATCAACGCCGACTACTCAACCTAGAAACAGCCAATAGCCCGGGTTTTATCTTTGAAGGCAGAGTTTCAACCCAGTTTTGCTTTGAAGGGGCGGGGCTTCAGCCCCGCCGTCAAAGGTCTCCCACCGATAGTGGCTTTAGCCACGGAGGGGACGATGTCAGTGCAAACCCACTCTTCTCCCCCACAGAACCGGTACTGCCCCTGACGCAAAGAAGTGAGATTGCGTTGATGCAGGCAAGGTTCTCAAGCCCATCGCGCTCGTCGCTGGGGATGCATTGCGATCTCCAGCATCGTTCCCTCTGCGGCTGAAGCCGTTTTTTGTGGAAGTGCCTTATACGGCGGGGCTGAAGCCCCCCTTCAAAACTAAAGCCAACGCGCGAATACCGGCTCTTCCAGCCCAGCCAGGACCCCACTCCCTAGCGCATCCCCATAAGGAACATTTATCGTAACAGTGGAAGTTTGCATACAAGGGGACTGTATAAATGCCGACAAACGTCGATGAGGCCGTAAAGACAGACATGACCGCAGAGGTCGCAGAGTGGATTGAAGCATTCGACGAAGTCGTCGCCCAGGACTGGGAACAAGGCGCCGCGTTGCTCTCCGCTCTCCGCACTCGCGCCCGCGAGGCGGGAGTCTCCGCCACCGGCGATGTCACGACGCCTTACCACAACACCATCCCCAAGCACGACGAAGTCCCCTACCCCGGCGACCGCTCGCTCGAACGCCGCGTCGAAGCGCTCATCCGCTGGAACGCCATGGCGATGGTGCACAAGCAGAACAAATACGACGCCGGCATCGGCGGACACATCTCCACCTACTCCTCACTCGCCACGCTGCTCGAAGTCGGGTTCAATCACTTCTTCCACGCCAAGTACCCCAGCGCCAACGGCGAACAGCCCGGCGACTTCATCTACTTCCAGGGCCATGCCTCCCCCGGCGTCTACGCGCGCGCCTACCTCGAAGGCCGCTTCGACGATGCCCGCCTCAAGAACTTCCGCCACGAACTGCGCGGCGAACCCGGCCTCTCGAGCTACCCTCATCCCTGGCTCATGCAGGACTTCTGGCAATTCCCCACAGTGTCGATGGGCATCGGCCCGCTGAACGCCATCTACCAGGCCCGCTTCATGAAGTACCTCGAGAACCGCAATCTCATCGAGAAGACCGATCGCAAGATCTGGGCCTTCGTCGGCGACGGTGAGACGGACGAGGTCGACACCCTCGGCGCGATCTCACTCGGCTCCCGCGAGCACCTCGACAACCTGATCTTCGTCGTCAACTGCAACCTGCAGCGTCTCGACGGCCCTGTCCGCGGCAACAAGCGCATCATCGACGAGCTCGAAGGCATGTTCCGCGGCGCTGGTTGGAACGTCATCAAGGTCATCTGGGGCTCGGACTGGGACGAGCTCTTCGAGCGCGACCACCAGGGTCTGCTGCTCAAGCGCATGGAAGAGTGCGTCGACGGGGACTTCCAGGCCTATAAGGCCAAGGGCGGTACGTATCTGCGCCAGCACTTCTTCGGCAAGTATCCGGAGCTGCTGAAGCTCGTCGAAGACAAGACCGACGAGGAACTTGGCAAGCTGCACCGCGGCGGCCACGATCCCGCAAAGATCTACAACGCCTACAAGCGCGCCCTGGAGCACAAGGGCGGTCCCACCGTCATCCTCGCCAAGACCGTCAAGGGATACGGCATCGCCGCCGCACAGGCACGCAACGCAACCCACTCAGAGAAGAAGCTCACCGACGAGGGCCTCGCTGCCTTCGTTCAACGCTTCGACATTCCAATCCCCGAAGCCGCAGCCAAAGACGCCACCTTCTATCGCCCCGAGCCCAGCGATCCTGCCATCCAGTACATGCAGTCACGGCGCTCGACACTCGGCGGCTATCTGCCTGCCCGGGAAGTGCCGAAGTCCACGTTCGTCGCACCCAAGATCGAGTTCTTCAAGGAGTGGATGGGCGGCTCCAAGGGACGCGCTGTCTCCACCACCACCGCCTTTGTCGGCGGCATGCTGCGTGCCATGCTCAAGGAGCCTACGATCGGCAAGCTGATCGTGCCCATCGTCCCCGACGAAGGCCGCACCTTCGGCATGGAGTCCGTAATCTCTCAGGTCGGCATCTACGCTCCCGAGGGCCAGAAGTACACCCCCCACGACTCCGACATGCTGCTCAAGTATCGCGAAGAGAAGAGTGGCCAGATCCTCGAAGAAGGCATCACGGAAGCCGGCTCCATGGCCAGCTTCACCGCTGCCGGAACGGCCTACACCAACTACAAGATCCCGATGGTGCCGTTCTACATGTACTACTCGATGTTCGGATTCCAGCGCATCGGTGACATGGCCTGGGCCTTCGCGGACTCACGCGGAAAAGGCTTCCTGATGGGAGGCACCGCCGGCCGCACCACCATGCTCGGCGAAGGACTGCAGCATCAGGACGGCCACTCGCCGGTAATCTCCGGCACGATCCCCACCTGCCTCACCTACGACCCCGCCTACGCCTTCGAGATGGCCGTAGTCCTGCAGGATGGCCTGCGCCGCATGTATGAGGCTGGCGAAGACTGCTACTACTACATCACGATGTACAACGAGGACTACGCGATGCCCGCCATGCCCGAGGGTGAGGGCATTCGCGAGGGCATCCTGCGCGGCATCTACAAGTTCAAGGCTGCGGAGAAGACCGCTCAGGTTCAACTCTTCGGCTCCGGCCCCATCCTCAACGAGGCCGTCCGCGCACAGCAGATTCTCGCCGAGAAGTACAACATCGCCGCCGATGTCTGGAGCGTCACCAGCTACAACGAACTCCGCCGCGACTGCCTCGACACCGAGCGTTTCAACCGCCTGCATCCCTCCGAGAAGGAGAAGACCCCTTACGTCGTGCAGGCTTTGGGCAAGGCCGCAGGCCCCATCGTTGCCGCCAGCGATTACATGAAGTCGCTGCCCGACTCTCTCTCTCCGTGGCTCGGCTCCCGCCTGGTTTCGCTGGGCACCGACGGCTTCGGCCGCTCGGACAACCGCGAACACCTGCGTCGCCACTTCGAGGTCGACGCCGAATCCATCGTCGCCGCTGCGCTGTCCAAGCTGGCTCGCGAAGGCGTGGTCAAACCCAAGGTAGCGGAGAAGGCCTTCGCGGAACTCGGCTTGAACACGGAAGGTTCAGGCGCCGCTCACGCCTAGTGCCATTGCTTGGAACCTATTTCATAACTGCTCTTGCCTTTGCTTTTGGGCGTAGCCGGGGCCTTTAGGCCCCGGAACCAAGTCCCGGCAAGAAAGGGCTTTAGCCCTGGGCCTTTTGTTTGGCACAGGCAGAAACCCTCAAAATATCGTGTCTGCTTTTCCTGCCTGAAGGCCGCTGCTACTCTGAAAGCCACAGCAACTTTAGATCGTACGAGGCTTACTGTTTGTCTGAAAATCCGCTCCTCCCCCATCGCAGGTTGAAAGAGTTGCACGCGCTGATGTTGCGCTGCCACGAGCTTGATCGCCGTCGCAAAGACAACCCGGCGCGTGAGGCGCTGCTGGCGGCTGCAACGATCCATCTGCAGCCCGGAGACCTGCTCTTCGGCGAAGGTACCGATGCTACGGTCGAAGCTCTTGCTCCTCTTCCCAGGCCGAATGCCACTGCCACCGGAAAGTCGATGAGCAAGCCAGAGGGAGATCTCCGTCTGCCCAGGGGATCGAGGCTGACCCTCTGTGCCGCCGCGGCGCTGGGCCTGCAGACGGCAGGCTCGGATGGCATGGTCATGGCGCTTGCCACGGCGGGCTCCGCCGAAGCCGGCTGGGCCGCAGCCCTGGAGTATGCCCATCTCGCCCGTCTGCCGCTGCTGCTGGTCTGCTCAGACACCACGGGAGGCCGCGCCGCCCGTAAGGGAGCGTCTGCGCTCAACTGGCAGACCGTATCGAAGCTGGCCAAGAAGCTGCACTTCCCCGTGCTGTCAGTCGATGGCGAAGACGCGGTTGCGGTCTATCGTGTCGTGCAGGAATCCGCCATCCGAGCCCGCGTTGGCGACGGCCCGGCCGTGATCTGGAGCGTGCTGACTCCCAAAGGCGTGAAGCAGAGCCGCTCCATGCAGCCGATCGCCCGCATGGAGAGCTACCTCGCGGCGCGCGGGCTATTCCCGGCAAAGCCGACGAAGAAACCGCGCGCCTGAATCTTCGTTGGAGCCTTCTTCAGTCCGAAAACTCGTTCGTTCCGAGTACACTGACAGCATGTCTCTTCCAAGGTTCCAGGAACGGGTGAGCCTGCTCGCCTGGCTGCTGATAGCTTTTATTGCAGTCACCTCCGCGCACGCCCAAACGCAGTCTGTCCCGGTTGCGCCCGTGCCAGTCCCTGCTCCTGCAAGCAGCCTTCCTTCCATGCCTGCACCGATCCCGGTGAAGAACCTTGGAGACCAGCCGCAACCCTCCACACCGGCTCCTCAGAATCCGTCCGCAACAACGCCGCTCGTTCCAGTACCTGCGGCATCAGCGAGCACTCCCGTAACTGTTACACCGGCTCCTGTACCTTCTTCGCCCTCCCCAGTTCCAACAGTCTCGGCCTCAACGGTCCCGGCCCCTGTCCCGACTTCGACTGTCCCGGCACCCGATCAACCGTTTGCAGTTCCTGCGGCAGCGTCCTCTGAAGCCCCTACCGTTCAGGCCCCTGTCGAGATCGCGCTGCCTGCACCCGCCGCCGTCGCCTCCCTGCCGTCGATAGAGGCGTACGACTTCCTCACCCCTCCCAAACGGAAACAGGTGATCGACGCTCTGGGCTCGACCTACATCCCCGTCGACAGCCCGGTCTATCCCATGGCGCTACGTCTCTACTCCATGGGCTACCTCGATTCAGCGTTTATCTCCATGCGTCCCTGGACGCGGCGCAGCCTGCTGCACATGCTCGAGAAATCGACCCCTGAGATCATGGCCGACGGCAACGACCAGGCCACCGAGATCCTCGCCAAACTAAACGCAGAGCTGGCGGCAGAGGTTCCAGGAGGAAACTTTACCCGTGGCCGCGTCTACGGCCTTGAGACCGCCTACACGCGGTTCCTGGGCATCAGCGGGCAGTCTCTGCGCGACAGCTTCCACCTGGGCCAGACGATCGTGAACGACTATGGCCGGCCCTACGAGCCCGGCTTCAATAACATCACGGGCTTCTCCACTGTGAACGAGATGGGTCGCTTCTCGCTCTATATCCGCGGCGAGTATCAGCACGCTCCTTCCGGCGCCGGATACTCCACAGCTCTCACAGGCGAACTCTCCTGCATCGATGAGATTCCCTATCCTGGCTCAGGCTGTGACAACAACGGCATTGCCCTCGCCAACTACAATCTGAACCAGGCGACGATTCCCACGGGCCCGATCGCCGCACAAAATCCCTTCCGGCTACAGGAAGCCGCCCTCTCCTTCCATGTGCTTGGCCATGAGATCTCCGGCGGCAAATCCGACGCCTGGCTGGGGCCCGGCATGGGCGGCGCTATGGCCTGGAGCAATAACGCCGAAAACATCTATTCCTTCCGCATCAATCGGGTCGAACCGTTGCACATACCGCTGGTTTCGGACCTCCTGGGGCCCATACGCTACGACTTCTTTGTGGGATCTCTGAAAGGACATACCGATCACAACTCACCGTGGGTCCACTCGGAGATGTTCTCGTTCCGCCCCACAAAAAATGTCGAGATCGGCTTCCAACGGTCCGTCATCTGGGGTGGCGAGGGCCACGAACCTATCACCATCCACACCTTCCTCAGAAGCTTCTTCAGTATCAGTGATACGACCGTCCCGGAAAAAAACTCCTCGGCCGATCCGGGAGCGCGCTTCTCTGCCTTCAACTTCTCCTGGCGTCTTCCCTACCTGCGCAAATACGTCACGCTTTATACGGATTCCGAATCGCATGACGACGTGACCCCACCCAGCGCCCCGCGCCGCGCTGCCTACAGGCCTGGAGTCTTCATCTCCCAGTTCCCCCATATGCCGAGGCTCGACTTCCGCATCGAGGGTGTCAGTACCGATACCTCTACCCTGCGTAGTCTGACCGGCCAGTTCAATTACTACGAAGGTCAACAGCCCCAGGGCTACACCAACAAAGGCTTCATCATGGGTGACTGGATTGGGCGCGAGGCCAAAGGCGGTCAGGCGTGGCTCACCTACCATCTCTCCGGAAATGAGTGGGTGCAGCTTGAGTATCTGAACAAGAAGACGCCGAAAGACTTCATCCCCGGCGGAACGACACAGAACCAGTTCAAGGTCGATGTCGTAAAACGGCTTCCGCACGATCTTGAGTTGAACGCATGGCTGCAGTACGAGCGCTGGAAGGCCCCTGTACCTCTCGTCGTCCCCGGGGTGCCTCTCGATGTCATCGGACCACCGCAATATCTCACAGGCCCGCAAAACGATACGGCCATCGCAGTGCAGCTTACGTGGCACCCCAAGCTGCACACCGAGCCGAATCTCGCAGGGCGTTGATCGATAAATTGCGGATTTCACAGCCCCGAAGGAGCGACATATCCCAGCCCAGGGCGAAGCCCTGGGTTACCGGGTTAGATAAGACAGAGGGCTGAAAGCCCGACCTATCCGTGTGACAACCAATCTGTAGTTCTTACCGGCATCCCATGGCGAGAACGCCGGAATTTCACACACAACAGTTACAGACATCTCAAATAAAAGACCTCGGCCTTTAGAGCATTTTCCCTGTAGGTGTAGAGCGGGGCCTCGATCTTTATGGGTGTTTTCCCCAATGAAAACGCCGCTGCACGCCCGTTTCCGGATTCCCAGCAACAGGGAAAATGCTCTAGACCCGAGGTCTTTTTATTTCTTTTTACTTTAGTGCTCGATGGTTAAAGCGAAGAAATGAACATCGGACGCTTCCGCATCCTGCCCATAATCGCCTGCTTTGAAATAGCTGTTAGGAGCGTCGAGCGAGAAGGTACTGAGAGTTGTGAAGTTACCGTTGATAGCAACCTTCAGCAGGTTGCCAGAGTACTCGATCTCGTAGCTGAACTGCGTACCGACCGGGACATTACCGAGTGAGGTGAGCACTTCATCGCCACCGGAACGGGTCTGCTCAACACCAATGCTGATATTGCCACTGGAGTCGTAGTACAGCTCGCAGACAGGCTTGGAAGAGATGCTGTCGTCGATGTGGATCTGTCCAATAACAGTCTTGCCGCCAGCGTTTTCGACAGCGAGCGTCGCCTTGAGACGGTTGGTCGCCGCATTGGGGCTCCAGCTCGCGGGACTGCCGTCACTGGGATTTACCTCACGCAGCTCTGTGCGGCAATGCGCGGAGTTAGGCGTCGTGACGCAGTTAACTCCTGGGTCCTTGAAGACCATCGCTCCATCGCCGCTCTCGGTGAAGAAGTACGAGAAATTCTCGTAGCCGTTCTGCAGCGCCGAGCTTGATTCGGTCGTGGGATCTCCAGTAGAACCGATAGGAAGCTGAAGCTCCCAATAGGTCATATTGAAGTTGCTTCCCGGTGGCACGCTCGGGTTCAGAGCGTAGACAGACAGGGGCATGGCCGCGGCTGCCCCTAGCAGAAGAAAGAGACGAGTGTACGAACGCCTGCGCTTTGCAGGTTCGAGTGCAGAGACCTTAGTTCCGAAGACAGATTGCATGTGCTTCTCCTGAATGGATTGGTGAGACAGTGCGGCGCAGCGTCCCGGGCCCAGGACACTGAACGCTCTCGCTTCGGTGCTGCCATGAAGTTCAAATCATGGACAGGTTGAAGCTCGAAGCGGCACCACAATACGCGCACATTTGGAGAAGTTGCAAGCTCAAACTATTTATTAATTTGTTGCCTGACTGAAGTTGAGACCACTCAGACAACCGGTTTACTAGAGCACATCATGGAATCATCGCACTTGGCGCGCAAATACTCTGCTATAGCAAGAACCGGAAGGGCACGGTTTCAACCGTGCCGAAAAACGTCGAACTGAATGTTCTCTCCCACGCGAACAAGAAAAGCAACAACAAACAGATCCTTCGACTCCGCGTCCCCAAATGATGTTCTGTTCAGCACAGCGCAAAGCGCATTCCCTGATGCTTCAGCATCAGGGAGACGGAGGGAGCCGTAGCCTTTAGGCTACGGCTCCCTCCGCACCGCGACGCTGAAGCGTCACGGTTTGCACTTTGCGCTATGAGGTAACGCTGGTTCTTTGACGAGTTAACGACTCACGACACTAGAGAGAAGACAGCAACGATTGCGAAAAAAGAACTAAGAGAAAAGCAATAGAGCGCCCCTGCCCCTATCTCTTCTCCCGCTCCACACACGCCTTGAAATAATCCAACGACTTCGCCAGCCCCTCGCGAAGCGGCACCTTGGGTTCCCATCCCAGCAGCGTCTTCGCCTTGGTGATATCCGGCTTGCGCTGCTTTGGATCGTCCTGCGGCAAGGGCTGAAACGCGATCTCGCAGTGCGACCCCACTAAGGCCTGAATCTCCTTCGCGCACTCCAGGATCGTCCACTCCACGGGATTACCGATGTTCGTCGGCAGGTGTTCGTCAGACTTAGCCAGCCTCACGATGCCTTCGATCAGGTCCGAGCAGTAGCAGAAGCTGCGCGTCTGCGAACCGTCTCCATAGATCGTCAGGGCCTCGCCGCGTAGCGCCTGCATCATCAGGTTGGAGATGACACGCCCATCATTCGCCTGCAGGCGCGGCCCATAGGTATTGAAGATGCGCACCAGGTGCGTATTCACGCCGTGGTAGCGGTGATACGCCGCCACCGCAGCCTCGGAGAAGCGCTTGGCCTCGTCATAGACCGAACGGGGTCCGATCGGGTTTACATTCCCCCAGTAGCTCTCCACCTGGGGGTGAACTTCGGGGTCGCCGTAGCACTCCGAAGTCGACGCATGCAGATAGCCTGCGCCATACTTCTTCGCGAGCTCCAGCGTGTTCAGCGTACCGGCTGAACCCACCAGCAGTGTCTCGATCCCCAGCCGCATATAGTCCACGGGAGAGGCCGGTGAGGCGAAGTTGAACACAAAATCAACTCGCCCCAGGTCAAAAGGCTTGCAGATATCCAGTTCTTCAAAGCGAAAACGGCTCTCGCCTGCAAGGTGCTCCAGGTTCGCGGGGTTGCCGGTGCATAGGTTATCGACACCCAGCACGTCGTTGCCTTCAGCCAGGAGAGCATCGCACAAGTGAGAGCCGAGAAAACCCGCGGCTCCGGTTACAAGAATCGTCTGAGACGCCATCCGGCCTTCCCTTTTCCTTCCTACTGCTCTTATTTTTGTGAACTGGCTGAGGTCGGAACCTTGGACTGCTCCCGGGTATGGGTTTGCGTGACCGTAGGACGGCCAACACTCATATACGTGAACCCATGATCGAACATGACATTCGGGTCATAGAGGTTGCGTCCATCAATCACGATCGGATACCGCAACGTCGCGTTCAGCTTGCGTAGATCGAGCTGGGCAAACTCCGGCCAGTCGGTCAGGATGAGCAACGCGTCGGCATCTGCCGCCGCCTCATCGATGTTCGAGGCATATCGCATCTGCGCGCTTGCCGGCAGCTCAGCCTCAGCCCTCTTCATGGCTGCGGGATCGTAAGCCACTACCGAACAACCCTCGGCCAGCAGCATCTCGACAAGGTCGATCGCCGGGGATTCGCGGATATCGTCGGTATCGCCCTTGAAGGCAAGCCCGAGCACAGCAAGCTTTTTGCCACGCAGCGTCCAGAGAGCCGAACGCACCTTGCTCAGGAAACGCTTCTTCTGGCCGACGTTGATCTTCTCGACCTCACTCAGCAGGCTGAAGTCGACGCCCATCTGTTCCGCCACGGAACGGAAGGCCGCAACATCCTTCGGGAAGCACGATCCGCCATACCCGATGCCCGGACGCAGGAACTTCGGTCCAATGCGCGAGTCGAGGCCGATGCCGCGGGCAACCTGCTCGACATTCGCATCAGCGGCCTCGCAAAGATTGGATACCGCATTGATGAAGGAGATCTTCAGTGCCAGGAACGCGTTGGACGCATGCTTGATGATCTCGGCGCTCTTCGTCGAGGTCTGCAGGAGCGGCGGCGGGGCTGAGGTAGAGCAGCAGCCTGCGATAGCGCCTTCATTCTTGTAGTAGTCGCCTTCGGTCAAAGGAGCGTAAATCGCGCTCAGCAAGGCCGCAGCACGTTCGCTATCGGCGCCGACAACGATCCGGTCCGGATGCAGGAAGTCGGCGACCGCCGTGCCTTCGCGCAGGAACTCCGGGTTCGAGACGACATCGAACATCTCCCGATTGACCCCATTGCGCTCGATGACCCGCCGGATCCACTCATTCGTGTAGACCGGGACGGTGCTCTTTTCCACGATCACCTTGTAGCTGGTGATATGGCGGGCAATCTCGCTGGCAACAGCCTCCACATACGACAGGTCGGCGTCGCCGCTATCGGATTGAGGCGTTCCCACCGCGATAAAGATCGCCGAGCACTCGTTCGTAGCCTCCGCCAGATCGGTGGTGAAACGCACCCGCGTATTGCGGTAACGCTCCAGCAATTCAGGCAGGTGGTGCTCGTGGATCAGCGTATCGCCACCCTGCAGCGCGGCAACCTTGCGCTCGTCGTTATCGACGCAGATGACCTGGTGGCCCATCTCCGCAAAACACATGGCCGCAACGAGGCCAACATAACCGGAACCGACAACTGCTATTTGAATGGAATGACTCATAAGGATAGTGAGATAGCCCGTAAAAATGGTTTCCTGAAAGGGATCGAAACGATCAGGTATTTCTGTCATTGTAGAGCTTCCGAGGGGCAACCGTTTGTGGCAAACCTATTCTCATAGCAGATGATGGCGATATAAACCACTGTTCGCGTAGACTGAAAACGATGATTCCTTCGAGACCCGAGAACTTCTCCGCTGAACCGGACAGCCGTGCCGCGTCTACGGGGCCGGCTGCTACGGACGCGACTCTGTCCGAAGCCCTGATGACGATCAGGAAGCGCAAGTACGTCATTCTGGCCGCCGCCTTGCTGGGCATGATCTATGGGTTTTATAAGGGGTCTACGCAGCCCCATCTCTTTGAATCCTACGGTGACATAGAGATCCGCAGCGGCTCCTCCGACCAGTACCGTATCGCAGGATCGACTGGCTCCGGAGGGAATCGCCTTCCCACCGAGGTCGCAATCCTCAAGAGTGACACCCTTCTTCTTACCGTTGCGGAAGATCTCGATCTGGCCAACAACCAGGACTTCCTGGGAATGATCCAACGGCCGCCCCACGTAAACATAGAAGACCCGAACGTTCGTCAGGCGACGATCGGCCGCATGCAGGCTATTGTTTCGGTTGCGAACATTCCCAAAACCGACATTATCCGCATCAGTTGCAGCACCTTCAACGCGAAGTTATCAGCCGACATCATCAACAAGCTGATCGACGCGTACATCAAGCGCAGCTTCACTTCGCGCGTCTCCTCCACACAGCGCGCCTCGGGCTGGCTCACCAGCCAACTGGACGAACTGAAGCACCAGGTCGAGACCTCACAGAACCAGGTCATCGATCTACAGAAGCGTATCGGTGTTCTTTCCATCGATCCCACGCATAATCAAATCTCTTCCAGCCTGGAAGAGTTGACGACCGCCGCCGGTACGGCGCAGATCGCACGCATCCTCGCCGAATCGCGCTATCGCGTGCTGAGCGGCATGGATCCCAACTCCCTGGACCAGACCGTAGCCAACACCACGAACAATGTGGCGGCAACCCAGCTTGCCACTCTCCGCTCGCAGCGTGAAACCGATATGGCCAACTATGCCAAGTTGACCGCACCTGGAAATCTCGGCCCCAACCACCCCCAGGTAAAGGCTGCCCACGCACAGATCGAGGAGCTCGACAAGGCGATCAAGCAGGAGCAGGACAGAGTCCTTGCCCAGGCCAAGCAGACCTTCATTGCCGCACAGGCGAACGAGCAGCAGACCAGAGCTGCCCTGGAAGATCAAAAGTCGGAAGCCTATAAGCTGCGCGACGATCTCGTGCAATATACGCTTCTCCAGCGCGACTTCGAATCCAACCGCACCTTGTATGAAGGACTCCTGGAGAAGCTGCAGACAGCCAGGGTCCAGGCAGGTCTGGACTCCACCGAGATCGACATCATCGACCAGGCCGTGCCTCCCGCACAACCCTCGCTCAAGTCGAAATCCTCGATCATGATGCTCAATACGATCATCGGCATCGTGCTGGGAGCTATCCTCGGCTTCATCCTGGAGAGCCTGGATACCAACCTGCACAGTGTCGCCGAGATCGAAGCCGTCTCCGGACTGCACTCGCTGGCCCTGATCCCCAGGGCGCGGCGTACCGGAATCGATACGTCGAACCTCAGCGTCATCCAACGAAATCTGGCGACGCTTTCGAGTCCGAAATCACAGTTCACCGAAGCGTTCCGCGGACTCCGAACCTCGCTGCTGCTCTCCACCGCAGGCAAACTTCCCAAGGTCATCCTTCTCACCAGCGCGACCCCTTCGGAAGGCAAGACCACCGTTTCGACCAACCTTGCCTGCGTGTTCGCACAGCGTGACGTTCGCGTCCTCCTGATCGACGCCGATCTGCGGCGGCCGACCGTGCATCATCGTCTCGGCCTCAACGGCAAAGTCGGCCTCACCTCGGTGCTCACCGGCAGCCATACCCTCGAACAAGCTATCCAAAACGTGCCCGAGATGCCGAGTCTCGACATTCTGGTCAGCGGCCCGGTTCCCCCCTTCCCGACTGAAATGCTCAGTTCGGAGACGATGGCGGAGCTGCTTGAGAAGTGCCGCGGTATCTACACCCACATCCTGATCGACTCGCCTCCCCTGCTCTCCGTCACCGATGGCATCATTCTCGGCCGCGATGCGGATGCCGTTGTTCTGATCGTGCGGCATGGCAAGTCCAACAAGCACACCATTCGCCGGGCTCGCGACCTTCTGCTGCGTGCCGGAGTGCACATCACAGGCATCGCGCTCAATGCCATCGATCTCAACTCGCCTGAGTATTACGGGTATTACGGCTACTCCGGATATTCCGGATATGGCTCCGCAGGCATGGATGCCGCCGGCTGGGAATCTCAGTCCGGCAAGTCCACCGGGAAAGGACAAAAATAATGAAAATTTCGTCTCTTCTCCGCGGTGGATTGGCCTTACTGCTCTGCACTCTCACGCTTCCTTCTGTTGCCCAATTCAATGGGCCGGGAATTGTTAGCGGGGCCGACATCAACAAGCCCACGACGATCACCACGGACAGAGCCCTGCTCTATCCCGCCACGCACGATCAGCAACTGGGTACAGGAGATCTGCTCACCCTCCACATCTTCGGACAAACGGACTACTCTCCCGTTGTTCGCATCGGAACCGACGGAAAAGTGATGCTTCCACTCATCGGTGTCGTCTCCCTGGATGGGTTGACCATCACGACAGCCGAAGAGTTGATTGCCCGGAGACTTGAAGACGCCGGCATGTTCGAAAATCCGCAGGTAACGATACAGGTCACGGAAGGACCGAATGCTGTCGTTACCCTCATCGGAGAAGCTCACGGAGCCATTCCGGTTCAGGGCTCGCGTCGGTTATTCGATGTTCTTTCGGCAGCCGGTGGCCTGCCTCCAACCGCCAGCCACGTCATTACGATCAATCGTCCCGGCCTGTACGAGCCACTCGTCGTCGATCTCGGAACAGACCCGGCGCATAGTTCCCTGGCCGATATTCCCGTCTTCGCGGGAGATACCATCGTTATCTCCAGGGTCGGGGTCGTTTATATGATCGGAGCCTTCAAGAGTCCCAACTCGATTCCCCTGGTGCAAAACACACCGCTCACGCTGCTGGAAGCGGCATCGCTGAGCGGAGGCCCTGCTTTTGAGGCCAAATATAACGATCTGCGCCTTATCCGCACCGTCGGCAACGAACGCACCGTCGTCAAGCTGGACATGAAAAAGGTCCTCTATGGACAGGCTCCGGATCCCATTCTTCAACCCAACGACATTGTCTTCCTGCCCAACAGCACCCTCAAGTCGTCCATCGGAAATGGCAGCCTTGGGACCCTGCTTGGAGTCGTTGGCCTCGTGATCTCTATCGCTTACCGGTAATCTGGAGGTTCCGATCCATGCTCACAACCTCGGGCAAAGTCCGCCTCGCCTATGTCGTGAGCCACCCGATCCAGTACCAGGCCCCTTTGTTGCGTCGTATCGCGCAGGAGCCGGACATCGATCTAACCGTCCTGTTCGGCTCTGACTTCTCCGTGCGCGGCTATAAGGATGAGGGCTTCGGCGTGGAGGTCGAGTGGGATACGCCTCTGCTCGAAGGCTACCGCTACGAGTTTCTGCCCAGGCTACGCGACACCGGCGGAGTCTCTCCTGTCAGTCCCATCAGCCGGGGCATCTACAAACGTCTCCGCACCGCCGATGGCAGCCCAGCCTTCGACGCGCTCTGGGTTCATGGCTATGCCAGCATCAATGCCCTGCAAGCGATCCTTGCGGCCAATGCTCTCGGCATCCCCGTTCTTCTGCGCGCGGAGTCCTGGCTTGCGGACCGCAGCCGCAGCCCGTTGAAGCTCCTAGCCAAGAGTCTTTTCTTTAGCGACCTCCGACCTCTCATCTCGGCGACTCTTCCCATCGGCACGGCCAACGCTCGCTATTGGCGTCACTATCTCGGCCACGCGATGCCCCAGTTCCTCATGCCCTACGCCGTCGACAACGCCTTCTTCGCCTGTCGCGCGCAAGAAGCCGCTGCCGGAGAAGAACAACTTCGGTTGGAACTCGGCATTGAAACCGGCCATCCCGTGATTCTCTTCGCCTCCAAGCTGCAGCAGCGCAAACACTGCGACCATCTCGTGGAAGCCTACGCGGCACTGCTTCGAGATCACGATAGCAGCGGCTATAAGCCTTACCTCGTCATCGTCGGAGACGGAGAGGAGCGCGCCAACCTCGAAGCCCGCTGCCGCGATCTCGGCCTGACCAACGTTCGTTTTGCCGGATTCCAGAACCAATCGGTGCTTCCTCGTTACTTCCATCTCGCCGATGTCTTCGTTCTTCCCTCACGGCACGAACCCTGGGGACTGATCGTAAACGAGGCTATGGCTGCCGGCTGCCCGGTCATCGTTTCGAGCGATGTCGGCTCCGGTCCTGACCTCGTCACCAACGGCGTCGAAGGCTACAGCTATCCTGTCGGCGATATCCTGGCCCTCACCTCGGCACTGAGCCGCGTCCTGGCCAGCCCCGAGACAGCCGCAGCCATGGGAGAAGCCGCACAACGGCGTATTGCAGGCTGGAGCTTTGAGGAAGATGTCCAGGGTTTGCGCCATGCCCTGGCCTACACCACACGCAAACTACGGGCCTGATACGCCCGTTAGCTCTCCAACCCGCTGCTACTCTTAGCTCTTCAGGTTTCTTCAAAGCATGCGCATTCTGCATATCATCGGCAGCATCAGTCCGGAAGCCGGAGGCACCACCGAGGCGGTTCGCATGCTGATTCGCTACACTCCCCCGGGCTATACCAACGAGATCGCAACTCTCGATGAACCCACTGCGCCCTATCTTGGCGCGCTTACCGTTCCCGTTCACGCCCTGGGTACGGGCGGATGGTACTCAGCCAAACTTGTGAGCTGGCTCAAGGCCAATCGCGATCGCTTTGATGGAGTAATGGTCCACGGACTCTGGGGCTACAACGGTCTCGCCGCCCGGCGCGCCTTCTCCGGTCACAAACCGTATGTCGTGTTCGCTCATGGCATGCTGGACCCCTACTTCAAGCGTGCCTTCCCAGCCAAACACCTCAAGAAGTGGGTGTACTGGTTGTTCGTGGAGTTCTGGGTGCTGCGCAGCGCCTTTCGGGTGCTGTTCACCACCGCCGTAGAGCGCGATCTGGCTCGCCAAAGCTTCTGGCTCTCGCAATGGAAGCCGATGGTCGTAGCCCTCGGCGCAGAGCCGCCGCCGTATGCGCCAGGGTCTTCCCTGCCTGCCTTTTTCGCGCTCTGCCCCGAAGTAAAAGACCACCGGTTCCTGCTCTTTCTCGGTCGCATTGACCGCAAAAAAGGCTGCGATCTGCTCATCGACGCCTTCGCTGCGCTTCGAGACCGCGATCCTGATCTGCATCTCGTCATGGCCGGCCCCGATGCCTCCGATTGGAGCCTCGAACTGCAAGCCGCCGCCGCACGCGGAGGCATCGCCGACCGTGTGCATTGGCCTGGAATGCTGTCAGGGCAGGCCAAATGGGGAGCGCTTGAAGGCTGTGAAGCCTTCATCCTGCCGTCGCACCAGGAGAACTTCGGCATTGCTGTAGCAGAGGCGCTCGCCTGCGGCCGTCCCGTACTCCTCTCCAACCAGATCAACATCGCGCCTGACGTTGCGGCCGACGGCTGCGCCCTGGTAGAGCCCGACACTCTCGAAGGCACGCAAAACCTGTTGACCCGCTGGTTCGAACTCTCGCCTCCCGAACGCGAAGCTATGAACACCCAGGCTCGCCGTACCTTTGCCGAGCGCTACGACATGCGCCGCAACGCCGAAATCATCCTCCGCGTCTTCGAGCAATCGCCCCAGCCGCAGCCCACAGATCGAAGGGAGAATCGCTGATCATGCCTCGTATCGCCGACTATCGAGCCTCCGAACATATCTCCACTGAAAAACACAGCGATGCCTACACGCGTCCCGCCTTCTCCGTGGGCAATCGTGCCCGGCGGCTGGTCTGGAATATCTGCTGGCTCCTGCTCTATCGCCCTTCGCCACGCCCCTTCCATGGCTGGCGCAGCCTTCTGCTGCGCCTCTTCGGTGCGACGATGGGGCCTGACTGTCACTTCTACCCCGGATCGAAGGTCTGGGCACCGTGGAACCTCATCTGCGCCGATCACGTTGCTGCGGGCAACGGAGCCGAGATCTACAACCCCTCCCCCATGCACTTTGCGACGCACGTCATCCTCTCGCAGGACTGCTATCTGTGCGGAGCAACGCACGACTACGACGACCCCGATTTCCCCTTGATCTCCTACCGCATGACGTTCGGCCAGTATTCATGGATCTGCGCGCGAGCCTCCGTCGGACCCGGCGTCAACGTCGGCGATGGAGCGGTCCTGGGGCTCGCCTCCGTCGCCACACGAGACCTGGCCCCCTGGACAGTCTACGGAGGCCACCCTGCCGTCCCTGTACGCGAGCGCAAGCGCCATCCCGCAGCGGCAGCCTCCGCAGAGAAACCTGTTTAGTAGTGCGTTCTTGTTCACGTCCCCACAGAATCGTCATCCTTCTATGAAGAGAGGCGTAGTTGTCCAGGGGTATTTTGCGAACAGATTGCGTACAGACTTCTATTCGTGCTCATG
>NZ_JACHIO010000028.1 GCF_014203225.1 Granulicella mallensis | reverse complement strand
TCTTCTCCCGCTTCGAGAAACTGGACGTACTCTTTATCGGCTTCCTCCACTTCGCACTCCTCGTCGAAGCGCTCAGATAGCGTGAACACGCCCTAGCGAAACATGCGGATCTAATCCTCTACGTTCTGAGTAAGAAACGGCTTTGGCTATGACGTAAAAAAAATGGCATAAGAGATCTCAATCCTGGCTTAGAAGCGTAGACTCCAAATCGAAAGAGACACAAAGTAGTCTGGAAAACGCAGAAAAGGCTTTGTACTTTGAGGAGGAGTCTGATGAACGATTACTATGTCCGCAAATTAGCATTTTGCTATATCGAAAACGGCACTTACAAAACGCGCGCAGCAAAAACGAACATGTTTCGGAGCCATCCCTTCAAGAATGAGCCGGGGATTCCACAGCGCGAGCTACTTCTATCTAGAGAGAACCTTATAAACTTCTTGTCTAACGCACTGAACCCGCTTCTTGCGGGAGAAAAAATCAATGAAGCAGCCAGGGGTGAAGTTATTGTGGATCTTCCGGTGCTATGCGGCCTGGATGATCTTCAATAGACTTCTAACACTGGCGCTCGACATTCTGCTGGTTCAAATCGCCTCAACATACTTGAACGGCCTGATCCCCTGGCTCTTCCAGAAGTACATCAGGATAATCACGCTGGCGACCGCAGCGTACGCACACCATAGCGACGTGAAGGCATAGCGTTTTACCGCCATCACAGCCAGCAGGATCACCAGGTTCGCGGTGCCGAAGAACACCATCGCCTTGACCTTCGAGAAGAACAGCGAGCCGCACGTCGCAATCACATAGAGCACCGCGACCCAGGTCATGTTGGTCGCATAGTTCACGTACACAATGCTGTTGTCCAGCACCGATACTTGCAGCGGATACGCCGCCAGTCCCCACAGCATATAAAGCGTCAGCAGCGTCCCCAACACGACGAAGGGAAGCATCGTCCGCCGTCGCGCTCGCGTCGGTTCGAACAGCATAATGCTCAACGGCATCAGGAATGGCAGCAGCCCCTGCGCATAGAGTACGAACGCCGCTCCCATGTTGTGCGCCACCGTCGGCGACAGAATGCCGTCCAGGCCCAGCCATACGAAGCCTTCGATGAACTGATGCACTGCAAACAGAGCCGGTAGCGAAGCAAACATCAGCTCACGCCTGTGCTTTACCTTCGCCAACGTGGCAACACCCATCCCACCGAGCACACCGCTCCCTACAAAGTTCGCCGTCGCAGAAAAACACATCACCGCACCATCCCACAGAAGTAGTGCAGATCATAAATGATGCTCACCGCGGCCATTGTTTGATGAACGACATTTGCCCCTATCGGCATGGCCGGATACTTTTAAGAAAACGCATCCAGTTCACACCATTCTTTGGAGTCTTATGGCGACCCGCACCAACATCCCCGGCACCTCTCCCTTTGAACCCATCATCGGCTTCTCTCGCGCAGTACGTATCGGTAACGCTGTGCACGTCTCAGGCACCGGTCCGGTCGGGGCAGAGGACCTCTCGCCCGCCGAACAGACCCGCGTCGTCCTCAAGCTCATCGAGACTGCTCTCTCTCAGGCCGGAGCGACCTTCGAGCACGTCGTCCGCACGCGCATGTTCCTCGCCCGCGTCGAGGATTGGGAAGAGATCGGCCGCGCTCACGGCGAAGTCTTCGGAACGATCCGCCCCGCAAGCACCATGGTCGTCGCCGCCCTGCTCAACCCCAAGTGGCGCGTCGAGATCGAAGCCGAGGCCGTGCTGCCTTAGAAGCTTCCTGTAGCTGTACTCTGGACGCTATGGAGAACTTCCGCCTCCGCGTCTTCCGCGCCGTCGCTCGCCATCGCAACTTCCGCGTCGCCGCTGAAGAACTCCTGCTCACTCAGCCCGCCATCACGCAACAGATCAAGGCGCTGGAGACGGAGCTCGACGTGGCGCTCTTCGACCGCGCGGGCGGCAAGATCACACTTACCACCGCCGGGACCGCGCTCCTTCCCTACGCCGAAAGGCTGGCGGACCTCTCCGAGGAGGCCCGCCAGGCCGTGGCCGCGACAACCAGCACCAACGCCGGACATCTCACCCTTGCGGCTTCGCAAACCATCGGCCAATACCTGCTTCCGCGGCTCATCGCTGCCTTCCTGATCGAGAACCCAAAGGTCGACATCAGCGTGATCGGCGGCAATACGCAGGCAGCGCTCGAAGCCCTCGTCGGCCATCGCGTCCAGCTCGCACTCATCGAAGGCCCTCCGATGCGTCAGGACGTCCGCATCGAGCCTTTCATGGAAGACCACATGATCTGCGTCGTTCCTGCTACCCACGAATGGGCCGGCGAAGAGGTTGAGCCTGCACAGCTCCAGCAGGCTACGCTCGTGACCCGCGAGCTTGGCTCCGGCTCGCGCCGCATCGTCGAGCAGGCCTTCGAACGCGCCGGCCTGCGCCTCCGCGACCTGCATATCCGCATGACCTTCGACTCCACAGAGGGGCTGCTCAGCGCCGTGGAAGCGGGTCTGGGCATCGCGTTCGTCTCGCGCTGGGCGGTACGTGCGCAGCTCGCTCTCGGAACGCTGCGGGTTGCGCATATTCGCGGCCTGCAGCTCGCACGCATGTTCTCTCTGGTCACACCCAGCGGCCCGGAACCTACCGGAGTGACCGGCGCGTTCCATCGCTTCGTCCTGGAACGCGCCGAGGACCTGGCGCCTCGCCCTACCGGAAGGCCACAGCCCTAGATCGAGATCACGCGAAAGTAGATCGCAGCCAGCGATGCCCCGGCCACAATCACCCAAAGCACGACTCCCTGCACCAGTGGCCTGACGCCCACCTGCTTTAGTGTCTTCTTCGACAGGCTCGTTCCGATCAGAAACAGCGTCGCGGTCAATCCCACCTTGCCGAGATGGTTCAGCGCACCGAACATGGGGTGCAAGGCAGGCAGGTAGGTGCTGAACGCGGCAGCCGCGCAGAACATCACGATGAACCATGGAATCTTTACCCCGACCCTCGGTCCCGCATCGGAACTCCGTGTACTGCTTCGCGCAATGAACGTCGCCGTAATCAACGACACCGGCACAATCCACAACGCTCGCGCCAGCTTTACGGTCGTTCCGATAGCCAATGCCTGGTCGCCATACTTCGCCGCTGCTCCTACCACGGAGCTCGTGTCGTGGATGGCCAGCGCAGCCCATAGGCCGAACTGGTTCTGGCTCAGATGCAGCGCCCAGCCCACAGCCGGGAACAGCAGCAGGGCCACCGAGTTCAGAAGAAATACCGTGCCCATCGATACGCTGATCTCTTCCTCCCCCGCCTCCGTAATCGGGGCCAGCGCGGCGATTGCACTCCCGCCGCAGATGGCCGTGCCTGCCGCGATCAGGAACGATGCCTTGCCCCCGACCTTCAGCAGCTTGCCCAGGAGCAGCCCAAGCCCCAGCGCGACCGTGATGCTCACCGCCGTGTAGAGGAATCCTGAGCGGCCCGCATGCACCACCTGCTGCACGTTCATCCCAAAGCCCAGAGCCACTACCGAGGCCTGCAACAGGAACTTTGCCAGCGAACCCGCCTCGGCCCGCAAGGGGTGGTCCACCGAGAAGCCGAACGCGATGCCTCCCACCAGGGCCACCGGCGGCGACACAATACCGCTGGCCGCGATCAGCAATCCGAGGAAGAACACGGTCTTGCTGTTGAGTGTCTTGAACGCTACTGCCTTCTCCGGAACTGCTTGAACTGCCGTTTGGGTCGTCATATTCCTTGCCTCGACTTCCACTTTCAACCCCTCCAAACCGGGCGTCCAAGCAGAAGTTCTTATGGCCCATAAGCGGTTGCTCTGACGATCTACCCTCCAGTCGGTTATCCTTCTGGCAATGCACAAGCTCTCGATTCGCGACCTCGATCTCACCGGTAAGCGCGTGCTCATCCGCGTCGACTTCAATGTGCCCCTCTCCAAAGAGGGCACCATCACCGACGACACACGCATCCGCGAAACGATCCCCACCATCGAGTACGCGCTGCGCCGCAAGGCCCGCGTAATCCTCGCCGCACACCTCGGCCGCCCCAAGGGCAAGCACGTCGACGCGATGAGCCTGCGCCCCGTCGTCGATCGCCTGCGCTCGCTGCTTGACCACGTGCTCGACCCGGATGAAAACGTCGCCTTCGCCCCCGACTGCGTAGGGCCGGTGGCCATCGAACTGGCCGACAACCTCGAGCCCGGCCAGACGCTGCTGCTTGAGAACCTGCGCTTCCACGCGGAAGAAGAGGCCAACGACCCGGCCTTCGCCAGGCAGCTCGCACAGCTCTGCGACATCTACGTAAACGACGCCTTTGGCGCGGCCCACCGTGCCCACGCTTCCACCGAGGGCATTACGCACTTCGTCGCCCAGTCCGCCGCGGGCCTGCTGATGGAGAAGGAACTGAACTATCTCGGCAAAGCCGTCGCCGAGCCGAACCGGCCGTTTGTCGCCATCATTGGCGGAGCCAAGGTCTCGGACAAGATCGAAGTCATCAATGCCCTTCTCAACAAGGTCGATGCCCTGCTGATCGGCGGCGCGATGGCCTACACCTTCCTCAATGCGCAGGGCCAGACCACAGGCAAATCGCTTGTGGAGGCCGACAAGTACGACGTCGCGCGTGCGGCCCTTGAAAAGGCCGAAGCCCGTGGCGTGAAGTTCCTGCTGCCCGTCGACCACATCCTCGCCGACAAGTTCGGCGCCGACGCGAAGACTCAGATTTTCAGTGGTACCAAGCCCTTCCCCGCCGACCTGATGGCACTCGATATCGGCCCTGAGACGATTAAGCTCTTTGCAGCCGAGATCGCCGAGGCAGCCACCATCGTCTGGAACGGCCCGATGGGCGTCGCTGAACTCGCACCCTTCGCCAAGGGCACCAATGCCATCGCCAAGGCTCTCGCGAAGAACGAAGATGCCATCACCATCGTCGGCGGCGGAGACTCCGTGGCGGCACTGCACAACTCCGGCGTAGCGGACAAGATCACGCACATCTCTACCGGCGGCGGCGCGAGCCTGGAGTTCCTCGAAGGCAAGACACTCCCCGGAGTAGCGGCGCTTACGGACAAGTAGCTAAAACTTGCGCAGGTAGCCGTGAATCATCTTGCGAACCTCGATGGCTTCCGCCGTCAACTTCGCGGATGATTCCGGCTTCCAGTAGGTCAGATCTTTAGCCAGCTCAATCAGGTATTCCAACTCATTGCAGCTTGCCTGCGCCTTCCGCAGGTCGGCAGCAAACTCCAGGTTGTTCTCGCGTCCGCATCCCTCCGCAATCCGTGTTGCAATCGCAGTGGCACTGCGCCGCAATTGAATCGTCAAACCGAATACCTCTTCTTTGGGCAGCGACTGGGTCTCCCGGTAGATAGCCAGAACCAGGACATGGGCTTTACGCCAAAATTCGATATTGCGGAAATCCTGCACGGTTCGAGCTCCTAGTGCCTGCTTTGAGTTTCAAGACTCGAGCTGCGAGACTCGAGTAAGCAACTCGATACTCGGCACTCGCATCTCGAAACTCAGAGCATAACCGCGCGGACGCCATAGCACCAGCAGCGTCCGAATTTCGGCCATCCCCTCTTGCCATTCCACCCACCTACCCCGTAATCTCCACTGACCACAGCCTTTATTGGAGTCTCGAACGCATGCGCAAGCCCATCATCGCCGGCAACTGGAAGATGTATAAAACACCCAAGGAGTCGCTGGCCTTTCTCGACGCCTTTCTTCCCCTGGTCGAAGACCACACGCGCGATGAGATTCTCGTCTGCCCGACCATGAGCTCGCTCGGCTATGTGCTGGAGGCGACCATCGGCACCAACGTCCGTGGCTGCGCGCAGAACATGCACTGGCTCAACGAAGGCCCCTATACCGGCCAGACCTCGCCAACGATGCTCGTCTCCATCGGCTGCCGGCACGTCCTGCTCGGCCACTCCGAGCAGCGGCTCTACTTCAACGAGACCTATGAGCGCGTGAACCTCAAGCTGAAGGCCGCGATCAACCACGGCATCACACCGATCGTCTGCGTGGGCGAACTGCTGGCCGAGCGTGAGGACATGAAGACGGAAGAGACACTACGCAGCCAGGTTCGTGCCGCGCTGCGTAATATCTCTGCCAATGAGGCCCGCCGACTGGTCATCGCTTATGAGCCCATCTGGGCTATCGGCACCGGCTCTACGGCCTCACCCGAGGTAGCCGCCGAGGCCCACAAGATTATTCGCCACGAAATAAGCCACTGCTGTGGCGAGCAGACTGCGGAAAACACCCGCATCCTCTACGGTGGCTCCGTCAAGCCGGAGAACATCAGCGCGCTCATGCAGCAGGCGCAGATCGACGGAGCACTGGTCGGCGGCGCCAGCCTGGTGCCCACAACCTTCGCCAACATCGTGCACTACGTTTAGCGGACTACGCCCGCCTGATCCATCGGCCAGTACACAAAGGCGGCCCGGCCATAGATCAGGTTCCGCTCTACCGGGCCGAAGTCGCGGCTGTCGCTGGAGATGGAGCGATGGTCGCCCATCACAAAGTACTCACCATTCGGAATGGCCATCTCCGGCTGGGAGCGGTCGTCTTCGTACTTCAGCGGGACGTAGCTTTCCTTGAGCGGCGTTCCATTCACCCACACTGTTCCGTGGTCGATCCGCAGCGAGTCTCCCGGCAGCGCGATCACGCGCTTGATGTAGCTCTTCGAGTGGTCGTGCGGATATAGAAACACCACAACGTCGCCGCGATGGATCTGCTCCCCCACCAGGGTACCGAGGTGGGAGTAGGCAAACTTATCGATGAACAGCCGATCCTGGTCTTGCAGCACCGGCAGCATGCTCGTGCCTTCCACGCGCACCGGCTGATACAGAAACAGAATGATGAACGCCGAAGCCACGCCCGCGAAGAGCAGGTCCGTCATCCACGAGCGCAGGCCCGGACTTTTTTGCGGTGCCGATGTCTCGGCTGTCTCTGGTATCTGCTGCTCCAATGTTGCCTCTTCCATGTCGAACGTCTTACCCACCCTCTACATTTTATAGACGCATTTCTACGCAAAGGGTGCGCAACCCCTTATTTCACGTCCAATCCCAGCCCCGGCACCAGCGTTTTGCCGTCGATCCCGGAGGGCGACCAGTCCGTCACGATCGCCTTTGCCAGCTTCGCAATGGTGACTTCCCCCTCGTTGTCCACCGTCCAGCCGTGGTCGGCATTGTCGTAGGTAAAGATCGCCAGCACCATCGGGCCGCTCTTGCCGGCGACGATAGCCACATCGTTGCGCACCGCGTTCAGGCTCCCGGTCTTGCTGGCGATCGCTGTGCCCGTCTCACTGGAGTCGACGGTCTCCAGGTAGCGCGGAATCGTCTCGCGATAGAACTGGTTGCTCAGCATCTTCAGCCCCACCGCGCAGACCGCCAGATCCTGCGCATCGGGCTTGGCAAAGCCCTCGCTGGAGGTTGGCGGCACCGGGGCCGTTCGTGGAGCGTCGGCGTGCAGTTCGCATCGTCCGATCCGGGCCATCAGCGTCGCCATCTCATAGGCAGTCGTCTTGCCGAGGCCAAACTTCGGCTGGTCAGCGGGCATGGGGCCTGTAGCGGGCTTCATGATCTTCTTGTAGAGGTGCGTGTTCACCAGCCCCAACGAGGCCATCCGAGCATTGACGGTGTCCGTGCCGAAGCGGTCGATCATCAGATTCGTTGCGGTATTGTCGCTGACGATCACCATCATGGTCAGCGCGTCCTTCAGCGTGAGGGTCAGGGGCGTGTCGAAGAAGGTGAGCACTCCCGATCCGGGCACCGGATCGCCCGGCCTCAGCACCAGCTTTTCGTCCCAGTGCGCTTTGCCCTCGCGGACCTCGAGCATCGCCTCATACAAAATCGCCAGCTTGATGTCCGAGGCCGTCTGCACCGGTAGATTCTGGTCGATCCCCACGGCCTTCCCGGTGTTCAACTGCACGGCATACAGAGCCACTTTTCCATGGTGCGCGGCCAGAATCGGTTGCAGTTGCGCGAGCAAAGCCGGATCGTCCGAGAGCGCTGGTGCAGCCTGAGCCTGGGCCACCGCCATGGCCGCGCCAAGCAGGATTGCCGTTATGGAGGTCTTTGCAATGCCCATCGAATCCCCTTTTGATTGCTTTAACTTACCCTGCCCCTGCACATTCCCGCCGGGTAATGCAGCTAGAATAGCTTGGTATGCACGATTTAGCTTTTGTCCGGGCGAACCTGCCGCTCGTAGAAGAAAAACTGCGCTCTCGCGGCGCTGATCCGTCGATCCTTGCCGACTTTGAGCGGCTCGATGCGGAGCGCCGCACTGCGATTACCGAGGCCGAAACCCTCAAGGCACAGCGCAACGCGCTCTCCGAAGAGTTCGCCAAGCTCAAGCGTGCCGGCGGAGACGTCGCCGCCATCAGCCAGCGCTCCGGCGAGCTGAAGGACCGGACAGCCGCCCTCGAAGCCGCTGCCAGCGCCGCCGATGCCAAGCTGCGCGACCTGCTTCAGGGCCTGCCCAACCTGCCGCAGGACGGCGTGCCCGCAGGCAGTTCCGAGCACGACAACGTCTGCGAAAAAACCTGGGGCGAGCCCACGAAGTTCGACTTCCCCGCCAAGCCCCACTGGGAGATCGGCGAAGAGCTCGGCATCCTCGACTTTGGCCGCGCGGCCAAGATCTCCGGCTCGCGCTTCGTCGTCCACTTCGGCGCGGGTGCTCGCCTGGAGAGGGCGCTGGCCAACTTCATGCTCGACCTGCACACCCGAGAGAACGGTTACGCTGAAGTGCTGCCACCCTTCATGGTGAACTCCAGCTCTCTCTTCGGCACGGGGCAGCTTCCGAAGTTCGCTGAAGACCTCTTCCACTGCGACGACAAAGGTCCGTACATATCCGGGCAGTTGCAGGAGAACGACCACTGGCTGATCCCTACGGCGGAGGTCCCGGTCACAAACCTCTTTCGTGACGAAACAATCGATCTGAGCGACGGCACAATCTCATTCACGGCCTACACCCCCTGCTTCCGCTCCGAGGCCGGCTCCTACGGCAAGGACGTGCGCGGCATGATCCGCCAGCACCAGTTCCAGAAGGTCGAGCTTGTGAAGTTCGCCCGGCCTGAGGACTCTTCTGCCGAACATGAAAAGCTGACGCGCGACGCCGAGTCTGTGCTCGAGCGCCTGGGCCTTCCCTATCGTCGCATGCTGCTCTGCACCGGAGACATGGGCTTCAGCTCCTCCAAGACCTACGACCTCGAAGTGTGGGTTCCCGGTCAGGAGACCTATCGCGAGATCTCCTCCTGCTCGAACTTCGAGAGCTTCCAGGCGCGGCGTGCGAACATCCGCTACAAGCCAGCTGGCTCGAACAAAACGGAGTTCGTCCATACGCTCAACGGCAGCGGCCTTGCCGTTGGACGCACCTATCTTGCGATTCTGGAGAACTACCAGCAGGCAGATGGCTCCGTGCGTATCCCGGATGCACTGCAGCCCTATATGGGCGGAGAGACCGTGATTACCAAGCAATCCCTGGGGCGTGCACGATGACCCGTTTAATTCGCAGTTACTTTTTCTGGTCTTACGAACGCGGCAGCTTTCACTACGACGTGATGGTCACGGCCATCCTGCTCTTTGTGTTTGTCTCGCCGCGCTTTATCGACTTCAAAGACAAGCCGGTAACCACCGTTCCGCTGCATGGCAGTGAAGTGCTGGTAAAGGAAGCTAGTGGCAATAGCAACGAGGCTCGCTTTGTGTATGAGGTTCGTGCCGAAGATCTCGACGGGGCATCGACCGATGTAGAGATTCGCAAAGCTCTGCTGAGCGTGATCGAACCCATCTCGGGTGAGGTAAAGCTCGAGCAGTACAAACCTGTACCGGACACCAAGGGCAAGATCGTGGCTTATGATGCCACGGTATTGCGTTCCGGCCTCTAAATTGCGAAGGCGTTAGATAACGCTTTTCTCTCCAGCTCATCTAACGACATGACTGTTCGTTGCGTCTGTCTCAGACCAAATCGCCGCTTCGCAGGAGATCGCGTTTTATGAAGAAGCTCTTCACTACAGCCCTCGCTCTTGCGCTGACCTCCACCGCGCTCCACGCACAGGCTCCTTCGCCGCAACTTACGGACGTGCTCCATCAGCTCGATACCGCCTCCGCGAAGTTCCACAATGTGCAGTCCGACGTCAGCTATGACAACTACACACGGGTTGTCCGGGATCATTCCATTGAGACCGGCACGATCTATGTCGAACGCTCAGGCAAAGGACAGCAGATGGGCGCCGTCTTCTTCAACAGCACCCCCGACGGCAAACCCACAAAATCGCCGGCCAAGATCCTTGTCTATGATGGCAGCACGCTGCAGATGTATTCGCCCGGCACAAATCAGGACGACGTCTTCAAGGCCGGAGCAAACCAGGCGAAGTACGAGAGCTTTCTTACGCTCGGCTTCGGCGGCAGCGGTAGCGATCTCGCCAAGGCGTGGACGATCACCTATGACCGTAACGAACCCCTCAGCGACGGAACGAAGCAGGTGAACACCGCAAAGCTCATCCTGGTCAGCAAGGACCCTGGGGTAAGCGACATGTTTACCCGCGTCACGATCTGGGTGGATCCTCAGCGAGGGATCTCGCTCAAACAGCTCTTCGAGCAACCCAATGGTGACAGTCGCACCACAACCTACTCCAACATTCGGCTCAATGAACACATCGACACGAAGCCCTATGAGATCAGCAAAAAGGCTCAGCACATTCCGCACTAGTCTCCTGACGTACTAACGCGAAGGCAGCCAGAAGGATCACCACCGGAAAGCACTCCAGCGTGTACCGTGGCTCGGAGTTGTCGATCGTTGCCAGCAGCACGCAACGCAGCAGCACGAAGAGGATCATGGCGTAGGCCAGCACGCTATATCCGCTCCAGCCCTGCCGCCGCCAACGCCATAATCCTACCCAGGCCAACGCCAGATACAGGGCATTCAGTAACGCATAGCCGAAGCTGAACGCCGATCTCTTTGGATGGGCACGCCAGTTCCACCAGTCGATCGGGATCTTCATCAACTCGGTCCGGGGACGCAGCCACATGTCCGCCAGCTTCGCTATTGGCAACAGGATGTAATAACGCAGCGGATGCGCCGCAATGCGCTGCGCGGCCAGCCTCCCGAACGCGTCGTCGGACTCTGGGTTCGCCGCACTGACCTCGTTGTACTGCGCGTAGACTCGCTCCGTCTCCTGGCGCTGCGCGGCATTGTCGAAGGCTCGCGGCGGAAGATCGGTCATCGCGAGCGGCGACCCGTCATAGGTCCAGTACACGTCCACCGTCGATTTGAAATCGATGGCCCAGGTCTTATACCAGCGCTGAAAGCCATAAGAGATAGGCTCGCCGGGATCGGTCGCATAACGTGGCGCCAGCGGCTGCACCACGTGAAAGACGCGCCAGTTGCGAACACCCCACAGCAACAGAGGCAAGGCCACGATGACGGCTACGCTTGCCGCAGGCAGTGCGCGCTTGAGCACTCCCCCTCTCCTCTCTCGAAGTCCCACCCACAGCACCGCCGGAACCACCACCATCGGCAGCAGCGCCTGGTCCGGCCTGATCAGCACGGCGAGGGCCGACGCAGACCCGAGCGAGAGGAGCCAGACGTTTCCCGGCCTTCCGTGCTGCCGCTCCCCCATCCATCGTTGCAGGGAGAAAAACGCCATGGTAATGAAGAACAGGCTGAGGGTCTCCGTAAGCGGAATGGCGGCATAGTTTGCGGTAAACGGGCAAAGAGCCGCCAGGCCAAGCGCTATCAGCCCGGCCCGGCGACCCCTCAGCCGTGCGGCAAGAGCAGCCAGAAGACAGCATTCGACAAGGCTGAGGACAGCCTGTACCCCGGTCACGGCAAGAAAGTTTTCATTGCCGAATACCGCAAAGCACAGGCCGAGAAAAAAGGGATATCCCGGCAGGCGCATCAGGGTCTGGCGTATTCCGGTGGCTTCCGTGACCCCATAAATATGATGGGCAAACATATTCTGGGCAAGATCGGCATAGATCTCCGGATCGCCCACAAATCTTGCGTGGTACTGGATGAACAGGAGACGCAGCCCGGTGCCCGCCAGCAAGAGCAGCGTCGCGACAGCCCACCTTCGGTCCCTTTGAGACATTTCATTGCATCATACTGATTGGAGAGGCTGATTCGCACCCTTCCGATTCAGGCGATTGACCTCGCCCTTTTCTCCCCTAGCGCATCTGCCAATACGTAATACGATGGCTAAGACGCAATACGATGATGGAGACCTCTAAAGATCGATGAACAAGCAAGTTTTTTACGACCCGCAACGCAAACGCTGGAAGCGGCTTCGGCGAATCTTCGACTTGTCGGCTCTCCTTGGTGTCCTCATCGGCGGCCTGTTTATCGTCGGCCTGGTCCGGATGAAGCCCCTGCGCGGGCTCGATCTGCGTTCGGTGACCAAACGCTACCGCGCCCTGGCGAATCCGCCGGCCCCGGTGCTTACCCCCAGAGAAAAGCTCAATCACTCCGCCCATCGCAGAACCGACCTCAAGCCCTCCGACGTCGTTCTGAACACGGGTGAAGGACTGCGTGCGGCGTTCTATACCGACGCCGACCCAGCCAGCTACGCGTCCTTCAAGCAACACCTCAAGCAGATCGACCTGCTCTTCCCCGAGTGGTTGCACGTCACCACGGCTGACGGCAATATCACCGCCCTCACCTCCGACAATATGCCGTTCAACGTAGTCGAAGGCTCCGTGGTGCATGGAGTCGACCGCGAAAATAAAGTCGTCCGCGCCATTGCGGCGGCCCGTGAAGATACCGAAATCTTCCCGATGGTCAACAACTACAGCGTGACGGACGGTGTCTTTGAAGACAACGTCGGGCAGTTTCTCCTGAGCCCCGTCGCGCGTGCGAACTTTATTCACCAGGTTGACGCGTTTCTCGCGGCCAATAACTTCTACCGCGGCCTTACCCTCAACTTTCAGAACATTCCGATCGCCGCGCAGCCCGGTTACCAGCAGCTCATCCAGGCGCTCTATAACGACTTTCACTCGCGCAATCTGCGGCTCTACGTCAATGTGCCGGTCGGTGACGACGACTTCGACATGAAGTTCATCGCAGCTAACTCCGACGGCATCATCCTCATGAACTACGACCAGCACCAGACCGGCACCGATCCCGGGCCGGTGGCCGGGCAGGACTGGTTCGCCGATAATCTGCGGGCCGCGATGAAGATCGTTCCGCGCGAAAAACTCATCTGCGGTATCGGCAACTACGGCTACGACTGGACCACCAACCTGCCTCCTCCGCCGCCGGCCAAGGGCAAACACGAGCGCAGCAAAAAAACTGCGACACCTGAAAAACAGCCAATTCTCTCCACCACCATGCTTTCGACCCAGGAAGCATGGCAGGCCGCCGCCGATGCGGATGCTCAGATCGACCTTGACGAGGACTCGCTCAACCCGCACTTCGCCTATGACGACGAAGATACGAAGACGCGCCATCAGGTCTGGTTCCTCGACGCTGTCACGGTGCTGAACCAGATGCGTGTAGCCCGCGCGCTCGGATTGGAGACCTTTGCACTCTTCCGTCTCGGCTATGAAGATGACTCCCTCTGGAAGATCTGGGACACGCCCACGAAGTCCGACCCCGTGAAGGACCTCGCAGTGGTTGCCCCCGGACAGGATGTGGACACCGAAGGTGACGGTGATATTCTGCGCGTCACCGGCCAGCCGCAAAACGGCCATCGCACCCTGACGATGGACGACGACAAGACGATCCCGTCCAAATACCTCAGCGTCGTCTCCGAGAAGATGGACTCGTACCCGCTGCCCTACACGCTCTCGCAGTATGGATACCATCCCAAGCAAGTCGCCATCAGCTTCGACGATGGACCCGATCCCACCTGGACGCCGAAGATTCTCGACATCCTGAAGAAGTACAACGTTGTCGGCACCTTCTTCATGATCGGCGAAGAAGCACAGGACAACGTCGGCGTGATGCAGCGCGTCTTCCGCGAAGGCCATGAGATCGGCAATCACAGCTTCACGCATCCAGACATCAGCGAAATCTCGCCTGGATCTGTCGACCTGCAACTCAACCTGACGGAACGGCTCTTCGCCGCCAAGCTCGGCGTGCAGCCCGTCTACTTCCGTCCGCCCTACTCGATCGACCAGGAGCCCGACACCAACGACCAGGCCGCTCCGATCGACCGCATTCAACATCAGCTTGGTTACGTCATCGTCGGCGACAAGATCGATACCAACGACTGGGACGAACATCCTCGCAAGACACCGCAGGAGATGATCGACAGCGTCTTCGAGCAGATTAACGAAGCCAACACCAAAACCTGGATGCGCGGCTCGATCATCCTGATGCACGACGGCGGCGGCGACCGCAGCGCCACTATCGCAGCCCTGCCGAAGCTGATTGAAGCACTACGGGCGCACGGCTACGAGATCGTTCCCGTCTCTCAGCTCATCGGCCAGACCCGCGACCAGGTCATGGTGCCGCTTACCCGCAAGCAGCGCTACTACGCCTTTATCGATTCGATCACCTTCTTCTTCATCGGCTTCTTCAATCACTTCGTGCTATCGGTCTTCTTCGTCGGCGACGTCCTGATGAGCGGCCGCCTCATCATCATCGGTCTGTGCGCGATCATCGATCGCTTCCGCCGCCGCAAAGACTTTGCGACCCCGGACTATAAGCCGAAGGTCGCCGTCCTGATCCCCGCCTATAACGAGGAGATGGTCATCGCACGCACGATTCGGTCCGTGCTGATGTCCAATTACAAGAACATCCGCATCATCGTCATCGACGATGGCTCGACCGACGCGACCTACAAGATCGCTACCGAAACCTATGCGAAAGAGATCGCCGACGGAAAGGTGACGGTTCTGACCAAGCCCAACGGAGGCAAGGCCGAGGCGCTCAACTTCGCGCTGCGCAGTACGGACGAAGAGGTCTACGTCGGCATCGATGCCGATGGCGTCATTGCCCACGACGCGATCACGCGGCTCGTCTGCCATTTCGCGAACCCAGCCATCGGAGCGGTGGCAGGCAATGCGAAGGTCGGCAATCGTGTGAATCTCTGGACACGCTGGCAGGCTCTCGAATACATCACCTCGCAGAACTTCGAGCGGCGCGCGCTGGATCTGTTCGACGTCGTCATGGTCGTCCCCGGAGCCATCGGAGCCTGGCGCACAGCTGCGGTCAAAGCCGGAGGCGCGTACCATCCCGACACCGTCGCCGAGGACGCCGACCTCACGATGAACCTGCTGGAACAGGGCTACGCCGTGATCTACGAAGATCAGGCATTGGCCTTTACCGAAGCGCCGGTCACCGCTAACGGACTTGCCCGGCAGCGTTTCCGCTGGTCTTTCGGTATTCTGCAGGCGGTCTTCAAGCATCGGGGCGCCATCGCGCGTCGCCGTGCCATGGGCCTCTTCGCCCTGCCGAATATCGTCATCTTCCAGATCCTTCTGCCGCTGGTCTCCCCGCTGATCGACTTCATGTTTGTCGCCGGGGTCCTGCATTACTTCATCGACAAGCACTTCCATCCCGAGACGACCAGTACGAACGACCTCTTCAAGCTCCTGACGTTCTTCCTGACATTCCTGCTGATCGACTTCGCGGCCTCGGGCCTGGCGTTCCTGCTGGAACGCAAACACCCGGCCAGCCGCGGAGACGCCTGGCTGCTCGTCCACATCTGGGTCCAGCGCTTTACCTATCGCCAGCTCTTCTCGTGGGTACTGCTCAAGACTGTCAAGCGTGCGATCGACGGCAAGCCCTTCTCGTGGGACAAGCTGGAACGCACCGCCAAGATGTCGAAGGCAACGGAGAAGCTGACGGAGTAAAAACCTGAACGAACCGCTTTGCACCGCATGAACGCTTAAAATGATTGAACAGAGGTCCCCAATGCCCGTCACTACGCTTTCCCCGTTCCACAATGAGCCCTTCACCGACTTCAAAGACGCCGACACCAAGCGCGGCATGCTCGAAGCCCTCGCGCAGGTTCGCAGCGAACTCGGCGCAACCTACGACCTCATCATCGGAGGCCAGCAACGCCGCTCCGGCACCACCTTCACCTCCGTCAATCCTGCTCGCCCCGCGGAGGTCATCGGAGTCCACTCCGCCGCCACCGAAGCCGATGCGAACGACGCCGTCAGCGCTGCACAGCAGGCCTTTCTGAGCTGGAAACGCATCTCTGTCACGGAACGCGTTGCCCTGCTGCAGCGTGCAGCCGAGCTGATCCGCAGCCGTCACCTGACCTTCTGCGCCTGGCTTACGCTCGAAGTCGGCAAGAACTGGGCCGAGGCCGATGCCGATGTAGGCGAGTGCATCGACTTCCTGGAGTTCTACGCGCGTGAGGCCCTGCGTCTCGACTCCGCCACCACGCCCATCCAGTTCCCTGGCGAACGCAACCTGCTGCGCTATATTCCGCTCGGCGCCGGTGCGGTCATTCCCCCGTGGAACTTTCCCTTCGCCATCATGGCCGGCATGACCGCCGCTGCTATCGTCTGCGGTAACACCGTGGTGCTCAAGCCCTCGCCGGATGCCCCCACCATCGCAGCCCGCTTTGTCGCGCTGCTGTCGGAAGCTGGACTTCCTGACGGTGTCGTCAATCTTGTACAGGGTGGACCAGAGGTCGGTCGCGCCATTGTGGAGCATCCGCAGATTCGCTTCATCGCCTTCACGGGATCGAAGAAGGTGGGTCTCGAGATTCACGAGCGCGCCGCGCGCACACAGCCCGGCCAGCACTTCATCAAACGCACGATCCTCGAACTGGGCGGCAAAGATTCCATCGTCGTCGACTCCGATAGCGACCTCGATGCCGCGGTTGACGGCGTAGTCGCCTCAGCCTTCGGTTTCAGCGGCCAGAAGTGCTCGGCGTGCTCGCGCGTGATCGTCGCCTCGTCGGTGTATGACGTCTTCTGCGATCGTCTGCGGGAACGCGTCTCGGCCCTCGCTACCGGCGATCCAGCGGAGAATTTTGCCACCGGTCCGGTTATCAACAGCGTCGCGCACAAACGCGTTCTCGACTACATCCAGCTCGGACAGACGGAAGGACGTCTGCTGGCAGGCGGTACGTCTCTCGAAATCGAAGGCGGCTACTACATCGCACCCACAGTCATCTCCGACGTCGCACCCACGTCTCGTCTGGCACAGGAAGAGATCTTTGGGCCTCTGCTTGCGGTCATTCGTGCCAAGGACTTCGACGATGCACTGGCCATCGCCAACAACACGGAGTATGGATTGACGGGCGCGATCTACACCAACTCACGCGAGAAGCTCAACCGCGCCCGCAACGAGTTCCACGTCGGCAACCTGTATCTCAACCGCAAGTGCACGGGAGCGATGGTTGGAGCGCATCCCTTTGGAGGCTTCAACATGAGTGGAACCGACTCCAAGGCCGGCGGCCCTGACTACCTGACACTCTTCACGCAGGCAAAATCCATCGCAGAGAAGATGGGCGTTGTCTCCGATGAAGCAGAAGAGCAGGAACAACGCATGGGGCTGTGATTCACAGCCTGCGAAAAGCAAGACCGAAAGGGCATGGCTGAGGCCATGCCCTTTCGTCTTTTAGCGATTCGAGTACCGCGCACTCTGTAAAAACTTCACAGCAACATCCTGTTCACAGTCGAGTTCAAACCAATGTGCCGTCTCGACGGTCAGGAGAGCTATATGAAACTTAATCGTGTGGTTCTCACGGCAGCATCGTCCTTGTTTCTGTTCGCGGGCCTTGGCTGTGCCAAACACTATGCACCACCCCCACCTCCACCGCCTCCCATAGCCCAGGTGCCGCCCCTCGTTCAACTGGCCGAACACAACGGCGTTGAGACAGGCCGCTCCGACGGTGCACGCGCGGCAAAGAGCGGAGCTCCGTACGACGCTCGCCGAACACGCGCCTTCCACGATTGCCCCGGCTACGATCCGCATCTAGGACCGTTTGAGCCCTATCGCAATGCCTTCCGCGATGCCTATCTGCGCGGGTACGATCAGGGCTATCGCCGTCGCTAGAGCAGTTCGTCGTTAGCCGTTGAATGTCGTTAGTTCGTTGAAGGTGATGGCTGCCATAACAGCGCGAAGCGCGTTCCCCGATGCTTCAGCATCGGGGAGACGGAGGGAGCCGTAGCCTTTAGGCTACGGAATTAGGCTAGGCAAGAATTGGGCTTTAGCCCCGGGCCTTTTGTTCGCAGCCGAAAGAAGGCCCGGGCCTAAAGGCTACGGCTCCCTCCGTCCCGCGACGCTAAAGCGTCACGGTTAGCGCTTCGCGCTATTCGGATCGTCCTGATTCTTCGACAAAAAAACGACTCACCTGGAGCACCGCACGCGGGACCAAAGTCCCGCCCCTTCAAAACAACTACCTCGTTGCACTGGCCGCACTCGCAGCCTCCTGCGTATCATCATCGAGTGGGCCATCACTCTGCCCTATCTCATTCGCGAGCGCACAGCATGTCCGAACTACGCCCCTTCCACATCGCCTTTCCAGTTCACGATCTCGCCGCAGCGCGCCATTTTTACGGCACGGTCCTCGGCTGCCCCGAAGGCCGCAGCTCAGAGCAGTGGATCGACTTCAATCTCTTCGGACATCAGATCGTCGCGCATCACAAACCTGCTCCTGACAGAGCAGAAGCACACAGCAATCCCGTCGACGGACACGCGGTGCCGGTTCCCCACTTCGGAGTGGTGCTGACACAGGCAGACTGGAAGTTGTTGGCAGAACGCGTCCGTGCCGCTGGTGTGTCTTTCGTCATCGAGCCTTACACACGGTTCGAAGGCCAGGTCGGCGAGCAGTCGACGATGTTCTTCCTCGACCCTTCGGGCAATGCCCTGGAGTTCAAGGCCTTCGCGGATCTTGGCGAGCTCTTCGCGAAGTAGAGACGCAGGGTACGCAATCAGGAATCGGAAGGGCATGGCTTCAGCCATGCCGTAAAGTGCCCCTCTTGCATTTCCCCCTCATGATTGCGACGCGTAGCGTCGCAATCATGAGGGGGAAGATGTTTAAGTGTCTCTATCGGCACGGTTGAAACCGTGCCCTTCCGATTCTGTAGCTACGAGAGCGAAATCCCCTAAACCGGCTGCTTGCGTCCGTTCGCTGCAGCATCCGGCATTGGCTTGCTGGGCACCTTCACTGGCGACGGCACATCGTCGCTGGTCAAGTGCTCTTCCACATGATGCAGGTGCCGTCGCATCGCCCTGCGGGCCTCATTCGGGTTGCGGCCTGCAATCGCCGCAAAGATGGCCTCGTGATCCTCCAGCGCGGCCGCCTGATGTTGGTCGAGACCGGCACGCTGGCTCAGCCGGTGATACATCGGCGCAAACATGCCTGCCCACAACCCATCGACGATACTCGTCAGCACGCTGTTCTTGGCGGCCTCGCCGATCGCCACGTGGAACTGCCTGTCCGATACCTGGGCATTGGTCTTTGCCTGCACCAGCTTCCGCATCTGCTGCAGGGTCTTTTCGATCTTCGCCAGGTCTCCGGCTGAAGCATACAGGGCGGCATCCGCGGCGATCTCGCCCTCAATCAGAATGCGTGCCCGCAGCAGCTCAAACGGCCCGGGGCCGGAGTCCAGCACCAGCGACATCGGGTTCACAGCCTCGCGAACATAGGCTCCCGATCCGCTCCGAATCTCTAACTCGCCTGCGATCTCCAGTGCCACCATCGCTTCGCGAATCGTGGGACGGCTCACCCCGCAGACCTTTGCCAGATCGATCTCTCCCGGAAGCCGGGCGCCCGGCTCGAGTCTCTTCTCCGCAACATAGCGCGAAATTCGTGCTGCAACCTCCTGGTACCTGCGATGCGTCTTGACCATATTCATCCCCGCGTTCCTGAGTAAGGAGCGCACGGCTCCATCCTACTCTGCAAGTGCCGTTTGTAACACATAAGAAACAGGTTTGCGCGACCTGGTGTACCGTAAAGATGAAATGTCTGTTCAAGACCCCAAATTCGCCCCAGATAGTTCCGTAGACACTCCTGCAAGCGAACAACCTTCCAATGGCAGCCGCTCCTGGATCATCAGCCTCACGAGCCTGATGTTTATCCTGCTCCAGAGCGCCTGCACAGCGGTCATGGCCATCAGCGGCATACGCGTCATCATTGGGGTAAGCGCATTGGCGGCTGCGGCCGGGGTGCAGCACACCATCGGCCGCATCCATGCCGATGCCATCCGCATTCCCATGATGGTCGTTGCGGTAGCCGGCTCCCTCATAAACCTGTATGTCGTCTGGAGGATTCGCAGCCTGCGCGCCAGACCCTCATCCCAGTGGCGTATGGCCTCCGTGACGCAGAAGCAACGGCGTTCCGAAACCTTCCAGATCGTCCTCGCAATCGTGACCCTGGCTCTTGTAGCGGCCGAGGCGATCGCGCACCAGATCCTCCATCAAGCTCAGTAGCCTGACAGGCACCGTATCTGGACACGGTGCGTGGTTCAATTTGATACCTCTCAGGCTATCCCTCGCGGCTCATCCACCATCAGGTTTCTTGGGCACGATACTCTGCATCTCCGCCTCAAGCCGGGCATGGAGACGTTCGCTATAGCCGAGCGGCAGTTCAAAGACACGCTCGTCCGCGGTGAGGATCAGGATGTTCCGCGTCGAGTCGAGGATCGCCGAACAGAGTTCGCAATGCTCCAGATGCTTCTGTACCACCGCCAGAACCTCGGGATCCAGTGTTCCATCCAGGTAGCCGGAGATGTGATCCCAGACATGTTTGCACTCTATGACCATGGGAGCCACCTCCTCTTCTTTGGATTGATCTGCTTCAACTGCGGTGCAAGCTTTTTCTGCAACATGAGCCGAGCGCGATGCAGCCGCACCTTTACCGCTGCCACCGTAATGCCGAGAGCCTTTGCCGACTCGTCGATACTCAACTCTTCGACATCCCGCAGCAGAAAGATCTCGCGATAGATGGGTGGCAGGCCGGCAATGGCCTGCTGCAACAACCCCCGAACCTCTTGCCGTTCCACCGCCTCGGAGGGAATCTCCCGCCAGTCTCGCAGCAGCGCGGGCGAGATATGACCCTGCTCATCCTGTGGCTCATCGAGCGACTCCATCTTGACCGTATTCTTGCGGCGAAGACGGCTGCGTGCCTCATTCAGCGTGATACTGATCAGCCAGGTGCTGAACTTCGCCTCGGCACGAAAGCTCGCGAGGCTGCGGAAAGCCTTTAGAAAGGCCTCCTGCGCGGTATCTTCCGCATCCGCTTCATTCTGGAGCAGCGACAAAGCCATGACATACACGCTTCGCTCATACGGGCGAATGAGTTCATGGAACACCTGCGAATTGCCTGCAAGGATGGACGCAATCATCTGCGCTTCATCCCTGCCTGCGAGTACGTCAGTCATTCTTTCTCGATCCCGGGGTTCTCCAGCCAGACGCGATAACGCTTCGCCAGCAGCGCATCCACAGAGAACAGTCCTGCACCGAATATTAGAACGAGAAGGGATGCAAACAGAATCGTATAGGGCGACGCGGCGCTAAATTTGTCCGGATCGGAAAAGAACGAGACAAAAGCGTCATGGTCCGCAGTCCAGTAGGCGACCAGCATATTGCAGGTCATGAGGAATGCCGTCAGCCTCGATCCAAGCCCCAGAATCAAAAGAATTCCACCGAAGAACTCGAGGCACCCGATGAAATGCGCACTGGCACTGGGAAATGGAATGTTCAGATTGGCGAAGATATCCGCGAACCTGGCGAGATTGTGCAACTTCCCCCACCCGGTCATCACCAGTTGCCATCCCCAATAGAGCCGCACAGCCAACAAAAATGGAGATTGCAGATAGGACAACATCCCCGAAATACGCACGTACAACTTAAGCAAATTTTTCATGAGGCTCCGTTCTCTCTAAAGTGGCAGCAGAAACGCCAGAAAGCGTGCAAGACAGCCGATAACACGGAGCATCGAGATTGCGATGCGGTGAATCAGTGTCTGTGCAACGTTAGAGCGGCAGAAAGCGTATTGGTTACAACCCATCGAGTGGTTTGTTCAAAAAACCGCCATTTCAGCAATATTTACCTCATCGAGTCGCTTCCAGCACCGCGATCCCGTATTGCGACAGCGTCACGGTCGAGACCGTCCCTCCTGCCAGAACGTCCTTCATCGCACTGGGTAATGTTACGGTCTTTGCCTCTGCTCCATAGTTTGTCAGAATGTATACGCGCTTTCCGTCTCCAGAGCGAATTGAAAGCTCCACATCCTCCGGCAGGTCGGTCATGATCGCCGCGACGCCGCTCTCCTCGATCATCCACTTGGCGGCAGTCTTCATCGTTGCCTCATCCAGCGCGGCTCCAATGTAAGTGATGCTGCCCTTCCCTACTTTGCGGGTGACTGCAGCTGGCTGTCCGTCCAGCCAGCCATTGCTCTTGCCGTACCGCATCAGCACCTGGGTCTCGGGGGATTTCACGCCGATCTGCTCGGCCCAGATTGCATCTTCTCCGCTGCCCCAGTTGCCCTCGATGGGAACCGGCTTCTGCAGGGCATAGAACTGCTCTACCCGCGCCCCCAGCAGTTCCGTAAGAGGACCAGGCTGTCGCTGGGTGTAGAGACTGTTGTCCTCATCCTTCAGGCCGCTGCGCTGGCCCAGTACCAGATGCCCGCCACCGCGCACATAAGCTTCCAGGTTCTGTACGGCTTCCGGAGTCAGCACGTTCAGCGCTGGAGCCACGACTAACTTGTAGCCGCTAAGCGGAGCCGTATCCGACACGACGTCGATGCTGCGAACCAGCCTGCGCAGCGGACGATAGAAGCTGACCAGTGCCGCCGTAGGATCAAACTGCTGATTATGCCGCTGCCAGTTGATCGCCCACCGGCTGTTGTAATCATGCAGAATCGCCACCTGCGACTCAACCGTCGTTCCGGCCAGCACCGGCGCGGCCTTTGCGAAGTCGTCTCCGAGCTGCTTCACCTCGTCATACAACGGCACCGGGGTTCCGTCCGGCCCCACAAGCGTACCGTGGTACTGCTCCTGCCCATTGAGCGCGCTGCGCCACTGCCAGTACTCCACGGCCTGGGCGCCATGGCCGATATCGTTCCAGGCCATCGCACGTACTTCCCCCTTGTTCAGCGCGTTGTTAAGGGGAGACCAGTTGACGAATCCCGGCTGCGTCTCCATCACCCAGAAGTTCTTCCGGAGAAAGCCTCGGGTCAAATCGTGAATCGCGCCGTTCGATGCCGGATCGAGCTGCCCTTGTCCGACGTAGTCATCCCACGAGGCGAAGTCCAGGTCCTGCGCCACCGTATAGGAGTCATACCCATCGAACCAGCCCATCATGTTCGTGGTGATCTTCTGCCGGGGCTCGGCATGTGCACGAATTACCTCGACCTGATTCTTCTGATAGCTCCGCCAGGTATCGGAGACAAACTCTTTCCAGTTCAGCAGCAGCCCCGGATTGCCATACTTCTCCTCGATCGGGATCTGGCCCCAATCCTGATAGGTCTCGCTCCAATAGGAGGTCGTCCACCGCGCGTTCAGATTGTCCAGGGTCTTGTACTTGGCATGCAGCCATTCGTCGAACTGCTTCTGCGTGCTCTGGCCGTAGCTCTCGTCGGCGTATTCGTTGTCGATCTGCCAGGCAATTACGTTGGGATCGTGACCGAAGCGCGCGGCCATCTTTTCGGCGATCTCCCGCGCCAGCTCGCGGTACTTCGGATCGCTCCAGTCAAACTGCTGGCGATTGCCGTGTCCATCCTTGCGGCCATCCACCATGGTGCGAAGCGTCTCAGGATACTTCTCCGTCAACCACGCCGGCGGAGCCGCCGAGGGCGTCCCCAGCACGACGGCGATGTGGTGTCTCTCCGCGGCACGCACCGCATGTTCGAGCCAGTCAAGCTTGTACTCGCCCTCCTTCGGCTCCATCGTGCTCCACGCAAACTCGCCCACGCGAACGAAGTTGATGTGGGCCGCCTCCATCAGGGCCAGATCAGCATCCCAGCGTGACTCCGGCCACTGCTCGGGATACCAGGCTGCGCCCAGCAGTAAGGGAGACTCGCGTGGCCCGGTAGCGAGCGGCGTCTGTCCAAAAGCTGAGAGCCCAGGGGTGAGAACGCTGAGAGCGAAGGCAAGAAGAGTGTTGAGCTTCATAGAGATTGATCCCTTTGTATAGGTAGTTCACATCTGCAAGCTGCCGTAAAACGAAAAACGATTCGGTCTTAGCCCTTGCCGGGCCGAAACCGAATCGTGTAGAAAGCGCCAAAGATTGACATCAGAAGTCCCCACCAAAAGGTGGGATGAAGCTGATTGAGCACCGTTGGCGCCTCATGGTGCGTAAACCAGGCCCATGCGCCATAGGGCGTCAACACCAGCCCATAGAGCAGTGCCAGCCCTCCTACAAAGAACCAGATTGAAAGAGCCTCGCCCCGTCCTGTTCCCTCTGCCATAAGAAGTACCTCCTCGCGCGCGTTGCGCGGTCCTGTCCGTTAGAAGAAAACGATGTTCAAAATAAAGAAGACGATGATGACTACAACCGCCCAGAAGATCGGCTTCTGCCACAACGTAGTGGCTCCGTCGTCCGGAATCGGTGTTGCGCCATAGACGAGCCCGGCAAGCTGTGCCTCAGGAGTCGGCTTCGTTACGTAGCTCACGACCACGGTTACGGCTACGCAGATGATCCAACTCCAAAGAGCACGATAGAGATTCTCCGCCATCGGCCTCGCATCCGCCGAGAGAGCGATGCGGCTCAACGCCGCCGCTCCGCCGTACGTCGTATAGAGCCACATGCCGATCGAACTGACGGTTCCAGCCAGCAGGCCCCAGAAACCGCCCGCCTTGGTCGCACGCTTCCACAGCATGCCCAGTACGACCGTACCGAACAGCGGAGCGATAAAAAAGCTGAAGAGCGCCTGCACGTAGTCCATGATCGAGGCCGCATGCGCCACCAGGTAGGCCGTGCCAATGGAGACCAGCATGCCGATCACGGTCGACCAGCGGCCCATCGCGACATAGTGCTTGTCGCTTGCCTTTTTGTTGATGAACGCACCGTAGAGGTCATAGGTCCACACCGTGGAGAACGCGCTCACGTTGCCGGCCATACCGCTCATGAAGCCCGCCACCAATGCCGTAATGCCGAGCCCCAGCAACCCCGGACCGCAGTAGCGAATCAGCATCAACGGCAGCACTTCGTTATAGCTGTACGGATGCTGCGCGTTCACGGCGTTCTCGCCAACCAGGTGAAGGATCGAACCATCGGGATTTTTCAAGACGGCCAGAGCCAGCAAGCCTGGCACGATCACGATGAACGGGACCGCCATCTTGAACGCCGCACCGATGATCGGGGCCATCTTGGCGGCTCGCAGATTGTTGGCACTCAACACACGCTGGACGACCAGGAAGTCGGTGGTCCAGTATCCAAAGCTCACCACAAAGCCCAGGCCAAAGACGATGCCCGTCCAGTGCACACCCATCGGGTTATCGCGGAAGTGGCCCAGCGTGGTCCACATGTGCGTGTAGTCGGTTGAGCCGACATTGTGAGCGATCTGCGCCTTGAGATTGCTCCAGCCTCCGGCTTCCACCAGGCCGAGGATCGGGATCAGCGCCGCACCGGCCCAGATCAGCACAAACTGCAGAACCTCATTGATGATGGCGGAGCGCAGGCCGCCCAGCATCACATACACGGCCACCGTGATTGCGCCGACCCAGATGGAGAAGCTGATATTCCAGCCCAGGATGACGTTCATCACCAGTGCCATCGCATACATGTTGACGCCCGACATCAGGATCGTCATCAAGGCGAAGCTCACCGCGCTCACACAGCGTGCGCCTTCACCGAAACGCAGTTGCAGGTATCCCGGCACCGAATGCGTCTTCGAGATGTAGTAGAACGGCATCATCACGATGCCCAGGAACAGCATCGCCGGAATCGCGCCGATCCAGTACCAGTGCGTCGCCAGCATGCCGTACTGGTACGCCGCGCCCGCCCATCCCATCAACTCCAGTGACCCCAGGTTGGCCGATACAAAGCTCAACCCGGCAACCCACGCCGACATCTCGCGCCCCGCGAGAAAGAACTCTTCACTGGTATTCGTAGACCCCTTCACATAGAAACCAATGAAGATCACGACTGCGAAATAAAGAACAAGAATCAGAATGTCGATCGGAGCAAGGTGGGTAAGTTGAGTGGAAAAGATAAGCGTAAGAGCGGTCATTAGGTCTCGTAGAAAGAGGGTTGAAGATAGCTCGGTGACAATCAATTACCCGGTGAGAAGGTCCATCACCGGATAGAACATAGGCAATACGGCAGAGCTGTTCCCAGGTTGCGATGCTCTCCTGGCCTGTAGGCTTTCTGTTTCGGATACATCCGTAACCGCATCTGCTCGATGCTTGGAAAGATACCAGCGCCAAGCTACAGAAAGATACCCCAACCGATAACAGGGCCATCTCCAGGTGTCGATTTGGAGCTAATGAGCCAGATCGAAACCACGTAACGGGCATTTGCTATGATCGTCTCGCTTCTCCCGCGAAAAACATGCTGACCATCTCCCGCTTCCACGTCCCCGGACTCTTCCTCGCCATGCTGCTCTGCATCGAGCTCGGCCGGCGGTTGCGCCATCGTGCCATTGCAGCCCATACCGACGTTCCCGGCGCGGCCGCGATGCAGTCTGCCGTCTTCGCGCTCTTCGGTCTTCTGCTCGCCTTCACCTTCTCCGGGGCCATGGGACGCTACGACACCCATCGCCAGCTCATCGTCCAGGAGGCCAACACCATCAACACCGCCTACCTCCGGCTCGACCTGCTCCCCGCTGATGCTCAGCCCGCCCTTCGTCAGACCTTCCGCGACTACACCCTGCTCCGCGAGCAGACGCTGCTCGGTCACACCGGGGCCATTGACGCCGCCAACCAGACCGGCAGTCTTCAAAAGAAGATCTGGAAAGACTCCTTCGCAGCCGCAACCCGTCCCGGAGCGAACTCTGACGCGAACAAGCTGTTGATCCCTGCCATCGGCAGCATGATGGACATCACCGCGACCCGCAAGAACACCTTCAGCATGCATCCTCCACCGATCATCCTGATCCTGCTCTTTTCGCTGGCCTGCGCCTCCGCGCTATTGGCGGGCTTCGGCATGACCGGCACCAGGCCAAGCTGGTTGCACAGTATCGTCTTCGCCGCAGTCATCTCGCTGACCGTCTACACCACGCTGGACATCGAAGATCCCATATCGGGTCTTGTCACCCTCTCCGGGAATCAAGCCTTCAATGATCTTCTCCAAACCATGCACTAGAGCAACTTCCCTGTTACTGGGAAGTTGAATCGGGCGTGCAGCACCGTTTTTCTGGGGAAAAACGGCCATAAATGTCACGGCTCCGCTATACACCTACAGGAAGCTTGCTCTAGCTGGTTTCGACCATGCTTCAATCGCTATATTCGCAAGGAATTATGATGGAGAACCTGGAGCCTGCGAATTGTTACTTCTGAGCATGTGGAACTATTCTTTTTTCGCCGTGCATTACTGGGCATCGTTCTGGACAGTGGTATGTCTCGGATTCGTTCAGATTCTGGTTGCCTTTTCGAACAGTCATCTCACGATCGAATCTCTCCCTATGCACATCACCCATACGAGGCGTAACAGATACCGTGCTATTTATGCCGCGCTCATGCTTGGAATTCTTTGCTTTACGCTGCTACTTGCCAGGCTGAACGACTCGAATCAGTATCAGACGCAATTAGCCCTGATTCAGGAGCGCGCCAAGCAAGAGGCACTCCAAGGCAAACTCGATCAAACATTGAATGCGATCAAAGTATCGGAAGCCGAGCTGGACGAGATTCGTAACACAGTGTCGGATCATCCGCCCGATCCAACAAGGACATCCATGCTCCACTCTTTAGATAGGGTTGAGCACAATCTAGCGACTCAGGAGGCATCCATGGAAGGGAAAAAAGTATCCACGGCGCTTCCTTCAGCCGGAGCGTCTTCGGTTCAACCTTAGCCCGCGAACGGATCAACACCCCGGAGGCGCTTCCCTATTCATCCCACTGCAGCTAAACCCTTGCATGGTTCAGCCGCGGGAACGACTAGGCTCGAACCCGCAGCCTTTGCTGTGACAAAAATGCTCGGAGTTACGGGCTGTGACTACTGACCGATGTGGACCGGCACCTCGATAGTTGAGGTGCGCGGTGGAAGACACATGTTGTTGTTGCAGGATTGGTAACGCACGAGGACGTGCAGTGGTTTGGCCGACGGGGACGCAGCGGCCTGGAGGTGGAGCGTGAACTCGGCCGTGGCGAGATAGACGGGAGTGTCGAGGTTGAAGGAGTTGTCATGCACGGTTTGGGGCTTGCTGGCGCTGACGTGGAGCAGGTCGGCCGGGTCTCCTTCCGCAAGGCCTACCTGCGTGGCGATAGGGCCGCCGTCGGGTTCTTCCATGGCGTAGAGGTGCCAGCCTGGTTCGACGGTGCCGGTGACGGCAACCGTAAACTTGCTGCCAGGCTTGACGCTGGAATGCGGGGCGGACTTGACGGTCCACGCAACGGGGTTGTGGGCCTGCGCCACAGCAGCGGGAGTCGCGGCAGCACAGGCGATGAGCAGAGTGAAATAGTTGAGGGCGTTACGCATGGTCAGTTCGACTCCTTATAGGCTGTTTCGCTTGTATTTGTAGATTGTCCGTTGATGGCGGCGATGGCGGACTGGAGGACGCGATTCGTGGTTGTGTCCTGCACCCAGGCGACAACGTAAAGGTGTTGCGGGTTCATCGTCGTGGGCATAGAGCGCCATTGCAGAGGGCCGAATTTGTCATTGGACTGCGCGTAGCCGACGAGATAGTCGTGTAACTTGGCGGAGATGGCTGCCATGTTGAAGGATGCATCAGCGGTGGTGGTCTTGTTGAAGTCGAGCGGAAAGCCGGTGTCTGCAGGCTTGGCGAGCGAGCGCACGACCATGCGGTGGAAGCGGATTCCATTTTCGCCGCTGTAGCGAATGTCGTCTTCAACCAGAGCGAAATTGACGACGAGGTGTGGAACCGGCGGCAGAGGAGGCGCGGCGGCCACGGCGGGTGCGGCTGCGGCTGCGGCTGCGGGCTTTTGCTTTTTGTCTTCTTTCTTCGCGGCGTCGGACTCTTTCTTTGCTTCTTCCGGCTTCTTGGGCGGCTCGGTCGGTTTGGGTTCAGTGATGAGCTTCGTGGTTTCTTCCTGCATGCCGGTGGTAACGTCTGCATGCACCTGGATCTCACCTGCCATGGAAAAGCTGGCCGTAAGAGTGAGCTTGACATTGGAGGGCGCGGCAATCTCGGTCGCGGTCATTGTCTGCAGCTTGGCGTAGACTTCTTTGCTGTGGTCACGATAACTGCCATAGATGGACAACGGGGTGCCGTCGAGGACGAAGCCGGGAGTATGGATGGCGTGAAAGAGTTCTGCGCGCGCGACAGAGTCCGGGTTGGTAAGCGGATCAGGCCGTGGGACGTGCTCATCGAAGGTGAGAGCAATCAGATCAGTGCGGGGATATTGCGCCAGGAGCGCATCGACGGCGAGGTCTCCACCGATGCAAGGCGGGCAGCCGGAGCCCGTGAAGAGCTCAAGCAGAGCGACGTGACCGGAATGGATAGGTGCGACTTTCTCCGGCGTAAAGGGTGCTGGAAAGACCTCGTTATAACGGGCATCCAGTGCTGTGTCGAGGCCGGAGTCGCTGCCGTTGTTTGCGTCGCGATACAGCTGGACGAGCGTGGCATGGTACTTCTTTGCGAGATCGCTGAAGAGCTCTGAGATGTCGTTGGCGACGGCGGCGCGCTCGAAGTAGGTGAGCGCGTCTGAGTTGTCGTGATTAGCGAGTGCATATTCAGCGCGGATGGCGTTTGTAGCGACGTCTGCAGGTTGAATAGCGTAAGCCTTGTCGAGCAGAGGCTTGGCTTCCGCGAACTTGTGCTCATGGATGTAGACGTCGGCAAGTGCGAGGTAGATATTGGCAGTTGATTCGACGTAAACCTGATGGAGTTTATCCGGCTGAGGGAGCGCGACCTTGAACTGCTTATAGAGTTCGGTTTGCCCGCTGTCCCACGTTGCTTCGTCGAGGTGATGTTCGGCGTGTGTGGCGAGTTTTTCCGCTTCAGGCAGAAGAATGCCATTGGGGCCCGCTTCGGCATATCTTTCAGCGATCTCAGCTTCGCTCTCAAGACGCTCAAAGCCCTTGTCGGAAGAGCGGATTTCGTCTTTTTCGGCGCGTTTCAGATCGTCGGTATGGTCGGGCAGGTAATCGATCAGCGTATTGAGGCGCAAGGACCTTGCGCGGCCTATCTGATGGCTCTTGGGATAGGTTTTGATGAAGGAATCGAGAGCAGTGACCCGCTGGACCGGATCGGCGGTGGCTGCAGCCGCTGCATAGGCCCGTTCATCGGCAGCCTTACGCATGGCGGGGGCGGCCTGAGCCGCAGCTGCCAGCGAGGTGAGCACAAACAAGCCAGAAAAGACGACAGCGGATGCAGTACGGGCTGCGAAAGAAGATTGGAAAAATTTCCCAGGGACTCCTGTAGCGAGAATCATGACGTTTCCTCTGACTATTTGGATTCTTTAGTTGAATATAGGATATATCTGAGGATATGGACGTACAGGAGGTACCGAAGGGTATCGACAATACAAACTTTCTTCAGTCCATGCCCCTGATGAAGAACCCGATGAAGAAACAGAACGCCAGACAGGCCTTCACACAGCGCAAATGATGGCTGCTGGACCTGACCCCGGAAGGGCGCGACACCTACAAATACCTAGAGCTCGAGTGCACACAAAATAGCGCGATACCGCCTTCCGCAGATCGTTCAGGACAAGGTCATTAGCCTGTCCGTCCCGCAACGAAGATAAAGCCATGCCTTCAGTGCGCGTAATGGGTAAAGACAAAGTCATTAGCTTTGGCAGGCTCGTGGCAAGAAAAGCAGCCTTTGAGCGCCGCCTCGTCAGCAGGTTTGCCGCCTTTGAATTGGGCGAATCCCCAGCCGCCGGTCGCGGCATATTTTTTGGAGTCCTTGACCATCAACTGGACATTCGTGGGAGCCCCGGCAACGAAAGACTGTTCGCGGCCAAACGCTTTGTTGTTTTCCTCAGACGGAACGTAGCTCCAGGCCAATCGGGCGATGATTGTGCCATCAGGAAACGGAAGCGTTTCTTTCCGATACGTCTCGATCGCTGCATCGTTGCCCAGAACGGCGCGGAGATCATTGAGGCTGCCTGCCTCGTGGGCCACGGAAATCAATCTCCAGTCGCGGTATCCGGGAGGAAGCTTGATTCCGAGGGATGCCTCTCCATCCGCACGTCCGGAGGCACAGGCCGTTAAGGCAGCGATGCCGGCCACTGCTACCACTGCAACCAGCGTAAAAGCTATCCGTTTCATAAAGCACCTCTTCTAAATCCTTGAAGACTACCCTCGGCTCTTCGTCAGAGCTTAAGATGAAACCCAAAAGGTCTCGATGACTTCATCTTTTTATCTCAATGTTGGGCTGTGCGTTCGCAGAAGCGATCATGCCTAGCTTCTTTTCTTTCGCCGAATTTGCGATCACCGCTCGGCGAGCCGATGAGCGCTTCGACGAACCAGAAACTCATCCACGCTGAAGGCGAAGCCTTCACAACTCGCGAGAAGCAAGCTCCCTCCTATCCCTGTGAATACGGCGTAATTCAAGGGCGCCTTGATCCCCAGGGAAAGTGTCATCGCCACCCCGAATATCGATAAAAGCACTCCGCTTAACAGCGCGGCGGTGCGTGTACGCCAGCCAATAACAAGGAGAAGACCGAGGAGAATTTCAGCACCAGTAGCGACAATCCCCAGCAACGGAATCATTCCTGCTGGCAGATACCAATTGAGGGTATGGGTATATTCCAGGAACCGCGAGAAATTCCCCCAGTCGACATTGGGTTGCCCAAACGCTCCCCACAAACCGAATCGATCGGCCACCGCCGACAAGAAGCCAACACCAAGCCCCATTCTTAGCAACAGGCTTGAGTAGTTTGCGAATTTCGAATCCTTCAGCGTAATCGTGCTCATATATCTCCTTATTGATCGAGCTTTTGCGAATAGAACCGCCGGCACTTATTGATCTACTTCACTGGAATCACGAGTGGAGAGCCTTTTTTGTTAATCAGGAGCACAAGAAATTTTGCCGGCTTTGTACTACTTGCATTCCGGCTAACCACATGAATATCGTTGGGATCTTCGTAAAAGATCTGGCCTGGCCCTAGCGTGAGTTCTTTTTGCCCTCTCACCTGCATCACCACGGAGCCCTCCAGCACGTAAACCGACACCTGCGCATTGTGGCGATGGATAGGGCTCGCAAAGCCCGGAGGAAAATCTACGGTATACATCAGAACCTGCTCACCAGGATGTCCTGCCAGGTCCTTCGTTATAAGCGGTGTGATCGTCTCCTGCGCCATCAGCGTGCTGGTTGGCACCAGGATGCTGGAGATGAGAACCGCCAGCACCCATATCAATCTTGAGTTTGTCCTACGTTGTGCTGCCAATCTTGTTTGCATCGGTCTATCTCCCTGCAACAACACTAGGCTTCATGTGGACCATAGCAAAGGTCCATAATGCGAAGGTGGACTAGTCCACCTGACAGAGTGCTTAAGAAAATCATCTGGGTCGAATTCTCGTCATCGAGGGGCATCACGAAAGACCTGCGGTTCGTCTAACTCCCTATGTCCACCCAAACAGTCACACGCGCGATTGAATCCGACTTTGAGCCAAAGCTCATCTACGTGAAGCTGGCAGATATCTCTCTCATTCCTCTGTGGGCGCCTGTCTTCGCAGACAAAGTTGAGCGTGCGCATGAAACCACCTTCCACGTCACAAAAGGCGGCGATGCGTTTGATATGGAACTTTTTGCGAATGAGTCCACATTGACCGTCGATTACTTGCGTGAAATGGCCAATGGAAAACGGGGTGGTGCCTACATCCGCGTTATGCCCAAACCGCTTGGCGGCAGTGTCGTCGTGATGACCGTGCCTGTTGGACCCAACACCACTTCCGCTCAGGTTGCGACCGTGCTGGAACAGGAACTCGAAGCGCTCATCAAACTGCTATAGACCAGGCGCGAGGCCAGCAATAAAGTCACAGAGATAGTGATCGAAGGGGCGAGACCAACGGGATCTTGAACTCGTAGAACCCTGGTATGAGCCATGTCTGTTGCGTGCTCTACAACGTAGCGCCAATAGGCTTGACCGTGAATACGCATTCGAACTGCGGACGTGACAGCGCCGCTGGATGGTCATTCAAATCCCCTGTCATCGCCCTAACCTCCACCCAACGAATGATGTTCCCCCGATCGTCTGATTGCTAGAGGTCAAAACCGGGGTTCCGAGCAGCCGTACGTTTCTCATGAGAACCTCCTCTGTGTCGCGACTGCCCGTTATTGCTGGAAGACTTTCCCTGGCCTGTCCCGACATTTCGATCTCTCTGTTTTGGCAGGCCTGCCCCATGCCTGATTCGCGCCTATTCTGAGTTCCCTTCGATGAAAACTCTGCTGAATCTGGATCGAACGGTCCGGGAGGGATCGCGGGCATATCGTTCCCATAGCAGCATCGCAAATTACATCTTGACAGAGATTGGCATGCGCGCTCACCTTCCAACCTTCACAAGGGAAACATTTCTTTTATCCATGAAATTCAATACCAAACAAGAAGTGCCTATAGAAATTCCAAATCAATGGGCTCAACCTCGTCGAATAAATACAAATACAAATCATGGCGCATCGCAAATTACATCTTGACAGAGATTGGTACACGCGTTTACCTTCCAATCTCGCAAGGAAAACATCTATTTTATTGATGAAATTTAATGCCAAACAAGAAGTGCCTATAGAAATTCCAAATCAAAATGCAGTCACGGCCGCGAAGCAAACCATATTCTGATCAGCAACCCCAACATCTCCGCCAAGAGAGGTAACAGTCTGGCTGCGAGCTACGTGAACTCGTATCCCGTCTTTTGCGCGGGTAATAAGTCTCCTGAGTGTGCCCGGAATCGAGAGGATCTATTGATGCTTCAACCTATTTTGAGCAGAACTGCGATGAACACCTTTGGTAATGCCGGCATTTCCACCAAACGCACTGCAGTCACGAATCTGCTTCGTCTCATCTGCATCGTTTTTCTTCTCTTGTCCGGCGCCACATCGTTTGCCCAGGAGTTTACAGGCCGTGTCACGGATTCATCCGGCGCAGCCATAGCAAAGGCAAAGATCAGCGTAACGAATCAGGACACGAAAGTGGTCGTTAACACAGTAACGACTCACAGTGGAGACTACACCGTGCCCTACCTGCGCCCAGGTCTGTACAGCGTTTCGGCGGAGGCGCAAGGATTTAGCCAGGAGGTACACACCGAGATCACCCTACAGGTGGGGCAGACCGCGACTATCAATTTTGCGCTGGTGGTGGGTTCCGTAACCGAAACGGTAACGGTGCGGACGGATGAAGCTCTGCTGGCGGGCAGTGGCGATGTCGGAGAGGTTGTCGAGAGTACCCGGGTGTCGGAGCTTCCTCTCAACGGCAGCAACCCAATGGCACTTCTCGGTCTCAGTGCCGGCGCGACCCTGGGAGCCGCTCCGCATGCCATGCGGCCTTTCGATGACGTCCAGGCCACACTGTCGATCAACGGTGGTGGCCAGGGTAACAACGAGATTCTCCTGGACGGCGTATCCAACGAAGCCGCTCGGGGAGATGCCTACCAAGCTACAAACGGGCAGATCGGATATATTGCACCTGCCTCGGCCGTTGCCGAATTCAAGATCATCACCAATCCTTACAACGCTATGTATGGCCGCGCCTCCGGCGGCGCCGTCGATATGACGCTGAAAACCGGAACCAACCAGTTGCATGGAAGCGTGTATGAATATGCCCGCAGAACTTTCCTCGATGCAAACACCTGGCAGAACGACTACTACCACAATCCCACGCCGCCCCAAACGCGAAACCAGTATGGCGCTGAACTGGATGGCCCTGTCGTACTCCCGAAGCTCTACAACGGCCGCGATAAGACGTTTTTTACGCTTGCGTTCGAAAACTGGTCAAGTACCGATCCGGGGACGATGACCACCAGCGTGCCCGAACCTCAATGGCTTACCGGCGACTTTAGCAATCTGACCTACTATGACCCAAACACCCAGTCTTATAAGCCGGAGATCATCTACGATCCGCTGACACTGCACGCCAATGCGTCGGGTGTTCTGGTTCGCGATCCGTTTCCCGGAAACATCATCCCGGCATCGCGTCTCGACCCTGTTGCGCTGAAGATCCTTTCGTACTACCCCAAGCCCAATACTGCGCCGACGGCAGGCTTGAATCCATGGAATAACAACTATGAAACCCCCGTGCCGCTGGTGGATACCTATAGGAACTTTCTGGCCAAGATCGATCAAAACATCTCCGGGAAAGATCGTGTGAGCCTGCGCTACGGATTTTGGGAGCGGTTTGAAACGCAATCGCAAAACGGCCTTTATGGCGCTCCGGCCGAAGGTGAATTTCCTCACGCTGAGCGCGTCAATACGTTGTACGCGGATTGGGTCCACACCTTCGCTCCGAACCTGCTGTTCGACTTCAAAGCGTCGGGTATCGTTCGCGTCAACATCGAAAACACAGGTCCAGCAGGTTTCGACATTACATCGCTCGGGTTCCCTGCGACTCTTGCTTCCGGGCTCGGAGGCTATGCGAACTACTTTCCTTCTATCCAATTTGGCGACAATTTCACTTCGTTGGGTAGCTCGGGCGGGCAAAAGGCCATCGGTAATTCCCTGGCCATGCTGCCAAGTGTGACGTGGATCAAAGGGAAGCACGCAATCCATGCCGGACTGGATTGGCGGATTCTCCAGAACAGCACACGCAGCGTACAGGGTGGCATGTCTCTCAGCACCGGTCGCACCTGGACACAGCAAAGCTACACCACGGGCGACCCGGCCAGTGGCAACTCGGTCGCCTCGTTTCTGTTGGGCACAGCGGACGGTGGGAGTATCAGCCTAAATCCAAACACGTTCGAATCTCAGCACTACTATGCGCCGTTCGTTCAGGACGACTGGAAGGTCACGTCGCGGCTCACACTGAACCTTGGAATCAGGTATGACCTGAACGCGCCGCCGATCGAACGTCATAACCGGGCGGACTATATCTTCGACACGAACGTGGTCAATCCGGTCAACTCTCAGGTGAATCCGGGCTTGCTGCCGAATGGGGGCCCCCTGAAGGGTGGATTGACCTTTCTGGGGGTCGACGGAAATCCTCGCGCCTTCTATGCCCTTGTGAAAAACGATGTCCAGCCCAGATTTGGTTTCACGTACCGGCTCGATGAACGCACGACCTTAGAGGGCGGCTTTGGGATCATGTACCGGAACGTGGCTCCTGGTCCGAACCAATATGGTTTTTCAGCCAGTACTTCCTACATCTCATCGTTCGATGGTGGGAAAACACCGACAGGGCCGAATCTTTCGAATCCATATCCGACGATCATTCAGCCGACCGGGGCTTCGCTGGGATATCTCACCGCCCTCGGTCAGGGGCCATATTTCATCAACCCGCATTACAAAACACCTCAGTATCAGTCGTTTTCCATTGGTGTCCAACACCGATTCCTGAAGAGCGACATGTTCCAGCTCAACTACGTCGGGAGCAGGACCTATCACAACGATAGCAATGACAATATCAACCGCATCCCGACGGCGGCCTTTGAGAACTGCAACATTTTGTACGGTGGGAACCCCGCCAATTGCAACAGCGGCCCCGGTAGTTATGTAACGAACCCTTTCTATAACATTGCACCATTTCAGGGAACAGGCTATTACTCCTCTCCAACCATCCAGGCCATCCAACTCACTCGCCCCTTCCCTGCGTTTACGGACATTCAGGAGTATCAACTGAATAACGGCAGGTCCTGGTACAACGCCATGCAGGTGACGGCCATGCATCAGTGGGACAAGTTCCTGACCGTGCACGCTACGTACACCTGGTCGAAGACCATGGACTCGGGTGGCTACGCCGATCAGACCTATCGCATTCCCGCTCGCAGCATTGACGGGAACGACTATACGCACGGGATTACACTTTCAGGCGTCTGGCTCCTGCCTGTTGGCCGTGGCAAGTATTTCGGGGGCAACATGAATCGCATACTGGATGAAGCGATCGGCGGCTGGGAGCTTGCGGCGCTTTATAAATATCAGTCGGGCTTCCCGTGGCAATTGAACGGAAGCACCATGTATCTGTCCGATGCCTGGGTTCCGAGACACTCCGACCCGACCATTCCAAATTCCATTCGCGGAGTGAAGCCCTGTGCTGCTCAATACGTCGAGCAGAACGATGGTTCCTACTTGTTGACGCCGATCCAGGCCAATTGCGGTGGGCACTACAACTTCATCGTGAATCCTCAGTACGGCGCAACGCAAAACATTATCTACTCCGGCATTCGGAACCCCGGGACTTCGGACTTGGACGTAAACCTTTCCAAAAATTTTGCAATCTATGACCGAGTCCGTCTTCAGCTTCGCCTGGAGGTCTTCAACGCGCCAAACCATCCGGTTTTTACCGGGGGTTACGACAACAATCCAACAGACCCGGGCTTCGGAACGATTAACAAGACTAACGGGCAGACCAATGATCCAAGACAGGTTCAGTTGGGAGCGAAGCTTCTTTGGTAAGGCTTGAATTTTGTCTCGGTGTTTAGCCCAACGAGAATGCGGGATCACTCCAACGTACGACTGACGTTCGCTTCCGCAACGTCAGTCGTACGTCTATGCGGGTGTCCTGCATTGCTCTGTCATGTGCACGCCACTGTTCGGAACCACGGGCAGCGATATCACCGATTGCACAAAGAGAGTCGTAGACGGAGTCAGATTATTAGGTATTGCAAGGATTCAGGAGAGCCGGAAAAGGAATGACAACATTTAGAAGGCTTCAATGAATTCATCTGCAATCTGTCTGTATAGAGATGTACCGGTGACCGTCGTCGTGTGCTGATTTGATTTAAGACATCGTAGTGGAACCACTTTTTCGTGTACCTCGCATGGCCGTAAGCGCGTTCTGCAGATCGCTCCTGCCGAGGAGCGCGAGCAGGCCGAGAGCCGGAACCAGAGCAGTAATCAGCAAAGCCCCCTGCCCTTTTGGCGCCCACCCCATCTGCGTCAGCCAGAGTGCTCCGCCGGCGATAGCAAGCCCGGCCATCATCTCCGGCAGACGATAAGGCAGCGAGAAGAGGCGTTGGGCCAATAGAAACGCGCCTGCGGCCTCGACTGCATAGGCAATGGTCGTTGCCCAGGCTGCTCCGTAAATTCCCCATCGCGGAATCATGGCGAAGTTCAGGGCCACGTTCACAGAGAATGCCAACAGGCTGACGATGAAAACAGAGGATGTGCGTTTTGCCTGCAGGATCGAAAGATCGAAGAGAGAAAACAAAGCATGGAACAAATAGCCCATGACGACCAGAGGCACAATACGTGCTGCGGCTTGATAGCGATGGTCAAGAAAAACGTTGATGAACAGGGGCGAGAGCAGTATTCCTGCACAGGCAACGGCAGCGAGAAAGACCGCCAGACCGGAGCAGATGCGACCCAGCATCTGGCGGTTCTTTTCCCGGTCTGCCGCCAGATCGAAGAACATGGGAAGCCACGCCTGCGAGAGCGACTGTGTCACAAGATACATGACCATTCCAAAGGTGTAGGCAAGAGAATAGACGCCCACGTCACTCAAGCTTCGGTAATGCTCAAGGATGAAGCGGTCGGCGACGACCAGGCCGCTGGCCATCACAAGGTGAGGAATGAGGGGCAGGCTGAAGGACAGGGACTCCCGAATAAACTTCCATTGGAAGCGTGCCGTTAGAAACGGCCACATGCTCCACGCCGCGATGATGAATGTAATCACACCTGCGGCCAGCTTCCCCTGCATCATTCCGATAGCGCCGCCACGGCGGATCACCACTCCATACATGCAACAGCCTGCGGTGAGCAGGGCGAGGAGGAGCGCTAGAAGCGCGTACGCGCGCGGACGCCGTGCAGCCTGATATTCAGCCAGACGATATTGCACCCCCTGGATCGCTGTTGCCGTGGCAATGGCCATGGCGACGTACGGATAGAACGGCACGGAGGAATGCGTCGCCCAGCGGGCCTGAAGGGCTCCTCCCAGGATGAGCGCCAGCCCCAGGAAGACGATCATCCAGGCGAGCCCGAAGCGGAGGATGCTGCCTAAATAACTGCGCAACTCCTCAGCATCGCTGTTGTGTTGGAAGTACAAACGCTGGAGCGCGCTATCCAGTGATAAGCCCGCGAAGATCACCAGGAACGAAGCGATGATTTCGGCGAGATAAATGATGCCGTAGTCGGAAGGGTGCAGGAAATGCGCATAGACGATGACCAGAAGGAAGTTGAGCGCACGGATGCCGATGTTCGCACCGCCGTAAATGGAGAAAGACCTGGCCAAACGCAGCAAGGTGCCATGAGTGGGCTGGGCTTCTACTTCTGCTTCAACTGGCGTTATGTCTTGGGGCGAAAGATCGGGCATTCATGAACCCTGGCGCTGCGTCACACTAGCATATCGAGGCTTAAAAGCGTACCTGCGTCAATGTCACGCTGCGTATGCCTCCCCAGTAATTGGGAGCGCATGGCGGGTGCAAGTCCCGTTCCCGGCCGCAGAACATCCAGCATATCCACCGTCAGCACAGCTCCTGCGGGAATGAACCTGGCAGCCACCAAGGATCTGCGAGCTACATCGGCAGTGTTGAGCTCCTCTGCTACCGGACGCTTGATGCCGTCTCCGAGAGCCGCTTCGATGTTGCGAATGCCTTTTACCAGATGCGCCAGCTCGTGTGGCTCCAGAGAGGCCCGATGATCCGGGCCGGGCAGATCCTTATTCAGGGTGAAATGCTTCTCGATGACACAGGCTCCGAGTGCGACGGCGGCGAATGCGATTTCGGTACCTACTGAATGGTCTGAGAGACCGGCGGCTACGCCGAACTCCTTCTCCAGGGTGTGCATGGCGCGCAGGTTCATACTGCGTGGCTCTGCCGGGTAATTACTCACGCATTGCAGCAGAACCATCTGCCGATTGCCCGTTGCGCGGATGGTTTCGACAGCGAAAGCCACCTCTTCAAGTGTGGCCATCCCTGTCGAAACGATCAGCGGGCGGCCTTTGCGAGCGATGTGTTCCAGAAAAAAAACGTTGGTAATTTCGCCGGATGGAATCTTGAACGCAGGCATAGACAACTCAGCAAGAAAGTCCGCACTTTCATCGTCAAAAGGCGTCGACAGAAAGAGGATGCCTCTTTCGATGCAATGCTGATGAAGCTCGCGGAAGGCAGTGAAGGGCAGCTCCAGCTTCCTTACCATGTCCAGTTGCGACTCTTCCGTCCCCGTCGTTTGCTGCTGATAGGAGGCCTTCGCGGCTACGGGCGAACAAACTTTTTCCGCCTGGAAGGTCTGGAATTTGACGGCGTCACAACCTGCCTCGACGGCTACATCGACCAGCTTGCGGGCCAGCTCCAGACTTCCGTTGTGATTGACTCCGGCCTCACCGATGATGAAACACGGCTCGCCTCTCCCCACTCTGCGTTCTCCGCGATCTCCAATGGAAACGACTTTATTCTCCATGCTGTTTTCTGTACCGAGCATCACGATGCTCCTCCTTCGAGACCAGGTCGCTTCCTGTCTACCCTACTTGACTTTGATGACATCCCCAACACACTCGGGAAACAGGTAGATTTCTTTTCCTGGAGATAGATGGCAGGATAGCAATATGAGCATTCATCCGGTACTGGCCGTGATCCCCGCTCGCGGCGGCTCGAAGGGCGTGCCTGGAAAGAATATTCGCCCCCTTGCGGGGCTGCCCCTGATCGCTCATTCGATCCGGCTGGCACAACGATGCCCGGAGGTTGCGAAGTGCATCGTCTCCACCGACAGCGAAGAGATTCTTTCGGTGGCTCGCGAATATGGCGCGGAAGTCCCATTTCTGCGGCCTGCGGAGCTTGCCGGAGATAACACTCCCATGTGGCCGGTTCTGCAACACGCATTGGCACAAATGGAATCGATAGAACGCTGCCGTTACGGCAGTGTTCTCCTGCTTTCTCCTGCCAGCCCTGCACGTCTTCCGGAAGATGTTGCAAAGGCTATCCAGTTACTTGAGCAGGATGAGCACGCCGTGGGAGTAGTCGCCGCATCAAAGCCATCCTTCCATCCGCGATGGGCGTGCATCGACATTGCCGAAGACGGCTATATGCGCCAGAGTTTTCCCGATGGCAAGGTTTATGTAAGGCGCCAGGATATCCCGGCGATCTACCGCATCAATGGCGCGCTCTATCTGTGGCGGCGCGACTATCTCGCAACTTCGGAAGCTCCGCGCTACTTTGAGATGCCGCATGCGATGCTGGAAATTCCTGAAGACCGGGTCATCGATATCGATAGTCCACACGACTTTCGCCTCGCGGAGCTGATGCTCAAGGACGGAATGATTCAGCTTCCCTGGCTTTAAATCTTTTTCCGCCACGACTCGAAACATTGCCACCACACCAGCTTCTGCCATTCATAGAGGGCGGTCTTTGCCCACTCACGATTGCGCCACCAGGACTGGCCGAAGATCGTTGGATCGTTCACGGCCGCAACCGACCAGCGATATTGAGGCAGGCGCGATCGCACGATGGAAAACGCACGCCGGGTGTGGAAGTCGCTGGTAACGAGGAGTGCTGACTTTGGAGCGGGGTGCAGTTGAGCAAGACAGTCGCGGATATTCGAGGCTTCCTGAACGGTTGAATCATTGGTGATCGTGCATACGCTGATCTGCGATTGATTGCTGCCTGCCGATTGCCTTACGAAGGCCGCTGCGCGTTCCGCAGAAGTCTGGCCATACGTCAGGTCTGACGATGCATCCATCACCATCTTCTGGCCGTAGCCTGCGCGCAGCAACGCAAGCGCACCCCAGTAACGGTGGTCATCATGATCTCCGGCCAGCACGACGATGACATCGGAGCGCTCCGGCTGATTCACGACCAGGTAGCTGCCTGAGCGGACAGCGCAGAGCACTCCGATCAGGAGAAGGATGACGATGGCGATGGAAGTTCTTATGGCTCTATTTCTCTTCACGGATGCAGTTTACTGAACAGGAAGGGCAAGCGGGATGCGATGTGCGCGATGCTATACTGCGACCAATAGAAATGGCAGTCGAGCCTGTATTGGTGCTGGCGTTGTGTAGTTCAGATGTAGCACGAAATGTGTGATCCGGCAGACCCTGCCGATTGATCCGTAAGCGGAGACACCTCGATGCCAGCCCATCCATCCCATGAGTTGCCGCTCATCACCAGGTCGCAGGCAGTTCGCGAACTGATGAGCCTCATGGACCGCTGTGCTTTGGGGATTACGCTGGTCGTTGACGAAGACAGGCGGCTTGAGGCGACGATTACCGACGGGGATGTGCGGCGCGCGATCCTTTTAGGAATTGAACTGGATCAGCCGGTCAGCGATCTTCTTTCAACCCGCAAGGGCAATGGCCACCCGATAACGGCCAGCCTTGGCACGCCGCCGGAAGAGTTATGCCGATTGATGGCCGAGTCTCGTATCCGGCAGATTCCGCTCTTGGATGCGGAAGAGCGTGTGGTAGATATCGCGCTCGATTCAGACTATCTGGCGGCGGTTGCCCTGCCTCTGGACGGCTTTATCATGGCGGGCGGATTCGGTAAGCGGCTGATGCCGCTCACCGAAAACTGTCCCAAGCCGATGCTACCGGTGAACGGCAAGCCGATCCTCGAGCACCTGGTCGAGAAGCTCCGCGCCACTGGAATTCAACACGTCAGCATCTCCACCCACTATCTGGCAGAGAGCATTGTCGAGCACTTTCAGGATGGGAAGGACTTTGGCGTCCACATCGAATATGTTGACGAAGAACGGCCCATGGGCACAGCCGGGGCTTTGGCAAGGGCCTCGGTGGGGGAGCTGCCTTTACTCGTTATCAATGGAGATATATTGACCTCCATCGACTTTCGGGCGATGCTGGAGTTCCATCGCGAGCATCAGGCCGATATGACGGTCGCGGTTCAGCAGCACGAGACAAAAATTCCCTATGGCGTCATCCACATGGAAGGAATCGATGCTGTCAGCATCGAGGAGAAACCGCTGGTGCGCCATTTTATAAATGCGGGCATCTACCTGATTCAGCCGAGCGTGTGCCGGATGGTTCCTGCGGACCGCGCCTTCGACATGCCCGAGCTGATTACCAGCCTGATCGATACGCAAAAGCGCGTGATCTGCTTCCCCATCCGGGAACACTGGGTTGATGTTGGACAGATGGAGCAATATGAGCGCGCCTCCACGGATGCGCAGTGGGCGTGGTCTAAAACCGGAGACGAGCTACGACATTGAGCGATTCATCTATATGGAATAACCGGCGCGTTCTCGTTACAGGCGCAGGCGGTTTTATCGGGAGCCATCTCGCGGAACAAATGGTTCAGCTGGGCGCCAGGACACGCTGTCTGCTCCGCTATAACTCGCAAGGCTCTTTGGGCTGGTTGTCGACCTCGCCGTTGCGTTCCGATATGGAGATTCTTCATGGCGACATCCGCGATAAGGAGAGTGTGCTTCGGGCCGTCAAAGACGCCGATGTTATCTTTCATCTCGCGGCATTGGTCGGTATTCCGTATTCGTATGAGTCTCCACGATCGTATGTGCAGACCAATATTGAAGGCACCTTGAATGTTCTGGAGGCTGCCCGGCAATATGGAACGGAGCGGCTGATCTGCACCTCGACCAGCGAAGTCTATGGCTCGGCTCTGCATGTTCCGATCGATGAAAACCATGCGCTGCAGGGGCAATCCCCCTACTCCGCAACCAAGATCGGCGCCGATAAAATTGCGGAGTCTTACCATCTCTCTTTCGGCTTGCCGGTCTCCATTGCTCGACCCTTTAATACCTATGGTCCGCGCCAGTCATCGCGCGCTGTGATTCCGACGATCATTACACAGGCCCTTGCGCAGACATCCGTGAAGTTAGGGAACCTGCACACCACGCGCGATTTCAACTTTGTCTCGGATACCGTAGCCGGATTCCTGGCCATTGCCGAGTCCTCGGCAACCATCGGGAAGACGTTGAATATCGGTAGTGGCATCGAGATCTCCATTCACGAGCTGGCGGAGTTGATCTTTGAGCTGACCGGGACAAGATGCCCCGTGGATGTCGAAGAGGTACGCTTGCGTCCGGAAGCGAGCGAGGTAGATCGTCTTTGCGCTAACAGTCTTCAACTGAATGCGCTTACGGGGTGGAAGCCGAGGGTTTCGTTACGAGAAGGACTGGAACGAACCATCGAATGGATCGGCCAAAATCTTGGAGCCTACTCCATCGGAAGCTACACGGTTTGACGATGGCTTACCGTTCGGCAAGGTGACATGAAATGATCCGATCGCTGGCCAAGCGCCTGCCTCATCCGCTTCTGTCCCGGTTGTACCATCATGTGAATCTCCGCGAAGAATCGGCTCGTGTCTCAAAGGCTGCTGCAATGGCCGGCTTGCCTCTTTTGCAAACTCTCGATCTGCAAAGTCTGCGAGCCAGCGATACGCTCTTTGTGTTAGGCAGCGCATGGTCGATTAACGATATCCCCGACGCAAGATGGAAGATCATTGGCAAACATGACAGCATCGGCCTTAACTTCTGGCCTGCTCACCCTTTCGTTCCACGTTTTTTTCACTTCGAGAACGTAGCGTATGACGACCACCCGGTCATGTATGACGCCTTTCATTCGCTTTTGACACATCGCGCAGCAGCCTACGCAAACACGGTAAAGATCGTCACCAACGTGGAGCCGCTTGAACGGCGGCAGATGTTCTTTGAACTTCCGGAAGATTTGAAAAAGAACCTGTACGCCGGCTTCTCGATGCCCGTCGTTGCACGCAATGAGAACGAGCTGCGCGCGGGCATTCGGTATATGCGTTCGATCGGGGCCTTTTCGCCACGAGCAAAGACGGCATGGTTCTTCAAATACGGTGGTTCGGTCGTCGGCACCATGACGCTTGCGGTACTCATGGGTTACAAACGCATTGTTCTATGCGGAGTCGATTTGAATCGGCAGGAGTATTTTTATCAGCATCGTGAGCTCTACCCGGAATACGCTGACTGGGAATTTGTATCCCCGAAAGAGATACACCTGACCACCCGTCGTCTTCCCTGGCTTGTTCCTGCCCAGACTGCCGTACACCTGTTTAAGGAGTTAGTCCTTGACCCGGAAAACATTGAGTTGTTCGTAGAAAACAGCGTCTCCACACTGTATCCCCGCGTGGAGCTTGCCCCTCAGTCACTTTTCGAAGAGCTGGATCGGTGTGTTCCCTCGCGCCCTTTGCAGCCGGGACAATGAAATAGACTTCATTCATGTGGCCGTTTAAACTCGCACGAGCGACGTGGTGCTGTCTCTTTAGAGAACTGTGTATATTAGTGCAGCCGGGGGTTGAGTGTTGAGCTCTGTCTTGAAGACGACTCTTGATTCGAAGACTGCACCCTCCAGGTCCCCGCGGCACGGTTGGTTGCGTGGCTTTCTCATTGCCTTACCCCTCATGATGTGTGTCCAGGCAATGCAGGCGCAGACGCATCCCGCCAACGGCGCGCCGGTCACTCCTGCCTCGACCTATCCCGAGACATCGGGAAGCCCTGCGGCAGCACCTCCCGCGCTGACAGCGGTTCCATCTGTCGATCAATCGCACTACATTCTCTCGCCGGGCGATGTGCTGGAGATCTCCGTCTTCAACGCTCCTGATCTTTCACAAAGGGCAGTCGTGAACAGCGCCGGCAATATCTATATGCCGCTCATCAATGATGTCCACGTCGCCGGCCTGCACGTGGAGAACGCGCAGGGAGTGGTTGAACAGGCTTATCTCAAGGATGGCGTACTGAAGGTTCCGCATGTGAGCATCGTGGTCACAAGTTATTCAAGTGGCGTTCTTTTGATGGGCGAAGTGAATAGGACGGGAATCTATCCGATTGTTGGCGCGGGAAGGCTCTTTGACATCTTTGCGGAAGCAGGGGGAACAACGCCGAGTGCCGGACAACTCGTAACGATTACCCACAAAGGCAGTACTACCGAGCCACAGACCTTATTTCTGACGAGCGATCCTGTGAAGTCACTGGAGGCGAATGTCGTAGTCCAGCAGGGAGACACCATCATCGTTTCCAAAGCGGGTGTGCTCTATGTGGTGGGCGAGGTACTGGCGCCCAGCGGTTTTCTTATGGATGAAAAGGGCCAATACACTGTAATGAAGGTGGTTGCCATGGCCCACGGGCTTGGCAAGTTCGCCAAGCCTTCCAAGGCCAGGATCGTTCGGAGAACGCCCGAGGGAGAAAAAGAAATCCTGGTTCCGCTGGATAAAATTCTTGTCTCGAAGCTGCCTGATGTTGCGATGCAAGCGAACGATATTTTATTTATCCCGCCAAGCAAAGGAAAGCAGGCTGCTTCCAGGTCTATCGACGTAGCTGTTGCGCTGGCCTCGGGCGTTGCCTATTACGGTCTCTCACGTTAGAGCAAATTATCTGACGGCTGATGCCAGAACCTTTTCTACAGCGTCGGCTGCATCCTCCATGTCACTCTTGTTGAGTGTCGGATGCACGAGAAACATCAGCGAGGTTTCGCCCAGCTCCTGGGCAACAAGAAGCCTTGCCGGCGGACGAAGCTCCACGGGAAAAGCCTTCTCCAGGTAGATCTCGCTGCAGCTTCCGGAGAAACACGGCACACCTTCTGCGTTGATGGCATCGGCAATGCGTTGCCGGTCCCACCCTTCCCGCAGATGCTCAGTCCGAAGGAAAACATAGTATTTATAGAAAGAATGCATCGACTCGGCAGGAGGCCTGGTGATCCGCAGGGCCCGAATTGCGGAGAACCGCTCGGTCAACACGTCCGCTAATTCCCTTCTTGCCTGTACCGATTGCGGCAGCTTCCCGAGTTGCAGGCGGCCTATGGCGCTTTGCATCTCGGTAAGCCGCCAGTTCGTGCCGAAGCTTTCATGCAGCCATCGGTACCCCGGTGGATGATGCCGGTGATAAACGGCATCATAACTTTTTCCATGATCCTTATAGGCCCATGCGCGCGACCAGAGAGCCGTATCGTTCGTGGTCAACATGCCGCCTTCGCCCCCAGTGGTAAGGATCTTGTCCTGGCAGAAGGAGAAGGCGTTCACGTCGCCCATAGAACCTACGGGGCGTCCTTTGTACGTTGCTCCGTGTGCCTGCGCACAATCTTCGATGACCTTGAGCCCGTGTTCGCGGGCAAGGTCGAGGATCGGGTCCATATCGCAGGGCCATCCGGCAAGATGGACGGCGATAATGGCGCGTGTACGCGGAGTCAGCACAGCGCGAATCGTTTCGGCTGTAATATTTTGGGAATCCCGGTCGACATCTGCCATCACGGGAGTTGCTCCACGCATGACGGCACAACTGGCCGATGCAATGAAGGTGCGGCTGGTGCTGATGACCTCGTCTCCGGGGACGATACCGAGCGCTTGCAATGCCAGTTCCAGCGCGACAGTTCCATTAGCCAGCGCGATGGCATGCTTGCAGCCTGTAAATGCGGCGAACTCCGCCTCAAACTGCCTTCCTTCGTCACCGGTCCAGTAATTGACCTTTCCCGATTCGAGAACGCGTGTAACAGCTGCGACCTCTTCCTGTGAAAAAGATGGCCAGGGAGCAAAAGGATGTTTGCGCAGAGGCTGTGCGCCTTCGATTGCGAGTTGAGCTTGAGTAGAGAGGTCCATCCGATTCAGCTCCGAGGTTCCAGTTCTTTCAAAACATGTGCCGGTGTTCCGACGGCAACGGTCCAATCCCCAATGTCATGGATGACCGTTGCACCGGCTCCGATGATGGAGCCGGTGCCGACTTTGCGATTGGGAATGACGATAGACCCCATACCAAGCCATGAAAGATCTCCCACCTGCACGTTCCCGCCAATGGCAGCCCTGGGCGACAGGTGCGCGAAATCTCCGACAGTGCAATCATGTTCCACGATCGCGCCGGTATTGATGATTGCACCTTGCCGGATCACTGCATCGGCATTGACGACAGCCTGAGGCATAATCACGATTCCCGGAGAGACAGTTGCTGAAGCCGCGATGGTTGCTGACGGATGCACTGCGGTCAATAGAGAGGCCCCCGCCGCGATACAGCGTTCCGCAACAGCGCGGCGTGCAAAATTATCGCCAATCCCCAGTGCTACCGCAATCGTTTGGCCTGCAGCTTCTTTCAGCCACTCTGCGCCGCCCAAAATCTTCAGGCCATATTCATCGCCGCGCTTTTGCGGATTGTCCTCGAGAAAGCCTGTGATCCGGATGCCATTGGCCAGCAGAATATCGACGATCACCTTACCGTGCCCGCCTGTGCCATAGACGACTACGAGACCTTCGTTCTCTCTTGCTCTCATCTTCGCTCAGCTCCAAATTTCTGCGCCGTTGCCTGGCCTTGCTGATTGATTCCCTCGTGCTTGAAGACCTTTACAACGGTGGATAAAAGAATACGGAGATCAAGCCAGAGGCTCCAATGCTCGACGTACCAGACGTCCCACTGAAATTTTTCTTCCCAGGTGAGCGCGTTGCGTCCTTTGACCTGCGTGAGCCCTGTGATGCCCGGCTTCATTCGATGTCTCTTTGCCTGTTCCGGAGAGTAGAGCGGGAGATATTCCATCAGTAAGGGCCGCGGTCCCACGAGGCTCATCTCCCCTTTCAATACATTCCATAATTGAGGAAGCTCATCGAGGCTGAAGCGGCGCAAGGTTGCTCCTAATCCAGTGAGGCGTGCTGCATCCGTAGACGGATCGACTACCGTGGATGGGGCCTCAACCATCGTTCGAAACTTGAATAAAGTAAAGGGCTGTCCATGCAGCCCTGCCCGTGGCTGGCGAAAGAGTACGGGCCTGCCCATGGTCAGCCGGATGACAAGCGCTACACCGAGGATGACCGGCGAAAAAACCACAAGAGCCGTCAATGCGCCTGCGAGGTCAAGCATGCGTTTGCAGGCTGCCCCTATTGCGTTTGCGCGCATCGCACTGCCTCCACGGAGGAACCGGTGGGAAGAGGATAACCTCGCTCCTGGAGCATCGCTCGATAGAACAAGGCTAATTCTTCCCATATCCTCTCATTCCGAAACTGCCGCAAGATGCGTTCCCTGCCTGACGATCCCATGGACTGCATTCTGCTGGGGTCCGATAGAAGCGACAACAATATTTCCGCCAGCTTGTCAGCATCTCCAACAGGAGTCAGCACTCCGGTAATTCCATCCTCAATCGCATCTACCGCCCCGGTGGCATTGGTGGTGACAACGGGAAGCCCTGCGGCCTGCGCTTCGAGAACCGTGTTAGGAAAGCCTTCGCGATGGGTGGGCAGCACAAAAATATCCATGACAAGGTAATGCAGGTCGATCTGGGAGGTGAACCCGACATGGCGAATTCCAGGCTCTGATGCGATAGCCTTCCTGGTCTCCTCGGGAACAGGATCTCCCTGCTCATAGTCTCCCACTAACAATAGGACGGCCTCCGGCATTTTTTTTTGCACCGACTGAAAGGCCGTAACCAATTCAGGGAGTCCTTTGTCCCTTGTAAGTCTTCCTGCAAAACCGATGACAGGCTGATCGGGGCGAATGCCTAGCTTTTCGCGCAAACCCGTTGCCAGCACTGCTTTTTCGGGAGTCGGCTCGAACCGGCCGAAGTCCACACCGTTGCTGCTTCCGGCTCCAAGCAGGACCGTCTTGAACCGCGCCACAAGCCCCAGGGCAATGGCACGCTCGCGAAGACTGGCGCTCACGCAGATCACACGATGCGCGGTGAAGCATGCTGTTTTTTCCGTCAGCATCAGCAGGCTGCGCTTGAGGCCGGTTGCCGTCTCCAGGCGCAGCCCGCGCAGGGTGTAGACGCGGCAAGGGACGCGAGTGAGCCATGCCGCCAGCCCCACCAGCAGCCCTGCTTTAGGGGTGCCAGCGTTGCAGATGACCGGCCTGATGCGGCGGAGAAGCCGCCATAGATCGAACAAAGACCGCAGGTCGGCTCCCGGCGCAATCTCTCTCGTCATGGCAACGCGATGCACGGGATATCCTTCCCCTGACGCCTGGTCCTCTGACTGCCGTCCAAGGCCGGTTAAAAGAGCAGGCTCGAAACCATTGGCCTTTAAATAAGCCAACTGCCCGCGCATCAGAATCGTACTGATCGGGTCTGTCACGGCATGCAGTACGCTGATGCGGCGATCGCTCATGCACTTTCCATCGTTGCGTTGGCAATGTCTTCACTATCGGAAGATAGACCGTCAGGTGTGCGGCGGCTTTCTTCGAGCCACCCCTGGAACATCAGCACATCCCACAGATGGTATTCCCAATTTTGCTTTCCCGAGAGATGTTCTTGCCACATCTTCAGGATCGGCGCCGGGTTGAAGAATCCTTCCTGTCGCAGGCGCCTCTCGTCCAGAAGCGATTCGGCCCAGTCGCGCAGAGGGCCGCGCAGCCAGGCTGCCAGCGGGATTCCAAAGCCCGACTTGGGGCGGTCCACCATCTCACGCGGCACGTAGCGGTAAAGCACCTGGCGAAGAATCCATTTCCCCTGCCTCTGGCGAATCTTCATGGACAGCGGCAATCTCCAGGCAAACTCCGCTACCCGATGATCCAGAAACGGAACCCGCCCCTCAAGACTGACGGCCATGGTTGCCCGGTCGAGTTTTACCAGGATGTCGTCCGGCAGATAACCGATGGCGTCCAGATACATGAGGTTCTCAGCCGAATGACGAAGACTTGGTGGATTGTCTTCTGAGAACGAGATGAAGGAAGCTCCCGGCAGAATCTTCTCAGTATCCAGCCAGTGGGAGGACAGCTTTTCGTAGAGAGAGTGAACACTACGACTTTCCAACAGGGAGGCCAGCTTGTGCAGCTTGTGTCCCGGGATGCGCTGCCGCCATCGCGCCGGAGCTACCGGCCAGCTCATTTGAGAGAGACTATCCCAGCCTTCGGGAGGGATCGTCCTGATACCGGCTGCTCCGAATCTGCGCAGAAAGAGCGGCACGCGATGAAGGCGGTCGAGCGTGTCTCCCCATATATGGCGGGTGTATCCACCAAAGAGTTCGTCGCCGCCATCTCCGGAGAGACTCACGGTCACGTGTTCCTTCGCGAGTTGCGAAACCAGCAGGGTTGGAATCTGCGAGGAGTCCGCGAACGGCTCGTCGTAGAACCGCGGAAGCATCGGAATCACCGACATCGCCTTCTCAGCGGTTACATAGAGCTCTGTATGTTCCGTTCCCAGATGAGCGGCGACCTTCGCGGCATCCCGGGCTTCGTCGAACTCCTTGTCATGGCTCCCTATCGTGAATGTCTTCACCCGGGTCCGGCTCTGGGCCTGCATCAACGACACGATGATGGAGGAGTCGATGCCTCCCGAAAGAAACGCCCCAAGCGGAACATCCGAGTGCATGCGAATGCGAACAGCGTCGCGCAGGATGGAGTCCAGTTGCTCCACTGCTTCGTGCTCACTGCCGTAGAAGGGATGGGATACGGCTTCGTCGACGACGCTACGCAAGGACCAGTAGGGTTGCGGTGTTGATGCGAAATCATCGGCCGAGACCTTCAACAGGGTCGCGGCGGGCAGCTTGCTGGTGTGCTTATAGATGGAATAAGGCGCCGGGACGCAGCTATAGCGCAGAAAGAGCGCTGCTGCATCCACATCCACTTCGCCTGCAAATTGAGGATGAGCGCGCAGAGCCTTCAGCTCCGAACCAAAGATAAAATGGCTGCCCATTCTGGCATAGTAGAGCGGCTTTTCTCCAAAACGATCGCGTCCGAGAGTCAGGTTTCTTCCCTGACGATCCCATAAGGCAAAGGCGAACATCCCGTTGAATCTGGACACCGACGATTCGATACCCCATTGCTCGAAGGCCGCGAGCATCACCTCGGTATCGGAGCTTCCCCGGAAGGAATACGCGTGAGACAGCTCGTTGCGCAGGTCCTGATAGTTATAGATCTCGCCGTTGAAGACGAGCATGTAGCGGCCGCTGGCTGATTCCATGGGTTGATGCCCGGCAGGGGAAAGATCGAGGATCGCCAGCCGTCTCATGCCGAGCGCGATACCAGCCCCCTCATCAGCCCATACGCCTGCATCGTTGGGCCCGCGGTGGCGCAGGGTATCGGTCATGCGCATGGTGATGCGCCGCAGCTCAGGGGCCGGGGTTGCATGGTTGAGGTCGAGAAAGCCGCTGATTCCGCACATGAGAGTTCAATCCCCCACTGGAATGCGGTCTCCTGCCGGAGACATCTGCCTCGCGCTCCTGGCTAACCGCCGCAGAGGGGCTTGAACCAGAGGCATTTGTTGCGCGCAGAGAAGCATCAGCACAACCGGCATCATCATGATGCGCTGCCGCAGCAGGGTTCCCAGATTGCTAATGGCTCCTCCGAATGTGATCAGGAAAATAAGCGAGTACATGACAAGGAAGCTGACATAGGGGTTTCGCCATTGTCGCAGAGTCGACCGGATCTCGCGACGCCGACGCCAGCAAAGAAACAACAGGCCGACTGATTCAAGTGCGGATACAAAGGCCATGGAACTGTGTATCTCCCATGGGAACGGCCGGAATATCAGGAAAGGAGACTCGGCGATGCGAACCGGCAGAGACACTCCTTCGTTAAAGGAGGAGCCTCCTGTTTGACTGAATTTGGTGAGAGTATTCGCTTGCTCAACGACACTCGATGCATTATCACCTTGTGAGTCAACCAGATTTTTTGCCTGGTTTACAAGAAAGTATGAGCCGGCCAGCAATATCGGTATGAGAGTGATTCTTGCCGCTTGATTGGTTCCCCCGGCCCTGGGTCTGCCCACAACGTAAGAAGCGGTCATGGCAAGGCCGAGCATCGCGGCCACATGAGCCCGTATCAGCAAAGCGCCGGCAAGCCCAATCACGCAAAGAAGAACGCTTCGGGGACCAGGGCGCTCCATTAATCGGGCAAATCCAAAACAGGTTACCGCGATAAAAAATTGAATGGGCGCATCTTTTCCTATAAAGCTGGACCAGAATAAGATCGACGGCAGTAACAGAACGAGAAGACCGAAAAGCCATCGGTCTCCATCAGGGAACGCGATCACGAATGCGCGATAGAAGAGATATCCCCCAGCCAGGGAAAGGAACGCGGAGGCAATAAAAAGGGTTGGCATCGCATCGCCGATGAGCAACGCCGCGAGGCCGCACAGGTTAAAGATTAAATTCGTGCTCCAGTAAGGCGGCTGAAATATGCTCCAACCTACAATCTGAAATTGACTCGCAATCCCCATTCCGACAGTCCAATAGTGGAATGTATCCGCAATCCCGCCGTAGACAACAATACCCACCCATAGAAACACGCTGGAGGCGACCATGTGCGCCATCAGACTGGCCATCGACAGCCGCCGAAGATAGGGATCGTTCTGTGTAAAGTGCGCGATTGCTACCGCACAAACAATGGCCAGCAACGGAACGCAGATGAGAGATGAGGTGTAGGAATAATCCTGCGGGTCGGAAAAAAAGAGAGCCGTCAGCCAGAAAGGAGAGGTGGCGATCGAGGCGAATGCCACCAACTTGATCACGAGCAAATATCGGACGATGCTCCGCGGTGGGGCTGCCTTCATGGATTCATGAATGACCCTTGTAGCGGGGATGCCCATTTGCCCCTCAATCAAGTCTGATTGCCAACCTCAAACTGCGGCAAGTGTAGCATGATGCCTGGCGGATAATGTATTTTGAATCAACCGATAGCCGATACTTCGCCACGACTTTTCCGAGATAGGACCATGCGCGTCGTTCATGTCATTGACTCTCTGAATCGCGGCGGAGCAGAAGTTATGCTGACAGGCATGGCCCCGCATTTTCAGGTGCGTGGGGTTACATGCGATGTACTGGTATTGATCCGCAGGCCTAGCCCTCTTGAGCAGGACCTCCTGGACAACGGCATACGGTTGCAATTTACAGAGGTGCGTAACCTGTATTCGCCGCGACAGATCTTCGCGCTGGTCAGGCTGCTGCGCGGATATGACCTCATCCATGTGCATCTCTTTCCGGCGCAACTGTGGTCTGTTCTAGCCGTGGCGCTTTGCAAAGATCGCACCCCACTGGTGACGACCGAACACAACACCTGGAATGCACGCCGCCGCTGGTGGATGCGGCCGCTCGATCGTTGGATGTATCCGCACTACAAGCGCATTGCCTGCAACAGCGAGGCCACAGCGGAACACCTCATCGAGTGGTGCCCTGGCATTGCGGATAAGACTACTGTCATCCCCAACGGAATCCCTCTTGACGCGTTCGAAAATGCCCAGCCCGCTACGCTGGATCATGTACCGCATCATGTTACTCGGCTGGTCTTCACAGCACGGTTTGAAACCCAGAAAGATCACGCAACCCTGCTGCGAGCTTTACCTTCAGTTCCAGGTGCGCACCTTATTTTCGTGGGAGACGGCCCCTTGCGCCCTCAACTTGAGCAGATGGCCCAGTCCCTCGGAATCCGAAGCCGGGTAACCTTTCTGGGCTGGCGGAAGGATGTCGGAGCGGTGTTGAAAGCGTCGGATATCTATGTTCATTCCACGCATTCCGATGGCTTCGGCATCGCCGCGTGTGAGGCGATGGCGGCAGGGCTGCCGGTTGTGGCGAGCGATGTTCCAGGTCTGGCCCAGCTCGTTGCAGGGGTGGGCATCCTCTTCCCTGCCGAAGACGACAGGGTGCTGGCCTCTCATCTCAATGCTTTGATCCAATCGCCGGAACGGCAAAACGAGATGCGCATGGCAGGCCTTCAACGGGTGCGTGAATTGAGTATCGAAAACACGGTCGATGGCTACATTCGTATGTACGAGTCCGTGCTGCAAACCAGAGCAACGCAGATGGCAGAGGTGCAATGAATAACCTTGATCCGGGTGTGGTGAAAGCCTTTGGCGAGCAATGGGATAAATTCGATCATACGGAGCGGGACAATCCTGATCTGCAGAGGCTCTTTCAGTCATATTTTGAGATCTTTCCGTGGCATGAACTGCCACAGAATGCAGAAGGCTTCGATCTGGGATGCGGCACAGGTCGCTGGGCTCATTTTGTAGCGCAACGGGTGGGGACTCTTCACTGCGTGGACGCAAGCGCAGCTGCTCTGGACGTTGCCCGACGCAACCTCCAGACGCATCCGAATTGTAGTTTTCACTGTGCCTCGGTCGACGCAATCCCTCTCGCAGACGCTTCCGCAGACTTTGGTTATTCTTTGGGCGTGCTGCATCATGTGCCGGACACGGAAGAAGGAATCAAAGCCTGTGTGCGCAAACTAAAACCGGGTGCGCCACTACTGATCTACCTGTACTATGCTTTTGACAACCGCCCAGCCTGGTTTCGGACTCTCTGGCGGCTCTCCGATTTTGTCCGCCGAGTCGTCAGCGCTTTGCCATTTGCCATCCGGTCGCCGCTCTCCGACATCATCGCAACACTCGTTTACTGGCCGCTGGCGCGCACCGCGAAGCTGCTTGAAGCGTTGGGTGTTGCTGTCGACTCCTTCCCTTTGTCCGCCTATCGCAACCGGAGCTTTTATTCCATGCGCACGGACGCCCTGGACCGCTTCGGCACGCGGATCGAAAAACGTTTTACCCGCGAACAGATAAAACGCATGATGGAAGCTGCCGGTCTCCAGCGGATTGAGTTCAGCGAATCCGTTTGCTGGTGTGCGGTTGGATACCGTAGGCTGGAGACGCCCTGATGGCTGGGCGCATTCCAATCTTGCTTCGTAGAAGTAATTTACTTTCGAGGAGTAAGTTCTGACCCAACTGCGAATCCATCACGGCTCTACCCGGGCTTTCCCCAGTGCTGCACCCGTCAGCCAAATGGGTCAGATCTTTGATTTTGTCCTGGCAGCCGGAATTTGCGCCGTCCTTGGATTCGGGCCTTTGGCTTTTGGCGCCGTTCAGCCCTGGAGTATTTGTATTCTGGAAGCCGCCGTTGCTTGCCTGGTTGTCCTTTGGGCTGCACGGGAGGTAGCAAATGGCGGCTTTCACATCCTTCTAAATCCGCTGTACATCCCCATGGCTCTGTTTGCGGGGGTGGTGCTGGTTCAACTCCTCCTGCATCAGACGGCCTACTGGTATGCAACATGGTCGAAGGGACTGCTCTATGCCTGTTACGGGGGGCTCATCTTCCTTGTGTCGCAGGTCTTCCAGCGGCGGAAGCAGCGGTCGGCCTTTGGATTTTTTTGCGCTGGCTATGGATTCCTGCTCTCGCTCTTTGCGATTGTCCAGCAATTCACCTTCAACGGGAAGATTTACTGGGTCGTAGCCACACATCATGGAGGATGGATCTACGGACCCTATGTGAACCATGCCTATTATGCAGGTTTGATGGAGATGCTTATCCCCTTCCCACTGATGCTGGCCATTGACAAGCGAGGAGAAAAAGCCAGCCGGGCTTTTTTTCTCTTTGCCGCCGTCGTTATGGGTAGCACGATCTTCCTCTCTCAATCTCTCGGAGGCATGATAGCGTTTGCCGTCGAGCTGGCTGTGCTCTCGTTGATTTTGTTCCGGAACAGACGTTTCGCTTACACCGAGATTCTGCTGCTCGCAGTTCTTTGCATGGCGTTGATTGCCTGGCTGGCATGGCTGCGTCCCGCAGGGTTGGTAGAAAGAATGGCACGTCTGCTGAATCCGATCTCCGACGCTGGAGCAACCGGACGCGTCGCGATCGTCAAAGACAGCTTCAGGATGCTGCGCCAGCGGCCGTTCCTGGGCTGGGGATTGGGGACATTTTCGACCGTATACCCCTCCTTCCGGAGCTTTTATACAAATTTATGGGTGAACGAAGCGCATAACGACTTTGTTCAAACACTCGTAGAAACCGGTATAGTTGGTTTTGCCTTCGCAGCTACTTTTCTAGCTCTGCTGTTTCGTGACGGCATCGACAAATTGAATCACTGGCGCAGCGACACGCAATCAAGCATGGGACTGGCTGCCTTTCTAGGATGCATCGGAATTCTGGTTCACGGGTTTGTCGACTTCAATCTGCAGATACCCGCAAACGCAGCTTTCTTTTTTGCTTTGTCAGCGCTCGTAACCACGCGCCACGGCAAATCGGAGGCACATCAGGAGTTCGGCAAGGTGCGAGGGTAGGGAAAAATGAGTGCTGGAAGAATGCGCGGAGAATTTGCCGAACCGGTACGCCATGATTCGCCCCGGCTTGCATCTCTTCAGGAGATGTATACACCCCCTGCACGGGAACATTCGATCAGCGATTACTGGCACATCCTGCTTAAACGCAAATGGATTGTGATCGTTTCTGTCGCCATTATTTTGATTACGACAGCGTTGATCAGCCTGCATACCACCCCCATTTACGAAGCTGTGACGAAAATTACGATTTCGCCACCGACTTCCAACCCGCTCAACTTCAAAGACAACAACAGCTCGTCCGCGGCCCTTGAAGACCCGCAGGCAGGCATCAATACTCAGGTCAAGATTCTGCAGTCGGACACGATGTCTGAATTAGTCATTCATCGGATGAATCTCGACACGCGTGCCGATTTCGCCGGTCGCGCTCAAACGCAAAGCAACGGTGGCATCGCCGTTTCGCAATCGCCCGCCGAGGAAAGTTATCGTCTGGAATCTCTTATTCGCAAGCTCCAGGGCAATCTGACAATACAGCAGATCCCCGACACGACCCTGGTTCAGGTTGGGTATTCCGACCCAAGTCCCGCGTTGGCGGCAGAGATCGCGAATGGGATCACCGCCGCGTACATAGAACAAAATGTGAAATCGCGATACGACAGCACCATGCAGGCTGCTGATTGGCTCTCCAAGCAACTGGCCGATATGCAGATCAAAATGCAGACGGCACAGGCCAAGCTGGTCCAATACCAAAAGGAACACGCTATTGTTGGCACGGACGACAAGCAAAACCTGACAACGGAAAAACTCGACGAACTGAACAGAGAGCTAACCTCTGCCCAGGCAGATCGAATCCAAAAGGAGTCTCTCTACAACGTCGCGAAGAGGGGCGACCCATCGACGCTGAGCGTGATTCTCCAGGACCCCATTCTTAGCGCGCTCCGCCAGCGGCAATCCGAGCTGCAGACTCGATATGCACAGCTTGACACATGGGCCGGCCAAAGCTATCCGCAGATGCGGGAGATCACGAGCCAGCTTGACCAACTGAACAAGAGCATCAACGAGCAGGTGAAGAACAGCGTAAGTCGCATTCATAATGACTACCAGACAGCCGTGAATCGCGAGCAGATGCTACAGGAGGCGCTGGGGGAACAAATGGGCATTGCCGACCAGCTCAACCAGAATGCCATCGAATACAAGGTCCTCAAGCAGGAGGCCGACTCCAACCGCCAGATCTATGATGGATTGCTGCAGCAGCTCAAAGAGGCCAGCCTCGCGGCGGGGCTGACCTCCAGCAATACTCGCGTAGTGGACCGGGCGCGCTTGCCGCGCTACCCGACGAAACCGAATATTCCGAGGAATCTGGAGTTTGCCCTGCTCGTCGGTCTCGTCGTCGGCATAGCCCTTGCTTTTGGCCTGGAGGCTCTTGACGCTACGGTGCGCACCCCAGAGCAGGCAGAGACTACATCCGGGCTGCCGGTACTGGGAGTGATTCCCATGCAGCCCGTCTTCGATAAGGCGGGCACAAATGCTGCAAGATCACGTCTGCTCAACAAAATGCCTGGCACCGGTACCGGGCCGCAGCCGTTAATCAGCTATCTGGAACCGCGATCGGAGATTGCAGAAGCTTATCGTGCGTTGCGCACGTCGATTCTTCTTTCCAGCGTCTCCCATCCGCCGCGCTCGATCCTGGTTACGAGTTCCGTCCCTGAAGACGGAAAGACGATGACCTCCATCAATATAGCCATTGTGATGGCGCAGCAGGAAAAGCGAATTCTACTGGTAGATGCCGACATGCGCCGTCCAAGCATTCACACCGCATTCAAGATTAAAGGGCACGTTGGTTTATCGAACGTGCTGACCGGAGGCGCCAAGGTCCGAGACGCTATTCAGTCCACGGTTCAACCCAACCTGTTTGTTCTCCCGGCAGGTCTTGTGCCTCCGCATCCTTCTGAACTCTTGAGCTCATCGCTGATGCGCGATCTTCTCAAGACGTGGTGCGAAGAATATGACCACGTCATCATCGATTCTCCTCCGGTGATTACGGTCACGGATGCCGTTCTTTTGTCCGTTGAAACGGATGCTGTGCTCTTGATCATCCGCTCCGGTCAAACGACTGCTGCCCACGTCCGGCACACATGCGGTCTGCTTCATAGCGTAAACGCCGACGTGCTGGGAGTGGTCGTAAATGCCGCGGATCTGGGTTCGCCGGATTATTACCACTACGGGGGCAAGTCCGGTTATTATGCCGGAAATAAGATGAAAAGCCAGGAGATGAAGCTAAGTGAAGATAGGGACTTAGGCCAGAGCCCAGAGAGTGAACACGATGAAACTCTCCACACATCTTCCTAGCTTTACCTAGCCGGTAATTGGGGATCTCTCATCATGGAGCAGGCATTCGAACAAAGCCGGTTGCGACGAATATCTTTATTCATCGCTTGTGCCCTGGTGATGGCGAGTTATGCGTGGTTCGCGATCAGGGTATATCGCGCGCAGCAGCTTGCCGATCACCTGGACCAGCCTTCCATTGAAAAAGCGATTGCCCTCGCACCGCAAAACGCGACCTATCACGAGCAGCTATGCCGCAGCATGCTCTTCGTCTCTCAGCAAACCGAACGAGCTGTAGGCGAATGCCAAAAAGCCTCTGAACTGAATCCCTATAGCTCTGCCATTTGGCTGGATCTCGCGCAGGCCTATTATTTTGCGGGAAACATTCCGTTGAATCAGGCTGCAGCCTATAAAGCACTCACTGTCGATCCCACCACTCCGGACACGGCCTGGAGCGCGGCTAACTTTTTCCTGGTTCAAGGAGATACGGACGAGGCTTTGCATCAGTTCGCGATCGTCCTGCGGGAAGAGCCGTCGCTGGCTCCATCCGTACTGAATAGCTGCTGGCAATCTCTGCATGATATTCAACGCATGCAAAGCATTCTTCCCCCAAACCCTGAAGTCTACTTAGCCTTTATCAAGCTCCTGCTATCGACAGATGACTCCAGTTCGGCACATCAGATATGGTTGGCCCTCATGCAAACGAAGGTTCCCTTCGACTACCATCATGGGCTCTTTTATATCGATAGCCTGATCCAGGCCCATGCCGTAGATCAGGCAAGCGAGGCATGGAAGCAGCTTTCGTCCATGTCGGCAGCGCTGCAAGCGTATGGGCAACCGGATAACCTGGTGATGGATAGTTCCTTTACCCGGGAAATCCTTAATTCGGGCTTTGACTGGCGCTATAGCCCGGCGCCGCAGATCGCGCTCACTCTTGACGACACAGCGTTTCACAACGCGGCACCCTCCCTGAAGCTGGTATACGGCCTTAACGGTGGCGACGCCGGCATCTTTCAATACATTGCAGTCCACCCTGACTCACGATACCGCCTTTCGGCGTGGGTGAAGAGCGAGGATATCAAAACGGCGAACGGCCCGGCGCTTACGTTGCTGGATGGCTATAGCAAGACAGTGCTTGGATCTACGGAAGAAACGATCGGCACTACGCCCTGGCATCGCCTGGATACAGAACTGACAACCGGACCGGAAACAAAGCTTCTGATGCTGGCCATACAGCGCCATCCCGGGGAGACGCAGATTCAAGGAAAGTTCTGGGTGGACGACATCCAACTGGAGCCTATGCAGCCTTCTGGAGGCTCATAGGTCATAGAACTTCTTGTGCAGGAGTGCGTTGCCCAACTCAACGCGTTTGAGGACATCCACGATCGTAGACACAGCCGAGTTTGTCTTGCTTGCGTAGGGGTTCACCAGGGATCGCAGCGAGCCGCGGAACTCACTGGAAGCTGCCTTTCGTATCGCTGCCAGGATCTCTGCTCGCTCATTTCCTACATCGATGACACTTTCCGCGCGGATGCGACCCGCTTGACGGATACCAACATTGATCGCCGGAACCTTAAAGGAAGGCGCTTCGATGATCCCACTGGAAGAGTTGCCGACTACGGCAATCGCGCGGCACAACACGCTGTGATAAGCCTCAGAGCCAAAGTTATCCACCAGATCACCAACTCCGGGATGGGACTGGATCCATTCCCGGATTCTTGCCGTGATGATTCGTCCTGCGGTATCGGCGTTCGGCATGGTAAAGATCACCGCAAAACCGGCTTGATCGAGAGCGGCCAGCAGCTCGTCGATCTGCCGCTCAACGTCTTCGTATTCCAGAGTGACAGGATGGAAGGTCACAAGAAGGAAGGGACGCTCGACGTCGACGCCAAAGCGTTTTCGCAGTTCCTCGGGAGTGAGCCGCGGTGCGGTCGAAATATGATCGAGCGTCGGTTCACCGGATACAAAAACACGCTTTGGATCTTCGCCTAATTGAATGACGCGGCGAGCATAGGCTTCCGTAGCCGTAAAGTGCAGATGGCTCAGCTTGGTAATACTGTGTCGTAGAGCGTCATCAATCGCTCCTTCTGTCAGTTCACCCCCGCTAAGGTGAGCGATGGGAATCTTGAAGGGTAGCGCGGCGAGCGTTGCGGCGAGCATCTCATACCGGTCGCCCAGCACGATTAGAATCTCCGGGCGGTATCTGCTGAAGGCCTGGCCAAACCCGATCAGGCCCAGCCCCATCGACTTGGCAATAGCCTCCGGCGTATCGGAGGAGAGCAGCATCTCCACCCGTTCGACAATCTCGATTCCATCGGTTTCAACGGACCGCACAGTCATCCCAAACTCCGGAGAGAGATGCGTGCCCGAGACATATAACTTAGGCGATATCTCCGGATCGGCCTGGAGGGCATTCAGGAGCGGGCGATAGCAGCTATAGTCCGCGCGCGATGTCGTCACAACTCCGATCGATCTCAAGGTCGTCCGTCTCTTTCTTTCCAAACTCATGTGCGGTTCACGTTGTAGGGCCAGGGTGCATTCGGTAACTGACAGAGATGCTCGAAGCGTTCCGGATCGATGACCATTACAAGATAAGCATAACGATATAGCTCTGTCCCGAAACTGCGCTTGAAATCTTCGAGCGAATCGCCAGGACTCACTCCGCCGCCGAGATGCAGCAGCTTGCAGCCTTGCCGTCGCGCCCATTTCGCACCCTCGACAAGCAGCAGCGTGGCGGCCTTATGTTTCATCCCGAGTTCATTGCCGGCGGCAAGATGGTAATGGGCATAATCGCGCCCCGCCAAAAAGATGCTTGCTCCGGCGAGTTGATCGTCCAGCCATGCAAAAGCAAGGCTGAAACGTTGTCCCAGTGAAGCCAAACGTGAAAAATACGCGGGAGGAAATTTGTAGAAATCGGCGGCGTCACGATTTTCCATGGCCTGTTCATACAGAGCAAGAAAACGATCAAGGCTCGGGCCGACGTCATGGTCTTCCCCGCTGGTCCATGTCACGCGCAAATCACGCCGGGCAACGTTCAGATCGGAACGCCTGCCTTTTCTCATCCCGTCCGGGCAATCTCGGGCGTCATCCCAGCGGCCCAGGTCGATTGCGACGGTCGAACCCCGAAGATCTATCTTCAGATCCTTTTGCCATGGCTCCTCCGGCAGAAACCACTCTGCCTGATTCATGAGCGGATGCAAACGAAGCACACAGCAAACCAGATCGCGAGAAGAACACCAACGGCGAAGGTCGTCAAAAAAATAGCGCAGGCTGTCGGTATCCACGGCCTGGCTATTCGATAGAGGCAGGAGACCACCGTAACCATAGGGAGAACAAGCGTCACTCCACTGGATGCCCGAGACGTCTCCCGGTGCATTCTCTGAATCGTTCACCCCAGCTGTCATCTTGCGAATCAGTAAGGGCGCGAGGAGCCGGCAGGAATCCTGTCCCGCAACGACGGCCACAGGCTCCGTGTGTTCGATCTCTGCCGTTGCCTGGACGTATGCAGGCAGGTAGTAGACATCAGGCGCGGCGGAATGAACAACCAAGGTGCTCCATCGCTCTGAATCCGCTACAGTCAGAAACTCAAGTGCGGATTTTTGCATGATTCATTTCCCAGGCTTACGGCAGGTGACCACAATCTGTTCTACCAGATGTTGCTCCCCGTCCAGCGTCTGGGAGATTCGTTCGACATTCACATCGGAGAAATCCTGAAAGAGGCTGGGAACTTTCTCTCGCTTCAGAAAAAAACAGAACCCGGTACCGGCAATCGGGCCCTCCTGGATATTTGTAAAGCTATCAGGCTCCACCCATTCACCCAGACCATAGCCCCATGTTCGATCGCTAAAAGACGAAGAAAGAAATGGTGCCCCGGGTTTCAACACACGATGCACCTCGCGCAACGCGCGTTGGATGCTGTTCAAGGGATTTGTATAAAGACTGACATTCTCTACGACGCCATCGAAACTTGCAGCCGGCCACGGCAACTGACCAAAATCGCCGACGCGCAAATCAGCCACCAGGCCTTCGTTGCTCAATCTCTGGCCGGCCTTCTGGATGGCGGTTGAAGAACCGTCGATACCCGAGACCGCAAAACCCTCGCGCGCCATAAACCAGACATTTGCACCCGGTCCGCAACCGATCTCCAGTATCCGAACGCCGCTGCGATCTGTAGCGCGGTAAAGATTACGCGCGACAAAACGAACCACGTGCTCAGGCGGATACTTACCCCATTCCTTATGCTGGAAGATCTCTTCCCACACCGGGTCCCATGTAGCTTCGTTACTGTTTTCAGGCATGCACTCTCCGGAGCTCCCACCAGATCTGAACTTCAGGATAGCAACGCGGCAATCTGGACCAGACCCGGAGACGCCGATCCAGCCTTTTTGAGCCGCATGTTCGCAGATTCGATCCCAGTCCGCGCGTAGGATTTTTGGCAGTCCTGCGTGGACGGTCCACGCATGCTTCCTTCCATATAGGCCAGTCCGGGGCAGCGCGAACAGGAGCCCACATGACCGCAGCCCGAGCACACCGGCAGATCAGCCGCGGTGATGGAACGAACATCGTTAAGTTGTTCGGAGTGGAGCCAGATATCCATGAACTTCTGGCTGCGCACATTACCGCTGGGCAAAGGGAACTGCACGCAGGGGTACAGGTCTCCGTAAGGCGAGATATAGCATGCCGTGTGACCGGCGCTGCACGGTAACTCTCTTAGGACATCCTCATGCATTGCAGGCGGCGGGGCACAAAACTCATCGACGTCCCCCACCAGATCGGAGTTGCGAAACACATCCTGCAGTTGCGGCACGCCCAGGCCCAGCCGGAGTACGTTCCTGTCCCCATCCATCATCGGGGTGATGGTCGGGTCGATGGTGTATTCGGCTCCAAGATCCTCTGCAAGTTGAATCACTCCGCTATAGTCGCCCAGGTTCTGCATCATCAGGACGTTTGCGACTATGACTTTAACCCCCTGTGCCCGCAGCCGCCGTATTCCTTCAACGGTCCGCTTCAACGAGCCCGGAAGCAGCGTAATGGCATCATGAACCTCTGCGCGATGGGAGTAGATGCTGACCTGAACATCCTGCACCATCAGCTCGTGCAGGCGGCGCGCCTCTTCTTCTCCGATCATGAATGCGTTTGTCTTGATCTTTACGCAGAACATCAAAGAGCGCGCGTATTCCACAATGTCGAAAAAATCCCGGCGCATGAAGACTTCGCCGCCGCTCAAGGTAAGGAAAAAAACGCCCGCGTCGGCCAGTTGGTCCAACACATCGCGAATCTCCGCAATGGTCATCTCGCCGTGGTCGTCGTGGTCAAGATAGCAATGGATGCAGCGCTCGTTGCAGCGGTAGGTAACGTCGAGTTGCACGCTAAGCGGCACGCCTCGGTCCAGAGCACGCTGTCCAAACTCCTGCATCAGGCTCATCATGACCCCCTTGTTACAGTCTTGCTGTGTAGCTCGGGCTGAGTGATCGGACTGTCAGACACAACCAAAATGCCGTGACTGGCCAAATCGCTCACAAATTGCTCGGCATCCTCCAATGCCTCCGCTGGATCAGCGTCAAATTCCACGCAAATCTTCTGTTTCACAATCTCCGCCAGCGGCATTTTTCCGTCAGCCGACTGCCAGATGATGGTACCGGCCGGATTCAGCGTGAACAAAGTGGAATCCCTGGCAGACATGATCATCATTTCACCATCGAGCGAACGAGCAGCCACGGAGGTTGCCCTGGAAATATAAACGGATCTCATCCAATCAGCTCCCAAACTCGTGCATCGGGGAAAAAAGTCAAACGGTACACAGGGACATGCTGCACCAATTCGCAGGCTGCGTCAAAGACCATACCTACCAGATCCGGATCGCAGGCAAAGAACAGCACGTTTTCGAGCAGCATCCGCGCGGCATCGTTCGGCCGCACCGGTTCGATCGTATTCTCCGTTCCCTTCCGCAAAAGGTACAAGGCCGCCAGCGGAGCCTTCACGTTTTCACCGGCCCGCGCCAGCTCTCCGGCAAACGGCGTGCCATAAGCGGCGTAGCCATTTCCGTCGCGCCCCCCATCGCGGCGTAGATATGAAATCTCGTCGGTAAGCAACGTAACATCCGAAGGAGCCAGCCGCGAGATGGTCGTCTTTCCCGCCTCGGAGACTCCCGCAAACAGAAAGGCTTTGCCATTCCGAACCGCGCTGGCTGCATGCACCAGCAAACCGCCCTCCCTCGCCAGAACCAGGGTGTGAACAATGCGAAGAACCGAGTCGATCGAGTAAGGGTTTGCCGACTGGATAATTTTTCCGCGCCGCGTCTCCGGCTCCCACTCCGCACGAAAGTCGCCACGCTCGATCAACCATCGACCCGAGTCGAAGCTCACCACGACATCGTCCTCTTCGCTGATCCTTCGCGGCTGCACCAGCTCGACATCGAATTCAAAGACCGGGTGTGCCTCACCGTTGAGAAAGCCGGCATAGCGTTCTTCCAACATGCGCAGAAACTCCGGACTTTCGCTACGCACCTGGATGGGTATGCCGCCGATCTCGATGACGATTGCCTGCCCGGCAGCTGTGACGGGCTCATGCGTCATGCCATCTCCTCAGTTCCCTGCCGCCGCAGGCGAAGCCCCAGACGCAGCGTCATTCGCAGGCAGAGGTCCGAGTGCCGCAGAATAGACGCGCTGATGCGCTGCCACGAGGATTGGCGTAGATTCACCCGTTGTCCATTACGAACCAGTGAAAGCACCTGCCCCACCAGATCAGAGGCCTTGACCGGAGGGTCGACATGCCGGAGCGTATCTCCCCGGGTCGTCAAAAGATTGCCATGAATATGGACGATCCGGTGAGCCACCAGCCCTCGTTCCTGTCTATATAAAACGATCTGGCCAGGCCGCAGCTCTCCCAGTTCAGAACGCCGGACGGCAACCACATCACCCGGCCAGATCGCCGGAATCATGCTGGAGCCTGTGACCTGGAGGCAGACCTCACCAAAGCTGTGAGCCACCTCGGTCACCAGCTCACAACCTAATGCCGAGCGCTGCTGCAACACCACAGGCATGACATCGCCCGTCACGAGCTTTTTCGATTGTGGGCGCACTGGGCCTGGATCGTCGATATCTTGCCGCAACTCAGAGCCCGCGTCTCAAAGACGCGCTCGAAGCGAAACTCAGGTTTGCGATAGAGCTTCTTCGCCGGCGGCTGTATCTCCGATTGGGCGGTTATCTCGTCGATCTCTTCCGGTCCATTCATGTTGACCTCATTGCAGCCCTGCTTGAGAAGCTTGCACTCCAGTACCTGCATTCTGGTTTCCGAAGTACACCTGCGATCCTCCAGTGCTAGTGGAGACGTTGTCAATGACTAATCCACTCGTCCCCAGCAGCGTCGTACCTGTGGCTAAGGGAAACGTCGCTATAGGAGCAGTGGGAACGGCGCCGCTGGTAATGTCGAAGGTCATGATGCACGCTTCGCCACCGCAGCCCGTGGGCACTCCCTTATTCGTCACCCCCAGGAAGAGCAGGTCATGGCCTGTGGTTCCACTGATCGTGAGATTAGGGTTAAAGACCTCGGTAAGCGGCGTGCAATCAGCTTGCGCGCCTGTGCCACTGCTTAGCTTGACAGTAGTGGCAGTAGCCGTAGTCCCCATGGCACCGCTTGTGATCGGGACCTGGTACAGCGTGCCGCCTCCACAGAAGTACATATTCCCCGTGTTGGTTCCGCTTGCGAAATAGGCATTATCGAATGCCCCATCATAGAGGTCGGTCCCGGCTGCTCCCATGTTGGCTGTAAGCAACGACGCTGAGGCTAACGACGTAGACACCTGAAACAGAGCATTCGATGAACCGTTGTCGTTCGCTACAAAAACCTTCTCTGTTGTGCTGTCTACGATTGGACCATCCTGGATGCCACTGCTACCAGCCTGGATATTGGCATTAGCGCAGGCAACACCTGCCGTGGTAACGCAGAAAATCTGGCCGCCGGCGTTAGAGCCGTTCGCAAGGCTAGCAACGTAGATGTTCTGACTGGCCCCTCCATCGAAAACCGGGCTGCCAAAAGAGGGTGCTGTACCGAGCAGAGGCACAGGGGCGATAAATGGCCACCCCCCGGTAGTGACTTCGGTTGGAGTTCCTTGAAATACCCCTGTGAATTTGTGCAGCACCCCGTTGAGATCTCCCACATACGCAATGTCGTTCGTGTAATCGACAAAAGGCGATGACTTGAAATCGGTAGAACCGAACACACCCAGGCCAATGAGGGTAGCGGGCGCCATCTGGATTTTGACGTCCTTTGCATTGTTCAGGGTGCCTGGAGCCACAGGTTTATTGCTGGCGTTTCCGTTGCATGGCGAACTTGGGCAACCTGTATTCCCATTGGTGCCCAGCGTAAGAACGTGAAAGATCGACCCGGCGGTGTTCAAGAGAACTCCCTGAATGCTCTCCACGAAAGCGACCTTCGTGCCATCCTCAGAAAGAACCGGAGAAGTTTCGACGATGCCCGTGCCAACTTCATAAGCAAACTCTACATTTGGCACCGTTCCCGTGGTGCAGGTGGTTTTGTAGAGATTGTTGACGCCAAGAATATTCGCCTGAGTAGTGGAGCCAGCGACATCGACGGGGTAAATCACGTAATCCTGAGTGCAACTGGGAGCGGCATTCACGTTAAACGTGAACTTCGCAGGATAGGTATCGATCGCAGTAGACGCACCCGCTGCTCCCAGCGTCACGGCCCAGTCTCTCTGGATAGACTCATCCTCACTCCCTGCGGGAGGCTTCCCTTCCCTCCCCCGGTCGTGTTCCCTATCATTCCAGGGATCTGAGCCAAAGTGTGATGCTTGCCTGGCTTCAGCTCCCCGCCGGAGTTGCTGCATACGATAGCGAGGATCGTTAACAATGCGCAGCCATTCCGCGTGCCTGCCCTTCTTGATCGCGTCCTGCTCCGTACCGGGGTCGGAGAAGATGACATGATGATGCGTCCAGTCATCGACCAGATGACCGCCAGGGGGAGGAGTCTGTTGAGCAGGCGCAGACATGGTGATACATCCGGCTAAAAGAGCTGCAACTGCAGGATAAGCAACATATCTTCCTACAAAATTACCGATGAGTCTCACAGGACAATTCCTCCAACGGAACGGGTCGAATGGCTGGGACGAACGAAACGATTCGTTCGCTGCGGCAAGGAAGAAATCTCCGCCCTGCCGTGTATCTTCTTTGCAGTTTCTTCTGCTCCCGTGTAAGAGACTAGCTTATGCTAATGCTCGCCTTCATGTCGGCTGAGAGGCCAAATACGGCAGGTAACTAATACTCTTCTGAGTGCAGCCAATTACCTAAAGCAAAAGTCTTAGATTCGACTTCGCAGCATACAACATAAAAGTATCGAAGTGCCGCCATACTACACTTAGGTAGTCCGTTCCGCAAGATGTGCAAAGTAACAATGCATTCACCTAAGCGTACATACGAAAAGAACGTGCGTGCCCCACTTGCTCAGGCCGTTTACCAGGGAACAGAGGGCAGCGAAGGCAATCTCGTGGTGCAGGCTGCTCGCGTGTATCTTGCTGGTGGAGATGACAGCGGCCTTCAGGCGGCGCTGGCGCAACCTCTCCATTGGGAAGCGATCGAACTCATAGCGGATCGCCACGCAATCAAACCGCTTGTCATCTATGTTCTGAATCAATACGGCACGGAGAAAATCCCGCAGGAAGTACGCGACCGCTTCCAACAGCAATGGCTGCTGGCCGCCCGGAACAACCTGATCCAGATGCAGGAGTGGCGCCGTCTTCTGCAGGCATTCGATGCGGCAGGTCTTCCCGTTATTTCATTGAAAGGTCCATCGCTTGCCTTACAGGCCTACCGGAATGTCGTACTGAGAGAATTCACGGACCTCGACCTTCTGGTCGTCCCTGAGGACATGCCCGCAGCGTCCGACCTTCTTGTGCGCGAGGGTTATCGGCTCCAGTCTTCTGCGGACAGGTCTACCTTGCGGAGCTCCAGGAATCGCCAGATGGACTTTATCAACGACGATCGAGGAACAGTCATCGATCTGCACTGGAGCCCGCTGCACGCGATGTTCCCGTTTCAACTGCCGGTTCGGGAGCTTTTCCAATCGGCGCGAGTCGAACACCGGGAGGGAATCTCGTTTCTGACGCTCTCTCCGGAGCATCTGCTGCTCTATCTTTGCGCTCACGGAACCAAACACTGCTGGCTGAACCTGAGGGATCTATGTGACGTAGCCTGCTCGGTATCAGCAGAGGGTCTGGATTGGGAGCAGTGCATGGCCTGGGCAAAGTCAGCCCATTGCGGCCTTGTGCTGAAACACGCCTTGCTTCTGACGCAGCAGGTCCTGGGGTTGAAACTGCCGCCGCAAATCCAGCAGCATTGCGAAGAGGAGGGAGAAGCGCAGACGCTCGCCAATACAGCAGCGGCATTTCTGTTTCGCAAAGGCAACGATATCGGCTATCGCGAAACCTTGCATTACCACCTGGCCTTTGTAAAAGGCTGGCACGCTCAGAGCAGCTTCCTCTTCGAGCGTCTATTTATTCCCGCAGAGCCGGATTGGCAGCACGTGCGGTTGCCGCAGCCGCTACATTTTCTGTATTACCTCGTCAGGCCCGTGAGGCTTTTGCTCGAACGCCTTCCCAGGACATCTTAGGGCATGTCATCAAATTGCATCTGCGATGAAGTTGGACTGTGCAATAGCTTTATCTCAAACGGCAATTTGATGACACATCTTAGGGGACTGAGGGAGTCACCGGCGGTGGCGTGGGGGCGCTGGACCCGCTACCAACACTCACACCAATCAGGGTTCCGACTCCTGCAAGCGCACCTATACCTATAAGAATCAGGCCTACCCGCTTCCCCTCTCCACCTGCTGCATCGCAGGAACCTTGCAGTTTTTGAATGCCATCCACCGTTACAACGGAAGGTGCAGTGGAGGAAGGAGTGCCTCCTGTAACATCCATCGTTCCGGCAACCCGGACCCGCTTATTCATGAAGGGATCGAGGTCTGATCCTTTCAGCTTGTAGGTAGCATGGGTAGACTTATCTGAAAGCAGGTATCCTGGACGCAGCCGTCCGCAGAGGTCTACTGAGCCTCCCGCCGGAGCCTGCTGATAGGTAAAGCTGCGAGGCTGCCCCGGCTCCACCTTAGCGACAAGCTTTCCAGAGGCATTCCAGACATCCGCTTCTCCGTCTCGCGCAGAGACTTCCATATAAGAATCATTCCTCACACCAACCAGGGCTGTGACATTCGAGGTTGTGCTGGAAATCCTCAACCCATTGGCAAGCACGAAATGCTTATCAATACCATGCTGCGTCGTCACGCCTTGTTGCAGGACAGAGCGTTCCCGGTACACAGTCATCGTCGTACCCGGGTTCATGACCGCGCTTGTACCGTCTGAAAACTGCAGGTTCGAGGTCTTATCGCCCGAAGAGATTCGGCTTCCGGAAAAGATCGCTGAGTTGCCCGGTACGCGCTGCCCATCGACCACGACATCACCCGTAGCCATGACCAGCCCAATGCTGGACGAGGAGGCTATGGCCATGCTCACAAGGCAGTTACAGGTAAACAGTGCGATAGCTGAGCGAAATTGCAAGATGATCATAGCTTATCTCCGCAACGCAACCATGACAAAGGCTCACGGCATCAAACGATTGCAAAAGAGGAAGCATCACGAGCTACTGTTCAATCCAGGTCAACAGGTAGCCGGTAGAACCCTAGCACCGCGATTATATTCTTATCGGTGACACGCAGATAAAAATTATTGCCGAATAATTCGGATCAAAATAATCTTGCATCTTCTGTCGTAATTTTGTTGCTATTGCGAAGTTAAACAAACCTGATAAAGTGATCGAAATAGGTACTGAAAGAAAAGGTTACTGGCTTTTCTCAACAAGACCTAACTTGTCCGTCAGAGGTTCTCCCACGCAAAAACGAAAACCCCTAGGAGGGTAGGTGGAGTATAGTCACAAACTGTTGGTTGTCACTGACCGTAGACGTGAAAGATACGCCAATCTAATTCCGGCCTGGGTGTTTCATGGGTATATTCGTGTAATTCTCGATGGACTCACTGCGGCCATGGCTATGATTTATGCCTATGTGCTCCGGTTCGATTTCCATATCGAACCCAAAATGCAGCGCAGCATGTGGACATGGTTGTGTGTCGTAGTAGTCTTGCGACCCCTGTCGATCCACCTCTCGCGGGAAGGATACCGGTCAACCTGGCGCTTCTTCGATGTGCGGGATGGGCTTGTCCTGGCCCTTCGTTCGCTGCCTGTGACCGTTCTTCTGTTGCTGGTGCGCTGGCAGGAGCCCAAAGCTCTTCCCATCGTTCCTTACAGCGTTCTCATTCTTGAATTCGGCATCTTTCTTGTCTTTGCCTGCACGCTGCGCCTGACCCGGCGTCTCATCAATGATGCAGCCCACACCCCAGTAGACCGGCCGCGCGCGCTGATTGTCGGATCGGAGACGACACTGGCAACGGCGGTCCATCATCTTCATACATCGAACGAAGCTCATGTATTAGGCCTGGTAAGCGAGGATGTACGTCTGGCCGGTGCGAATATCGCAGGCAGGCCTGTCCTCGGCCATCCGGACTCTCTGGCCAGCCTTCTGGTAAGTCACCGTATCGAAATTGTGGTCCTCTCCGGTGCTAATTTGAGATGCGCCGCGCAGGTGATTCGCGATGCCAGCCTCCTCGATGTTCAGGTTCGCATCCTTCCTTCGGGTAGTGAGTTAATGGACGGCAGAGTCACGGTGAACCGCGAGGTCTCCATCGATCAACTGACGCAAGGCGGCACAAAGATCTTGAATGAGGCGCATCCCGCAGTGGTTCAGTGCTTCAACGCGCGAACCGTTTTGATCACGGGAGCCGGGGGCTCCATCGGTTCGGAGATGGCGCGGCAGGTTGCGGCGTTGAACGTTGAACGTCTCGTCGTGCTCGATCATGACGAGAATTCAATCTTCGAGCTGATGAATGAGCTGGGAGACCTGAATGGCAGAAAAGTAGTGCCGATCGTGGGCAACATCCGCGATCATGACATCGTCCACCAGACCTTCAAGCTGTATTCCCCGCAAATCGTCCTTCATGCCGCGGCTTACAAACATGTTCCAGTGATGGAGGACAACTGCTGCGAGGCGGTTCTGAACAACGTCGCCGGCACGCGTGAGCTTGCCGATGCAGCCATCGAATTCGGCTGCGAGCGCTTCGTCATGATCTCTACCGACAAGGCCGTGAATCCCTCCAGCATTATGGGCGCGACCAAGCGCACGGCGGAGATGCTCATTCAACAGCGCGCCATCGAGAATGCCGGCCTCCAGACGCATTTTGCCTGCGTGCGATTTGGAAATGTTCTGGGCAGCCGGGGCAGCGTGGTTCCCATCTTTCTTCGCCAGATTGCCGCAGGTGGCCCGGTCACCATTACGCACGAGGAGATGACCCGCTACTTCATGACCATCCCGCAAGCCGTGCAGCTCGTCCTGCAGGCCGCCACGCTCGCATCGCGCGGAGATGTCTATCTCCTGGACATGGGCGATCCGGTCAAGATCATCGATTTTGCGAAAGAGATCATCCACTTGTCCGGTCTGGTTCCTGGAAAAGACATTGACATCAAGGTCGTAGGCATCCGGCCAGGGGAAAAACTTCATGAAAAACTATGGCGAGATGACGCGCTGGTAACCCCCACACCGTTTCGTGAAGTTTTTCAGGTACAAGCCGGCGTCGTACCCGCAGACTTCCCGCAGCTTCTTGCAGAACTCGAGCTTGCGGCGCGCGCCCGTAAGTCAGGCGCAGAGATCCAGGAACTGCTTTATCAGCTCCCCATCGATTACTGCCCCGAAAAAATGGAAGCAACTCCGATAGCCATCGCGAATTAGCAGTATCCTAACCGCTGTTCAAAGAACTTTCTTTCAGAGGATGCCCATGAGCGTGCAGGATCAGAAACTGTTGGAGCCGATGCAGAGATGGTCGCACGTGTCCATGATGGAAGGCCCCATCAGTACGTCCTTCAGCCTGAGCGTTCTGGTGCCGGTTTACAACGAGCGTTATCTCGTCGAACCCAGCTTGCGCCGCCTGCTCGCCTTGCAGGACCCGATCATCCACAGCATGGAAGTCATCGTTGTCGACGATTGCAGCACGGATGGAAGCTGGGAGATCCTGCAGCGGATCGCCTCCGAGGATGACCGCGTCGTGCTGTTGCGGCATGAGCGCAACATGGGCAAAGGGGCAGCGCTGCGCACCGCGCTGGAGAAAGCCACCGGCGAAATCAGCATCGTGCACGATTCCGACCTCGAATACAATCCGGCGGATATTCCTCTTCTGCTGAAACCGTTCGCAACCGAGTCTGCGGATGCCGTCTTCGGATCGCGATATCTTTCGTCGCATTATCGCCGCGCACTCATGTTCCGGCACACCTTGTCGAACAAGGCGCTTACTTTTCTGGCCAATATCTTCACCGACCTGAACCTGAGCGATATCGAGACCTGCTACAAGGCGATCCGCACGCCTCTGTTCCAATCGATCCCGCTGCGCCACAACGATTTTCGCTTCGAAATAGAAATAGCTTTCAAGCTGGCGAAGCGGCGCGCACGCATCTTCGAGGCGCCCATCAGCTATCTTGCCCGAAGCTACCAGGAAGGCAAGAAAATAGGCCATAAGGATATATGGCTCGCACTGTCCGCGATCCTGCACTTCTGGTTCATCGACGATATCTACAAGGAAGATCAGTACGGCTCGCAGATCCTCGCGAGTCTGGAAAAGGCACGCAGGTTCAACCTGTGGATGGGGCAGACACTGGCGCCGTATGTAGGCGATCGCGTACTGGAAATTGGATCGGGCATCGGCACATTGACCGGGCAGTTTATCCCGCGTGAGTTGTATCTCGCCTCTGACATTAATCCTTCGTATCTTTCCTATCTGCGCTCCTACTCCGTAGGAAAACCCTATCTCCGCGTGCGCCATATCGATGCTGGCGTCCCGGGAGATTTTGCGAGCACCGAGGGACAGTTCGATACCGTGCTGATGGTCAACGTCCTGGAGCACGTTCCGAATGAGCAGATAACGCTTGAAAACATCAAATCGTCGCTGATGCCCGGCGGACGGGCCGTGATCCTCGTCCCTCAGCATCCCGCGCTTTACGGCACACTCGATCACGCGCTCGATCATCGCGAGCGATACACGCCACAGTCGCTGCGGCAAGGCCTGGAACAAGCCGGCTTCCAGGTCGAGCGTATCTTCGACTTCAATCGCTTTTCCGTCCCCGGCTGGTGGTTCAATGGAAAGATACTGAAGCGCAAAACATTCTCGCCTGTCCAATTGAAAGTCCTGCAGATGCTCATGCCAGTGCTGCGGCGGCTGGACCCTATCCTTCCCTGGGGCGGTCTCAGCTTGATTGCTATAGCGACGAAGCCGCAGGCTTAGGGCGGCCATGCAAAAAGGAGCATGGATGAACGAGGTCGCCGTGTCGTCGACAGAGACGCAGTCTGATTCGATCGCCCCTATCGATACACGCAGGCTTCAGGTGTGGGTCTGGGTCGCACTCATAGCCATTGCTCTTGTACGAGCCTGGTATACCCGCTATGAGTTCGATGGAGATTCCATCTCCTACCTGGACATCGCCAGGGCCATTGTCGACGGACATCCAGGAATGGCCATCCATCCCTATTGGGCGCCGGGTTATCCTGTGCTTCTTTCATTTTTCCTATGGCTGTTTCATCCCAACGCTTATTGGGAATGCCCTCTGGCCCATCTCGTAAATGTGCTGATCTTCGCAGGAGGGCTGGCCAGCTTTCAGTTGTTCTGGAGCGAGGTGCGGCGATGGCACGAGAGCCTCACACAGCAGAGCGGCGCCGCGATACCCGCATCGGCCTTCTGGGCTCTGGGCTATTCAGTCTTCGGCATTGCAACTCTAAGCGTCATCCCCGTAAGCCGCGTAGGACCGGATTTGCTATGGGCTGTATTTTGTTGCCTGGCGGGATGGAGCATACTGAGACTCCGGCGCTCTCCGCGCATAGGAACCGCGCTGCTGCTGGGCCTCTTTCTGGCCCTGGGCTACTACGCCAAAGCACCGTTCTTCCCCATAGGATTCATCTTTATCGCGTGCGCCGGCTTCAGTGTGCCGCTATCGCGGCGAAGGCTGCTTTTGAGCGGAACCTCGCTCGTACTCTTTCTATTGCTATGCGCCCCCTTCATTCGCGCGATCTCCCTGGCGAAGCACCACTTCACCTTTGGCGAGTCGGCTCGCCTGAGCCAGGCCTTTTACATCAATGGCGTCTCCTACTATGTGCATTGGCAGGGAGGCCCCACAGGCTCGGGAGTGCCGGTTCATCCCACGCGCAAGCTGAATGATTTTCCGGAAATTTACGAATTCGCAGCGAAAGACATGGGCACCTACCCGCCCTGGTTCGATCCGACCTACTGGTACGAAGGATTAACACCACACCTCAACTGGAGTCTTCAGGCAAAGATCTTCGTGGCAAACCTGATTCTCGAACTGCAAACCATCATGGAGACAGGTGCGGGCATCGTTTGTGCCACGATCGTTCTGGTACTGATGGCAACGTATCGCGGGCAATGGATTAAACATATTCGGAAGCTCTGGCCTCTGTGGTTGCCGGCCGCAATGGCACTGCCTATGTTTGCGCTTGTCCACGTTGAGCCGCGCTTTATGGGTGGCTGGCTGATCCTTCTCTTTGCAGGTGCAATCTGTGCCTGCTCGCTGCCGAAAGGCAGCGGCACACCTCGCCTGGTTTCATGCGTAGGACTCGCAGCCCTGATTGCCACGGGAGCAACGCTGATATCTCAGGCAAGTCAGGAGGCGCTGCGAAGTGACCATGCGGCGGGCAGAAGTCCCCGCAGCGCTGTCATTGCAACGTTCCTGCTTCAGAATGACCTGCGCCCGGGCGGCCGGGTAGCCGTCATCGGCGACAGCATGGAAGCTTATTGGGCGCATCTTGCCCGGCTGCAAGTCGTGGCCGAGATCCCTGCGAACATCCGCTGGTATCAAGCTCACCCTGCACTCGATTACTGGGAGTCCGGACCGGAGCAGCAGAAAAAAGCATTAGGGATTATCGAGCAAACCGGAGCAGAAGCTGTCATTGCCGATCCGCAGGGCTACGTCGTCCAAGGATCCGAGCCCTCCATCGTTCCAGCGCCCTGGAAGAAAATAGACGGCACCGACGCCTATGTCTACTTCTTTCACGCCAGCAAGTAACATGGCTAAAAAAGAAGAGGCAAGACCTGGATGCGGAAGCGGGAGATGCAAATGACGTCAGGCACAATTTCTCGTCCCAGCACGGCTGGTAATAGCCCTTCACCCGCACGAAGCTGGTTTGGCTGCTCCACTCCAGCTTTGCTTCTTTACGTAATCTTTTGCCTGGCATTGGCCGTGGCGGATTATCTTCGCCCGCTGCCGACCTTCGACCGGTACCTGTACGCGGGCGCGGTCGCCTCTCTGCGCTACTCCGATCCGGCAACGGTTCAACGCATTGCGCGCACGGAGTTCGACGCACAGCCAGATCCTTTCCAGTTCGAAAGCGTGGCCGCCGAACCGTACTTTGCCGATGTGTATAACAACCCGGATCATTTCATACAGCAGTTAGGTTTCTATCGCGTGAAGCTGGGTTACATAGCCACCGGATACGCGCTCTGGCGCGCGGGCCTGCCCATCCTCACCGGTCTGCGTCTCCTATCGGCCTGCTGCCTCCTGATCACAGGCCTTGCGGTCCTTGCCTGGACGCACGAGACCGTCTTATCCGCGTTGTTACTGCTGGCGCCATCCGTACTGACGATGGGACGAATGGTTACCGTCGATCCCCTCTCAACTACTCTCGTTCTTCTTGCCCTGCTCGCCTTCGCAAAGAACAAAGACCTGCTCGCTGCGGGACTTCTGACTGCAAGCGTTCTGCTAAGGTTCGACAACGCAATCCTTGTACTCGTCCTGCTGGCATGGATGATCTGGAAGAAGCGCCTCAGCCTCTCCCTCGGAGCCTTGTTCGGAGCCCTCAGCGCAGGCTGCATAGTTTTGACGAACCACTTTTCCAGTTATTACGGATGGCGTGTTCTCATGCAACACTCGTTCATCAAGCCGGAGATGGAACCGGTCAAGCATCCCATCCCAATCAGCTTGGCCGGATATCTGCATGCCATCGCGGCGTTGAGAGTGATTCCCTACACCTATATGACGATCTGGCTTCTGGTGGCAGCAGCAGCATGGAGGAAACTCCCGCCAAAGTCGGCGCTTCGCACCTTGCTGCCTCTCGCAGGCATCTGCACCCTGGCCAGGCTGGCGATCTATCCGAACGTAGAAGACCGATATTTCTTATGGGCCTATCTGCTTGCAGGCATCGCACTCATTCAGGCGGCTCACTCCCCCACTTCAACAACCGAAGAAGACGCTCTTCCCTGATCACACCGGTCGCAGCTTTTCTTGCTGTTGACCAGGCTCATCCTTCCTCCGCAGGAAAAACTCTTCATAGGTAACACGCGACACGTAAGCTACAGCCGTCGCAAGAACAAGAGCCACCAGCAACCGGAGAAGGCATCTTCCAAAGCTATGTCCGACAGAGAAGAAAGATACATATTTCACGGACACATCGTTATAGAGGTGGAAGATCAGCGGATGAATCAGATAGAGGCCATAACTGATGAATCCATAGAAGGACAAAATCCGCAGATTCACTAACCTTCTGTACCGTCCCGTCCCCAACCATAACGCAATCGCAAGGGCGCTGAGCGATCCGTAATTCACGCTGGTGGCCCGCAGGCTGATGGCTATAAATCGCGGAACAGGCAAGCTCATCACCAGTAAGATCATTCCAACAAGAGCGCTAAAACCAGCCAGCTTCAAGACGTTCGTCCGGGAGCCCCATTGCGAACGAGCAAAGATAGCCAGCAGAGAACCAAGGGCTAATCCATCGGCCGAAAGCCATGTATAAGGGCCCCACCACAATCCTCCGCGGGCGACAGCAAAGGCTCGCAGCACCGGCTCGCAGATACAGATCGAAGCGGCGGCAATCGCAAGGCCCTGCTTGGTAAAAGCTCTCACGGCTGCGGGCCAGATCAGGTAAAAGTGCTCCTCCACCGCCAGCGACCAGAGCGGCGCATAATCTCTCGGCACTCCGAGCAGGGGCGTGATGTTGGAGAGATAAACGAAACTAAGTCCGGCAAAAGCCAGCGACGTATGCTGTCTCACGAAACTCAACCTGCTCACTAGAACCAGCACAACAAGCAGGAGATAGTAGGCAGGCAAAATTCGCAGCGCACGGCGACGATAAAATCGCGAATAATAGTGCGGCCTGCTCACACTTCCCAGCAAAATACCGGTAATCAGGAAGCCCGAAAGAACAAAGAAGAGGTTGACGCCCATCCACCCTAAGCCAAAGACAGATAAGAACACGCGCTCCCACGCCGGAAGGTGCTGAGCAGCGGGGGTAAAATCTTCGAAAGCATGAAAGAGGAACACCATCAAAACAGCGATTCCGCGAACCGTGTTTAACTCCGGCATCACCGGTCGCAAAATTGGGTCTTCACCACAATGTTTTTCAGGGTTTCCCATGCACAATGAATCATACCGCTGCATTGGAAAGTTCCAGTCCAGGGAACGCATGTCATGAGAATCGCATTGTTAGTGCCAACGCTGGTGATCGGCGGCGTCGAACGCGTCTTCGTCAACCTGGCCAACGGCCTCTGCCAATGCGGAGCCGAAGTGGATCTGGTCGCAGGCAGAGCTGGTGGTGATATGGGGAGGCTCCTCGAAAGAGACATTCAGGTCTTCGATCTCGAATCAGACCGCATGATGCGGAGCGTACCGAAGATCGCAAAGTACCTTCGGGCAAGGCAGCCAGAGGCATTGATCGCCGGCATGACGCATTGCAGCGCTGCGGCAGTTATCGCAAGGGCAATTGCTCGCCAGAAAACAAAGATCATAGCCACCGAGCACAACACGATGTCGCAGGTCATAGCCAACGCCTCCGGGCTCAAATATCGCCTGATGCCGTTATGGAGCCGATGGGCTCTCAGTGCAACAGACGCCATCGTGGCCGTCTCCGGCGGAGTCGCAGACGACCTCTCGGCGCGAACCGGAATCCCTCGTCAAAAAATTCAGGTTATTTACAATCCTGTCATCACAGAGGCTCTCCAATCCGCAGCAGCGGCAACGGTCGAACATCCATGGTTCCAGCCGGGCCAGCCGCCGGTGCTATTAGGCGTAGGCAGGCTGGATAAGCAGAAAGATTTTCCGATGCTGGTACAGGCCTTCCGCATCGTTAGAAACCAGCGCCCCGCTCGCCTGATGATCCTCGGCGAAGGCCCGGATAGAGCCCGCATCGAACAGGCGGTCCAGGAGGCCGGGCTCGCAGCGGACGTATCCCTCCCCGGCTTCGAACAGAACCCCTATCGATTCATGAAGCGCGCTGCCGTCTTTGCATTCTCATCGCAGTGGGAAGGATTCGGGGTAGCGCTGGTAGAGGCACTGGCCCTGGGCACGCCCGTGGTTTCGACCGACTGCACCTACGGCCCGGCAGAAGTTCTTTGCAATGGAAGATACGGCACGCTTGTGCCCGTGGGAGACCATGAAGCCATGGCACAGGCTCTCTTAGCCGCCCTGGACAAGCCAAAGCCAATCGATAGCTACGAGCACCTGCAGCAGTTCACAGTCCGCAGTGTAGCTGCGAGTTATCTGTCACTGATCAATCACTAGAGATGGATACTTTGCAAAATCCCGGATCGTTTGTCATCAGTCTCGATTTCGAGCTGCACTGGGGCGTCAGAGACCATCGCACCGTCGACCAGTATCGCGAAAACCTGCTTGGAGTTCGCCAGGCCATCCCCGCCATCCTCCATCTCTTTGAACAGTATGGAATCCGCGCCACATGGGCCACGGTAGGTTTTCTATTCTTTGCGAATCGTGATGACCTGAAAGCCGCATGGCCTGCGGAGCTGCCACAGTACCGTGATACCAACCTGGACCCCTATGCAGCCTTCTCTGAAGCAGGCAGGAACGAAGACGAAGACCCGTTTCATTTCGCACCGAGCCTGATCCGGGAGATACAAGCGCATAAGGGGCAGGAGATCGGCACGCACACCTTCTCGCACTACTATGCCCTGGCTCCAGGCCCGACCTTAGAGTCCTTCCGCGCCGACCTTAGAAGCGCAAAGTCTGCGGCAGCCCAGTACGGAATCGTGCTCAAGAGCATCGTCTTCCCGCGGAATCAGATCTCGAGGCCCCACATAGGCATCTGCGCGGAAGAGGGTCTCATCGCCTATCGCAGCACGGAGGCAGAACCCTGGATCACTGCGGGAAACGGCCTGTTCAACAAAGCCAGACGACTTGCCGATGCCTACCTCCCGCTGAGCGGCGACGGATGCGCCACCGCCTCACTCGACCACGAATATCCCATTGTGCGTGTCTCCCAATCGAGATTTCTGCGGCCATGGAGTAAGTCCCTAAAAGGCTTCGAAGCCCTGCGACTCAAACGGATTCTTGCCTCCATGGACGCAGCCGCGAACAGCCATCAGACCTTTCATCTCTGGTGGCATCCGCACAACTTCGGTGTGGACTTAGAGGAGAACATCGCTATCCTCACCCGCATCGCGGAGCATTATGCCAACCTGAACCGTGAAACCGGCTGGTCCTCTCGAACCATGTCCGAGGTTGCCGAAACCATCCTACGCGCGGAGAAATCGCAGTGAACGGTATAGTCCTGCTCATCGATCACAGCGACCTCTCGCGTATCGTCTACCACGCGCTGGCGAAGGAGTTCCGCATCGACGTAGTGATCCGGGAAGCCAAGATTCCCCGGTCGATCTTTCTAAAACGGCGGCTAAAAAGACTAGGCTGGCGCACCCTGGCAGGGCAAATTTTGTTTGCCGCAGGGATGGTTCCTCTGTTGAAGCGGGAGTCTATCCAGCGCCGGGCGAACATCATGCAACAGTACGGGATGGACGAGTCCCCCATCCCTGCCGAGTGCATCACAGACGTGCTGTCGGTAAACGATGCCCAGGTGATCACCCTCCTGCAGAAGCTCTCCCCGCGAGTCATCGTCGTGAATGGAACGCGCATTCTCGAAGAAAAGGTACTACAGACAAGCGATGGAGTCTTCCTGAATACTCATGTCGGCATTACGCCGCTCTATCGGGGAGTGCACGGCGGATATTGGGCTCAGGCCTCCGGCGATCCCGAGCACTTCGGAGTAACGATTCACAAGATAGACAAAGGAATCGACACGGGAGAGATCGTGGCTCAGGCATCGGACAGGCCAGCCAGCTCCGATAACTTTTCTACTTACCCCTTGCTGCAGATTGCGCTTGCGATTCCGATTCTGAAACAGGCCATCCGCAACGCACTCGACGGCAAGCTCGAAACGCTCTCCGCGCCAGCAGGCAAGTCAAAGCTATGGACTCACCCAACTCTCTTCCAATATCTGAAGCACCGGATCGCGCGCGGCATCCGCTGAGAAACAAACTACGGTTAGCCAGCAAGCGCATTGGCGGAAGAGGCACGCAAGGCTCTAGTGTGGTGAGTCATTAATTCGTTGAAGAACCAGCATTACCCCATAGCGCGAAGCGCAAACCGTGACGCTTTAGCGTCGCGGGGCGGAGGGAGCCGTAGCCTTTAGGCTACGGCTCCCTCCGTCTCCCTGATGCTGAAGCATCAGGGAACGCGCTTCGCGCTGTGCTGAACTGACCATCATTCTTCAACGAATTAGCGACTCACCACACCAGGTTTTCGAGCCCGTTGAGCCCACTCCACCATCCCCGCCGCGCCACCACCAATCAACAAGGCATACATCGGCATGATGGGAACCTTGAAGCGCGAATAGGCCTCTCCTCCGGCAGAGATTCCCAGGAAGTACGCGATGGTAGGGACAAGAAGCCAACAAAGAATTCGATCACGCCGATACCAGTACCGGCATCCGATCAAGGCCAGACAGACCTCAGGTACGGTGAAGAGCAAAACGATGCCTTCCGCAATCCGTGGGCTGACATTGCTGACCCGCGATAAGGCCTCCGCACCGCCCCCAAAAACAAGGTACGCCAGCGACACTGTCATGGAGTGAAGATAGCTCAAAGGGTGCTCTCGAATGATGCTCATCCCTTTGCGGGAAGCGTATGCAGCTTGTTGCTTGTCGGTGATCTGCGAGCAATCCCGGTGGTACATCTGTTCCAGATCGGCGCATGTCTGCTGGATCAATTCGCCATTCACCTTGAGAATATTCGCAGGATAGCTTCCGGGCCGCTCAATCGCAATGGCTCCCGCGGCTCGATAGTACAAGATATCCTCTGCACCAATAGCACTAATGCCGAAGTATCCTCCTTCGACAAAATTCCGCGTGGCCCACAACACGGGAAGAATCAGAAAAAATGCAACAAAGATCAAAACAGGACGCCAGGCGCGCCGCCTTAACACCAGGAACAGGCAGAGCGACAGAGGCACAAAGTACAAGACGCCGACGGGGCGGACAAGTACGGCATAACCACCCAGAAGTCCGGCGCCTGCGATCGCAATCCCCTTGCCCGCCGGTTTCATCATCGCGCGATAAAGAATCCAACAGATCAAAGAGATCAGAACCATAAACACAACTTCGGTTAATAGGAGATTCGCCACACGGAGAGTAGCCAGGTCCAGAGACATCACGATTGCCGCAACGCATGCAACCAATCGGCTGCCGGTCATTTGTAGAGCGATAGCGACAACCGCAACGGCCAGCAGCACACAAAGAAGATGCTGCACAACAATCAGGTACTCAACCTTTAGCGGAGCAATCCGGAAGAGGGCGAGCAGAAGCGGATAGCCTGGCGTCCGCAGCAATTCCGGCTGGTGCAGTGCATTCACAAATCCATGCCCATGCAGAAGATTGTCAGCAGGGATTAAATACGATGGTGTATCTGCTCCATAGTGTTCATGATCCAGAGTGAAATATGTCGCCTGGGTCAAAAGGCTCAAGCCAAGAGCAATCCACACGACAGGCGAACTGATTAATTTGCGAATGGACATAGCTACTTGCTCTCCTGCCTCTGACAAACCATACGCCTCGCTCGAAAAGGGTGAGTAAACGGGTTTTCGCAAGTCCGAGCATGGCACATTGTTGAAGGCCAATGGGGAAGACGTGAAGACGGTCCAGGAGCTTTTATGGCACGCCAACAGCAGGATCACGCTCGACGTTTACACGCAGGCCGTGAACCCGCAGAAGCGGGCTGCATAGAGCAAGGTTGTCCAGATGATGGTGCCCGGCATGGGCACAAAGAGGGCTCAAGCACGAGCGGGTACAGAAGGGTAATTTGCTTAGTGTGC
>NZ_JACHIO010000027.1 GCF_014203225.1 Granulicella mallensis | reverse complement strand
CTGCATGGCGTATCTTCCTCCGGATGGATTATCTGTGCCTCGAGCACGTACCAGGAAGGTACGCCGCTCTTCATACCATCTGAGCGGAGCGTCCCAGCCTTTGGGGACGCGTAGTCGAAGGACCCCGAGGGTTGACCTCTTGCCTATGCCCTTTGGAGCTTTTCTACCTCGAGCGCTCGTGCCTGAACTCTCGTGCTGGAAAAGGTCCCGACCTCCTGGGTGATCAAGTCCTTCGGGGTCCTTCGACTCCGCACCTCGCAAAAAACGCGAGGCGCTACGCTCAGGATGACGTCTCTGTGGGGGGACAAAATATCTGATTCGTTGTTGTCCCCGATTCGTCGGGCACTACTTAATGCGCCCCGGCAGGTGGTTTGCCCGGCTTCACCTTCTTGAAGAACCACACGATGATCACGCAGAAGAAACAAAGCAGCGAAAGCCAACGGAAGACGTCAACGTAAGCCCAACTTGAGGCTTGCTGTCCAAGTTGCTGATATAGAGTAGCTTGTGCCGGATGGGCGGCGTTTGCCGGGCCATAGGCTCCGGTCAGGGCTTGCGTAGTGTTGTGGAGTGAGTTCTGGAACTGCTGGCCGCTACGCGGCACGTAGTTGGTGATCTCGCTCTGGTGAACAGCGGCCCGCCGTGTCAGCAGGGTGGTGGCGATGGAGATGCCGATCGACCCGCCTACGTTACGCATCAGGTTGAAGAGACCGCTGGCATTGCCGATCTGTTCGTTCTTGAGCGTGCCATAGGCCGCCGTGCTGATTGGTACAAAGACAAAGCTCAATCCGAACCCGGTGATGAGAATCGGCAGGAAGAGCGTGGTGGGAGAGACCTGAAGCGTGATCGAACCGAAGTACAGGGTCGTGAGGCCGAAGGTCAAAAAGCCGAAGGTCAGCAGGTAGCGTGGATCGACCTTATTGGAGAGGTAGCCGATCACGGGCATACCGCAGATAGCCCCCAGGCCTCTAGGGGCGACGACCAGGCCGGCGGTGAACGCTGTGTAGCCAAGCAGCTCCTGATAAAACAGCGGCAGGACCGTGACCGTGGAGTAGATGCCGATGCCGAACATGAAGATGAGGATCGAACCCAGCAGGAAGTTCCGGTCTTTGAGGACGCGGAGATCGACCAGCGGATCTTTCTTGAACCACGACTGATAGCAGAACCAGATGAAGGCGATGACCATGGCGAGGAACGCCCAGCGCACCCAAAGCGCTCCAAACCAGTCGACCTCCTGGCCCTTGTCGAGGATGATCTGAAGGCAACCGGTCCAGACGATGAGGGTTCCGAAACCAATATTGTCGAAGGCAGGAACCTTTGCATTCTTGATATACGGCGGATCCTGAATGTAGCGGTTGATCATGTAAAGGGCCAACGCGCCCACGGGAATATTGATGTAGAAGGCGTAGCGCCAGGAGTAGGTATCGGTCAGCCAGCCACCAAGGGTGGGTCCAAGAACCGGTGCCACGACCACTCCGAAGGCGAAGACGGCCATGGCGACTCCGCGTTTGCGAGGCGGAAAGCTTTCGAGCAGGATGGCCTGTGAGAGAGGCTGGAGAGCGCCACCACCGGCTCCCTGGATGACGCGGGCCACCAACATGAGGGCCAGGGTGGGGGCGGCTCCGCAGGCAAAGCTGGCTGCGGTGAAGATGGAGACGCAGCTCATCAGGAAGCGCTTGCGGCCAAAGCGCAGGGAAAACCAGTTGGACGCCGGGAGGATGATGGCGTTCGCCACCAGATAGCTGGTGAGCACCCAGGTGGCTTCGTCGTTGGAGGCCGAGAGCGAGCCGGCGATGTAGGGCAGCGCAACGGAGGCGATGGCGGTGTCGAGCACCTCCATAAAGGTGGCGAGCATGACCGCGGCGGCGATCAGCCACGGGTTTACGCCCTTCGTCACACTCTGGGTGTCTTCCTGCGCGGATGCGGCATCGGCTGTTGCGGCGGCGGCCATACTGTTGATCGTGCTCCAGGGAAGAGTCGAAACAGGCTGCAAGCGTCGCAGCTTCAGGGTTGGATGCCATGCAGTGAAAGGGGTTGTGATGCCCCGAACGATGATCGCTCATGAAGCGTATTAAAACGGAGGCCGATAAAGCTTAAGGAAAAACTTGAAGGAGATCTTACTCGATTGCGACAGGAGGTTTCATGGGAAAGTGCCGCTTGAGCCTCAGGAAGGGCAGTTCCAGGAGGTGGAACGAGATCCATGAGATCAGCAGGGTGGCTGAAAAAGCCAGGATGAGCTTGGTGATCAGGTAGCGTTGGTCTGAGTTCGAGTGAGTCAGATGGCGGGTGATGGTGCTATAGGTCGGCTGCAGCAGGATGTGGAAGACGTAAAAGCCGTAGCTGATGCGGCCGATGAACCGCAGAGGCGCTATCGAACAAAGGCTGCGCGGAACGCCATTGCGTAGAAGGAGAGCGATAGCCGCGGCAGCCGCCAGGCTGAACCCGGGAAGGCCCAGAACGAACTGCAGGTTGGAGATGAGCATGAAGCTGTGGGAGCTGAGGCTGGAGAAGAGGTAAAGGGCAAGCCCGACGAAGAAGGCAGGCATCGCGAGCCGTTCGATCAGTGCTTTTTCCGGGCCTCGCCAGGCGATGGCCAGATAGGCGCCGAGGGCAAAGGCTCCGGCGTGAACCAAGAGGAAATCTCTGAAAGAGTAGGCCACCTGACCCGAGACCAGGGGGAGCCCATAGATCGCGATTCGAAAGGCAGCCGAGACTACGAACGTCCAAAGACAGAGCCAGAAGGCCCCGCGACGGCTTCGAACGGTTAACAGGAGGAGGGGCCAGAGCAGGTAGAACTGCTCTTCCACCGCCATGCTCCATAGATGGTAGAGCGATAGCGGCGTTGGGATGGACTGAACCAGGCCCTCCAGTCTCGGAAGATTCTGCAGAAAAAAGACATAGACGGCAAACGGCCAGACGAGATGAACATTGCGCCAGGCAACAATCAGGCCGAGGGCGCTCAGCGCAAGGGCTGTGTAGTACAGGGGGAAGATGCGCAGCAGGCGGCGGATGTAGAAGTTGCGGCGCCAGTGCTGGTTGCCCCTGGAATCCCACAGGCTCCCCGTGATGAGAAACCCTGAAAGGGTAAAGAACACCACGACTCCGATCCATCCGGAGGAGGAGAAGTAGCCGAAGAGGCGAATGGCAAGATGCGGTGATTTAAGCCCGCCACCATAGTGGAAGAAGAACACCAGCATGACCGCAATACCGCGTAAACCATCGAGCGCGGGATCGCGATGCGCTCTGGGGTCGGATGGCTGCCTCGTGGTCACTGTTGGCAAGCGTAGAGAGTGCTGCGACGAGAGTCAAACGGAGCAGGGTCAAGAGATCCGGAAGATCGTGACCAAGGACGAAGCGGCATGGTAGGTTCGGAGGAATGAACGAGATCGAAGCGGTGGGTGTAGGTGTCCTGGCAGGCACGGCACCCGGTGAAGAAGCGCGAACCAGCGAACGGCCCTGGCTGTTTGGGTTACTGGTTGCGCCGATGGCGGTGCTGGCGAACGGCATCATTCAGGGAGTGCTGTCGTTCCTGATGCGGCGGCAGGGCGTAGGGGTAGGGCGGAGCTCGGAGATTATCTCGCTGCTCATTCTGCCGCAGACGATCTATTTTCTCTGGAGCCCGATTACGGACTTCCTGATGCGGCGGCGGACCTGGCTGATGATGGGTTCGGTAGCAGCAGGCGTTCTGATGGCGCTCGCGTTCCACCAGAAGAACCTGGCGTCCCATACGGCGGTAGCGGTGCTGTTTTTGAGCGCCTGTTGTGGGCAGTTGGTGGTTTCAGGCTGCGGCGGCATGATGGGAGCCCTGCGGATCGAGCGGTCACGGCGGATCGCGGGCAGCTTTTATCAGGGGGGATCGCTGGCGTTTGGGGCGATTGCCATCTTCGTGTTGGCGATGCTCGCCGAGAGGATGGGGCAGGGGCTGCTTGGCGTCGTAGCCGGAGCGCTGATCGCGGTGCCCTCGCTGCTGGCGCTGGCGGCTCCCGAGCAGAAACTGATTACGACGGAGCGGCTGGGGCAGACGATCGGCAGGATAGGAAGCGAGTTCAAGAACACGTTCTGGCGCTGGAAGGCGATTCCTTACACGCTGACGATGCTGTTTCCGATTGCCAGCGGGTCGGCGATCGGGCTGCTGCCCAGCGTGGCGCAGGACTATGGGGTGAACGTCCACCAGATGGCGTGGATGAACGGAGTGGCCGGAGCCCTGCTGATGGCCGCCGGATCGCTGGCCGCGACGCTGATTCCGGCACGGATTCGGGCTTCCGTGGGGTATCTGACGGTAGCGCTGATCAATGCCGCGACCCTGGGAATCCTGTGGCTGGGACCGCAACGACCGACGACCTATTACCTGGGCGTGACGCTCTATCTATTCACGATCGGCACCTGCTATGCGATGTTCACGGCGGTGGTGCTCGAGTTTCTGGGATATTCAGGGAAGAGCGGCAGCGGCAGATACTCGATCATTAACTCCCTGGGGAATGTGCCGGTTGCTTATATGACCGCTCTGGATGGCTGGGGTGGAAATCGGTGGGGTGCGCGAGGACTTTCGGGCACTGAGGCAGTCGCCGGAGCGGTGGGAGCGTCCATTCTCTTAGCGTACTTTTTGACCAGAAAGACGCAGGCGGCTGAGGTACTGGTAAGCCCTTGAGGATTGTGCAACCAAAGGCGACAATTCTCATCATATAAGTTGACAGTAAGTCACTCACATGCGAGCATGGTGAAGGTCAAAGGATTTTCGGGCTACGGCCCATACAGGGGACAGGATTATGGGAAAGATTATCGGTATTGATCTTGGAACGACAAATAGCTGCGTTGCCGTGATGGAAGGCGGCGAGCCGAAGGTAATTGCCAACGAAGAGGGCGGACGCACAACACCGTCGATCGTGGCGTTTACCAAGAGCGGCGAGCGGTTGGTAGGCCAGGTCGCGAAGCGCCAGGCGATCACCAACCCGGAGAATACGGTTTACTCCATCAAGCGCTTCATGGGCCGTCGCGCGAACGAAGTGAACGACGAGATGCGGATGGTTCCGTACAAGGTCGTTCCGCAGGGCGATCACCTGGCCGTGCTGGCACAGGGCAAGGAATACACCGCGCCTGAGGTTTCGGCGATGATTCTGCAGAAGCTGAAGAAGGCTGCTGAAGACTATCTGGGCACCAGTGTGACCGAGGCCGTCATCACGGTTCCGGCGTACTTCAACGACGCACAGCGGCAGGCCACCAAGGACGCCGGCAAGATCGCCGGTCTCGACGTGAAGCGCATCGTCAACGAGCCGACGGCGGCAGCGCTGGCCTACGGTCTCGACAAGAAGAAGGACGAGACGATTGCGGTCTATGACTTCGGTGGCGGTACGTTCGACGTCTCGATTCTCGAAGTGGGCGATGGCGTTATCGAGGTGAAGTCGACCAACGGCGATACGCATCTTGGCGGCGACAATCTCGATCAGCGCATCGTGGACTGGCTCATCTCGGAGTTCAAGAGCGAGAGCGGTCTGGACCTGAGCTCGAAGGGCAATGAGATGGCCCTGCAGCGCCTGAAGGATGCTGCGGAGCGCGCCAAGATTGAGCTCTCGACCGCGCAGGAGACAGAGATCAACCTGCCGTTCATCACGGCCGATGCCAGCGGACCGAAGCACCTGGTTCGCACGCTGAGCCGCGCCAAGCTGGAGTCGCTCGTTGACGATCTGTTGCAGAAGTCGGTTGGACCCTGCAAGCAGGCTCTGAAGGATGCCGGGATCGACGCATCGAAGATCGACGAGGTCGTTCTGGTCGGCGGTCAGACCCGCATGCCGAAGATCCAGCAGTTGGTGAAGGAGTTGTTCGGCAAAGAGCCGCACAAGGGCGTGAACCCTGACGAAGTCGTCGCGATCGGTGCGGCGGTGCAGGCAGGCGTGCTCGCAGGCGATGTAAAGGACCTGCTGCTGCTCGATGTAACTCCTCTGACCTTGTCTATTGAGACGATGGGCGGCGTGGCGACGGGCATGATTCCGCGCAACACGACCATCCCGACCAAGAAGACGGAGACCTTCTCGACGGCTGCCGACAACCAGACTGAGGTTGAGGTTCACGTTCTGCAGGGCGAGCGTCCGATGGCGAACCAGAACCGCACTCTGGGCAAGTTCAAGCTGAGCGGAATTCCTTCGGCTCCGCGTGGAGTGCCGCAGATCGAGGTCACCTTTGACATCGATGCAAACGGCATCCTGAACGTGACGGCCAAGGACAACGCGACCGGCAAGGACCAGAAGATCACGATCACGAGCTCTTCGGGTCTGAGCAAGGAAGAGGTCGAGCGCATGGCGAAGGAAGCCGAGGCGCACGCTGCCGAGGACAAGGAAGCCAAGGAGAAGATCGAAGCCCGCAATCAGCTCGACTCGATGGTCTACAACGTCGAGAAGATGCTGAAGGATGGCGGCGAGAAGGTGGATGCAGCGGACAAGGGCGATGTGGAAACGGCCCTGGCCGACGCGAAGACCACGCTCACGGGCGATCCTGGTGCGACCGAGCTGAACGCAGCCCGCGAACGCCTGACCACGGCAAGCCACAAGCTGGCCGAGGCTCTCTACAAGGCGAATGCTGCGGGTGCTCCGACCGACGGCGATGCTGCTGCGGCGGGTACAGCGGACGAGCCGAAGAAGGACGAAGGCGTGATCGATGCCGAGTATGTCGACACGGACCACAAGTAACGCATCGAACTAATTGTGGGTGTTGCGCGTAATAGGAGGAGGAGCTTCGAAGCTGGAGTCTCCTCCTCTGCTGTTTCTGCTTTTCTTTTGTCATTCGCGAAGGGAATCTGCTTTTGCACCTCCGTGAGAATAGACGAATCGAATGCGCAGATTTGGTGTCTTATTAGGTGGAGCTTAATAGCGTGAGGCAAATGTCTCACGAGGTGGAAAGGGGTGCCGCGATGACGAACCATGGAGCAAACGACGACAGACGCGACGAAGTTTGGCAGGGAATGGTCAATTGGGACCTCGGTGTGGGCGGAAGCCACGTAAGTCCCATCCTCTGGCGCTGCGACGCCCTGCGTGCAGGCAAGCTCTATAACCGCAGTATGTTTGGCACACGCGAAGAGGCGGAGCAGTTTGCACATCGCATGCGCGAGGCCGAGCCGGATCAGATCTTCAGCGTGGAGTCGATCCGGGCCAGCCAGGTGTGGAACTAAGCGGCTAACGTTTTTGTTGTGTGATGCCACGGGCCGCGGCCTCTGCGAGTTTTCAGCGCGAGGTGCGCGGCCTGTGCCGCGTTTGAGGATGCAGGAGAGATTGCAATGCCTGAAGGCAATGAGATCCATCGCTGGGCTGAGCGGCATACGACGGCCTTCGTTGGAAAGAAGATGCATGTAGAGGCTCCGAACGGCCGCTTTCGAGAGGCTGATGTGCTCGATGGACGCAAGCTGGAACGTGTGATGGCAAAGGGCAAGCACCTGGGCTATGTCTTCGGCAAAGATCGCATTCTGCATGTGCACCTGGGCCGTTACGGAGACTGGACCGAGGGCCAGATGCCCCTGCCGGAAGAGCGCGGTGCGTTGCGGGTTCGGATGTGGCCTGTGGGAGCAAAGGCTCGCAAGGATGCGGCGGAGGCCAGCACGCGGCATGGGTGGTACTCGAGCGACGATGGATCGAATCCAACGCCACCGGAGGAGATCGACTGGTTGGAGTTGCGTGGAGCTTCGGACTGCAGCTTGTGGACCGATGCCCAGTGGGAGACGCTGCTGGCAAGGCTTGGACCGGACCCGCTGGACGGCGACGATCCGAAGCCGGCGTTTGAGCATATTGCGAAGGCTAAGACGCCAATCGGTGTGTTGCTGATGCAGCAGGATGTGCTCTCCGGCATCGGCAACATCTATCGTGCGGAGTTGTTGTTTCGCGCGCGGCTGAGTCCTTTTGTGGAAGGCCGGACGGTGCCGCTGAAGACTCTGCAGGCGATGTGGAAGGATGCAATCCCCCTGCTGCGTGCGGGTATGGTCGATCGACGCATTGTGACGACGAAGCCGAAGGATCGTCCGCACAAGACGGGGAAGCCGCTGAAGGAAGAGGCGCACTATGTCTACCGGCGGCAGGGCAAGCCTTGCTTCATCTGCGGGACGAAGATTTTGCGCAAGGATGTAGCGGGCAGAACGTTGTATTGGTGCCCGGTATGTCAGGCGGATGAAGCACTACCTGCGGAGCGTTGAACGGAGAGCGTTCAACGTGCTAGGTTAAGGCATGATCCGGTCGTTTGCCGACAAGGAAACCGAGACCCTCTTCTTTACGGGGAAGAGCCGTCGACATGCTGCAATCGTTGCAGTCGCTCGGAGAAAGTTGCAGGTTCTCGATAATACAAGCCACCTGGATGATTTGCGGCAGCCTGCAGGCAATCGTCTCGAAGCTTTGAAGGGCAATCGCAAGGGGCAATACAGCATTCGTATCAACGATCAATACCGCATCTGTTTTGTGTGGCGTGATACTGAGCCGCATGAAGTCGAAATAGTGGACTATCACTAGGAGAACGAAAATGGCTATCACTCGTGACCCCAATAGACAGCCTCCGCCGATGCATCCAGGAGAGATTCTGCGGGAGGAGTTCATGATTCCGAATGGAATATCGGCGCATTCGCTGGCGTTGGCGCTGCGTGTTCCGGCGACGCGCATCTCCGAAATCGTGAATGAACGGCGTGGTATTTCAGCCGAGACGGCATATCGTCTGGCAATACATTTCGGTACTTCGGCCAGCCTTTGGATCAATCTACAGGGAGCGTACGAACTGGCTTGTGTGGATCGAGATCTCGCTTCAAAGATTGAGAAGGAAGTACAGCGTAGGGTGGCATAACAATGGCAACACAGACTAAGGATTATTACGGCACGCTTGGCGTGAAGAAGACAGCGACGGCGGACGAGATCCGCAAGGCGTTTCGCAAACTCGCGCGCAAATATCACCCGGATGTAAACCCCGGCGACAAAAAGGCCGAGGAGAAGTTCAAAGAAATCTCCGAAGCCAACGACGTGTTGAGCGAGGAGAAGAAGCGCAAGATCTATGACCAGGTTGGCTTCTACTCGGACAACATCGACCCGGCGACGGCGGAGGCCTATGCCCGGGGCGGTGGTGGCGGAGGTGCGCAGGCCGGTGGCGGGCAGGGTGTGCCGTTCGACTTTGGCGGCTTCGACTTCTCCGGTTTCCAGGGCGGCAGCCGCGCGTCGCGCGCGGAGAGCGAGGGCTTTGGCGGAAGCTTCCGCGATGTGTTCAGCGGTATGTTCAATGGCGGACGTCAGCCGCGTGGACCGCAGCCGGGAACCGATCTCGAGTACCAGGTGGAGATCGACTTCTGGACGGCGATTCGCGGCGGCGTGACGCGGCTGGAGATTCAGCGCCAGGAGCAGTGTCCAACCTGCAAGGGCCGCGCGGTTGTAGGTGGCAGCATGGAATGCCCTGAGTGCCATGGCTCAGGCCAGGTAACGCAGATGGGTGGGCGGATGAAGTTCAACATCCAGTGCCCGCGCTGCGGCGGCTCCGGCAAGGTGCAGAATTCGTGCCGTACGTGCGATGGAGCGGGTGTCGTTACGAAGCGCGAGCCGCTGGAGTTTCGCATCAAACCGGGCACACGCGATGGCCAGCGGATTCGCCTGGCGGGCAAGGGCAATGCGGGCACTGAGGGTGCGTCGGCGGGAGATCTTTATCTCATCATCAAGGTAGGCGGGCACAAGCTGTTCCATCGTTCGGGTGACGACATCCACGTCAGCGTGCCGGTGACGGTGATGGAAGCCGCACTGGGCGCGAAGATCGAGGTGCCGACGATCGACGGCGTGGGAACTCAGTCGGGCCGTGCGCAGTTGAAGATTCCGCCGGGGACCCAGACAGGACAGAAGCTGCGGATGCGCGAGAAGGGTGTCCCCAGCGCGACGCGCGAAGGCCAGCGCGGCGACCAGATCGTCGAGGTGAAGATCGTGGTGCCGAAGGTGCAGGATGAGCGCTCGAAGGAGATTTTGCGGGAGTTGCAGAAACTGAATCCGGAGGACCCGCGGGAAGAGTTGCTGGCCGGGGTATGAGAACAGTCCGGTTAGATATTGGAGGAGTGCATTTCGAGTGGGACAGCGAAAAAGCTGCCTCGAATGAGCGAAAGCATGGTGTCTCTTTTCTTGAAGGAGCGACTGCTTTTGCGGACGACAACAGCATCACGATTCCCGACCCACTGCACTCGAACGAAGAAGACCGTTTTATCTTGATTGGAATCTCGGCTACGAGCAAACTACTAACAGTGGTACATGTGAGTCGCGGTGAAACGTATCGGATTATCAGCGCGCGTAAGCCAACGCCAAAGGAAAGGAGAACCTATGAGCAATAATTTGGACCAAGAAGACGACATGTTGGATGAGTATGACTTTTCCAAGGGGGTTCGTGGCAAATATGCGAGCCAATTCAAGGATGTCAGCCGATTGGTGTCTCTTGATCCAGACGTCAAGGCGGTCTTTCCTGACTCTGAAGCGGTGAACGAGGCGTTGCGAGGCCTGATCAAAGCGCGTGGCGTTGCGGCGCACGAGCTGAAGAAAGCAAGCTGATGGCAACGAAACGTAAATCCAAGGGCGCCTACATGATCTCGGCTGTGGCCGAGATGTATGCAATCCATCCGCAGACACTTCGGCTCTATGAGCGCGAGGGCCTGTTGCGACCGTCGCGCTCGGACGGCAATACCCGCCTCTATACGGACGAGGATCTCGAACGGCTGGAGTTCATCCTGAACCTTGCGCGCGACCTGGGGGTCAATATCGCGGGGATCGCTATCGTGCTGCAGATGCGTGAGCGCATGGAGGAGATGAACCGGCAGATGCAGGGGTTCGTCGACTTCGTTCGCACCGAGATGCTGACGCGTGTGCAGCAACAGCAGGCGCAGCAGGCCGGGCTGGTGCCGTTGCGACGGAAGATCGTCAACAAAGAATAGGGAGGCGGAGCTGCGTCGCGTAGACTTAAGAGGTTTGGGCTACAGTCGATAGTCTCTAGATCTCTTCCTGGCTTGGTGCGATGAAGGTTTTGCTCCACATTTTGTTTTGGGTGGCTGCCGTAGGTTCAGTCACTTCGTCGATTTACTGCGGCATGGTGCTGGTGGCAGCGGTGCGTTTCGGTTTGAGACGCCGTCGTGAGCAGAGTGCGCCGGCGGATTTCCTCCCACCTTTGAGCGTTCTGAAGCCGTTGCACGGCACTGAGCCGGGCATGGAGCGGAACATCGAGACGTTCTTCGAACAGGACTACCCGGACTTCGAGTTGCTGTTCTGCGCCCGGCAGGAGAGCGACGCCGGGTTGCAGCTTGCGCGCGAGGTTGGCAAGCGTTATCCCCACATCGATGCCAAGTACGTGACCTGCGGCGAGCCCATGCCGAAGTTTCACAACGCCAAGGTCTTTTCGCTGGCCAAGCTCGACTCGGTGGCCAGGAACGACAACTACATCACAAGCGATGCGGATGTGCGCGTGGTGCCGAACTATCTTCAGCGCATGGTGCAGACGCTGAAAGACCCGCACGTGGGCCTGGCCTCGTGCGTGTACCTCGGCACGGCGCATGAACATGCCAGCTTCGCCTCGCAGCTCGACGCCGTCGGCAAGAGTGTCGAGATGACCTCCGGCGTGCTGGTCGCCGACATGATTGAGGGCACGAAGTTCGCGCTGGGTGCGACGATGGCCGTGCGGCGCAAGAGCTTCCAGGATGTCGGCGGCTTCAACGAACTCGGGCAGTTCTATGCCGACGACTTCGTGCTGGGCAATCGGTTGGCGGCGCAGGGAACCGGTGTCCTGCTGGCGACGCATGTGATCCGGCTGATGGTGCAGGATTCGCCCTTCTGGTTGAGTTTCCGCAATCAGCTCCGGTGGATGCAGAGCACGCGCCGGTCACGTCCGTGGGGACATCTCGGCAGCGGCCTGACGTTTGCCATGCCGTTCGGTCTGCTGGGGCTCTTATGGGGACTGCTCAGCGGAAATCCGGTGCTTGGATTGCTCTGGCTTGCAAGCTCGGTGATTAACCGCTGGCTGCAGGCGGGAACGATTCTCAATGTGATGGGAGATCCGGAGTGGGTGCGTGGTGCTGCTATTTATCCGCTGCGTGACTTTCTGGGATGGGTGTTGTGGCTGGGCAGCTATGGCGGCGACAACTTCTACTATCGCGGCAAGATCTACAAGCTCAAGGATGGCGGCAAGGTGGAGTCGCCGGACTAGAAAGGCAGAGAGTAGAGCGTGTCATCCAATTCGACACTGCTATTTCAGATAAAGATTGAGCCAGCCTTCTGATTGGCACCCACAGCAACACAAAGTGGAGCCTAGAAGGTCAAACGGCCACGGGTATAAGCCCCGAAGGGGCGAGCCATATCAGCCCAGGGTGGAGGCATCCGCAGCGAGCGTCTTTTGCTCGCTGTGGTGCCGGAACCCTGGGTCAAGATGTAAAGGATTTGAGCCCTAAAGGGGCGACCTATTGTGGCGGCACGATAGGTCGCCCCTTCAGGGCTCTCTTGCTTAGAATTCATAACCCAGGGTTACGGCGACACGGCGAGCAAAGAACGCTCGCCAGCCGCCTCCACCCTGGGCTGGGATAGGTCGCCCCTTCGGGGCTTGCACCTGTGGATGCGTGAACATTTCCGCTCCATTTGTCGTGCTGTAGGCGCAAAGTGTGCAAACTCTGTTTTTAGCTCGAACAGCAGTTTTGATGACACTCCCTGAAGTGTAGGGGAACTGCCTTCTCTACGCTCTATCCTCTACACTCTGCCTTTAACGATTTGTGAGGATCGTCTTGCCGCCGGAGTCGGCGAAGTCGATGACCTTGCCGTGGCTGCTGAGATCCTGCTCGCGCTGCCTGGGATTGTAGGTCAGCAGGAAGACGCGCTGAGAGCCTCCCCAGAGTTGGCGCAGGCTGGCTTCATCCTCAAAGATAGGTGGTGCGTCCGGCCAGAAGCTGCCGAACCAGGGGCCATTGACGTGGCCGTTGACTAGCAGAACGGGTTGATCGGTGTAGAAGAGCAGCGTGGAGCCAGCGGTAAGCTCGCCGTCGATCAGGATCAAGTCGCCAGGTTTGCGTGCGGTGTCGATGGCCAGGGCCAGGTTCTTCGAGCCGAGGATGGGATAGAAGCGCACGAGTCCTTCGTGGGCTGCCAGTAGAACTCCGGCCATGCTGAGCGCAACGACCAGGTTTGCCGCGAAGGTGCGTCCTTTACGGCGCAGTAGATGCGATCCCGGGCCGAGCGCAAGCATGCAGAGAGCGACCGTCCACAACGGGCCGCGGAAGAAGCCCATGGCATTGCTGGTGAGATCGAAGACATGTCCCAGCGAGAGGTTGTAGAGCGCCGGGTTCGTGCTCAACAGGGAGTTCAGATCGACGCCTGTGGCTGGAGTATGTGCGGTTGCGGCGAGGTAAGCGCATACAACGAAGAGCAGGGCGCCGAACGGAGCCAGGCCCCAGAAAGAGGCCTGTAGTGCTTGTCGCTGGGTCTGATTGATGGGAGCGGTGACACCGATGCTGGCGCTGAGAGGGCGACGATCGGCGGCGGCGAGCATGCCTCCGACAAGCAGCGCCAGGGCCGGCAGTGCAGGCAGGTGGTAGTACTCCTGGCGGGATGAGACCGTGAAGAAGCCCAGTATGATGCCTGCCCACAACAGCAGAGACAGGGCGGCTTCGTGGCTGCGAGCCGAGGACTGGAGTGCCGTTAGCGTGTCATAGCCTGCGGCGATATCGGAGTCGAAGCGCAGGGGAGCCTCGCGGGGCTGGCGGAGATCTCGAAAGGCATTCTTCAGAGAGCCCAGCAAAAAGGCAGACCAGGGCAGGAGCCACAGCACGAGCAGCAGCCAGAAGATCGGGCGCGGTACGTTCCCGTAGTCGTGGGGAATGCGTTTTCCCATGAAGCGCGCGATGTGCTCGTTGTAGAGATAGAACCAGGCCCAACCGGCGCGGGCGGGAAGGCCGACGCCCGCAGGCATCGAGATCGCCGGATTGCGCAGTGCCGCCAGGATGTGCCACGGAGCGGCGAGGAGCAGAAACAGGCCGGTTGCGGCGGGAATCTGCAGCTTCAACAGGAGCTTCAGTTGTCTCGTGAAGAAGAGATAGAACAGGACGAAGCCGATCGGGAAGACGATTCCGATGAGTCCTTTGGTCAGCACATCGAGCGCCATGACAGCCGCAAAGCCGAGGCTCGGGAGGAGTGCGGAGCGGTCTTCGCGCAGCCGGTCGAGTGCGATCAGGAAGAGATGAACGGACAGCGTCATCCAGAGGGCGATGAGGATGTCGGGAATATAGAAGCGCGTGTAGAGATAGGGGCCGATGGAGGTAGCCATCGCCAGCGCTCCGTAGAGGCCGCCACGGTCGGGGGCTTCGAGCGGGGAGACGGTGCTGAAGAGGCGAATGCCCAGCGCATAGACCGCGAACAGCAGCGCCAGCACGCCAAGGGCGAGCGGCAGCCGCGCGGCCCAGTCATGCGGCCCGAACAGGTGCATCGAACCGGCAGCCATCCAGTACATCAGGGGAGGCTTGTCGAAGAAGCGAATGCCGTCGATGGTGGGGGTGATGAAATCGTGGCGCTGCAGCATCTCGCGCGCGATCTGGATGTAGACAGAGTCGACGTCGTCGAGCAGGCCGGGGGTAAAGAGGCCCCCGATCTGCAGCACAAGCCAGGCAACCACGATCAGTCCTACGGAGTTGGGACTCCAGCGTTTGCGTGGAGCGCGCGTTGACGACGTAGAGACTGATGCGTGGGTAAAGGTAGATTCGGTCACAGATGGCAGGTAAATGTGGCTTTCATAGTCGGCGTCTTTGACGCAGGGTGTCAATGAGAGTCTATCGTCTTCGAACCATCAGGCGTCTGCGAATCCACAGGCTGCGGCCGGTCGAGCGGCCGGTCGGTAACCAGCGCCTTGCCGGAGGTCTCGTCCAGCACGATCTGCCGCTTCCCGAGGAGGCGGTCGACCTCATCGCGTTTCTCCGCCGGAACAAAGAGCAGCTTGCGCGGCCCCGTGCCCCATTGGGCAAGAAGCTGCTCGTGCGTGAGAAAGATCGGAGGAGCGTCCGGAAAGGTGCTGCCGAAGAGCATTGAGGTGCTGCGGCCATCGACGAGCATTACCTGGCGGTCGAGATAGAAGGGAATCGACGAGCCGTAGGCCTGGTCCCCGTAGAGGAGGACTTGGTTCGTCGGCGAGAGGTTGCCGTTGCGCTCCAGGCTTTGGATCCGTGCGGCGAAGTTCTGCGAGGAGAGCATGGGCGAGAACCGTACCAGCGCAATGTGGGCGGCGATGAGGAAGACGGCGGAGGTCAACGCCATGGCGAGCGTGGCTGCGACGTGTTTACTCCGAACGCGCAGCATCCAGGCGCTTACCGGGCCGATGGCGAAGGCCAGGGCGGCCAGGGTCGCGGGCAGTCGCAGGGCGGCGAATGAGGCTCCGGTGAGGTCGAAGAAGTGCGACATCGAGAGGGTGTAGTCGCCCACGCCGCGATGCGCGAGCAGATCGCCGATGTCAGGCACGAAGGCCATGTGGCGCGAGGTCCAGAGGCCGAAGCCAAGTGCGATGGCAACGGCGAGGCCGATCACTGCGAAGGCCGCATGGGCTGAGGTGATGGCGCGTCCCAGAGTACGGTCGGTCTGTTGTTCCGCGCGGACGAGCGTCGCGGCAAGCAGCATCAGCAGGGGCAGATAGACCGGAAAGGTGTAGTACTCCTGGTTGGTGGAGAGGGAGAAGAAGAGAAGAATCAGGCCGGAGTAAAGGACGAGGAGCAGCGTAGTGCGCTGGGTCTCGGTTGTCGCGATGAGAAGTCGTGATCGGCGCCGCCAGGCTGCAATGAGCGCGACCGGGGCAAAGAGGCTCCAGGGGAACAGCCAGACGAGATGCAGCGACCAGTAGAGATAGCCCGGCAGCTTGTTGTAGTCGCGTGGAACGCGGCGGCCGAGAAAGCGCAGGACGTGTTCGTTGATGAAGTAGAACCAGAAGAACCCATGCCCATTGGATCCACCCGTGTTCCGCAGGCTGGCGAGAATATGCCAGGGAGAAGCGATCAGAAGGAACAACAACAGACCACTGAAGGGGCGAAGCTGGCGCCACTGTCTCCACTGGCCGGTAAGCGTGAGGTAGATCATGGCTACGCCGCCGACGAACACGATAGCGATCAGGCCTTTGGTGAGCACCGCAAGAGCCAGTGCAACCCAGAAGGTGTAGGCGTGCCTGCGCAAGCCTGAATCGAGTGCGCGTTGCAGCGAATACAGCCCGAGGCAGAGGAACAGCGACAGCAGGACTTCCGGAATAAAGATACGGGTGAAGAGAAAGATGCCTGCCGAGGTAAGAGTAAAGATTCCTGTGTAGAGTGCCGTCCGGCTGTCAAAGACGCGCTTCGACCAGGCGTAACCAAGCAGGGCCAGCCCCAGAACGGCAAGCGCAATCGGCAGATGAACCGCGAAGGTCTCCGCGCCGAACAGCCGCAGGCTGATGGCTACGAGCCAATAGGGCAAGGGCGGCTTTTCGAGGTAGCGGATGCCGTCGACGTGCAGCGTGACCCAATCGCCGGTATGGACCATGGCCTGCGCGGCCTGGGCATGGGTGGCGTCCGCGTCGTCCAGAAGAGGCGGGGTCCAGAGCGATGCGGCGAAGATGGCGATCCAAAGCCCCAGCAACAGGCAAAGGTGCGGGAGAGGCCAGCGGGCGTTTTCTTGCGAATGTTTTTTGGGTGTGCCGGGTTGAAGAGAGGCGGCTCCCGGCGAATCCGTCTTTCGTTCGCTGGAGGGATATTCGGGCTGCAAAATGGCGGCGAGTGCCGGGCCTGTAAGTGAGTCGCTCATTGATTTGTTTTTGTTCTGTCGTTTTCTTTCATCTGAGCGCGCCTGAGCCTCTCATATGTACAAGAATAGATGCTGGAACAAGTCCATCCGACGGTGGGTCTGTGCATGTATCTTGCAAAGAGTCGGACGCTTCAGTATTTCGAAAGGATTCAAGCACCCTATGCCCACGTTTGCGGCCATCGATATCGGATCGAACTCGTGCAGGCTCGCCATCGCGTCCGTACAGCAACACCGCCTGAAGACGCTTCATGAAGACCGCGAAGTTACCCGGCTGGGCGAGAGCGTCTTCGAGACCGGGGTGATCTCCCCTGAGTCGATGGCCGGCACTATCAAGGCGCTGAAGCGCTTCCAAAAGGCCGTGCAGGCACATGTGGTGGATAAGGTCCGCGTCGTAGCGACCAGCGCCATGCGCGATGCGCGCAACTCGGAGGCCTTCCGGGCCTGGGTGAAGTCGACTACAGGCTGGAATGTGGAGGTCATCTCGGGGTTGGAAGAGGGCAGGCTGATTCACCTTGGTGTCGTCACGCATGAGCCGGGCGCTCGGGGAAGGTGTCTGCTCATCGACCTCGGCGGCGGAAGCTGCGAGGTTACGCTGTCGGAGGGCGGACGCATCAAGGAGATGGTCAGTCTGCCTCTCGGCGCTGTCAGACTGCAGCAGGAGTTTCTGCGCAACGATCCGCCGACGAAGGAAGATGTCGCGCGGCTGCGTCAGTACATCGATCGCGAACTTCGGAAGGGCGAACGCAAGTTTGGTCTGCCGAAGGTGGCTCTGGTGATCGCTACCTCCGGCACCGCTGCGGCGCTGGCTGAGGCCAGCAACTCGCTCGCGCTGGGGCTGGAGAAGAAGAAATCCTCCAAGGCCTCGAATGGCAAGACAACGGTCCAGCGCGTGAAGATCCTGGAGGCCGAGACCGGCGCGGTGCGCAAGCTGGCGGACCGCCTGTTGAAGATGAACAACGCGCAGCGCGCGGCGGTGGCGGGCATCGGCCCGCGGCGCTCGGAGATCATCATCGGCGGAGCGCAGGTTTATGCGTCGCTGCTGGAGCGCATGGCGCTGAAGGGCTTCCGCTACTCTCCGTTGGGACTGCGGGACGGCATGCTGGCGCAGATGCTGGGCGACGCCGACACGCGGGCCAGTGTGCATCGCACGATGGAAGCTGAGCGCTGGGAGGGTGTGCTGGAGGTGTGCCGTCGCTATGGCATCGACCCGCGCAGGGCCGAACCGGAGCGCCAGCATGCCGTGCAGCTCTTCGATCAGCTACAGCGTGTGCATGAGCTGCCGCCGGAGTACAGGCTCTGGCTGGAGGCCGCGACGATGATGCAGGAGGTGGGCAAGTTCATGAACCACCAGGGACACCATCGGCATGCGCAGTACATCATTGCGAACTCGGAGATCTTCGGCTTCTCGCCGCAACAACGTGCGATTGTGGCGGCGATTGCGCGGTATCTCGGCAAGTCGCGCCCTGAGCCCATGGACCGCATCATGCGCCAGGTTCCGGTAGAGGAGCATGTACATGTGGCGCGGGCGGTGGTGCTGCTGCGGCTGTCGCAGGCGCTGAATCAGGATCGCGCTACGGCGGCGGTACGGCTGCAGACACGGGTCTATCCGAAGCGGGTGGTGTTGAACCTGAAGCCCGCGCGCGGCAGGGCGGAGCTCGAGGTGTGGTCGCTGAAGAAGGAAGCGGCTTACTTCCGCGAGATCTTCCGCCGTGAGCTCTTCGTCGAAGTGGCGTAGAGCGAGCGCACGATGCGCGGGTCGAGCAGCCACTGCAGCGTAGCGGGACCCCGCATGAGGGTCAGGCGTGCGAGCGATCCTTTGCGCAGCCGCACGCGTGAGGGGGTGCGGTCGTCGAGCGAAGAGATCGAGGATACCGAAGGGTCGATGAGCTGGCCGAGGAAGGCCGTGATGTTGGGGTTGTGGCCGACGACGAGCAGGTTTTCATGCGACGCGCACTCGCGCAGCAGCCGCTGAAACTGATCGAAGGTCGCGGTTGGGGCGAGCGCGTTGGAGATCAGGATGCGCGACTCATAGCCGGTCTCGGTGCCGACCAGTTGCGCAGTCTGCAGGCTGCGCTTGAGCGGGCTGGAGACGATGAGGTCGAAGTTGATCTTCATCGCCATCAGAACGTGGGCCAGTTGGAGGCAGTGGCTCTTGCCGTCCTTGTCCAGTGGGCGCTTGAGGTCGAGTAGGGGATTGATACGCCGCGTTCCAGCGCTGGCGTGGCGAAGAATAAATAGGTTCATGCGGTCTTACGTTTCTCTGGTGTGTGCCGGTTCGTCAGGGCCATCCTTAATAGGGATGATCGGCGGGGCGAACGGGTTGTGCGGTTACGGTCTCTCCATTTTAGAGCGATTTGGTATAGAACGTGAATATTTCACCGACCGGCCAGTTTCATCGACAATAGATGTGACCACTGCCGGTATGCATGGCTCGGAACGCTTGCCGCACGCCGCTAAATTAGCGGCGTGTTTTTGCGGCCCAAATTTGTTCCGGTGAGGTGTTGTTTTCGAAGAATCTGGTTATTGAGGATGCGAACTCGCAAGAAGCCGGCGTATTTCCAGAATGGTCTTAGGATGTTTTGAGACCAGGAATGCCGATGTCGTCTCATCCACGCTATACCTGCCACTCTGTTGGTTCCACACCAGAGTGTTCGGAACGATGAAATCATCACCACCTCTCCCTCCCAGGACTTCGAAGAGAAAGATCAGTCTGGGGCGAGGGCTTGGATCGGGCATCGCGGCCACCGCGACAACACTTTCGCAGGAACCTACATTACGGAGTTCACGGTTTACCGTTGGAAGGTAAGTGTCCTTCCCATCGGGTGTGACGAAAAACACACCGCATTGGAAGGGCACCTCTCTTGTATGTTTGGGGAAATACACTACAGGCAATATGTTCAGGGTTGGGCGTCCGCCGCCAGATAAGCGGAAGGATTGTGTAAGGTAGCCATCAATTACGGCGCCTGGAGGTAGGCCATGTGCAAGCTTCGTGCCTAATGCCTCGGCTTCTTTTACAGGCATTGGCTGCAGCATCGCGCGTGCAGGGGGCTTGTTCTGCGCAGATAACCCAATGCCAAAAACCATGCCGGGCAGCACGCTAAACGCCGTTACCGTTTTTCTTAAGTTTTTCATATGCGGCCTTTAGCTGAATATCGTAGCCCTGTTGCAACGCGCCATTATATTTCTCCGCAATTGCAGTCCAATCCTTGGCGATCATAGCCCCTTGCATATTTGTATTCGTGACTCTCTTGAGTAATATATCCAGTTGCATTTGCTCAGAGATGCATATGTCATTTACGAGGTGTTCGACAGATGCATAACCTGGGTCGGTAAAAAACTCTCCGAGTTGCTGAAAATGGCCCCAGGAAACAGCTTTCAAAGCTGCACGAGGACTTAATAAATACGCTTGTTCGAAGTGTTTCCACTGCAGGGAATCGGGTCCATATGGGTGCGGTTTAGGGTGTAAATGTGTGAGGTCAGGATAGAGGCCTTCAATGTGGCGGATGCTGGGAGCCGCGAGGCGGGCGAAGTGTGTTGGTTCGAACAAGATTGTCGGACGATTGTAGTGATCGAATCCAGTACCGCGGCCTTCAACGTTGCCCAACGCTTTAAGCATAAGAGTCTCGCAACCGATGGTCTCAGCAGCACTGTTCCAGTCTGCTTCGCTGAGGGGAGCGAACCCAGTTCTCGCTGGAAGTCTAAGAGGAGTTCCAGGTATTGAGGCCAGAGGAAGCGGTCCAACAGGCGGACGCCCATTACCTGAGAGGGAAAGACGGCTGAGAGACCCCATGGGTGATTGGGCGATTGGGTTGGACTGTAGCTTGATCGCCGTTTTGTCCCGTGGCATGATGATGCCGGACGGTACCGACTCTCCCATTACATTCCGTTGAAAGTCACGGATGGCTGCGTCGATTTCCCAGTTGTACAGTACGCTTGTCAGGAATAATAGTTTGCCGCGTGACCTTGCCCAACGCTCCAGCCAGCGTTGGACGTACTGAAGGTCTACCGGATTGTTAGGCATGTTAGGCCAATGGGTTGTTGCAGCCCAGCCAGAGGATATTGCATCTCGACAGACTCCTCAATTTAGCCATTATAGGAGTCTGGTCAGCCCTGTAGAGACTTTGTTATGAATGTTTCCATAGCTCGGTATAAATCATCCCGAAGAGCCGTTTGTGTCTTGCCATGCGTATGAATCCTGCACGGGCTAACGATGCCTGAGGATCGGGCAGGCTCTTTATTCGCAATCCGGTAAGCAGGCGAAATGCCAGATACAGTGCGCGAATATAGAGTCGCGCCAGCGAACGAACGGCTCCTGATGGAACGTGAAAGTCGGAGAGCAGCCAGAGCGTTCCGGGACGTGCCTGCGCAGAGAGACGTTGGGTCAACTCGTCGACCTCGGCTTGCGTGAGGCAGTCGAGGAAGAAGTGCGTGACGATGAGATCGGTATCGCGGGGTGGCGTTGCCGTGAGGGCGGATGCCTGTTGCACGCTTAGGCGGTCGCTCGCAAAGCCGCAGCGTCTCTGGAGGAGCTGGAGCATCGTTGCGCTCGTGTCGACTGCGAGGGCCTGCAGCAGCGGATTCTGCGCCAGAAGACGCGCGAGGAAGCGGCCATCGCCATCGCCCAGGACAAAGGCGCTGCGGCGATCTGTGAGCTGCGGGAGAAGGTGTGTGCGTGTGCGTTGAAGAAGCGGGCCCAGGGAAAGATACTCGGCCCAGCGATAGAGGTGTGCGACGGGATCGAAGTTGGGTTCGCGTGGGGCTGAGAGGCTCATCGCGCAAAGACTCGCACCAGAGGGATCAGGATCGCAGGTGTCAGCAGGGCAAGATCGGCGGATGCGCGAAGGTGAATGGCGGATAGACGTCGGCGTTGTGTATGCAGCAGAAGCAGCAGCGCCGCGCTCAGGCTGCAGGCGAAGGCCAGCAACCAGAGAGGAGCAAGGGTATGCCGGTATTCGAGGAACGTCATGACAACGCCTGTGAGCGCCGTGAGGCCGCTGAGGCTTGCAAGATGGCCGGTGGCGAAACGTGTTGTCCAATGGGCAGAAGAGCGTTCACCGGGATGCTCCCAGGCGTAGAGGAAGAGGCAGTTCAGCGTGCAGACGGCAGCGAAGAGCAACGCGTTCGGAGCTAGAAGAAGGCGCAGATTCGGTTCGTGCGCGACCGTGGGGATGAAGATGGCTGCGGGGAAGAAGATGCCGACGGCCAGCTCCTTCGGCAGGCGGTGCGCGCCTGTTTCGCTTGCGAGAGGCGTTGCAGGAAAGATGTGAATCAGAAAGAAGTACGCAAAGAGCAGGGAAGCCAATAGCGCATGGAGATGCAGTGCGGCGCTGTTCAGATGATGGATCAGGACAGCGAGTCCGACCGAAGCGCAGCCGATGACGGCGAGAAAGGCTCGCTTGTGGCGATGGTGAAAGCGATGCCTCTCTTCCAGTTCTGCGATAGGCGTTTCATACGCTTCGGCGCCGAGAGGCCGGGCATCGAGCAGACGGTCCGCGGCATAGAGCATCCACACGGCTACGAACATCGCGGCGATCGGGGTCGTCAGGTGCAGTCCAACGCACCGGGCGACGAACCATGTCCATAAGGCGGCGACCGTTGGAGCGTCGAGCGACAGTAGATGCCACAGGGCTAGAGGGGTTCGCTGCGGGGCTTGATGGGGTTGCGGCGGAACGAGCGTGAGTCTGTGCGGAGGCAGCGTTCGTTTGTAGTTGCGAGGTCGTGTTGGGAGGGAGGAACTCAAACGTTAGTTTAAATCATTTTCACAGGTGGGGTTGTTTGTGTCTTGTCGGAAGGTGTGGTGTCACAGCTTCTGCATTCCAATGTACTTATGTTAAAGGAGGGATATTTTGTCTTTCCATCATGCATACCGCATAAGTTTCAACCTAAGCGCGAAGCGCAAACCGTGACGCTTCAGCGTCGCGGGGCGGAGGGAGCCGTGGCCTTTAGCTCACGGAATTAAGGGCAGGCAATAATCGGGCTTTATCCCCGGGCTGTTTGTCCGCAGCCGAAAGAAGGCCCGGGCCTAAAGGCCAAATTCTTCCGAGTCTTGATTCCGTAGCCTAAAGGCTACGGCTCCCTCCGTCTCCCCGACGCTAAAGCGTCAGGGAACGCGCTCTGCGCGATTTTTGTTTTGATCTTATGAGGATTCATGTCTTGCCAAAGGCGTGACTGGCCGCAATGGCACCCTAAGCGTTGGCGCGAAACTTCAAGACTTCGGTTGCGGAGACATCGTGGACTGGGGGATGCTTGGCAGCATCGCCTGCTGGTGGAACGGTTTGCGAAGCCCTGTCTTCGGGATTGCGTCCGCTGTCACGCACCTGTCGCGCGCCTGCGATCCAGAAGCTGGGATCGATGTCCACGAAGATGCTGTCGCGCAGCTCGATCGCCGTCAGGCGCTCTTCCTGTCCCGGCGTGATCGAGCCTGTAGCCTCGAAGCCCTGCCAGATGGATTTCACGTCGTTGAATTGGTCGCTGTGCGTCTCAAAGCGGAGCTCTGCGTAGTCGCGCGCCGCGCCGGTCGTGATGAGGAACTGCCAGTCTGAGGACTCCAGCAGTAGCAGTTCGCGGCAGAGTTGCTTTACGATGCGCTCGCCGAGTCCGCCGTCCTTCCACTTGCCGCTCGTGCAGACATCGCGGGTGTAGATCTCGGCGGGATAGATGTGGGTGTAGGTCCACGAGGTATCCGGGTTCATCCAGACGTGGTTGGTGCCCTCCGCACCCCATGAGCCTTCGTGCATGGCGATAAAGCCCGCGCGTGGATACTGCTCCAGGTACTGGGTGCAGGAGGCCAGTTCAAGGCCCATTGGGTAATCGTGCAGCACACGTGCCACAGCTTCGAGCCACATAGGCCCCTCGAACCACCAGTGGCCGAAGAGCTCCGCGTCGAACGGCGAGCAGAGCACCGGCGGAATGGAGTCGTTGAATCCCCCCTGTAACGCCTGCCACACCAGGTGCACGAAGTGCGAGGCATGGCCCTTGACTCGCTCCGCAGCCTCTTGCGGGTAGTAGGGTTCCTTGTTGCCCATGTCCACACGGGGGCCGGTTACGCGCCAGTAGCGATGACCACCTGGCCAACGCTTCTTGTGGAAGTCGAGGTAGCTTCCGTCGCCGGGATAGCCGGAATCGCCCGACCATACCTGGACGCCTGTGCGCGGATCGCGCGGGAAGATGGTCGTTGCGTAGCGCTTGTCGTAGGGGCCGTCGACGTAATACGGCTGGTAGAGCCGCCGGTTTTCGTTATAGGTGAAGGGCTCGTCGATACGGCTGGCCACGGAGCCGTGGAGAAGGTCGTAGGGAGAAGGGATGCGGGCCGACTCTTCGACCAGGTGCGTGTCGACGAAGAAGAACTCGATGTCGCTCTCCGACAGGGCCTGCTCGACGCCGATGCGGTCGAATCCCGGCAGCGCGGGCGAGCCGTCGGCGTTGGGGACGGGGTAGTTCCAGAAGCCGGCAGGACGATAGCCGCACTCCGGCGCCCACATGCCCTTGGGATGCTTGCCGATATGGCGGATGTGCGCGTTGACCGCTGTACGAACCTGCGCGCGGACACTCTCATCGGTGCCGAGCAGTGGCATGTAGCCATGCGTCGCGCCGCAGGTGATGATCTCAATCAGTCCGGCATCGTTGAAGTGGCGGAAGCCCTTGATGATGTCGCCGCCGAGAGCGTTGAAGTCATCCAGCGCATCCGTGAAGAACCGATGCCAGAAGCGGGCCGTCTCGGCGTAGTGGGCCTCGCCCGTGGTGGTGAAGAACGCTTCATCTTCGCGTGCGGCGACGATCTTGCGTTCCACGTACTTGGGGAACTCGGCCTTGAAGACCGGATGGGCAAGTTGCTCAAGAAGGATGGGAGAAAGATTCAGATTGCAGTTCAGCGCGATTCCGTCACGCTCGAGGTTGCCAAGAACGCGGAGCAGCGGAAGGTAGGTCTCTGCTGCGGCTTCATGCAGCCATTCCATGCCATGCGGCCAGGTCCCGTGGTTCACCACATAGGGAAGATGGGCGTGCAGAGTGAAGGTCAGCAAACCGGACGGTCTGGTGGTCGAGACGTTCAAAGGAATACCCCTTCCGGGTGGTCTGGGGCGGAACATACTCCGCATGCTACGGTGGGAGGCTGCAATCCACCGTCAGTTTACATTAGGATTCGAGTGCAACTTCAGGGCGAGCAAAGCCAGTTTTCGCCCTGTCTACCTTTGGATGTCAGTTTTCAGCATGAGGTACACGCCCATGAGGGAACCGTCATGGTTCGCGCTATGCGTAGTAGTGTTTGCGAGTTGTATAAAGGGCAAGTATCGGAGGTCTCCCTTCGACACTTGCCCTTTGTTTCTTACTGCGAGGAGTGAAATCGATCAGCGAGTCTGAAGTCCTGGCTGAGTGGGTTCGTAGTTGGAGGGGGTCTCCGAGGTGCGTACGGTAATCGAGTTCGTCAGACGAAAGCGAATGACGCTCTCGGACGGAATCTGTACCTGCTCGCCTTTCGTGACACCCTGGACAACCGCACCACCGCCGCCGCCTGCCGCCGCTCCGATGGCAGCACCTTTGCCGCCGCCGAAGATGCCGCCGAGGACCGCGCCGATCGCCGCGCCGCCGCCGACCTTGAGCGCGGTGTTCTTGCCGCGGCCCTTGCCTTCGACCGAGTAAGCGTCTGTCGAGATGGAGATCAGTTTGCCGTGGCGGCGCAGAGCCGTCAACTGGATCGAGAGCAGCGAACTGCCCTTGAAGTGGGTGGCGTCCTTGGCCTCTACGACGGTTCCGCTGACGGCAGAGCCTGCGGGGATGACGACAGCGCCATCAACGACGACCTCACGCGTTACGACACCGTTGAAGGGGGCTCCGGCCTGCGTAACCGCACTGTCGAGGGTCTGCGTGATGCGGGTAGGGATGGCGGTCCCTGCCGGAATCGCTACGTCACGGTAAGTGGGCGCCGGTGGCGGAGGGTTATTGGGCGGGGGTGGCGGCAGAGGCTGATTCTGGGCGATGGCCGTGCGTTCCGCCGGTGTAGTCTGTCGCGGCGTTGTTGGCGCGGCTGGCGTTACGACGGTCGGAGCCACCTGAACGCCATCGATGGCGAGGTTGTTCACGACCTCTTTGACCTCCGCTACCTTGGCGGCGTCCTGGGCGGCGACGGCGCTTGCCGTATCGTCGCTGACGTTGCCGGAGAGGGTGACGACGCCGCTTTGTACGGCTACCTGTACGGGCTGCTGCTTGATGGCGTCGTCGGCCGCAAGGGCGGTTTGAACGTTTTTGGTTAGCGTGGCATCATCGACGGGCTTTTTGCAACCGCTGAGCGGAAGCAGGGCGAAGGCGCAAAAAAGGGCGGCTGAGGCGGAGGCATTCCGGAGGATGCCGGTTGTCTGTGTTGTCATCGTGCGGTCTCCATATCGTGCTGAATCCCTGTCAGTTGTGCTGATCCACGTAAGATGCGCCCGGAAGCGATTGCGATAGAGATAGTTGTGAAAATATCGATCAAACTGCCGGGAGCGTATGCCTGCTGGACGCAACCTCCCATCTTTGGTCGGCATCCACCTTGAATAGGTGCGACACTTCCCATACGATCGGTCGTGCAGCCCGTTCAGCATCGCAGCAAGTTTAGACGAAGGAGATCGCAATGGCGGACAACGAAAGCAGTATTGGTGGGTTTGGATGGTTCCTCGCGGGACTCGGACTGGGTGCGCTGGTAGGCGTGCTCTATGCCCCGAAGTCGGGAAGAGAGACCCGCGATGAGTTGGTTGCCCGTTCCCTGGAGGCGCGCGACCGCGCCAATCAGCTCTACAATCAGGGCCTGGAACAGGCTGGACAGTACGTACAGCACGGCAAGGAAACAGCGGGCCAGTATGTCGACAGAGGCAAGGAATACTACGACAAGGGTCGCACCCAGTGGAGCCAGTATGTAGACAAGGGTAAGGACCTCGTCCAGACCCAGGCTGAGGCTGTCGCCGCGGCTGTCGATGCAGGCAAGGAAGCGTACATCAAGACTTCGACCTCCAGCGATCCGCTGGAAAACTCGTAGTCCCAGAGCTCTTCCGCAAGCGGGGTCGGCGGCGCCGGCCCCCTTTGCTTTGCAGGCATCGTTTTCTGTGCGGGTCTTGCGGCCTCGCCCTGGAAGCACTACAGTGAGCAATGCTCAATATCGCCGATCCGAGGCATTCGCCGGGCGAGGCAACAGGAGATGTTTTATGCCAGCTACTCGCGGCTTGATGATGTTTTTGTGGCAATCGAACGAGAGTTTGAATAATCACGATATCCACTTGATCATGTGGTTTGTCCTCATCATCGCGGTAGCGCTGGCGGTACAGGCCTTCGCGTTTGTGATGGCCGCGATCTTTGCCTCGAAGCTGCTGCTGAAGCTTGAGAGCCTTGCCGAACGCACCGAAGCGCGAACCAGCCCTCTGCTTACGAGGACTACTGAGGTTCTGGAAGAGATCTCCCCGAAGATTCGCAGCATCAGCGCCAACGTCGAGCAGATGTCCTACACGGTACGCGCCAAGTGCGACGAGGTCGGCGAGACGTTGAGCCAGATCAATCGCACGGTGGTGGACGCCAACAACAGGACGCGCACGCAGGTAGCCCGCGTGGATGACCTCGTAACGGACGCGCTGCACACCACTCAGCAGGTCTCGCATGTCGTGCAGGAGGGGATTCGCGTCCCCGTGAAGCAGATGGCCGGAATTATTGCAGGGCTCAAGGCAGGGCTGGAGACGTTTGTGAAGCTCTCGCCGTTTGGGAAGAGAAGAGAGTAAAGAGCAGAGTGTAGAGAGTAGAGGATAGAGGATAGAGGATAGACTTAGTAGTGTCCGCTAAGCCACGCGTTTCGCCTTCGTTCTTTGTCCTTTGCTTTTCTGGTTGTCATTCCGAGCGCAGCGAGTGAACCTGCTGTCTCCCGTTTTTCGCTTGTACTACCGCGAAAGCAGGCAGGCCAGAATAGCCGGGCAGAGCTTGGGTAACCACATAACATTTGTAGTGGCGTAAGCAAAGAGCGGGAGACAGCAGGTTCACTCGCTGCGCTCGGAATGACAACCAGAAAAGCAAAGACGACGGAGGCATAGAGGCCTCGACCGCCTATTCTCTATCCTCTGCCGTTATCCATCCGCCGCCTGCGACCTCGTCTCCCTGGTAGAACACCGCTGATTGCCCTGGTGTGATCGCCCGCTGAGGCTCATCAAACGTCGCTTCCACGCGGTCGAATGCGGTTACGCGCAACGTCGCAGGGGCGGGCTCGTGGCGATGGCGAATCTTGATCGTGACGCGGATCTCTTCCTCCGGCTCCAGGATCGAGACCCAGTTCAGGCGGTCGGCGATGAGCGTCCACGAGAGAAGCTGGTCGTCCGTTCCGACCTGCACCGCATGCGAGTCGGGATGGATGTTCAGCACGTACAGCGGCTGCGGCGAGCTGAGCCCCAGGCCCTTGCGCTGTCCGACCGTAAAGCCGTGAATACCCTCGTGATGTCCCAGAACCTCTCCACTCGCGGAGACCAACTCTCCCGAGCTGTCGGGAAGTTCGCGGCCCTGCTCATCGAGATAGGCCTTCAGAAACTGCGAATAGCTGCCGCCGGGGATGAAGCAGATCTCCTGCGAATCGGGCTTTTGTGCCAGCTCCAGCCCATGGTCGGCAGCCATCGAGCGTACCGCGGGCTTCTGCATCTCGCCCAGGGGAAAGAGCGTGCGTGAGAGCTGATCCTGCGTGAGGCCGAAGAGGAAGTAGGTCTGGTCTTTGGACTTGTCGGCGGGCCGGGAAAGGACCCAGCGCGCGCGTGCTTCGTCGTAATGGTTGCGCGCGTAGTGGCCGGTGGCGATGCGGTCGGCGCCGATCTGCCGCGCAGTCAGCAGCAGTTGATCGAACTTCAGGTGGTTATTGCAGAGCGTGCAGGGGATCGGTGTGCGTCCGGCGAGATACTCGTCGACGAACGGGCGCACGACCTCGTTCTCGAAGCGCTCCTGCGCGTTCACGAGGTAGTAGGGAATGCCGATCTGCTCGGCGACGCGGCGGGCGTCATAGACGTCGTCGATGGAGCAGCAGCGGCCCTGTACGGTCTCGGGCATGCCCTCGCGGCCGGCCAGGCGGCGCTGGTTCCAGAGCTGCAGCGTCAGCCCGATTAGATCGCGCCCTTCGGCGTGCAAAAGGGCTGCAACTGCCGAGGAATCGACTCCTCCGGACATGGCTACGGCAATGGTGTTGTTCAGCGGCATAAAGCTCCTGATTCATGATAAATCTTCAGTCCGCGTTAAGATGGAAGAACGACAAGCGCGAAGCTTCTCGGAATGAACCGGAGCTGTGTAGACTCGATGTCGAGTCATTCAATGGAGAAACAATCTCAGATCGGAATGGGAGGGCGCTGGGCACTGCCTTTTCTAGGCGTTGCGTGCGCCGTCGGCGTGGGTTCCATCTACTACAACCAGCCGTTGCTGCTGGTCATGGGACAGAGTCTGCATCAGACGGCCAAGGAGATGGGCTTCGTCGCCGTCGCCACCCAGGTAGGGTATGCCTGCGGCATCATGTCCTTCGTCCCGCTCGGTGATATCACCGACCGCCGCAAGCTCATGGTGCGCATGTATGCGGGCGTCAGTGTGGCGCTGCTCATTGCGGCGCTGTCGCATCACCTGGCGACGATGCTGATAGCGAGCGTGCTCATCGGGCTGATGGCTTCGGTGACGCATATCGTGCTGCCCATGGCTCCGGAGCTGGTGCCGCACGAGCGGCGCGGGCAGGCCATCGGCACGGTGATGACGGGCCTGCTGCTGGGCGTCCTACTGGCGCGCAGCTTTGCGGGATGGGTGAGCGGCATCGGCGGCTGGCGTTCGGTGTTTTTTGCGGCTGCCCTGATGAATGCCATCTTTGTGCCCGTCCTGTACAAGGTCATGCCGCGTTCGCAGCCGCATCAGGATTTGACCTATAAGCAAACCCTGCGGTCTCTTTGGACGCTGTTTCGGGACGAGCCCCTGCTGCGAGAGGCGGGTACGATCGGCGGCCTGACCTTTGCGACCTTCAGCTGCTTCTGGACTACGCTCGCGTTCGTGCTCTCAAAGCACTATGGAATGGGGCCGGGCGTTGCCGGGACCTTTGGTGTGGTGGGCGCCGCGGGTGCCATGGTGGCTCCCTTTGCGGGCAGGCTCTCCGACCGGCATGGCACGCGGTTTGTGGTGACGCTGGCCGGGGGGATCATGACATTCTGCTACCTGTGGATCTGGCTGTGCGAGGGCTTTCATGTCTCGACGACCCTGCACATGGTGTTCCTGGTGTTCGGCGTACTGGCACTGGATCTCGGCATGCAGATGATGCAGGTGGGGAACCAGACACGGATCTTCGGCCTGGGAGAGTTGGCGCGAAGCAGACTGAATACGATTTACATGACGATGTACTTCATCGGCGGAGCGATCGGTTCAGCCCTGGCAAGCCTGGCCTGGTCGCGCTGGGAGTGGAACGGTGTCTGCGCGCTGGAGATCGGTCTGATCGTTCTGGCCGGCGTGCGTCACGCAACGGGGTACAGCCGCAGACATCCGCAGAGCGGGCCGAGCATCCCGCCGAGCGAGATGGAGATTGCCTAGGGTCTGTCATCCAATTGTTTCTGGGATGAAGTCGGACTGCGCAAATAGTTTGCTGTGGCACTGTTTCGTTAAGGGCATGACTTCAGCCATGCCATAAGTAGCAGGCCAAAGGCCATACCTTTCTGCCGAAGGCCAGAGTGGAGGCGCAGCCGGAACGATTGAATTGCCTTCCTTCGTGCGGCCCAGATTGCACAAGGAACAACCCAGACACCTTCGTGGATGTGGCTACCCGTCTCGCAGCAACCAAAGAAAGCAATTCAGTCGTTGCGGCTGCGCCTCCACTCCCGCCTTCGGCAGAGCGGTACGCTCCTGTGGAGCCGCCTTTGTGGCCTGGCTGAAGCCAGGCCCTTAACGAAACAGTGCCGAAACAAGCTGTTTGCGCCATTTCACTTCATTCCGGAAGCAGTTTGATGACAGACACTAGGGCTCAGCAGATAGGAACCCACTCCCGTTGGTCGGTCGAAATGACAAGATTTTGGGTGGGTTTGTAATCAATACAGCCGTAGTGCCAGGGCTGAGATGGTGGGCGAGGCAGGTCTCGAACCTGCAACCCCCGACTTAGAAGGTCGGTGCTCTATCCAGTTGAGCTACTCGCCCCTGTGGTGTGGCTTATTTCAGCCGACGTGCCGGACGCGCAAGGGGAACGCATCCGCTCCATCGATTGTAGCCGAGCCGCGCGTTGCTTCAAGCTCTTTGCCGCGCAACAAAGCAACAACATCTTCCAGCGCCGCCGCCCAGCGATGCAGAGCCTCTTCGGCGTCGGTTCCCAGAGCCGTTACATACAGCGTTACGGCGAAGCCTTCAAGCGGGCCGTTGAGGTCGAGCAGGGCGGGGCGCAGCACGCACTCCAGTGCGGCGGCGTTGTGCGGCAGGCGCTGTGCGCGGCGTACGATGCGGTCGAGCCTGTCCTGCTGTTGGTGCGCCGAAGCGAAGACAGGCCGCTCGCGCCACAACAGATCGATGTAGCTTGCGAAGCCGAAGTGGGTGGCCTCGGGATCGAGGTCGAGCTCCATCCGTAGCGCCTCGAGATCGTCGGCATGGGAGGTGGCGGACATCTGCCAGGTGTCGCACTTGGCGGTGAGGAAGGGCGAGCGCGTTGCGTTCAGGGCTCGCAGGGCGCGGCCCAGGGGAGGGAATCGCTCGGCTTCAGGAATCTCGGCGATGTCGTAGGGTTCGGCGCGCAGATCGACGAAGTGCGCCGTGCTGTCAGGATCGGACCATGGAACGACAAGTGTTGGCGCGTCGGCGGAGCATTCGGCGGTCCAGTCTGCGAGCATCATTCTCTAGCATACGGCAGAGAGCCGGAAAATCTTTAACTCAGTGTGGTCTTAACTCAGGCGTGGGCGAGAACGAATCGCATGGCCGTGTGCTCGGCCCAGTAGCCGTCGTTGCCGTTCGTGGGGTCTGGCGGGGCGAGAAAGGCGCAGTGGCCGCCGTGCTCGGTTTCGAGCAGCGTGAGGTGCGGATTGGCGGCGATGACGGCGCGGGTCTCCTCGGTGAAGCGAATGAAGGGATCGTCGCAGGCGTGGAGCAGCAGCGCTGGAACCGCGATCTGGTCGAGCACGCGAGCCGCTGCTGCGCGGTAGTAGTAGTCGTCCGCGCTGCGGAAGCCGGAGTAGAGCGCGGTGATGCGGTCGTCGAACTCTCGCACCGAGGTGATGTACGTGCCGCGCTGCGGATCGAAGGCGCGAGGAAAGAGCATCGCCTTGCGGCGGAAGCGCTTCAGCAGCGCGTTCAGGAAGCGGCGCTCATAGATGCGGTTCTGCCATGTATGCAGAGCGTCCGCAGAGACACCCAGATCGACCGCAGGTGAAACACCGATCACGCTGCGCAGGGCTGGGGGTGCGTCCGCGCCGAGTTCGCCGGCAAGTTTCAGCACGAGGTTGCCGCCCATCGAGTAGCCGATGAGCGAGACCGACTGCAGCCCCTGTGTCTCGATGAAGAAACGCAGCACGCGGCCCACATCGCCCGACAGGCCGGAGTGGTAGAGCGTCGGCGTGAGGCGTTCGGTGCCGCCGCAGTTGCGCATGTTCATGCGGATCACGTTGCAGCCTGCCTGCCACAGCTTGTTCGCATTGCCGACGACGTACTGCGAGCGCGATGAGCCCTCCAGCCCATGCACGATGATCGCCGTCGGACGCTGAGGCCGCTCCGGCAGCGGCTGCCAGTGGCACTCGCACAGCACCTGGCTGGAGATCTGCGTGCCGTGCGCGGGGGAGACTTCGACCAACTGCGCCACGGGGCGGGGAAGGTGGTTGGGCCGGGGGAGGAAGTTTCCGAAGATGGTCTGCAGGTGGCCGTTGGAGAGCCAGCGCCGGGTCTGGAACTCGGGATAGCCTGCAGGCCAGGGGGGCGATGCCATTACCGCACCCCCGCGCCGGATAAGTCGGCAAGTTCGGCGGCGCGGCGCAGCATCGCCAGCGCGTTCAGGGCTCCTGTGGGCTCGTCCTCGTGTTTGAAGTAGACGAAGACCTCGCCCTCTTTGGCGAGTGCCGTAAAACGGGCCGCGAAGGCGTTGAGCTCGGCAGGGGAGTAGCCGCCATCACGCCGCAGACGGTAGCAGCGATGCTTTGCCGTGCGGACGTCTGGGCTGGCCAGGTCGTTGCTTTCGGCGACGCAGAGCGCGGCGTTGTGCTGGCGGAGGATCTCGTAGGTCTCTTCGCTGAACCAGCTTGGGTGGCGGAACTCAAACGCGAGCGGCAGGGAGCCGTCGAACGCGGGCAGGGCGAGAAAGTCCTTCAGCCTTGCGGGATCGGCGGCGAAGTTGGGAGGAAGCTGAAACAGCAGCGGCCCGAGCTTGCCGGCCTCTCGTGCAGGCTGGAGCGCTGCGACGAACTCGGCAACGGCCTCCTGGCTGTTACGCAGCCGCTGAAAGTGGGTGATCCGCTGCGGAGCCTTGAAGCTGAAGCGAAAGCCAGGGGGCGTTGCGTCCAGCCAGCCCTGTAGCTGCGTCGGTGTGGGGAGCGTGCGGAAGGTGTAGTTCACCTCAACCGAGGTCAGCAGGGAGGCGTAGACGTGCAGAAAGGCACGCGAGGGTACGTCTGCCGCGTAGAATTCAGGCTTCCATGTGGGATAGGCCCAGCCGGAGGTTCCTGTGAAGAGATTGGCGGGCGAAGGCGCGAGCGACGCAGCGACAACGGCGTTGAATTTTGGGGCTCGCGGCAAGCAGGTCTCTCGGACGCTGGACTGGATCGCCGACCTGGGCGTCGGTTTACAGAAGAAGAGAGTGATTGGGGCGGCTAGTGGGGTTCGAACCCACGACATCCGCTGCCACAGAGCGGCGTTCTGCCACTGAACTATAGCCGCCGTATCGAAGATGATTGTAGCATCCAACAGGTGTGGAAACGAAGCGAGGGACCCCCTGATGAACCGGAAGACGACAGAACCTGAGATTTTCACGCCGGGCCAGGCTCCTCACAAACGCTTTGGCGGCGGGGGCGGGGCGTTCCGCGACGAGAACCTGGACCTGCTCTCCCGGGTGCTGGACACCTGGTTCCGCATCCCCGGCACGAGCATCCGCTTCGGGCTCGACGGCATTATCGGGTTCGTCCCCGGCATAGGAGACTTTGCCGGGGGAGCGGCGAGCTGCATCATCGTGCTGGCGGCGTTCTTTCGCGGAGTGCCGATGGTCACGATCGCCCGCATGGTGGTGAACCTGGTGATCGAGGTCGGCGTGGGCATGGTGCCGGTGCTGGGCAATCTGTTCGACATCGGCTGGCGAGCGAACCGGCGCAACTACCATCTGCTGGAGAGCAGCCTGTACGGGCCTGCACGCGACACCTGGCACGACTGGCTGTTCATGGGGCTTCTCGCACTGGGACTGATCGCGCTGGCGATGCTGCCGTTCCTGCTGCTGCTGTGGATCGGCCATGCGCTGGCGCATGATGTGCGGACGTATGGGTGGTAAAGAAAGACCGAGAATGGGTGGTAAAAAGACCGAGAGTATGGCTGTGTCCAAAGCTGTTGAGGGATAGTGTTTGACGTTCTTGTTTTTCCGGTTGTCATTCCCGCAGGGAATCTGCTTCTTACTCGGTCACGGTAGCAGGGTGTGGTCAAGCCTGTTTTCAAATGCGATAATGGTGGAAGTCGGGGCGTAGCGCAGCCTGGTAGCGCATCTGCTTTGGGAGCAGAGGGTCGGGAGTTCGAATCTCTCCGCCCCGACCATCTAGATTCCCTGTAAATCCTCATAAAACCCAATAGACATGCGGTTTTGGCGTGTTTGGCTCGTTATCGAGCGTTACCCGCCGTTATACGCCGGAATGCTGATTTCGGGTAGCCCTTGGGTAGCCCGCTAGGCCATACCCGCAGGTAGGCCTCGGGATACGTCCGTCAGGCTTCGGCGGCTCGCTACCGGCTCCCTGATCGAGCACGCAGCCGCGAAGCGGACGTCACGGCCTTGCATCACGGATTCAGGAATGTTTTGACCGGATAGGGGTTGTGCTGCGACTATCGGCAGTATGCGATGGATCAAAGATTTGTTCCGTGCAACCCTGAGTCATTGGTGGGCGCTTATGGGTTGCGCCGTATCCAATATCGTCGGCATGTACGCCCTCGCACTTCAAAAAGACAATCATTGGCTCATTAGATCTTCCTTCGCCATAGCCGATTTATCCATAATCGTTGCTTTAGCTTTGGCGTGGAGAGACGAACATGCAAAGCTGCTCATAGAGATTGAGAAGAACAATGGTCCAAAGTTTCACCTTGAGATTGTGCGGTCTGTGTACTCACAGCAGAACGCTTTTCTTTTTGTAGAGTGTTCGCTAGTAAATCGCTCGCTGATTGAATCTGGAATGAGGTCAGCTCGGTTGATTGACCACGACAGAGCTACAGACAATGAAATCCACGCAAATGAAGCATTTCTGGCCGTGAGTCTCTATGACTCTTCGGTGAAACAAATCAGCGTGCAAGGGAATGAAAGTGGCGTCGTAACAGCCGAAAAGATCGGGATACTGCGTGTCGAAAACCTTCTGCGTAGTGCCCCGCCATTGCTCCCAAGAGGAAAACGTGAAGTTGGGTGGTTGGCATTTCCAGGAATTGCCTCAATTGCCGATGGACAGACTGACTCTAACCGCTTCGCGATTACTGTTTCAGACACACTTGGAGGTACCCACGGCCCTGTCGCCGTGCCCGCTCCTGTAGAGAGAGCAATAGTATTCTGAAAATAGAACGAATCCGGCAGAACACAACGAAAGGCCAATTCCTCTGGGCTGGCCTTTGATTCACGGTGTTTGAGTACAATTACGAAATCATGCTGAAGCGATTGGTTCTAGCGGTCGTGTTCGTCACATGCCTGTGTGGACGGCTATACGCCTTTGAACAGCAAAAGGGTGGTAGTAACGCGGCACAGAGCAAGCCCAGTCAACCCCAGCAGCCAGTTCCGCCAACGCATGTGGTTATTGACCCACCGCTTCCCGTCTCTGATAGCCAACCCCCAACCCCTATCAAGCCTGAAGCGTTTGCTGAGAAGTCCCTGCCAAGGTTTGAAAGGCCCGAATGGGTCATTGTGTACATCACGGCGCTCTATGCTTTCATAGCTTGGCTCACCTTTAAGCCCATCAAGCGTCAAGCCGATCTCATGGATACCCAAGCCAAGGACGCTCGCAAGTCTGCTGCTGACGCTGCAATTACTGCCCAAAACACTCTCGATGCTATTCGGCGGCAAGCCGATTTGTTGAAAGAACAGAGCGATCTGATGATCAGTAAGGAGCGAGCGCGTCTCACGTTGGAGCCACAGAACATTACGGAATTCCAGATGGACATTCCTTGGGACACCATAGATGTGAATATTCGGAACTATGGATACACCCACGCTCTCAATGTCAGGCTTGAGACGTGGTGCGAGATCTCCGATAGCGAAGATAGACCTAATTCTGAAAAGCGAGACTCGTCCGGCGTTAGCATAGTGCTCGCCAACACTGAGTCAGCCAAAGTCACTCTGCCCATCTCTTCGACCATATGGAGTTCTCTAGTTCCGCTCGCCAAAAACTTACACATTCATCTCTGGGGTACGTGTAACTATGAGGACGTCTTTGGGGGCACACATCTCATTCAGTTTGGATACATATTCAAGATTTGGCGACTGGGAAAAGTGTTTTCGAGGGATGGTCTGGACTTGCTGCCTGTTGCTTCATTGAGGGGGTGGACGAACTGTCCAGTCCCCAAAGATGGCTTTGACTCTAATGATCAAAGTCCGAGCTAGGGCATCCACCCCGCCTCAACAGATACTTCGGCTGTTCCTCGAAGGTCCACTCACTTCTTAGGAACTGCGCAGGGATAGGCATCCAGCAGCGATTCACTCACACCAACTGGTATCTCCACGTCCATGAGTTTGGGATGAGCTGTCATGTAAGCAATGTAAACGCGCGCTACAGTACCCATCGATGCACCATTAGCGCAGATGGCCTTAAGACCAGCGAGGTCCATCGCGTCGAGGAAGCCACTCAAATAACTAACGCATCGAATGGATTGCATGGCATCGGAGGTAGTTCCCGACGATCCGGCGTCGTTATAACGTATTGCGCCCTGGCAGGCCCGATATAGGTAAGAGCCACGGTCATTTTCCGGGATAGTCGGGGAGTTGGCACTGAGAGCGAGCATGAGTAGAGGGGCGAGCATGTCAGCCATACTCTCACACTCGCGGAAGACTTCCGTCGCTTTCCGGTATCCCGAACACGAAAAGAGGCCAGTCCGTTATGGGATGGCCTCTTTGATTTTAATGCTTTACCGAAGCGATCTGAATGCACGATGGATGTTGCCGTGGATGCCTATGTTCAGATCTGGCGAACCTATGACCTGGGGATGAAGATTATCGCCTTTACGTGTGGCGTGCGCCATGCGAGGATAGCTCGCATGATAGATAGCCATTACGTGCAAAGGTCGGCATACCTACGCCTTCTGCGCTGGCGGATCTGCTTTCGGTATCTCCACAAGGTCTTCAAGATCTTGGGCTCAATTTCCCTTGGGCTGTTTTGTGTTGCGGCACTATTGTGGCACCACTTCGGGACAGACCTTTCACTTCCTGTTCTCGCAGATTCAACTCCGATTTTGTTGGCGATTGTGGGGATAATTATGTCCTTCATCCCGCCCAAGAAGGAAACCGCACACATCGTCGCCTGCTTTGTTCTCATAGTCATCGCATTGGTAGGAACTGCTGTACTCACCGCCGTTCGTCTCCGGGGTGAGAATTCTCATAAAGCAGAAATCAATACCTTGGGGGCAAAGTTGGATGCAGTCGGCAGTCAAAACACAAAGCTCAGCAATTTCCTGATCGAGGAGCGGGGGACTGGTCGTATGACCGAGGCTGATCGTAGACGTGGAATCGAAACTACGTTGCGTAATGAATATATACTTTCGCATGATCCGATTGATCCTGAGATTCTAGCTGGCACGAAGATGCCACCCGCTGCATGGATGAAAGAAAAATTGCATGATTTAGGTGAAAATTGGACGGTTTCAGAAGAAGTCTCCCGAACAGCAGTACCATCGCCCAGAAGCTACATTGTTCTTGCTGGAGGTCCAAAATTTACGGGGCCGAATACCGCAGGGATAGAGGGTAGTGACTTTATCGCAGGATCAGCAATTGCGTTCAATATCCATTATAAAAATACAGGGCCGAACTCGATTCAACTGGTAGATCAAGCAGCGGTCGCATTCTTGAAAGACGACTATAAACCCGAAACACAAAAAGCCGTTTTGACTCAATTTGCAGAGGAAGTCAAGAGAGAAAAGAAGGCTTTTAACGGGCCGAAACCAGATGCCTCAAACGTTCACACGGTCGGGGCCGGGACAGAGGAATTTATTACGGACTCTGAATGGTCTGACACATGGGAACGTATTGCGTTTACTCAAGATGATCTTGACGCATTGAAAACTGGTACAAAGATTGCGTTTGTATTGAACGAAATCACTTACAAAGACGCTGGAACTATACATCACTTTCGGATGTGTATGTGGTTGCAACCACCCGCAGCTTCCGCCGGAATCTGGCATTACTGCCAGATATTCAACGATTCAGATTAAGTAAGTGTTGGCGTTCTCTAAGATACAACAGAAACATGCAAACTTTACTGTTCGCATGTTCATGGATTTAATTCATTGGGAGCAATTTCTATATGTTCAGTGGCGGGTGGCTGGCTACGCTCCCTTTGGTAGAGATCTTTCAATCTTCGCCTTTGAAGCTCTTTCTCCAAATTCGATTTGGGCGCAGGGGAGCGTTCAAACATTAACTCCTGATTGCTTTTCTTCACTAAGATTGCAGTTTCCCTGCGAACGGCGGAGGTGCGAAAAGCTAATGAGAGCATTAGGTACACCGCCGAAACGGTGAGGCTCTCCCAAGGATATGTTTGCACTCTCATGCGATGAGTTGGATGCGCGCTAAGGAATACTATGCCCATGACAATGAACGCAAAAGAGGCAAACATTGTGAATGCCATCGTGCGATAAAAATGAGCTTCCAAAATAGGCTGCCGATAAATAAGCAAAGCTCTACGCCATGCGGATAGATTTGCGCGGTAGCTCAGGAAGCTTTCTGCTGTCCATTCCTTTGGAAGAGGCCAACTGTCAAAAACTTTCTTGACTAAACTGGCGGTTCGCCGGATGTCAGCTTCTGCCATTCTTTTATCCTGGAGAGTCGCGTTCGAAGTTGTTCCCAATGTCTCCAACCAGCGATGCCAAAACTCTATGCGCTTAGTGGATTCGTCGAGTAGACGGAGTCGTCTAGCGCTGCGGCCAAGATCTCTTGCCCAAGTGAGTATCGCCCCAATTACCGCAACCATAAGCGATACTGCGGCGGGTAAAAGCAGTTTTGAAGCGTCGGAGAACTGGAACGTAGACATGCAAACGTTCTATCAGGCCTGCGCGACTGAAACCTAATTCACCCTGCTTCTTACTTGTGCCGTTCCATATTGGGACTTGCGACTTTTCGTTTGACGACGGGTTCGCAGCGTAGAGGCCCTGGCGAACGACGCGCGCGATGGTCTCTGGGCCTGCCCAGAAAGTCGAGAGGGCGGATGGCCAAGATCTCAACTTGCGCTACAGATGTGGGTGCCCCACGTCTCGCTTCTGAGACGTGGGCGTTTGACGTGGCATGATCTCCTGAGCGCAATGTTCGATTCATCGGCTGTTATCCAACAAAACCCTCGGCATGTCCTACAACCCACATCTCAAAACGAGATGTGGGGCACCCATTTTTTTCCGGCTCAGACCTGGACCACCCGCCCAGGTATTGAATGATTTGAGCGCTCAATTCAATATTTTGATCGGGCCGCTTTAGGTGTGTTTCTCGGATGTTCCTGTTTGTGGCGGGTTCGTTTGACGATCGACGCTTTCGAAAGATATTGTCGATAGCGCATGAGCGCTTATATTGCAAGCCGTCGCCAATTTCTTCGTCGCTCCCTCGCTACAGCTTCACTGCCGTTTATCCCGCATTTGGCCTTCGGAGAATGTCCGGAGGACGTGCGTACCGCCTGGTATCGCGCGGCGAAGTTCGGCATGTTTATTCATTGGGGGCCTTACTCGCTCGCTAGTGTTGAGGCCTCCTGGCCCATCATGACTCCAAAACCGGGAGGGATCAGCGAAGCTGAGTATGTCGCTCTTCACAAGCGATTCAATCCCGTCAACTACGATCCCGACAGCTTCATCGATCTGGCACGTGCAGCCGGTCAGCAGTACATGGTCTTTACCACCAAACACCATGACGGTTTCTGCATGTTCGATTCAGCCTATACCGACTACAAGATCACCAACACGCCCTATGGGAAAGACATCGTCAAGCAACTCGCGGACGCCTGCGCCCGGCGATCGATGCCTCTTGGTTTGTACTATTCTCCTCCTGACCTGCATCATCCCGGCTTTCGCGATACCTCCAGGCCGGCGAGTGAGACCTGGCATGGTCAGCCTGAGCGCCCTGAATGGCCTACGTATCTGCAGTACATGCAGCTGCAACTGACCGAGTTGCTCACACGTTATGGCGATGTGAAGGTGATATGGTTCGACGGTCTCGATCACCAGGAAAAGTATGATGGCCGGCGCGTGCTCGACATGATCCGTACGCTGCAGCCTGCGACCCTCGTCAACGATCGCATCGGTGTTCCCGGCGACTTTGTTACCCCTGAGCAGTTCATCCCGAAGGTGATTCCCACGAAGGGAATGCGTGCGCATGGTCCTGGCGCCGACCTTGAAAAGGGATCTCCCCTAAGCGCACCCAGACAGGCAGATTTTCAGCTTTGGGAGACCTGCATGACGATCAACGACACGTGGGCCTATAACGCGCATGATCATCACTACAAATCGGCGCAGGATCTTATTCGTGCCCTTGTCGAAGTCGTCAGCCGTGGTGGCAACTTCCTTCTCAACGTTGGTCCACAGCCCGATGGGACGATTCAGGCAGAGTTTCAGGAGCGCTTACGCCGTGTTGGCGATTGGCTGACCGTCAATGGTGAGTCCATCTACGGAACTACCTTTGGACCGATCCAGGGTAATGCTGGCTTTCGTACTACGGCGAAAGACAATGTTCTATTTCTTCACGTCTTCGATTGGCCCTCGGCATCGCTCACGATCACCGGCGTTAAGCCAAAGGTTGTTTCAGCACGACTGCTGAGCAACAATCAGAGACTCGTTTTCCAACAGTCGGATAGCGGTTTGCAGATTACACTCCCGCCGCAGGCACCTGACAAAGACGTCAGTGTCATTGCACTGAGGATGCTTTAGGTAGTGTCTGACGAATCGGAGATAGGGCTTTTGTTTTTGTCTTTGCTTCTGAGATAGGTCCGGGCTTTAGCCCGGATATTCAGACAGGCGATAAATGGGGCTTCAGCCCCTGGGATAGGCTCTCCTCTCCGCAGGTAGAGAGGCCAAGAGAGGAAGGCTATCCCAGGGGCTGAAGCCCCATTCGTGTTTATTCCATAATGCCCAGGCTAAAGCCCGGGCCTATCTCAGAGACAACAGCAAAAACGTAGCCGTCGATTCGTCAGACACTACCTGGTGGGATGAGTCGTTAGTTTGTCGAAGAAATTACATTGAGGTTTTGCTCTAAGCGGTGGGGCGGAGTTCGAATCTCTCCGCCCCACCGCTGCGGGCTATAGGTTGTTTTGGACTACAGTCAACAGGGAATGGGGAGCTGGGGCGTCTCCTGTGAGTTCCCAGATCATCACGCCGCCGTATTGTGCGCCTAGCTGCGTCTCTTGCGCCATTGTTGATTCACCGACGTAGAAGAGAGCCTCTCCGCCATCGAGTGAGCCGCCGCTAACTTCGTCCGACTGCCAGGCGTTGGGATAAGCCGCCAGGATGGTGTTGTATTCCTCTTCCGTATTGCCGTCGGAGCTTTGGCCGAAGAATGGTACTCCGAGTGTGATCTGATTCTTCGGTACGGACTTTGTTACCGCGTAGTATTGCAGGCCAGCCTGGGCGTCGGAGTAGTTCGAATAGACCATGACGTTGACGAAATCAAATTGATGCAGGGCTGAGTCCGGCATCGCGCTCTGGAGATATTCCGCTACAGCAGCGGAGATTACTTTGCCCTCCGGCCGGAACTTGGAGACGAGTGCGCTTACAAAGGTGCCGTAGGGAGTGCCCATGTTATTGGGGTCTTCGATGTCCAGATCGACTCCGTCCAGGTTATGCGCAGTGAGATACGTCGCGAGCGAGTTCACTAGCTGCGTTGAAAGGCCCGCGTTGTAGAACTGAATAATCTGCTGGTCGCCGCCACCACCGCCGATGGAGAGCAGCACCTTGACTCCGGCTGCGTGGGCTGCGTTGACGAGCGCGGCGATAGCGGAGTCACTCTGGTTGAGGGAGAAGGTCATATTGCTGCTCGCGGTGCAGGTGCCGCTGCAGGTTGGCGGAACTCCAAACGCGAGATTCAGATGCGTCATCTTGGAGAAGTTAATGCTTGTTGCATAGGTGGCGAAGCTTCCGTTGTAGTCAGGCACATAGCCGATCAGCAACGGGGAACCGGTCGTGCCGCCACCGCCGCCGCTGCTGGCGCTTACTACGATGTGGTCGACATCGGGGGCAGAGCCTGTCGCATTGAAGAATCCTACGGAATTACCGCTGCCGGCGGTGAAGTTGGCCTGGAAGGTGACCGGGGCTGCGGGAGCTGTCCAACTGCTGCCCGTCAGATTGGTTAGAGTCGGCCCTGCGCCATTATTGATTTGGAGGGTGAAGGAGCGGGCTCCGCCGTCGCTGCCTTCCGTGTAGTACAGCGTGACCGTGTAGGTGCCGGTGGTAGGAACACTGATGTTCTTGATGCGGAGATAGTTGGCGTTGCCGTTTCCGATATTGCCGATACGCGTGCCGTTCAGACATCCGGAACAGGCTTCTGATACAGCCGTGCCCTCAAGCGCGTTGGCGCTGGCGTTGCCTTCGTAGGTGGTTTGCGCGTGCAACAGGGTGAAGGGAGCCAGTAAGGCCATTGCGAGGAAGAGAACGAACCGGGAGATGAAGCAGCGTTGACCGAGCAACTCAACAAAGGAACCTGCGGCCATGCGGATGCGTGACATATTGCCTCCTTCTTGCTGTGGGTAGAGAGGGTGGTTATGCCATAGAAGAGAGCAGTCCTTGAGCACAGGACTCCTTATGGCCCGACGAGAAGAGAGCTCGGGGTCTGGCATTTTCGGGATGAAACGGAATCATCTGCTCTGGTGGAGCGAGAGGATGACTTAGCTGCCGATATTTCGTTTTCTGGAAACGGGTGCGGCCTGCATCGTTGCTGCTCCTTCGGGAAGGTGGAGTCAGGGTTGCTAAAGGAACATTAAAAACTTTTGGTAGCGGAACACTATCAGGTGGGGAATCCGTGTGTCAATAGAATTTCTTCTAGACTAACGCTTGTCTGACAGCGTTTTAAATAAACGATGCCGCGCCCGCGAAGAAGTACTCAGTTCTTTGTAGGTCTTGGCTGAGAATGCACTCGGTGGGGTTTCAATCAGCTAAGAGCTATGAGGGGTTGAGCAGAGAGTTCAATCTATTGCCGGTCAGACGGTAAGCAGCTCTTCGAAGAAGCCGCCGATCTGGCGTTCCCTATCCACAAAATGAATCTCCAGAATCCAGTGTCGCTGCCGGCCTTCTTCGTCCTGGGAGCGCATGGTCAGGTTGCTTTTGGGATGAACGTAGAGCGTTACCTTGTCGTCGGCGATGCGTTCGTGAGGGAACTGACCGATCAGGTGTCCGGCGATGGGGCCTCCGAACTCCCAGCCGAACTTTGCCGCCAGGGAGTGGGCGTAGTGGAAGAGCTCGCTGCTGGTGATATCCGGCGTCTCCTGGAAGTGCTTCTTGCCCTCTGCAAAGGCCTGGGCGATGTCGCGCTGCATCTTGAGCTTTGCGGGGTCGGAGCCGAGCACGAAGGTGCGGCCGAAGTCGGCCTCCCACTGCTCGAAGACGGGGCCCAGGTCGAGGAAGAGGATATCGTCTTCGCCGAGGGCAAGGTCGGGAGGGTTTTCAGCATAGGGGAGCAGGGTATTTTTACCGGCACGAACGATGCGCTTATGCCAGTAGGTTGAGATGCCGAAAAGCTCCTTCGCCAGGGTGTAGATCTCTTCGTTCAGGCGGCTCTCGGTGATGCCGGGACGGACCAGCCCGCGGGCTTCCACTTCGCGGAAGAGCTGTGCCGCCTTGGTCTGTGCTTCGAGCAGCTCTGCGGCTCGTTGGTCTTCCGTTACGGTCATCCTGGGTCTCCGGGATAGAGAATATTGGCTTCAGGTTCTACTCTAAAGGCATGCCCGATTCTCGGCCTCAAGTACACGGAATCGATCTGGACGCGCAGACCCGTTGTGCGCATTACAACAGTTCGGTCGACATTATCGCGATCAAGATGAAGTGCTGCGGCGTCTTCTACGCGTGCAAAGACTGCCATCATGCGCTGGCAGAGCATGAGATCGAGGTGTGGCCTCGCAGCGAGTGGGACGAGCCAGCGGTGTTGTGTGGGGCGTGCGGGGAGGTGCTCAGCGTGCGGGAGTATATGGATTGCGGTAATGTGTGCCCGAACTGTGGTGCAGGGTTTAATCCGGGGTGTCGCCATCATTATCGGGATTATTTTGGGGCGGAGTGAGTTCGGTGCGGGTAACGGCTGCGGAGGTAGAAGGGGACTGTTGAGCTAAGAGCTACGAGGAATTCAGCGTTGAGGATTGATTGCCTCGGTGCTGAATCTCTCGTAGCTCTTTGCCGATAAGGTGCCTATGCGAATTTTACGAAGCGCATGGCGGCTGAGTTCATGCAGTAGCGCAGGCCGGTGGGGCGGGGGCCGTCGTCGAAGACGTGGCCCAGGTGGGCGTCGCACTGGCGGCAGGAGACGGCTGTCCGGTCCATGCCGAAGGTGCTGTCGGTATTTTCGATGATGTTCTCCTTGGCGATGGGCATCCAGAAACTGGGCCAGCCGGTGCCGGAGTCGAACTTGGTATCTGAGGTGAAGATTGCGTTGTCGCAGCAGATGCAGCGGAAGAGGCCCCGGTCGTGGAGATCCCAGGAGTTGCCGGTGTAGGCGCGCTCGGTGCCTGCGTGGCGCGTCACGTCATAGGAGATCGGCGAAAGCTGCTGCTTCCATTCAGCGTCCGTCTTTACGACGCGGGGGACAGTGACTTTGCCGATCTTCTTCCCGGCATCCGAGAACTGGATGAGGGTGACGGGGCCTGTTTGGCTTTCCCCCTTGGCTTCTACTGCGAGGGGGGACGACTTGTGGAGCGACCAGAGTGCGACGGCTCCGCAGGCCCCTGCTGCCGTGGCGAGGAAGGTGCGGCGGCTGGGACGCTGTGTGTGCGTCGCTCCAGTCATCTGAAGATCTGACTGCTCTTGCCGATGGTCTGTCATGATTGATTCCTCTTTTCTATAGACGCTTGAGGCTAATTTTTAGCCGAAGGTGAAGGCGTACGCCTGAACGCCGGGAACGAGAAACTCGATGCGGAAGGTGCGGTCCTGGATGGAGCCCTGCTGGCGGATCAACTGGTAGAGACGGTTTTCCGTCACCGTGCCATAGCCCTCCGCGTCTGTGTCTACACCGTGGTCCGCGCCGGGGGCTTTGCCGTCCAGTGTGACGCGGAAGCGGATGGGTTTGCCGTCCTTTGATGGACCCAGGACGAGATGCAGGTCGCGTGCGTGGAAGCGGTAGAGGATGCTGCCGCCTGCCGGCGCGAGAGACGTGGCGATCTGGCTTTCGTCAAGCCAGTTGCCCTCAAGCGCCCACTGATTTTTCTGGAGTTTGGCCGGGGCTCGATAGAGCTGCATGTCGTCCTGGTTAAACCCATCGGGGGAGGCAAAGTTCTGCGCTCTCTCGTACCCGATGTAGGTCTCCGGAGACTGCGTGTCGTCGGAGGCTGCGGCCTCGGCTCCGGTGGCCGCTACCTGGGTGGCGGCATCGGGCAGTGGCTTGTGGTTGGCCTCTTCGAGCAGGCCGCGAATCCACTTCTCCGACTCGTCGTAGTTGCCCTCGCCGAAGTGGTGGTAGCGGATGTGGCCGGTGGCGTCGATGAAGTAATGCGCGGGCCAGTACTGGTTGTTGAAGTTGCGCCAGATACGGTAGTCGTTGTCCATCGCGACGGGGTAGAGAACGCCGAGATCGCGCACGGCCTTCTGAACGTTGGCCTCATCCTTCTCGAACGGGAACTCGGGGGTGTGGACGCCGATGACGACGAGGCCGTCGTCCTTGTACTTGGCATACCAGGCCTTGATGTAGGGCAGGCTGCGGATGCAGTTGATGCAGGAGTAGGTCCAGAAGTCGACGAGCACAACCTTGCCGCGCAGGGAATCCGGCGTCAGCGGGGGAGAGTTGATCCACGCCGTCGCGCCGTTGATCTGGGAGAGAGCATCGCCGGAGGCGGAACCGCCAGTTGAGGGGCCGGTCATCTCGCTTGAGACGGGTGTGCCCTGTGGGTTGCGGGCCATCATCTGGTCGTTCTGGGAGTGCAGGCGGTCGACGAGCCGCTGCTCCAGGCCGGAGGTGCTGGCGAGCGAGAGGCGGGTGAGGACTCCGCGGTCGAGGCCGAAGGCCACGGCAACGACGCCGGCGAGGACGGCGACGCCGAGGATGCGGCGAATCCACTCTTCGGCTCCCAGCGAGCGCTTCATCGCAGAGAAGACGCGGCCACCGGCGAGCAGCGCGAGCGTCAGGGAGGTGGCGGCACCTGCGGCGTAGGCGAGGAGCAGGACGGTGGTGTGGGCGCTGGCTCCGCCGAGGGCAGCACCGGTGAGGATCAGTCCAAGGATCGGTCCGGCGCAAGGCGCCCAGAGCAGGCCGGTGCCGATGCCGAGCAGAAACGAGTTGGCGACGCTGGGGCCTGCGCCGGAGCCCTGCGAGAGGCTGTTGCCAAGGCGAACGAAGGGGCGCGAGAGGCGCTCGGCGAGCGAGGAGAAGAGCAGCGTGAGGCCGAAGATTCCGAAGAGAACCAAGGCTGCCGCGCGACCGAACTGGTTGGCGCGGATGGCCCAGCCGCCTCCGACGGTGGCGAGGCTGGCGATCAGCGCAAAGGTGACGACCATGCCCGCCAGCAGAGGAAGTCCGCTCTTACGAAAGGGCTGGTCGGAACGCGCGAATACGAATGGAAGCACCGGCAGAATGCACGGGCTGAGAATGGTGAGGATGCCACCAAAGTACGCCAGTAGAAGTAAGAGCATGGGTTTCACCCATTCCTTTTGACCCTTCGCAAAGGGGAACTGCGGAGGGAGGGTCTTTCCTGTCCGCGGATATCTGACGCACCAACGCCCTCTTTGGTTACGGATTTGGGGGCGATTTGGTTTTCAGGAGGGGATCACTAAGCGGGATGCTGCTCGATATAGGCTCCGACGATCTGTGCGGCTTCTTCGAGAAAATCGCGGTCCGCGTTGGTGAAGGCGGCGGAGTCGTGGCTGTCGATATCGATCTCGCCAATCACCTTCCCCTGGACGTAGATGGGGACGACGATCTCGGACCTGGTGTCGATGGAGCAGGACAGGTAGCGGGGATCGGAGTGTACGTCGTCGACGATGACGGTCTCGCCAGAGGCCACGGCTGCGCCGCAGATGCCCTCCGTTACGGGAATGCGGACGTGGGTGGTCGGAGCACCTACGAACGGCCCGAGCACGAGGGTCTCGGGATCGTGGGGATCGAGCATGTAGAAGCCGGTCCAGTTGTAATAGGGGAGACGTTGCGTGATGGCCGTGACGATGCCTTGCTGGAGGGGTTCGAGCGTTGGTGCGGTGGCAGCTAGCTGCCGGATATCGGAGAGAAGGTCGAGCATTTCCGTGGTGAGGCCGGAGGTGGACATATCTGATTTCTATCACCGATTCTGTCCGGCAGATACGGCTCGGCCGCCCTCGGAAGGGGCGGCCGATTGGATTATCCGAGCGAGATGCCGATCGCTGCGTTTTCGTCAGGCGAGGCGAGCCAGAACTTATACTTCGCCGCGAGCTGAAAGAGCTGCTGCATCGCCTCGGGAGTGGGCGGTGCGGGAGGCACAGAGGGATCGAAGGGCTGGGCGAGTTCGCGGAAGAAGTTGTAGAGCTCCTGCTTGCTCACCGTGATCGAGGTGGTTGGAGCGGGAGAGGTGTTGCGGAGGGCGTGCCGGATGTTGCCGGGGATTGTAACGATTTCGCCAGCCGTCACGGTTTGCCAGCCTGCGGTCGGGCCTTCGGCCTGGAAGACTTCGAGAGCGCCGTCCAGCACGTAGAAGACTTCGGGATCGGCGTGGCTATGGAGCGGAATGACGACTCCGGGGGGAACGGTGCCGCGCATGACGGTGATCGGGTCGTTGACCTGTTCGGGCGTGGTGAGGAACTGAAGCAGGACTCCGAGAACGTTGTAGGTAGGGTGTGTGGGGGCGGTGGGGAGGGTGCTCATGAAAAGGGTTTCCTTTGGGGATCTGGAACTACAAGTCCATGACACCGCAGATGAGATCGGGAGATTTGTCTGATTCTTCGCTTCTGTGTCCAATCGTCCGGTTTCTTTGCGGGCGTTCAGAGCACTTCTCTTTAGCTATCGGCTTCACCACAAATTGTCATCTCGACCGTAGCATGACGGCTTTATGTCATGCGCAGTGGAGAGACCTGCAGGCTTGCGAATGGAGGCGATACTGCCCGCACGAGCAAGCTGCAGGTCTCTCCGTCCTGAGCGAAGTCGAATGGACGACGGCAAAGAACGCCCCTTCGGTCGAGATGACAATGTATGGGTAGGTAGTTCATGAGGTAGCTTTAGGGAAAGCCTTCTGCCTCTATATGGAACGGTTCTAAGATTGAGGTATGGGCTCCGCACTCCATCTTCAGCGAATCGCCGGTGAGATCTCCCCCGAGCCGGTTTGTCAGCTCTTCGAAAGCCAGGTGCTGGCGAAGGTTCTGACTCCGGCTGAGTTTGAGTTCGGGCTGGGGACGTACGACCTCTCGCGATGCCGCTATGCGCCCGGAGAGATGATTCTGTGCCGGAGAAACATCGAAGAGTGGGTGCGTTGGCGCAGCTCGATCCAGATGCTGTTGATCACGGTACCGGATGACACGATGCTCTCGGTCGCCGAAGAGATGGGGAACGGTTCGCGGGAGCTGCATGAGACACCGCGCTTTGAGGATGAACGAATCCGCGCGCTGGTGACGGCTGCCGAAGCTGAACAGGCGGCGGGGTCTCCGGCCGGGAGAGTCTATGCGGACTCCCTTGGGCGTGCGCTGGCTGCGGCGTTGCTGCAATCGCGAGGAACGTTGCGTGCTCCGCGCACTTATCGTGGAGGACTTACGCCGGTGCAGCTTCGCCGGGTGACCAGCTTCGTCTACGAACATCTGCATGAAGACCTGAGCCTGCTGCAGATGGCAGAGGCGGCCGGACTGAGCCCATCGTACTTCTCGCAGATGTTTCGGCAGTCGGCGGGGCTGGCCCCGCATCAGTTTGTCCTGAGGGCGCGGGTGGAGCGGGCCAAGGAGTTGTTGGTAAGCCGGGAGGCGCGTGTGCTTGATGTGGCGCTGGCTTGTGGGTTCCAGACGCAGCAGCACTTTGCGAGAGTGTTTCGGGCGCTTTGTAAGGTGAGTCCTACGGAGTTTCGGCGACGGTTGGTTTAGTAATACGTCGGTGGGTAGGGTTTGTTTTTGTTCTTGCTTTTCTGGCTTGTCATTCCGAGCGTAGCGAGTGAATCTGCTGTCTCCCGTTCTTCGTTCGTACCGACCAGAAAACAAGTGATCTAGAACTGGAGCTACGTTGGAGCTAGCCCACAACCTTTGTGAAGTCCCTGGCAAAAAACGGGAGACAGCAGATTCACTCGCTGCGCTCGGAATGACAAGCCAGAAAAGCAAAGCTAGAGCTTAAGCCTGGTCTGTAATCTTCCCTAAAACCCGCGCCCGCTGCCGCGCATCTGGTACGCGATAGATTCCAGTATCCGCTCAGGGTTGCCCTCTGGTAGAGGCTGGCCCATCTTCGTTGCCATCTGTCCGGCGATGCGGTAGGCCATGGTTGCCCTGGTCTCCATCGGCAGATCGAGCATGCGCGCGAAGAAGGTGTCGATGATCAGCAGGTCCTGGGTGTTCAGGCGTGTTATGGCATCGGCAGGGAAGAGCGATGGCACACTCTGCTGCCACGGGGTTTGCATGGGCAGGGCCGTGGGCGCCAGAATCGTCGTGCTGGTCTGGTACAGCAGAGGCTGCTCGTCCATGCGTTCGTGCACAACCAGCGTGCCTGCGGCGAAGTCGCCCAGCCGCTTGTTGCGTTTATTGCAGACCATGGTGATTACGCCGACCAGGTAAAGCGCGGGCATATAGTCGACGATGCGCAGCAGATTGCGTGCGAGTGCCTCAAAGAAGGTGATCTGGCGTCCGGAGTCTTTGATGACGCGCAGTTTCATGACGCGCTTGCCCAGCGTCTGTCCCTGCCAGAAGGCCTCAAACAGCGCGAAGTAGCCCCAGTACAGCAGGAACTGGAAGAAGATGAACAGGGCGAGAACCCACTTGCCCGCGGTATCCAGATTGGTGTGGCCGCTGACGTGCGGAAGCGTGGAGGCGAATGCCAGAAGGCCAAAGAATTCGATCAGATAGACGGCGGAGATCGCCAGCATATCCAACAGGAGCGCCACGAAACGGCTGCCAATGCCAGCCACATTGAAACGCAGGTCCACCTGTTCCGGTGTGTCAATGTTAAGCTGATCCTCGAAGCCGATTCTCTCGAAAGTCGACATGATCTCAAACCTCTGGATAGATCTTCGTAAGAATAACTGGAACCGGCTCGACGTGCTCGTGCGTCAGGTCGAGAGCCATGGCGTGAAGTCGCTCGACCCTGCGGAGCTGCGCGAGCTGGGCCTGCTCTATCGCCAGGGCGCGGCGGACTTGAGCTCGGCGCGTGCCGACCGCAGCTCGCGGGCGCTGGAGCAGTATCTCAACCGTCTGGTGGGGCGCGCGCATAACTATGTCTATTCGGGGCAGCGCATCTCTGCTGCGAGTGTGTGGCGGTTCTTTGCCTATGGCTATCCCCGGCTGCTGCGGCGGCTGTCGGGCTATGTGACGGCGGCGACCGCTGTCTTCCTGCTCGCGGGGTTGCTGGGAACGCTGATTACGATTGTTCGCCCGGACTTCGCAACGATGATGCTCGGTCCGCAGATGATGGACACGATTCAGCAGCATAAGATGTGGACCGATAGCGTATTGAGCGCGAAGCCGCAGGCGTCGTCGGCGATTATGACGAACAATATCGGCGTCTGCTTCATGACGTTTGCCGGGGGGATTCTGGCGGGCCTCGGCACGCTATTTCTGCTCTTCAATAACGGCCTGGAGATCGCGGTGGTGCTGACCTGCTGCGCGCAGCACCATATGGCGCTTAACCTGGTGAGCTTCATGGCTGCGCATGGGGCGCTGGAGATTCCGAGCATCATGATCGCCGGGGCCGCCGGTCTGCGGCTCGGTGCGGGGATTCTCTTTCCGGGGATGCTGCGGCGTCGCGAGGCTCTGGCTCTGGCGGGGAATGAGGCGGTGCAACTGATCTCGGGGACGATTCCTTTGCTGATCGTTGCGGGTACGCTTGAGGCTTTTCTCTCGCCGACTCATGCTCCCATGGCGCTTAAGTTTGCGGTCTGCGCGGTGCTGTTTACGGGGTTGGTGGTGTGGTTGAGCGAGGGTGGACGGCAGAGGGTTGGAAAGCAGAGTGTAGAGAGTAGAGCGTAGAGAAGGCATCGTAGCGCTTCGTTGGGCGTTTGGGTGTTTCATCTTGCCGATGCAGCGCGAAGCGCCAACCGTGACGCTTTAGCGTCGCGGAGACGGAGGGTAAGGGAGGCAATCGCCTTCAGGCCCCTGAATTAAGACCACCCAAAATGTGGCCTTTAGGCCCGGAGGTGGAGCGGCATGGGGTCCAGCGGGCCACGTCCTGCGGAGGTGTAGGGGTAGACCTCCGGTGTTTGAGCGAGCCTCTCATGAACAGGATTGTCTTCGATATATCGCACGCAGGTCAGGAACTTTTCTTCGTCCAGGATCTGGGTTTCGTTGAAGCTTCTCGTCCAGACATCGAACTTGCTCTTCAGGCGGAAAGAAAATCCTCCCTTGATGAACTGCACGGTCTTTTCGAGCGAAACATCATGGGCAGGTGTGATCAGCGCGTGGAAGTGATCGGGCATGATGACGAACGCGTGCAGTAGGAACCTGCCTTGACCCCGGTAATCAAAGATTGTTTGTTGCAATAGTTCAGCCGTCGCCGTGACCTGAAAGAGGCTTCGGCGTTGAGCCGTAACAGCAGTGAGGTGGTAAGTTCGGGTTTCCTGTGGAGCGCGATCCATGTGGGCAGCATAAACGAAAGGCCCGGGCCTAAAGGCCGCATTTTTGCTAATCCTATTTCAGGGGCTTGAAGGCGATTGCCTCCCTTACCCTCCATACCGCGACGCTAAAGCGTCACGGATGGCGCTTCGCGCTGTGTCTTCGGTGGCGTGTGCGTTCGTGGAGAAGGCAAGCATTTGTGCCTGCACCGGCAGACAGCAGGTTCCTCGCTGCGCTCGGAATGACAACCAGAACGGCGAAGACAACCGCAACCGCAAAAGCAGATTCCCTGCGGGAATGACAAAGCAAGAAAGGCAACACAACAGCAAAGGCAACAACAGCAAAAACAGGAGAGGTGGGTTTGCTTCTGTCTTTGCCGTCTACACTCTATCCTCTACTCTCTACACTCTGTCTTTCCTACAGCAGGCCTGATGCCTTGACTTCGAGGTACTTGCTTACGGCGCGCATGCCGACTTCGGCTGCGGTGGTTTCTACGATCAGTACCCCTTGCCGTTCCAGTTGTGCGATGGTCTCTCGGCGGCGTTCCAGCATCTCCTGGGCGGCTGCGGTGTGGAACATCTCGCTGCTTATCTTGGGGGTACGTGCGGCGAGTTCATCCAGTTCGGGATGCTTCAGCAGTACCAGCACGACCAGGTGACGCCGCACCAACTCCGAGGCGGCGGTTACCAGTTCAGGGCGTCCGGCGCTGTCGACCAGTTCGGTGATCCAGACGATCAGACCACGGCGGCGTTGCGCGGTCTTCAGACGGGCTACGGCGTTTAGATGGTCGGCCTCGGAGGCTTCGCTGCGCGTCTGGCTCAACAGGTCGATCATCAGCCGCACGTGCGACGCGCCCGCGCCCGGAGGCAGGAGCTGTTGGACGTCCCGGCCATAGGCCATCAGGCCGAACTTGTCGCCGGAGCCGTTGATGACCTGGGCGAGCATTGTCGCTGCTGTCGCGGCCTGGTCGAGTTGAGTGACGGTCAGCAGATGCGCGGCTTCGCGCTCGGAAGTGGTTTCGGCGAAGGCTTCCGTGGAGTCTCGTTTGACTTCAAACGCTGTGCGGGAGAGCCGTCCGGCGTCGAGTACCATCCAGACCTGTTGTGATCGCTCTACCGTGAACTGGCGTGTGACGAGCTTGCCGCGGCGGGCTGTAGCCGTCCACGAGACGTTGCGCAGCTCGTCGCCCTGCTGGTAGTCGCGCATGCTCTCAAACTCGCGGCCTACGCCGCGCAGACGCAACTTGCGCTTCTGCATCTCGATCTGGCGGGCGCGCAGGAGGTAGAACTGCGTGCGCTCGCGGCTGTCTTCGTGCGCGGGAAAGACGCGTACTCGTTGCGGCTTGTGTGGCTCGTCGCCGCCGAGCGTTTTGACGACAGGCTCCGCGGCGGCCCAGCGCTCCACCAGGCGGAAGGCTCCGCGATAGCGCAGAAAGACGCGCCCGAGGGCGAAGTCACCGCGCTGGCTGGGATAGATCGTTGCCGCGCTGACGACCTCTTCGCGTGGAAAGACTTCGAGGCGCTGTTCTGTGGGAGCGGCTACGAGTGCGGAGTGCAGGTCGTCCACCAGGCGTACATCGAGCACGGCGTCGGACTCCATCCGGACCGCGAGCTCGATGCGGGTGGGCTGTCCGAGCTGCGGCGAGTCGATGAAGCTGCGGGTGATCGTGAAATCTTCAGGGCGGGGAAGCCGCAGGGCGTCGATCAGGATGAGCACGGCTAGTAACGCGTCCCAGCCGAGCATGAACCCGATCCGGCGGATGTGGAAGAACGCGGGGATCGCCATGAGCAGCCCCGCTGCTATCAGCAGCAGCGCGAGCGGCGTGAGACCGAAGCCGAGCACGCGGCCTGTCTTGCCCAGTGGCTTGGCAGTTGCGGTCGCGGGTTGTGGGATCAGTGTCTGCATAGAAGAGAGTGATAAGTGACAAGTGGCAAGTGATAAGTAGAGAGATTGGGTGGTTCGGGCTGTATTGGGTTGCGGCAAGAAAATTCTTTGTCACTTGTCACTTGCCACTTACCACTTACCACTTATCACTTATCACTCGTACTACTTCGGAACCTGGGTTGCGGCGAGCACGTCTCTTACGACGCGGTCGGTGTCGAAGCCTTCCAGTTCGGCTTCGGGCCTTAGCGTCAGGCGGTGGCGCAGGACGGGGATGGCGGCTTCTTTTACGTCGTCGGGGATCACGAAGTCGCGGCCTTCGCGAGCGGCGAAGGCTTTGGCTACCAGCAGAAGGCTGGCGCTGGCGCGGGGGCTTGCGCCGAGGGCCAGGGACGGCCACTCGCGGGTGCGCCGTACCAGGGCGAGGAGATAGTCGAAGATCGCTCCCTCCACCTGCACGGAGCGAATCTCGCGCCGTGCGGCTGCCAGCAGCTCGAAGGGGATCGGCTCGATGGCGATGTCGGAGAGTCCTGTGCCGGTGTGTGCCGCGTGGTGCCGTTCGAGGACGGTGCGTTCGTCGGCCAGTTCCGGGTACTCGACTTTGATCTTCAGGAGGAAGCGATCGAGCTGCGCCTCGGGCAGGGGATAGGTGCCTTCGAACTCGACGGGATTCTGGGTGGCGAAGACGGTGAAGTACTCGTCCAGTTGGTGCCGCTCTCCGTCGGCGGTGACCTGCCGCTCTTCCATGGACTCCAGCAGCGCGGCCTGGGTGCGAGGCGGCATGCGGTTGATCTCGTCGGTCAGCAGGAACTGCGTGAATACGGGGCCTTTGTGGAAGCCAAAGTCTCCGGTCTTGGGAGAGAAGACGTTGGTACCCAGGATGTCGGCGGGCATCATGTCGGGCGTTCCCTGCACGCGCCTGAAGTCGAGCGCGAGGAAGCGCGCCAGCATCTTTACGGCCAGCGTCTTGGCTACGCCGGGGACGCCTTCGATCAGTGCATGGCCTCCGCACAGCATCGTCAGCAGAGCCTGCGCGACGGCCTCCTGCTGGCCGGCGATGACGCGCCCGATCTGCTCCTGCCCTCGTGTGAACAACTCTGTGGTTGCCGCTACGCCCATGCCGTTTCCGCTCATTCCGGTCTCCGTGTACGAAATTCTTTAAATTGCATCTTGATTCTGTTCATGCGATCGCCCGCTCTCCGACTCGGAGCTTCGCCCGTACGGCTTCGGCGTCTCCGTTTAGAGCCTGGACCAGTGTCAGGGCGCTGTGGGCCGAGATGGATGTTCTCCGCACATCTTCCGCATCGCGCAGATGTGCGGCAATCGTCGCCGCTAAAGTTTTGACCTCGTTTCCGAGGCGCGTCTGCAGTGCCTCGGCGATAGCCTCCGGGCCTTGCTGTACCGCAGCCTGTGAGACTCCCGCCTCACGCGTCAGCACGCGCAGCAGCCTGCGGCGAGCGGCTTCGGTGGCCGCGCTGGTGGCTCGGCCCTTTTCGTAGAGATCGCCCATGGACTCGGCGAACTCCACCGGCGAACTGCGCGGGAGAGTGACCGGCATCCGCAGTGGACCGCGCCTGCGGCTGAAGCTCAACACCAGCAGGACGAACAGGGCTATCGCCTGTAAGGAAAGCCAGCCCAGGGGAAGGCCCCTGGCCGTGTCCCACAGGGAGGGAATGATCTCTTCGTGCAGCGATTCGTCGAAGACCACATCGCGCCCTTCACCGACACTGGCCAGCAGCAGCCGCAGATTGGCATCGTGCTTGAGCCCGCTGTTGCTCAGTGGCGAGGCGGAGGTCCACCATAGGGCCTCGCCCTTGCCGACGGCGTAGCTCACGACGACGGCGTCTGCGCCGCAGCGTTGCTGCACACGATACTGCGGTCCTTCGCCGTCCCATTGATCGTGCTCGTCGAACTCCACCTGGCCGCTGCGGGCAAGGGCTCCGGGGCCTTCGGGAGTGCTTTCGCACAATCCTCCGCGCAGCATGCCGCGAGGCTTGACGGCTCCGCCCGGCAGCAGCAGAGCGCCGGCGGAATCGGTCGTGAGAACGTGCCCGCCGCGCTCCAGAAAGCTCTTGATGTCCGCGGCAAACGTATTTCTGTCGGTCGCGGCATAACGAGGCTCTGCCAGGATTAGCGTTGTGCGGTCAGCCTGCAGATTGGCAAGCTCATGCAGGGGCTGCTTCCAGCGCGAGATGGACCGTCCCTGGGAGTGCGTGAGATCTTCGAGGACCAGGTAGGCGGCTTTGGCTCCGCCGGGAGCGGCGTTGTAGCTGGTTGGACGCGGGTCTTTGTCCGCAGTCGTGGGCGACAGGATGCTGACTCCCACGATCAGCGCGACCATGATGCCGGTGAGGATCAGCAGCAGCTTACGGTCGCTTTTTCCTTCGCCCAGGTTCATGCTGCCTCCCCGGGAGTGGCGGCAGAGGAACCGATCTCGTTGGCGGCAAGGTTGTCGTAGAGCGCGCGGACGCGGCTGTATTCTTCACCGTCGGCCTCGCGAAGGCCGTACCAGACGCGTTCGAAGATCTGGGTCAGACCACGAAGTCCCTGCTGCTGCGGAGACCCCGGCTTCAGCAGACGAACGTACTCTCTGGGAGTGCGCGTGGGGTTATGCGTCCAGGCGCGTCGCGACTCCAGCGACACGATAGCGGCCCAATAGAGGCAGTGCACGGCCTCGCGCCACTCGTGTTTAGCGGCGTGGGCTTCGGCCATCTTTGCCCAGTCCGTGGCTTCGCGGTCCCAGGCTGTGGCTTTTGTCGCGCCCTCGCCCAGGGCGACGCGCAGTCTCTGCCGGGCCAGACCCCGCAGCACGAAGAAGAGCAGCAGGCCTGCTGCGGAGGTAAACAGCAGCCACTCCAGCAGCGTGCCAAGCCAGGGGGCGGCGGAGCCGATACGGGAGACGCCTTCAAAGATTCGTTCCAGCCCGTAGAGCAGTTTGGTCTTCTGGCGCTCCCACCAGGTAGGCCCGTCGTCTCCCTGGAACTCCGGCCTGGAAAGTATGTTGTTGGTCTGGGTCCGGGCTTTGTCGAACTCGTTTGCAGGGGTGCCGTTCGGGGAGGTTTCGTCCTGGGCCAGCTCGTCGAGTTGAGCGGCGGCATCGTGCAGTAGAACTTTACGGTCTTCCGGCTTAGCGGTCTTTGCGTCGTTGAGGGCGGTTCGCAGCCAATCCCAATGCATCTCAAAGCCGCCGGGGTGGGCGGGATCGCCGATCTGTTCGTCGCTCACGACCTTGGCGTTGTCGCACGAGGCTGACTGAGACGCGCAGGCGGAGACCAGGCTCTGAAGCTGCGAGATATCGGAACGAAGCTGTGCCGGAGAGACGCTTCTGAGCGCAGGTGCGGCCATCGCTGTGGCTGCGCAGAGAGCCAGCGATGCTGCGAAAGCCGCGTTCCTGGTTAGATTTTTAGAGTTTCGTTGCATCGCCAATTTGGCCTGCATCCTCTTCGCTTATGACGGTTGCCGGAGGGGCCGGCGCAACGTTATCTGTTACGGACATTGTTTGAGGATAGGCCACTTCTGCCTGAGGAGACGCTACCACTGGATAGACTGCCTCCGTCACGACGGCCTGCTGCGGCGCGGTCTCCGGGCCCAGCAGCATCAGCAGGTCGAAGGCTTCCTTGCGCACCCGTTGATCGAAGTAGACCAGAGACAGCCCGATCAGTGCCACGGGAGAGACCAGCGTGTGCGCGAAGAAACTCACCAGCAGGATCGCGCCTTGCGCCAGTACATGTTCTTCGAGCGGGGAGCGTCCGATAAGGATCAAGAAGGGGAACTGAATCATGCCTGCTACCCAGAACAATCCTGCTGCAATCAGCAGGACAAGAAAGACCCGGCCCTTGGCGCCGTTGGAAAGAAGTTTGCTTCTGCGCATCGACGACCGTACCGTCGCCTGCTCGACCACAGCGATCTGCACGCCCAGCGAGTTCCGAAGGTAGGCATAGAAGCCATAGGCCAGACCGCCGAAGCCTGCCAGGAGCGCCAGCAGGATAGCCAGCCAGTAAAAAGCAGTCAGCTTCATCGCAAAGAGAACGATGGCGGGCGTCACCAGCAGCAATGCGACCCAGATCATGCTCCCTGTCTGCCACAGGGCGATTCCCAGGTATCTATACCATTGTCCAATCGTGCCCTTGAGCGACAGGCCGACGGTCGCGATTCGTCCCAGGTAGACCTCGCTAAGTGCATAGACTGTGGCTGCCTGCGTTACTGCTGTCGCCAGAAGGAAGATGAAGATCGCCGCAACGTTGACGATCTCGGTCCCAACCAGCGCTGCGCTGCGCCCGTAGTGGACCAGCACTAGATGATGGATGAATAATCCGAATCCCTGGGTGACCAGTTGTACTGATCCCGACAGGGCGGAGATTCCGGCGAATAACCAGAACCTTGACCGATAGATCGAAAAGGTTCGGTCCAGGACTTCTCCGACGGAGAGCGGACGAAGTTCATAAGCTGAGATAGAAGCCCGGGCCGCTGTTTCCGGTGTATGCCAATCCTGTGACGCCATCCAACCTCACCTCTTGGAACGAAAAACCCTCAGACACTGTTTCCGGGAAGAATAGCATCTGTGGCCGCAAAATCCTGTGAAAGTGGGGAGATGCAGTGTTTGACGAATCGACCGCGATGCTCTTGCTGTTGTCTCTGAGATAGGCCCGGGCTTCAGCCCGGGTGCTATGGGCAAAGGTGAAAGGGGCTTTAGCCCCTGGGACAAGCTTTCCTATCCCTTGGCATTTATTCCTGTGGTGAGGAGAGCCTATCCCAGGGGCCGAAGCCCCATTTGTTGGCTGTTTTGAATGTCCGGGCTAAAGCCCGGACCTATCTCAGAAGCAAAGACAACGGTGCGCTTACAAACCAATGACATTTAGATGACAGTGCCCTGACACTCCCCTCTGTGCGGATTGTTAGCTTGAGGTTGCAAGCCCAGTTTGTACCTGAGCGACCCAACACAGGAGAGAGCAACTCATGAAATTCAAGGCCTTAACGTCATCGTTTGTCCTTGCCGTACTCGCCACCGTCCTCTTCTTTGCGCATCGTTCCAATGCGCAGGAAGCTCCCCGCCGCATCGAGATCGTCGCCAAGCGCTTTGACTTTACCCCCGGGGACATCACCCTCAAGAAGGGTGTTCCGGTTGTCATCGCCTTCACCAGCCAGGATGTATCGCACGGCGTCAAGTTCAAGGAACTCAACCTCGTGGTCGCTTCCAAGAAGGGTGAGACCAAAGAGATCAACTTCACCCCGACGCAGACAGGCACGTTTGTCGGGCAGTGCTCTGTGTTCTGCGGATCGGGCCACGGCGGCATGAAGATGACGCTGCACGTGACGGAGTAATCATGCGGCGACTTCTCTCTATCGCTTTGTCGGGCACAGCGCTTCTGGGCGCTGTGTCCCTGGTTGGCGGCTGCAAGGTTGGTACGCCGTCGAAGCTGGAAAAGAGCATCGTTGTGGCCACCAAGCATCACGTGACGGTGGGCAATAAGTCCGAGAAGAACCCCATTCCTTACACGGCCGACAATCTTGCGACTGGCAAGGAAGCCTTCGGACACTATTGCGTCGCCTGCCACGGGATGGATGGTCAGAACACCGGTGTTCCATTCGCGGACAGAATGTCGCCTCCGCTTCCTCCACTGACTGCGCCTGAGGTCCAGAGCTACACCGACGGACAGTTGAAGTGGGTCATCGACAACGGTCTCTCTCCCTCTGGCATGCCTGCTTCCAAGGGCACGCTCAGCGATGACGAGATCTGGTCCATCGTCCTCTTTCTTCGCCATCTGCCGCCCGCCGGAAGTGCCGGCGAGCCTGAGATGTATTCGCACTAACTAACAAAGGCGGGGATGGCTGCTGTAGCAGCCATCCCCGCGGGTCCTGATTCTCGATCGCATCCTGATCTCAAAAGTTGATCCTATGACGAAGCAAACGACAGTTCGATGGGTACGCCGCAGCCGCAATCTGATGCTGTGCCTAACCGTGTTTGCCGCAATGTGCGGCTTGCTGCAGGCTCAACAGCAGCCCTCCACGCCGACTGGCGCGCCACCCACGGATGGTACGGCGGGATCGTCCTCGTCCTCCTCGACGGGTACGGGATTCGGTCTGGGATTGGGTCTGGGATCTTCCGCTTCTTCCTCGGACGCCACGGACTCCGACTCTACCGATACCCAGAACACGATGGGAGCTTCGAGTACGGACCTCAGTACAGGCCTGGGTTCCAGCAGCAGCCTCACTTCGCACGACTCTCTGACGGCTGCCGAGATCGACGACATTCTTCAGCAGCGGCCGGAGCTGGTTCCGGAGCTGAAGCAGCTGATCGCCGATCAGCTTCAGCAGCAGGGAACCGCGGTTCAGGCCGATTCAATCACGGACGATATGCTGTACCGGCAGATTGCCACCAGCCCCAGCCTGCGCGCGAGCATTACGCAGTGGATGCTTTCGCGCGGCTATATCTCGGAGGACGATCTGCATCGTTCGCTGGCGGGCGCGGATGTCGATCAGCGCTCCACGCCCGGCCTTGACTCGCTTGCCACGTTGCCGGGAGCAGGTCTTGGGAGCGGCGCCTTCCCGACGAGTCCGACGACGGATAGTACTTCTTCTTCCACTTCCATCAGCAGTACAAGCTCCGGTTCAACGATGGCGCAGAGGACCGGCCCACTCGACAGGCGTCGCAATATTACCGATGCGCCTGCGGTTCTGCGTGTTCCTGCACCCTACAATCTTCTCGCCATGCGCGATCTTTACACGCAGATCCCGCAGGATGATACGAAGCTCAGGCGCTTCGGCTCCGATGTCTTTCTCAACCGCGCTAACTCGACTGCCATGCGTGCGAGCGGCGGCCAGACCACGGTGCCGCTCGATCTTCCAGTAGGCCCTGACTATGTGCTCGGTCCGGGCGATGGGCTCACGATCAATCTCTGGGGCGGTCTCTCGCAGAGCCTTACGCGCGTTGTCGATCGCGAAGGCAAGATCATCCTGCCGGAAGCCGGAGCACTTGTCGTCGCCGGCATGACGCTGGAGCATGCGCAGGCCTCGATTCAGAGCGCGCTGAAGAGCCAGTTCCGCGATGCGCGCATCGATGTGACGGTTGCGCGTCTGCGCACGCTGAGGGTCTATGTTGTCGGCGATGTACAGCGGCCTGGCGCTTATGACCTGAGTTCGCTCTCGACGCCTCTGAATGCTTTGTATGCAGCCGGTGGGCCGACCTCTGTTGGTTCTCTGCGCACGGTGCGCCACTATCGTGGTGGGAAGCTGGTCAACGATGTCGACCTCTATGACTTCTTGCTGCATGGTGTGCGGATCGATGGTGAGCGGCTGGAGTCGGGCGATACCCTGCTGATTCCTCCTGCAGGAGCCGAGGTCGCTATCTACGGCATGGTGAAGCGGCCCGCGATCTACGAGATGAAGATCGCCGCCGATGGAGCGAAACCTGACTCCACGCTGGCGGAGATGCTGGATGACGCAGGCGGCGCGACCGTGGCGGCAGCTCTGGACCACATTACGGTCGAACGTATCAAGCCGAACCAGGAGCGCGAGACGATTACACTCGACCCGGCTGCTGCGGGTGCTTCAAATACGCCTGAGGCTTCTCGTCAAGGCATCAAAGAATTCCACGTCAAGGATGGAGATCGCATTCATGTTGGCGCGATTCTTCCGTACAGCGAACACGCGATCTATGTAGAGGGGCATGTCGTTCGTCCTGGGAAGTATCCCTATCGCGACGGCATGAAGCTGGGCGATGTGATTCACAGCTATCAGGACCTGCTGCCGGAGCCTGCGGCGAAGGGCGATATCATTCGCCTGGTTCCGCCGGACCTGCATGCGGAGACGATCGAGTTCGATGTGGCTGACGCCATGATCGGCAACTCCACGCTGACGCTGCAGCCCTTCGATACGATTCGGATCTTCGGACGATATGAGGTTGATTCTCCGCAGGTGGTCATTCGCGGCGAGGTCCTGCGCCCCGGTCAATATGCGCTCTCCGAGGGCATGACGGCGGCCCAGTTGGTGAAGATGGCCGGTGGATTCAAGCGTGATGCTCTGCTTGAGTCGGCTGACCTTACGAGTTACACCGTTCAGGGCGGCAAGAAGGTCGTCAGCGATCGTACGGCTATCGGCATCGGGGCAGCGGTGCAGGGCAATGACCGCACTGCGGATGTTCCCTTGAAGGCCGGCGACATTCTGACTGTTCATCAGATCTCCGGATGGAGTGACATCGGCTCTTCCATCAAGCTCAACGGAGAGGTCACCTACCCCGGAAGCTATGGTCTGCAGGAGGGCGAACGACTGAGTTCTGTTCTGCGTCGCGCAGGCGGTTTCCGCGGCACGGCTTATCCGGATGGCGCGGTGCTCATACGCACAGGGGTCAAGGAGCTGGAGGAGAAGAGTAGAGATGAGCTCATCCGCCAGATCGAGTCGCAGTCGGTCGCGGCACGTGTTCCTACCAGCCTCAATCCGCAGAACCAGGGTGCGATCCTGCAGGCTGCTCAAGCGCAGCAGACAGAGATCCTGAAGCAGTTGCGCACGCAGCCTGTGGTTGGCCGCATGGTCATCCATGTCAGCGCGGATATCGATAGCTGGGCCAATACTCCGGACGATATCGAGATGCGCCGCGGCGATGTGCTGAGCGTGCCCAAACGGCCCGGCTTCGTGCTGGTCACCGGGCAGGTCTACAACGGCTCGGCGATTACCTTCGTTCCCGGCAAGGAAGCCAGTTGGTATCTCCGTCGGGCTGGTGGCGTGAACGGGGTTGCCAACAAGAGCGAGATCTTCATCATTCGCGCGAATGGAATCGTCGTCGGCAAGCACTCGGGTGAGTGGTACTCCGGCAACGTTCTTTCGACGCACCTCAATCCCGGTGATGTCATCGTCGTTCCGCAGAAGGTGATCGGCAGCTCTATCTTCTGGCAGAACTTACTCACGGTCGCTCAACTTAGTTCCTCCATTGCCATTACGGCGGCGGTTGCAGGGCTTCTCTAACTCATGATGCGCAGGCTTACGATGCTTCTACTCGCTCTCATCCCGTTGCTGCAAGGCCAGGCGCAAACCCGCGTCCAGCCCGCTGCGCCTTCAGGTGGAGAGATGGAGGCGTCGGGCATGGCGTCCACCTATATGCCGATCGAGAGCTGGGTTTACTCGGCTGTCGATCGGCTGGCGGCCGCGGGATATATTCAGACCGCGTTTGTGGGACTGCGTCCCTGGACGCGCATGGACTTTGCACGGCTGATCGTCGAGGCCCAGGAACAGCGCTCCGATGCAGGATTTGAAGAGCAGATCGATCCGCAGATCCTCGGACTGATGAAGGACCTGTCTCTCGAGTTCGCACCCGAGCTTCGGCGGCAGGATGGCGAGCGCAACAGGGAAGCGCGCATCGAGTCCATCGACTTTCGCAGCACGACTATTCACGGCACACCGTTGACGGACGGCTTTCACACTGCGCAGACCATCGTGAACGACTATGGACGCGCTTACGGCAAAGGCGAAAACTCGTACACCGGTCTTACGGCTCGTGCGACCTACGGCCCTTTCGCCGCGTACATTCGGGCTGAGGCGCAACAGAGTGCGCTGGCGCCGCAGGCCCCGGCGACGGCGGATGCAGCGATTGCTGCGGCCGACTTTACTCCTACGGCCGCGCTTGGGCAGCACACCGGCTTTACGGGCGGCAGGGTGATCGAGGCGTACGTCTCCTACACGTTGCACGATAACCAATTTACGTTCGGCAAGCAGAGTCTCTGGTGGGGACCAGGCAACGGCGGCCCGCTGTTGATGAGTAACAATGCGGCACCGCTAACGATGCTGCGCTACGACCGTGTGCGTCCCTTTGAGATTCCAGGTCCTGGACGGCTCCTCGGTCCGATTCGCTTACAGGCATTTGTGGGACGGCTTACGGGCCAGCAATTTATCGATGTCGACGGAGTGTCTGTCGGGCAATCCGGTGTGTCCTTCAGCGACCAGCCCTTCATTCATGGAGAGAAGGCCTCGTTCAAGCCCACGCCGGACTTTGAGTTCAGCGTCTCACGAACCACGATCTTTGCAGGGAAGGGCGCGCCCTTCACGACGCACAGTTTTTTGAACAGCCTCTTCTCCGTCAGCACGGCCAACGGCCAGACCGATCCGGGAGACAGGCGCGTCGCAATCGACGCACAGTACCGCCTTCCCGGATTGCGCAACTGGCTGACGGGTTATATCGATGCCTTTAGCGACGATGAGCCGTTTCCTCTCGTCTACCCGTCGAAGAGCGCTTGGTCGCCCGGACTCTATCTTTCGCATGTGCCGCATCTCTCGCACCTGGACGTTCGGGTTGAGGGCTTTCTCACGCCGCGCCGGATTTATTTTCCGGGCTTCTATTACTTCAACGTTCACTATCTCAGCGGCTATACGAATAACCGCGAGCTGATGGGGAGCTGGATCGGGCGCGAGTCCGATGGATTCCAGCTCTGGAGCACGTGGTGGCTTTCATCGCGTTCGTCGCTCCAGGCCAGCGTTCGCCATGCCACCCAGAGCGCTCAATTTCTCCACGGAGGAAACCTCCTCGATCTCAGTCTCTCCGCCGATATTGCGCTCAAGAGGGACTGGCAACTGCGTGCTACCGCGCAGGAGGAACGTTGGTGGTTTCCTCTTCTTTCCAATACACCCACGCATAACCTGGCGGCAACCATACAACTCTCATACCGGCCTGCGCCGAGGAGCTTCTAGTGTCCAGCACGGATCACATCTCGACCCCTGTGGCGACTAAGCCTACGGCCAATTGGGTTACCAATGCCACGTTCCTGTGGACTCGCCGCCGCACGCTCTTTCGCGTGGGCGTAATCTCGCTCGTTTTGAGCGGAATTATCGCCTTCACTATCCCAAAGCAATATCAGTCCACGGCACGGCTTATGCCTCCCGAGCAGGGCAGCTCGGGTGCGGCGATGCTGGCTGCGCTGGCGGGCCGTTCGCTCGGGGGACTGGGTGGTCTGGGTAGTCTCGCCGGCAGTCTGCTGGGCGCGAAGTCCTCGAGCGCACTCTACATCGACCTGCTGCATAGCCGCGCGATCAACGATCATATTATCGATCGTTTTGACTTGCAGCACGTGTATCACAAGCGCTATCGCATCGATACGGTGAAGTACCTGGTGCGTCACACGAAGGTGGAAGAGGACAAGAAGAGCGGCGTTGTCACTCTTACCTTCACCGACACCAACGCAGAGCGCGCCCGCGCAATTGCAGCCGCGTATATCGAAGAGTTGAACAACCTGCTTACGCATACGAGCGTCTCGTCTGCGCACCAGGAGCGGGAGTTCATCGAGAAGCGGTTGGTTACGGTGCAGGATTCGCTGCTGACGGCAGAGAAGGCGCTGAGCGATTTTTCCAGTGTCAACACCACGCTTGATATCAAAGAGCAGACCCGTGCCATGGTCGATGCAGGCTCCAAGCTGCAGGCAGAGATGATCGTCGGCCAGTCTGAGCTGGCCTCCCTGAAGCAGATCTATGGAGATGACAATGTGCGCGTACGTGCCGCACGAGCGCGTATTGCCGATCTGCAGGGCGAACTGCAGAAGATGAGCGGCAGCAGCGTGGAAGTTCCTGCGCGGGACGCGAAGAGCGACCCGAACAGCTCGAGCATGTACCCTTCGCTGCGGCAGATTCCGCGCCTTGCCGTTCCCTATGCCAATCTCTATCGCGATGTCCGTATTCAGGAGACCGTGTTTGAGCTGCTCTCGCAGCAGTATGAACTGGCGAGGATTGAAGAGGCGAAAGACACGCCGGTCGTCAGCGTGTTCGAACAGCCGCTGCTGGCGGAGAAGAAGTCGTTTCCTCCTCGCGTGCCGATGATGCTTCTGCTGACGATATTTTTTGTCGGGATCGCGGCGACCATTCTTATTCTTCAGAACTCCTGGGAGCAGGTAGCTGCCGACGATCCGCGCAAGGTGCTTGCTCAGCAGATTGCCGCCAGCATCCGCGCTCGCACGCAGGGTTTCATCCCAGAGCGGAGGAACTCGTAGGTGAGGGCTCATCTCTCCAATGCCGCTTATGGTGTGCTGGACTATGCAGCATATCCCGTCGCCATGCTGGCGGCGGCACCGGCATTGCTGCACCATCTCGGTGTGGCGCAGTATGGAGTGTGGGTCGTCTGCACGGCGGCGGTAAGTACAGGAGCCATTATTGCGGCGGGCTTTGGCGACGCCAATATTCAGTATGTCGCCAGCATGAACAGTCTCGGCAACAAGGAAGCGACCCTGCACGCGGTACGCAGCATGCTCGGCATCAACCTTCTGCTGGGCTGTGTCTTCGCCCTGATCTCACTGGCCTTCGTGCCGATGATCTCGCATCATGTGGCAGCGTTGAGCGGAAGCCTGTACCAGGCGTGTCTCTGGTCTCTCCGCATCGCGAGTGTGCTCATGCTCGTGCGTGCTATTGAGAGCGTTTGCGTCAGCACGCAGCGAGCTTTTGAGCGTTATGGCGAGGCCGTGCGCATCAGCATCCTGGTGCGAGTGGTTACGATTGCGGCTGCGGTTGTCATCACACGCTATGGCTATGGCGTGATCAGCATCATGGTCTTCACCTTTGTGCTCATGACGCTGGGAACGCTGGCGCAGCTTGTCCAGCTGAAGCGGCGGCTCGGAGCTTCGTCGTTGTGGCCCGCCTTCGATAAGCAAGCTACGTCAGCTTTATTTGAATTCGGAATCTTTAGCTGGTTGATGGCTGTATCAACCGTGCTCTTCAATCAGGCAGACCGGTTGATCCTCGGGGTTTCTCTGGGCGCAGCCACCGTTACTTCCTATGCGCTCTGCGTGCAACTGGCACAGCCTATCTACGGTATCGCCGCCGCTGGATTGCATTTTCTATTTCCGTATCTGGCTGCGCGTCAGGCTATCTCACAGCCGGGTGCGTTGAGAAAAAATGTTCTGATCGCCTTTGCTGCAAACCTGGCCTTCATCGTTGTCAGTACGGCTGCCGTTCTTTTCTTCGGACGTCCGTTGCTCAACGCCTGGGTAGGTCCGGCGATTGCCCAGAGCGCCTCCGTGGTGCTGGCTCCTATCGTGTGGAGCTTTGCGCTGCTGGGGCTCGGAGTTACCGGCTACTACTCGTTGCTGGCGCTAGGCCATGTGCGCTCCGTTACCTGGCTCAACCTGGTGGGCGGCGCTGCCATGCTGGCCTTGATGGCCTGGCTGCTGCCGCGTACGGGTATTCGTGGCGTTGCGATCGCACGACTGGTCTATGGCCTGATCACCCTGCTGATGTACTTCCCGCTTGTTCGCATTCTGTTCAGAGCTTCGAAGACCTCTCTTCCTGCAACGGGCCTCCACCCAGTCTGTGAGGACCTATGAAAGTTCTGATCGCTGCTGTCATCGCGTCCGAGCACATCTCAGGAGTATCGCGGCATGCCGTGAATATGGTTCGTTGCCAGCTCACGCGCTCTGAGATCTCGGAGATTCATCTTGTAGTCGGTTCGTGGCAGTATGACGCGTTCCGCTCCATGCTGCCGCTTGCCGATAGAAGGCTGAAGATCCATCAGGTCGAGGTTCGCCGCAAGGCATTCAACCTCAACCGCTGGTACTACAACGAACTTCCTGGCCTGGCGAATCAGTTTGCAGTGGACATCGTTCACCTGTCCTGCCCCATGGTATTGAAGCGGTCGGCCTTCGGTTGCAAGGTCGCCGTAACGTTGCACGATCTCTACCCTTACGACTTTCCGGACAACTTCGGATTTCTGAAGATGATGTTCAATCGCATCCTGCTGAAGAAGTGTCTGCATGAGGTGGATGCTGTTGCCTGCGTCTCGGAGAGCACGCTCCGGCGGCTCGATATGCATATGCCGGACGTCGCAAGGCTGAAGGCGGCGACGATCTATAACTGCGTCGACCCCGGTCCCGCCATGGCGAGCCAGAGCCCTATTCCCGGGTGGAACGACGAGCCATTTTTCCTCTGCGTTGCCCAGCATCGCCGCAGCAAGAACATCGTTCTCGGCATGCAGGTATTTCAGCAACTGCTGCAACATGGCGACATAAGACCCAATACCCGCCTGGTCATTATCGGGATTGAAGGACCGGAGACGGCTTTCATCCGGCGTTTTATTTATGACAACGATCTTGGGCGTCACGTTGTTTTATTGCACGGAATCGAAGATGCGGAGATGGAGTGGTGCTATGCGCACTGCGAACTTCTGCTCGCGCTTTCGAGCATTGAGGGCTTCGGGCTTCCGGTCGTAGAGGCGATGCTGCATCACTGCCGGGTCGTCTGCTCCGACATCCCTGCCTTTCGCGAAGTGGGGGGTGCGTATTGCCATTACGCCTCTCTGCAGCCTTATCCGGAAGCTGCTTTTATCGCTGCGGTTCGCAACGCTCTCAAAGATGTGCAATTTCGTGTCGGCTCGGCGGAACGTTTTTCGAGTTCCCGGATCGTTGAAGCCTACCTCCAGCTCTATACCCATCTCCTTCACGGCACGTCCGTGGTCGAGAACCATAACCACCTGGTCCCATCCCTGGAAAGAGGTCGCTCTTGAGTGCCCAGCCACACAGAAGAAAAGCAAATGTATTGGGCATCGGCGTCGATGCGGTTAATATGCAGCAGGCTCTCGCACGGGTGGCAGAGGAGCTGGAAGCGCGGCGCAAGGGGTATGTCTGCCTCACGGGGGTGCATGGGGTGATGGAGGCGCAGCGCAATCCTGAGATGGCAAGGGTGCTGTCGAACTCTGCGCTAACGGTTCCCGACGGCATGCCTACCGTGTGGGTCGGGCACTACCAGGGTTATCTGCAGATGGAGCGCGTTACCGGACCCGATCTGATGCTGGAGATCATTCAGCGCAAGGAGTTCCGCGAGTACACCCACTTTTTCTGCGGAGGAAAAGAAGGCATTGCCGGAGAGCTGCGCGATCAGCTTGTCGCCCGTTTTCCGCATGTAAAGATCGTTGGGACGTATACGCCTCCCTTCGGGCCTCTCTCTGAGGAACAGGAGAAAGAGCTTATCGAGCAGGTAGATCGTTTGAAGCCGGATATGATCTGGGTCGGCATCAGCACTCCCAAGCAGGAGCTCTTTATGGAGCGGTATCTTCCCCTGCTCAACACCACGCTGATGTTTGGAGTCGGCGCGGCCTTTGATTTCCATACGGGCCGAATCGCCGACTGCGCGGAGTGGATCAAGCGCTACGGACTGCAGTGGTTCCACCGGCTGCTCCAGGACCCCAAGCATCTTTGGAGGCGTTATCTGCGCAACAATCCTTCATTCCTGTTTTCGATCACGCTGCAACTGCTGGGCCTGAGATCCTATCCACCGCAGACCAATCCGAGGCCGCATGAGGTCCCGCAGCCTGCCTGGGTCAAGTCTCCGCCGGCACGTTGAGTTGTGTGGCCGGGCCATGAATTCTGTCGGATGGCTGTTTCTGTAGCAGGGTTTTGTTAAGGTGCGGCTAAGTCTGTGCTCTTAATGAAATTCGCTCTACAAGCAGTTTGGGAGAGTCACCTTTGCTGCAATATTCTCAGCGGAAAGTTATCGCTTCACGGGTGCTGGAACGTATCCTCGCGCTCTTCAAGCCCGTATTGCTTCGCACAGCTCCGAAAGACTCGCACGCTATTACGTCGCCTACGGTGGTCCTCGTAGAGCCTTTTCAGATGGGCGATGTTCTATCGCTGGCGGTAATGATCGCTCCTCTGCGGGAGCGCTTTCCAGGCGCGAAGATTTTCGTCTGGTGCCATAGCAGGAACGCCCACCTCTACCAGGACGACCTGCGTATTCACAGAATTGTGCACGGCCCTTTTCCGTGGTCCAGCCGAAGCAGCAAACGCGGAACTCTCTCTCAATGGCTGACGGTGCTGCGCAGTTGCCGCGAGATGCGCGCTTATCGTCCCGACATTGCCATCGATACTCGTGGCGACATTCGCAGCCAGGCGCTGATGCTGCTGGCGGGTTGCACACAGAGGATCGGCTACACCACCTATGTAGGTTCCAATATTCATCTGAGAGGGTTGTTGCTCAGTGAACCTCTGGATGATCCCACGGTTCAGCATCGCTACCTCAGAAATCTGAATGCCCTCAAGCCACTCCTGGGCTTTATGCCTGAGCTGCATTTGCCTGCTCTTTTGAGACACAGGGTACAGCCGCCGGAGAAGGGAGAGTCAACGATCGTGCTTCATCCCGGAGCCGGCTGGGTCTATCGGCGGTGGGATGAGGCGCGATGGGCCGCTCTGATCGGTGAGCTGCAACAACTGCCTGGCGTGCGAACAGTGCTGATTGCAGGGCCGGGAGAGAGGGAGTTATGCCATCAACTTTCTGAACGGCTTGCCCAGCCCATTGAAATCGTGGTGACGAACTTTCAAGGACTACTGGACACGATGGCAACGGCCAGTCTCTTCATCGGATTGGACTCCGGGCCCATGCACGCGGCTGCTCTTATGAATGTGCCGGTGCTGGCATTGTTCGGGCCGGGTGAGTCGAATGTCTGGCGTCCCTTGAGCGAGAAGAGCGAAACCTTTCATCACATTGGAGACTACCCTTGTCATCCCTGCACACAGAGGGCGTGTGTGCGGCCATCCGATTCGTGCATAACGAGGATTGAGGTGGAGGAGGTCTTTCGGGCAGCGGTTCGGGTATTGGCCATTGAAGGGACCAGGGCATAGGGCTCAGGGGCCAGGGTTCAGAACACAAAGCTTTCTGAGCCCTAAACCCTATGCACTATGCCCTGAGTCTTGTAGGAATACTGTTCAGTCGTATCGACTACGGAGCAAAGGATGATGACGATTCAAGAGATCGAAGCCGCGTGCGAGGCGTCGCAGACCCCGGAATTTCCCAGGCATGACATCGAGGCTCCCGAGCTTTCGCTGAAGAAGATGTTTTATCCGTTTGGCTTTCCTGCCGAGGTGAGCACCAACTCCGCCGAGGTGCTGGAGATCATGGAAGACCTCTGGGGGAAGTTCGAGAAACAGCACGACACAGAGCCGATTCTTGCGGACGTTCATGTAGTGGAGGGTAGTTCCACCGAGTGCCCTCCTGCCCCGACATACCGGTTCATGCAGCCGCTGCTCCTGGGGGTTGCGGACGGAGACAACTACTGCATCAGCGACTTCCAGCGAACCAAGTCGCAGATTACGATCTCTCGTGCGGCACTCCAAAGCAGAATGTACGCGGGCTACTTTTTTCTGGGAGCGCCCGTGACCCACGTTGCAGCACGATTCACGACACCGGTACATGCGGGGTGCGTCGCACTGCATGGAAAGGGCGTGCTGCTGTGCGGCGACTCGGGCGCGGGCAAGTCGACGCTCTCCTATGCGTGCGCCCGGGCGGGATGGACGTATATTGCGGATGACGGGAGCTACCTGGTCAACGATCGCGAAGACCGCATGGTGACAGGCGATTGCCATCGGGTGCGCTTCCGTCCGGCAACAGCGGAGCTATTTCCAGAGCTGAAGGGGTTGGAGATTACGCCGCGGGCTGCCGGGAAACCTTCGATCGAGCTTCCTACAGCGCAGATGCCGCATATCTCCTGCGCGCAGACGGCACAGGTGGATTACATCGTGTTCGTGAACAGGCACACGGGAGGTTCCCCGGAGCTCAGACCCTATCGCAAGGACGTAGCCCGGTACGCCATGCAGCAGATGTTTTATGAGCTGCCGGAGATGCGCAAGAAGCACCGTGAGACGATCGAACGTTTGCTCGAAGCCGAGATCTTTGAGCTTCGTTATACCGATCTGGACTGGGGCATCGAGCGTTTGCAACGGCTGGTCCGGGAGGGACGATAGTGGAACTGTTGCTGAGCCAGGCTGGAGCCGGGAAGGGAACGCCTTTCTGGAAGAGCCCCGCCGCGTGGCTGCGGGAGAAGAAACTAAGCCGGGGCTTCTGGATCTTTTTTACGGCCGCGTTCTTTCTTGATTTTGGATTTTCGGTCTACGTCTTTCTCTTCAATCTCTACCTGCTGGACTTCCACTTCAACGAGCGGGCCATGGGATTGATCGGCGGCGCCGTGACGCTGGGTTCGGTGGTGGGGACTCTGCCTGCGGGCGTGCTGGCGCGGAAGATCGGGATTCGTCCGCTGATGATCGTTTGTTTTATCGCCTCCTCGGTGCTTTGCGCTTTGCGTGTGGTGATCGTGTGGGAGAGCGCACAGCTGGTTCTGGGCTTTCTGAGCGGGTTGGCGATGTGCCTGTGGGGCGTGTGCTTTTTGCCGGCAGTGGCACGGCTTACGACAGAGGACAATCGCGCCTCGGCTTTCAGCCTGATCTTTTCGGTGAGCATCGGTACGGCCGCCCTGGGCGGTATTGTGTGCGGCTACCTGCAGCAGTGGCTGAAGATGGCCGGGTTCGTGTTGCAGCCTGTCGAGGTGAAACGGATCATCCTGCTGTCTTCCTGTGCCATCGTCGCGATGGGGCTGGTCGCGGTGCTGCGTCTGGAGATGCCCGCGATTCTGCAGGAGGAGGAACCTCTGGGGCGTCAACGCAAGCGCTGGGTGCCGCACCCCTTCCTGCTGCGGTATCTGCCGGCGATGGCTTTATGGACGGTGGTGCTGGTGGCGTTCACGCCGTTTGCCAATGTGTACCTGTCGAAGAACCTGCATGTTCCGATGTCGCGCATTGGGCTTATCTTTTCCGTGGCCCAGGTTGTGCAGTTTTTTACCGGGTTGCTGACGCCTGTGTTGTTTCGACGTTTGGGGATGGTTCCCGGGATCGTTGTGACCCAGATTGCTACAGCCGTGACGCTGTTATGTTTGGCAGCAACACACAATAGCCAGGCGGCGGTGGGGTTCTATCTCGGCTTTTCCGCGTTGCAATGGATGAGCTCTCCAGGCCTGTACAACCTGCTAATGAGCAAGGTGCCGGACGAAGAACGCAGCACGGCGGCTTCGGGGGCATTGTTCTGCAATGCTGTGGTTGCGTCGGGAACAACTGCAGGCGCGGGAATTCTGTTCGTCCGATTTGGATATCCGCATGTGTTGATGGGGGTTGCGGCACTGGCCTTTGCGGTGGCGATGCTGTTCTGGTTACTGATCGGGCCTATGGATCGCCGCGTGCCGACGCAATCGCAGCCTGAAGCTGGTTCGCTTGAAGGGATCGAGGTAGGGGGATGAAACGCGTCTGTGCTGTGCTTCTTGTGATGATGTGCGCGGCTGCCGTAAGGGCCAATGCCTTGCAGCCGGGGGTGCAGCTTCTGTGCCATCGCACGGCGAACCAGGATGTGCCGGAGAACACGCTGGAGTCGCTGGAACAGGCGGCACTGCTGGGCTGCAACGTGGTGGAGCTCGATGTGCGGCGCACGCTGGATGGAGAGCTGGTATTGAACCATGACGGCATTCTGGAACGGCTGACGGATGGCATCGGCGAAACCGAACAGACCTACTCCGGCGATCTGCAACTGCGCGATCTCGGCGGATGGATGGGTGACCGGTTCACCGGATTGCGAATCGCCAGGTTTGAGGATGCACTGAGCCTGGCGCGCAAGATGGATATTCGTCTGATCGTGGATATGAAGACGAAGGGCATGGGCGCGGATGTCCTGGAGCTGCTGCAGCGCGAAGGCATGCTGGAGCGTGTGCAGTTTAACGGCGAGTGGTCGGATGTAAAGCAGCTCTATCCGGCGGCGACGGATGCAGGCTCAGGAACGACGTGGGTGCAGCCCGGAGTGACGGCGGAGCAGGTAAAGGCGGCTCATCGCGAGGGCGAGGCCGTTGTAGCGAATTTTTCTGCCAACGATCACCAGCTGGATCTGGCGGCTATGAAAGCTGCCGTGGCCGCTGGCGTGGATGGCATCAACGTGGACTACCCACGGCTGGGCGCGGATGCGGTGGGGCGTCCGGTGGAGCGGAAGATCAGTGAGCTGGAGGTTCAGGCGAACTCCGGCGAGAGCCTGTCGCGAGCGAAGGCCATTCTGGCGCTATCGAAGTATCGCGGCTTTCCTCTCCAGGAGAAGTTTGCGCACTGGCTGCTGGACGCCGACGACCCTGTTTCGCGGGCGGCGGCACTGGCGCTGGTGACGGCACGGCCACAGGCGACGGTGCCGGTGTTTGCCGAAGCGCTGCGGTCGGAGCATTCGGATGTCCGGGCGAATGCGGTGTGGGCCCTGGGAATACTCCACGCTCCCGCGAGCGCATTGGTCCCGCTGTTGCAGGACAAAGACCCGCGTGTGCTGCAGGAGACGTTGATGGCTCTGGCACGTGCTCCCGGCGATGTAAGCGCCGCGACGCTGCTGCCGCTGTTGTCGAATGAGACTCCGGCCGTGCGTGGAGCAGCGGCCCTGGCGCTGGCACAACATCAGCCCGAGGTGGCGCTCAAGGCCATTCCGGCGCAGATGCAGGTGGAGATGAAGGCCTCTCTGAAGCTGGGAGAGGACTATGAACGGCGCGGCCACCCGCAGCTGACACCGGCGGAGACCGAGGATATTACGAGCCATTTTCGCAGCCAGATGAAGATGGTGCAGGCGATCTCTCTGCTGAAGGTGCCGGGAGGCCTCCAGGCTCTGGAGGCGCTGGCCTTCCAGCCAGCCGAGGGTTTCACGCAGTTTGACGGCATGGTGGCCGGGTTCAAGCTGTGGGACAGGATCGGTGCGGACGCACAACCGGCCATAGATGCTTTGGGGTCGAGCGATAGCCAGATGGCGGACCGCACGGAGTGGATGTTGGTGCAGGCCGGACAAGCCGTGCTGCCGGATGTGCGGAAGGCCCTTGGCAGCGAGAAGCCGGTGGTCCGTGAGCGGGCGATTCGGATCGTGGCCTGGCAGGGGGATACGGAGTCGCTGGAGACGCTGCGGACGATGCAGAAGACGGATGCGGCGAATGCGGCGCTGGTAGCGTGGGCGATCGAGAAGATCGAGAGCCTTCATCCGAAGGTGTAGGTTGCCTTTGGTCGCTCCTGACGCCCCGCGACAAAGTGGTGACAATTGCCTTACAGCGTTATGACAACCCCGAGCCGAAGGCTGCATAGGATCGGATTGAGTCTATGCAGCGCTTGCACACAAATCCTGAGGATTATCCCCTTAGCCGGGCACAGCAACTGCGCGAAGCCGTTCTGCTGACCTTCTGCGACCCCATGCCTGCGGAGTGCGAGCGGCTGCAGAGTCTTTCCGGCCGAGAGTGGAGGTCTCTGCTGACGTGGCTCGATACCAGCGGAACGGCCCTGTACTTTCTCGATCGCCTCACGGAATTGGGGCGGTGCGAGATGCTTCCGCTGGAGGTGTTGGCGCGGTTGCAGCAGAATCTGCTGGACAATACGGAGCGCACCGGTGGCATGATCGCTGAATCGAACGCGATCCATCTCAGTTTCCAGAACGCCGGTCTTTCCTATGCGGCGTTGAAGGGATTTTCCTTGTGGCCGGTCTCCGTGCCCAAGCCGGAGCTGCGCTCGCAGCTGGATCTGGACTTCCTGATCTCTGCACGGTGCGCCCCTGAGGCGCGGCGGATTCTTGAAGCCAGAGGGTTTCGTCTGAAAGCCATCAGCGGCAGGAGCTGGGAGTTCAAAACGAGTGAGCCCGGCAAGGCTTCGCTGGAGAGTCTTTACAAGTCCACGCCGCATCGCTCCGTGGAGCTGCATCTGGAGGCGGATGACCTGGGGCCGGATTCTCTCCTGGCCCGCACGGAGAAGCTCTGCTTTCACGATGTCTGTATGCCGGTCCTCCATCCGGTCGACCTCTTCCTGGGACAGGGGCTGCATCTGTACAAGCATGTTTGCGAAGAGTTCTGGCGCTCTGCCCACCTGATTGAGTTTCGGCGGCACGTTCTGGCGCGGTATCACGACGCGGCCTTCTGGCAGGAGCTACGGAAGCTCGCCGAAGGCAATCTGCGGGCCTCTGTCGGACTGGGCGTCATTACGCTGCTGACCTCGCATACGATGGGCGATTTTGCACCGGAGGGGCTTACCTGCTGGACGGTCGACCGGCTGCCTGTCCGGATACGGTTATGGGTCGAAAGATATGGCCGCCGCTCCGCCGTTGCCAGCCATCCCGGCGGCAAACTTTATCTGCTGTTGCAACAGGAGCTGGAGCGCGCGGGTCTGAGGTCCAAGCGGTCGTTGCGCCAGGCGCTGCTGCCCAACCGGTTGCCGCCGGCGATTGCGCTGGGCTCGGCGAACGAAACTCTGCGGGCGCGTCTCGTTCGCAGAGCCCGGCAGACGTATTTCACCCTGCTTCGGTTGCGTTTTCATCTTGTGGAGGGACTGCGCTATCTGTGGGAGTCCACCCGCTGGCAGCACTATGTAGACGGACTTGATCGATAGATGCTGTTATTTCTGTTTGTTAGCTTCAATGCCACATCTCTAGTCTTGAGTGAAATCTTTTGGAAGAAAGCCCTATGATGGTGAGCATCAGGAGAAGAAGTTGTCACACTCCTTTTGTTTTCACGGGGATATAACTGAGGAAGTGTATGAGTCTGATTCTTGTCATTGAAGATGATCCGCGTATCCAACGAGCCCTGAAAAGACAGTTCACCGCAGAAGGTTACGAAGTCCACATCGAGGGCGAAGGGCCCGCCGGTCTTACCGCGTGCAAGAATATGCGGCCCGCGACCGTCGTGCTCGACCTGATGCTACCGGGCCTCTCCGGCCGCGAGGTCTGCAAGGAGATCAAGGCCTGGTCCCCGGACACTCCAGTCATCATCCTGAGCGCGATCAGTGAAGTCGCCGATAAGGTGCTTCTACTGGAGACCGGCGCCGATGACTATGTAACCAAGCCTTTCAGTCCGCGAGAGCTGCTCGCCCGTGTACAGGCCGCGATGCGGCGCACACGCAGGACAGTCCAGGAACCGCCGCTCAACTTTGGGAATGTCACGGTCGACTTTCTCAAGATGGAGGTCTACAAGGCTGGTTCCCTGGTGCCGCTCACCGCGCACGAGTTCAAGCTGCTGCGCTTCTTCCTCGACAATCCCGGACGTGCTATCGCCCGCGATGAGCTGTTGAGCGGTGTCTGGGGTTTGAACTTCCACCTTACGACGCGCACTGTGGACAACCAGATATTGAAGTTGCGCCAGAAGCTTGAAGCAGACCCGGCGAATCCGGTTCACTTTCGGACCGTGCACGGGTTCGGCTATAAGTTTGTGCCGCAGGCGTAAGGTGGTTCTGGAGATGCTCGAAGAGATCGTGAAGTAATGAAACAGTGGCGCATGCGTACGACCTTGATGGTCTCGCTCCTGGCGGTCTCCCTCGGGCTTACGGCGACGTGCCTGCTGATCATCCGGGTCAGTGTGGAGCAGGAGATCCGCAGGGGCCTGGATTCGGATCTCAACCACTCGCTCAGTACCTTTCGCAATACTGCCAGCCAGCGCAATGAGATGCTGATGCGCGAAGCGGCCCTGCTTGCCGACCTGCCTTATCTCAAGTCGACGATGTCGACCCAGGATGCGCGCACCATCCAGGACGGCAGCGGCGAGTTCTGGACCACCAGCGGCAGCGATTTCTTTGCGCTTGCCTCGCCAGCCGGCAAGCTCTTTACCCATTTGAATCGTGGTGCCGCGCTTGACGACACGCTCGTCGAGAGCGGGGTGCAGTCCTGCATGGTGGACGCCGAAGATACCTGCATGGTCGCCTTCGGGCAGAGCCTCTATGAGCTTTCCATCCAGCCGGTGTACTTTGGGCCGCCGGCAAATGGTTCCCAGCTGGGCTACGTCATCATTGGCTATGCCATCGATCATGCGGTAGCCCGCCAGGTGAGCGAGGTCGCCTCAGCCGATGTTGCCTTTATCGTCGACGGCAATGTCCTGGCGACGACACTGCCTGCTGACAGGCTATCCGATCTGCAACTGCGCAGCCAGATGCTCGATGCTACGAGTGCGGCTCCGCAAAAGATCCAACTGCAACGCGAGGCCTATGTGGCCTCGGCGTCGGCGCTCACGGTAGCCGGGAGCACCCATGCCCAGCTCGTGGTGCTCAAGTCCTACGACCGCGCCAGCATGTATCTTCGCCGCGTCAACCAATGGATTCTGGTGCTGGGCCTCTCTGCGCTGCCGATTGGGGTGCTGCTGGCGATGGCCATCTCGCGCACGGTGACTCGTCCGCTGGAGACGCTTGTGGCCGGGGCTCGCGCGCTGGGACAGGGCGACTTCAACTATGGCCTCAGTACAGAGGGTGCCGTCGAGGTGCGCGAGTTGGGGCTGGCCTTCGATCGTATGCGCGGGGAGTTAAAGCGCACGCAGCGAGAGCTGCTGGAGTCCGATCGCCTTGCCACGATCGGCAGAATGGCCAGTTCGGTCTCGCACGATCTGCGCCATCATCTCTCCGCGATCTATGCGAACGCCGAGTTCATGAGCCTGGACGGCACCGGGAACGAAGAGCGTCTTGAACTGCTCCTTGAAGTGAAAGAGGCGGTGCAGGGGATGACCGACCTTGTCGAATCGCTGCTGCTCTTCGGTCGAACCGGCCAGGTGCTCCATGTGCAGTACGAGTCGATCGCTCATCTGGTGGAGCGCACGGTCCACTCCGTGCGTCAGAATCCGGAGTGCCGGACGGTTCAGGTGATGATTGCGGAGCTCGAATCTGTTGATGCGTGGGTGGATAGTGTCAAGCTGGGCCGTGCTCTCTACAATCTTGTTCTGAACGCCTGTCAGGCCACGAAGACTGGAACGGTGCCTCCGACCGTCACCATCACGCTCTCTGAGGATGCGGAGAAGATACGCATTGCAATCTGCGACACTGGGAAGGGAGTTCCTGCAGCCATTCGCGGTACGCTCTTCCAGCCTTTCGTAAGCTCCGGTAAAGTGAATGGTACCGGTCTAGGGCTCACGGTGGCGCAGCATGTCGCTCAGGAACATGGTGGAGAGGTCCGGCTGGAAAAATCAGAGCCGGGGCGGACGATCTTCAGCATTCTCCTGTTCAAGAAAGCGCTCCAGGCCCTGGGGCAGAATCAGTCGGAATCGTATCTGGGTGAGCGCACCGCGGAGCAGGAAGGTGCGGAAGCAAAGACTGGACACGAACTTGAACGGGAGCGTCTATGAACCGAACATCGGAGACCCGAACGACAGGGGGCCAAGCTGCGACCTGTTGCTTCTCCCGTTCGCGACATCGCGCTCCCTATGTTTTGACAGGTCTGTTCTTCGCCAGCTTACTCTTGCCTGCTTTTAGCGGCTGCCGGCTTTTTGCCCAGACGACAACGCCTCCAGCCACTTCCAGCAGTATGCCGGCGGCAGATAACGCCCAGCATCTGGCCGATATGGAGAAGCGCCTCAACGAGGTGACCGATGCTCTTACGCAGACGCAGCAAACCCTGCAGCAATCCCTGCTTGAGATTCAGCGGCTCCGTGCTCAACTGGATGCTTTACGCGCGGAGCAGGCGAAGCTGCATGGCACGGCTCCAGAAGGCACCGTTGCGGGAAGTGTTCCTGGAAATATTCCGGGAGGTATAGAAAAGACTCCGGAATCGGTCGTTGCCACCGGGCAGCCGCAGCCCGCTGTCAGCAGCAGCGGATCGACCAGTGAAGATATCGATGCTCTCCGGGAGCAGGTAGGGATGCTGCAGGCCGAGGTCAAGCAGCACGATCAGATCAAGGTCGAGACGGCTTCCAAATATCGTTTGCGCGTCACGGGACTGGCACTCTTCAATGCCTTTTCGAATGCCGGCGTTGTGGACAACGTTGAGCTGCCGACGCTTGCCATGCCTCGCATTGCGGGGGACTCACATGGAAGCCTGGGCGGTACGGTGCGGCAGTCGCTGATTGGGGTAGAGGCAACGGGACCCACGATTAACGGCGCACGCAGCTATGCCGCACTCAGTGTCGACTTCTTTGGCGGTTCCTCTTCCAATACCTATGGCTACAACTCGACCAGCGGCGTGGTGCGCCTGCGCTATGCGCAGATGGGCCTCGACTGGAACAAGACTACCGTTCAGGTCGGATATACTGAGCCGCTGATTTCGCCCCTTTCGCCGACATCCTATGCGACAGTCGCCCAGCCTGCACTGTCGGGTTCGGGCAATCTTTGGGAGTGGTCTCCCCAGCTTCGTGTCGAGCAGCGGGTCCCGATCTCGGGGCAGCGTGGCTTTGCTTTGGAAGCGGGGCTGATCTCTCCGCAATCGATCGGGTATACGGCGACTCAACTAGATAGTCCAGTTGAGGCCTCGCGCCGTCCTGGTGTCGAAGGGCGCGTGTCCTATCGCTCGAACCTGGGTGCAAGCGACAGACCCTTTGCGGTTGGAGTGGGAACCTATACGGCCAGCCAGTTCTACGACGGGGATATCCATGTCCACGCCTGGGCGGTTACAGGGGACTGGCAGATCCCCCTGTACAAGTGGTTCGACTTGACTGGTGAGGTCTATCGGGGGCGAGCGCTGGGCGGTCTTGGCGGGGGTGGCTATAAAGACATGCTCTCCGGCACGGACCCTGTCACCGGTCTTCCCAAAAGCGAGGGAGTGGAGACTGCCGGCGGCTGGAGCCAGTTGAAGATCCACTTTCTCCCGACGCTCGAGGCCAATGCGGCTTATGGTCTTGACGATACCTTCACCAGCAACTTCGACAATCTGATTCTCATGAACCCAACCAATGCCCAGGTGGGTGCGCGCAACAGTTCCGTTATCGGCAATCTTGTCTTTCGGCCTAAGAGCTCCCTGATCTTCTCGCCTGAATACCGGCGTCTCCAGACCTGGCGTTATATGGGACCTGCGAATATTGCCAATATCTTCACCCTCAGCGTGGGGTATCAATTTTGAGCTTTTGTGCGACGAAAATCCATGTTCGTTGGTTGAGCGCTGCCGTGCTGTGCGCGATGGCGGCAGTCTCGATCGGGATGGCGCAGGAGGTTGTGGAGGTCACGGCCCTCGTCGAAGTGACGCATCAGCATCGGCATGAGAGCCCGATGCATGCTGCATCGGGCGATGTGGTCGTATGGCTCACGCCGCTGCAGAAGCTGCAGCATCTTCCCGAGCCGCATAAGCAGGTGTACACGCTGGCGCAGAAGAACAAGCAGTTTACGCCGCACATCCTGGTGGTTCCTACGGGAAGCAGTATCAACTTTCCCAATCTCGACCCGTTCTTCCATAACGTGTTTTCACTGTTCGACGGCAAGCGATTCGACCTAGGCCTCTACGAAGCCCACACGCGCCGCGTCGTGCAGTTCGACAAGGAAGGCGTCTCCTACATCTTCTGCAACATCCACCCTGAGATGGGCGCTGTGGTGGTTTCTCTCAGCACTCCCTTCTATGGGGTATCGACGCCCGATGGGGCTGTGGTGCTGCATGATGTTCCGCCAGGCAGCTATCGGCTGAACGTCTGGGCGGAAAATGTCAGTCGCGATCTTTTGAATGGGTTGAGCCGTACTGTTGAAATTACGGATCACGATAACGAACTGGGAACGCTTCGCCTGCAGACCAGCGGCGACATTATGGGACACCATGAGAATAAATTTGGCGAGAGCTATGCTCCGGTGGCGAAGGATCCGTATTAGAGTTGTTGGTTGAGCACGAGCGCATAGCATCAGCCCAGACGATTTAGCTTGAAATCAAGATCGAGGTACTTTTACCTCACCACAGAGACGTCATCCTGAGCGGAGCACCTCGCGCTTTTTGCGAGTTGCGTAGTCGAAGGACCCCGAGGGACTTCATCTTGCCCATGATCTTGGGACCTTTTCCAGTACGAAAGTTCAGGCTCGAGCGCTTGAGGTAGAAAAGGTCCGAAAGGCATGGACAAGATGGAAACCTTCGGGGTCCTTCGACTCCGCGTCCCCAAATGCAGGGACGCTCCGCTCAGGATGACGCATCTGTGATGGGTAAGCAAAATGCTGTGTAGGTACCCGCATTACCGCCTCAATCCAACGGCTTCAAGCTCCCCAGCAAGGTGGGAATCAGCTCCGACACCGTGGGATGAATATGTACCGCGCGTTGGACGGTCGAATAGGGGGCGTCCGCGTACATGGTGTCCAGCAGGCAGTGGATGGCTTCGTCGCAACCGACACCCAGTAGCGACGCGCCGAGGATCTTCTTGCTCTCGGCGTCGACCAGCACCTTCATGAAGCCGAGGCTCTCGCCCTTCTCGACGGCGCGGTTAACGCGGGTCATCGGCCGTGTGCCGATGAGAGCGCGCTTGCCGCTCTTGCGGACCTCCGTCTCGTTCATGCCGATACGCGCCAGCGGCGGGTCCATGTACATCGCGTAGCAGGGGATGCGATCGCTGACGCGACGGGGATCGTTGTCGAGCAGGTTGGCGGCGACGATCTCGAAGTCGTTGTAGGCCGTGTGGGTGAAAGCTCCCTTGCCGTTGCAGTCACCCATGGCATAGATGCCTTCGACGTTGGTGTGAAGCTGATCGTCGACGAGGACGTAGCCGCGTTCGTCGGTGGCTACGCCGGCGCGCTCCAGGCCGAGGTCCTGTGTGTTGGGCGTGCGTCCTACGGCGAGCAGCACATGCGATCCGACGGACGCAGGTTCGCCGCTGTTGCATTGCACGCCTACGCTGACTCCCTCGTCGTGCGGGGCAAGGCTGATGCACTCGGCGTCCAGTCGAACATGGATGCCTTCGCCCTGCAGGATGTCGAGCACGGCCGCGGAGACGTCTTCATCCTCGTGCTGTACGAGCCGTGAGGCTTTCTCGATGATCGTCACTTCGCTGCCGAAGCGGCGATACATCTGGCCGAACTCGATGCTGATGTAACTGCCGCCCACGATGATGAGATGTTTGGGCAGAGTCTCCAGCGCGAGCAGGCTGGTGTTGGTGAGGAAGGGAACTTCGTGGATGCCGGGGAAGTTGGGGATTGTGGCACGTCCGCCGACGTTGAGGAAGATCTGTTTGGCTTCGAGACGATCGTCTCCGACCTTGACTGTGTGCCGAGATTCAAAGCTGGCGGTGCCGGTGAAGACGGTGCAGCGCGGATTCTTGCGCAGGGAGTTCTCGACGCCGTTTCGTGACTTCGCGACGATCGCTTCGCGGCGCGCGATGACGGCCTTCATATCGATTTCGACGGGGCCGTTGAGCTTGACACCATACTCTGCCGCGCGGCGGGCGGTGTGGGCTGCGTAGGCGCTGGCGACCATGGCCTTCGTCGGGGTGCAGCCTGTGTTGACGCAGGTTCCGCCGAAGAGTTTGCGCTCCACGAAGGCGACGGTCATGCCTGCTTCTGTAAGGCGGCTGGCGAGCGAGGGGCCGGCCTGACCGGCCCCAATGATGATGGCGTCGAACGTCTGCATCGTTTCCTGCTTCCTGCGGTTGGTAGTTTTGCTTTCTTCCGTTTCGTTAGATGTGCGTCACGATGAGATAGCTGCCAACGATGGCGACGGCGTCTTCCAGCAGAGCCGCTGGGAGATCCTTGCCGAAGGCCGCGGCGAGTGCGCCGCGAACGGCGGCACCACCCAGGGTTCCGATGACCGCTCCGATGGCGCCGCAGACCATGCCGGTCCAGACGGAACCAACGCCCAGACCGATGGCCGCACCGGAGAAGGCTCCGAAGACGATACGCACGATGAACGAGGGAGGAGCTTTGCGGCTGGGAGTCTTGGGCAGCTTGTCATTGACCAGCTCAAACAAGGCAAGGAGCGTGAGGATGCAGACCGTGATGAGGTTACCGAGGAAGGCCAGATGCGTGCCTGCGAGGGGAAGCAGACCGCAGCGTGCAGCCCAGCTTACGGCGGTAGGAGCGGTAAAGGCGCGGAGTCCGGCGATGATGCCGATCAGGAGTGCGAGGATGATCACGTGCATGGGGGTCTCCTTTGATGTGGAGTTCTTATTCAGCCTGACTGCCTGCAGTGGATGTAGTTTAAGGCTGACCCATCCTACAGCGAGTTGAGGGAGAGGGCCAGAAGGTTTTTAGCTTGCTGGCTAGTCGAGCCTGAGGTTGTTGTTTGTTTTTCGTCGTTGCTTGTTTTTCGTCGTCATCCTGAGCCGTAGGCGAAGGACCCCCGCATTGATGCCACCACGAACGCCAGGCGAAACCCGTTAATGTTTGTAGTGCGCTTCTCGTCTGTGCGGCCACGGGCGCAAAGCGAAACGCCTCAGCGCTTGTGGTGCGCTTTGCATACGTGCCGCCACAAAATGCGGGGGTCCTTCGCCTACGGCTCAGGATGACGACGAAAAACAAGCAACAACAAAAGCAAAGGGCTGAAAGCTCCATTTATTGATAGAGCAAATAAGCCGCACGCCGGTCCATGAAGTCGTGGAGAGAAGGCTGCCATGATGCGACTATCGTGCGTGGATCATCGCCACGTTCGAGGGCGTCCATGGTGGCGCGATTCACGACGAGACGCATGGCTTTCTCCACTTGAAACTGCTCAGGGTATAAGCGATGCAGCACGCTGAGAATCTCGATGCCCATTGCGGGGGAGTCGAGTGCTTTGCGGTCGGTGAGAGTCACGCGCACCGCTTCGATTGTCTGGGCGTGGAAGGGGTAGTGGTTGGTGTCTTCGGCGATCGCGGCTGTTGTTGCGGTGAATGTCACGCCGGGAATATTCCGCGCATTGAGAGCTGCCGCAACGTCGGCGGCTTTAAACCAGGCAGGCTTCTGTGCGCCGGTCTTCGAGTCTCTGGCAGGCACACCCGCGCCGAAGAGTTCGAAGGGCGTTGCGGTGCCGCGTCCTACGGAGACGTTGGTCGTCTCCAGAAGTCCGATCCCCGGATAGAGTGTCGCGGCGGTCACGCTGCGCAGGTTGGGACTGGGATTGACCCAGGGCAGGCCTGTTTCGTCGAAGTATGCAGCTCGTGTCCAATGCTGCATTGGAATCACGGTAAGGTGTGCGCCGAGCCCTTTGCCGGAGGCCGCAGCCTTGAACGGTCGGGACGGCGTATGGGTGGCGCGTGGGCTGCTTGTATTTTGTGCAGGCTCTGTGGGGGCGAAGAGCGCGTCGGTATGCGTGAGCGTCGAGGTCGCTTCACCGTTGATGTACTGCGCGAGCTCGCCCAGCGTGAGCCCGTTGCGCACGGGGAGCGGCATGTAATCGGTGTAGGACTCAAGACCCGCGTCAGAGATGGGTCCCTGCACTTGCTCGCCGCCGATGAGGTTCGGACGGTCGAGCACGAGGATCTCGAGGTCGTGGTGGAACTCGTTCTTCTCGCGTGCGGCAGCTTCGAGGAAGTATCCGGTGACGGCTTCGTAGGTGTAGAAACGAACTCCAGCATCCTGCAGGTCGATCACCACGGCGTCGAGATCTTTCAACTGCTCGTGCGAAGGACGGCGGTCTACATCTTTCGCGCCGTAGAGGCTGGTGACGTGCAGGCCCGTGGCAGGGTCGACTTCCGCGGCGATGGAGGTGGTGTCCTGTTTGCCGAAGATGCCGTGCTCGGGAGAGAAGAGCGTGACGAGGTGGATCTTGTCTTCGCTGAGGTCAGGGCTGTGGAGGATGTCTACCGTTCTCCGGCCCTGACTGTCGAGGCCTGTCTGGTTGGTGAGGAGCCCAAGACGGGCTTGCCCGTGATGTCTGCTCGCGAGTTCGCGCAGCGCGGCGTTGTGGGTTTGCTCGAGGACATCGATGCCGGTGAGCGTGTGGGAGGATGGGATGCCGGCAGTGGTTCCTGACTCGTAGAGATGAAGAGCCTTGGCGGCAGCAGAGGCGAACTCACCGCGCAGATTCGAGATTGGCGGATTGCCGCGCGGATGGATCGCGTTTGCCAGCAGAATGACATAGGTGTTGGAGCCGGGGTCCATCCAGAGCGTGGTGCCGGTAAAGCCGGTGTGTCCGAAGCTGCCGATGGGAAAGACACTGCCGCGTGGCTTGGAGAAGGCTGTATCGATGTCCCAGCCGTAGCCGCGCAGGTCCTGCTCTTTGATGGCGGGATACATCGGCGCCAGCAGTGGAGCCGATGGCTTCATTCCTGCGGCGATAGCTGCACGCTCAGCTGCATTGGCTTTGGTGAGCTGCTGGGAGTTGTGCCCAGGCTGCTCGGGGGTGGTCATTAGCTCGAGCGTCGATTGCTTCAGCGGGAAGTTGCTGGGGCGGCCCGCGAGACGATCCAGTAAGCCCTGGGCGAAGAGCGAGACGTCGGCGGCGGTGGAGAAGACGCCGGCGTGGCCTGCGACGCCTCCCATGCGGCGGGTGCTGGGATCGTGTACCGAGCCGCGCAGCAGACGATCGAAGTCGGGGTTGGTGGCAGGATCGGATTTGCCTTCATCATCGTGCGCGGTAGGAGCGATGCGCGACAGGAGCGAGGTGCTCCAGTCTCCCTGGGGGCAGGCGAACAGCATATGCCCCGGCGGTGTGCGCTGCCATGCAATGGCGGAGCCGATGACTTGATGCGGGCCGCAGGCCTTTGCGAGAGGAAGATAGCGGGTCTCCGTCATCCCCAGCGGCTTGTAGATGTGCTCCTGCGCGTAGACATCGAGCGATTCGCCGCTGAGCGTTTCAACGAGGTCGCCGAGCAGGATGAAGTTGATATCCGAATAGCGGAATACTGCGCCCGGCGCGGACTGTAGCGGCGTTGTAAGCGCACGGTGGAAGCCTTCGGCTTTGTCCGGTGCTGCCAGTCCCCAGGCGTCCTTCTGGTTGACGTCGGGAGCTTCGCCGGAGGTGTGGGTGAGCAGCATGCGGATCGTCACCTGCGCGCGCTGGGCGTCATTCGTGGCATTGAACGCGGGCAGGTACTTCTGGATGGGGTCGTCGAACTGCAGCTTGCCCTGCTCGTAGAGCTGCATTACGGCGGTGGCGGTGGAGAGGCACTTGGTGAGCGAGGCCATGTCGAAGATCGTGTCTTCGGTCATGGGTTCGGCGGGGGAGGGGTTGCCGTCGAGGCCGGGTTCTCCGGCGAGCTTGCGAACGCCGTAGGCCTGCTTGAAGACGATGTGGCCGCCGTGGCCCACCACGACGACAGCACCGGGGAGTTTATGCGCGGCGATGGCGTCGTTGAGGAGCGTGGAGATGGGGGTGAAGTCGGCGGTGGTGGTCTGCATGGGTGCTGGTCCCTGGCGGACAGCAGGTTCCTCGGCTACGCCTCGGAATGACAACAAGAAAAGCAAAGGCAAGAACAGGAGCGGTAGTGCGTTGGCTAGAGCCATGCGGCTCTGCTGCGATTGCTTGCGGAAGATGAGACTGGAGAGGGAGCCGATGGCAAAGGTCGCGAGGGCACCGATGAGGACGTACCAGGTGAAGGCAACATGCGGGACAGTGATAGAACCAAGATGCACGGGAAACACTCCTTGCCAGAGCCAGAGATTCAGGGCGAAGCCGCAGACCATGCCGATGATCGCTCCGATCTCGGTGGCGAAGCGGGTGAGGGTGCCGAGCAGGAAGACTCCCAGCAGGCAGCCGTAGGCGACCGATGCGATGGAGAGGCCGATCTCGACCACATGCCCCTTGCCTCCGACACCGACCGAGTAGACCGCAATGGCGAAGAGCACCAGCGCCCACAGCACCGTCGAAGACTTCGAAATGATCGCTCGTTCGCGATCGTCGGCCTGCGGGCGCAGGTGCATGTAGAAGTCGACGACGGTGGTTGACGATAAGGAGTTGAGCGCGGCGGAGAGATTCGACATCGCCGCCGCGAGGATCGCCGCGACGAGCAGACCGGCGATGCCTATCGGCATCTCGCGAACGATGAAGGTCGGGAAGATGCGGTCGGAGCTGGCGAAGGTCGCGGGATGCTGGCCGTAGAACACATAGAGCCCCACGCCGATTAGCAGGAAGAACGCGAACTGCGCAAAGATCACGACGCCGGAGCTGAGGATGGCCAGGCGAGATTCGCGCAGGTTGCGTGCGGCCAGCATGCGCTGCACCATCAACTGGTCGGTGCCGTGCGAGGCCATCGTCAGGAATGTTCCGCCGAGCACGCCGGCCCAGAAGGTGTAGTTCTTCGTAAGGTTCATGCTGAAGTCGAGCATGTGGAACTTGCCCGCGGCTGAGGCTACGGCATGGATATGAGCCCAGCCTCCGTTGACGTGAGAGCCCAGCGTGAGCAGAGCGACGAGCGTGCCGCCGACGTAGATCGCCATCTGCACGACGTCGGTCCAGATGACCGCTGCCATGCCGCCTTCAAAGGTATAGAGCAGCGTCAGGGCGGAGATGATGGCGATGCTCAGGATGTCGCGGGTGCCTATGGCGATGCCGACGACGATGGAGACCGCGAAGACGCGCACGCCTTCGGCGGCGGCGCGTGTCAGCAGGAAGAGGGCCGCCGTTACCTTGTGCAGCACGGGGCCGAAGCGCTGGTCGATGAGTTGATAGGCGGTGAGCATCTCGCCCGCGAAGTAACGCGGCAGGAACAGCGCCGCCACGACGATGCGGCCCAGCATGTAGCCGATGACGACCTGCAGGAAGCCGAAGTCCCCGGCGAAGGCGACGCCGGGGATGGAGATGATGGTGAGTGTGGACGTCTCGGCCGACACGATGGAGAGCGCGATGGCCCACCAGGGAATCGTGTTATTGGCGAGGAAGTAGTTTTTGAGCGAACGGTCCGCTTTCGCGCCGCCGGACTTGCCGCGGAAGCGCAGGCCGAAGAGCGTGATGCCTATGAGGTAGATCGCCACCAGCGTTAGATCGAAGGCACTGAGCCGTGTTGAAGAAATGCCAAGCGCAAGTGCGGCGATCGTGTTCGGCAAATGGGTTCTCCCTGGTTGGACTATAGCGTTTTCGCTAGTGGTACGAACGGAAGGGCACGGTTTCAACCGTGCCGATAAGGTGCTCTCCAAGTTCCCCCTTTTGTCGTGGGGGGGGGGGGCCTGCGGCAGACCAAAAGGCGAGAAAAAAAAAAGGTTTGGAGCGGGGGGGGCCCCGACCCTACGCCTTTGTGCCAAAAACCCGGGAGCCCGCAAAAAAAAAAAAAA
>NZ_JACHIO010000026.1 GCF_014203225.1 Granulicella mallensis | reverse complement strand
CAACGCTTCCTTGATCCGTTCATACTGCGCCTCTGTCAGTTCCATCGGTACGAACAGGCTAACAGAAGTCTAGCCAATAGTGTGAACACGCCCTAGTAGATGGATGCTGTAACCAGTATAGAAGACTCAGAAAGGTGTCTCCCGGAGAGTAGTCGCTAGAGTGTGTCTGACGGATTGGAGACCCGTTTTCAGACCGAAATTAAGCTCGCTGCACGCATAGCTTTTATTCTTCGCCTCCCCACCAGAAACGTCATCCTGAGCGAAGCGTCCCAGCTTTTGGGGACGCGGAGTCGAAGGACCCCGAGGGCTGCATCTTGCCCGCACCTTTTGCCCCTTTTCAACCTCAAGCGCTCGAGCCATACGTTCGTACTGGAAAAGGTTCCAACAGCAAGGGTGAGATCAAGTCTCTCGGGGTCCTTCGACTCCGCACCTCGCAAAATGCGCGAGGTGCTCCGCTCAGGATGACATCTCTGTGGGGAACAAAATATGTGATTCGTCGTTGTTCACAATTCACCAGACACTACCTAAACTTCCTTCAGCGAACCTACCAGGCTCGCCACAAACAGGTCGCAACAATCACAACCTATTTGCCAGGCTAGAAGTTATATTTCAAAGCCACCTGAAGAATGCGCTTCTCGCCTGCGCCCAGTACCTGCCCTGTCGTGCCGTCGTCCTGCGTGGTATCCACATTGTTATAGTTCGTGTGGTTCCAAACGTTGAAGGCCTCGGCGCGGAACTGGAACAACTGATCTCCATACACTTTGATGTTTTTGAGCAACGCCATATCCCAGCGCTGACTTCCGGGTCCCAGAATGCTGGCTCGTGTCGAGTTACCAGGCCGGAATTCATTCGCCGGCACATCCACGAAAGCGGTTGTGTCATACCACGCAGCAATAGTGTGTGGAGCGTGGCGGTTCGGGTTTCCAACCTGGTCCGGCCTCGGGTCATTTGGAGCGGTTGCAGAGGTAAATACGCCGAGTCCACCGGGATCTGCCGATGAATTTCCGATTGCGCTGAGCCATTGTCCGGACTGCAACTCGACAATTCCGGAGAACTCCCATCCTCCAAGCACACGCCCTGTCAGTCCCTTTTGTTCGGCAAAGAATGGCAACTCATAGACCCAGTTTGCATTGAACACATTGCGGCGGTCGAAACGAGAAGGGCCATATTCAGCACTCAGATTGTAGGTGTTCTGCGGAACTGGAAGGTTGCCGCCAGCCTGGTCGGGGCGGTCCGTCAACGACTTAGACCAGGTGTAGTTCACACTTACGAGAGATCCCGCCTTGAAACGCTTTTGCAGGCTGCTCTGAAACGAGTTGTAGTTGGAGCTGAAGATCGGCTCATAGATGTCGATCGGCCCATACCCCTGATAGGGACGAATAATGTTGAGCAGGTTTTCCGTATCGGCGGTAATCTGCTGGCCGGGCCCCAGGGCATTCTCGATGGTTGCATTGTTGATATACGTACCCGGCAACGGTTGATTGATATCCACCTGAGAAAGCTGATGCGTGCCCTTCGACCCGTAGTAGCCCACGTCGAGAATGATGTCGTAAGGAATTTGACGCTGGATATCTAGATCCCATTGTTGCGCATAAGGCTGGTGCCAATCTGTCGACATACCTCCCAACGACTGCACGCTGTTGTTGGCCGTACTGCCCGCGCCGGGATTATTGAAGGTGCCGCCAACGACCGTTGTGTTCCCTACGAACGGCGGATTGATGAACTCGCTGTTCTCGAGAAATCCAACACCCGGAGAATCCACGAAGACTCCATAGCCCCCGCGTACGGCGGTCTTGCCGTTGTTCCAGGGATCGAAGGAGAAGCCGATACGTGGCTGGTATCCGTTGTGAAACTGTGGCGCAACGGCTGTATTGTAGGGCGAGTTGTGTGCCCCGTTTCCGCTGCCTCCAATAATCACGCCATTGAGCGGGTCATAACTCGGCGTTGCTACGACATTTCCGTTATCGTCGATTGCCGGGGCATTCGCGGCGATGTAGCGTGTGGGAGCAAAGTTGGTTGCGCGTCCATTCCCATCCGTTGGCTGGCGAAAGATCGAATATCGCAGACCAAAGCTCAGTGTCAGATTCGGGATTGGCTTGTACGCATCCTGGCCAAAAAACTCAAACTGGTTCTGGAAGATGACGGCGCGGAAGTCATTGGCCAACTGCGTAAACTGAGAGGGTTGGCCGGAGAGGAACAGCGCAAACTCCTGCTCGAACTCGGCCTTTGAATTCACCGTTGGGTCCGAGTAGGGTGTCGCCGCAAAGTTGAATGTACCGGCATTGTTTCCGCCCGAGTTCTCGGATTTCTCATAGTGATTGTAGGAGAAGCCGAACTTCAGGCTGTGCCTGCCAATCGTCTTCGTCAGATTATCGAAGATAGCGTTATTCTTATTGAAGTCGCCGTACGTGCCAAAGCCAAAGAAGCTTGCATTGGCAACGCCATAAGCGATGCTTGGGATGCGGTTCAGCGTCTCCTGGAAAGGCAGCGTGATGTCGCTCACCACATCCGGCGAGTTGCCGGCAGCTAGCTGACCTGAGTTGTGGCTCTTGATCGCTCCGGACGACCACGCATACTCCACCTCATTGAGCAGGGTTGGGGTAATGATCCACGTCAGGTTGGCGGCCACGTTCTGCCCCGGTGAGTCCGTTGAAGTCTGCGTGATATTCGGCAGAGGATTGCCGTTGAACAGGCCGCCGCCTTCGACCGTCGGAATCGAATCCTGGATGTAGTGCACGAAACCGGAGAGCTTCGAACTAAAGGCGTGATCGATACGACCGATCTCCTGCTGGAAGTTGAAGATGTTCCCCTCGTTTGCAAAGAGAAGATCCGAGCTTGGATCGGACGGCAACGGCAGGTGGGAATATACATCTTTGAGATATGCAGCGGCAGCCGGATTGATGCTGCTTATATTGGTAATGATCTGCCCTGGACATGATCCAACGGCTTGCGGGTAGACACTACAAACCGGATCCTCAAAATTTCCCGCCCGCTCATTCGCATCAGGCACCACGCCCGTCACCGGGTTCTGCTGCACCACGCGTCGCAGTTCCTCGGAGTAGAAGAAAAATGTCTTGTTGCGCTCCGTATTGTAGAGATGAGGAATGAAAACCGGACCACCGAGCGTCCAGCCAAAATCGTTGTAGCGGAAGGGCGTACGACTCGCAACGGGCGATTGCTGTTTGTTGCCCCAATCATTGGCGTCGAGCACGTCATTGCGGAAAAACTCATAAACGCCGCCATGAAACTTCGATTTTCCGGAACGCGTGATGACGCTGATGATGCCACCCGCGCTGCGTCCATATTCAGCGCTGTAGTTGCCGCGCAGAACTTTGAATTCGTCGATGGCATCGACGCTGGGATAGTTCAGTAGAGAGAAGTTTCCGCCGCGATCGACGTTGTCCGCGCCGTCCACCGTCCAGCTATTGGAAGAGCCGAAGCTGCCATTCAGCGAAAATGCTGTCTCGTTCGTGTTGCCATTCGGCGCGCTGACGCCAGCGTAGAGTGCGTCTCCGATATCGGCACTGACTCCGGGCATCAACTGCACCAGTTCTTCATAGTTGCGACTCTGCAAGGACAACTCCCGAACCTGCGTGCCGGTAATCAGTCCCGTAGCCGCATCGGATTCGGAGTTTACCTGAAGCGCATTGGCTTCGACAGTCACCGTTTCGTTGTTGCTTCCCACCTCGAGTACGGCATTCACATCGCGCTTATCGTTCACATTCAGGATAATGTGCTCCTGCGTCGCCTTCTTGAAGCCAGGCCCTTCGATCGTCACCGAATAGAGCCCGATCGGCAGCAGCGGCGCGGAGTATTCACCCTCTTTGCCGGTCTTCGTCGTACGCACTACGGCGTTGCGATCCGTGTTCGTGATCGTCACCTTCGCTCCAGGCACCACGGCGCCCGAGTTGTCAGTCACCGTGCCCAGGATCGTGCCTGTAACTTCCTGGGCCACCAACAAAGGGGTACCGGTCACAAGCAGAAGAGCAAGGAGGAGCATTCCATAACCAAAACGGCGTGCTGTGGATCCTGACAAGAGGGCAAGCGACATAGGGTCTCCGTGCATCCAGGAAATGATCGTGACAGACTTGCTATTCTGCTGCGTCGATTGAAATAACTCACATTCGCATGGAAGTATTAAATCGATTGAATATCAGTTGATATGTGTAGATATCTTGTCCCGCGGAGAATGTCAAGAGGGAAATATCTAGCTGGGACTCGAGGTCGAATCACGCAGCACCAGCGACGGAGGCAGAAGTTGAAGATCCGGCGTGACTTCGCGCGCTTCTCCAACCTCCTGCAAAACATCGAGTACCCGCTGGGTGGCCAGGCTACCCATCTCGTCCATCGGCTGGCGAATGGTGGTGAGACCGGGCGTAGTCAACGCGGCCAGCGGCACGTCGTCGAAGCCGATGATGGAGCAGTCCTGCGGAGCCGTGCGCCCCATGCGCGCCAGGCCACGCACCGCCCCCAGCGCCGTCAGATCGTCGAAGGCTACCAAGGCCGTAAACTTCAACCGGGAGCGAATCAACTCTTCGGTAAGCTGCACGCCGCCTTCAAAACCTGAGACGGGATCGAGCGCGTCAGACAGTTGGCGGACTCGGCGTGGGTCGAACTGTAAGCCCTGCTCTGCCGCAAAACGCTGCATCCCATTCCAGCGGAGCTGGCTGTCGTTCAACTTCGCCGGCCCGCGGATGACGGCGATCTTTCGATGCCCAAGCTCATACAGATGCTTCATGGCCTCATAGCCGCCAGCCTCGTTGTCCACCGTCACGGAGCCGATCTGCTTCTCCGTCACATCCCGTCCCACCACCACGATGGGCATCTTCTTTTCCTTTAATCCCACCAGCAGCCCGCCCTCATCGAAGAGCCAGTTCGCCACTACGATCAGCCCTTCCACGCGGCGCTCCATCAGCAGATCGAGATAGCCTTCAAATTGCTTCTGGTCGTGATGCGCGTCCATCAGGATCGGCAGATACGGCGTGGGGAGAAGCGTCTTCTCAATGCCCTGCAGGATCAATACGCAGTAGGGATCGGAGATATCGAAGACCAGCACTCCAACCGTGTGGCTGTGGCGGCTGCGCAAAGAGCGCGCGAAGACGTCCGGGCGATAGCCAAGCGACTGGGCCGTCTTGCGAATCCGCTCCTTCGTCTGGGCCGCAACATAACGCGAAAGCGGAGCCTCGCTCAACACGATGGATACCGTGGATGGCGAGAAGCCGCTCTTGCGCGCGACATCGACCAGAGTCACACGTGCCGATTTGGATTTACGCTCCGGCATCTCTTTTAAGCTCCCACTTCAAACCAATGCGCTATCGATTATGCACGTTGCATACGGATCTTCCGTGCAAAAATCGCAAGTCTCCCCTTCGCAGGCCTCTCTTCGCCTTACGAAAGCCAATCGTATTAAAACGATTGAATATTTCGTCAACACCTGTGTATAACAGATTCGACTATGTCGAACCAACCTTTATCGCCGGTCGCCTTCACAAGTCATTCCCTTTACCGGAACGGCCTTCTGCTCGCCGCGCTCAGCCTGATTTCGCTGCGCCTGCTCAACGCGCAGACCGTACTCGTGGACATCACGCCGGACCATGCCGTCAATCGCTTTGTGCCGCGGGAATCCCTCGGCTCCGGCGTTGATCGCATCCCCGTCGAGGCCATCGACAAGGACTTTACCAAGCCGGTGTTAAACCAGGCCTTTGCAGCCGGATGGCAGCCGGTTACCTATCGCCAGAACACCGACCTCGCCGTGGAAGCCTGGCACTGGAACCCTGAAGGCACCTGGAGCGATCCCACCGGCAAAGGCTACTTCACCGGCTCTACCAGTTCGACCAAATTTATCCGCTACTCCTTTGGCTATGCACTCCCGCATCGCGGCGTAACCCGCAACGACGGTACGGGAAACACGGGCTATTCCCGATTGACCGACGGCGACGAAAGCACCTACTGGAAGAGCAACCCTTATCTCACGAGCCACTTTACAGGTGAGAGCGATGCCCTCCATCCACAGTGGGTCATCCTCGATCTTGCGAGTGAAACAGCCGTCGACACGCTGAAGATCGTATGGGCCGAGCCCTACGCGAAAAACTATCTCGTCCAGTATTGGAGCGGTACCAGCCTGGGCAGTGGGCTCGGCGCCGGCACGGACCCCATCCACGCCCCCAAGCGAGGCGTCTGGAACACCTTCTCCCAGGGCGAAATCATCAACGGTACAGGCGGCACGGCCCTCCTTCACCTGACCCAGATCCCTGCAACCGTTCGATATATCCGTGTCTTAATGACACAGTCCTCGAACACCTGTGACGATCACGGCGCGAGCGATATCCGCAACTGTGCCGGCTACGCGATTCGTGAGCTCTACCTTGGAAACACGTCAAGCGACGGCGCCTTCCACGATGTGCTTCGTCACACCGCCGACCAGGAGCAGACCGCAACCTTCAGTTCTTCGGTCGACCCGTGGCACACTCCTGATAGCCACGTGAACAACAAGGAAGCACAGGTTGGCTTCGACCTCTTCTTTCAGAGCGGCCTCACACAGGGCCTGCCTGCGATGGTGCCCATCGCAATGCTATACAGCACACCCGAAGATGCAGCGGCTGAGGTTCGATACCTCGAAGGTCACAAATACCCTATATCCAGCATTGAGATGGGCGAAGAAGCGGACGGCCAATACATGCAGCCCGAAGATTACGCCGCACTCTACCTGCAATATGCGACGGCGCTTCGCAAGGTCGATCCGAACCTCAAGCTCGGAGGCCCGTCCTTTCAGGGCGCAAATCAGGACATCGAAGTCTGGCCCGACGCGCAGGGAAAGACCTCGTGGCTCGGCCGCTTTCTCGACTATCTCAAACAGCATGGCCGCATGCAGGACCTGCAGTTCTTCTCCTTCGAGCACTATCCCTACGATCCCTGCCATATCAGTTGGGCCAGCCTCTACGAGGAGCCCGGTCTGATCGGCCACATCATGAAGGTCTGGCGCGATGATGGCCTGCAGCCTGATCTGCCCGTCTATCTCACCGAATCGAACCTCTCCTCCTCCACCAGCGAAACGTACATGGATATCTTCGGTGGTCTCTGGCTGGCCGACTACATCGGGTCGTATCTCAGCACCGGGGGCAACCAGGTCTACTACTTCCATTACCTGCCGCTAGCAATAGAACACGGCTGCAACGATTCTCCAGGCACCTTCGGCATGTTTAAAGTCAGCGCTGACAATCAGATCGAACAGCCACTCTCGCAGTTCTTCGCCAGCCAGATGATTAACCGCGAGTGGCTCCAGCATGACGGCGGCATGCATACGCTCTTCCCTGCCGTAGCCGACCTTGACGACGGCGCCGGGCACTCCATCGTAACTGCCTACGCGGTAGAACGGCCTGATGGCGAATGGTCCGTCATGCTCATCAATAAAGACCAGCACAGCAGCCACAAGCTGAATCTCGTCTTTCAAAACCAGCAACGCGGCGGCGAAAGCTATTTCTTCTCAGGACAAGTTCACGAAGCTACCTTCGGCCGCGATCAATATCACTGGAAGACACCGCAACACGACTTCAACGCTCACCAACCGTTGGCCGCCGACACCCCGAGCCCCGGCGGTTCCGCCGATCCGGACGGCCCGATCAGCTCGCGCAACTTCGAGGCAGACAAGGCAACACGTTACGAACTGCCGGCGGCCTCCATCGTTGTCCTTCGCGGCAAGTTTACGAGCCGGTAGATGACGCTGTTACGAAACGAGATGAGCTAACCCATCTCGTCGCCGATACAACTTCCAAGTGGCTGACGAGCCGGAATCAAGTGACGAGGAGGGTTCTCCGACTCTCTCTTCATTCAGGAGAGGGGTTGTCTTGCTCTATGCTGTCTGCGGAGACCGTGATTAAGCCTTTGATCATTGCTCTTTGTGTTGTGTGCATGCCCGGCATGTTGGGCGCACAGAAATTTGATTGGCAGCCATCGCCTGGCCATAAACAAGTACCGATATGGCCAGGAAAGGTTCCCGATGCGCAGCCGGCGAAGGGACCTGAATTTGCGCTATCGTCCGGCACAACTTTTCTAGTTGCCGGTAAGTCGGCAACGGAAATTGACAACGTAACCCAGCCAACGATGACGGTTTATTCGCCGAAGGGTATCAACACCGGTGCCGCGGTCATCGTCTTTCCTGGCGGGGGCTTTTCTGTCCTGGCGATCGATCTCGAAGGAACGGAAGCGTGCGATTGGCTAGTTTCCAAGGGAATCACCTGTGTGCTTCTGAAGTACCGTGTCCCTGATTCAGGTCCGCATGACGACGCCGGAAATCAAAGATACCCCAAAGCGCCCATGGCGCTTGAAGATGCGCAGAGGACGATGCGGCTGATTCGTTTCCATGCAGCCCAGTACCACGTCGATCCACACAAGATTGGGGTACTGGGATTTTCTGCGGGCGGGTATCTGGTAGCAGACATCAGCACGAACTTCGACAAACGCGTGTATCCGCTCCTGGATGAAGCCGATAAAGTAAACTGTCGTCCGGACTTTGCCGTAGCCCTTTATCCAGGCCATCTCCGGGCCTCCCACATTGGATTACAGTTGACTCCAAAGATTCCCGTCAGTAGGCAAACCCCTCCTACCTTTTTGTTGCAAGCGGAGGATGACCACGTCGACAACGTGAATGACTCACTGGTTTATTACATTGCGCTCAAAAATGCAGGGGTTCCCGTGGAGATGCATCTGTTCGCACAGGGCGGCCATGCATTCGGGCTACGGAAAACAAACTCGTCGATTACAGAATGGCCTCAACTCGTGGAGAGATGGCTGCGGACGATAGCAATACTTTCGTAGTAGGAGAACTGGGGCGGTCTAGCTCCGCCAGGGTCAATGATGTGTAGTGACTGCCGGCAGAGCTAGACATCCGTCACTCAGAAGAAGGTCTGAACCGCATCGACTACCTGATACTCCGCGTTTAGCACCAGCAACGAACGCCACTTGTCGAAGGTCAGGCAAGGATGCGAGATATCGAAGCCGATCATATCGCCGACGCGAAGGTCGTCCCTTTCCGCAATCTGCAGGTAGGCGTGCTGGTCCATCATCTTCGTAAGCGTCCAATGCGCGGGTGCTGACTTTGGCACTGCCCCGCCAGGTCTGAAGTGCAGCGCAGGTGCCGGCAGTCCTGCATCGAAAGCGGCATCCCGTTTACCCATCGCAATAATCGCCTTCTCCGGCTCCGGCACTGACTGCACGTAGGCCCAGACATGAAGCGCGGGCAATAGACCGGAGCGCATTCGACGCGCAATCGGATTGCGTTCCAGGATCTGTGTCTGGGCATCACGATACGCACCAATATCGTGGGTGAGATAGCAGCCGGGGCGAAGGACGATCTCTACATTGTCTCCGAAGCCGGCAGCGGAGAATACTTCGGCAACCACGTCATACCATGCCGAGCCAGCACCTGAGAGCAGAGCAGGCGCGCGTTCGAAGCGCTTCTCCTCGGCAAGCGTCCGTGTCACAGCAACTGCTCGGTGCAGAAAGGCACGAATGGCCTCCTCTTCTGCAAGAACGCCTTCGTACATCTCAACGCCGCATAGAGCGATGGAGGCGCTCCAACGAGCCAGGGCCTCGAGCACGGTCTGCAACTGCGCCTCATCGCGAACGCCGGTACGGCCACCCATCGCTCCCAGCTCAAGCAACACCTGCAACCGCTGCCCGGTCTGAGAAAAAAATGCCCCAAGCTGATCGACCTGTGCCGCCGAATCCACCAGGCAGTAGTAGTCAAAGCTTTGGTCCTGCAACAGGCGCGAGATGATCGCCATGTTCTCTTTGCCGACCAGTTGATTCGCCATCAAAATGCGGCGTACTCCATGCTCATAGGCAACGAGCGTTTGATGCGCGGTCGCGAGCGTAATCCCCCAGGCACCCGCTTGTAGTTGCAGCCTGAACAATTGCGGAGCCATCGTGGTTTTTCCATGAGGCGCGAGCTTTACCCCATAGGCTGCGATGAATTCCTGCATCCAGTTAAGGTTGTGCAGCAACCGGTCCTCATAGAGAACAGCCGACGGCAGGCTGAGATCCTCGGCCAACAGGTTCCAGCCAAGCGATGCGATCTCTCCGGATGCGACCGGTCGCCCCAGATGCCCCAGGCCTTTGTTCAGCGAAGTCATCGCGGGAAAAGCAACGGTATGCGTGGCTTGTTTATCGTTCAAGGAAAGAACCTCCGGTAGGTCGCAGAAATAAGAATGCGATAACCCACATCACCAAATGTATTCAGCCTATTATGCTAGGAACAACAAGATGTTGAATTGCGATACGCTAATCCGAAATGCCAGCATACTGGACGGCAGCGGTGCCACTCCCGAGCTCCTTGACGTCGCTCTCCGTGGCGACCGCATCTGCGAGATCGGGCCATCCCTCGATTACAGCGCGAAAGCAATCGTAGATGCAAAAGGGCTCTCACTCTCACCGGGCTTTATCGATGTCCACACCCACGACGACACCAGCGTGATCCAGACTCCAGCAATGCTGCCGAAGCTCTCGCAAGGCGTCACCACGGTCATCGTAGGCAACTGCGGCATCAGTGCTTCTCCCGTGCAGTTGCGCGGTGAACCACCAGACCCCATGAACCTGCTCGGCGATGCAGCAGCCTTCCGTTACCCGACCTTTGCAGCGTATGTAGAGGCGATCCGTGAAGCACAGCCTGCAGTAAACGTTGGAGCGCTGATCGGCCATACCTCGTTGCGCAATAACCATATGGACCGGCTCGACCGTGTTGCAACCGGGAACGAGATCGCAGCCATGCGCGCGCAGTTGCAGGAGGCCCTCGACGGCGGCGCACTCGGGCTCAGCTCCGGCCTAGCCTATCTCTCGGCCAATGCGGCCTCAACCGAAGAGGTACTGGCGCTGGCACAGCCTCTTGCCGCAGCAGGAGCCGTCTACACGACGCACATGCGCTCCGAGACCGAAGCTATCCTCGATGCCATGAACGAGGCCTTCGAGATTGGACGTCTGAGCCGCATCCCGGTCATCATCTCTCATCTGAAATGTGCCGGCATCGCCAACTGGGGCCGCAGCGGCGAGGTCCTGCAAGCCTTGGAAGAGGCACGTGACTCGCAACAGGTCGGCTGCGACTGCTACCCCTACGCAGCCGGTTCGAGCACCCTCGATCTGCGCCAGGTAGACGAGCGCGTAGAGATCACGATCACCTGGAGCACGCCCCATCCGGAGATGGCAGGACAATCCCTGGCGCAGATCGCAGCGGCATGGGACCTACCCCAGGTGGATGCGGCACGCCGTCTGCAACCGGCCGGAGCGATCTATCACAGCATCTCCGAACAAGACATGCGCCGGATACTCTGCCATCCCGCCACCATGATCGGCTCCGATGGCCTGCCCAACGATCCGCGGCCGCACCCTCGCCTGTGGGGCACGTTTCCTCGGGTCCTGGGCCGCTATAGCCGCGAAGAAAAGCTGCTCTCCCTTCCTGCGGCCATTCACAAGATGACTCAAATGCCCGCCCAGCGGTTTGGGCTCGAAGAGCGCGGAATGATTCGCCAGGGATACTTCGCCGACCTGGTGCTCTTCGATCCCGAGAAGATCAGGGACACAGCCACCTTCACCGATCCTGTGCGCGCCTCAGAGGGCCTTGTGAGCGTATGGGTAAACGGTGTTCTCTCCTATTCCACCGAGGGAGCCACAGCAGAGCGCGGCGGACGTTTTCTTTCTCGCGGTAAGACGTCATGGCTTCAATAATTCAATAGAATTCGATCATCCAGTTTGAGAGGAATAGAACAATGAGCATCAAGCGATATGGCGTAGAGGGCGGTAAGGGCACAGGCGGGCAGCACCTCCCTTTTGCACGCGCGGTAGAAGCCAACGGCTGGCTGTACGTCTCGGGCCAGGTCCCCATGGTCGATGGCGAAGTCATCACGGGCAATATCGTTGCCCAGTCTCAGCAGGCCATTCGCAACCTCCTCGCGATTCTGAACGAAGCAGGCTATGGCCCGGAAGACGTCGTGCGTTGCGGCGTATGGCTCGAAGACCCGCGCGACTTCTCCTCGTTCAACAAGGTCTTCAAAGAATTCTTCGGCGAAAATCCGCCTGCACGCGCCTGCGTCGTATCGAGCATGGTCGTCGACTGCAAGGTAGAGATTGACTGCGTGGCCTACAAGGCGCCAGCCGCATGATCCCCGGGCTCCATCAACTGGAGGCGCGGTCATGATCGATCACCACACCATCTTTCTGCTCGTCTCGGCGCTGATCTCCGTCATCGGCCTGATCCTGCTGATTGCCGTCTTCAAGCTGAACCCGTTCATCACCCTGTTTCTCACGGCTCTGTCACTTGCCGTAGCTACAGGCATGCCGGCTACCAGCATCGTTCATTCCTTTGAAACCGGCGTCGGCGGTGCCCTGGGACACATCGCGATCGTGGTAGCACTCGGCACCATGCTCGGCAAGATGATGGCGGAGTCGGGCGGCGCGGACCAGATCGCGTACACCCTCATCCGTCTCTTCGGCGAAAAGAATATTCCCTGGGCCATGGCTCTTATCGGCCTTGTGGTCGGCCTGCCGGCCTTCTTTGAAGTGGGCTTCGTCCTCCTGATCCCGATTGCATTTACGGTTGCCCGGCGCACCAAGACTTCGCTCATCCTCGTCGGTTTGCCCATGCTGGCCGGGCTCTCCGTCGTCCACGGCCTGGTCCCTCCACATCCCGCGGCCTTGATGGCAGTCACCATCTTCAAAGCGGATGTAGGCCGTACGATCTTCTACGCCTTGCTCATCGGGGTTCCGACCATCGTCATCGCCGGTCCGCTTTACGCGAAGCTGATCGCGCCCCACATCAAGCTTGCGCCGGATAACCCCATGGCTGCGCAGTTCGCCGACCACGGCACAGAACGCAAACTACCCAGCTTCGGACTCACCTTGTTCACCATCCTGCTGCCGGTGTTTCTTATGTTGATGGGTAGCTGGGCCAATGGGCTCTCTGCCCCCGGGAGCAGGTTGAATGAAGCCTTGCGCCTCGTCGGCAACGACGATATGGCACTGCTGATCGGAGCGCTCTTCAGCTTCTTCACGCTGGGCACCCTGCGAGGCTTCTCTCGCGAGACCATCCTCCGTTTCAGCAATGAGTGCATCGCGCCGACCGCAACCATCACGCTGCTGGTCGGCGCAGGCGCGGGCTTCGGAAGAATCCTGCAGGATAGCGGCGTCTCCAACGCGATCATCCTGGTAGCGATGCGCAGCCACGTTCCACTGTTGTTGCTGGCCTGGCTGCTCGCCGCGCTGATGCGCTTGGCGACAGGTTCGTCGACCGTGGCCATGACCACCGCCGCCGGCATCGTAGCCCCCATTGCATTACATAGCACCGGTGTCCGCCCCGAGTTGCTGGCCATCGCCACCGGAGCTGGCTCGCTTATCTTCTCTCACGTGAACGATGGCGGCTTCTGGCTGGTCAAGGAATACTTCAACATGTCCGTAGCGGACACCATCAAGACCTGGTCGGTCTGCGAGACGATTATCTCCGTCGTCGCATTGCTGCTTACGATGGCCTTGGCCCTTGTAGTCTAAGCACGGTTCTATACGAGATTCTCTACACCTTCCCGATGGGACATCATCCTGGATGCTGTAGCAATATTTTGCATGGAGACCAACATCTCCCGATACTTCCGAACCGCCGTCAAGTTCAGAGTAGTGAAGTGCCCCTTGTGCCTTAGATTCGCTATTCCCGAGGATGCGCCAATCAGTGTTCCCGCAAGTTCCATGAACGCATACTTCGAAGACCCGCCGGAATAGATCGTCACGATTCCCGCCAGCTTGAAAGTGCTGGCCATAAATTGAGCGATACGGATGCTCTGTTCTTCATCGATCCAGTTCTCACCGACCATGAAGTATTCCTGAGTCTGCCGAATCATGTTTGTTCCTTCGCCGATCGCCCAGGCTATCTGTGAAGTCTTCCCTGCCCCCACTGGCGTTTCCGAAAAGGAACTGGCTGCGCCTGAAATACCGGAAACGGTGTTTGCGGCTCCTTGTATATAGTCGAAGATCAACGTCCAGTTTTTCCGCCGTTCCAACTCCTTCAGGCCAGAATAGAACTGCCACATGCCTCCGACACTGAATAGACTTTCTCCGAGAAAGTTGAGCGCGGTACTTCCGGGGGTTGCCTGGTTGTAGGCCACCATCAATGAGGAAATCTCCCCTAGCAGGTTGCTCAACTCACCGAGAGTCTTTCCACTGAAGCCCTTGAGCCGTGGCCCTTGGCTTGCCCATGGATTCGGAGAGATTGGCCTTGGACCGATCGGGCGATTGGGTGGCAGAATCGGACTACCTGGCCGGCTGGCCCAGGGGTTTGGAGAGACTGGCATTGGACTGATCGGACGTCCGGGAGACAGGATCGGACTACTTGGTCGACTGGCCCACGGATTTGGAGAAACTGGCCTTGAGCTAGCCGGACTACTGACAGGTGAAATGGGCGTTGGACTCGCTGGACGACTGGCCCAGGGGTTCAGCTCGCTCAACGAATCTAACTTCACCGTAATGGCATTAGGATCCGGACCTACCTGGGTGCCTTTCGTAAAACTCGTCTCCCAGGACACTCCAACCAACGGTGGCGAGCTCTTAGGCAGTGGAGGAAGAATCGGCGTACCGGGTCGGGAAAGAGGCGTATTAGGAGGTGTCGGCATAATCGAAACTGTCATCTCCATCCTAAGGAGGAAGAAGTGAGTTTCTTATAAAGACGCTTTAGGGCCAACGGCCCGATTCATACCAGCCTGGGGCAAAGCGAACCAGGGGCAACACGCGATAGCGTCGTGCTCGGGGAGCGACGCCCCAGGTTAGGCGCAGGAGTAGAAGTTGAGGGCTGTAGGTCCAACTCACCTTTGTGCAGGCACGATAGATGAATCGGGCTTACAGCCCTCCGCTTTCGAGTTGATCCTGTACCTGGGGCTACGCTTGCAGCGAGCTAAAACCGCTCGCTGCTGCGCTTCACCCCAGGCTGGTATGAAACGGGCCTTTGGCCCTAAAGATCAAGACTTTCTTCCCAGCTAAAAGTTTTCCCCAGCCTGTGAAAGCCCTCCCCTTCAAAGCAAGAACTTCCAGTGCGACTGGCAGCGTTCTCCTATCCCACCACCGTATGCTCAAGCGTAGCCGTCGCAGAAACATCCTTATAAAGCTCGCCTTCCTTCATAATCACGTGCAGATTCTTCGTATGCACCACAAGGTCGATATCCTTGAGCGGATCGCCATCGAGCAGCAGCAGATCGGCGATATAGCCTTCCTTCACCTCACCCAACTCCTTGCCCAGACCCATCACCTGTCCGCCGATGCGCGTACCGCACTGCAGCGCCTCGTTCGGAGAGAAGCCTAGCAGATCGACGAAATGCTTGAGATCCCGCGCATTGTCGCCTTGTGGCGACTGGGCGAATCCATAGTCTCCACCAATAAGAATGCGCACGCCCCTCTTACGCAGCTCCGTATAGACCTCCGCCGTCGTGTCGATCACGCGCTGCATCTGCCGCCCCACCTCGGAGTCACGATAGAACCCAAACTTTTCGCCCTCGTAGAGCGTGCTGTAGATAATGCCGATGGCCGGACCGACGAAGATCCTATCCTTTGCGGACTCCAGCATGTCGATCGCTTCTTCATCCGCAGACTCGCAGTGATAGATCACATCCACACCGCAACGAACGGCTCGCTTTACGGACTCCGCCGAGCGCGCATGGCAATTCACTTTCTTGTTGAAGTCACGTGCGACACTGACGGCCATCTGGATCTCGTCCTCGCGCATCACAGTCAGGCCGCCATGAGCCGCCGGACTGAGATCGTCTCCCGAGATATTCACCTTGATGTTGTCCACGCCCTCACGACAACATAGACGGACTACCTTCTTGATCTCTTCAACACCATCGGCGATCATGCCAAAGCTCTCGTAATACATATGTGCCTTGCGTTCGTCGCCGAGGCCTCCGGTGACCGTAATCTCCGGGCTGCCCGCACGGATGCGTGGCCCAGGAAACTCCCCCGCATTCACCGCATTGCGAATAACAACATCGAGCCGCAATTTTGAAGTAGCCGCGCTATAAGCGCTGGTAAAGCCGTGGTCCAGCAAGGTCTTCGCATTCCGTACCGTCAGCAGCATGTGCTCTTCGGGAGGAATATTCCCCAGATCGGAATCGTTCACCGCGCCGCCGAACGAGATGTGCGCATGCCCTTCGACAAGGCCCGGCATCAGCGTTCTGCCGCGGGCTTCGATCACCGTAGCGCCCTCTGTGGCAAGCCGGTCCGGCGCGCGAGCAATGGTCTTGATTCTGGAGCCTTCAACAAGCACGTCGGCCAGAAAGGCCGGAGCACCGCTACCGTCCCAGACACTGGCACCGCGAAAAAGAACTCGATTCATCATGGTGAACTCCTTCGATATTGAATAGTTGGCTTTACTGATCTGCTACGTAAGCACCGATACGCCGCGCGAGGCCAGGAGACAATCGCGCGATCACCGTGCCATAGAGGACGGATAGAACGAGAACCCCTAATACGATCCAGGGCAATACATTGAAGGGCCAGGATTGCCCTGGCTGAACAAAACCCCACAAAGGGAAAAACATAACCAAAGTGCCGGCGATCGGCATCACGACATGGCGAACGATGTTGAGTTCGTGCCGTTGATACCGGACGATGTAGACCGGCAGTGCGAGATTGGTGAGCATATAAGTGAGAATGATCGGGACAGTACCGAGTGTTCCGGCAAAGCCGAAATAGTCCATGGGTGCGATTCCGCCGAGCAGGCAGAACCCGAGGATCAGTGCAACAGCGATGAGTAGAAACACCCACATCGCGCTATGCGGCGTCTGATGCCGTGGATGAATCTTGCCAAGAAACTCCGGCAGCAGGCCTTCGCGTCCGGAGTTGAAGAGAATGCGTGCCTGGGAGTTTACGAGGCCGATCAGCGAGCCCAGAATGCTGGTAACCCCAGCAAGATACGCTACTGCCAGCAAGGCAGGCGCCGAGGCTTTTAATCCATCGATAAAAGGGAGTCGCGACGCTCCAAGCGCATGCGCATCCATCTTGAATCCAGCCGCCGTCGCATAGGCGAGGAAGATATAAAAGATGCCGATCGTCAACGTTCCGGTGATCAAAGCTCGTGGAATATTGTGTCGTGGATTCTCCGTCTCCTCCGCGAGTGTGGCAGAGTTCTCCCAACCGATGAAGAGATAGATGGCCAGCGGAAACCCTACACCCAGGCCCGTAAGACCTCCGGTCAGACTCGAAAACCTGAAGGGCGCAAGCGTCAGGAAGTGAGGATGAGCGGTCAGCATCAGGATGCTTCCCAGAACCAGCAACCCGGCTTCGAAGTAAAAGAATACGCCGGACCAGCGCGTCGAGAGACCAACGCCTCGCATCACCAGCCAGCCGGTTCCAGCCGCTAGCAGCACCATAAGAAGAGCCCAATTCACGGATAGGCCAAGAAAGATCCTCAGCGTCTCAGAGATCCAGACACCCGCAATGGCGACGATCGTCGATGCGGCTACGATATAGCCGAAGATGACGAACACCGAGACAGCAGCACCGACAGAAGGCCCGAAGGACTTACCGGTAAAGGTGACAAAGGACCCCGCCGATGGCGTGAAGCGGGAGAACTCCGCGATGGTATTCGTCAGAAACAGAATCGCGACCATCGCGGTGAGGATGGTCAAGGGCGCCGCAAGTCCAGCCCCTTGCACAATCACCGCAAAGCCGAAGAAGAAACTCATCGCCGGGGCAATACCTGCGAGAGTAGTCGCCACGACGTGACTCAGTGAGAGCGCATTGCGCCTGAGTCGTGTCTCGCCGGCTTGTGGGGTGGATACTGTTTCGCTCACCGACATAGTGCCCCTTGACTAGGTGGTTGACAGTTCTGCAGCGCTTATTCGTCCTGTACGGTGTTGCGCAAGATACCGATTCCTTCTATCTCGACTTCACAGACATCACCATGCTTCATAAACAGCGGCGGCTTTCGTGCCATGCCAACACCTGCCGGTGTACCGGTCACGAAGATATCTCCAGGAGAAAGCGTAATCGCTTCACTCAGGATCGAGATCAGCCGCGCCACGCTGAACACCATGTCATCCGTCGAAGCATCCTGGACCACGGTGCCGTTCAGTCGGGTCTGGATGTGCAACCCTTTCCCTCCGGGCGAGAGCTCGTCGGCAGTTACCAGGTAAGGACCGAACGCCCCTGTATTGTCGAAGTTCTTTCCGATGGTCCATTGCGGAGACTTCTTCTGATAGTCACGAACCGAGGCGTCGTTGAAGATCGAATAGCCGATCACGTGGTCGAGAGCGTCCTGCTCCGCAATGTGTCGTCCGGCAACGCCGATGACGGCAACCATCTCGCCTTCGTAATCCAACTGGGTCGAAACCGTGGGACGAATAATAGGCGTACCGGCGCCAAGCAGACTGGAGGTAAAACGCGTGAAGATGGTGGGATAGTCCGGCACGACGAAGCCGCTCTCAATCGAATGATCGACGTAGTTGAGCCCCACACAGATGATCTTTCCGGGAGCCGATAGCGGTGGGTGCAGTGTGACCTTGTCGAGATCGACGGCGAATCCCTTCCCTAATGCCACCGCTGCCGCATCGAGCGCACTGCGGCCCTTCCGTACGAGACTATCCAGCGATCCGGGGTACCCTGCATCTCCGCTGAACAGACCGTGGAACTCCCCACCCGGAGCTGTTACCGCGAGCCCTTCCCGTCCTTCACTACTGAATACAGCAAATCGCATGAGCATCACCTTTCATTGTTGAGCCGTAGTTTGAAATGATTCGCTATCAACCGTTATCTGCGAAGAGAGCCTGCCGTATCGAGCGCCAGACGCAGGGCTCCCATTAGCTGCGCATCCGTTCCCAAAGCACTGTGCGCCAGTTCTGGCTGGGTTCGCATATTTAATTTCTCCAGCATCTTTTGCGTTTCGCTGCAGAGTGCCGGGTGCATTCCGACGCCTCCACCCAGCACGAAGAGCGGGCAGTTCAACACCAGGGTCATGTTGTAGATGGCATATGCCAGGATGCGAGCCGTCTGCTGCAGAAGGGTCTGCGCCAGCGAATCTCCGGCAAGCGCATGATCGAAGATCTGGGTCGCAGTCAGATCCTTCGGCAGTGCCGTGCTCTCCGCACTCCAAAGATTCTGCCATTCCGCCTTGATGCCTTCGCCTCCGATCATGCTCTCGAGAGCTCCGGGTTCACCACGATCCCCCGGGATGCCCGAGGTGCCGGGCACAAGCATGTAGCCGATTTCGCCCGCCGCCCAGGCCCTTCCCCGGTAGGGACTGCCGTTCAGGATGAGACTTGCGCCAACACCGGTTCCAATCGCAACGAACACGAAATCGCGTACGCCCTTTGCAGCACCCGTCCAGCTTTCGCCGATGGCCGCAAGGTTCACATCGTTATCCACTGTGGCCGGTGTGTTGAAGGCGCCCTCAAGCAGAGCGCGCAGAGGAACGTCTCGCCAGCCCATGAGATAGGATGTTGCGATCACGATTCCCGCATCGACGTCGGTAATACCGGGAGCGCCGGCTGCAACGGCCTTCAGCGCCTCACGCGGCGCGGAGACCTTCTGCAGGAGACTCTCCACACCTTCCTTGATGAGCGAGATCACCGCCTCCGCACCGCGAACGCCTGCGGTAGAGGAATCCCACCGCCCCAGGACAGTGCCGGACATATCAGCAAGCGCCAGGCGTAAATTCGTCGCTCCAAGATCTATGCCGGCGACATAGCCAGTGTCCTCTGTTGCCACAGAGTTCTTATGGACAGCGATGGGGCTCTGAGTCTGCCGTTGTGTCATTCCTGAAATTGCCTCGTGTAAGCGGGTTTGCATGATGATGGTTTCTCTTGTGTTCCCTTAGGACACAGTTGCACCGTGTCCGGCGCTGATGCTCTCCAGTTCACGCCCTTTTGTCTCCGGGACGATGAAGCGCACAAAAAGCAGCGTAACGATACAAAAAGCTCCGTAGATGATGAAGGTGACTGAATTGCCCGCAACTTTAATGAGCGACAGAAAGGTGATCGAGACTAAAAAATTAGCGGCTCCGGAGCCGAGCGAAGCTGCGGCAACACCACGACCTCGCAACTGCAGGGGGAATACCTCTGAGACCAGAATCCAGGCGATAGGCCCCATGCTGAAGGCAAAGCAGGTGATGTAGACCATCAGGCAGATCGTCGCGATGATGCCGGGTGCTGCTCCGAAGGCCGCTGGATTGTGAAACGAATACGCCAACAGAAAGAGCGAGACAGTCATGCCGCTAATGCCCGCATAGAGCAATGGCTTGCGGCCCACCCGGTCCACCAGTACCAGCGCAATGATCGTGGCCAGCACATTGGTTACGGCAACCAGCAGGGTCGCGAAGATCGCACTCCTGTTCGAGGTGATACCCGCAAGAGAAAAGATTCGCGGTCCGTAATAGATGATCGTGTTGATGCCGGTAACCTGCTGCAGAACGGTGAATCCGACCGCGATCAGGAGACAGCCGCGGACAGCAGGGCTCCAAAGGGCGCTCCAGCGCTTTTCCACCTTGAGCTCCAGGGCAGAACGAATATCTTCAACCAGCAGCCTGGCACCAGCTTCATCGGTATAGGAGCTCAACACAGACTGCGCCTCGGCAACCCGGTTCTGCGCAAAAAGCCAGCGAGGGCTCTCCGGAAGGGTGAGGAGCAAAACGACAAACAGGGCTGCTGGCGCGGCTCCCAGGCCAAACATCAGCCGCCACGCATGTTGTCCGGCAAACCAATATCCCACCAGGTCCGCCAGCGCGATCCCCACCGTGAGCGCAAACTGGTACAGTCCGATAAGCCTCCCGCGAGACTGCGGAGGCGCCAACTCGGAGATATAGACAGGGGCAGTAACGGACGTAAAGCCGATCGCGATTCCAAGCAGAGCGCGTGCCACGATCAGCGTAGCCGCGTTCGGCGATGCCGGAGCAAGGAGTGAGGCGACGAGGAAGATGCCTCCGCCCCAGAGCAGCGTGGCACGTCTGCCGATTCGGTCCGCAATGCTGCCTCCCGCAATCGCACCCAACATCGCGCCGACCAGCACGATGCTCACCACCACCTCTTCCATGCGCGTGGAAAGCGAAAAGGATTCGCGCACAAAGATCAAGGCGGCCGCGATGATACCCATGTCGAAGCCGTAGAGAATGCCCCCCAGGCCCGCAATAAAGGACACCTTCCAGATGAAGTTTCGGCGGACGTGGGTTTGTAGAACGGTTTCCGTGTTGGGCAAGATTTCCTCTCGACTGACGAAGGTGCTCATATCTACTGTTCCATCACGCCGTATTGAAAACGTGGCGGGAGCCGGCATCCTGTTCTCTCCACCATGCCAAGGGTCAACGCCTGCGGTACCAGCAGCGAGGTGATGCCCTCCCAGGGCTCCGGAACCGCATCGATCCGGACAGGAAATAGCTTGTCGGTCGCCTCGTGGCTTTCCGTACTCACCAGAACAACCTTACCGCCGCGACGATTGCACTCCTCTGCGAGCTTGACTCCCAGTGCCGCAACCCGCCCGAGAGCGAAGATGATCGCCACGTGGGAGGCATCCACATCCAGATTGGGGCCATGCCGGAATCCTGCGCCGGTATGCGCCGCCGCCCTGTGACCGCTCATCTCGCGAATGCAGAGCGCGCTCATAATAGCGCCACCGTAAGCCGCTCCGCGACCGATAATCTCCGTATTGGCCGCCCCCCGGCAGAACGCTTCAAGTTCGCCGCGCAGCGCGAAGACGGGGTCCAGGTTCGCCGCAAAGATCTCCGCCACGTGCGCAGCCTCATCCTCCCAGGGACGGCCCAGCATCTCCGACGCGAGGATGATGGAAGCAGCCGTAGCGTTGGTGTAGGTCTTCGTCGCATTGCCGTACTCTGGGCCAGCCATAATCGGAAGCTTGTTTTCCGCCAGTCTCCAGCAGGTACTCGCGGGGTTGTTGCAAATGAGTCCCAGTTCCCTGTCGCCGCCCAGTTTGAAGAGTTCTACCAACTCGGCGCTCTCACCGGAGGTAGTAAGCAGCACGGACAGTGCCGCATCATCCCAGGTTGGCCGCGCATAGTGCAGCCACTCGCCCGCGTCGACTGAATACGAGGACCGTCCGTACGTCTGAAGAAGTACCGAGCCACTGATGGAAGAGCAGAAGGAGGCGCCCATACCGATGAAGAGGATTGGCCCTTTCTTTGCTGCAATATCCCGGAACTTCTTCAACTCGGCGCGAAGGGCCGGATCGCTGCGATAGGCCCGAATCAAGTCGCGAAGCCGATCCGGCTGCTCCCGGCACTCTATCTCGAGGATCTGTGTCCCGTTGGCCGCAAGCAGTTCCTTCGAGGGCTCGATCCCAGAGATCCAGCGTGGTGCTTTTTGACTCACTTCTCCCATTCCACTCCTCGATCCGGAAAATTCACAACAACCACGTTCTCTTCTTCACGGGATTCGCCCCTCTGGCATGCTCCTGGAGCTATGCCGCAAACTCTCATGGGGGTAACGAACAACGCTATAACCTCTGCATCACCGGCTTCCGGCCATATACTTCCTAATGTTTACTTAGTATCATTCGACAAGAGACAGAAAGCAAGAACTTCTTTGCATGAGACGGTTTATGAGAGTGGTACGAGTACACAATCCAGGTGACTGTGCCTCATCGCTGGCATATAGTAACTCTGGGAACTGTATATTCTCCGGAACAAAGTGAAGAAAAAGTCTATTCCAATCGGCCGGCCCTCCGTCTTGCGTCACGCGAATGCGCACAGCATCCTGAAGCTTCTGCGCGAATGCGGCTCATGTTCCAGGGCGGATCTGGTTCGCGCTTCCAATCTGAGCGCTCCGACGATCACCAATGTAGTAAAGGATCTGCTGGCCGAAGGCCTGGTCGAACCTCTGGGCGAGGGAGAATCCAGTGGAGGCCGGCCGCCGGATATGATCCGCTTCAAGGCGGAACGGGGTTGCCTGCTGGCCACGGAGATCTCCGCCGAAAGCATATCGCTTCTTCTCACGGACCTGAACGGAAACGAACTCGATACAAGCAAATTCTCCCTCCTAAAGCAGAAAACGACTCCTGAGGCCATCTGCGGCTACATCGGAGACGAGCTGAAGGCTCTGCTGAAGAAACAGAAGAAGACGCGCGAACAACTGCTGGCGCTGGTCGTCGGCGTACCCGCGATTACCAATGTGGAGGAAGGCAGCGTCCTGTCCATCAGCACGCTGGAGGGCTGGCGCTCCGTGCCCTTGCGCGCCATGCTCACCAAGATCGCCAATTGCCTGGTAATCGTCGAAAACGACATGAACCTGGCCGCTCTGGGCGAGCATTACTGCGGAACGGCTCAGGCCGAAAAGAACTTTGTCTTCATCAACATCGGTACAAATGTTGGTGCAGGTATCTTCCTGGGCGGCAGAATTCATCACGGCTCGCAATGGTCTGCCGGAGAGATCGCCTATCTTCGGCTACCTTCCATCTCACGCAGACAGCCCACCATCCATGAGTTCGGCGAACTCGAAATGGTACTCACAAGTTCAGGAATTCTGAAGAGCTGGCAGGAGGAAACCGGGAAAGCGGCCCGGACCGCAAGAGAGATCGATGCGGTGGGAATCCTGAATCTGGCGCAGGCCGGAGATCCCCGCGCGGAAAAGATCGTTCTCCATCGGGCAGAGATCGTGGCCGACATCATTGTGGATCTGTCGCTGATTCTGAACCCCGGCCTGATTCTCCTCGGCGGAGAAGTCGGCAGCCACCCTGCCCTGATCGATTTGGTGCGAAAACAACTGGAGGGAGACGAGTTTGCCGTAACCAAGGTAGGCTCCAGCGCCCCCGGCAACCGTGCCGTACTGTGGGGTGCGATCTCCCTGGCTCTCGATGCGATCCCGGGCGTTCTGCTTCCCCAGCCTGCCCTCTGAGCCCTTTTCTAGATATCTTTGACAGCCTGTTTCCGATGTGGTCAACTGGCTGGCATGGCGACTTTGTTAGCGAACCTTATAAACCGCCAGATCTGGAAGAAACAGCAAGGATGATACCTCCATGACGACGCGCAGAGGTTTTGTGAAGCTTGCCGCAGCCAGCGGCCTGATCAGCGCCGCTACACCCCTCTTTGCTCTCAGCAAACTCAATGTTGGAGTAGGCACATACAGCTATCACGGCCTCTCGATAGACGACATGGTGATTCAACTGAACGCGCTTCACATTCGAGAGATCGAGATGTCTCGCGGCGAGTTCATGCTAATGCATCACCCTCAGGATCAGTTATTCCGCGACACAAGGGCGAAGCTGGATCGCGCCGGCATTCGTTGCGTCTCGTACTATGCCGCCACCCTCAAAGATGACCAGGACGTTGAAAACGCGGTGCGCTTCGCGAAGCTGCTGGGCTGCAGCAATATCACCGGCGACGCAACGGGAAGTATTCTCAACCGGATCGATCAGCGCCTGACGCAGGAAGGGCTGACCTTCGGAATCCACAACCATTTCTTTCCGAATACCAAATTCGCCTACGAAAGCCCCGAAGACGTTCTGAACGCACTTTCCACACTTTCCCACACCATGGGGGCGACAGCGGACACGGGCCATTTCGCATCCTGCGGCTACGATCCAGCGGATGCCATTCGTAAGCTGGCGCCCCGCCTGCGGATGGTGCACCTGAAAGACGTCCAGGCAAAGGGTGGCGAAGTGAACGTGCTGCTCGGCAGCGGAGTCGCAAAGATTCCTGAAGTCATGCACGAACTGCACCGCCAGAAGTTTCCCGGTCTGATTGCCGTCGAGTACGAGAAAGAAGGCGACGTCGATCGGGACATGGTGCAGGAGATTACCTTTGCGAGACATCTCGCATAACTGCGGCTCACCATGGGCCGTTGCAGGGAGAAATACGATGCGGAAGCTGATTACCTTTGCCCTCACCTCGCTCATGTCGCTGGCCCTTCATGGACAGACTTCACACCCCATCCTTTCCGTAGGCTCGCCTGCCCCGAACTTTGCACTACCGGGCGTGGACGGGAAGATCCACAAGTTGAGTGACTATGCGAGCAGCCCTGTTCTTGTAGTGGTCTTCACCTGCAACCATTGCCCGATAGCGCAGATGTATGAGCGCCGCATCGAACAACTCTATGAAGAGGGCAGCAAACGTGGCGTCGCGGTCGTTGCCATCCAGGGCAACGATCCGAAAGCAACCACCATCGAAGAACTCGATTCTTCCGACATCGGCGACACCCTGGAGGAGATGAAGACTCGCGTGCAGTACAAGCATCTTCATTACCCTTACCTGTACGATGGCGCGACCCAGTCTGTAACCCGAGCCTATGGCCCGCAGGCGACGCCCCATGTGTTCATCTTCGATAAAGAGCGTCATCTGCGCTATGAAGGTCGCATGGATAACAGCTATCGCATCGAGATGGTGAAGACACAGGATGCACGCAATGCGATTGAAGCGTTGCTGGCCAATAAGCCTGTCCCGGTATCTCACACTGGTGTCTTCGGTTGCTCGACGAAATGGCAGGATAAGGAACCGCTCCGCACGGCCTATGAGCAGAAGCTGGAAGCACAGCCTGTCACGGTAGAACCTATTGATGCTCAGGGTCTGAAGAAGCTCCGCGCCAATGCGGGTGATAACTACACGCTGGTCAGCTTCTGGGCCACCTGGTGCGGTTCCTGCGTAGCGGAGTTCTCAGACTTGCAGGACACCTTCCGCATGTACACCGACCGCGGCTTCAAACTGGTAACAGTATCCGCGAATATGCCGGATGAGAAGCCAGGTGTTCTTCGGCTGTTGCAGCAGAAACATGCCACCAGCCGCAACCTCCTATTTGCCTCTGACGATACCGCAGCACTGCAAGCGGCATTCGATCCAAAGTGGCAGTCTGCCGTGCCCTACACGGTGCTGCTCGGACCCAATGGCAAGGTTCTCTATAGTTCGCTCGGCTCAGTCGACATGCTGGAGCTGCGTCGGAAGATTCTGGCGGCAATGCCTTCCGACTATAGTGGCTTCAATGAGTATTGGAAGAACCCGTAAAGCAGCATCGGTAACTCCGCTCATCTAACTCATCCATTCAACAAGAAACGAGCTGGCTCAGTACATAGGCTGGCTCGTTTTTCGTAATCACTAAACTACGTTCCTGAGGATAGAGACTTGAGCCAGTGCGGTGGCATTCATAGATTCACGACGGTTGTCCTTTTGCTATGTGCCGCATTGCCCTGCGGGGCTGCGGAACTGAGCCTCATGCCCTGGCCTTCGCACGTCACACAGCAGGAAGGATTTCTGACTCTGGAACATACTCCACAGATCCAACTCACGGGTGGAGATGAGCGGGTTCACCACGCTCTGACGCGGTTCATGCGAAACCTCTCTGCGCGTACCGGGGTTCCTTTCGATCATCACTTTTCCGGAGCTCCGGAAGGGCCGCGATTCGTTATCCGCTGCACGGGTCCGGGTCTCCATGTTCAGGCATTGGCGGAGGACGAAAGCTATCACTTAACCGTCAGTCAAACAGGAATGGAATTGACCGCTGCCAATCCCCTGGGAATCATGCACGGACTTGAAACAGTGCTGCAGCTTGTTGAACCAAGCCCTCAGGGCTGGGTTCTCCCCGATGTTCTCATTGACGACACTCCTCGCTTTGCATGGCGCGGTCTGATGATCGACGTATCGCGGCACTTCATGCCGTTCGAAGCCCTTGAGCGAAACATCGACGGAATGGCCGCGGTTAAGCTGAACGTTTTGCATCTGCACCTCTCCGACGATGAAGGCTTTCGAGTGGAGACCAAACGCCGCCCCAGGTTGACGGAGCTTGCCTCCGATGGCCTCTTCTATACGCAGGACCAGATGCGTGAACTGATTGCCTATGCGCGCGACCGTGGTGTGCGCGTAGTTCCAGAATTCGATGTACCCGGTCATGCGGTAAGCTGGCTGGTCGCCTATCCGAAGTTAGCCTCTGGCCCCGCGCCTCAGGGATTGGTCCGATCGGAACAAGACAAACTGCGTCCGCCGTTTGATCCCACGCAGGAAGCTACTTACGCCCTGCTAGACGCGGTCTTTGGTGAGATGGAAGCTCTCTTCCCCGACCGTTACTTTCATATCGGCGGCGACGAAGTGGATGGCAAGTATTGGGACAAGGATGAAGCCATTCAGGCATGGATGCGCGTACACAAGATCAAAGACAATCACGCCCTGCAGACTTACTTCACAAAACGAGTGGAGGTGATCGTCCACAAGCATGGCAAAGATATGGAAGGGTGGGATGAAATTCTGGACGGCAATTTGCCGAAGGATTCTCTCATTCAATCCTGGCGCGGCGCAGAGTCATTAGCAGATGCGGCGAGGATGGGATACAAGACGATACTGTCCGCAGGCTACTATCTCGACCTGATGTATCCCGCATCGCAGCACTACGCCGTTGATCCCCTGTCAGGCAAAAGCGCTGCCCTATCCGCGGAGGAGAAGTCGCACATTCTTGGCGGAGAAGCCGCGCAATGGGCGGAGTATGTCACACCGGAGAACCTCGATAACCGGCTTTGGCCTCGACTCGGAGCCATCGCTGAGCGGCTATGGTCTCCGGAATCGGTAACCGATGTTCCCTCCATGTATCGACGCCTGGCTGTTCTCAGTCGCAACCTGGAATATCTCGGCCTGGAACATCAAACCAGTAGCAGCCGTATGCTGGGCCGCATTGAGGGTGACGATATGCCGCCGGAGCTGCTGGAAACGTTGGCGAGGACCGTTGAACCGGTCAAGGAATATGACCGCGAAAAGACGCAGAAGTACGACGCGGAAAGGCCGCTGAATCATCTTGTAGACGCCGTCTCACCGGAGAGCGACCAGGCAAGATGGATCAATGAGCTGGCGCAGCGTGCGGTTCACGATCCGTCCGCTCGACCGGAGCTGCGGAAGCGGTTTATCCAATGGCGCGATAACGATGCGGCGCTGGAACCTTACCTGGCTACCTCGATGCTGCGAGCACCACTCGCTCCGCTGTCACAGAACCTTGCAGCGCTGGGCGCTCTGGGACTAACCGCACTCGATGCTATCGAGTCGACGCATCCCGTGCCCCCGGAACAGCGCAAGGAACAGCTTGCAAAGGTGGATGAAAGTGCTGCACCTCATGCAGAGCTGTTCCTTGTGGTCACACCGGCGGTTCGCGTACTGATCGAAGCCGAACCTGTAAATCAATAACGATCTTCGCAACCAACGGGCAGCACGCTATTGATGAGCAGCCCAGAAAATAGAATTTCTAAAGATGGTCGTAAAAGCCGGATTCTGAAACAGGTCCGGATGATGTCCCATAAAGATATATATATTGCGCGCCTTGTAGTGTTCGTTCGTCCAGATGACAGGGTGGTCTCCCATCTTGATCTTCGTATCAGGCGTATAGGTCTTCTCATCCACGCTGGCCAGCACATGAACATTGGGGCGAGGAGATTTATCCCACGTGTACCACTCCTCCTGACTTACAGGAAATGGAGTTTTGACGCCTTGCATGGCTGGATGCGTAGTGTCTTCCACCGTTACCATTCCATCCGCGAAAGTGGGGATGTAGTTCGTAAAGCGAATGCCTCCCATGAAGTTGGAGAACCAGGGCCACATCTTGAAACCATCAAACTCTCCAAGCAGCGTGGCATGATGAAATCCAATCCATCCGCCTCTGCCTTCCTCGATGTACTTTACGAAAGCAGCCTGGGCTGTGGGTGTCCAGTTATAGGGTGGATAGTTGAGTTGGATAAATAGCTGGTATTGGGAGAGAAAGGCGTCGTCGATCTTATCGGTATTCTGAATGTAATCGACGGCGAAATTATTCTCGAATGCCAGCTTGTTGAGCCAGAGTTTCGCCGCATCGACGAATGGCTGGTGAATCCCGCCCGATTCGGCAAGAGCAACGACCCGGAACTTTGGAGTTCCCTGCCCAGGGACAGCGGCTCTTGCAACGGTCGAGCAAACGAGCAGCAAGAGGAATAACCACATGGCTGGGTTTCGTAGTGAGAGGATATTTGATCTGCGCTGCATAACGTTCCGACCTCGATTCTGTGTCCTTGAAGTATCTATTTTGCCGTAGGCGAAGTCATTTCCAGCGCCCAGATGGCCGTTGGCCGCATATACATTCCGGCACGGAAGTTACCGGTGATGTCCCAGGCCTCTGGCGTCCGGAACCAGTAGCCCTTATCTTCGTAGATCACGTGATAGAGCCCCCGGGTGGTCTTCCAGGCTTCATCGTTCATTCCCTCCTGCATCAGCAGGCCAGCATAGCCGAGTGTAGTTCCTACCCAGACCTCTTTGGCCTCTGCGTTAGTGAGGATGGCACCGTCCGCTGTCATGCCATTGGCCGCGCCCATCTCGCCGTGGCCAAACTTCATCACGTTGACGTCAAAGATCTTCTTCGCAGCCGAGACCTGCATCGTATGCGGTACGATCTCGCCAAGACCGGTGAGGTTGGCATACCATTGCCCGGCAAGCTGGTCAGCCTGGATATCGTCCTTGGATTCGCTGCTGGTGTCATAGCGAAAGTATTCGCCATTCCATAGCTGGGAGATATAGGTCTTCTGCCCTTTCAGAAAGAGTGCGTGATACTCCGCAGTTGTTTTCGTATCGCCGACCACGCGCGCGGTTTCTTCTCCAGCGCGTAGAGCGGCCAGCCAGAGACCGCCGGAATAAGCACTTACCCCGCGAACCACCCAGTCGTCATAGGTCTGATCAGGGTAGCCGCTGTTCTCCGGGACACCACCGCCATGATCGAACTGGCGAAGATATTCGATCGCGGCTTTGACTGCAGGCCAGGTTTCGCGCAGAAACGCGGTATCCTTGCGACCGGTAAGAACATAGTCTCGATAGACCATCAGCACGAATTTGCTGTTGAGGTCCTTCCAATCGTTGGTGTCCTGCCAGCCCGGTTCGTTCACAGCGACAAAGGGATCGCCTTCCGGAACACCCAGGTCATGAGGCACCGCACCTATCTTCTTACGCTTGTGGGTAATGGGCTCGCCAACCTGCTGCGTCTTCCATACCCAAAGCCCTTGTTCCGGCCACTCCTTGGGCACGGTATCGGCAAACTCTCGGAGCACCTGCTTGTCGATGTCCGGCCAGAACTTCAACAGCGGAAGCGAGGCATAGAAACGGACATCGAGCGTGCCGTAGTAGGCGTAATCGAAACACTCGAGTAGCGCGAAAGTTGGCGCGGCCTTTGCATCTGAGCCGGACTGGCGACCCCAGAAGGTTCCCCCGTCAGTCAGCGCATACAACTCATTGAAAAGCATCCCGCGATACCACAGCGGCTTGCTCTCGTCAGTAATATAGGGGGCCTGCCACTTGTCTATCTCATCGCTCCACTCCGCAGCATGGAGTAGCCCATCTCGGGCTATCTTCCAGGCGTTCTGGCCAGAGGTTCCGTAGAAATCCGTATAGCGGCGATCCCACTTTCGGCCTTCTCCAAACTGAATCAAGGGGAAGTCCCAGGAGACGACCATCGGAACCACCTTCGTCTCCCCCGGCTTCAGGGTGAAGCGCAGGGCAATTGCACCGGCTAGCTTCTCCTTATCGCTCACCCACGATTTCCCATCGTTAGCGAGTCTGCCATCTTTGGAAAACGCCGACCATACGGCTTTGCCATCGCCGGATGCCTGGTACGTAGTCTGGTAGGTAACTTCCACACCGGGCGACTCCATCGCCGCGATGGCAAACTGCCCATCCCAGTCGTTGGGAGCCGTCCCGGCGCGGTTTCTATCGAAGACGATGCCTTTCATCGTTCCCGCATCGCCGACCTTCTCGCTCACATACTCATTGTGGTTGCCTTGATTAGGTGCCCCTTTGAAGTCGCGCGTATAGGTCCGAAACCAACCTGACATGTTTGTCCAGGAAAGGAGCACCGAGACCACGACCGTCTTATTCGTAGGATTCTCCGCATGCCAGCGGTATACGGCAACGGGGTAACTGGACTCACGATAGTTGTTGGGAAGTACCGGCGAAAACTGTTCCAGCGTGACATGCGCGGGGAACTTGTCCCACTTATAGTCAAACCACGCCTTCGGGAAGAGCCCATAATAGTCCCCCGCCCCGACTGGATAATCCCATTGCCAACTGGATAGTTCGCCATTGGAAGGATGGCCGTTCATCAATGCCTGCGAGGTGCCATGGGCATCGCCCTCGGACTGCTGGAACATCGCGAATTGATTGGCATACACCGGCTCATATTTATGGACTCCAGCCTTGATGTGCCAGCGAGCGAAGTCGCCGCGATAGCTGCGCGAAAAGGTCCCCGCGCCAAAGCCACCGACAGGAACGCCCTGCCAATAGCCGTCATCGATATCGCCGGCCGCCCGCGTCACCCCAGGGTTTTCCAAGGGCAGTCCCAGTGCGCGCTTCCAGGCTGCCTTGGGAATGCCGTCTCCACCCCATGCGGTGGAAGCCATTGAAAGGCAAAGCATAAACGCCAGGACGGGGAATGCCAGACCACGGGTCGATATCCGCTTCGATGTTCGTTTCATGGTGCTCCAATGCTTCTCAAATTTTGTACAGGCACGGATTCACACTGGCATCGGGAACGGAGGACGCGCCGAATCCACACCTTGCAACTGCCGCGAAAAATGGCTGAGATTCCTTTGTCGAACGGCCTCCTTTCAGCCCCGGCAAAAAAAGCACTTGCCAATCCATCGCATTGAGAGTAGATACTAACTAAACGTTACGAAGGATGTCACGCTTTTCTTTCATGCAGCCTGGTTTTTAAGGCTTCGGAGGTGTTTTCGAGAGATGCGCGGCCTTGCATGAAGCATTACTCGGAAGTTGCCGGGGGCATCGTCGAGACGGAATGCCGGCGAGAAGAATGCCACTGGAAAAAACGAAAGAACGAGGCGAAACAATGGATTTTATTCAGGAGAGGCTACACATGTTCGGTAAGCTGTGCGGCTATTTAACGGCACTTTGTCTTCTGCTGTGTGCGGGAACGTCTGCGATTGCGCAGAGCTCCGCTACCGGTGAGGTTCGCGGCACAGTCACCGATACCTCGAACGCGGTGATCATTGGGGCAACCGTTCTGCTCACCAATATCGATACGGGCGAAATTACGCAGTTTACGACCAACAAAGACGGCCTCTACGACACCGTCTCAACTCCCTCCGGGCACTATCGGATCGACTTCTCCAGGCAGGGCTTCGCCCCGTTGCAGCGTGGCCCCATCACACTTACGGTAAGCACCATCACGGTAAATGCCCAACTGCATGTGGGATCGATCGAGGAGAAGGTCGTCGTTACAGGCGACGCCTCCCTCCTGAAGACCGAAACCAGCGACCAGGGCACAACCTTCGACTCAAAGACGATGCAGCAGTTGCCGCAGGTTGGCCAAAGCTGGGATAACTTCACCATTCTGCTTCCCGGTTCAGCGGGAACGGCGACGCAAGGCGGTGATCCGGCTGCAAGCCCTGGGCTCGGTGTATCCATCAATGGAACGCTTCCCTACTCCTCAAACTTCCTTGCCGACGGTGCGTCCGTAACCCTTCCGCAAAGCGCGAACACCGACACCAATACCTTCGAGACCGTGTCTGAGGTGAACATCGAAACCTCGACCTTCTCCGCCCAGTACGGCATCGGCGGAGCGATCTTCAATCAAATCACCAAGAGCGGCACGAACACCTTTCATGGGTCCGCCTACGAGTATCTGCAGAACAACGAGCTGAATGCGCGCAGCTACTTTGATGATCCCAACACAGCGATTCCGCCGCTGCACGTGCATGTCTTCGGCGGTTCCATCAGCGGACCGATCCTCAAGAACAAGATGTTTTTCTACTTCAACACCGAGAAGACAATCTCGAACACGTCAGCAGACGAATTTGTGACTGTGCCGACACTCGCCGAACGCGGAGGTAACTTCTCCGATGTGCTTGGTGGTCCGGCACTCGACGGAAATGGAAATCAGCAGATCAATCCTTGCGACGGCACGGTGATCCTGACGAACCAGATCTTCGACCAATCGACGCTGACAACCGTTAACGGCCAGCCTTGCCGTCGTGCCTTCGCCGGCAACAAGATTACAACGCTTGATCCCGTGGCCAATGCCTTACAGGCCTTCTATCCCGCGCCGAACCGGCCTGGGTTGACGAACAACTACTTCCAGGTGACACCGGTACAGAACCCGTATCTCACCTTTTACGGCCGCCTCGACTACGACATCACCAGCAAAAATCGCATTACGTTCGCCGCCACCTCTCGCGACAACAAGGCGGTCTACCAGAACGAGCTGCCATGCCCCATCAACTGCCAGTTTGACGATGTGGCCGATCATGTCTTACTCCTGTCGGACACCTGGACGATCAATCCGACCTTCGTGAATGAATTCCGCTTCGGTTTCAATCGCCAGGGCAACTGGTTTGTTCCTTTGACCCTGGGCCAGGGCATTCCGCAGAAGGTCGGCCTGCAGTATTCGAAGGCAGACATCCTGCCGGACATCAGCATCAATGGCGGAGTCGGAACCTGCTGCGATGGGCTCTATAACAGCGGCAACTATATCGGTGTAGGCAACAGCTTTGACCCCTCCGATGTGGTGACACTGGTTCGAGGCAAGCATGTCATCCACTTTGGCGGTGAAGTGCTTCGATACCAGAACAATAGTACGCAATACGGAAATGTACAGTCAGGCGAGTTCAACTTCAGCGGCATCTATACGCAAGCTACCCCAAGTACAGTCGGTAGCGGCTTCGGCTACGCGGACTTCCTCCTGGGCGAAGTGCAGGGCTGGAGTGCGAATAACTACCCCGTCTCCGGCGCACGCCAGTTCAGCCCTCAACTGTTTGTTCAGGATGATTACAAGGTCCGCTCGAACCTTACCCTGAACCTCGGTCTTCGCTACCAGATACAGAGTGGCTGGAGCGAAGTCCACGGGTACGAGGGCACCTTTGATCCGACGTTGCTGAACACTGCAACTCAAACGCTCGGCGCGATGTGGTTTGTCGGCGACAACGGCCGTACGCAACTGCAGAAGAATGTCTATGACATCTTTCTACCCCGTATCGGATTCTCTTACTCTCCAAACGGTACAACTGTCGTTCGCGGCGGCTTCGGTATTTACTCCTATAACTGGAGTTCGGACACCTATGGATCGGGTGTAGGCTTCGGTTCCAACAGCTATGGCTCCGCAAGCGACCAGACCAATGGCCTGACACCGGTCGTAAGCCTCTCGGGAACGGGCTCGAATTTGCCGTACCTCAAGGCCTCCACCTCTTCGACCGCGTACAACGGCCAGGGAGTCAGCTACAACCCGTATCACACCCCCGTAGCCAAGTCCTATCAGTACTCCTTCGGCGTACAGCATCAGCTTCCCCAACAGATCGTGCTGAACGTCTCCTATGTCGGCAGCCATGGAACGAATCTTTCGTTCCCGCACGACATCAACCAGGTCCCGCAGTCACAGCTCGGCCCCAACGACGATCCCTCGGGACGTCCTTATCCGCAGTTTGAAGGGATCGGCGGCGACACCTACAACGCCATATCGAACTACAACTCTCTCCAGCTCGAGGCGCAAAGACGGCTAGCTTCGGGCTGGAGCTTCAGCGCAAACTATACTTGGTCGCACTTTCTGAACGATCAGGATTCTGCTGGATGGGGTGGTCACGGCGGCACGCAGAACTACCAGAACGGCTATGACCCCCATGCGAACTATGGGCCGTCGAACTTCGATATCCGTAACTCGTTCAAAGCGAGTGCGGTCTATCAACTACCCTTCGGCAAAAATCGGCGCTTCCTGAATAAGAACGCTGCGGTCGATGCCGTGGCTGGCGGATGGCAGCTCTCGCTGATCGAAGTCGCTCACTCGGGAAACCCCTTCACGGTCACCTATGGCGGGACCAACCTGTCCTATTCACAGGCAGGCTCGTGGCGCCCCAACCTTGTCGGCAATCCAGCCGTTGCGCATCGCGGCATTAACGGCTGGTTCAACCCGGCAGCCTTCGCAACCGCCGCTGCCGGCACCTTTGGCAATCTGGGCAGAAATACGATCTATGGCCCCGATCTTACAGAGTTGAACGCTTCCCTGGGCAAGACGTTTAGCTTCACCCACAATGTGCAGCTACAGGTCCGCATCGATGCCACAAACGCCCTCAATCATCCGAGCTTTGGGCAGCCGGATACCAACTTCGACGACCCTGTCGATCTAGTCGACAATCCCGGCAGACCGACCGGTGCGGGCACCATCAGCGGTACTACGGTGGGCGGTCGCAATGTGCAACTCGGCGGACGTCTCTCCTTCTGAGGTGCCTCCTAAAGCCTGGGGGACGACGGATAGAATCCGTCGTCCCCCAGGCTTCTTTTTTGGAGAAACCTATCTATTGATTCCGGCCCCCGAGCCACAACAGAGCGTTTTCAAAGAAGAGGTTCTGCTCCGGGCTGGTGAGGATCTTGTTGCCATGGCCCATATTCGTGTAGATCATCTTGTACTTCGTGTTCGTCCAGGTAACCGGAACATCGCCGCTGGTAAGGGTATCTTTGAATCCCAGTGGGTAATTGGAAGGGGCAAGCGTCATCAGCACTTTGATGTCATGATTCTTGCGCAGATCGGGCTGCCAGCTATACCACTCGTTGGCGGGCGACGTATAACTTGCCGGCAGTCCTTTCACGGCTGGATGCGACGGATCGTCAATGTCCAACCGGGCAGGCAGCGGGGGCCAACTGTTGCCAGAGAAGACCGTTCCGAGAAAATCGGCGAACCAGGGCCAGGTTGCGCGACTGTCCATATACCCCGCAACGTGGAAGCCCAGCCACGCGCCTCCGTGCTCCATATAGTCCTGAAAGGCAGTTCGCTGCATAGCGGTAGAGGGAGCATCGTTCAGCCATAGAACAACCTCGTATTGCTTGAGATGGCTGGAACTCATATCGTCCCAATTCGAGGTGGTCTCAAAGTCGAAATGGTCCCGTTTGGACATCTCCTGGAAGAAAGAGATCGCCTGCAGGGCGAAGTCCACATGGTCCTGCTCTCCATGTGTGGTGTAGAAGGCCAGGACATGAAGGGGTTTGGTCTGACCGAAGAGGGCTGTTGCCGCGAAAGCAAGTATCGCGAAGAAGCTGAGAGAGCGCATGAATCGAATCATCGATAGGTCTTTCCTGCCGGAGTAAATATTTCTCTGCTGCGCGGCATGGGACTTTCTAATGCTTGCTAACATAGTACCTAACGAGGTTGTATCACAACATGAATCTTCATCTCAGCCGTCGCCAGCCTGATTTTTCGATTCCCCGCTTCCTCCGCACTTTGCCTGCCCGTAGTGTGGTGGCTGCCATAGTGCTTGCCGGCGTGGCCGGCGGAGCCCATGGGGAGAGCAACGCGCTGCAGGGCAGACTGATCACCAGCCTCGGGGTTGCGGTCAATCCCTCCAACCACAAAGTCTATGCCGTTAATGAGGGTGCGGGAACGGTTTCAGTCCTGGACACACAAAACGGGTCGGCCCGGACAGTGAAGGTGGGTAGCGCCCCCATCGCGCTCGCCATCAATCAGGTTACGAACCGGATCTATGTGGTCAATACCGATAGCAACTCGATCAGTGTGATCGACGGTGGACAGGATGTGGTGATCGCGACGATTCAAGGCGGCTCTCATCCTTATGTGCTCGCGGTGAACGAGGCCACCAACAAGGTCTACGTGACCTATACCTACAGTAATGCGGTTACGGTCATCGACGGCGCGACGAATGCGTCACAGGCACTGAAGGTTGGCAGCGCGGATGGGATCGCCCTCGATCTCCGCAGCAACACGATCTTTCTTATGACCTATGAGGACCCCAATATCCGGATGATCAATGGCGCGACGGGTGCAATGACCAAAGTTGCAGTCGGGCCGCATCTCTGGGGCCTTGCCTTCGATGAACCTTCAGACACTCTTTATTTGGCCCATACCGGAACCGCCGATATTGTGACGCTCAATGAAAAGACGCACGCAGTAAGCACTATCTCTGTCGGAGCCATTCCTTGTGCGGTTGCGATCAATCCCATTACGCATGTGCTCTATGCCGTGAATTACGGCGATGAAACCGTCAGCGCCATTGACCTCACGACGAGAAAGGTCATTGCCACGATGCACGTAGGCAAACACCCCCAGGCGGTCGCGGTCGATCCCACGCATAACCGTGTTTATGTCGCGAATGTTCACAGCAACAGCATTACGGTGATCGACAGCACAAAGAATACTGTGATCGGCACGCATGACGCGGGCAGGAGTCCGTACGCTCTTGCGGTCGATCCTGTAGCCGGGCATGTCTATGCCGCGAACTACGGGGAGCAGCCGGTTACGGACATCGATGTCTCCCACATCGCGACACAGAAATAGGCTGACGTTATCGTCGCTAGTGATGTAGTGCTTTAGATCACAGGCTCAGGAGCAACGTACGATAGTTGCAGGAGTCGAAGACAGATGCCCACTACAGAGATCAATTCACCTCGCAAGCACGCATACACAGGCCCCGGCGGACCACAACTTCCGGAGCCGACCTATGCCGAGCGAGTCCGTACCTTAGTTTCACTCAGCACCATCGCAACGCTCTCCACCGTCTCGCTAAAGCGGGCCGGATATCCATTCGGTTCACTCATGCCCTATGCCATCGACGGGAGCGGACGGCCGATCTTCCTGATCAGCAATATGGCCATGCACACCCAGAATCTTCAGGCTGATCCTCGGGCAAGCCTGTTTGTGGGGCAAGCCGGCGATGGAGATCCTCTCGGCACGGCACGCGCAACACTCGTCGGCGACATCCTCCCTATACCCGACGAAGAGATCCGTGACGCTCGCGAAATCTACTTGTCTCGATACGAAAACAGCCGTTCCTGGGTAGACTTCAAAGATTTCGGCTTCTATCGCCTACAACCTCTCGACATCTACTACGTCGGTGGATTCGGCGTCATGGGATGGGTTACCGCCGAGGACTACACCTCTGCCAGGATCGATCCGCTCGCAGAGTCCGCTCCGAGGATTCTCGGACACATGAATACCGATCACATCCCGGCAATGATTTTGCTGGCTAAGGTTCATGCCAGCTTCCATGCGACCGAAGCAACAATGACCGCGGTCGACCGGCTCGGCTTCCATCTCCGCCTGAAGACCGCAGAAGGGATGAAGGGTACGCGCATCAACTTCCTTCGCGAAGTCCAGACCGCCGACGAGACCCGCAAGGTACTCGTGGAGATGGTTCGAGCAGCCGAAGAAAAGATTTAAATCTACAGAACGGCGTCCGGTCGGTTGCCAGCGAACCACTCCCTGGTTGAGTCAGCTATGGCTAGAGCGGAATGGCGGACATTGCTGTTGACTGACTGGATATCGTCTTGACGGGGTTCTGATCGTGAATCTCAATCACGAGCCGCTTCCCCGATCGTGCGGCATTTCGAGCCAATGCCCGAAACCGGCGGGACTTCAAAGGAGTGCCGACGAACGGGCCCAGGCTGGCGGCTCGGCACTCCTCCTCTTTAAGGTCCTTGGAGATCTGATCCGTACCGCCGAAGTATGAAAAGCGTACCGACTTCGAAGCCATATCTACCGCCGAGATGTCGACGCTAGTCCATGTTTGAATTCCCGTGCCGCTAAATTCCGTCGTCATGAGGTAATACCTCCCATCGTCCTTGTCAGAACGTGAGCACAACCCTACCCCCTGCGAGCGTTTGACAACAACGTTAGGCTCCGCTGTAACCCCTCCCCTAAATGGTTCATTCCATGCACCTTACAGTTTTAACGGTAGATACCCCCAACTAACAGGTTCTCGTCACCATCGGAAAAGAGCTGATCTGACCGGGCTCTCCCCCAGATGCTAAAATTGCGGCTACATCCGATGCCGCAACCGTTACATGTAGACGAAGAGGGAGAAGAGCTCACGTTCCCGGTGAAGCTTCCTGACCACCTTCGGGAGATCCGCCGTCATCTTAAGGAAATCCTCGAAGGCGAAGCCTTCCGCGGAAGCAATCGTAGCGGGCAGTTTCTCAAATACATCGTCGAAGAGACGATATCCGGGCGGCAGGAAAACCTCCGGGAAAGAATTCTTGGCATCGAGATATTCGGACGCTTGCCCTCCTACGACACCGGAGAGGACGCTATCGTCCGCGTCACAGCCAGCGATGTACGGAAGCGACTCCTTCGGCATTATGGACGCTCAGGCGCGACCGTAGATTTTCGCTTCAGTCTTCCGCCTGGCTCATATGTCCCTAGAATTACACGCGAACGCTCCGTCGAATCACATCCGTCCTTCGAGTCATCGCCCTCAGAAGCTTCCTCTCGCGTTCAAACCCTAGCTCCGGCCCCGACCGCCGCCACCCCAACGAGCCCCCTTTTCATGGGAACTCGCAGTAGATACCTTTGGCCTCTGGTCGCAGCGGTGTTTTTCGTTTCCACCGTCGTCCTCGGCTTTTCGCTTTGGCAGCATGTTCGTTCGAACAGTAATCGATTAGCCTTTTTGGTTCCATGGTCCGCGATCATCTCCGGACCAAACCCGACAATGATCATCACAAGCGATCCCAATATCGCTGAGATTCAAGGTTTTACCGGCGGTCCCATCTCGCTCTCCGACTACGCGAACCACAAGTATGTTCCTCACCCCGAGTTGCTGACTCCGGAACAGAATCGCTTTTGCAATGTGATCCTGCGGGGAGACAAAGCATCTACAGTGGATACGCCGATCGTTGCATTGGCCGCCGGGATTGCAGCCGAAAGATCCAGGCCCGTCGATGTTCGGGGAGCACGATTGATCCAGCTTTCGGACATCGAGAATGACAAGAATCTGATCGTCCTGGGAAGCTCACGCTCCAATCCGTGGGTAAAACTATTCAACGAACGGCTGGACTTCCGCTTTGAATTTGATCCATCCACGACGCAAGAGATCATCCGAAATACGCACCCTCGCACGGGAGAAGCCGCGACCTACGTCGCCACCGCGCCCGGTTGGGCCACCGGAGAGTCTTACGCCTTGATCGCCCTTCTTAGGAATCCCAATGGGGATGGACGCGTCCTGCTGATTGGCGGAGAGAACGGCGAAGGAACAGAAGCAGCCGGCAAGCTGCTAGGGGATGAAAGCCGTCTGCGCAGTACACTTGCAAAGTGTGGATTGAACCAGGGAGCAACCGGTCGAAACTTCGAGATTTTGCTGCACCTGAATACGTTGGCGGGTTCGCCAAGCAATGTCGATGCGATAGCATGTCACATCATCTGATCTCAGGGGGCAGGCCCTGCAACGAGGCTCACAACAGATTCGAGTGAAAAAACCATCTTCCATGCCAACGGTTGCGGATGTTGCACGTGTCGCAGGAGTGGGCGCGATCACGGTGTCGCGCTTCGTGAATGAGACGAGCTATGTCAGTGCAGCGAAGAAGAAGAAGATTCAAGCAGCCATTGACAAGCTGGGATATCGACCGAATCAGGCAGCCCGCATTCTCAAGGGCCATCGTGCAAAGGTCATCGGTCTCATTCTTCCGGACCTGGCAGATCCGTTTTTCGGAAAATGCGCCTCTGCCATCGAGAGCTATGCCTCGGCACATGGCTACATGACACTGATTGTGGCATCGAAACATGATCGGAACATCTCGAATAATGAGGTCTCGATGCTGATCGGCCAGCGTGTCGCTGGGCTCATCGTCGTTCCTTCCTTGTCGAACGACAGCCTTACCGAGTTTCTCCACGAGGGCATCCCCATCGTTGCGCTGGACCGCCCTCTCAGCGGAATCGCGGCGGACGAGGTCGTAGTCGAAAACCTCGGCGGCGCTCAAACCGCCGTTGAGCACCTCATCGGCCATGGACATAAGCGCATCGTATGCGTTGGTTACGACAAGGAATCCCATGCGGTCAGCCACCGCATTCTTGGATATACCAATGCCATGCAGTCTGCGGGCCTCAAGCCCGAACTGCGCCTATCGATCCAGTCCTACGAAGACGCACTCAAACTTGCAAAGCAATGGAGCAAGTCTCCAGACCGTCCTTCAGCAGTTTTTACCCTGAATAACGTTGCCACGCGCCATATGCTCGAGGCTTTGCGTGAGGTAAATCTACAGATCCCGGAGAAGATTGCGCTGGTTGCCTTTGACGACCTCGAACTGGCGAAACTGCTCTCCCCCGCTCTAACCGTCGTTCGTCAACCCGCGGTAGGCCTTGGGGCACAGGCCGCTCGCGTTCTCTTTGAGCGTATTGCGGCACCCAAAAATCAGGAAAGCGAATTCGGAATTAAACTTGTGCTGCCTGTTGAGTTCATCATTCGAAACTCATGTGGCTGCACAGGTATTCCGGCCGCCTGAACAAGGCGCCTTCCTCTCGGAACTCGAGCGTATCTGGCGAACATTCTGGGTGATGTAGCTCGACGCACCGGTCGTGTTCTTAAATAAGGAACCGGCGGAAGGTTTTCCCTTCCGCCGGCTGAAATGCAAACTTCGCTATGGCCTAGAAGTTCAAAAGAAATGCCAGGGTAATACCTCGAGCGTTCGCACCTGACTGGTCAGAGTTCGTTTGACCAAACTGCGTGCTAGTCGGCGACGTAGTTGCCCCCGCGGAGCGCTGGTGATTGAAGAGGTTGAACACATACAACTGGGGAGTGAACCTGATGCGATCTGTCGGGGAAAAGGTCTTACCCAGGTTCGCGTTGTAGTTCGCAATTCCCTGCTGCCGTACCCCCTCAACATGAGTGGGAAAGACCCTCAGGTTGTAAGCGTTGGGTTGGCATACGCTGTAGTTCGTCACCAAAGTGTCTACGAACCCTGTGCCGGTATAAGAACAGGTAACGGCACCGTTCGCAGCAGTCGCATACGACAGCGTGGTTACAGGCGCGGCATTGAACGACTGAACATAGTTGACGCCGGTAGCGTCGTTCTGAACATAGGTGGGTTTCTTCAACTTAATAGCCTTAACATCTCCCACATAGAACAGGTTCGGGAAATTAAGTAACGGGCCAGGCTGAAGTTCAGCAGTAGCGGCAAGAACGTATCCACCGAAAACTGCCTCTTTCCATCCGTGCTGAAGCCACTGCTGTCCGCGGCCCCAGGGCAGGCGATACACTGCTGATGCCGTGAAGCGCCATGGCGGGCTCTGGTTGCTTGATTCAAGGCTCGGGTGGGTGTCGAACGCGTTCTGATAGTAGTCGCGGTCCTTCTGATAATTCCACTGGTACGCAAGTGTCGCGGTCAATCCATCGCTGACACGCTTGAAGGCATTCACCTGGATCTCCTGAAACTGCGAGGTTCCATTGAACTGGTAGAGCTGCAGACCGGACATCTGAGGATACGGGCGCACCAGGTTCGCAACCTGGATCGTCGACGAAGTCGAGTAGCTGCTCTTGCTGAGTTGGTTATAGAGCGCCGAATCCGTAGTCGCCAGTCCGGAGAAGTTGTTTACGTAAAAAGGATTCGCCACCTTCTGCGTCAGAAGCGTGTTCGAAAGAGCATTGGGGCTCAGCCCACCAGCGAAGAACGAAGCAGGAATCGCCGTCGAATTGATGGTGGGCGTTGCTGTATTCGTGTGCGTGTTATTGGCATTGCCATCCAGGGTAATGTCCGTCGTGCGTGACGCCACATACGCAATTTGGACCAACGTTGTCGCCTTGAATTGATGTTCGACACTGAACTGCACGCGATTTGAGCGGGCGGGCACACGATCATGGTTATACACACCCAGGGTGGAGGCATACGCCGAGTAATAATCGGCGCCGAGAGAGCTACCAACCTGTGAAACAAAGCGGCTGCCGTTCGATTCCGGGAAGGGATCGGACAACGGAGTGCTTCCCGGCGTGAAATTCGAACCGTAGTGCGTGGTGTCGGATGTCGCGACAGGTCCCGTCAAGGACGAGAAACCTCCGTTCAACGTAGTTCCATTTTCATTCACGATGCTGAGCGAATCGTAGAAGAGCCCATAGCCTGCTCGCAGGACGGTCTTCGGCGTGAAGGCATACGATAGGCCAAGTCTCGGCATAAAGCGCCAGTTGTTCTGCCATTGACGTGTCGAAGCCCCATTAACACCCGCATAGATTGGACCACCCGCCACAGTAATAGACGGTGGAAGAATCGCTTTAAGAGCGGCTGAAGCGGTGCTATACGTGTTTGCATAGGCAGTCCGTGCTGCAGGAGCAATCGTCAGACTGGCGTTGGGATCCCATCCAACCATTTGCTGGTTGTGCTTGTCGGTGGGGCCATACTCGAACTCGTAACGCAGGCCGGGAATGATGGTGAGCTTGCGAGTCACGCGCCATACGTCTCCCGCATAAAAAGTGTAGTAGGGATTTGATCGTGAGTAGGGCAAGCCCTTATAGATGGAAGCGCTCGTGTTGATTCCCAGCAGAAGCGATGCGTACGAAGTGCCGGCCGCCGTAGTTGGAAAGCTCGAAGTCGTACCGTTCCCTTCCTGTGTGTACGTGTTATCAAAAGCGAACGTGCCCGCGCTTCCGGCCCCAGAGAATGAGCCCGCGCCGTCAAATGCCACATTCTGTTGACGCCACTCTGCACCGAGAGAGATTGCGTGTGAACCACGAACCGTTGTTACATCGCCCCGAAAACTCAACGTACGATAGTGCGAATAGTTAGTCGCAGCCGCGGTAACGGACGTGTAGGAACTAACGCTTACGACGGGAAACGCGGCGGAACTTCCCGAGTAATCGTCAATGTAAGAAGGCAGCCCCAGGTCTGAGGCCTTATAACCGGCCTCATTCGGATAGAAAGATCCGTTGCCGGTGTAATCGGACGCTCCCACCGTGGCTGTGACTACTGTATTTGCCGAGAGGCTATGCGCCCAGCCAAAAGAAGCATTCTTGATAAAACGCGGCGTCGATAACTGGCCGATATCGGTATTGGTGAAATCGTCTGTAGCGAGGGTGTAGTAGCCCAGGGAGTAGCGGAAGAAGAAGTGATTTGCCTCATTCAAGGCATAGTCAAAGCGGTTCGTGAACTGCTCATAGGTGCCGTTGGTGATTGCGTTGTAATTCAGGTTGTTGCCTGTAGGCGTGTTCGCCTGCGAGGGGTTGGAATAGGCCGCGTTAACCGCTGCTACCAGGGGATGACTTGAAAGCAGATTGCTGGGGAGGACGTTCCCGCAGAAGGGCGCACGGTGCGGAACCTCCTTCGAGTCGAAAGTGATTTGGAAAGGGTTATAGATCTGATAGGCCCCGAAGAAGGGCGAGCCTGGGCAGTTCTGAGCAAAGGTTTTACCCGCATAACCGGCGGTGGTAGGAATCGACGTGGTCTGCGGTAGGTCAGAGAAGTTTCCCACCCGCTCCTGCGCTGTTGGAACGGCAGCAACCTTCGGCGTCCCACCCCCAAATCCGATGCGATAAAAAGCCGCGAAGAAAAACAGCTTGTTGCGGCCATCAAACACGTGGGGGATATACACGGGACCACCAATAGACCCGCTGGGTGCATATTCCTCGTTGGTTGGAAGCCCGAACTTCGTGTTTGCCAGTTGGCAGGCACTTGATTTTGGACTCGTATCGCACCCGGCTATCCGCCGTTGATAGAGATAGGTCAGCTTCTGGAAATGTTGGAAGGCATCAAAAGTCGAATTGTCATAACGAAGCCGGGCGGTACCGTGTATATCGTTGGTTCCCGCCTTGGTTGTCTGAATAAACGTTACGCCGAAGGTATGTTCCTGCTGCGCATCGAAGGCCGTACTGATGATCTTCACCTGGTCAAGCTCATCGGCCGTCGGCGAAATAGCCGTTCCACGGTTGTTCCCCATATTGGGCGCGCCGTCAAGGCTGAACTCATTGGCTCCGATACGGCCATAGGCGCCAAAGCTCTGGCTTGGCGTGTTCAAAGAGTTGCTTCCACCATTCTGCTGGTAGTTGGAAGCTAGTTGGCTTTGGGTTCCCGGAGCCAACATCGCCAGATAGATGGAGCTGGTGCCATTCGGCAGAGAATCCAGTTCGGCAGAGGTGATCGTCTGCCCCGTTGAGACAGACTCCGTTTCGAGCAGCGGCGCGTCCGAATTGACGATCACAGAGGTCGACTCAGAGCCTACGTTGAGCTTGACCGGGACATTGCGCCGCTCGCTGGCTTCCAGCGTGATTCCACTCTGCGTCAGCGTTTGAAAGCCCTTCGCGGTTACCTTGATGTCATAGTGCCCTGCATTCAGATTGTCTTGTAAGAAGTAACCGGTACTGTTAGTAATGACGTCTGTGGTTACGTTTGTCTCCGTATTGATCACGGCCACATCTGCTCCAACAACAGCAGCACCTGTGTTGTCGGTCACGACGCCGGACAAGGAACTCTGGCCCGTCAGGTTTTGCGCCCGAATCTGGCTGGTCCCACAAATCAGGGTGAACGAGAGTAGGAGAAGAAGCCTGGTCCATGATGGATGTGATGGCCACTTTTTATTCGCTTGAAACATGAGTAGACTCCGATCAAAAGAAAGCAATGAGCAACAGACGCTGCCGAGAAGCGGTTCAAAACATGGTAGCGATGTCACATAGAGACGTCGACTTTATAGATGAACAGGTCAACTGTGGTCAAGACCTTATTTTCAAGGCTTCTGCAATACCTTCATCCATGCGTTACAGAGGATGCAGACTCAAGGTTTGCCGCGAACGAGAGGCATAATGACAACGCAACCATAGTATGTGAAGATGGAACCACCTGGTGATCCATGAACAACACCCTGCCGTTGCCGTTTAAAGTCCTGAGCGCTACCTCACGTATCTTCGCAGCACTTCTGATGACCTGGTGCACTGTTGCGGGAAATTGTGCGCAGCAACCTTCTGCCGATCAAACAATCCCAACTGTTCGGGTTCGTAGCCAGCTAGTCGTCCTGAACCCGGTCGTGCTTCGCACGGACGGAACGCCGGTTCGCGATCTACCTCAGAGCGCTTTTACGGTCTATGAAAATGGCGTCCCGCAGACCATCCGTCACTTTGAGCTGCCCTCCACGACATCGAAAGCAGCGGCATTGCCGAAAAAGGACAAACTAGACCGAGTGGACTGGGGCAACGCTGCTGAAACAATTCTGGTGCTGGATAGCCTGAACACACCCTTCAACGAAGTAGCCTACGCGCGCAACCAGATGAGCCGATACCTCAAGGCGCAACCCGACATGCTCTCTGTTCCGACTACGATCATATGGTTGACCAGCCGTGGCTTTAAATCCATCGCCCCATTAACCCGTGATCGAGCGGTTCTGTTGAAAGCGTTAGATTCTCAGAAAGGCACCCTTCCGGAAGCCCTGCTCATGAATGATCTTCTGCGCCAGTTCACGCTGTCTCTCGCAGCCCTGCAGCAGATCGCTCTTTCCGGCAGCGGAGAAAGTGGCAGCAAGGAGATCATCTGGATGGGAAGAAGCTTCCCCAATGTGGATATGCACACCAGTACATCCCACCAGACCGAAGTTTTGCATCATGCTGTTCAAAGTACCGTTGACCTCCTGCTGAAAGCGCGGGCCACAGTGTATGTGATCGATACAACTCCACAATCCTCCCCAGAGGAGGTCGACGAGCGCCTGCGACTCAACGAGGATGCGGATCACACCGGCCCCGCCAAGGATCCCTTCCTGTACGGTTTTACCTTCAAGTCGTTTGTCGAAAATACCGGTGGCCGTTACTTCTTTGGCCGTAACGATCTCTCCCAGGAGATTCGGGAAAGCCTCGATCAGGGAGAGAACTTCTACACGCTTAGCTATATCCCCAACACTCCTATCTCCGATGGCGAGTACCGAAAGATAGACGTGCGGGTCGATGCTCCGGATCTCATTGTTCATAGTCGCCAGGGCTACTACGCCTCAGACACGGAACCCGCTGCGACGAGCGTGGGCATACAGCGCTTCGATCTGTATGAGGCCGTGAACTCGCGTATGGAGTACACGGGTGTAAGCACCGTCATACAAAGCTGCGCGATCGATAAAGCCGCACAACAAATCACATGCAAAGCTTTGGTTGCGAACCAATCCATCTCGATAGGCGAAGACGGCGAATCTGGTTCAGTCGTTGCCGTGCTGGCAGCGCTCGACGTGAAAAACCAGTCGATCGCAAATTCGGTGAAGGACTTCAAGCTAAAGCTAAACCCAACCGAGAATCACCCAGGGCAAAGCGCCACGGCGTTGACACTGACGCTCCCCCTGAAGAGCAATACCCACATGCTTCGCCTCGTGGTTCGCGATTCAAGTGGCCGCATTGGCTCGGCAGATTTGAGCCTTCCCCCTCAACGATGAGCTGGAGGCAAAGAAGATCGCGCATAAAGAAAGTGAAGGTATTGCTGATGGTTCATCAAGGGGCACGACGTACGCGAAAGACGCAAACCATTGCCAAATTCTTTTCATCTCTGCGACAGCAAAGGTGGGGTTTCATTGCGCTGGCGGTGATGTCGCTCACGATGCCTACTCTCAGTGCGCAAACCGGTGTCCACTTTAACCATGAGTTTGCCCCCACAGATTCCTTTGTCAAAGGCCCGGAGTTAGAACGGCGAGCGGATCTCTGTCTCAACGGGATGTGGGAGTTTCAGCCGGTTGCGCTGCCGCCTAATTTTCACGAAGGCATCGATCCGGCGCCCACGCTCCCCTCCCCAGATCCTGCGCATTGGGAAAAGACCCGCATCCGTATTCCCTCCCCCTGGAATGCAAACAGTTTTGCCAATCAGGAGGGTCAGGGCGGTGACTTCCGAAATTTCCCGAGCTATCCGGCATACTGGGAGAAAACAGAGATGGGATGGCTTCGCCGGACGGTCACCGTCCCCGGAAAATGGTCAGGGAATCGTGTCCTGCTGCATTTCTCAGCAGCCGCGGGCGATCTGCAAATCCTCGTCAACGGCAAACCGGCCGCGACAAAGTTCGATATCTTCTTTCCCTTCGACGTCGATGTCACCAACCTCATTAAGACCGGCACCTCCAATGAAATTCTCATTGGCGTACGCAAAGCCTCCCTCTTCGATCAGAAGGGAAAGTACGGTCGTCGCATCTATCAGACAGGTTCCTTCTGGGGACAGCATGTCGTCGGCTTATGGCAGGATGTAGACCTTGTGTCCGTCCCTGCGGTGCGCGTGAGCGATGTTTTTGTCGAACCGCAGGTCGATCACAATCTGTTGCTGATCAAAGCGACTCTCCGCAACGATACGGATCAAGATGCGCCTGTGACACTGGACGGTGACGTCCGCCGATGGAATTCCCTTGCACCGGCTACCGGCCCTGATGACGCCGATGCCAGATGGAACCTCGCTGCGGAACCGAGTCTCGCGGTCGCACCAACGACAGCCACGGTCCCTGCACATTCAACGGTCACAGTAGAAATACGAAGACCAGCGGAAAAGAAGCTGAGTCTCTGGTCACCCGAATCTCCCACCCTGTACGGAATGACGATCCGCCTATCCCAAAGTAACCGCGTGATGGACGTGAAGTACCAACGTTTCGGTTGGCGGCAGTTTCAATTCAAAGGCAGTGAGCTATTGCTGAACGGTAGGCCGCTCCAACTGCGAGGCGACTCCTGGCACTTTCTGGGTATTCCCCAGATGAGCCGCCGCTATGCACGCGCCTGGTATGCTGCCATGCGCTCTGCAAACCTCAATGCCGTTCGGTTGCATGCACAGCCCTATCCGGAGTTCTATCTCGACGTTGCTGACGAGATGGGCATTGTCGTATTGGATGAAACCGCCATCTGGGCCAGCGATGGTGGTCCCAAACTCGACTCCCCTGCCTTCTGGGAAGACACAAACTCTCACGTTGCGGAACTCGTGATGCGAGATCGCAATCATCCTGCCGTGATGGGATGGAGCGTGTGCAACGAAATGAAACCCATTGTGCAGAGCGTCTTTCACAACCCACCCGGCATGTACGACGTGCTTCTCGAGCACTACGCTCTCTGGCGAAAGATCTGCGAGGAGCTCGATCCTACTCGACCGTGGATATCAGCAGATGGCGACGATGACGGGAACGGCCGATTGCCGGTGTACGTCGTGCACTACGGCGGAAATGCAGCCATAGTGCGCGCAGCCAAAACCGGAAAGCCTTGGGGTGTCGGCGAGGCAGGCGGCGCTTACTACGCTACCCCGGAGCAGGTGGCCAAGAGCTACGGCGACGCGGCTTACGCATCGTTTGAACAGCGCGGCCGCGGCATCGCGAACGACTCGTTCAAGGCTCTGGCTTTTGAGCGCAAGCTTCACGCGGACTATCAAAGCGTCTTCAACATGGTCTGGTACGGGCTCAAGCCGCTACCGCTTGGCTTGCGAGATACCACGCGACCGCCGCAAGTGACAGACGGCATCTTCTTCCCGGACTTTGTGGAAGGCAAGCCAGGGGTGCAACCAGAGCGCCTTGGCCCCTACTCCACAACGTTGAACCCCGGATACGATCCTTCCCTGCCAGCGTTCCAGACCCTGCCCCTCTACGACGCCATCAAGGCGGCTGGAGCTGATGGACAGGAAGACTTCTTCGATGCTCCACCCACCATACCTGCATCCCAACTTTCCTCCGAAGCTAAAGTTTCAGGAGTCCTATTCCTCTCGGCCACGCCCTCTTCCTTCGCGGCGCAGATGCGTCAGGCTGGAGTCTTGCCGAGCAACGAAGAGAGCGCCAATCTGGTAGTGGTAGACGGAGCCAACCCGCCCGCAGCCTCGGCGCGCGGGCAGATCGACGACATGCTTCACAAAGGCGGCACCGTGATCGTCTGGGGTGTTGATGCGAAGACGAACGCAGCGCTCAACCAGCTTCTGCCCGCTGAGATCGCCAGCACCAACCGCAAGAGCTCCTCGTTAGTCCTTGGGAAACCATCAAGTGCCACAAATGGCCTCACGCTTGCGCGCCTTTACTTCTCCGAGCTGAACCCACCCACGTTCATCACACAAGGCCTGAGCGGCCCTCTGGTCTCTCAGAGCGATACGCTGCTTTCCATGTGCGACATCGACTGGACAAAATGGAACAAGCAGCCGGAGTACGCCAAGACAGCAATGGCGCTCCGATCCGAGCGGGAAGCTAAGCCCAACGGAGCTGTATTGATCGAAGACCATATCGGGAAAGGGCATCTCTTTGTGACGACATTGCCTGTCTGGTCGTCGCAGTTCAAAGTACAAACGCTCATCCGCACTATTTTGGGAAACCTCGGTGCGCCTCTAGCCAAAGAGGTAGACCTCGGTCAGCCTTTTCTCACCACAGGCATACTTGCCCGTATTCTCGCTGTTGGACACTTCGCGCCAACGGACAAGGATGTCGATCCCACCTCAAAGGAGAACTTCAAAGAAAATGATCGTGCCGGCACACAGCGCTGGGTAACTCTCACGGCGCAGGACGGCGTCTTCGATCTCAGTAAAAGTACCGCCGGCAGTGATACCCCATCGGGCATCGAATACCTTAGCCTATGGATCGAAAGCCCCAGGCCGTTGGACAACCTCCTGCTTGAACCAAATGTGCCTCGCGTCTCAATGAATATTGCAACATCCGATGAGGCCGAACTCTTCCTGAATGGCACTAGCGTGTACAACAAAGCATCTGGGGCCGCCGTGAGCACGACGCCCCCACTCGCACTGCTGCAGGGGTGGAACCATGTCGTCGTTCGCCTGACGCGCGCCGGAAAGACCGAAACGTTCGCCGCTCGGTTGATCTCCAGCGACCCTGCATTCTTGCCACAACTCACATCGGCTTTTCAGCGGCCATGAGCAATGCTCGCATGGATCCGGGCTTCAGCGTGGCAGATGCACAGACACACTGGAGCCCGCCTCCGAACCACCAGGCAGTTCTATCTTCGCTTCGTGGACACCGATAGTCACACGGAAAGACAGCGGTTGATTGGCAGGGTTTGCTGCAGTGATCTCATATCCCGAAACGTCTTCCTTGATCATCACGGCAGACGGTTCTGAGACGGAGATGCGGCCGAGCGGCGTATCCAACGCCCCCTGTTTCCTCACCACGATGGAAAGCAGCTTCAATCTCGGCACGAAAACAGCTTGCAGATCGTCGGTGTTGCTGAGGACCAATACACTTGGATGCGTGGATTCCTCTTCGGTCTGCTCGACGGTGGCACCCGGCATTACGGTGTACTGATACGTTGCGTTCCTCGGCTTAGGGCCATGGTCGATCCAGAGATTGAAGACAGGCACCTCAACCGTCTCATCGGGTCCCGTGCCAAAGTTGCTCCAACGCCCACTCTGCAACGCATTCGAGAGCACGACTTTGAGGCCATCCCCCAAAACATAACCAGTCCCATCATGATGAACGTACTGAAGCACTCCTCGTTTGTACGTATGACTGCCACTTTCCAGGGCTTTCGATGAGAGGTTCGTGATCACGGCACCATGCAGAAGCGTTTGGTTGATATCCGTTGCGAAAAAGGGAGCGCTCTCTTTCTCGCTGGAGATTCCTGTCCCCAGGGCGACATACAGTGAGTCGAAGAAGAACCACGACTTCCTGGCGGAGAGCGTACCTCTTTCGAGATTCATGGTCGCAACCCCATAGGTCCCGTCAGAGACGCCTCCGACGAAATCCGATTTGCCGCGGCCATCAATGATGCTGCGTTCGCCCGTATCCGGTGCTCCATCGGGGCGATAGGCATGCGCCGCTGTTGTTCCGGGAACAAGCGCCCAATCCCATCCCGCGAAGATGCCGCGATACTCATCCCCCGTCCGATACAGGAGATTCATGCCATCTGAGAGATGGGTAGACCATCGGCCCTCGCTGTTCGTAATCTCCGAATTCTGAATGCGCGTGGAGAACATCTTCACTGAGGTCGAGTACCCTGCCCGCCGGTGCGACATGTAATCGGAATCCCAGAACATCCGGTTTCCAGTCAATGGCATGGCCCCCGCTTGCCCGTTGAGACGATCGGCGAAAGCTCGGAACTCACCCTGCCGAGGTACCGATTGCTCTGCCAAATGAGTCATGACGTTTGCCAGCGTATACGCCGCGTCGTATCCAGCGATAGGACCATGTGTCCAGTCGTGCTGAACCGCGGCCTCATCCTTTCGCGTGATCTCACGCCCGGCAGCGGCATAGTCAAAGACTTCACCTCGCACCATCCACTGCTGTCCATCCAATACAAAGTTTGCGAACGTTTGCATCTTCTCAGCGGGAATCTGCAGCGGCGTACCCCAGGAATAGGTGATGTAACGGGCTGCGTAGTTCGTATAGTCCAGGCCATATCCGCCCGAATAAAACTGAGCCCCATGCTGATGAAACGAGTCGTCAGCCTGAATCCCTTCCCCAGGCTTGCCATTAGGCAGCACCGCGGGTACCTGCTGAATCTCTTCGTATAAACGGGCGTACCCTTGAGCGACCGCAGGCTCGTCGTCGTACAGGACACCGCGCATAATCTGGTTCGTCACACCCCAGACGAGATTGGCCCCTGTCCACGTCGACCAGTTGGAGCGCTTCAGGATAGGCAGCATGCGAGCCGTATCGTCGTTCGTCAAAATGGGGCGCATCAAGAGCCCGATCTCCCCGAGCAGTTGTTGAGTGCCAATCTCGTTCCACCACCAGTTAGGATTCGTCGGATCTTTCTTAAGCCAGTAGCGCAAGGCAGATAGGACGGAGGCTTCGAGCGCCGGATCAGAATGGCCGGCCGAACGCACAAGATACGCAGACTTCGCCATGGAAAGAACCCGAATCAGATGTTGCGATGCAGGCCACTCCGATCGCAGTGGCGAGACATAATCGACGTCAGGCCATGTCCCATCAGGCCGCAGCGAACGCATCAAGAATTCAGTTCGCTGTTGCAGTTGTCCGCGTCCGTTGGCATCTGTGGGGAGAGTCTCCTCGATATAACGGCACCTTACAATCGCTACCGAATCCTGGCCTGAGCGAGGACATTGCGCCAAGGCAGCGCTGGCTAATGCCAGTGTGACGAGTCCAATGACAATCTTCATACCAACATTCTCACCTTTTTTGGCGACTCTAAAATTAATATGACAACGATACCATATTTGTATAGAATCCTCGCGTTCCGAGATGGCCAGGTTGAGCGGGAATCAAATCCCGGCCAACACCCCAAGGGTTGACCATCGCTGGAACCTGGAGAACACCTATGAAGATGAGTCGTGTGCCCGTAAAAGCTGTCTTTCTTGCCACTACCGCTCTCGCTTTTTTTGGCGTTGCTCGAACGGTAGTTGCACAACAGGGACCCACCACCACCCTGTTGCCTATGCCAGTGCCTGCCGTACTACGCATGCACGCCGGTGGTTCGGCCAGTGGTCTCTGGGCCGCCGAAACCGGTCTCAGCAATAGCTCCGGCTCTTCCGCCGTATCCACTACCACTGCCATCAACACCACCCTCGATCCCGTTCCCGCACCCCAGGCCATCTATCAAACTGCACGCAGCGGTGTCTTCACATACACCGTCTCCTCTCTCACCCCGGGTGCGATCTATCCCGTAAAGCTGCACTTCGCTGAGTTTCAGAAGACGGCAGTAGGTCAGCGCGAATTCAACGTCGCGATCAATGGCGCGCAAATCCTGTCGAACTTTGACATCTTCGCGGCGGCAGGCGGCGAGTTCATGGCCGTAGAACGAGCCTTCACCGCGACCGCGTCAAGCACGGGCACCATCGCCTTGCAGTTCAGCAATGGAGCGGCAGGTCTGGCCCAGGTCAACGGCATCGAAGTCCTGCCGTCGCTCAGCACCGGAACGACCTTGAATACCGGCGTTTATACGCTGACCTCTAAAACCACAGGCTTGAATATCGACAACAACAACTCCATGACTTCAGGAGCGAATGTCATTCAGTACAGCGGAAGCGTCGGCAATACGGGACAACAGTGGCAGATCAACAAACTCCCGAACGGCACGTACGCGCTAGTCTGTCTCTCGAACGGCCTGGCGCTGGATACGAATAACACCACGGCCACCGGTTCTCCGGCGGTTGAGGCTACAACTCAGTCCACAGCTCCTACTACTACCCAGCAATGGAACATCACACCGCTCAGTGGGAGTAGTTACACCATCTCCGGTGTCTCAAACGGGCTGTATCTGGATAGTGGAGCCAGTGCAAGTAACGGCGCACTGGTATCGGAAAATAACTCGACCGGTGGCACATCGCAGCAGTGGACTCTCACGCCGGTTCAGATCGGCGCGGCTACTCCCTTCGTTACCTATGAAGGCGAGTGGGGCTCTTTGCAAAACGGCGCAACCGTCATCTCTCAGCTCGTTCCCCAGCCCACCGAATTCGTAACCGCAGCCATCGAAGCGTCCGGCCGCGCCTATGCACACCTTACCGGGGCCGCATCTTCAGTTCAGTGGACCAACCTGACGGGTAGACCCATTACCGCAGTCAATATTCGCTACTCAATTCCAGATGCTCCCACTGGAGGAGGTATCGACGCCACACTCAACCTCTACGTAAACGGACAGCTCCGCCAATCCATTCCGATGAACTCCCACCAGACCTGGACCTATGAAACAGACGCCACCTACTTCGGCTCAACCGAAACACCAGGGACAGGAGAATCAGCCTTCATGTACTGGGACGAGGCGCATACGTTCATCTCCGGAGCCGCGGTGCAGCCGAATGACACCATCGCGCTTCGTATCGATACCCAGAACACAGCCACCTACTATGACATCGACAGTATCGATCTGGAGGCCCCACCAGCACCGCTGTCTCAACCCCCGAACTCTCTGTCGGTAATCAACTACGGTGCTGTCCCCAACGACAGCGGCACGGATAACACCCCCTTCTTCCAGGCCGCTATCAATGACGCCTTCAATAAAAAAGAAAGTGTCTGGATCCCAGAGGGCACGTTCTATTTGTCCAGCCAGCTCACTGTAAATAGCGTCACCCTCCAGGGAGCAGGAATGTGGTATTCAATGCTCTACTGGAACGTCCAGAGTGGCAACTATGCAGGAAACAACCAGATTTCCGGGCCGGGAGGAACGTTCGAGAACTTCGCGATGGATAGCAACGGCAACCGCGAGGCTCACAAGTATGGCCTCAATCTATCGGGGACCAACTGGAAGATTGACAGCGTCTGGCTTCAGCATGCAGGCCCAAGCATTTGGGTTCAGGGCACTGGCGGCCTCGCGCAGAATAATCGCATCAATAACTCCTTCGCCGATGGCATCAATCTCAATAATGGCAATGGCGCATCCGGGTCCAATACCGGAAACGACCTGACTGCTCGCAATAACTTCGTACGCGGCACTGGCGATGACGGCATCGCAGTGAACGACGCTGCGAGCAATCCTCCCGCTGTTACATCGTTTGTGCAGATGCAAAGCCCGACAGTATTACAGAACACGGTAGTCGCCCCATGGTGGGCAGATTGTTTCGGCGTTTATGGAGGTGTCAACATCTACGTAGCAAATAATATCGGCTCCGGCGGCGCACGCCAGAATGGCATCGACTCAGGTCCCTTCTTTCCTATAGGTGGCAAATTCGAAAGCGGAAAGATCCAGGGCAACATCCTCTTTCAGAATGGTGGGAAGCACCGCGGCGGCACACCACAACCTGCGGTTACCGCTGGCGTAGGCAATAACTGGAGCTACGACGAAACGCAGGTCACCAATGAACTCCTGCGTGGAAACAGCATCGTGAACGCAACCTTCAATGCCTTGCAAATCATCGCGATGCAAAACGGTCAGATCACCAACGAAGTCATCAATTCGCCAGGCATGGATGGTATTCAAATCCTTCCGAGCAGCCAGGGAAATGCCCTCTTTGACAATAACAATGTGTTCGACATTCCCACCGGCTTTAGCCCCTTTATCGACTCCGCCTCTTCCGCCTTCAGTGCGACCGGAAGCGGAAATACAGGTTTCACCCCCTAAAGCAGCGACAACGAAAAAGGGCGCCCATCGGGCGCCCCTTTTCGTGCTCTCACGAGAAAAGTTGAGATCTTGAATTGCATATGACATCGCTACCATATACACTTGTCTCGCTGCGCGGTCACGCGATCCTTCAGCACACGTTTCTGTTCCGAATCTGTTCCCTCAAGAGTTGCCATGATCAAGCTATTCGAACGTCCCCTCCTCGATCTTCTGCACACCTTGAGTGCTGGTCTATTACTGACATCAGCATTCCTCCCCTCAGTCGCGGAGAGTTCTGTGCAACAGCCATGCGGCACAGCCAAAGGTCTTGTACTGGTCGGATACCAGGGATGGTTTCGGTGTCCAGGTGACGGCTCTCCCGCGAACACTTGGAGTCACTGGTCGAAAGGCGCGCCCTCTCCAGACACGATGGCTGTCGATCTTTACCCCGATACTTCAGAGCTTGACTCGAAGTCCCTATGCAAACTTCCGGACGCAACCATCGATGGTCAACCGGCATACATCTTCTCTTCCTATCGCAAAGAAACCGTTGAAACGCACTTCGCATGGATGCAGCAATACGGAATCGATGGAGCTCTGGCCCAGCGCTTCATCAACTCGACACCTGGTCTTAAGCGTGAGGGCGATGCCGTCCTCCACAACATTCGCTCCGCGGCAGAAGATCATGGCCGGAAGTTCGCGGTGGAGTACGACCTGAGCGGGGCCCACCTCGACACCGCCTTCGCGCAACTCCAGGATGACTGGTCCTACCTTCAACGGGACGGCTTTGTCAGCAGCAACGCCTACCTGCGACTGAACGGCAAACCCGTCATCGCTATCTGGGGACTAGGCTTCGGAGACGGGCATCACATCGTCGATCCAGTGCTCGCGCTGAAGATCATCCGCTCGTTCCAGCAGCAAGGAGCAGCCGTGGTCGGAGGAACACCTTCAGGCTGGGGCAGTCTCTCCGGAGACAGCACGCATGATCCGAATTGGGCAAGTGTCTATGCGGCCCTCGATGTAGTGCAACCCTGGACCGTAGGCCGGTATAACTCTCCTGAAGCCGCCGATCACTGGAAGGCTTCGCATCTGGAACCTGATGTGGCCCTGACGCAAAAGAATCATCAGCTCTATATGCCCGTGATCTTTCCGGGATTCTCGTGGCACAACTTGAAGCCGGAGTCCCCTGCTAACCAGATACCCCGGCTCGGCGGTGAATTCTTCTGGCGACAGGCCTACAACGCCCGGACTGCGGGTGCCTGCATGGTGAAGATAGCCATGTTCGATGAAGTCAATGAAGGCACCGCAATTTTTAAAGCGGCTCCGCGTCGCACCGATGCCCCGACGCCAGGCTACTGGCTGACGCTGGATGCGGACGGAAAACAGCTTCCATCGGATTTCTACCTTCAACTGGCCTCACAGATCAAGAAGATGTTTAGCGAAGAAACGACACCTTCCAAAAAGCTTCCGCTTAAGCCAGTCAAGTAAAAATTCAATCCCCCGTTAGACAGGAGCCTCATGATTTCAAGGCGACGTTTCACCGCCCTAAGTGCTGCAAGCCTTTGCAGTGGAGTTGCGAAAGCGCGATCCCTTGGCGCAATCGCAAAAACCTACGCTGCCTCCTCAGAGAGCAACTACAAGGTCTCTCAGTACGTTGATATCCGCATTGGAACAGGCGGCCACGGGCACTGCTATCCCGGTGCCACACTGCCGTTCGGGATGGTGCAACTCAGCCCGGACACTTACAACCGCGGCTGGGACTGGTGTTCCGGGTACAACTACTCAGACTCGTCCATCATGGGCTTCAGCCACACCCACCTCAGTGGCACTGGCATCGGTGACATGCTGGACATCCTCGTCATGGCGTGTACAGGTGCCGTCAAGACGGTTCCCGGAACGCGTGAACATCCGGAAGAGGGCTACCGCTCGCGCTTTCATCATGAGGACGAGCGAGCATCACCAGGCTACTACTCCGTTCTTCTCAGCGACTACAAGATCACAGCGGAGTTGACTGCGACTGAGCGAACAGGGATGCATCGATATACCTTTCCGAAAAACGATGAGAGCTATCTCATCGTTGATCTCGCCCATGGCTACGACGACGGTCCCAACGTCGTGCGATGGAGCAATCTTCGGGTCCAGGGCAACGATACGTTGATCGGCGGGAAAAGCACTGCCCGGTGGGCCAACGGTCGCGAGATCTACTTCGCGATGAAGGTCTCGCGGCCTTTCGACTCGATTGAAATCTTCGTCGACGGTCATCGCGTAGACAATCATTCCACCGAACTGCAGGGCAAATCGATCCAGGCTGTCCTGCATTACAAGACCAGCGCTCAGGAGAAGATCCTGATGAAAACCGCCGTCTCTGGTGTTGACGAAGCAGGCGCGATGAAGAACCTCGAGGCAGAGGCACCCCATTGGAACTTCGATGCGGTGAGAGAACAGGCTGCCCAGACCTGGGAAGAAAACCTGTCGCGCATTCGGGTAGACGGGGGCACGCTGAAGCAGAAACAAATCTTTTACACGTCCCTCTACCACTCCTTGCTGGCACCGACCATCTTCGACGATGTAGATGGTCGGTATCGCGGCATGGATGGACAGAACCACACGCTGGAGACCGGCGAACATAACTTCAGCACCTTCTCTCTCTGGGACACCTACCGCGCCGCTCATCCTCTGCTCACCATCGTGAAACCGGAACTTATACCGGCAATGATGAACTGTCTTATCCGTATGGCCGAACAAAGCGCGATGGGAATGCCCATCTGGCCTCTGCAGGCGAAAGAAACGAAGTGCATGACCGGGTATCACTCGGCAGTGGTCATCGCCGAAGCCGTAGCGAAGGGCTTTCCGGGCATCGATCTGCAGAGAGCCGCCAAGGTCATGCGCAAGGAAGCCCTTGAGAGCGATGTTCGAGGCCTCCCTCTGTATCGGGAAAACAAGTTCATTCCTTGCGATGTATTTCCCCAGTCCGTTAGCGTTTCACTTGATTACTGCTATGACGACTGGGCAGTCTCACGCGTTCTGCGGGCGGCGGGTGACACCGAAACCTCGATCGCACTGGAGAAGCGCTCCCAGGGATATCGAAATCTTTACGACAAGCAGACTGGCTTCATGCGGCCTCGCCTGAAGACCGGCGAGTGGGCGCTTCCCTTTGCACCCAATGAAATGGGGCACTCCAAGCAGTGGCGCGACTATGCGGAATCCAACCCCTGGCAGGCGACGTTCGCGGTGCAACATGACCCAGCAGGCCTGGCCGAACTGATGGGCGGCCGTAGCGCTCTGAAGTCCAAGCTCGATGGCATCTTCAACGCGAGTTCCGAACTTCCCCCCGATGCTCCGCCAGACATCACGGGTCTCGTTGGTCAGTATGCTCACGGCAATGAACCGAGCCATCACATTGCGTACCTATACCTGTACACTGACACTCCGTACGAGACGCAACCACGAATCCATTCGCTTCTCGAATCCATGTACGACAATAAGCCTGACGGCCTGGCGGGCAATGAGGACTGCGGCCAGATGTCTGCCTGGTACGTGATGAGCGCCATGGGCTTTTACATGACGGATCCGACAAGCGGAGCCTATGTGTTCGGTTCACCTGTGTTCGACCGCATCACGATCGCCACGACGCAGGGCCGAAAGTTTGTGATCAACGTCACCCGATCGAATGCGGATGAGGTTTACATCCAGTCCATTGACCGCAGTGGCCATGACTACGGAAAACTCTGGTTCACGCATGACGATCTGACGTCAGGAACGTCCTTCCATATAAAGATGGGATCTGCTCCTAACCGCAGTCTAGGCGCAGATCCAGTGCTAGCACCCCCTTCCGCTAGCTTGCATACCCAGGATGTGACCTAACGGCCGGTCATACTTCGGATACAAAGGAATGGAAGGCACGAAAAATAGTGTTCACAAATCGTCTCGAGGAGACAACAGCTACGATGATGACAGCAATCGTCCATAAAACTCTCCGTTGGCCCACACGACGCCAGGCGGCAGTTGCACCGAGCCTCGATCGCCTGCACCTTTGGCGTCTACTGCTCCTTGCGAGTTGCATCCTGGGTACATCCGTTGCAGGTTTTGCGCAGGCGCGAGTCTATGTCCCCGCGGCCCCTCCTGGCTCAAACTCGGCAACCTACGCTGCTCCTCGTGATGAGTGGCTCATTACAGTACAGGGCAAGTTTGACAAGTACAGCGGCAAACACGCCGACATTCTCTTCGACGGCGATTCGATCACCAACCGCTGGGAGATAACGGGCAAAGCCGTTTGGGAGGCAAAGTTTGCCGGACGTGCTGCGGACTTCGGCATCGAGGGAGATCGCACAGAGAATTTGCTATGGCGCCTGTCAAAAGGCCAGGTCACAGGCGTGGACCCGAAGTTAGTCGTGCTGATGATTGGCACCAACAACGTAGTTCGTAACACCTCTGGCGAGATTGCGAGCGGCATAGAGGCTATCGTGAGCCAATACGAAACCCTCTGCCCCTCGGCTCACATCATCCTCATGTCGGTCTTTCCCCGAGGCAGGATGCCCTCCGACCCCAATCGCATGAAATTGGCTGAGGTCAATCAGGCACTGGCTACACGCTTTACCGAAACGACCGATCCTCGCGTAACCCTTGTCGATATCAGCACTAACCTCACGCAACATGATGGAACGATCTCAGCCGACATGATGCCCGACATGCTTCACCCTGCTGCCGACGGTTATCGCCTATGGGCCGATGCGCTCCAGCCATACGTCGACAAGTACGCTCCCGTTGCCGCCAAGTAAAGGCCATTGCGGTCCGACCGAGCAGCTGCGCTCCAAATTGAGTCGCCGCAGAGACCGCAGATGGATTTTCCGCAAAATTTGGGGCATTGGATAGAGATTTAAGGCTGTCCTGCCCGCCTGACGCGCTGCCCGCCATCTCCACGCATCCGTTTCAGTTATCCTTGGTCTACCCACGGACAACGTACGGCACAGGGGATGGTTTTGCCATCAAGAAAGGGACTCATCATGGCGGCAGTAATACAGTACCGATGTGAGATTTGCGGCACCGAGAGCTCGAACCCGATCCACTGGTTCATGATTCAGTGCAATGCAGAGGAATTGAAGGTTCTCAAGTGGAACACCGAAGCGGCATCGGCCTACGGCGCACGCCACTACTGCGGCGAAGCCCACGCCGGTATCTATATTAGCCGGTGGCTCGAGGCCTCGTGCTCACCTTCAATCCCCGACTTCAATCGCGCTAGTCGGTAGACCGTAGAGGGGTACCAGAGACGCACGTCCCGGGCAGGCATGAGACAGAAGCGCCTCAAGACACCGTACGAACGGCTCGGTCGTCTCCCATCGCGGAGCGGCGAAAGCTGCACAGGCAGCGCGCCGAAGCCGAAGGAACCCCTTTCCATGCGCCAGCCATGTGCCGTGGCGATGCCTGTAATGACGCTCTGGGTTACGTCTCAAATAAAAGGAGCAGGAAATAAATCCTGCTCCTTTTTCCGTAGCAGCGTTCGAAGGTCGCATCACCGCCTTCTGATTCCCAGAACCCGTTATCAGAATGAGATCTTGAAATATGCTTGTCCTTGTCGTGGCGTATTTGCCTGGCAGGGACTGCTTCCTCCACTTCCGTTGGGCTGAACAAAACCAAAGTTGTTGGCGCCATCCGTAACGGTAGCGTCTGGACTACAAACCTGCATCCGGTTCAACACGTTGAAGAACTCCATGCGCAGTTCCATGTTGACTCGTTCCCCAGCGTAGAAGTGCTTCGCCAGCACGAGCTCCGATGGAAAGCGCATCATCTTTTCATCCGGCCGCGCCACCAGTCTGGGCAGCATCTGGAGTCTACCTTTGAGTGGAGGCTCTCCCACTGCCGTGACAACACCGCTTACCCATACTTCGTCGCCCACCGTTTCGCCCGTGGGACATCGCATGGCCTACATCGACTCGCCAAACAACGTCTCCGTGTGGCGTCTTCCCATAGACGTTCATGGCGATGCGGAGCCGTTCATCCTCTCCAATTTTTCGATGCCAGCGCTGTGTATTCTCCGGATGGGGCTTATGTCGTGTTCCGTAGCGACCGCTCCGGCGCAAATGAAATTTGGGTCTGTCGAAGCGATGGTAGTGACTTGAAGAAGATCACGCACTTCGACGGCCCCATGACAGGTTCTCCTCGCTGGTCTCATTGGGACCCGGGATGTGGCATGCGTGGACAGTTTCGGGGAGTGGTCTTTTTTATCTAAAACGATCCTCCTCCATAGCGTCGACCACTCTATTCCGGTTCGATATGAGATCGGGTAAATCGCAAGCTCTCGCCCAGGCAGCTCAAGCGGTGAACGACAGCATTTCGGTGTCTCCCGGCGGACGATTTGTCCTCTTCGGCCGGCGCTCGAATACGAACAGCAGCATCATGATTCTGGATGATCGGAACTAGCCTTTTGCTTCTGAACCAGGGGCAATCACAATTTATTGATCTCCCCCATGTATATTGAAGGGACTTTGCACTAAAGGAACTTTTATGAAGCTATTTTTGCCTCTGTTTCTCCTATCGACGACAGCCTTGTTCGCACAGCCAACGGTTCCTGGATCATGGACGATCTCCGGGGATGTCCAGGGTTATGCCATCAGCGAAGTCTGCACCTTTACGCAGACTGCAGACAAGATCGCCGGCTCATGCGTGTCCGATGGAAAGACATACGATACGACCGTCACGATCGATGGCTCGAAGGTCATTTTTGTTCATGGCGGCGAGTATGAGGGGAAACCCCTGACACTTACTTACACCGGAACCTACAACGACAAAGGTGAGCTCAGCGGCGATATCGACGTGAAGCCTCTGGGTTACGACGGAACGTTTACAGCAACGAAGACAGAGACAGCAACAAAGACAGAGACAAAGTAGGTCAGTGCTTCCCTGCTCCCTGGCTGGTTCCATGTGCACAAGCCGCATTGCCGGCCTGTGCGCATCGAATCAGCCAGGACGGAAGGCTGTAAGGGTGAAAGCGGCTCATGACGTTGAAGTAAGCAGAATGGGCTGGACGTGAAACCTGGGCGGTGCTCCTGACGTCTCCCGTATACACTTTCGTATACCGCTGATATCTCAGCCCAGGAAGATCCGTGACGCCCCTGCTCTCCGCCCGTTCCGCGCACCGCCGTTTTTTTCTCTTTGCCGCGCCATTCGCGGTCCTCACCTGCACAGTGCACGCGCAGCAGACCTACACGGCTGCTGACTACGCCCGCGCCGAAAAGATGATGGGGTACAGCGTCAACCCGCTCGTCGACCACACCATCTCCGCGCCCAGCTACCTGCCTGATGGCCACGTCTTCTTCCGCGATCCCTCCAATGGCGAGGTCGTCTACAGGATCGCCTCGCCGAACGGGACAGTCACGACAGCCTTCGACAACGCGAAGCTGGCGGCGGCGCTCACCGCGGGCGGCGCGAGCAACGGGGATACTCATCGACTACAGGTTTCCGGGTACACGCCCGAACCCAGTGGCGGCTTCAGCATCGTCGTCTCCGGCCGCAAGGTCCTATGTGATGCCGCCGTGACCACCTGCACGCCCGATACTGCCACCGCCAGCACGCCGGCCGGCCGAGGCAATCGCAGTCTGTACGACGTCTCGCCCGACAAGACCAAGGGTGCCTTCATTCGCGACTGGAACCTCTGGATTCATGACATGAAGACCGGCCAGGAGACGCAACTGACCCACGATGGCGTGGAGAACTACGGTTATGCGACCGACGACGCCGGCTGGAGCCACTCCGACCGCGCCATCGTGCTCTGGTCGCCCGACTCGCAGAAGATCGCCACCTTCCAGCAGGACATGCGCAAGACCGGCGACATGTACCTGGTGCCCGTCACTTACCGTCATCCGGTGCTCGATCACTGGAAGGGCCCGATGCTCGGCGATAAGGACGTCACCATGATCGAGCGCGTCGTCATCGATCTGCCCACCGGCGGTATGATGCGCCTGAAGATGCCGCCAGATCAGCATCGCTCCACCATCTGCGACGACGTCAGCTGCCGCGGCGGCTCCGGTTGGGACGACGTCCAGTTCTCCGCTGACGGCAGGCACCTCGCCTTCGTCTCCAGCTCGCGCGATCACAAGGACGCCTGGCTGAAGGTCGCCGACACCACGACCGGCGAAGTTCGCGACGTCTACCACGAGCACGTCGACAGCTACTTCGAGAGCGGCACGGATAAGGTCAACTGGAAGTACCTGCCCGCGAGCAACGAGTTCCTCTGGTTTTCCGAGCGCACCAACTTTGGCCAGATGTACCTCTACGACCTGAACACCGGTCAGCTCAAGAACCAGATCACACATGGTGACGGCCCCGTCACGCAGTTGCTCCACGTCGACGAGAAGGCCCGCGTCGTCTACTTCCTGGCCACGGGTAAGGAAAGCGGCAAAGACCCCGACCACAGTCCCACGCGCGACCCCTACTTCACCTATTACTACCGCGCATCGTTCGATGGCAAAAACCAACGCCTGCTCACCCCCGAGGACGCCGACCACGCCATCACGCCTTCGTCCGACGACCAAACCTTCGTCGACATCTACTCCACGCCGACCACGCCCAAGACCGCCGTGCTGCGCTCCACTGCCGATGGCAAGGTGCTCGCCACGCTAGGCAAGCAGGACATCAGCCGGCTCACTGCCACCGGCTGGACGCCGCTGACGCCGCTCAAGATGAAGGCCCGCGACGGCGTCACCGAGCTCTTCGGCTACATGTGGAAGCCGGCGAACTTCGACGCGTCGAAGAAGTATCCCGTGGTCGACTATGTCTATCCCGGCCCGCAGACCGGCTCCTGTGGCTCGCGACAGTTCGCAGCAGCCCACGGTGACGACCAGGCGCTCGCTGAGCTCGGCTTCATCGTCGTCTGCATCGACGGCATGGGCACACCGTGGCGCTCCAAGAAGTTCCACGACTTCTACTCGCACGCCGAGACCATGGGCGACAACACGATCCCTGACCAGATAGCCGGCCTGAAGGACCTCGCGAAGCAGTACCCCTTCCTCGACCTCGACCGCGTGGGCATCTGGGGCCACTCCGGCGGCGGCAACGCGACCACCACGGCCATGTTCGGCTTTCCCGACTTCTTCAAGGTCGGCATCGCGGAAAGCGGCAATCATGATAACCGCGACTACGAGGACGATTGGGACGAGAAGTGGGGCGGCCTCGAGGTCAACAACGACACCCCGCAGGACAACTACCAGAAGCAGGCCGCCGAGAATTACGCTGGCAACCTGAAGGGCCATCTACTGCTCGCGCACGGCACCATGGACGACAATGTGCCACCTTCGAACACGCTGCTGGTCGTTGACGCGCTGATCAAGGCCAACAAGGACTTCGACCTGATCCTGATCCCCAACGCGCACCACGGCTACGGCGAGGCCTCGCAGTATATGACGCGCCGCCGCTGGGACTTCTTCGTCCACCACCTGGCTGGCGCGACACCGCCGCTCAACTACCAGATGCGCAGCCCCGCTGAGGTCGCCCGCATCACCGCCGAAGGCCCGTCGGCCGGTGGTCCCTCCGCCGACGACTTCTCTGCCGACGCCATCAGCGTCGAGAACCCCGGCGACGCACCCAACCAGTAAGAGCCCTGGATGGAGTTGTAGTGCCTAGCCTCAATATCACGATGCTAGGCACTACATACCATCCGTCATTGGAATGGATTCCACTGTTGCTAATCAGAGCTGTACACGAAGTCCGGCAGCGAACGCTTCAAGCAGAAGCCAACCCTCTTGCCAATCTCCATTGTTTGGCTCCGTGGAGATGTGACCGCGAGCCCCGACCGAAACGAACCCTGCTTCCCAGCTTTTTGCCAACCCGGCAGCTACTTCGATCGAGCAGTAGGGATCATTCGTACTAGCAATCACCAAGGCAGGATACGGCAACGGTGACTCCGGAATCTGGGTGAACGACGGAGATGGAAAGCCATCGCGTTTGAAGTTCGGGGGCGCTACTAGAAACGCACCGGCGATCGAGAGGTTCGGACGATCCAGTTGCGCCCAGCAGACACTTAAAAGGCACCCCATGCTATGGGCGATGAGAATCGGAGGGGCCGAACACGCTTCTATCGCTCGGTCCAGTGCGGCTATCCAATCGCTCAAATCTGGATCGGCCCAACTCACTGTCTGCAATCGTACGGCATCGGGCATGCGCTCCTGCCATAGGGTCTGCCAATGCTGTGGTCCGGAGTTGTTGCGGCCAGGAAGAATCAAAAGCGGTGTACGCACTATTCAGGCTCCAATGCGCAAAAGCGCAGTTCCATTGTAGATTCGTTGCAACGAGGGAGATCCATAGGTAGAACGAGACGACTCCGAAATCAGGTTTAATCTGAGACTTCAGACGTCCCTATATTCCGGAGTGTAATTCTGAAACAGACCGATCATATACGGCGTGGGAGAGAACATGAGCAAGAGGCGGTTGGACATCGTGGGGGCAGGCAGGGTTGGCAAGACCCTGGCACGTTTATGGAAGGAACATGCTGCATTTGAGATCGGAGACGTGGTCAACCGCTCACCTGAGAGCTCCAAACAAGCGATCGCCTTCATTGGCGGAGGAACAGTCGGTCAAATCGATCAGATCAACGTTCTCATGATCTCTACCGTCGATTCAGCCCTCGCCGATTGCGTGGTTGCTCTTGCAAAAACAGCAAGCATCGGCCCCGAATCCGTGGTATTTCACTGCAGTGGATCAATCTCTTCAGAGATCCTGGCGCCCCTCCGTGCGAGAGGGGCGAGCATCGCCAGCATGCATCCGGTCAAGAGCTTCGCTGATGAGTCTCTCGCAGTCGAGAGTTTTCCCGGCACATTCTGCGCACTCGAAGGAGATTCGACCGCTGTACAAGTTCTCACGGAAGCCGTGGACGCGATTGGTGGAAAGACATTCACCATCGCCCCTGCAGCCAAAGCCGTATACCACGCGGGGAGCGTCTTCTCGAATAACTATCTCGTAAGCACCGTCGCTGCAGGAATCGATTGCCTTGTAGAAGCGGGTATTGCAAGAGCGACCGCTTTAGAAATTCTGAAACCCATCGCCACCGAAGCCCTGGAAAATCTATTTCGTCTTGGACCTGTCCAGGCCCTTACCGGTCCAATCTCTCGTGGAGAGACGAAGGTGGTTGAAACGCAACTTCTGGCCTTACAGGCCTGGGATCCCGAAATAGCCGCATCCTATGCCAGCCTGGGAAGGTTAGCAGCTCGTCTTGCGCTACAAAATGGTCGGGCTTCCAAAGAATCGATTCGGCAAATCGAGGAAGTTCTAGCGAGGTCGATCTGAGACACACCTGGATATCCGACAAAGGGCTCCCCAAAAGGTCCGCAGTGATAACCTTAATTCGTAGAGGTCAATGCAAATGCCACTGGTTCTATTCAAAGACGTAACGTCCGGGGAAAACAACGAAATTGACTATCCTCACGGAGCACCTTTGCCCAAATCAGGCGATGAGATCTTCGCTCCCGGTTCAGAACGAGTCGTCAAAGTGCTGGACGTTGTTCGTGCGGACAAGTTGGAAGTCCATTTCCTTGAGAATGCTTCCTCGTAGAGATGTTCAGGGTGGCATCGTTGCGCTACTACGGATGGCTCGCGCCGTCTCAGCGCTGGAGTTATAAGACTGCTCGGCTATAGCTTCACTCATGAAGTGACCCTTGAGAGAACGCTCCTACGCCAGCCCATTCCTTGCGATCACTTCTTTATAAAATTGCCCCGAAAGCTTGATCGTCCGCTTCATGGTCTTGTAGTTCACATAGGTGATGCCAAAGCGCATCGCATAGCCATCGGACCACTCATAGTTGTCGATCAGGCTCCATAGAAAGTACCCCTTCACTGGTACACCTTCGCTCACCGCGCGCTGTAACTGTTCCAGGTAGCTGCGCAGGAAAAGGATGCGGTCCACGTCCAGCACCTCGCCGGTTTTGGTCGGCACATCCAGGCTTGCCGCTCCGTTCTCGGTAATGTAGATCTCCTTCACACCCCACAACGCCTGCAGATGCTTTGGCGACCAATACATTCCATCCGGCCCGAGCTCCAGCCATTTCGCCGCCATGATCGGATAACTCTTGGGCATGTCCACGATCTCGTATCCTCCTGGATCGGCGCTCGCTCTGATCCAGGTCGGCTCATAGACGTTCAGCCCAATAAAATCCAGGGGCGTGCTGATGAGCTTCATATCCTCAGTCGTAAACTTCGGCGCATTCGCTCCCAGGCCCTGCAAATAGTCCTCGGAGTAGCGCCCCTCCATGATCGGAGTCAGCGATCGCGCATTCATCTCGCGGTAGGCCTTTCGCGCCGCTGCGATATTCTCCGGCGTCTCAATCACCGGGCAGGTGCTCACCGCATTGTCAGCGATTCCTACCTTCGTTCCCACGCGCGCGTTCGCTCGCACCGCCTGCACAGCCAGCCCATGCCCCACCAGCACATTGTGCGTTACCTGCGCGACGATGGCATCCGACAGCTTGAGTCCAGGGGCATCGCTTCCGTATCTGTATCCTCCATCGACGAATTGAGACACTTCGCTCATCGTGATGAAGTTCTTCACCCGGTCGCTCAGATGTTTCACGGCATAGGCTGAGTAATCCGCAAACGCCTTCGCAGTGTCCCGGCTCTGCCATCCGCCGACTTTCATCATCGCCTGCGGCAGATCCCAGTGATACAGGGTGCAAAACGGTTGAACACCGGCAGCCAATAAGGTGTCGAGCATACGGTCGTAGAAATCCCAACCTCGTGGGTTAGGCGTTCCCGTCCCTTCTGGAAAGATGCGTGACCAGGACACCGAGAACTGGTACGTCTGCACGCCCAGCTCCTGCATCAGTGCAATATCCTCGCGATAGCGGTGGAAGTGATCGGCACCCATATCGCCGTTGTCGCCCGTGTAGGTGTTTGTCTTTACATCCGAGAACGTGTCCCAGATCGAGGGGCCACGACCGTCTTCCGTGGGCGCGCCTTCAATCTGATAGGCCGAGGTCGCTGTGCCCCACAAAAATCCTTTTGGGAATCCCCGCTCTTTTGTGGCGTTGGTGAGGGGGGAGGAAGGAGTCACTGCAGTTGCCGGTAGGGCGGCAACACTCGCCGACAAGCCGAGTAGTCGGGCAAAATTTCTACGATTCATGCGTTTTGTCATCAGCCACTCCCATCGTAGCGCAGGCATACACGTTACGGGGAGCAGTGACTCAATTCGGGCGATTGGCGCACTGCATGGCAAGGACACGGGTTTGATATGTCGATGGCACGATCTGCGCACACATTGTTTCTGAGATAAGTCCGGGTTTCTGAGATAGGTCCGGGCTTCAGCCCGGACATTCAGGACGGCCGATAAGGGGGCTTCAGCCCCTGGGACAGGCTCTCCTCTCCGCAGGCAGAGTGCCAGGAGATAGGAAGGCTTGTCCCAGGGGCTGAAGCCCCCTTTCGTATTTGTCCCGTAATACCCGGGCTAAAGCCCGGGCCTATCTCAGAAGCAACAGCAAAAGCGTACTCGTCGATTCCTCAGACACCACCTACGGCGTGGTGACGGACACGTTATCGAAGGTCGCCGTGCACAACTGGGAGGTGTTCCGGCTGCTGACCACCAGTCCGATGTACACATTGCTCGCCATCGATAGGCTGACCGTGGCCTGCTGGGTCCAGGTCACCCCGTCCGGTGAAAAGTAACCGGTGAAGGTGCTGCCGTTGCGCACGACACGAATCCAATAAGGTGCCACGAGGCTGGGGGTTCTGCTCCCGCTCGCGCTACCGTTGGTGGCCGTGCGATCGAGCCAGGTGACGCCATTCGCAGGTGTGACATTGATGTTCGCCATCGTCGCACCGGTGGCGAGCGTCTCGCGGACCATCACGCCTGCCTGCGCTCCGGTGTTGGTGTTAGTCATGCTGACCACCCGGGCCGTGATGGTGTAGCTCGTGCCTGCGGCCTGGTACGCATAGTTGAACTGATCGGCCGTGCCGGTAATGCTGCTCCCGGAACCGCTCACTGTGAACGTGCCATTGCTGTAGCTGGCGCTACCAGCGAGGCCCACGCTTCCAATATCCTGATCCGTCCAACCCGTCGGCAGACTACCCCCTGTGGGTGCACTGACCACCAGAGTGACTGCGGCCGAGTGCGACAGGCTGCCACTGGTGCCTGTGATCGTCAGAGGGTACGTGCCCACTGCGGTTGTCGCCGTTGTCGAGATCGTCAGCGTCGAACTCCCCGAGCCCGCGACCGACGCGGGATTGAGACTGGCGGTGGCCCCGGTAGGCAGTCCGCTCACGCTCAGACTCACCGTTCCGATGAAGCCGTTCAGCGCACTGAGCGACGTCGTATAGCTTCCGTTATTGCCCTGCATCACCGTCGCCGAACTCGGCGTGGCCGAGAGACTGAAGTCCGGCCCCTGCACGACCAACGTCACTGTCGTCGAGTGCGACAACGTGCCGCTGGTGCCCGTGATCGTCAGAGGATACGTGCCCACCGCGGTTGTCGACGCCGTCACAACCGTCAACGTCGAATTTCCGGAACTGGTAAGCGACGCAGGGCTGAAGCTTGCCGTCACTCCGGCAGGCAAGCCGCTCACGCTCAAACTCGCCGTGCCGGTGAATCCATTCAGCGCACTGAGCGACGTCGTGTAGGTAGTGCTGCTTCCCTGCGCCACCGTCTGCGAACTCGGTGTGGCAGAGAGGCCGAAGTCCGGCGGCCCCGGCACGATCATCGTCGCAGTCGCCGAGTGCGACAGAGTGCCGCTGACGCCCGTAATCGTCAGAGTGTATGTGCCCGCTGCAATCGTCGACGCCGTCACGACCGTCAGCGTCGAGCTTCCGGAACCGGTAACCGACGCGGGGTTGAAGCTTGCCGTCGCCCCCGCAGGCAAGCCGCTTACGCTCAAGGTCGCTGTGCCGGTGAAGCTGTTCAGCGCACTGATCGACGTTGTATAGGTGGTGCTATTGCCCTGCATCACCGTCTGCGAACTCGGCGTGTCCGAAATGCTGAAGTCCGGGGGCGGGGTGCCAACGGTCATCGTGTGAACGACGATCGAGTTGTTGTTGTAATTATCCTTGCTGATCAGATACTGGCCATTACTCTTCTGGTAAGCCCGAATGCCGTACATCGAATCCACATCGTTGCCCACCAGCACATTGGGATCGGCGCTGGTCATCGTCAGGTCATCGGTGCCGGTCGTAAGGTTATAGGCGTCGATATCGGGCACGGTATGGACATACGAGATGAACAGATAATTGCCCGCCGCCGTCCGCCCTTTGGGGCTCTGGGCAGTCTTCAGGTTGATGACGGGGTTGGGGTTCGTAGTGTTGCCCGCTTGCCAGCCGTGGTACACCTCGACCCGGCTCCCCAGCGAGGTCCAATCGGTGCCATTGGCGGTCATCAGGATCATCGTGTCGGTGGACGGGATGTACTCGATGCCGGCAAGTGGGGCGATGGTCGAGGGCGTAGGCGTAGTGGTAGGCGGTCCATACAGAGGCACGCCATTGGCATCAAAACCTGTCAGTGGGTAATGGGTGATCGCGTTGGTCTTGTCCAACCCTACCCAGATATCTCCGTTCGTGTCGAGGCAAAAACCGTTCCGAACCCGGGCCAGTGTATTGAAGTAGTTGGTGTAGCCCGCCGGAGTGGTCTGGCCAGGCAGCGTGCCAAAAGGAATCGACGCGTACTGGTTGGTGGGGAAATAGGAGAACAGGAAGATGTCCGAATTCTGGCCGGCAGCCGCGAGGATTCGATGCCCGTTGACGGTCGCCATCGTGCCAAAGTCGAATCCGCGGCTGTTGTTGGTGATATCCACGCGCGGATCGGTCGGATAGTCGAGCGTATCGACGCTGTTGCCAACATGTCCTCCTCCGCCCAAACCGGTGTAAACATCCTGACCGCTATACATGTAGGCGCCGTCCGTGCCGGGGTCGAAGGCGGCGTTGCCTTCGAAGGTCAGCCCTTGCAGCGTGTACTGCAGCACGCCGGAACTGTTGTAAGCGTGAAGATCGGTCTTCCCGTTTCGTCCCAGGTCCCAGGTTCCACCCCAGGGATTATTGAGGACATACAGGTTTCCGGAGCTGTCCTTCCCGATACCGACGACGCGCGTGAAGCGTTGGCTCCCGGTTTGCCCCTTGCTTCCCGTAGTCGTGTCCAGATAGCCGCCTTGCACGCCGAAAGAGCTCACCAGCGACGGAGTGCTGGACAAATTTCCGTAGATTTGAATGTTCATGTTCGGCCCCTGATCGCCGATCATCAACTGGCTCTTGACGCTGTCATAGTACAGAGCCGAAGGCCGCGAACTGGACCCCATGTTGATGGTGTTCAGCTTGGTCCCCGACGCGGCGAACTCCTGAATCGTACCCTCGCTCTTCTGGGCGACCCATATGTTCCCCGCTCCATCGAGCGCGATCGCGCCAGGATCCGTGAGGCTCCAATCCGATTGCCACACCCCTGCGGTGGTGTAGCACCGCACCAGGTTGTCGGGATGGTCGCTGACATAAACGAGCGTGCCGGTGTCGGCGATTCCTGTGATGACGTCCGCGAGCCGCTCGGTCGTGTCCGAGCTCGCCGACCATGTCAGATCCCGTGTGCCGGTGCTCCGGTTGTATCGGCCCACATAGCCGCTGCCTCCGAGGGTGGTGTTGAATTGCAGCGCGGCAAAGACATCGGTGGCATCGCCGCCGATCGCCCCGCCCTGGGCTTCCCCATGAGCACTGAAGGTGGTTATTTTTTGGCCATTCTGGTAGACGTTGATGCTTCCCTGGCTTTCGTCCCAGTCGGACGAGGTATAGATGACGCCCTCCGGCGCCACCCACATGGATCGCATGGCGTTCCCTACGTACGTGGGTAAAGTCGCATACGAGTTAGCGATCCACGACGTTGTGTAGGTGACTTGAGCATGACTGACCGTCGCACTGATCAGCAGAATGAAAAGCCATGGGATTGCGAAGAATGCTAGCCAACCTTGTTTCGAAAACATGGGGCCTCCTAAGCCTTCTGTACTTATGAATGGGTCTTGTAAATTCCACGAGCCTTGTAGTTCGCAGCACGAAGGCATGTCAATACGAATGACCCACTCAATCTCTTCCATGCCAGGCGTTTCATTTTTACGTTGACTCTCCTGATAGCGACTGCTTCTTTGACAGAAGCAATTCCCTGCCAAAACGCGAATCTTCTTGAACCACGCTATTCCTGGACACGCACCATGGGAGTCGCTTCAGAGCCTGAGTTCGTCTCATACAGTAAAACCCTCGACAGTGATGTGACCGCCTCCGGTCGGCTCGTGCTCGAGTCTCGGCTTCGGCGACAGTAATGAGTGCCTGAGGGAATAAAGGTCTGGATGTATGCAGTTCTGAAGAGTAGGTAGAACGAAGAGGATTGCCTCTAGGCTGATGCCTTCAAGGCTAGTCACTCATTGAACACGGTTAAGCTTCGGTCGGAGGATCAGTAGCGCAAAACGCTCTTGCGTTGAGCAACTGATTGCTTCCGAGAAGCCGGCTTCTCGTTACTAATCCGCAAATGTTGGCGTAAGTTCCGAGATTGCCTATCTTTAGCAAGTGAGCCGTGCAAAAGCCTCCGCTACAATGCATAACTAGCGTAGTTTCGGCTGATTGTCTAGAAAGGTTGGGTTGTGAAGCGAGTTCTGTTTGCGGCCGCACTGCTGTATTTCCTTATCGTGTCGCCCATGCGGGCACAGGATATCTCTGGTGACTGGCAGGGTGCGGTTGGCACCGGTGAGGAACGTTTACGGTTCATCCTGCATGTTGATCAGTCCGCCGATGGAGCCTGGAATGCGAAGTTTTTCAGCATCGACCAAGGTCCAGACGGCATACCCGTTAGCGCGATCACATTTCATGGCACGGAGTTAGCCTTTTCCATCGCGGACCTCAAGCTCTCCTATCGAGGGACAGTGAGCGTCGATGGCACCTCCATCGCGGGAAAGATGAAGCAAGATGGAACATCCTCAGTGACCCTCCACCGTCCTACCTCTGGCACGGCATGGCCGCGTGACATTCATTGCGCATGCACTGCCTCTTTCATATCGGTGGAAAAGGGCGTGAAGCTCGAGGTACTGGACTGGGGCGGCGCGGGACGGCCCCTCATCCTTCTTGCAGGACTCGGAGACACAGCACACGGCTTCGATGACTTCGCTCATAAGCTGGTCAAGAAATATCACGTCTATGGCATCACACGGCGAGGATTCGGTGAGTCCGATTCGCCCCCGCCAAGCGAAGCTAATTACAACGCGGACCGCCTTGGCGACGATGTACTCGCCGTCATAGATGCGCTCCGTCTTGTGTGCCCTGTGCTGGCCGGCCACTCAATCGCCGGAGAGGAACTCTCTTCCGTCGGTTCAAGACATCCTGAGAAGATTGCGGGGCTGATTTATCTAGAGGCGGCCTATGAATATGCCTTCTATGATCGCGCCAAGGGAGATGTGAACCTCGACGCAAACGAAGCCCGAAAGGAATTGGGCAATTTAGTTGAGAAGGGTGGTGTGGACAATAAGAGTCTCTCTGAACTCCTTACACAACTTCCGGCTTTGGAAAAAGAGTTACAGGATCAGCGGGACAAAGTGGCCAGACTACCTGAGAATCCTCCTGAACCTGCCCATGAATTGGGTCCTGAGGAAGCAATCATGCTTGGGCAGCGGAAGTATACGAAGATCACGTCTCCTGTGCTTGCTATCTTCGCTGATCCTCATGATTTGGGTCCGATGCCGGAGTACAACGCTGCAGGCCGTGCAGCTATGGCGAAGTTTATGGCCGACCACACGACAACTCACAGGAGTGAGTTCGCGGCCGGGGTTCCTTCTGCGCAGGTGGTGGGTATCCCAAATGCAGATCACTATATCTTCAAATCAAACGAATCGGAGGTGCTGAAAGAAATGGAGAAGTTCATCGCTGCGCTTCCGCAGACCGATTAGCTCCACGAAACGCGCATAGCGGAAGCAATCAGGCCGTCACTGACTAGAAGGCGACTTATGAGGACTAATCGAAAGAAGATGCCTATGCTCGCACGTCACACCGTTATGGATGATTCGTTGAAGTTGCGTTGGAGCTTTGGAACGAGGCTCGCGTTCCGATTTACCTTTTGCTACTTCACTGTTTATGCGCTGTGCTCCGGCATTTACACCGTATGGGAAACGATCCCCTGGGCTGGCTCCCACATCGAGAGTTGGCTGTCGTGGCCGTTCCTGCAAGCAGCTCAGTGGATATGTCTTCATATCTTCCATCTTCACGGAATCGGAACGGCAATAGGTGATAGCGATTCGGGCGATACCATCCTGAACTGGATCGCCATCGCGGTGATGTTCACGGCGACAATGATCGCAAGCCTGCTCTGGACAGCTCTCGACCGACGCGCAGAGGCATACCCTCTTCTTCTCGGATCGTTTCGCCTTCTCCTCCGACTGACGTTGGCTGTCGCTATGTTGGCCTATGGTTTGGATAAGGTTTTTCTGAGCCAGATGCCTCCGCCGTCGCTCGCGATCCTGAATGAGCCGCTTGGACAGACCTCGCCCCATATGTTGCTGTGGACAACGTTCGGCCTGAGGCCCGGATTCCAGGCAACAATGGGCATGATCGAAGTCATTGCAGGTCTGCTGGTCCTCTATCGACGCACCGCGTTGCTAGGTGCGCTCATAACGATCTTCATCACCTGCAATATTGTGCTTTACGACTACTTCTTCGACGTTGGCGTGAAAATCTACGCGGCCCATCTCCTGCTGATGGCGCTTCTTCTTGTAGCTCCCGACCTAGACTCCCTGCTTTCTTATTTCTGGCGACATCAACCAAAGCCTCCGCGAGGAGCGTGGATTCCGCTTTTTACTCGTCGCAGCTCGCGTACGGGAATTCTGATCCTAGAGTGGGCTGTGCTATTGATAGCGTTGGGCTACCGTTCGTACGGAGAAGCTAAAGACCGCCTGAGTGAGGCAGATCAGATGAAGAATATGAAATCGTTCATTGGACAGTGGCACGTCGAATCAACACAGCTGAACGGCGAGCCAAAACCTCTTCTCGTCTCTGCCCAAGATGTTACGGTTTCAGACTTGTACATCGAACCCTTTGGAGCCCTAAATCTACGCCTGTCTGACGGCAGACTCGTAGATGGCGATGTTCACTTTGACGAAGCGAGGCATTCCGTGGATCTCGACATGCATGTTGCAGATCATCCCATCGCATACGTATTGGATCGATCAGACGAGTCTCATCTAATACTCACACCGAAAGCTGGCGACGAAGGAACAGAAGCCACCCTGATGCTTGTGCGCGTCCCTCTCCCAAGACACTATCCCTTGGTGGATGCGGGTCCTCATCTCGTCATTGAGCGAATGGTCTTGCGCTAACGAATTCACTTGTCAGAACAAGATTGACTCAGTAGAGCGCGTCCGAATCAGGTCCCGACAAACGCGCATTGCGGAAGCTGGATGGCCGCAATACGCGGAAGCTCATGGTGGCAACGATGAGCATTCCAGGCAAACATGTTGCCCATCTAACCTCGAACGTGATCGTCAGGTCGAATGCATATTCGATTTTGCCCAGGATGACTGCATCAGGAAAGTGCCCAACCGGTGCGGTCCTGCCGCTGTATGAACTGCGCAGCCTGAGGACAGTTTTTCGCAACCATCTTCGGTCCGTCCCATTCGATCTTCTGGCCGACGCGCAAGGACACGCAGCCCAGCAGCATGATCTCCACCAGGCGTGCGCCGATATCAAAACGCGAGTAGCACATCTCTGGTTTGTTCGCCTTAATGGCATCGAGCCATTCCAGCGCATGCGCCTGCCCCAGATCCGCGGCATTCTCGGCATGCCCAAAATCCCCGACATGACGATTGCGCGGGATGCGCTCCGGGTATTGCGCCATGGCTGGATGCTTGAGGTAGTTGACGAATTCTTTCTCGCCCTTGAGCTTGATGAAGAAATTGCTCCCGTAATCGTCCGGTGAGAAGACCGTGCCTCCTTCGCCAATGAGCAGGCAGCCGCTGTCGGGAAGCTTGCCTAGTAGGGCGACGATATCGGCGGTGAGTTCCGCAGGCGGCTTGTTGCTCAGGTCGTGGCCGCCACGGGCTGTGGAGTCAGGCTGGCCGCCGTCGTACCACCAGAGTGTCATCGGGTCATGCTCGATCTTTTTGGAATGGTGGAAGAGATGTGGATGCTCAAGAGAAATGCGGGCTTCGCGCTTGGGAAAGGCGAACCGGATCTTGGAGCCGACAGGATAGGACTCCTTGTTCATCCGACCGAAAGGCATGGCTTCGATCTCTGTGGGGTAACCGAGATCGAGAGCGCGAAAGGGGATATTGACCGTGTGGCAGGCCATATCGCCCAGTGCACCGGTACCGAAATCCTGCCAGCCGCGCCAGTTAAACGGCGTATAAACTCCATTCTTGTCCTTAGGATTCCGGCTACCGACATAGGGCCGCATCGGAGCCGGACCGATCCAGGCGTCCCAATCTAAGGTGGCGGGGATGGGGTCTTCTCCGGCGGGACGTTCCATGGCCTGTGGCCAGATCGGACGGTTTGTCCAGACGTGGACTTCATGCACCTGTCCGATGAGACCATCCTGAATCGTCTCCACCGCGCGGCGGAGACCGTCCGAGGCACTCCCCTGATTGCCCATCTGCGTCACGAGCTTTCGGTCGTGGGCCATATTCCGCAGGTAGCGCGCTTCATAGATCGTTTGCGTCAGTGGCTTCTGGCAGAAGACCGCTTTGTTCCTCTTCATTGCCGCCGATGCCACAATGGCGTGCGTGTGATCCGCCGTGGAGACTGTCACCGCATCGATCTGATCGCCCATTTGATCGAGCATCTGGCGGAAGTCCTTGTAGAACTTGGCGCTCGGATATTTCTTCGTCTGCGTCTGATAGGCCTCGGAACCTGCATCCACATCGCACAGCGCGACGATGTTCTCACCGGCGCAGGCATCGGTATCGCTGCGGCCTTTTCCGCCGATGCCGATACAGGCGATGTTCAGCTTGCTGTTGAGATGCTGTCCGCGTACAAATGCAGGCGCGCCAAACGCGAGGGCACCGGCAGCGAGAGAGCTGGTTTTGATAAATTCACGGCGGCCGACACGTGAGGGCGTGGCCTCAGAGGCATTCAGCGAGAGCAGGTTTTCGTTTGGGTTCGACACACGCACAAGAATACACAGGCCCCCTTGCTGATGCCAGACCTTCGAGCGGATATCGTTTCGGCCAGTGCCTGCGTCAGTCTGAGAAACTCGCGCTGCGGTAGGGATAAGTCAACTTATGAGGACTAACCGAGAGTTGGCTGAGGCGGAGACCCAGTTAGCGGGAACTTTCTGATTCTCCGCAGCGTAAGGTTGGCATGTCGAAGTTTTTGCTTTCGCTCCTGTTCGTGGCGTCTCTGGGTTACTGCCGGAACTGTGTCGCCCAGCAACCCGCTTCTTCCTTGCCGGTCTATGACGCCGTTGTGATCAAGCTGAACCATGGCCTTTCACGAGGCACGCGCGTGGATAGGGACGACGCCTGGTTTCGAGCGACAAATGTGCCGCTCAAACATCTGCTCGTAAATGCGTATGGAATTCGCGAAGGCCTGATATCTGGTCTGCCCGCATGGGCCGATTCGTTGCGGTTCGACGTCTACGCCAAGGTGACAGATCCGGATATGAAGGCTTTGAGCAGTCTTTCGCGCGAACAGCAGCAGGCAATGCTCGCCGCCATCCTTGTAGACCGCTTTCATCTAAAGATACACACCGAGCCCAAGACGCTTCCTGTGTACGAACTGGTCGTCGCAAAAAATGGTCCGAAGCTTAAGGCGAGTGCAGTTGCGCCGGACGCGGCAGACTCCGGCAACATGAATGTGCACAATACGGATATGACTGCCACGGGAGTGACGCTATCGGACCTGGCGGGAAACCTGTCCTTTCCACTGGATCGCACGGTGATCGACAAGACGGGCCTCCCAGGCCGATATGATTTTCACCTGCAATGGACCGCTGATAACGTTGCGAACGGTGCAGCCGATAACGGTGCGGCTGATGCTCCACCGAACCTCTTTACGGCGATCCAGGAGCAGCTTGGACTGAAGCTGCAACCCGGAAAGGGACCGGTAGATACGTTGGTGATAGATCACGTGGAGCAGCCTACGGAAAACTAAACGCTGCGATCAGTCCTTCGATGCCATTGCTAGCTGTGGAGCCTCAGGAGGTTATTCCGACTAGTCGATATGTCCAGCCTCAGGTGGGTCGCCTGGACTGGTAGCGTGGGCGGAGAAGCGTGTCGTGGGGAAGGCCTCGGGATAGTTCCGTTGAATGAAGGCGGTCATCTGCTCGCGGACGAGGCAGCGAAGGTCGAAGTTCTGGCTTGAGTTGTGGCTGCTCACCAGGCAGCGGAGTTCCATGGTGCGCTCAGAGAGGTTGGTGACCTGAAGACCGCAGACCTTCTTGTCCCAGAGAGCAGAGGCCTGAATGATGCGGTTGAGTTCGCCCCGGAGTTCCTCGACGGGGATGGAGTAATCGACATAGAGGAAAGCGGTGCCCATGATATCGCTCTGCTCGCGGCTCCAGTTCTGGAATGAGTTTTCGATGAAGTAGCTGAGCGGAACGATCAGGCGGCGTAGATCCCAGATCTTGATGACGACGTAGGCGGAGGTGATCTCCTCGATACGCCCCCACTCTCCTTGCACAACGACGACATCGTCGATGCGAATAGGCTCTGTGATGGCGATCTGGAGGCCCGCGAGAAAGTTTGCAGCGGTGGATTTGGCGGCAGTGGCAAGGATCAGCGAAGCCACACCGGCAGAGGCGAGCAATCCGGTGCCGTAGTGCCAGATGCGCGGATCGTGGAAGCTCCAGAGCAACGCGCCGACATCGATGACGATGACCAGGCTGATGACCATGCGGCGGAAGAGCTGGAACTGGGTATGGATGCGGCGGGCCTGAACGTTGTTCTCAGCGGTGAGGTCATAGCGGCGGAGGAATACGTTCTGCAGGACGTAGACGCAGCCAACCGCAAACCATCCCAACGCGGCGATGAGCGCCATGATGAAGATCTGATTCAGCAGTTCCTGCAGCTTGCCGGACAGACGCGGAATCACCGGGAGCACAATGAGCAAGCAGGTGATGAAGAAGACGGCGCGGGACGGTGCGCCAAGATGACGCTGAAGCCCCCATCCGAGATGGGTATTCTCCGCCTCTTTGCGGCGCAGGAGACGGAAGAGAACGAAATGAATGACGTTGGCGAGAACCAGGGCCGTGCAGAAAAGGAAGATGGCGAAGAACCAGTCGTGCTGAAAATGAAGCGCATGAGTCATGCTGTGCTCTATCCCCGGGTGATATCGATGGACGCTATGTCCGATAGATTAGATCGCCTGAAACAGATTGGATGCTAGATATGGACAACGAGCAGAGGCTGAAGTTCCCCTTGACATTCCTATAACGCTCTCCCCTGGTTGCCCATCCCTCCCTACTGGGCCACGACACACCGACCTATTTGAATACTTTCCAAATGCTGTCCGGTTACAACATCCCTCGTTATGCAGACTGATTAGCAGTTAGGTCCGCCGTTTGGTTAGCTCTCGCCAGCAGAGGGCAAGGTCAGGTATCAAGATAGCCATCAAGGTGATCATGATGATCTCCATCGCAAAGCCCGCTTCACTATGGCGGTTCCAAAAAGGAATCGGTTGTAAAACGCGGGTGCCGACAAACGTGAAAGTCATAGCATAGGAGCGAATCATCCATTCACGATGTTTCTGAAACCATCCATTATAAGCCGTCACGAACGCTGCAACGGTCGTGATGATCCACGTTCCGGCCTGAACAACGTTTGCCACGAAAAAGTGAATCGCGTGGGGATCATGACGATTCTGCGAGAGGATCATCGCAATAGGAGCTGCAGTCAGTACCGCGCAAACGTAGATGCGCCCAAGGATGCGATGGAAGCGAGGATTACGGCGACGTAGCCTGCTTGAGAACTGTAGCGGACCGCTGAGCAGTGCGGTAACTCCTCCAAGCACATGAGGCACGATCAACAGGGGAATCGTATAGAGGTAGGCACGCTCTTTTGCCTGACGTAAGAGCGGTACCTCGCTATACAAAATAACCGACGTCGTCATGGCCGCCATCATAGCCCACAAGGCCAACTTCCACCGCCGAGGCGAAAGGGAGGATCGGCTTTGAGGGGGTTGGGTCGCATCTACGTTGTCCAGCATAATCCTCCAGTGAAAGTCACTTATTCAATGTTTATTGTTTACTTGACTGTGTATACCATCGTTCCAGCACGATGGAGTCTGCAAGGCCTGCTGCGCCTCCCACTCCAGCACCTGAAACCTTATGACTCAGCCAGCCGGAGTTACGAGTCTCTACCAGCTTCAACGAAGGGTGGTTTCGATCAAGAGTCTCTGCAACGAGATCAGCATTACGCTGTTTGTCTATATAAAGGAAGTGATCCTTTGTCACACGTGCAGTGCGCATGAGGTATTCGCCAACGCCGGACGGTGACCCATCGGAAAGAGGACGGCAACTGAAGGTGACATTTACGCTTTCAGCAGGCATGTTGGCGAGTTCAAAGACAGGCAGAAGAACCACATTCGCTCGTGCAAGTGCACCCGTAATCTCCTGCTCTCCGTAGAGTGCAAAGTTGAGTTGGGGAAAGGCCTTCATCAGGTAGTACGTAGTGAGGGCAATATTCTCTGGAAGGTCGAAGCCGATATAGGATGCCTTCGGCAGATCTCGAAGCAGGTAATAGGCCATGCCTCCGAAGCCGGTCCCTATCTCTGCGATCTTGTTCCCTTCCATGGGGCGCAGGCCAATAATTCTCTGGGCACAGTAATGAGCATACTCAGAGCCCACGCCGATATGGGTGCCGTCAATCACGACACCAAACGGGTTTCCCACGCCCGGCCCCGCCAACTCGCGAAGTGTAAAACGGTGGTCAGTCATCTCCTGCCAGTAGTCAAACCGGCACAAGACATGGCTTAAGTAAAAACGCCGGTAGAGGTCTCGAATCGACCCACCAAAGAATTCCTTCGACATCCCATAGGGAGCACCCAATAGACCAGAAGAACAGGCGTCACGATAAAAATTGCGATACATTCTTTGGAGAGTTTTAGTATCGCTGGCACGCAATGCCCGAATCACAGGACCCAAACTGGACTGCCGAAGCTTCTGCCTCTGTTCTGGAGCGGTGTAAGCCTTCGCTGCAAGGCTCTCCTGTTGCACAGCTCGGTTATAGGCTGCGCATATTCTCTGGAGCAGCTCCGTATCATCGGGCGAAGTATCGAGACGAGATCGAAAACCCTCTGTGACATTCTGTAAATCAAAACGAGCATCGCCCTTGAAGCGATGTTCGCCATAACGGCCAAACTCCCAGATCTTCCAGTGTGTCGACACTGATGCCTTGGCAGCTTTAGCCAAACGAAGAGGAGAATATAAAGATTTAAACTCGGCCATAAGGTCTCAACATGCAAAATTTCAGGTTAGAGGTAAGCTGTGGATTCAGAAACGCAAGAGGGACTGCTCGTATTCCTGGCTCTGTCGCTCCGCTGCCTTGATGTAAGCCGAGCATATTGCCGGCACGTCGGATGAAGTATAGGAATTAGATCACTTTATCGCCTTCACCAGGCGCGAGAAAGAGGTTTGTCTCAAGAGCATGCTGTCGCGTGTAGAGATCGTAGTATCGTCCCCTTTGCCGATAGAGAAATTCATGATCACCGCGTTCAACGATTCGTCCCCCCTCAATCACGAGGATTTGCTGCGCACGTCTTATGGTGGAGAGCCGGTGGGCGATGACGAAGGTTGTACGACCCTGCATAAGGTATTGCAGACCATCTTGAATCATGGCCTCTGATTCAGAGTCTAGTGAGCTCGTCGCTTCATCAAGAATCAGGATACTTGGATCAGCAAGAATCGCGCGGGCGATGGAGATACGCTGACGCTGCCCTCCAGAGAGCTTAATGCCTCGTTCGCCGACCACCGTTTCATATGCTTCCGGAAACTGCACTGCAAATTCATCGACACAGGCAATGCGGCAAGCATCCATAAACTGAGCCCTTGTGGCATGTGGCCGGCTGAAAAGAATATTGTCGCGAATCGTGCCGTCAAAGAGAAAGGTCTCCTGCAGCACAACACCGAGCTGTTGCCTGAAGCTCGAAAGACAAACAGCAGATAGGTCTATATCGTCAACCAGGACGCGCCCGCCTATAGCGGTATGAAAGCCACAGATAAGCGAGATAATGGTTGACTTGCCTGACCCTGAGGAACCTACCAATGCGGTAACGGTGTTTGGTTTTGCAACAAAACTGATGCCGTGCAGCACAGGCTTATTCGTGATATAGGCGAAGGTGACATCTTCAAAGGCAACATGGCCCTGGATTGTGCCGATCGCTATAGTACGGTGTGGCTCATCGTCCTCCGTTCGCTCATTAAGGATTTCAGCGGTGCGATCAAGGCCTGCGAAGGCCTCTGTGAGCTGAGTCCCTATACTGACCAGCAACCCTACGGGCGCAACCATAAAAGCCAGAAGCAGAATGAATTCAACATAACCGCCAACATCGATGCGGTGAGACATGGTCTCTTGAGCTCCGAGGTACATCACCAGGGCACCCACTATCCCCAGTGTCGCCGTGGAGTAGAGAGACATCATAGCTTGAGCAGAGATCGATCGTGCAATATTTTGAAGAAGACGATCTACCCCGTTCGCGAATACGCGGGCTTCACTCTCCTCGGCGTGGTAGCCCTTGATCACGCGTGCACCAGCGAGAGACTCCGTAAGACGTCCCGTAACTTCAGCATTGATACGAGAGCGCTCTCGAAAGAGGGGCCTGGTCACGCCGAGAACGCTCTTCAAGAACCAAACGAAGATCGCGAGAAGACAGAATGTAAGAATCGTCATCAAGCTACTGATCTTTATCAAAATGACAAGAGCGATCAGTGCAGTAAGGACGCCGCCAAGAAGGTCGAGAAGACCGGCGCCAATCAGATTGCGAACGCCCTCCACATCGGTCATAATGCGTGCGACTAGCGTGCCTGTCCGATTCTCGTCGTAGAACGAAATGGGTAGTCTGCCGATATGTGCCTGAACCTGCGCGCGTAACTCTGCAATGACACGCTGGCCAGTAAGCCCAAGGTAGCGATCCAGTAAATAGGTGGTACCCGCCTGAATAAAAGTTGCTCCCACAACAGCGCCAAGGATCAGCGGGAGTTTCTCCATCTGGTGCCGGTACATTACATTGTTGATGAGATATCGCGACGAGACTGGCACGACAAAGCTACAGAATCGGTTGGTGAGGATGAGCAGAAAGCTCCCTGCAAGAGGCCATCTCCGCGGTTTGACGAGCTTCCAAATTTCAGACACAGCACCGCTCATCCTCGGCTTGGGCTTTGATCCGCGTGGATCATTCTCTGCGTTTTTTTCGATGTCGCGCGATGCGTTGCTATGGGCAACCATTTTTGCTCTTTGACGGGCTCTCAGAATGAGCCGTCCGTAAACTCAGTACGTTGGAATATCGTGTGAAGTCAATTTCATGATCCTTATCGATATGCCCCGGCAGGACATCAATCAGACATCTGCGAATCGAGCTGACGAAGGGTTGCCGCATATCTTGATCGCATCCTTTCAGAGCTAGCTGTTTGAATAAGCTCGGCAAGCTCGGCTTTAGAGGGTTTCAACTTCAGCGGCATCTTCGTCCAAAAATACTTCAAGCTGTCAGAGCGCCAGTTGCGGTATGTCGTCTCCCAGCTTCTCCGCCCGGAAGATCCTGGGAACACAAGGTTCGCGGGGTCGATTGCTCGTTCGGCGCTCTGAAATCTGCAATCCATCGATATACGGAGCTGGTCGGAGACATTCGGAGAGGCTGCGTGAACCGTTAGGCTATGAAAGATCAGTGCGTCGCCTGCATTCAGGCTGCCTGCTACCCAGTCACCTCCGAGCGCCAGCTCCTTTGAAATCATTCCTGTCTCTGGATCGGCGTGCTGAAGACCATAACGATGAGACGCCTCCAGGATCTGCAACGGACCTAGCTCCTGCGGGCAGTCGTGTAGTGGCATCCAAATCGTGTAGCTTTCGGAATCACCCGCAACCGCTCCGTGATCCTGATGCGCGTGGATGACCAGACGTTCGCAGTTTGGAAAGATCAATCGTCCAATAGGTTTCGGATGAATGAGTAAGTCCGGTCCCACAAGCTGATGCATGACCTGTCGCAAAGCGACATGATGTGCAAAAGCATGGAATGATTCCAGACTAAACACCTTTTCATAAACACTTTTAAACGCAGGATCAGGATCACCACAAGCTGCACCTGGATTGATGACGCGAGCAGCAGGGTCACTATCCCCGGTGAGCCACTCTGCGTCATGCAGGATCTCTACAATCTTATCCAAAAGGTGTCTTACATCCTCAGCAGGTATCAGCCCTCTCAGAAGCAGGTAGCCATGCTCATTCAGCTCCTCCTTGAGGGAGCCAGGATCCAAGTCCTTTGCGTGTATTTCACGAAATGGCTTTAGCATACATTCGATCATCCCAGTTCCCTGATTCAGTACGTTGCGCAAGCAGCAATCGCTCCATGAGCCGCTATTGTTGGATCTCCCTGACTATCTCTGACCACCGATATCGTCCGCGTTTGCTCAGCGCATCGACCGCAAGTAATACCTCTAGCTCTTTCTTGCGTTCCGTAATCTGCCTAAGTCGCCATGATCGATAGAAGCTATGGATCAAACTGAACGCTGAAGCTTCCGGCGATACTTCGTCTCGGATCATTTTTGCCAGAAAGAACCGATGACTTCCGATTTGGAGAGTTGCAGAATCGATCGTGAAGCATTGGTCGAACGGTATGACTCATGGTTCTAACTCGATGACATCACTGAGAAGTACATGACGATTTCAAACGTATCATTCGGCTTTTATAGCTGCGTCAGCCCTTTGTCTTTGGTTTGTCATCAGATTGTCAGCACCCTCGGGATCGCTGGCGCGGCTCTGCATGAGAAGCTGTCCAGAAGCTATAGAAACCTTCTTAACTACTGGTGAGCGAAGGAGATAGGGAGGATGGTTTCTGCGGAAGTGTGTCGTATTTCGTAGTCTTTGCGAGTTGCATTACACGATTGAACCAGTTGACGTTCGAGCCGGTAGCGGAGCGACACTCCACACCGCTCGCGCTGTACGGGGAGGAGCGATCTAGGGCACCGCGCGTTCCATTCTTTCCAATGTTGTGAACGATGAGGCCGAGCAGCTGCGAAAACAGGAATTGTTAGCGGAAAGGCTGAATCAGATTGAGAAGGCGAGCTCCAGGAGAGTCTGGACATCCACCGCATGGTCAAATTCCAGCACCTTCGCCCCTGGTGCCTCGTCCCTTGTAACCTCAATAATCTGCTGCTTAAAAACGGCGAGCTTCTCATCGGCCACCACCCCGCCGCCGATCAACACAGCATCGCATGGCTCACTCTGCAGCCGCTTGCGAAGCTCTGCCAGTCCTCCCTCTGGGGAGGCATGCATCACTTCATATCGGTAGCCAGCGCCCTCCATTTTCTGCCGAAGGCCTATCAGGCGCGACGCAATCTTTTCGCAATCTTCGGCAGGAACCCATGGTGGCGCCAACGGTAGTCCAATGTGCACAACCGAGATCATTTCACTCTCTCCTGCCTCCTGGATAGCCTCGCCTCGAGCCGGATCGTTTGAGAACGATCCTGTTTTCAGAGGTCCGACGACCTTGTAATGACTGAGGATGACGCCCATGATTCGCTGCTTTATGTCATCTGCCAGAGTGGGGTCAAAGAGATCTTTCATCGTAGCCGCTCTTCGTCTCTGAGTGGATGATCTTCTACTGTTTCGCGCGTGCGGCCTCGATCGCGGCGATGTCGATCTTTCGCATCGTCATCATCGCGTTCATCGCGCGCTTGGCTGCAGCGCGATCCGGGTCCTTCGTCGCCGCCAGCAACGCGCGCGGAGTGATCTGCCATGAAAAGCCCCAGCGGTCCTTGCACCAGCCGCACATACTTTCCTGGCCGCCGGTGCTGACAATGGCGTTCCACAGCCGGTCGGTCTCGGCCTGGTCGTCGGTAAGAATCACAAAGCTAACCGATTCGTTGGAGACGAACTGCGGACCGCCGTTGAGACCCATGAAATTGCGGCCGCAGACGGTGAACTCAACGATGAGTTCCTGACCTTCGGGACCGGATGGCGTATCCGTGGGCGAGGCGCTTATCTTCCCGACGTGGCTGTCGGGAAAGGTGGCGGCATAGAATTCAGCTGCTTCGCGGGCTTTCCCGTGGTCGAACCACAGACAGGTGATCATCTTCTCCGACATGTTGCTCTCCTCTCAGGTTTTCAAAGTTCGCCGTAAGGTTCGGCGGCCGTTCTTCTGCCATGAAGAACGGCTTCGCCGGTGATGAAGTTCAGCGCGGTCAGGACTTTGGTCCCTGCATCAAAGCAAAGTGACCATCCTGATCGTCGGTGGCCTGCAGGATGCGTGAACCTCCGGGTACGTCCATGGGAGGCAGCACGATCTTGCCTCCGGCCTCGATCACACGTTTCTGCGCAGCCTCGATGTCGTCGACCAGGAAGTAGTACTGCCAGTGTGGGGGAATCCCTTCGGGCATGCCGGGCCCTTTACGGTTCATCATGCCGCCCGTATAGAGGGGTTGGTCGGTCCGGAAAGTCTGGTAGGCACCCATGGCTCCCATATCGTGCGCATAATCCTTCTGCCAACCGTAGTGCCTGGAGTAATAATCGAAGGCTTTTGCTGCGTCATCTGTAAGCAGTTCGTGCCAACCCACATTACCTGCCGCCATCTGACCCAACCGAGGCGGAACATATCCCTTGCCGGGTTCGAAGAGCAGGTACTTCACCTGTTGAGGGTCCAGCACGACCGCGAAACGGCCTACGCCGGGGATGTCCTGAGCGGGCTTCACAATCGTCCCGCCGTCGGCAGTCACAGCCTTCAACTCATCGTCGAGCTTTGCGGTGTGAATGTGGCCCATCCACTGAGTGGGAAGATCGGGCGCGCCCGCGCCAGCCCAGGTCATCATGCCGCCAACGTCTTTGCCGTTTTTACCGAAGATCATGTAGGTAAAGCCGGGCATACCGGCATCCTTGACATCCCACCCGACGACCTTCTTGTAGAAGTTGACTGCCTTGTCCATATCATTGGTAACAAGTTCGTACCAGATGAATCCGTCTGCCATTTCGCACCTCCATTTGGGATATATCGCTACGAAGTAAACATCGTCCACATACGCTACCACCGCTAAGTGGATGCTGTCTACAATGCTCCCCTGCGCGGTACACTCTAGTTTGAACGGACAATGAAAAAGAACGTCATCATTGAAAAACGCAAGACCTTTCGCCACGGTGATCTACGCAACGCACTCGTGACGGCCGGGCTCGAGATGGCCCGCTCTGGAGGACCCAAGGCAGTCATTCTGCGGGAGGCAACACGGCAGGCGGGTGTCTCTCCGAATGCAGCTTACAGATATTTTGCTGGCCAGGCTGAGTTGCTGGATGCGGTGCGGTCGGCATGCCTGTCGCGGGTCGCCGCGTCCATTGAAGACGAAATGAAGAAGTGCCGTCCAGGACGCGATCCCCAGGTGTATGCGCGAAAGAGTCTGCGTGCGGTGGGCATAGGATATCTGGGATTCGCGATGAGAGAACCCGGGATGTTTCGTACGGCATTCTCGGTTCCACCACCAGTTGATTCGCCCAACCCGGCAAACACCGCATCCATGGGTCTGAACGCCTTTCAGCTGCTTTCCCTGGCCCTGGATCGCATGCTGGAGAGCGGCCTGCTCACGAAGAAAAGCCGCAGCGATGCGGAGTACCTGGCATGGTCGACGGTCCATGGACTGGCACTTCTGGTGCTTGAAGGGCCGCTTTATCGGATGCCACACGAGGCGATCCTGGCGTTGGGCGAGCGGCTCGTGACGATGGTCGAACGAGGGCTCAACTAAATTTTCTACAAGGCTTCACGCAATGGATGGCCAAGTTCGAGCGAGGCTATACCGAGAAAAACCTGCACCGGATGATCGAGGGCTGGAGCGTATGCGACCGAAATCCGGAAAACAATGCGATGCGGCTCGTGGGACGCGCTGACGGACTGGGTCATCCGCACATTGGGAATAAATAAGAGCCCACGGTGTTTTGGTAAATGGCCCATGTATCACGTTTTCAGCAAACGGTTGCGGCAGCCTATCGTTTTAAGATCAACAACTAACCGCAAGTGACCAGCCACACGGCTATAGGAGCGTATGACAACAAAGCGAGCGAGCATGCTGGAACGCTACTTCTATCTCTTCATGTCATTGTTGAATGCAGCCGTTGTGGTCTATGGCTTTAGCTTTACCATCAACCAGAATCTGCTCCACCCAAGTGTCCAGCCTCCGCAGATCGTTTACCTGCACTCCGTTGTCTTCTCTGCGTGGGTGCTCTTTTTCATCCTGCAATCCGCCCTTGTACGCTCACACAATGTCCGCCTGCATCGTACGCTGGGTTGGGTAGGCGCCGGCCTCGCAGTCTCCATCCTCGTCCTCGGCTACACGACGTCAACCGCCGTGCTGAGATTGGCTATTCAGCGCCAACTTCCCTTCCCAACCGTGCCTTTCCTCTTCGTTGAAGTGATGGAACTAGTCTGCTTTGCAGTTCCATTTGCTTTGGCGATCTATTGGCGCAAACGTCCGGATTTTCATCGCCGCCTTATGCTGATCGCCACGTGTGCACTCACAGAAGCAGCTTTCGGACGCATCCCGAGTCTGCCCGCCGTCTTCGCACCCGCTGGAGTGGATGCCTTGATTCTCTTAGGCGTAGTTCGAGACATCATCGTGGAGCGCCGTATCCACAAGGTCTATCTCTATGCTCTCCCTGCAATGATCTTCTTGCAGATCATCGCAGAGTATACGTACGTTCACCAATCATCCTGGTGGATCGGAATCGGTAACTATCTCCTACGCTGATGCAGCGGATTATCGGTCTGGCGGGATATCGTCATCCGTTCTTCGAGGTCGAAGCCGTTCCGAGGGGCCGGAGGGTAAAGCAAGCCCTTTCTACAACAGCACTGCCCGCGCGGGCAGTGCTGTTGTAGAAGATCTGGAGCACGTCCGCGCGAGGCAAAGAGGCGCCATGAGCAAAGCAGCAGCTTAGCTCGTCTTCGGTGCCTGGGCGGTCATCCTGAAGAGAAGCGTGCCGCCCGCAGCGATCTCCCGGTGCGAGAGTTTTCGGCCGGTACGTGCTTCTCCATTAAGGGAAACCTTTTCAACGTACACCGTATCCGCGGAGTTTCCTTCGGCACGCACCTTCAGCGTCTTACCGCCTGGCAGGTGAACAGTTGCCTGCGGGAAAAGCGGCGCTCCGATCGTATACTCCGGAACACCCGGGCACACCTGGTAGAAGCCGAGTGAGCTCAGGATGTACCACGCGGCCATGGAACCTGTATCCTCGTCGCCGGCAAAGGAGTCCGGCGAGTACAACTCGTTCAGCGTGCGACGTACCCAGAACTGGGTCCTGTCAGGACGGCCTGCCTCCGCGAAGAGATACAGCATATGGTGCGAGGGCTGGTTCGAGTGGGCATACTGACCAAAGGGGACAGCTGCCATTTCAGACATCTCGTGGATCTCCCCTCCGTATACGCCGACATGGAAGATCGGTGGAACAGTCACCATCTTCTCGAGCGCATCCACCGCCGCCGCTTTACCGCCAATTGCCTCAAAGAGATCCTTCACCGCGTGCGGGGCATCCCAGCGGTGCTGCCACGCGGACCCCTCTTCATAGGGACTGCCCCAGGTGAACGAATCAAATGGCGAGAGCCAGGAACCATCGGCGTTCTTGCCACGGAAGAAGCCGACACTTGTGTCATACACGTTGCGCCAGTAGGCGGCCCGTGCCATGAAGGTGGAGTAGTCTTCGGATTTGCCAAGAATCTTCGCGATCTGCGCGATGCAGAAGTCGCCGTACGCCGCGTCGGCGGTCTCAGCAACCGACTGTTCGATCTGGTCAGCAGGCACGTAGTGCAGCTTCATATACTTCTCCACACCGACTCGTCCATAGCCTTTGTCGGGATCGCCCGGCATGGTTGCGTGCTTCTTCAGCCCGGCAAAAACAACCTCGCGGTCAAACGACCCGATTCCCTTCACGATCGCATCCGCAAAGAGCGAGTCAATCAGGCTACCGGACATGCAGGCACGGTACCCAGGTGCCGGGAACTGCGGAAACCAACCGCCTTCGTTCAGCGCATTGACCCAGGCCTGCAGTATCTCTGAGAGTTTCTCCGGAAAAACAATCGACATCAGGGGGTACCAGGCGCGATAGACATCCCAGTAGCCATGGTCGGCATACATCACTCCCGGCGCGATCTTGCCGGTGAATGCACTGTAGTGATGCATGCCCTTGCCGCCGGGCACAGGCTCATGAAAGGTGCGGGGAAACAACAACGTGCGATAGAGACAGGAGTAGAACGTCCGCTGCTGCTGTGCCGTCGCACCTTCGATCTCGATGCGTTCCAGCATCTCGCTCCAGTGCTTCTCTGTTGCTTCTTTGACGGCGGATTGCGACCGCTCGCCGACTTCTTCGTGCAGGTTAAACAGCGCCTGCTCAAACGAGATAAACGAGGTCCCGATGCGCGCCTCCAACCTCGTCCCGCTCTTGAACTTCACCACGGCGACCTGCTGTTCCTTCTTCTGGTGGTCGGAGTGTGGCTGCACTTCGAAACTGTCCCACGGTTCCGCGAACTCGACGACATAGTAAGTCGCAAAGTTATCAGGCGTGCCGCCGGAGCTCGCGGTCGAGGTGAACTGTACCCGCTTCTGCTCCTTGTGTGCCGTGATGTCGGAATTCGTCGCGGGAACGTCCAGGATCAGGCCAATCGTCTGATCCGTATCTGCCGGATCAGGCGCTTCAAAGTCGGCCGAGAGAACGCAGCAGCGCTCGGTGGGTACCAGCTCGACCTTGGCGCGATAGCGCAGCAGGAAGAGTTGGAGAGAATACGGTGTGAGCACCGCGTCTTCCGGAATATAGGACGAAGCGCGTGGACTGGCGTCTGGATGTACGTTGCCGCGAAATGGCATAAAGACCGCATGGCCGTAGTCATCGAGCCACGGGCTGAGCTGATGCGTGCAGCGGAACCCCTGTGTGCGCCGTGCCCACGGCTGAAACATCCAGGGAGTGTTTGCCTGGGTCTGGATCGTCCAGTGCGCCATGCCGAATGGAGCTGTCGCAATGGGCAGTGTGTTGCCATGCGAGAAAACCGGCGTCGATTGCGAGCCCTGCAAAAGGTTGACCGCATCGAGAGGCCGCATCGGCTTGCTATCTGTAACTGTGCCGGCGCCTGGTTGTGGTTCGGGTGAAGCGGCAAACGCTACCGGGCTGATCGCGGTAGCTGCCGCAGCTAGACCGGAGGCCTTGAGAAAACGTCGTCTGCCTGGTTGAACGGGACTCGAAGAAGGGAGGGTTGGATTCTCTGCTGAAAAACGATCGTCACGTGCCATAACCATGATGCTATGTCTTTTTGCCCTCGCTGGCGACCACACGTTGGCCAATTTCGCCAGGACGTCAGCGCTCGCGCTGCGCGAGCCCGCAGAGTCGGCAAGATTTTTTGCAAATTCAGGGAACCATGGAAAAACTCCCTTCGTATGAGTCTATGTAAGCAGAGATGCAATCGCTAAGCGGCAAAC
>NZ_JACHIO010000025.1 GCF_014203225.1 Granulicella mallensis | reverse complement strand
TGGAAGTCGCAATTCCGAATCCAGGGCACAGATATAAAAGCCTCAAGCTCTCTATTTCCTCGCCGACCTCGATGAAAAATCTATCGAGGTCGAGTGTTTCATGATGCGGATATCATCAACATCTGCCAACTTCCGAAAGCCCTCGACAGAGATTTGGTGGACAGAGGACGTGGGTTCGATAAGGGTGCAATATGCGTTCCTAATGGTGCCTCAGGGCGCTCAGAGAGCCATCCGCTACGCCTAGTTTCTTACAGTTACGGGTTTCTTCTTTTCTGTCACGGCAGAGGTCGCGGGTTCGAGCCCCGTCGTCCCCGCCACACATTCCAAAAGACTTACGGAATATATGGGATCTAAGTGACAAGCAAATCAGGACATAATAAAGGCACACTAAGCAAATTACCCTTCTGTACCCGCTCGTGCTTGAGCCCTCTTTGTGCCCATGCCGGGCACCATCATCTGGACAACCTTGCTCTATGCGGCCCGCTTCTGCGGGTTCACGGCCTGCGTGTAAACCTCAAGCGTGATCCTGCTGTTGGCGTGCCATAAAAGCTCCTGGACCGTCTTCACATGAACCACCCCATCTTGGTTCTGAAGAACGCCATCCACCAAGGGAAATTTGCTCCGTGTGACCGTCAGACGATCACGCTCATATAAATCGGGCGTGACAATCACATTGGCGATCCCAGTCTCATCCTCCATTGAGAGGAAGATAAATCCCTTCGCCGTACCGGGGCGCTGTCTCGCGATTACGCATCCGGCGGTTCGTACGAACTCTCCGTCCTTATAGGTCTTCAACTCCAGGGCAGATAAGACCCGTTGGCGCTGCAGCTCCGCCCGGTGGTAGTACATGGGATGTTTCCCTACAGTAAGCCCTGTTCCCGCATAGTCGGAAACTAGGCGCTCTTCCGTCGTCATCTGCTGAAGCGGCAATGCCTGGGCTTCCTCTTGCAGCCATTCGCTATTCTGCCGCAGCAATGGTCCTTCCATCTTTCCCGCACGATCCACCTGCCACAGAGCATCGGGCCGATGCTCAATGGCATCGAGCTTGTTCAGTGCGCCGATTCGAGCGAGTAGCGTCAGTTCCTTGCGATTCAAAAATGGAACGCGCAGAGCGAGGTCTTCCGCGGATTGAAAAAGGCCAGCCTCTGCTCGTGACGAAACCAATGCTTCCGCAGACTGCTGGCGCAGACCCTTTGCGTAGCCAAGTCCCATCCGCAAGGATAGCGAACCGTCCTGCTCATGTTCGATCATGCAGGGCCAAGCGGACACTTGTACATCAATCGGGAGGACACGCAGACCATGCCGTTGCGCAGAACCGTAGGTGAGTAAAAGCCCATCGGTTGGCGATTCAAGATCGCACACGTGAAAGCCGCAAGATAACGGACCTTGAAATAGGCCGAAGCGTAGGCGATCATCGCGAAGCTGGCCGCGTGCGACTCGGGAAAGCGGTATAAAGCAAACGAGCTAATATTTTCGACGATGGTGTCCTGCGTCTTCGAGTCGATGCCATTCGCTGTCATACCTGCCCGGAGGTTGACTTCCAGATTTCGCATTCTCTCCCATGAGCGGCGCAATTCCTCCGCTTCGGCCCCGCTGAAGTTTGCGACCGTCATCGCGATTCTTAACAGTTGTTCCTGGAAGAACGGAACACCCAATGTTCGTTTCAGAACCGGCTCTAAGGACGGGTGTGGGGATGTGACCTCTTCCCGTTTCTGTCGCCGTCGCATATACGGATGCATCATCTTGCCCACGATGGGACCGGGCCGAATGATGGCTACCTGAACGACTAAATCGTAAAACCGTGTCGGATAGTTACGCGGTAACGAGGCCATTTGAGCGCGACTTTCGATTTGAAACATGCCCACTGTATCTTCACGTATTCGCCCTGTGGCTCCGACCTCATCACCGGCGGTGCTGTAGGACCAGAGGGCTCTCTCTTTGCCTTTATTGCTGTTTTGAGCGCAGCCGTCCTACTTATCGCAACTTCGAAGCGGCAATCATTGTAGCGAGGCTTTCAGCGTTTTCTGTAGCAAAGTGTGAACGAGGACATGTCCTCGTTGCTGCAAGCTCGTTCCTGCGCACAACGCGGGCAGAAAGCGGTAGTCCTGTGATCCTGCGGCGCAGGTTGCTGCGCTGGCTACATGCATTCAGCTAAAGTTCAACCGACCTGTTTCCTGTAATAAGCCGGAGGAGAAACGTGAGGATTACCGCGCCAACAACTGCAATAGCAATGCTCATGATGAGACCGTGATCTACAACGCCACCCAGGCCGAGGCGTGAGAGATAAAATCGCCGATCAGCGCTCCAAAACCCGAGCCCGGGCCGTTATCACGTACAGGTGTCACGCTTATATTCAAGACCATGATCAAGACGAATCTAGTACTGAACGTTCAAAGCGCCGTTGCGTTGAATTTTGTTCTGCCAGTGGGTACGGCTTCCGAGAGTACCACTGTAGACGCTTCCTCGTTCGTTATCAATTCAACGGGCACTTCCGTCGGCACGATTGTGAATCGGAAGTTCGTAGAAAAATTGCGAAAAGGCTTTCGAGGCGAAGATCTCCTTGCCTCTGCTTAAAGATTAACGGCTGTAGTCATAGCGGAAGCTATCCACGTCGACATACCCTTCGTCTTTCAAATCATTCTTTGTATAAAATCCCACTCTCGCTCCAAGGAAGCCACCGAAGCTCGTAATATGGAAAGCCTCTCCAAGAGATATAAAGCGTTTGCCGTCAGTGCTGAATGAAAATTGTGCCTCACCTGCTGTACCCCATTCTGCTTCGAGCCAGACTGTTTTTTGTCAGCCGGCAGACCCGGGCCATGGATAGCTTGACCATTATTATCGAAAGAGAAGGACGACTTTCCGTCTTTTCGAATGACATCCATCGAGGCATAAGTTCGGCCGAGAAAACAAAGTCCCGACTTCTGACCATCCACCATGTGACCGATATCGATTTTGACTACGGCTACATTATTATTTACCCGGAAGGGACGCTGAGTGAGGATGTCCGGGGACTTGAGCAGATGATTCTCCTGATCAAGTGGACGTAAGGCATGCAGACGTAGGTAGCCCGGACGTTCTGTCAGCGACCATGCGTCGGGCTTTGGCTGAAAGAACCATTCCCATTTAGGAGAGAGCAACGCAGCATTGAAGTCATCGGTAGTCTGAAATAGAGCAGGATGGATGCTACTTCTGGGCATAACGGGGATTGGTTCTTTGCCCGACCAGACCATATTTCCAATACCATCCTGCCCGATCTCGCCTGCAACCGGCCAACCGTCAATCCACGTCACGGGTAGTATGCTTGCGGGGCGTCCCTCCCATTCATTCAATCCATGGTGTGTGATGAAGACCCATTTGCCTGTGTGAGTCTGCAAAATCGAACCTTGATTGGGTTCGCGGTCGGTCCTCGCGTTCACATGATTGAGCTGGTGTATCTCATAAGGGCCTGCAATGGTCTTCGCTCGACCGATCATCGGCACTCGGCCTTCCTTGGTTACCTCGCTGAAGAAGTGGTAGTAGAGGCCATTGAACTTGTAAAGCTTATTGGCCTCGCTGCACCGTGATTGATAGATGATCTTGTCGGTCTCAAGCTCGATGCTGAGACCATCCGAACTCATCCGGAAGAGATGAATGTTATAGGGTTTTCCGTTTTTCGGATCGACCGCGAAATTGGTGGTGATCAGGTAAGCTTTGCCATCGTCATCCCAGAGAGGCGCGGGATCGTCCCAGCCGGCGGCTTTCATCAGGCAGGTGAGGGGAGACCATGGACCAGCCGGATTTGCCGCTGTACTGACGAAGATTCCTTCGTCGGGCGTAGTGAAATACACGTAGAAGAGGCCAGCGTGATATGCGAGCGTCCCGGCCCAGACTCCGCGTTGGGCGCCGTCCATGTGATCGTAGTTAAATCGCGGGCTAAATTGAGTAATGTCGGGGATGACATGGCCAATGATTTTCCAGTCCATTAGATCGTCGGATGTCAGGACTGCCATTCCCGGAGACATCGCCTTCGTTGCAGAGATGTAGTAGTAGTGACTGCCCACACGCAGCACGTCTGTATTTTGAAAGTCGGCCGGCAGGATGGGATTGAGATACGTTCCATTTCTTTGGTCTCCGAAATGTCCCAGACGTCCGGCCATCGCGGAGGCCGGTTCCACGTCTCCAGCTTTCGACTGTAACTTCGGAAGCGCGGCAGTCGAGGAGCAGGCAAACAGTATTGCAAAAGATAATGCGGAGAGTTGTGGGGAACTGAGATTCGGCATTTTTCGCTCCAGTAAAGGACGTTTCGCTGAGAGCTTGTCTGGACAGGCAATAAGAAATTAGATGGCACGAAAAGTGGGCTGTCTGCCTGAATCAGGAGCAGCCCTTGCTACTCATTCGATCTCATAGCGAAAATCGCTAAAATCTGAGTAGCCTCGATCACCAGCGCTGTTAAATGTATAGAGCCCTATTCGATCTCCGCGGTAGGAACCCCAGGTGAGCCGACAGGAATGTCCGATCTCAGTGAACACCAAGCCATCGAAGCTGTAGCTGAAGCGCGCCAGTCCTTCTACACCCCATGTCGAATGCAACCATATGCTCTTGGCAGCTACTGCGGGGACGACGGTCGATCCTGGCTGGTCAACACGCATTAGCGTTCTTACCCCTCCATTCTGAACAACAGCGAGCCTACAGTTTGCTTTCGCAAAATGTGCCAAGCCAGCTTCTTGCCCGTCCACAAGGCCGTTCAAATCTACCTTTACTGTCACTTCTGCCTTCGCGGCCCGGACCGCACGCTGCGTGATGACATTACGAACACCAGCAAAGTCAGCCCTTCCAGTGAGCGGGACGAGAGCGTGCAGCCGCAGACCACGATTGGTAAGAGACCATGCATCAGGCCGTGGTTGATAACGCCATTCCCATTCAGGCAGAAGGGACCGCTCGCGCAATGAGTCACTCGCAAACAATTCAGATTTTGAGTTGTTGAGGACAGGCTTGGAGCCACCCCATACCATCTCTCCAATCCCATCGCGGCCGGGCCGTCCGATGATGGGCCAGCCGTCGAGCCAGGTTACGGGAAGCAGAACTCCCGCGCGACCCTCCCAGTCTCCCCGCCCTTGATGGGTGAGAAACCACCAACTCCCGTCCTTCAGCTGAATAAGACCACCCTGATTCGGATCTTTGTCCACCACTCCATGGACGTGGTTGAGTTGCCGAACCTCCCATGGTCCCTGCAGATTGCTGGAGCGCTCCATCATCGCCACTCGACCTTCAGGCCTCACTTCACTGAAGTAATGAAGGTAAACACCCCCGATCTTGTACAGCTTGTTGGCCTCGCTGCCGCGTGACTGATGGATGATGCGGTCAGAGCCTTCGACGATACCGTCGTTGCCAGTCTTCATCGAAAATAGATGGATACGATATTTCTGCCCATCCTCATCAGCGTCGAAGCGAGTCGCTACCAAATAGCCTTTGCCATCGTCATCCCAGAAAGGACACGGGTCATCCCAGCCCGCTGCGGCGATGACCTGTTTGGGTGACGACCATGCTCCTTCGGGGCGGCTCGCTGTGGCCATATAGATTCCGCCGTCTGGCGTTCCAAAATACACCCAGAAACGCCCATCATGGTAACGAATGGAGCCCGCCCAGATGCCTCTGCCATCGCGGTTCATGCGATCCCATCCAAGCTCCGGATCCAAGGCGGTCAGGTTGGAAACAACATGGCCGACAATCTGCCAATTGACTAGATCGCTCGAATGCAGGATTGCCATTCCGGGAGAGTATTGCATGGTGGAGGAAATGGCGTAGAAGTCGTCGCCAACTCGAATCGCATCCAGATCGCTGAAGTCACCGGGAAGAATGGGATTCAAGAATGTCCCATCATGTCGATCACCCCATTTGCCTATGGACGACTGCACTGCAGGTAGATCTGGGCCACCTGAAGGATACTGCTGAGCGTAGGCATTTTCTCGGATCGCACACACAATCAAAGCCCACAGACCCAAAATGGCGAGCAAGATAAACGGGTGCCGCTTTCGTTTGAGAATGCCAGAGAGCTGCGCCGCCTGACCAAACGAAGATCCACGCAGGAAGCCAGACGCGGCTATGAGGCTGCCGTTAGTAAGCAGGGAACTACGTGTCCAATGTGCTAACGGTCTTGCCGCTCCGACCATTGCGTCTCCCTTCTCTCTCTGTAACTTCGTCTTGCTCGTGCTTGCGATCAATGTCAGTTGCTTTCCAGCGGTAGTCCTGCTGGTGGACGACTTTCCAATGCAAGTGAGGGTGCCGAATGTAATTGGTTTTGTAACTCGCCGGTCTTTCGGCTTTCGCGCCTATCCGTCACTTTCCGGTGAAGTCCTTCGCGATTGCGGATAATGCGTCTTGCGAATCCGTCCGGAACGGCGCAGCTGGTAATCCCGCACCGTTAATAAGATTCGCCCCATCCGGGTAGTTGTCCCAGGCGTAACGTACGGATACGGGAGACACTACCTCATCGCTGTGGACCACGACAGCCTCTCCTCGGATGATCGCCATAGCGCTGACATATCTCCCGTCAGCTCCTGCAACCTGGAACCATTGCAGCGGTCCGCCCTTGCCAATAAGCCCCGCAGCGTGGCTGAAGTGCAGGACGATATTTGCTCCTTCTATCTGCATGCCCGCAAGAACCGGGCCGGAAAACTCGATCTTTTTGCCGTAGACATTCGCCAAGGCGATGCGGCTCAGCCTGTCTCCCACCGGCTCTTTGTTCTTGGGATGAACGTTAGTCGGGTCGCCCACATCAAGTGTCACTGCCATACCAGTATCTGGTAATGACAACAGGTGCGCCTGCCCCTCGCGAACCATCGGGTTATTGCTCGAGTTCTTGAGCGGAGGCAGTTGCACACAATAGAAAGGGAAGTTGCCTTCGCCCCACTCTTGGCGCCAATCCTTTACCAGTGCTTCCATAACGTGCGGATAGATTGCCACTCCCGCTTTCCCGCCAACGATCGACTCACCCTGGTACCAGATCACGCCGCGCATCGCGAAAGGAATGATCGGATGCACCATGCCGTTATAGAGCACCGTAGGCTGGTGCTGATCCTGCACAGGGTCACGCAATGGACCCGGTTTACCCGGACGCGCGTTGATCGTCTGCGGTGCAGATGGAGCTTGATCTGTGGTGGCATTGGGATGGGTCTTGTAAAAGCTGTAGAGGTCATCGAAGTGGTCGAGCATGGTTTTTATTTGCGGATCACCCGCTGCGACCGGCCGTGAAACCCAAGACTCCGCCGTGCTTGCGCCAAACGCTACAACTACCATGCCGACCGGTTCTCTAAGAGCCTGATTCAGATCGCGGCCGAAGAGGTATGCCACGGCCGAAAATGCGGGAGCATTTTCTGGTGTGGCTATTTTCCATTCCCCACTGATCTCTGACTGCGGCTCGTAGGTCTTCTTCGTCGTTGCCATAAAGATGCGTAGCTGCGGATAGTTTGCCGCGGCTATCTCCTTATCTTCATCCTGCATTCCTGCGAACGCGGCGACCTTCGCCGAGACTGTAAAGGCCATATTCGATTGGCCTGAACCGATCCAGTCTTCGCCCACGAGCACATCGTTGATGGTGACGGTATTCTTTCCGGTAATGGTCATGACGAAAGGACCACCCACCGTCAATTTGCCAAGCTTTACCCTCCACTTTCCATCGGCATCCGCAGTCGTGACTTTTCTTTGCTTGGCAAACGACACGACAACCTTTTCGCCCGGATCGGCTGTGCCCCACACCGGTACGGACATGCCGCCCTGCAACACGGCATGATCGCTGAACAGCTGATTGGGTTTCACATCGGCGAATGCGACAACAGTAAACAAAAGAGTAGACACGACGGCACATACTTGGGCAATTCTCATTCGACACCTCATCCGGATTGAAGCCACGCGCCTATCCACTAGGGGAGTGGCTGCATTGAATACCTGAATCTCTTAGCATTGTTGTTCAAAAGGAACTCCCATCGAAGCATCATTCGCTTGCCTTGTCTTTACAGCTCAACCAAATGGTGTGGGCTCTTTGCTGCTACTGCAAACACAGAAATCTTTGGCATAATCAGCTGGCCTCGGCGGGCGACCCTGAGCCACCCTTACCCGGGTCGGTTCCGTCCCTTCCGCCACCGGTGTTTCTTCTCTCATTGGCATCGAAGAGCTGCTGCAAAGCAAGCTCTTCCGCCTTGTCAGGGTGGGCAGGGTCGAAGTCCTTGAAATCTGCGACTACATAGTTGGCCAACTCCAGCTTGTTTTGCCTGATTCCCATGACGATACATTTTGCGAACTCATAACCGCCGTATGCGGTTGAGTGCGTACCGTCAGCCAGAACCTTCGGCGCATCGCTGCCGGCAGAGTCATAGAGAAGGATGCTCATCTTATAGAGATCAATCAGCGGAACCTGCTCCTCCCTTGCGACCTCTCGCATCGCCTCCGGATATCCGCCATGGCCGTGCGAAGGCGCACCGGTGGTTCGATTCGCGCGATCCATGGGAGTTACCAGCACTGGGATTGCGCCGCGAAGCTTCGCCTCCGCGATGTAAGTCTTCAGGTAAGCCTTGTAGGTTGTCTCCGCTTCCACATAGGTCTGAGGCCACGTCTCTTTCGAATCGTTGTGCCCGAATTGAAGGAACAGATAGTCGCCCTTTTTCATCTGGCTCAGAATCTTGTCCAGGCGCAGCGCATTGGCAAAAGACTTCAAGGTCTCGCCGGATTGAGCCTGATTCGACACGGCCACGCCGGGCTTGAGAAAGCGCGGAAGCAGCTGTCCCCAACTGACGTCGCCCCCACCATCCCTGTCCGTCACGGTAGAGTCGCCCGCGAGGAAGACGGTCGGAGCCGACTGCGTCGTGGTTATCTCGATGGTGCGCAGCGCAGCGTGCGGGCTCACAATCTCGATGTTCAGTTTATCGTCCCAGTCGCGGGTATTGCCGCGATCGAACTGGTCCAGGGTTACCTCCTCGCGTCCCGTCGCGTTGGTGGGCAGCTTAGCCAGCTTCGGCGTGCGAACATTCGTGGTGAAGCTGCGCTCGACGATCTCACCGGCTCCCACTTTCACGCGTTCCAGCATCAGCCGGCCGGACTCCGCTTTGACGGTCGTGGTCGTCGTCGCGGAGGAGTCTCCAAACGTAACCGTCACGCTATAGTCGCCCTCAGGCACCTTGGCCGAGAACGTGAACGGCCGTTCGCTGGTCGTGGTCTTGCCGTTATCTCCTGAGGCAACCTGGGCACCGGGCTCATAGCCGTATCCGACCTCATCCTTGTAGACCGACGCGGGACTGACTTGGATGTAACCCGGCTTGCCGGGGCCGCCGCTAAAATCGAACTTCAACGTCGCGGTGGCCGATTGAGACAGGCACGTTCCAGCCAGCAAAGGACAGAGCAGTGCCAGGTATTTAGGGAGAGCCGGGTATTTAGGAAGGATTGTCACCCGCAAAATCATCATAGTATCGTCAGCCTTTCTACATGCGATGTTGCATTCGATTAGCGCAGCGTCACATCCCAGATCTTCGACATACGCGACCTGCCCGCGTGCCCTTCTACCGAGAGCACAACGACATACTGACCAGCCTTCGCGTAGCTGTGAAGCGGATGCTGATCGGAGGAACTACTGCCATCACCAAACTCCCATTTCCAACTAGTGATCTTGCCAATGGACTCGTCCTGAAAGGCAACGAGACGGCGATCCATGTCGAGAATTTTAAAGCTCCAACGCGCATCAATGGACTTCTGAAACTGCGGCTCAAGTGGCATCAGCCTAAACTCGTTCAGGAACGAGGCATTTCCATACATCGTGTGCTCGGGAGAGAGGTTCCAGAAGCCGTTATTTTTCTGATTGCCGTCGTAGTCGATCACAGCCCAGGACAGACCGATGATCTTGTTCTCAAGAAGCTGGGACTCCACCGCGCGCTGCGGGCCTTCGCAACCGGCATAGTCGAATGGTGTGATGTAAAACTCAAGAACATACTTTCCCGCCTGGCCGGGGCGAAAGCTGTAACTCTGTGCGTGATTCGCGTAAGGCAGCTCCTTATCCCAAGGCTGGCATCCCCATGCCAGCGCCCAATCCTTACCCTCGGCCGGAGTCATGATGTGGTAATTCTGGGCTTGAACGCCGTGCATAGAGAAATGCGCGTCCCAGGTGTCCTGGTCGGCGTTATTTCGGAACTGTGGGATCAGTGGGCCGCCGGAGCGATCCCCGTCGACGACAATCTCGAACGTATCGTTGTGCAGGCCGGGATCGCTGAAATCCCAGTAGTTGTCATATGCCTCATAGAGGAAGTAGAGGCGGTTGAGACCCTTCACCCAGCCCACCTTGACATGAACATCCAGATCTTTTGGGTCGGGCTTCGCGTGCTTGTGCTCGTCGTCGTGCATCTGGTCGAGCCCGATGGAGTAACTCTCCGGAACTATCGCCCAATCGCCCGGATCACCGTCGATGCGTGGAATCTTGTCCGCAGGGAACTGGAAAATCTTGAATATCTGTGCCGGAGGAGGCGCTGTCCCGACTAACTCCGTCCGCCGCGCGGGAGGTTCCTGCGCGAGAGGTGCTTGCGCGAAAGTGGGCTGAGCGAACGTCATCAGATGCGCTGCGGCGCTCGCCGCGCAGATGAGAACGGAGATGAAGCCGGGCGTGCACGCCCGGCCAACCGGCAAGGCCTCTTGTCTGTGGCGGCCGGTCATGCGATGATTCATGCCGTGTCCTCATAGGAAATATATTCGCTATAGAATTACCGCTGATCACTTTAGCACACAGACGCCGCACTTCTTCTGCGGGCTGCGTGCATCTTAGCGGACAAGGGTAAGCATGATGAACCTGAATCGCAACACTGTGTTGTTTCTGATGTGTCTTTTCGCGACGGCAATGTCCGGGGCGCAATCGACCGCTCATCTGGAGAAGCATGGCACCGCTGCCCAACTGATCGTCGACGGACAGCCTTTTCTGGTACTGGGAGGCGAGCTGGCGAATACAGCGTCTTCGAGCCAGGAATATATGAAGCCGGTTTGGCCGCGGCTGGCGCAGATGCATCTGAACACAGTGCTGACGGGCATGTCCTGGGCTCAGTTCGAGCCCGAAGAGGGAAAGTTCGACTACGCTCTGATCGACGGTCTGCTGACGGGGGCGCGGCAGCAGAATCTGAAGATTATCTTCGTCTGGTTCGGCAGTTGGAAGAACGGTATATCAAGCTTCGCCCCGGCGTGGGTGAAAGCGGACCAGGACCGGTTTCCGCGGGCGCAACTGGGCTCCGGCAGGTCGATCGAAGTCCTGTCCACCTTGAGCCCGGAGAATGTGAAGGCCGATTCCACCGCGTACAAAGCCTTCATGCACCACCTGCGAGAGGTCGATTCGGACAAGCACACCGTCATCATGATCCAGATCGAAAATGAGGTGGGAGTCCTGGGAGATTCGCGTGACCGCAGCACTGCTGCAAATGAAGCGTTCGCCGGGCCGGTGCCGAAGCAACTGACAGACTATCTGCAGAGCCATAAGTCATCTCTTCGGCCGGAGTTGAAGAAGGTCTGGGACGCAAACGGCGAAAAGACCGGAGGAACCTGGACAGAGGTCTTCGGAAGTGAAATGTCAGATGAGGTATTCATGGCGTGGAACTATGCGCATTACATGAATCAGGTGACGAAGGTAGGAAAGACCGAGTATCCGGTGCCGGTGTTTACGAATACATGGATCGTGCAGCCCGAAGACCGCGGGCCGGGCGACTATCCCAGTGGATGCCCGGAGCCGCATGTGCTCGACGTCTGGCGCGCCGGAGGACCTGACATCGACATCAACGCCCCGGACATCTACCTTCCCAACTTCGCGGAGTGGGTCGCTCGCTTTCATCAGAATGGCAACCCATTGTTTGTGCCCGAGTCGCGCGGCGACGCCGCCGGAGTAGCGAATGCGTTTTATGCCATCGGACAGCATGACGCCATCGGATATTCGCCCTTTGGGATTGATAACGTGGCGCGTTTGCTGGCGCCTTCCCCCAGCCCGGCAGCGAGTAACCAGATGCCGACTTCTTTGGTCGACGTGCAGAATCTACCGCTGACCAAAGGCTACGATGTGCTGGGGCAGCTCGCGCCGCTGATTCTCAAGCATCAGGGAACCGGATCGATCGGTGCGGTGGTACTCAACGTAGGACAACTGAGCCAGTCCATCGCCGTGGGCAATTACACCATCACGGTAAGCACCGTCCAAACTCGACGGTCCACGGCAGTCGCCTCCACTACCGCGGAAGCGGCGCCGGCTTACGCGATGATGATCGCGACCGGACCAGACGAATACGTGATCGCTGCCAGCAATACAGAGATCACCTTCTCGCCGAACACGCCAGGCCCACCCGTGGCGGGATTGGCACAGGTGCAGGCTGGCCACTTTGCGGAGGGAGTATGGGTGCCAGGCCGATGGTTGAACGGGGATGATGTGCTTCTGAACTACAAGCTCGCTCAAGCCGCGGCAACGAACCAATCCGGAAGCGGTCTAAGATTTGCAGCGGATGGGCCGACCATACAGAGCGTGAAACTCTACCGGTACAAATGACTAGGTGGAAGTTCGGCAGTAGCAATATTGCATCCATTCGCTAATGAGGCGAGAGGGCGCTTGCAACAGCAAGGGCCCTAATTTATGAGAAAGATGGATCGTCTGGCGTTTGATTGACTGGCGGAGCCGGATACGCCGTGCCGCCGTCATACAGCACCAAACGGAGGTAGCCCCAGACAACTCCGGTCTCAGCCGGGCGAGCCAATCGGTGCGGCAGTAGGAGACAGATGCGCTTCGAGATTAATGGAGACGCTCGGTTACTAGAGTGACAGACGTAGTCAACCGGTCCGAGGAACGATAGTTCTCTTTTACCCATTCCTGTTCCACATGGATATTTTCAAGAAACCGACTGACCTTCAGCCCTCCCCGTCCTAGGCTTCATTTCCACCGAAAAATGGCCGAAACTCTTCAGAACACTGGAAGTGTTGAGGCTGGCCTTACGCTTTCGTACGGTTTATTCGTGCGCAGGTAATGTATACGAATGCGGCACATCCTGTACCGCCCTGTAGAAAACTCCAGCCGTTGAGCAGGAGGAAGACAGGGTGTGATCGAAGCCCCCACCAATAACAATCGTGACAGCACGACGCAGGTTGCTGTTCACAGATTGAACTTGGCGAATGCCTAAGGGGTCGAAATGAATACATTGCTAAAAGGACAGGTCGCGGTCGTAACCGGGGCGGGTTCTGGTATCGGCGCAGCCGTTGCCGTTGCACTCGCAGATGCAGGTGCGACTGTCGTTGTCAATCATCCGAATGTCCCCGCGCCAGCGGAAGAGATAGTCGGCAAAATCAAGAGCAACGGTGGCGCCGCGATTGCTCTTGGCGCAGACGTCAGCAAAGAGGACGAGGTAGTCGCGATGTTCCGCGATATCGTCGCGCAATTCGGAACCGTCGACATTTTGGTTGCCAATGCCGGTTTGCAACGCGATTCACCTTTCACCAAAATGAGTCTCGCAGATTGGCAGTTCGTATTGAACGTCAACCTTACTGGGCAATTCCTTTGTGCGAGAGAGGCGACGCGTGAGTTTCTGAGACGTGGTCCTGACCCTTCGCGATCTGTTGCGACGGGGAAGATCATTTGCATGAGCTCCGTACATCAGGTGATTCCCTGGGCTGGGCACTGCAACTATGCCACATCGAAGGGTGGTATCAAGCTCTTCATGGAGAGCATTGCCCAAGAGTTGGCCCCGCACAAGATTCGGGTCAACGCGATCGGACCAGGAGCAATCAAGACACCCATCAACCGAGTGGCCTGGGAGACGCCGGCTGCCGAAGCGGCATTACGCACTCTGATTCCCTACGACCGAGTCGGAGTTCCAGAGGATATTGCAAAGGCAGCCGTATGGCTGGCCTCCGATGAGTCGGACTATGTGACCGGGACCACGCTCTTCGTCGACGGCGGCATGACGTTGTATCCGGGGTTTGCGACAGGCGGATAGCCCAAGGCAGTATTTGCTTTTTGGGGTTCAGCAGGCATGGACCCCAGTTCCTTCTAAAGAAGAGGGTAGGGCCATCGTGGAGAACCAACCGGCAACATATCCCGTGCGAGCACTTTCCCCGTCGGCCACTCTGGCAGACGCCATCGCGTTGCATTGGCCCGAGTATTTATTTGAAGGCTTGGAACTGGCGGCTTTTATGCTTTCGGCTTGCGCTTTCGGTACTCTGCTGTTCTATTCCGAATCCCCAGTCGTTGTGTGGGCGCCATCCGCTGTGCTTCGTCTCGTTCTCATGGGCATCGCGATGGGCGGTACTGCGATCGCGATCATTCTCTCTCCGATGGGGCGTCGATCCGGAGCGCATTTCAATCCCGTGGTGTCCTTGACATTCTTCTGCCTAGGGAAGATGCACCGATTGGACGCGCTTCTGTATATAACCTCTCAGTTTTTAGGAGGGGCATTTGGGGTAGTTGTTGCGAGGATTCTCATCGGCCCCAAGCTTGCCTCCCCGTCAGTACGCTATGTGGTCACAGTCCCGGGACAGTACGGCGTTCCTCTCGCCTTTCTGGCGGAGTTCTTTATGGGGCTGCTTACGATGACGGTGGTGCTTCAGAGTTCCAATCGTCCGCGTCTTTCACGCATCACCTGGTTGCTGGTTGGACTTTTGGTAGCGACTTATGTGATTGCGTTCTCCCCGGTTTCCGGTTTTAGTCTCAATCCCGCTCGCACAATATCTTCGGCGCTCTTCGCCGGCGTGTGGACCGCGATGTGGCTTTACCTTACGGCTCCGCTGTTGGGCATGCTTCTCGCGGCCTCGCTTTATGTCCTCTTCTCCGGATCACAGGCCGTCCTCTGCGCCAAGATCTATCACGACCTTCATAGTCCTTGTCCTTTCCGCTGCCGTTTTCGACGGCTTGCACAACCAGAGCCATCTGCGTCTCGTTTGTGATACCGGAGACGGCTCTCTAACCACGCATCCCAAGGGAGAATCATGGCACAGCAAACGCGTTACGACGTCATCATTATCGGTACAGGTGCAGGAGGAGCTACGCTGGCCAAACGCCTGGCTCCGTCAGGGATGAAGATCCTTATTCTTGAGCGCGGCGACTACGTTCCGCGTGAGAAGGAAAACTGGAGTTCTCTGGAGGTCAACCTCAAGGGACACTATCTCGCCAAGGAGAAATGGCGCACAAAGGATGGAGAGGTCCTCGAGCCGCATACCAACTACAACGTGGGTGGAAACACGAAGTTCTTTGGTGCGGCTCTCTTTCGGCTGCGCGAAGTCGATTTTGGAGAGATTCGCCATGAGGGCGGCGTGTCGCCCTCATGGCCCATTTCGTACACGGATCTCCAATCCTATTATGATGAGGCCGAGGATCTGTTCGAGGTTCGCGGTGAGCGCGGTGTCGATCCTACAGACCCGCCGACCACAGGCCCCTATCCCTTTCCCGCTATTTCACATGAAGAACGGCTCGAGAGATTGAGTGCTGATTTCTCGTCCATGGGCCTCCATCCGTTCCATACGCCCTTAGGCGTGCGCCTCGATGAGCAGCACCGGCGCACGAGCCGCTGCATTCGATGCAACACATGTGACGGATTTCCTTGCCTGATCCACGCAAAATCCGATGCCGAGATGATGTGCATTGAGCCGACACTTCGGATGTACGACAATGTCACGCTCTTGACCAAAGCAAAGGTCACTTCTCTCAAGACAGGCGCATCGGGTAAGGAGATTACTGGTGTCCTGCTTGAGCACGATGGGGAACAAGTGGAGATGTCGGCAGATGTTGTCGTCGTCTCTTGCGGAGCGATCAACTCAGCCGCTCTATTGCTGCGATCGGCGAATAACGATCATCCGAACGGTCTGGCCAACCGCTCGGGCGTCGTTGGTCGGCACTACATGGGGCACACCAATTCGGTGGTCATGGCTCTCTCGCTCTGCCCCAATCCCACGATTTTCCAGAAGACGCTTTCGGTCAACGATTTCTACCAGGCTTCGAGTGAGTGGGAGTATCCGATGGGGCACATCTCATTTGTCGGAAAACTGGATCTAGACACACTCAGGGCGGGAGCTCCGGCGATTGCTCCTGGCTGGAGTCTCGAGTTGATGGCGAAACATTCACTCGACTTCTGGCTCACATCGGAAGACCTGCCTGACCCCGAGAATCGAGTCACGATCAACAGTGCGGGCGAGATCGTTCTAAGCTATACGCCGAACAACCTGGAGGCCCATAAGCGGCTGAAGCACCAGTTGTCAAAGATGATGAAGAGCACCTCGTGCGAGTTTCATGGGTCCGGATGCCACCAGGGACTATTCGACAGGAACATCTTTATCGGCCAGCAGATTCCCCTTGCCGGGGTTGCTCACCAGAATGGTACGGTGCGCTTCGGTCATGATCCGCTGACGAGCGCACTGGACATTAATTGCAAGGCTCACGACGTCGACAATCTTTATGTAGTCGACGGGAGCTTTTTCCCTTCGAGTGGTGCGGTAAATCCTGGCTTGACGATCGTTGCCAACGCGCTGCGTGTTGGCGATCATTTGTTAGAGCGAATGCATGCGCGCAAGGAAGTGTCACAGGCGTTGCAGGCATGAAGCACTTATTTCTGACAATTCGTTGGCTGGTTGTTTGCCTTGTGGTCGTCAGCGGTGGGCGCGCCAGGGCGTCGGTTCGTGTGACCAGCGTAGGTTGTCCCTCGATCTCGACGGTCTCGCTCGACCGCGCAGTCATGTTCTACACAAAGGTGCTCGACTTTCAGCTTGTGAAGATGGAGGACTCGTCGAGTTCAGCGCGGCTCGCGCCTGCCATGTCTCCCGAAACAAAGGCCAGGACTGCGAAGCTTTCACTTGGCGACGAATGCCTGGACATCACAGAGTACAGTTCGCCGAAAGGCAAATCGTTTCCTGGCGATTCGCGTGCGAATGATCTCTGGTTCGAGCATGTAGCGATCGTGGTCTCGAACATGAATGAGGCTTATGAGCGACTTAAAGTGGCGCACGTCAGCTTTGTCTCGAACGTTCCTCAAACCCTACCGGAGTGGAACAAGGATGCTGGAGGCATATCTGCATTTTATTTTCGCGATCCGGATGGACACTATCTGGAGCTGATCCATTTTCCATCCGGGAAGGGGCAGCCGAAGTGGCAGATGCCGTCAAAGAAGATATTCTTGGGCATAGACCATACTGCGATTGCCGTTTCTAACACTGAGAGGAGTATCGCTTTTTATCGCGACAACCTTCATTTTCACGTTGCCGGAAGCAGCGAGAACTACGGGGAAGAACAAGAGCACCTTAGCGGGGTGTTCAACGCGCATGTTGTCATCACCAGCCTTCGGACCGAATCAGGTATAGGAATAGAGCTCCTTGATTACGTAACTCCGAGTTCCGGTCGTCCGATTCCTGCCAACCTTAGGGTCTCCGATGTCGCTCGCTGGCAAATCCCGTTGGAGGTCACACCGGGGCCAGCGTCTGTCAATGCGATTGAAGGACTTTCACTCACACACTGGATCAAATTACCTGCCCGTGACGGAACTGATCGGGAAGCCGTGTGGGTTAAGGATCCCGACGGCCATCTCTTGGAATTGATCAAGCGTGGCACTCATATGGAGCCTGTCAAACAATGATCAATGAAAAGAAGAGCGCGGAAGTGGATAACCCCGAACAAACCCGTTTAGAGCAATCAAGACGGAAAGAAAAGCATTGGAAACAGTGGGGTCCCTACCTAAGTGAACGCGGATGGGGAACAGTGCGTGAAGACTACAGCGCGAATGGGACCGCCTGGGACTCGTTTCCGCACGATCACGCACGATCACGAGCCTACCGTTGGAATGAAGATGGTTTAGGCGGAATCTGCGACAACCACCAAAACCTTTGCTTCGCACTGGCCCTTTGGAATGGCCATGATCCGATTGTGAAGGAGAGGCTGTTCGGCTTGACCGGTAGCGAGGGAAACCATGGCGAGGACGTGAAGGAGTACTACTTCTATGTCGATTCGACACCGACCCACTCCTACATGAAATTTCTCTATAAATATCCGCAAGCGGCGTTCCCCTATAACGAACTTGTGAGCGAGAACGCTCGGCGTGGAAAACATGAGCCTGAATTCGAATTGCTTGACACGGGTGTCTTTGACGAAGACCGATACTTTGACGTTCAAGTGGAATACGCGAAAGCGGATGTCGACGACATAGCGATTCGGATCACGATAATCAATCGTGGAACCGATGCAGCATCTCTCGATGTTCTCCCCACGCTTTGGTTCCGGAATACGTGGTCGTGGACTGGAGGTGAGGAGGCGCCTGAGATCAGAGTCGTGAAGAACAAGGCAGGGCAATCTCGATTCCTTACAACGAAGGCTGAGTTCAATTCCTACGGGTTGTCTTTTGAAGGCAGTCCAGATCTGTTGTTTACCGAGAATGAGACAAACTACGAGCGCTTATACGGTTCTCCAAACCGTTCATTCACCAAAGATGGCATCAATGATGTTGTCGTTAGCGGACGGATGCAGGCTGTCAATCCGGAGAACCGTGGAAGCAAAGCCGCCGCGCGTTACAAAGTGGACCTCCAGGGAGGACAATCAGCAGTTCTGCGTCTCCGGTTAACCAAAGGCGATGGCCTGACCGACGCCTTCAAGGGCTTCGACGCGATCTTTCAAGCGCGAGTCTCGGAAGCCGACGATTACTATGCAGCTATCATCCCTGCAGAACTCAATGATGACGAACGAAATGTCATGCGTCAGTCCCTTGCGGGCCTGTTGTGGTCCAAGCAGTTCTATCACTATGTGATCAAAGAATGGCTGGAAGGAGATCCGAAGCAGCCGCCTCCTCCATCCGCACGAAATACAGGGCGCAACTCCAGGTGGGGTCATCTCTACAACGCAGACGTACTCTCGATGCCAGACAAATGGGAATACCCGTGGTTCGCGGCCTGGGATCTCGCATTTCATTGCATCGCGCTTTCGATCGTCGATGCGGATTTCGCGAAGAGCCAACTATCGCTGATGTTGCGCGAGTGGTACATGCACCCGAACGGGCAGCTGCCCGCTTATGAATGGGCTTTCGGGGACGTGAATCCTCCGGTGCATGCCTGGGCTGTGTGGAGGGTATATCGAATCGAAGAACGACGCCGAGGCTCAGGTGATCTTAAATTCCTTGAGTCTGCATTTCACAAACTCCTGCTGAACTTTACCTGGTGGGTAAATCAGAAAGACGCCGATGGTCTGAACGTCTTTGAAGGAGGATTCCTCGGCCTCGACAATATTGGAGTCTTTGATCGAAGCTCCCCCCTTCCGGTGGCTGGTTTGATCGAACAGTCCGACGGCACGAGCTGGATGGCCATGTACACACTCAACATGCTCACCATCGCCTCTGAGTTGGCGCGGTACAATCCCGCCTACGAAGACGTTGCCAGCAAGTTCTGGGAGCACTTCCTCTACATCGCCCACGCGATGACCCATATCTGCGCCGACGGAAAAGGGCTTTGGGATAGCGAAGACGGTTTTTTCTACGACGTCCTGTACTCGAAGAGTGGTGATTGGGAACGGATGAAGGTGAGATCTCTGGTAGGTCTGACGCCCTTGTTCGCTGTTGATACTTTGGAATCGGCCGATCTGGACAGGATGCCGGACTTTACGCGCCGGCTGAACTGGTTCGTCAAGAATCGGCCTGACCTCACTTCAAATGTCGCCCGTATGCATGGCGGCCAAAATGATCGTCTCCTTCTATCAATCATCGACGAAGAACGGCTTCGCGCAATTCTTCGCCTTATGTTGGACGAAAACGAATTTCTGTCCCCATACGGAGTGCGAGCCTTGTCCCGGAGTCACCTCGAATCCCCGTACATCAAGTACGTCGGTGGTACAGAGTATCGCGTCGACTATGAACCCGCTGAGTCAACTTCCGGACTATTCGGTGGCAATTCCAACTGGCGGGGTCCCATTTGGTTCCCCATGAACTATCTCATCATTGAGTCGCTGCAGAAGTACCACTTCTTTTACGGCGACAGCTTCAAAGTGGAGTGCCCCACTGGCTCCGGCACGCTGATGACTCTCGCGCAAGTCTCGGTTGAGCTATCAAACCGTCTGAGCGCCATCTTTTTGAAGAATGAAGCCGGCCGGCGTCCAGTCTATGGGTCCATAGAGAAATTCCAACGCGACCCACACTGGAAAGATCTTCTGCTCTTCTTTGAATACTTTCACGGCGACCACGGGTCGGGTGTGGGCGCAAGTCATCAGACCGGGTGGACCGGGCTCGTGGCTAAACTCCTGCAACAAAGCGGTGGTCAAAAACCTGTCTCGAGCACGCACAAATAGTGCCACTGCGTGCGCCTCTCGATGACGCAAGGCCACGCCGAGTCCACCTGAAAAGTTCGAAGGATCATCCTGTCCTCGGCTTAGGCGGAGTTCACAAATCTATCTACACAGCTAGCATTGGAGGCTCTTGAGATGAAATTCAGGCACATCTTCGTATTTGGATTGATCGCGGTCACAGGAATCGCGAGTCCCGATATGCACGGATCTGCAAAAAAGGCAGGCTTTCAAGCCCCTGGCTTTTATCGAATTACAGTGGGCGAAGTGGAGGTCACGGTTTTGTCCGATGGGACCGTTCCACTACCGATGGATCAACTGCTTACCCACACCACCCCGGCGCTCGTGGACCACGCACTCGCAGCGTCATTCATCAGGGAGCCTTATGCAACCTCGGTAAACTGCTTCCTTCTGAATTTCGGTGGCAGGCTCGTGCTGATCGATACGGGTGCAGGACTTACCCTGGGTCCGACGCTCAATCATCTTATGGCGAATCTTCGGGCGTCCGGGTACGAGCCAGATCAGGTTGACGAGATCTTCTTGACACACATGCACATGGACCATGAGGGCGGATTGACCAGCAATGGCGTGCGAGCATTTCCAAATGCTGTACTCCACGCCGACGATAAAGAGGCGAATTACTGGCTGAATCCGGAAAACGAGAAGCGGGCAATGGAAGATGCCTCCAGACGTCCCTCTGACCAACAGGCCAAGTTCGTCGAAAACAACTTCGTCGAGACCCGCAAAGCAATACAGCCGTACATCGACGCGGCCCACTTCAAGTGGTTCCACGGTGGAGAGGAGGTATTGCCTGGCCTACGTGCGATAAGCGCTGCTGGCCACACACCTGGACATACCATGTTCTCTCTGGTGAGCGACGGTGCGCGAATTCTATTTTGGGGTGACATTGTGCACGTGGCCGAGGTGCAACTCACCACGCCCCAGACAACAATCCTGTTCGATAGTGATCCGATACAAGCCCGAGCGGAACGTTTCAAGATGCTGAAAGAGGTTGGCTCTCAGAGGGATCTGATCGCCGGCTCCCATTTACCATTTCCTGGCGTCGGCCATATACGGATGTCACAACAAGGTTTTACGTTCATACCGCTCAACTTCATCGGAGAGCCGGGCAACAATAAGTGAACACGGTCCTGAGAGCGCAGAGCGGATTAGCAAGTTGAAGATCGTCCTTTTCACAATCCCTCATTAAGCGCGTCGCGTGTGTCCTACATGCTCCTCAAAAGATTCGGCCCTTGAGAAGCAGTTCGAACCCGGCGCTCAATTCGTTGCGATGCCGGATAGGCGAGTCCGCGGCTCCAAACGAATGCTGCCCGGAAAAGTCTCCCCTGATCTCAGGCCGAAACTCGAACCATGGTTTGGGGCGCAGCGTAATACCCGCGGTTGCTTCTCCGTAGGAGCCCGGTACTGCGGCTCTTGCTCCGTGAGGATCAGCAAACCATTCCAACCGCGTGTGCAAAGCGGCAATTCGATTCAGTTCATAAGACGTGATAACGAACGCGTCCTGACTGCCCGAGTTGTGCCGCCCGTTTGCCGGGTCGTGCGGATCAGAAAAATACCCGACGTCGAAAGCTTGATTGAAGTGAGGGGTCCATACTTCGCGCGCCTGTAGTTCAGCAAGTGTCTGCCAGGTTCCAACGTGGTTTGATGCCGCAGCTAGAGGCTTCGGCCCTGTATAGACCGTTACAAGATATTGTTGTTTCATCTCGGTCAACGGATGGTAAATAAGTTTGGCCAGATACCCGGGAGCGCGCCCGCGAAGAATGAAGGATGTGTTGTAGCCCATCGTCGTTCCCAGGACGATGTCGGTTTGCGAATTAGTGTGGGCGGTTGCAAATAACGCGGTGCCACTCGAACCATCATGCGTCCAGAAATAGCCGCGGGAATAGAGCTGGTTGTAGGGGGAAAGTGTCGTCTCCACACCTGTGGGAATGTTGATCCTTCCTGCGGTCCAATCGATCCCTTCCCGAAAGAGAATCGGTGTGTGCAATTTGAAGTAGGCTTGCCGGAACTCTGTACCCCATCGCGTGCTATCAAGACCAAAATGGTTTTGCGAGCGGAGGAGAGCTGCGTCGGAGCCTGCATAGAAGTCAGTCCGAAATCCCCATGAAAGAGTCTTAATCGTTGATCGTTCCAGAACCACCCACGCGGCATCGAGCATGAACTGGTTACTGAATCGATTTGGGGTGGGGGCCTCGGCAACCAGGCCGCTAGCGTTGCTGACGGAAGTGAATCCTCCATCGAGCCATCCAAAGGAGCGAACCCTGTGTTTATGTCCCCAATCGGAAAGGGCATCCCTCCCCAACAACGGCTTCTGGTCTTCTGGGTATGTGCCGAGGGTATAGGTCTTCCGATCCGCGCCAGAGTCGTCACGCCCGGTCATCTGCCCCATTCCTTTGGGTTCGGAGGAAGTTTGCGCGGAGCACATTGCACACCACGTCAGGAGAAGGATAGCTAGGGCGTGGGCCCGGATTGTTACATGTTTGCTCATCATCATTTCAGTGGTCTTCCAAACCGGCGTACGGCTGCGAGGTTTGCATGGGATCGAGGAGGACGCCTTCAGTGCGTCCGACTGGAGTTGAGTCGATTGAAGTGTGAGGCCCTTGAACGTTGGTCCCGCAGTCCGTTGCCAAAAGCGAAAAAGGGACCGGAAAACCCGGCCCCTTCGAGCTTTACCGCTGCAGTAAGCACCGATGGCCGTGCTGCGCGCGTTGCGACAATGAATTGCTCTAATTGGTGGGACGTGGAACGGGAACAACTCCGACTTGTTCTTCCTTCGTATAGGCGGCGCCGAAGTACGGGAACTCCTTCCGGGTGCGGCTGAGGTCTGGGGCAACGCCATCTGCAAGCGGAGTGTTCGATGCCAGCTGCAGCATGATGTCCATGACGTCATCGCCCAATGGCCGACCGTTGAAAGCTGCCTGATCGAACGCAGCTTCTGTGCCGAGTTCATAAGGAAGGACGGAGGGGAGAAGACGACCTACGACCTGCTTCCCGTATTCGGATGGATTGACCACTGATCCTGCATAGGTAGACATGTTCTCGGCGAATTCGGCGGTCACGCCGGCGTAGTTCGCTACATCCTCGGCCGGTCCAGCAGCATTGAACTTGTCGATCAATTCCGGCTTCGAAGGATCGGTCAGGAAGATGTGGGTGTACAACGGTAGTCCCCAGCGTTGTACCTGCATCTCCGGCGCATGACCGTATAGTGACGATGTGGCCCACGCATGTACTTTGCCCTTTCCGATGAGCTCGTTTGGAACCTCCAGAACAATTGCCGTGACGTTCCGGTGACCGAAGAAGTTTTTCCGGTTTTGGAAGTGGCTGGCGTCATACCGCTTTTCTTTGTAGTACGTCTTGATCCAGCCGATAATGGCAACGGCGTCTCCAGCGAATAGATCTGGCGCCAGCCCAACATAGGCACGGATGCCATTCTTGGTCTCGACCTTCTCGGTCTCACCCTCAATCAGGACTTCACCCGCGGCACTGCGAGCGGCATCTTTGCCCGTTGCTCTGCGAACCTTGTAACTCTGGATGTGGGTGTGTTCTTCACCATCCGCGTGACGGGCATCGCCGAACTGGAGGTTGAACGTTACGTCCTCGTGCGAGTCACCATTGAGGTCGAACCGAAATGCGTATAAGCCTTCTTTGTGGAGAACATCTGGCACAGACAGACCCGCATCCGGGTTGACTGTCATAGCCATGACCGTGTGGCCGGGTGTGCCCTCGAAGAGATAGAAATCGCAGACGTTGAGGCTTGGATCCTCTTTCGCAAGCTTTGTATCGAAATGGTGCGACATACGTAACCTCTTTCATGAAGTGATTGCAGAAGATCGGAAGGTTTAGGCGGCGGAGTCGTGCCGTGAAAAGAATGGGAACGGCGTTTGAAGGCGAACGTCTGCCTTCGGCGACCCCGGAGCGGGGGATCCGCTGAGAATGGTATTCACGACCAGGTCGGAAACTTCCTCCGGGTGCCGGCCGTTTTGAGCAGCGAACGTAAAGCCCGAAGGCCACTGTGGATCGTAGTGCAGCACGTCGGGTAGCAGCCGCGAGGCCAACCGTCGGGCGTACGCATCCGGATCGCCTGCCATTCCGCTCTTGCGCCCCTTTGCTGCAATCGCCTTGACGACGCCTTCCATGAGCATCTCGCGATCGTCCGAAGGAGAGATGTTGTGATACGACCTCGCCAAGCCGGCGTCTTCCGCGACAAGGGCGGCGATAAACGGCGATCCGACTCTCTGCCGCTGTCCAGCATGCAACACTCGCTCAGCCCATATATCCATAGCTCCCGAGCCGCCCAGCACCTTCTTTGGCATTTCGATGATTACTGCCTTGAGAACGACCCCGTCTGTTCCAGGCCGTGTGGCGACGCTGCCAGCAAAAATTCGGGATCCGTGCTGTTCCAACAACACAGCATCCGCAGCGCCGCGAGGTAGCTCTACGTCCCACCTCTGGGCTCCCGCGTGGATCGTGACCTGCGATTCCTTTTGCGCGCTTGAGTCAAATCGATTCAGACGGACCGGCCATGTAGCGGCGATTACGGTTGTTTCCGGCTGTACGCCAGGAAATGCGTACAGGTTAGCTTTGTTTGAGTGGGAACCGTGGGCACAGCCATCTGCGCCAAAGTCGACGACCTCGGCGAATACCGTTGACGGCACCATCGACGCCACAGCGCTGGCTAGAACACCGCCCAACACCGTACGGCGTGTCACGGTCGTTGTTTCGAAATTCATGATTGCTCGTTTCATTGTTGTCTCCTTGTGACGCTGGAGTTTGCAGCTGTTGACGCCCCAGCAGCGCCTTCTACGTCGGAGCCTGACCAGGTTCATGGCGACACAGAAACTAGGCAACGTCGCTTGTACAACTCTTATTCTTCTCTCTGTGGGACAGTCAGGTATCTACCCATTCCATAGGGACATACCTGTATTTTTCTCTAGTGCTTCGTCGGCTTCAATTGCTGCACTCTGAGTAGGGTTACAAGCGGTCCCGCAAGGATTTTCTTCAGCTCTTCAACTGTGCCCATGCACCATTGGCGATCTATCCATGTCATCCCCAGATTTTCGAATAACCGCTCTGTCTCCGTCCGCCTCGTTCGGAGAGGCCGTGAGGACGCATTGGCGGGAGTACGTGATGGAGTTTTCGGGAACGGGTGCACTGATGTTCTGCATCTGTCTATTCGGGACACTTCTTTACAGCAACGCGTCTCCTCTGGCGCGCTTTGCCCTCTCGCGACCCGAAAACGCAGCAGCTATGGGAATGTGCGTTGCCTCCACAACATTGCTTATCATTCGATCGCCATTTGGCAGACGCTCTGGCGCACATTTCAATCCTGCGATGACACTCTCCTATCTCTGGCTCGGTCGAATTCACCTCTGGGACGCTCTTTCTTACGTCGCGGCCCAGTTTTCGGGAGCTTTAGCTGGTGTGTGCATCGCCCGTCAATTACTTGGGCTTTCTCTATCCGCTGATCCAGTCCACTATGTTGTTACTGTTCCAGGAAGCTACGGGAGCGGAGCCGCCTTCATCGCGGAGTTTCTGCTGTCCGCGTTGCTAATGGGTGTCGTGCTCTTTGCCACGAACCATCGGACCCTGGCACGCTTTAGTCCGCTCCTGGTCGCGGCGGTCACTGTCTTTTATTTTGCGATATGCTCTTCCATCTCGGGCTTCAGCGTAAATCCTGCCAGAACCTTCTCATCGGCGATCTTTGCCGGGATCTGGTGGGGGATCTGGATATACTTCATCGCTCCCTGTCTCGGAATGTTAGCGGCCGCAGGTATATACATCCGCACCTTTGGACCAAGTCGAGTTTATTGTGCGAAGGTTTTCCACGATCTGCACTCAACCTGCCCGTTTCCATGCCGATTTGCAGATCTCGAACATGAGATGGAGCGTCAGACCCCGATGTCGGTTCACGTGCTGGCACACGGAGATGCCACGGCGTCGGGCTCCGATCAGACTGCTGGTTCTTGTAAGATATGCCAGAGTTGCTCAATGATGACGGAAGAAATGAGCAGCTCTCAGCGCCGCCAGAAGTGATTGGTGTTTTTATCCGGGGGCAAGAAGATCATCTTGCCGGGAACAATCAAGCTGATGTCTGTACCGGTCTGGGGATCGCTCGCGATCTGAAGCTTCGCCCCGAGATGTGATGCCCGTTCACGGATGCCTTTCAGGCCGAAGTGCCCAGCTTTTCCTTTTTGTAGGATGGTCTCAGGGATTCCCCGTCCGTCGTCGCAAATGTGCAGCGTCAGATCCTGCCTGCTCACGAGCTCAACGCTGATGCGCTTGGCACCGGAGTGACTGCATGCATTGCGAATGGCCTCGAACGCAATCAGGTAGACCTCGTCTCTTGCTACTGGATTCATCTCGCGCTCGATTGCGTCGAATGAGAGCGAGAATTCGATGTCATGGCTTGCGCGGAACTCTTCGACAACGCATCTGAGGGATGCTGTGAGATCGCTAAATTCCGTCGCGCGCAGAGAATCCAATGCGGTTCTCCCCTCCAGTGTCGCGCGGCCAAGCCATTCAGAGACAAGAGTGAGCGCGTTTCGAGTGCTACTGTGATCCGGTAAGCTGTCCCGCGCCCCGTCCAAAACCAGCTTGCTTCCTTGAATCGTCTGTAGCAAGGTGTCATGCAGATCGCGGGCGATGCGTGTCCGTTCTTCGAGGCGGTCATTGAAGCGTTGGCGTACGGCAGCCGCGTATTGGCGGATCCTTAAGAGATAAAGCGTATAGGCAAGTAAAACGGCAAGCAGAGCGACGAGTGCGCGGAACCATAGGGTTTGGTACCAGGTCGGTACGATAACGAAGCGAAGCGCATCTCCCTGGTCGTTCCAGACTCCAGCGTTGTTGCTGGCGCGCACGAGAAATGTGTAAGTTCCAGGATTGAGGTTGGTGTAGAAGGCGGAGCGCCGTGGACCGACGTCCCTCCAATCTTGATCGTGACCCTCAAGCCTGATGCGAAATTGAACGCGCTCAGGCGAAACAAAGCTAAGGGCCGTGTAGTCGATCTGGATGTCGCGAGTGTGCGGAGGCAGACGTAGCTGGCCGCCCACGGGATACAGCGTATCTTGTGCGAGAACTTGCTCAATGTGGACTGGCGGCATGAGCCGATTTAAGTTGAGGTGATCGGGGTCGATCATTTGCACCACACTGTCGTTGCTGAACCAGAGGCGTCCATCGGGGGAGCGCGTCGCGCTTGGGGCGAAGGTCGAATGCGACGGCTGTGCGCCGCTGAAAACATCGAGGGTAAGTGTCTCGATTGCGGTATCGGGATGAGCCCACCACCGTTCCAATTCGTCATTTTCTATCCGTATGAGCCCGCAGTGACTGTACAGCCAGAGCGACCGATGAGCGTCTCTGGTCATGGCGTAGATCGCATTGCACGGCAAGCCATTGCGTTTCGTGAGAAGGTGTAGAGCTCCTTGTCTCCACGCAGCCAAGCCGACGGAAGTAGCCAGCCAGATGGAGTTAGGGCCGTCCTCAGAAATATCCGTGACGGGGCCGATGCTCGCGGTCTGCTTCTGAATGGCGGCGTCGATGTGGCCGTCGCGATACCGGGTGAAGCCACTGCGAAGAAGCAGCCAAAGTCCTCCGCCGGCAGCGGCGGATAGGTGATAGGAGTTAAGTGTTTGTGCACTGCCCAACTCCTGGAATGCTTTGCCGTTGCGAAAGCCGATGATTCTGTGCAGGGGAGCGGATCGCACGCAACTAGCCCAGACGGTGTGATCCTCGGACTCGGTGAGAAACTCCACGATGCCAGTGGGCTTGCCCTCGAGATCGAGCACGGGACTGAAGTGAGAGTTGCGATAGAGATAGAGGGAGTTGTCGACCCCTACCCAAAGGTTGCCAAGATGATCCTGCAACATGGAGGTGACTTGCTGCCCGGGGAGGCCGCGACCAGGAAGGATCGACGACACACGAGCGTCGCGCATGAAATCCAATGAGCCGACTGTCCCGACCCAGATCGTTCCATCCCGTGCCGCTAGAACAGAGCTTGCCTGATCGGAAGAGAGACCCTCGCGTTTGGAGAAGGTGGCGACCGGCAGATCGCGGAAGCAGTCGACTCCAGATGTTGTGGCAACCCAGATGTCGCCTTCGCGATCCTCAAAGATGCCGTTGACTGAGTCCCCGGAAAGACCAGCCGAACTGTCGAAGTGGTCGATTTGATTGCCGTGCACACGGTAGACTCCATCATCCAGGGTACCGACCCACAGATCTCCCGCGCGATCCGAGAATAGTTCGCCGACTTTGAGTTTCGAGCTATCGAAGCCAGGCAGTACAAAGTTCTTCAGCCGTCCATTGATAAGGTGCTGTAACCCTAAACCCGGACCGGACCGATTTATGCCCACCCATATCGATCCATCTGCTGCGATCGCAATGGCCTCAACTCCGGAGAGTCCTTTGGCGGTCTCAAGCGCGTTGACTCTGAAGGTGGTCGACGCCTCCGGACGCCATCGGGCAAACGCGTTTGTAAGGCCAACCCAGAAATTACCCTTGGCCTCTTGGGCGAGTGGCCCTGCGTTGGGGGAAGCCAGGCCGTCTGCAACTCCATGGCAGTGGAGAGTTGATCCAGCCGCCTCACAGAGGGGTCCGAGGTCGTCTCGAGTTCTGCTTCGGGTGAACCAGGCATTTCCGTCATCGTCGGTGACGATACGATTGATGCGAGAAACGGGGCCGAAGTTGATAATCTCGCGGCCGGTCCAATGCGTCAGCCCTCTACTGGTTCCAATCCAGAGTCCCCCGTCTTTGTCAGGAGCTAATGAGAGGATGATATCCGAGGGCAGCTTTTGACCTGCCGGAGGACTCCAGAGAACAAAGCGGACGCCGTCGAAGCGGAATAATGCCCCTTGAGTCCCGATCCAAAGGTAGCCGTCGCTGGTTTGTGTGAATGCGGAAGGTGTTCCAGAGAGGAAGCCGTCCTGCAGACGCCATGCGGTATGAGCGTACTGGGAGATGTGGCGGCTGGGGTCAAGAGCCCACGCCGAAGAAGGAATGAGCCAAGCCTGTGCGCATGCGATCAAGAGCGCGCCTACGAGTTTCATTCTCTGCCCTCCCGAAGGGCTGCTTCATTTGCGCGGGGCATGCCGAAGCGGATTTGCCGCGCTGAATGCGTCAGATCAGGCCGGAAACAACGATATCAGGAGTGTCCGGCGTGGTCTAACTCGATTCAGGACGCAGGGTGTCTCGAATTGGCAAACCCTGACATGAGAGTCGCATCGAACCCAGGTTTGGAAAGTCGAACTCCCTCTCAGACTATGCAGAAGCGGCGATACGCACTCCTGACTCCGATTCGCCAGAATGCCTGCGCTTCCCTTCATCTGGTTTTTCATCATAACGCGCGGACAAAGTCTCAAGAACCTTCCCGGTGGCCCGCGCGAACCCAAGCATCTCTACTTCCGAATTGCCAACCATTAGAGAGCTTCGCGGCAACAAAGGCGTTTACGGCACATATCTTTCCCGCCGCAGGCTGCCGATTTTGTCCACAACCGCGCGCCTGACAGAAGAAAGTTTATGAGTGGAGTGCGACTTCGATGGGACAAATGACAGACATTGGGATCAATGATGCACCGGCAGCACCATCCCCAAGAGAGACATGCCGTTCCAGGCAATCTGCACCCCGATACACATCAGGATGAAGGCCATGACGCGCAAAATCCCGTGCACCGTGGCCGGTGAGACCGCCTTAATCAGCTTCGGCGCATAGCCATAACAAAGGTAGACCGATGCGCTCAGAACCGCTGCGGCTAAGGCTATTCCACCATAGGCTTCACCCTTTTCAATCAGGCTGCTAGCCGTAGCGTGTGCACTGAGCGTGATGGTCACTACCAGAGTCCCTGGCCCGGCCGTGATGGGGAAGGTGAAGGGATAGAAGATCTTGTCATTAAGATCTTCATCTTCTGTGGGGGCGCTCCCCTCGATTTCTTGATGTTTCGCACGGTTTGAGGCGTTGGCATCCTTCTCGAAAAGAAGTGCCCATGCCGTCGCTGCAATGACGATCCCCCCTGTGACCTGAACGATGGGAAGGGATATACCAAAGAAGGCGAGGAGTAAAGAACCCAGAAATTCGATGACGATGAGAAATCCAAACGTCGAGAACGCGATCTTCCGCGCCAATTGACGATAGACCGCCGCAGGCTCGTCCCTCACCAACCCAAGGAAGACCAGCGCAGATCCAATTGGATTAATGAGCGGGAGAAGCGCGGTCAGCGCGAGAATAAAAGACTTTGAGAACAACACATTTGCACCCTCTGGAACACCTGTAAGATTGCTTCGCATCGCGAACGAACCAGTGCGACGGCAGTCCTCACGTAGCCGCGACCAAATCCTCGGGGCCCTTTCGCTGACCTCTTCGTTAGGGACGCATGCATTGGAGTTGACAACAACGTTCGGACGAAACCTCTCGAGGGTCCGAGCCAATCTGACCTAACTGTGATCATCGTTGAGGAGAGCGCTACAACGACAGCCCATAGACTGCAGCCCCTGCACTGTACTTTTCTCTAGGGTCACAAGTGCTCACCTAAAGAAATCTCTAGGCGATAGCCTGAAGAGATTGCCTACGCGCGATCCCTGAAACGGGTATCAGATAGCTGTGAGTGCGGAAATGTCGCTAAGCCCAAAAGATCGGGTTTTGCAGCCCAACCGCTCTTATTGATTGGGAGGCATTCACTTGCAAAGTACACCGATCGCGGAATACGCCCTCTTGTCCGATTGCCGCTCCTCTGCTCTCGTGAGCTTGCACTGTTCAATCGACTGGTTGTGCATGCCAGACTTCGATTCTCAGTCTGTCTTCGGCCGACTCCTCGATGCGGACTGCGGTCATTGGTCTATCTGTCCAAGGGATATCGTGCAGATAAGTCGAAAATATCTGAAAGAAGCGATGGTTTTAGAGACAACATTCGTCGCGAAATCAGGGACGGCAGTTGTTACGGATGCAATGGCACTTGGAAAGGGCGAGCGAGGACACGATCTTGGCCGTCGATCTCCACATGCTCTGTTACGCTCAGTTGTTTGCACGGACGGTCACGTACATGTCGACTTTGAATACTTTCCACGCCCAGAATACGGGCTTGTGCTTCCGATTCTGAAGCGGGTCAGCGGAGGATTGGAAAGCCGCGGAGGATCAAGCATGTTTCTCCTTTCCACGCCAATCGATTTGGAGCTAGTGGAGAGCGCTGCGCGCACCGAGTTCATGCTCACCTCAGGTCAAGCTGTTCACTTTTCCTTACAGCATCGTTCGGTTCTCGACGAACCTCTGTCTTCGTGGAGCCAAACGGAGATTGCTGATCACTCGGCCGATACAGTGGAGGGCTGGCAAACGTGGTCTCAGTTGCACCAGAACTATCAGGGGCCCTGGAAGGAACTCGTCGCTCATAGCGGTCGTGTGCTCCAGGCTCTTACATACTTTCCAACCGGGGCCATTGTTGCGGCGCCCACGACCTCTTTGCCGGAATCGGTTGGCGGGGACCGGAACTGGGACTATCGCTTCACCTGGGTTCGAGATGCCAGCTTTACGCTGGAGGCTCTGTGGGTTGCGGCCTGTCCGGATGAAGCTCTGAAGTTCTTCAATTTCCTTGCGGAAGCAGCCCTGACGCAGGTCCGCAAAGGAGCGGACCTGCAGATCATGTTTGGAATTCGTGGTGAGCACGACCTCACCGAACGGACGCTGCCTCAAATGCGCGGATGGCGCGATAGCAGCCCGGTCCGCATAGGCAATGGCGCATGGAACCAGCGCCAGTTGGACGTTTATGGTGAATTGATGGGTGCCGTTTTTTTGCTCAGGCAACATCTCAACGATCTGGACGAGGTCACCCGCGAGTTCCTGGTCAATATCGTAGACGCAGCGGCATCGCGCTGGCAGCAAAAAGACCAGGGAATTTGGGAGATCCGCGGTGAGCCGCGACACTTTCTCTATTCCAAGCTAATGTGCTGGGTTGCTCTGGATAGAGGCATCCAAATGGCCGAATTCTTGCAAACTGGAGATAGGGTATCGTCTTGGAAACAGACTCGAGAGGAGATTCGCGAAGCAATTCTTTCGCAAGGTTGGAGCCAAAAGGCCGGATCTTTCTCGCAAGCATTTGGGACAGACAACCTGGATGCGTCCTCTTTGATGATTCCCATCGTCGGTTTTCTGCCGGCGGACGATGCGAGGGTTCTCTCCACCATCGAGGCAACTGTCGCACACCTCACGGACCAGCATGGTCTCGTCTTTCGCTATATTGCACAAGATGGCTTGTCTGGTAAGGAAGGATCTTTTCTTCTCTGCACCTTCTGGCTTGCACAGGCACAAGCGATGTCAGGCCAGTTAGATCGAGCGAAGGAGACCTTCGTCAAAGCTATCGGCTTTGCCAATGACGTTGGTTTGCTCTCGGAAGAGATCCTTCCAGATACGAAGGAACTCTTGGGCAATTTTCCGCAAGCGTTCAGCCACATCGGACTGGTAAATGCCGCATGGGCGATCTTTCAGCGTGAGAATGGAGCGTCTGAAGATGAGCACGATATCACGACCAGAACCTCCACAATGGCACAGTAGTAAGGGCCGGACTTCTTCGACGGATAAAAGGGCGGAGTATTGACCATGAAACTTCAAATGATCGGCCTATTCGGAACCATTGCATTGGCTTGCCAGATTGCGATTCCCTCGTACTCCTATGCACAGGCCGAAGCAAAGAGACTGGAGCACAGGGCCCATCACTACACTCCCTACGAGCAACTTGTTTATGAGAACGCCTCGACATTCCATCGGAACTTCAACCACCATGAGTTTGAGAAGAACAGGGCATTGATCGCCGATGACCTACATGTTGACTCCAACGGCACAGAGCTTCGGGGAACTGACGCATACATAAAGGCTATTTCGAGGTTTGTAGGACCTTTCCCCGATGTCACGATTAAAGATCTCTCTATCGTGGTTGATGGCAATATGGCGTCGATCCGGTTTGTGATAACGGGAACTCAGAAAGGGGACTTTGCAATCCCTGGAGGCGTCATTCATGCAACCAATAAGCATATCGAGGTGGATGGGATCGAATACCTTACCTTCAACAGGGATGGAAAGCTTACTGATCTTCTGACTGTCGAAGACCTCCAAGGCCTGCTCAAACAGCTCAAGAATTAGTCATCCTGTTTTTCATAAGAACAAGCCTTAAGGTCTTGCGACAGCTTCTGATCGCACACGGCAGATCACGTGTTTGATCGCTGGACACAGTTTGTAAAGAGGGCTCGAAGCGAGGCATGAAGCTAATGGGAACTGCATGTAACCGTCGATTGGGGATGATCTGCCAATTCGCAGCTTTATTCGTGTGCGGAGTCGTCAGCAGCTCCGGTCAAAACATATCTCAAACTGGGAACGAGCTGATTCTCAAAGTGAAGCCTGTCCTGGGCTCGGATGGCACCGTGACAATGCTCGAAGTACGAGAGGAATTCCCAGGCGCGACACGTGACGGCGCACCGCTCAGCCTCAAGGCGGCTCTCTCAGCGATCACCGTTCAGCACATCGCTGACAGCCTTATTGATCTTGAGGTAAAGGACGCTCACGGGATTGTCCCCCTCGAGACCAGCGACGATCCTCCGGTGACAGGCTATGACTCGGCCTTTCGTCATTTGCGAGCGAAACGACCGACGTCATCAAGGGTTTCCGTTAGCTACCGTATCCCGATCACGCCGGCTCCCAAACATGGACCTCCACTCGGAATGGCCGCAGCGGGAAAGGGCGTGGCAGGTTGCGGCATAGGCTTCCTCCTACTACCCGAGAACACGGCATCCAACGTGACCAGAATGATGTGGGATTTGTCGAGCATGCCGGCTGGATCGGTGGGTGTCGTTACCTCTGGGAGAGGAGATATAAATGTGAACGGGCCTCCGTCGGAGATGTTCAAACAGTGGGTGCTTGCGGGTCCGGCGCTCAGTGTGAACTTTGACCGTCCGTCTGGCTTCCATGCGTATCTCGTGGGTACACCGCCTTTTGAAGGCAGACAGATGCTGGAATTTGGAGATAGGTCGTACAGCGCCCTAGGCGCATGGTTTAGGTATCTGGGTCTTCCCGATTACAACCTTCTCGTGAGAGCCATCAACATCCCTTCTTTTGGAACCGGTACTGCGGGTGAGGGGCGTGGTGGAAGTCTCATCAATGTTGGTCCTGCCTACTGGCCGGGGCAAGATGGCGCTTATTTCCGTAGCGCCATCTTCCATGAAATGACCCACCAATGGGTCGGTCTGATTCAAGGCCGAGCAAGCTGGTTTGAAGAGGGCCTGACCGTCTATATGACAGCAACGCTGCCGTGTGAGGCGCATTTGTCGACGCCCGAAGAATGTGCTCACGACCTCAATCGCAATCTTCGAAATTACTACGCCTCTGAGGCCAAAAAATGGTCACAAAAGCGAATCGACAACACACCTTTCTCAGATGAGGCGGCGAGGGAAGTACCATACGCGAGAGGCGCCCTCTACTTTGCGAATCTGAACTCTCAGTTGCTTGCGAAGTCGAAGGGAACTCGCGGGCTCAAGGAGGCGCTCTATCCGCTGTTCGTCGTTCGTCGTGACGGCAAGGGTCTTTCTCAGGATGATTTTGAGGAAATGCTACGGCGTGAGCTGGGCCAGAAGGCAGTCGCGGAGTTTCGCGCGACTACGATCGAAGGTACGGAGGAGATCGTTCCTCCTTCTGGGGCATTCGGTCCCTGTCTAGCACGCGTCACTGTAACTAGCGTACTCAAGGATGGCCACGTAGCGGTTAAGGGATACGAATGGAGACCGATCGTTGATGGTGCGCCTGCATCCTGCAAAGAACCCTAAGGGTTAGGGCGTGATTCGTGCCGAGTCTGCTTCCACTACAAAGCTGACGATAGAAATATCAAACAAGTTGTGAGGCAACTTGATGAAGAGCCAATACGGCTGGAACGCGAGCTAAATGATGATTGGTTAGTTAATTATCGTTGCAAGAAACTCCAGTATCTTACATGCAATCTCTTCTACATCAGTTTCCAGAGCGAAGTGACCGGCTTCGAGAAGATGAGATATAGCGTTCGGATCATCACGCGAGAACGCTTCTGCTCCTGCTGGCAGGAAGAAGGCATCAAATTTACCCCATATGGCGAGCAGAGGCGGCTTGAATTGCCTGAAGTACCTCTGGAACTCAGGGTAGAGATTCACATTATTCGCGTAGTCAAGGAAGAGATCCAACTGGATATCTTTGTTGCCGGGGCGAGCGATCAGCGCTGTGTCCAAAGTATAGCTTTCAGGCTTAACACGCTCAGGATGCGGGACTCCGTCGATGTACTGTGAACGAATTCCCTCGAGACTGAGCGCTGGCTGTAATGCCAAGCGATTCTCCAACGAAGGTTCTTTCCAATAGCGCTGAATTGGAATCCACGCTTCTCCCAGGCCAACCTCATAAGCGTTTCCGTTTTGAGAGATTATAGCGAGAATGCGTTCGGGGTGTGCCATTGCCATACGGAAACCAGTCGGCGCGCCGTAATCGAAGACATACATTGTGTATCGTTCCAGTTGCAGAGCCTGTGTGAAAGCTAGCATCGTTGTCGCGAGAGCATCGAAGGTGTACTTATAGGCTCTCTCCAGTGGAACTTCGGTGAACCCGAAGCCAGGCATATCGGGAGCTATAACTCGGTACTTGTTGGCCAATATTGGAATCAACTCGCGATACTGAAAGGACGATGCTGGGAACCCATGCAGCAGGAGGAGGATGGGGGCGTCCTTTTGGCCTGCTTCACGATAGAAGACCTTTACGCCATCTACTTGAACATAATGAGTGGAGGTATATGGCACGTGAGTGTTCTCCGATCCTGACCTTCCGGTCCCTATTCCATGAGTTGGCTATCGATTTTGTGTGAACTTAAGATCGTGCAACATTCAGGCGCATAGATAGAACAATAATCCTAAGGAGATCGAACTGCGAATGACACGGTGATTCAATGGCGAAGTGCCTCTATTTATCTATAGGGGCAATCGCCCGCTGGTATCGGCTCGCCGCAGACATCACACTTTTATGTCGCGGCTATTGCGAATGGCATGACCCAAAGCCGGGTGGAACCGGCATCTATAACAACCATCTGTCAGGTGATTCGCCCGCAAAGAGAGCTGCATACACCCGTGGAATGACCACTCAAATCGGTCAATCGGACAGAGGCCCCTTTGTCATCCGTCGAATTAGCCTAAGAAGGCGCGTCACAAGACTTGCAGAAGCTTTCTTGAAGATCGTGTTCCCGGGGATTCGCAAGACGATCTCCGTCCCGTCTGATGAACCGGACACCACGAGTTTGGCACCGATGTGAGCGGCGCGTTCGCGCATGCCGGTCAAACCATAGTGGCCAGCCTTCCCGCTTTTCAAGATGGTCGAATCAATTCCTCTTCCGTCGTCGCGAATGCGAAGCAGAAGGTTGTCGTCGTAGACGAGTTCGATGTCGATTCGATGACCATTCGAATGAAGGCAAGCATTGCGAATCGCTTCATCGCCTATCCGATAGGCCTCATCCCGCGCAATCGGATGCATTTCTTTACTCTTGCCCATTACCGATAGATTCACGGCGATGGCGCGATTGATTGCACAGTCCTCAAAAGAACCGCGAAGGGCTGTTGCGAGGTCATTTCCTTCCGTCGTTGAGTTGCGGAGCGAGTCTAGCGCCGCCCGGCCCTCCCTTGAAGCCCGCTCTGACCATTCGGAGATACGTTGTGCAAACTTTTTAGCGGTTGGCTCGTAGATGGTCTCATTCGCCTGATCTGCAACAATCTTCATCCCTTGGATAGTTTGCAGCAAGGTATCGTGCAGATCGCGCGCAAGTCGTGTGCGTTCTTCCAACCGTTCATCGAACCGTACTTTCATTGCCGCTCGATACTGCCGTATCCTCATCAGATAGATGGAGTATGTCGACGCCAACGACAAGAGAACGCACAACAATCGAAACAAAACCGTCTGGTACCAGGCAGGAGGTACTGTGAATCGGAATAGAGTTCCGACAAGATTCCACACTCCATCGTTGTTGCAGGCGATTACCTGAAACGTGTAGTGGCCCGGGCGAAGGTCGCTGTAAAAGGCCTGACGGCGCATTCCAGCATCGATCCAGTCTCTGTCATGTCCAACCAGACGATAGCGAAATCTCACCTTCTCCGGCAAAACATAGCTCAATCCCGCATAGTCAATTTCAGTGTCTCGCGGCGAGATCGGGAATCGGAGGCTAGTACTCAGCGGCAGATCCTCGCGATCGACGATGATCCGCTCGATATGAACGGGTGGAGCAATCGAGTTGTATGGAATATTGTGAGGATCGACCACTTGGACGATACTGCCGTTAGTCGACCAGAGGCGGCCGTCTGGAGCGATCGTCACGGACGTGCTACCGCCTCCGAGCCCCGGCCTGACGCCGTCGCGGAAATCAAAGACGGTCGTTCGCAGAAGGTGACTGGGTTTGCGCCACCACTGTGCAAGCTCCTCGTCACTAACCTTTATGATGCCGCAAGTCATATAGAACCAGTGTGAACCTACGCGATCATCAACGATTGAAAATCCGGTATCACAGGGCATTCCGTCTTTCGTCGTTAAGCTTCGCACCTCTCCATTCTGAAATCGGTAGAACGTATGTTCAACGCTCGAGATCCATAGAGTGCCATCTGGGTCTGATGTCAGGCCGTAGACACTTCCGTCATAGCCTTTGACGGGCTCGAATTGTCCATCGCGGAACCAGAACAAACCGTGAACATAACCACCGGCCCACAAACCGCCTTGGGGGTTGGGAGCTAAAAATAGCGTCTGATTTTCGGGCGTGGGAAATTTAGCAACCACGCGGGTTCCATCCAGGCGATAGAGAGCCTTCTCGCGTGAATGCTGATCGATGTCCGATATCCATATCTGGTGATGGGTATCCTGCGCAATCGCTGCAGCATAGTGGATTTTCATACCCTCCGGGCCCGTCACTTCGATAACGTTTCCGCCAAGGTGCGTCAGTAGTTTCTGCCCGGCTGAGGCCCACATTCTTCCTTGTGAATCGTTGTAGAGCAAGTCGGTGTAAGAAGCCGAAGATTTCAAATGCGAGAAATCCTGACCCTGGTAAACATCGATGCCATGGTACATCCCAACCCAAACATGTCCGTCCGCGGCTGCCGCAATACTGGAAGCGTCTTCACCCGATAACCCTTGGTTTGAAGTGAAGGAGATAGCCGGAAGATCGCGAAATTCGCCAACTCCGCCGCTTGTCGCTACCCAAAGATCACCTTCTCTATCTTCAAAGATGCTACGCAAGTAGTTGCCGCTAAGGCCGTTCGTTGTGTCGTAGTGATCGAGTCTCCCGTCGCTGAGCTTGTAAAGACCTTTGGATTGACTCCCAATCCACATCGAATGGTTATGATCGAAGAAGAGACAGCTTACAGAAAGTGTTTTACCGTCAACTTCCGGGGCTACATAACTCTTCCATTGTCCATTGGAGAATTGCAGTAACCCGCCTGAGGGACCGCTGTCCCGCCGGCCCGCCCATATCGTCCCATCTTGATCCGCAACGAGCGCCAGCACATAGTTGAATGACTTCGAATAACCCATATTTGGCAGACGGTACGTCTGAGGCTTCGCCCCCGCTTGCCAATGGCAGATGCTGTCTTCGCTGCCGACCCATATCGACCCTGGCTTTTCCGACGCAATAGAGAATCCGCGTGTACATCCAAATCCGTCTCGCTTGCTGATGCAGGAGATGTGCAGATCACCTATTTTGCAGAACATCCTCGGCTGACCGCCGGCTTCCCAGTCGCCTTGCCCCATCCAGATTTCATTGTGCGAGTCTTCGAGAAATGGCCCAGGTAGCCTCTGCTTCTCTGGATAGTCATAGACATGACCGTTGGTCACCCGCGCCAGCCCCAACTCTGTTCCCACATACAAACTGCCATCGCGCGCGCCAAACACCTGTGAGACATCCTGACCGGGAAGTCGCTCGCCGACCGGAGGAGTCCAATGGGTGAAGCGAATACCATCGAATCGAAACAGGCCATTGGCTGTCCCAACCCAGATATAGCCGTCTGTTGTCTGGGCAATCGCCTTGGGGGAGCTATCGAGGCCACTCTCGCCAATGCGCCAAACCTTGTGTCCATACTGCGCAATCCGGGTCGATGGGTTCAGCGCATGTGCCGGGCCACTACAGGCCAGAAGGAGGCACAGGGCTACGAGCTTAGCTCCCAGCCGTGACGGAGGACACGAAAGTGCCACATCAATCGATGTGTTCGCTCCGTTTGTGATCCGAACAGCTGGCCATAAACGCAGGTTCTCCACAGTTCCTAATCCTAAGCATCCTGGCGGTTGGCCAACCTGTAGATAACTCTAGCTATCGACGATTTAGCGAGACGCTCCGTCGACTCGCAAAATCTTTGGCGAGTTGGCAAAGACAAGAGCATTCTGCTTTTCGTCACTCAGAGAACACTTGCAACTCTGTTGATTGAGTTCGCAGTCTGCCCGCTGTGCCGGACAGACCTGCAGAAATATGTAGCTCCAGTCCTGTTGCTTCTAATCTTCCTGAAGCGGACGAAATCCTTGAAATTAAGGTTCAACGCGGTAACAACGCTTTGCGCCGGCCCTTTTGACTGGAGGTATGACCACCATGGAAACCCTTCGACCCGTAATCGCTTCGTCCCAAAGTCAGTCGTCACCGGTTCTCATCAGATGCACGGACTATTCGTCAGCAATCCGCGATGAGACACAGATAATCGAATCGATCCTCGCCGGGGATACGAATCTTTACCATGATCTCGTCCGACCCTACGAGGCGCTTGTCTACCGCATGGCATTCGTGATGCTTCGGAACGAAGCCGATGCTGAAGATGCCGCTCAGGAGAGCTTTCTGCGGGCATATCGTAAGTTAGCAAGTTTTCGATCTGAATCTAAATTCAGCACCTGGCTCACCAGCATTGTCCTGAACGAGGCGCGGGCCTGTTTACGGCGTCGCAAAAACGGGGTTGCCGTTTCTTTGGATTCTCTTTCGAGTCAGACGGCGCCGCTACCCGCTCGATACATCTGCGACAAACAGGAAAGTGCTCTACTACGTCTGGAGCGGACTGAGTTGCGATCTCATTTGCAGCGAGCCATAGCGGATCTTCCAACGATTTACCGAGAAGTGTTGCAGATGCGCCTTATCGATGAATGTAGTGTCCGCTGTACGGCGCAGGCGCTTATGTCAACGGAAGGGGTCATCAAAGCCCGGCTTCACCGTGCCCGCCGGATGCTTCAGAGACGGTTCAATGCACATAGGACTCGGGAGAAGACCTTCCACGCCTGCGGTGATTGTTGAACGGGCGTTGTCTGCCAGAGACCTTTGCCGCTCGGAATTGGAAAGGGAATTGGAAGATCTTCGCCTCAACCAACCCGCTCACAGACACAAGACGAACCGATATGCAGCGATGATTCGATCACGCTTGCTGAGACGTAACTTGCGTTTAGGTCCACATTATTCTACGTGAGAAAAACTGATAGATACCTATGTTTTTCTATGGGCGGCAAATTCCTCACGCCACATATGCTTATCGAATGTGCAATGCTTACGCGTCTGCCAAATCACGCTGGAGGCCTCTCGATACGCGTCTTGGGTGCATCAGAAGCTTGGGGCAGCGCGAAGGTAAAAATGCGGTCGCTTGGCACAGGTCCAAGGTACGACTCCGTAGTACACGTGATTTGATCGAAAAAACGTGGACGCGATTCGCATTATTTTGCGTGTGCTCTATGATCATGTCATCTTCAGCGTACGCAGCAGATCATAGCCCCTTGTTCAGTTACGCGACGCCTGTTAATGCTGAAGGGGAGTTCAGTTTTGACACTGGACTCTTTGGCCGTACCGGATCTGGGGGAACTCAATTTTCAACTGGCTCGGGGTTTGGGTATGGACTTAGGCCGCACGTTACCCTCAACGCCTTTCTACCTGCCATGTTCGGAACAGGCGATCTGCCAGAAAGCCGAATCATGAGCGGTTCAGAGTGGGCAGCTGGCACGTCTTGGCGCTTTCTCGACTCAGGCAGAGGTGTGGGGCGCCGGTTGGAGTCAACAGTGTCTCTAAGCGCGGTTGCTCCAGGTCCACAATCTGCCACGGGCGTACTTGGCAATCTGCATCGAGCACCGGGTGTCGCGGGATCCTTAGCCGCGGGGATGACTTCGCGGAGTCAATATCTTTGGGTCGGCAGCGGTTACACCCGGTTTGCCGAAGCCTCACACGACCGGAGACCAGACACGACCTCATGGAGTGTGACATATGGCTACCGCCCATCTAAACTGCGTCGAGGCGTGGACCAATGGGATTACCGCGGGTTTGTCGAGTTAACTGGCGAGCATACCGGAGGGGTGAAAAGCGGCGGAACCATTCTGCCAAACAGCAGTTCCACTACGGCGTGGCTGGGACCTTCAGTCTTGGGGATCTTTAAGGAATTCGCAGTCGAGGCTGGCGTCCAGGGTCCAATCATTCGTGATGAATCGGATGCCATTTATGGCCGTGAGCGCATTCGTTTCGGAATCAACCTCAGCTACCTCAAATACTCGTCGCGGAGTCGCTCTCGTTGAAGAGATTGGTGATGAAGAAGATTGCAATTGCCGGAATCCTTGGAATGTGTGCGCTGACCGCTCAGGGCCAGTACAAGCAGATCAATATGACGGTCTTCGGAATGGACTGTCCTCCGTGCGCCTTCGCAATCCGGCTCTCTATGAAGAACGTCCGTGGGGTCAGCGGCGTTGATGTCGACCTGAACAAGGGGCTGGTAACGATCAAATTGACGGCTGGAAGTACAGCTGAACTGAGACAGTTCAACGAGGCCGTGGAAAAGAACGGCTTCGCACATCAAGATGCAGATGTGCTTGTCGAGGGTGTTCTATCAGGCTCGTCGAAAGCACCGCTCCTGCAGGTAACAGGCACGAACGATCGCTATGCATTAGTGCCGTTCGCTCAAGGAGTCGATGTTGCGTCCCTAATGGGAAAATCTGTAATCGTACAAGGTGTATTACCTCAGTCGGCGAGAGGTAAGGTTCCGGTCACCCTTCGATACAAGACGATCGCGGTGTCCAAATGACAGCTTCTTCGCTTCCAATGCCAGCGATCAAGCGGGTTCGTCAGGCGTCACTGATGAACTATGTGTCACTGTTTGGATCCTTCAGCACGCTCCTTTGCTGCGCCTTACCGTCATTGCTCGTATTGATGGGGATGGGAGCCTCTGTAGCTTCCGCGCTCTCAGTCGCTCCATGGCTTGTGACTATGTCGAAGCATAAAGTGTGGACGTTCGCTATCGCCGCCGCGCTTATTAGCATGAGCTTCATGATGACGTATTGGATGGCTCCTCGGATCAAGGAAGGGGAAGTTTGCATAGAAGATGATCCGACCATGTGCGGGCGGGTGAGTAAGTTCAGCCGTATGCTCCTATGGGGATCGGCTACGATCTGGTCATTCGGCTTCTTCATGGCCTATGTCCTGGGGGACATACTCGAGTGGTACCAATTTGTATGGTTTCGCCTGTTATGTGGCTTTCTGGTGATTGCGATTGGCTGCTCGCTATATCTGTATCGACTCCGCCTCAAGGCGGCATCAATGAAGATGCGCTTTGACGAACGGCTCGAAGAGAGGGCCCGTCTAGCGCGCGATCTGCACGATACGTTGCTACAAACCATTCAAAGCGGAAAACTAGTGGCTGACAATGAACGGAATAATGTGCAAGAGCCCGCGGCCAAGATTGCCCTTCACCGCCTCTCCTCTTGGCTGGAGCGCGCTGTCCTTGAAGGTAGAGCTGCTTTAGACTCTCTTCGTGCTTCTACAACCGAGAACAATCACCTCGCCGGATCTTTACGAGAGGCTTTCAACGGCTGTAATGCTCAGATGGATTTGGAATTGGTGGTTATCGGGGAGAGCAGGGAAATGCATCCAATCGCTCGAGATGAGGTTTACAAGATTGGACATGAGGCCATATTGAATGCCTGCAACCATTCCCGAGGTAACCGCCTCATCGTCGAGCTTGTCTACGATCAAAATATGCTCTTGAGTATCCAGGACGATGGCGAAGGCATCGCCCCGCACATCCTGCAAGCCGGCAGATCGGGTCATTACGGGCTGATCGGTATGCGCGAGCGGGCTGCTCGCATCGGAGCAAAGCTCACGGTTGTCAGTTCGGCAACAGGCACGATCGTCACCCTGTTCGTGCCTGGCCAGGCGATCTTCCTCGCCTGATCTGGTCTGATTGCTGTACATATTTTCAAGTGAGGATCGATGTCAACAAACTCTAACGTCGTTGATTATTGCGGAGCGGTCGTGGCCGAGGCAATCAAAGGATTGCTCGGTCAGCCTAAGACCCTAGCCCCTTGGCTCTTCTACGATGCGGAAGGGTCGCTCCTCTTTGAACAAATTACAGCTTTGCCAGAGTATTATCTCAGCCGGACGGAGCGGAAGATTTTGACCGACTACGCCCCCAAGATCGTGTCGCTAGCTTTTGGAAGGCATCGAGTGATGGTCGTGGAACTCGGAGCTGGAACAGCCGTCAAGACAGGCATATTCCTGTCGGAGCTTGCTCGGCGCCAGGGTACGGTCTCCTATCATCCCATTGATGTATCAGCGACGGCGCTGAGGGCGGCACGATTGAACATCGAAGCGTCCATTCCGGGCATAACTGTTTCGCCACAGATAACCGACTATACGGTTGAAGCTCTCAATTACGCTCGGCCTCCGGACACGCGGGTCCTTTTGATGTACCTCGGTTCGAGCATCGGCAATTTCTCACCGCCAGACGCCCTCGATCTACTGTTGAAACTTCGCGGAGAGCTATTGCTAGGAGACCTGATTCTTATTGGCGCAGATCGCGTCAAGGACAAGGCGACACTCGTCTCAGCATATGACGATACGGCAGGAGTGACGGCTGCTTTCAACCTCAATGTGCTTCGGCGACTGAATCGCGAGATCGGTACAGATTTTCGGCTAAGTAACTTTAAGCATCTGACAGTATGGAACCCCACCGAATCCCGCATTGAGATGCACCTCGAATCCAAGATCTCGCAGCAGGTTCGCATTCCAGCAAGTCCTGAGAACCCTCAGTTGGAGATTCAATTTGTTCGTGGCGAAACGATCCATACTGAGAACAGCTACAAGTTCTCATCTGCAATGATGGGTTCTTGGCTCCTTCAAGCTGGCTTCACGCCCATCAAAGAATGGTCAGACGCAGACTATTTGTACAGTCTCACGTTAGCGGAGATCGTTTCTAAGTAAGTATTGCGTGGATCCAACGGGACTTGTTGGCTGGTGCCCTAAGTAACGCCTACCAATGCCTCCGGATTATTGCTCTCTGGGTGCTCGGGGATCATAGACGAGCAACAGAGTGTGCGTCAAGAGGAACCTCGCGTTCCAGAAGGCTGATCGTGCCTTCATCAAGGTTCCAGAGAGCCCGGAAATTCTTCAGAAACATATAGCCGCTGATCCGATTGGTATTGCCGGTTTTCAGGGACAATCCGCGCAACGTGATCATTGACCCCTCATACGTAAGCCCACTCAAGACATAGGTAGTATTTGCCGCTCCTGGCTTTTCTTCCCGAAGCGCGCCGCTTTGGAGAAGCTGATGTCGCGTTTCCTTCGTGAGGACGAACTCTCCAAGACTGCCCGTGTCGAAACTCCCTGTGATTGAAACGTCCTTGATGTGAAACGTCACTGAAGGTGCTGCTGCATTGGGAGCGAAGTGAAGAACGATCCCCGTGCCATATATGGACAAGTCCGCGCCGCGTTTAAGGACGACAAGTTTGCTCGTGTCATAATCGACCAACATGGCTCCGCCTCTCACCAGGTCGCGCCCCATAAATCCGAGGAAATCGGATTCCACTTCCTTTTCGACAAAATCGAAATTCGAAACGCGAACTTCTTCAACGCCTTCAATCCTTATATCGTTGGCCACCGTGATTTTGGTCTCGCCCTGATGGAGCATGACGGTAATACTCTGCCCAGATGCGGCGCCTCCATGCGATAGAACCTTTCCCGGTCCAAGATCCAGTCGATGGTCGTTCAAGAAGAACGAAAATGGAGACCCTGTATCAAACATGAACTCGCCTCCAACTCCGTTCACACTTCCATCTACCATCATGAAACCGCCTGCCTTGAGATGGAAAGGGATTGACGTCTCATGTTCGCGAGGAAGCACGGGCCGCAATGTCGACTGCGACTGCCCGGGACTATAGATAGATGCACTCGTAATCACGATCATGGCCATCACAAACGGTTTCATATTGCCCTCGCTCGAGTGGAAGACTACGGTCATAAAGGTTTTAGTGCTTCGGTGAAGTGCTGGATTGATGCAGAAACCTAGCCACAAGGATTCCGGAGGGAGCCGGTTTCGCGATGGCGCGAGAATTCGAGAATTCCGATTCCGTCGTACTACTCGTCACCTTGCGCGAGCACACGAAAGCTGGATCCCATACACGGGCCAAGAGGATCTTCGCTAGAACGATTCCGATCATCCAGTCACAGACCATACTTCCATTGTTGGTCTTTATGTCCTGTGGAGCACCCCCAAAAATTAGGGCTTTTGCCTGCATAATCTAGTAGTGGCTTGTTCTTAACCGCGGTTTCGGGGTTCAAAAGTTGGTTAGAGCAAATCCAGCACTGCTCCGATCAATGAACTGTGCCCACGCCAGTGCCTTGAAGTTGCGCTAACAACCGCCTCAGGAGAATCCGAGTGAGCAGGCGTTTCTCCGGGCGCAAATCGCTGTCTCTGCCGCGTTCATGCGTCACCATTGACCTTCCTGGCGTTATCTATTTCTTCGTAAATGGGAATGTGAGTTTATATAGGAGCCGCGACCAACGGCGCGCAGAAGATCGGAAGATTACGTGTCCCGGAACGAGGAGCGAGAACTTCGTTCCATCCTTTATGGACGTCCGCAGCAGCAGACGCGCGCCGATCTTGGATGCACGCTCTTTCATGCCTGTAATTCCGAAGTGACCTGGTTTACCTGTTTGTATCAGGTCTGGATCGATACCGCGTCCGTTATCGTCAACCTGAATCTTAAGGTCGCGATCGTAGCTCACGGCTATCGTCATCGCTGACCCGCTGGAATGAGCACAGGCATTTCGAATCGCTTCAAATGCTATGCAACACACTTCATCTCTGGCGACGGGATGGAGGGGGCAGACATTGCCGGTAACTGTCAGAAATACCCGCATAGAGTTGGGAGCGCATTCATTCGCGATATGCCGAAGAGCCTCGGATAGCTCTTCGGATGACGCCGCATTACGAAGAGATTCGAGAGCGGCTCGACCTTCATCCATCGCCTGCGAAAGCCACTGCGAAAGCTTCGCTAAAGACTGCTTCGCCCTGAGGGGATCATCCAGGTATTCCTCTATTCCGTCAGCCACCAGCTTGCTTCCCTGAATTGTCTGTAACAGCGTGTCATGCAGTTCACGAGCTAGTCTCGTTCGCTCGCCTAATCGCTCATCAAATCTCACTTTCATGGATTTGGCATACCTATTCATCCTTACGAGATACAGCACAGAAGTCAGCCATATCAGCACAACCACACACAACGCTCTGAACCAGTTGGTCTGGTGCCACGCGGGCGGAATGTTGAAGACTAGAGTTGCTCCGGCTTCGTTCCAAACCTGATCATTGTTGCAAGCGATCACATGGAACCGATATTGCCCAGGACCCAGGTCGTTGTAGAACGCCTGCCGACGCGTGCCTGCTTCCTGCCAGGATGCATCTCGACCTTCAAGCCGGTAACGAAACCTTACTCATCGTGGGTTAACGAAACTTAATGCCGTATAGTCGATTTCTAAATCACGTACCAGGGGCGGTAGACGAACTGTCCCCGCGGCAGAAACTGCTTTCCATCTACTGCTACGCTCTCCACATGCACCGGGGGTGGGATTTCATTGCGAAACAGGTGACTCGGATCGATCATTTGCAAGACAACTTTATTCGCGAACCAGAGTCTTCCATCGCTTGATTGTCCGGTCGGGTTGTTGTCGGCCTTTCCAGACTGTAGGCCATCGAATGAATCGAAGACCCTTGTGATGACTCTAGCTGTCGGGGCATTCCACCATTTTTGAACCTCTTCTTTATCTATTCGAACCAAGTCGCACTCCATATAGAGCCACAGCGCCCCTTGATGATCCCAATTCATTCCGATAACGGCATCGCAGGGCAGGCCGTTGCGAGAGGTCAGGGTTTGAGTCTTGCCATTTCGCCATGCAATCAAGCCATATGCCGTTGCGGCAAATACGGAGTCGTCGGAATTGACAGCGACCTGGCGGACCTCATCCGATTCCGAGTGCGGAAAAGCAAATACATCAGCTTGGCCGTTGCGGAATCTTGCCAAGTTGCCATCTCGAAGTCCCAACCAGATTGCGCCATGTGAATCAGCTGCGAGAAGGCGCGCGGACGGAATCACGGCCGCTGGATATTCCTCAACCACCTTCAAGTTTCGGATACGGATCAACTCTTTATCCGACCCACTGACTTCAGCCCAAATGTCATGGTTTATATCTTCGGTCATCCCTACGATGAACCGGGTCGAACTTCCATCGCTCCGAACGACGCGGCTGAACCGGCCTTGTTTGTACAAAAACAGATCATAATCGACGCCCACCCACAATTGACCGGCGTGATCTGCGAAGAGCGCAGTCACCTCGTTGCCAGGCAGACCTGCGCCCGATCGAACGGACGATATATGGCCGTCCTTTATCGAGTCCAGGCTATTGCCATTGGCAAGCCAAACTGTGTCGTCCGAAGAGACAACGACGGACACCACGTTGTCTACGCTGAGCCCTTCTCGCGTTGAAAATGTAACGACCTGCGGTCGATGGAAACTCTCAATACCACGCGTCGTAACAGCCCAAATCCCGCCTTCATGGTCCTCATAGAAACTCCTGACTTTGTTCACAGAGAGGCCGTCTTCCGAGCGAAATCGATCTACATGGCTGCCGTGGATGTGATAAATCCTCTGGTTTGCCGTTCCCACCCACAGTTCCCCATGCGGTCGAGCAACATGGCGATTACGCTCAAGGTTGAGCTATCCAAACCCGGCTCGATCAAGGGCTTCCAAATTCCGTCTCTGAACTGCTGAAGTCCCCGGCCTCTACCAGTCCAAGCCATTCCAACCCATAGCGATCGATCCGGACCCTGCGCGAGGGCCGTCACGCCGTCATGCCCCTCTGAGTTCTCAAGTCCAGGCGAAAGATAGTTCGCGAAAGAATTCGACTGCCAGCGGAAGAGGCCACGATCTGTGCCCGCCCATAGATTTCCTGATATATCCCTTATGAGCGTAGCTGAAAGGCCCGTAACCGAGACGCCATCTGTTTTGTCTAGACAATGAATGAGGGTGCCTGAAGCTTCACAAAGTGGGGGCGATCTCTGTACGCCATCACGCGTAAACCAGATTTTCCCTGCAGGGTCCTCAAAGAGCGAAAATACCGCGTCGCCAAAATTGGGAAACTGGACCAGTTTCCCGTCCACGAAGTGCGCAAGGCCGGCTAGTGTCCCAATCCAGAGACTTCCATCCCTTGCCCCGAGCAGAGAGGTTATCCAGTTCGATGGCAAGCGTTTCCCATCCGGGGATGCCCATGGCAGAAACCGTGAACCGTCAAAGCGCATTAGACCGGATCCTGTGCCGATCCAAAGGTAACCATCGCTGGTCTGGGCAATCACGCTGGGCGGCCCACTAAAGTATCCATCCTGAGTCAGCCATGCGGCGTGGGCGAACTGAGAAACATTCATGTTGGGGTCAAGGGCCCTGGCGGGAACAGATAGGACTGAAATAAGCCACATCCAACAGAAGCTCAATACAAGCGCGCGCGAAGGATCGTGGGCATGGCGCTTTCGATCATCATCGCGTGGTCGGCAAATCTCAACGCTCATGAGACCTCTTTTACACCTTGTCTGCCATATCTAACCAGTTTTCAAATTGGCGGTGACGCAGCAAACGCAACGAAATTGTCGTGCGATCCGTCTCTACGTGCTGTAGCAAAGCAATCGCTGCATCCGCGTAGCGGTGATGGTTGCTCTGTGGGATTCGTGCGATCCATGATCCATGCGGGCCGGATGGGAACTAAAAGCTTCCGGAGACGAACGCCCGCACCCCTACGGTTGCAACGTTAATCCAGTCAAGGAAGATGTGAACTGGTGTGAGACGGTTGACCGCTAGAGCAACTTGTCTTTGTGGGGATCAGCTTTCGATTGGAAGGGCTCAACTAGCCATTCGCGAAGTCTCCTGGACGGATTCCTGTAGATTGCCTGCCCCGGTATGACAACGGACACAACCGTACCACTCTGAGGGGAGCTCGATATGTTGAAACTGCCACCCATAAACAGCGCTCGCTCGCGCATCCCTGCCAAGCCAAAATGCCCCGATTTGCCGCTTCGCAGGACGTCCTCATCGACACCGCGCCCGTTGTCTCGGACCGTGAGGTGGAAGCGTCTCTTGTATTCTAGTTCGACCCATAAATCACGCGCTCCAGAGTGGGCACAGGCGTTACGGATGGCCTCATAGGCTATGCGATACACCTCATCGCGCGCAATCGGATGCATCTCCCGAATCGCGCCTACCGTTGAAATGCTGACAGCCGTCCTGGCGCCCATAATGCAATCATCGGCCACGCGATGAAGTGCTCCTACCAAATCATTGGCCTCTACGGAGGAGCTTCTCAGGGCTTCCAATGCAGCTCTGCCCTCTATGCTCGCACGGTCAAGCCACTCCGAAAGGCGATCCAATGCGCGACCCGTTATACGTGAGTCATCCAAGTGTTCCCGCGCATTGTCTGCAACCATCTTGCTACCTTGAATCGTTTGGAGGAGTGTGTCGTGAAGATCCCGTGCAAGTCTAATCCGCTCCTGTAATCGTTCGTCGAAACGCTGTCTAAGAGTCTTGGCGAACCTACGCAACCGATACACATATGCGAAAAATACGATCACAAAAAATAAGAGCGCTGCCAAGGCGCGGAACCAAAGAGTTTGGAACCATGCGGGCGGCACGGTGAAAGCAAGCTCTGTGCCCCGCCAGTTGCATACCCCGTCATTGTTGCAAGCGGTAACGTGAAATATGTAAGGACCCGGCTTCAAATCGTTGTAGAATGCCTGGCGCCTTCGGCCAACCTCTGTCCAGTTGGAATCATGGCCATCCAGACGGTAACGAAAGTGTACTCGTTCGGGGATCACGTAGCTCAGAGCAGCGTAGTCAAGTTCGATCTGACGCGTGTGCATAGGCAGTTTCAGATGTTGACCGAATGAAACTTCGTTACCATCGACGATTAACCGTTCGAGCTTCACCGGTGGGGGCATTTCATTGAAGGGCAAGCGTTGCGGATCGATGACTTGGAAGTCATAATCGCTGGCGGACCATATCTTGCCATCAGAAGTTTGCGCCGGATTTCCATTTGAGAGATTTGGGCGTGCTCCTTCGAGCGCATCAAAGACACGGCCATGAACACGCTCGGTAGGATTCTTCCACCACGCGGCAAGATCGGAGTCGGATACACGCACTATACCGCAATGGAGATAGAACCACTTGAATCCGCGGCCATCGTCGTGGATGTTGACCCCGCTATCGCACGGCATCCCGGAGGCGGTGGTCAAACTTCTAGCCTGACCCTCGAAGTATCGAATAAAGCCTTGCTGCGTCACGATCCAGAGAGCGCCGTCTGAATCCTCCATGAGGTTCTCGACTCTGTCATTGAAGCCGCCCGCGGCTACCCGTTCAAGTCGGCCGTTACGAAACGAGAACAGGCCATGCACAGATCCGCCTATCCAAATGCCTCCCGCGGCGTTCGGCGCAAGTGCATTCATGACCTGCTTTCCCACAACGGAGGAGACTTCGATTCGGTCGATCACCCGATAGTTGCGAATCTGAATCAGGCTGGATTCCTGGTTACCCAGGTTTTCTACAGATGCCCAGATGTCATGCGTGTGGTCTTCCGTGATGTAAGCTACGTATTCGCCTTTTCCAACCGGAAATCCAGATACTTCGGAAGCAATCCGCTGATCTCGCTTTACAAAGAGCCGATCCCCAGATCCAATCCAGACGTTGTCTCGCGAATCCGTGAAAAGGAATTGCACATCTTCCAGTAGCCGGCCTTTATCGTCCCTTAGTTGAATCAGAGACTTTCCCGATAGTTGAGCCAGTGTGTGGCTCCCCAAGTAGACCGATCCTCTGCGATCCACCGCAACACCGTTTGCATGGTCCGCGAGCGAGCCTTCACTTGCCGTGAAACTTAGAACGGCGTAATCCCTGAAGTGATCAATGCCCTTCGGGGTGACAACCCAAATTCCTCGTTCGTGGTCCTCGAAGATCGAAAGAACGTTGCGATCGCTAAGACCATCAATCGCGTCAAAGTGATCCAAACGCCCGCCGACAATTCGATAGAGACCCTTGTCGGCCGTTCCAATCCATAGAGCTCCATTTTCGTCTGGAAGGAGCGCGGATACCGAGAAGATACGGCCGTCAACTCCTGGAGCCGTGTAGGAGATCCAGTGTCCGTTTTTTCGACGAAGGAGACCGGCCCCGTGCCCCCTTTTTTTCAGCCCAGCCCAGAGCTCGCCATCCGTGGTACTGGCCATGCTGGTGATCGAGCTTAACCCTCTACCATTTGAGAGTGATGGAACAAGTTCGGTAACGGGTCTCGTTCCGGGCTTCCAGCGGCAGATGCCCTCGGCGCTTCCCACCCAAAGAAAGCCGTCGGAGCTCGTCGTATTCGAGACTCCCCTGACGCAGGAGAATCCTTCACTCTTTCCGAAGCAGGTGAGATCTGTCTCACCCACCTCACAGAGCGCACTTGGATTGTTGTGAGCTCCACTGATGCCCATCCATAGCCCGCCGTTACGGTCCTCGACGAATGGACCCGGCCAGCGCGGGCTTCCGGGATATGTGTAAACGTGGCCCCCTCTGATCCTCGCGAGACCTCGGTCAGTGCTCACATAAAGCGATCCGTCACGGGCTCCGAATAGATGCCACAAAGAGATGCTGGGAAGAGACTCACCGGCTAGTGAAGTCCATTTGGTGAACCGCATGCCGTCAAAGCGATACAGGCCATTCTCCGTACTTACCCAAATGTAGCCATCCGTGGTTTGAGTGAGAGCCTGCGGCGTACCCATCAAACCGGCATCGCCCGTGCGCCAGGCCCGATGGGCAAGCTGTGTCAGCCTTGTCGTAGGTTCGACAGACTGTGCTGTGGGGGGCGCGAAGATCAGCAGCAGTACTGCGGCCAGGAGAGCCAGATGACGTGATAAGTTCGCGTTTGCCTGGACGTTCATACTCTGACACTGTGTCCGTTCTGGGTGAAGGTGGCTCAAATCTGGAGCAAACCCCGCCGCAAGGCGATCGTGACCGCGTGCGTCCTGTCATTCGCTTGCAGTTTGTCAACGATATTTTTGATGTGAAAGTTGACGGTGGTCTCCGAGATACCCAACTGATCGGCGATCTGCTTGTTCTTGTTTCCTTCGCGGATCAGTTCAAGGACTTCCAACTCGCGCGGCGTCAGGTCCTCCTGCCCCATGTGCTCCGCCAAACTACTGCCTACGTCGGATGGGATATGCTTACGCCCCATCGACACGGTCCGGATGATCCTTAGCAACTCATTCTTCGGCGTGCTTTTAAGGACATACGCGGTAGCGCCCGCGCGGAGAGCACGCTGAATTTCGATATCCCCGCTTGAGGTTGTGAGCATCATAATCTTGGCGTGAGGAAACTCGCTTCGGATGGCAATCAAGGCTTCCGTGCCACTTGCACCAGGCAACCTCTGATCCATCAGGATCACATCTGGCCTGGTCCGGCGATATTCCTGAAGTGCCTCCTCGGCGGTCGATGCTTGAGCCACGGTCTCCATATCCGCTTCGGCTGCAATGATCATATTTAGCCCTTCACGGAATACGGGATGATCTTCAACGACCATGATGCGAATTTGTCTGGGTGTAGGCATGTTCTCCTTTCGCGATGTAACCATTATTGAACGCTGTAGCAGAACCACTTTCAAGTGATCTGAGCGCGCGATCACTCTCTCCTGCCGCTCCAGCAAGCCACTCTGACACCTGATTCAGGGCATCCGTGGTCTCTGGCCCATCTGCTTTCCGTTGTACCTGATCAATGACGGATTTACTGCGACGAATCATCTGCTCTAAATGTGGGTGGACGGACTTGGCTACCAGCGTGCGCTGCTCAAAACGTTGAGAATAGGTATCGTCGAGTACCCGTTCGTGACGGCGAACACCGCGCCGGTACATCACATGCAGGCCCGAGCCGAGGGCGGCAACTAGAGAGATCCCGACGGAGTACAAGACGAAGATAGAGATATGAAGCGTTTCCATTGTCCGAACCCCCTAGCGACTTCGAATTTCGCCAGTCCAGGCAGATCCGTGGTCTCACAGAAGGAGAGCCACGCTTCCGAAATTGAACACCGACACAGTGAATCATCACGACCAAGGAATCATTACGACCAAGCGTATAGTGTCGTTAGAAGGCCGCAAAGTCACTTTCCACAGTGTTCTGCCTATAGTTCTCCATAGTCCCAGCCTTACCGAAATCCTAAACCCTATTTGCGCAGTCCTCAGGGCTGGATTGCCTGTCTGACCAGGGAGACTGGATTCGGCGTCCGCCGAATCCGAGTGACAATAGCAGTTCATCCCTACTCATCGAACTGTAGATGGCGTGGCGTTTTGGGATACGCAACCAAATTATGGTTGCGTATCCATCCCCTGGAACGAAGCTCTTGACCTTCCTGAGAATGCGCTGAAGTTCACGATGCTTGCATCTTTATGTCCCAAACCAGCTGTCAGGGATCAAATCGAATCTTTGGGGCCTGTAGAAAAGAACAGGTTTGGCACTCTTCGATCCGGGGGGGTGTTTCATCCACGCAGAGTCGATGCTTACCTCAGCACAGTGATCCACCCCGCCGACGGACTCGCTTGTTTCCTTCGAGCACATTGCACCGGAGAAAAAAACTATGAAGATTCACAGAATCATTGCAATGTCGGCTGTTCTGGCGTTGCCTGCGATGTCCTCTCTAGCTCAGTCGGGCGCGATCCTAGCGACCGGAACTTTTCACGGTGCCGTTCACAAGACCTCAGGCCGGGCGACGGTATACCAGGCGACAGGTGGAAACGTGCTCCGCCTTACCCATTTCTCGACCTCAAATGGTCCGAACGTACACGTTTTGCTCATCGCGGCGGCTGACGCGAAGGACGACGAAAATTTTCTCACCGAAAAAGTCGATCGAATTGATCTGGGACCACTGAAAGGCAATGAGGGCGATCAGAACTATGTTCTTCCGGCAAAAATCGATCTTGCGAAGTATAAATCTGTTGCAATCTTCTGCGAGCGCTTCAATGCCAACTTTGGAACTGCACCACTCGAAAAGTAGATCGCCATGCGTGTAGCACGATCGCTCTATTCCCCCGACAATCCCATCAGGAGATCCAATATGAAGTCTTCCTCGACGAACGCTACACCAAAACGAATTGTTCTAAGTGTTATCGGAGTGGTCATTCTCGCGGGGCTTTGGTTTGCCTTTCGCCCCGAGAAGCTCTTCATTAATAAGAAGGTGAACGAAGCCCCTCCCGCCCAGGCCTCAGGTCAACTGACACCGCAGTTGACGGGCCGATTTGTGGGAGAGGTCCATAAGACTTCTGGCCGCGCTACCGTGTATCAGCAAGCGGACGGCAGCCGTGTTTTGCGATTGACTGACTTTTCTACTTCCAACGGACCCGCCGTGCACGTTTTGTTGATAGACGGGACGTCCACCGACCCCACGAAAGACTTTGCTCTGGCGGCCGTGAAGAACGTTGATCTTGGCGATCTCAAAGGAAATCAAGGAGATCAAGACTATACGGTGCCCAAGGATGTTGATTTCAAGAAGTTCGGTACGGTATCGATTTATTGTGAACGCTTTCACGCCAACTTCGGTACGGCGAAACTTGAAAATTTCTAAAGCCGACAATGGCGTTCTGATTCGAGAGGAATTGCTTCTTCGCTGGGCAAGCAATTCAGACTCCGTCGGATACGGAGGCAGCACGCCATTTTTATCATTCCTCCAGAAGAGCTGGCCATTGCCGCAACAGAGAAACGGAAAAGCCGTGATCAAATTCGATTCGAATGAGTGCTCCGATCTGGATAGCCTGAGGACGAAGGAGTGGTTGGTAACGAATGGTCTGGGTGGCTATGCGGCTGGCACGGTCGCGGGGATGAACACCCGGCGATATCACGGTTTGCTTGTGGCTTCGATGGAGGCTCCTCTAGGAAGACTTGTCCTCCTGTCGCAGTTGGAAGATACCCTTGTCGTCGATGGAGTGCGGTTCCCCTTATCCACCAACCTTTATTCGGAGAATGTTGTTCATCCTCCCGGCTATCTAAACCTGATAGGCTTCCGACTCGATCCGGATCCGGTCTTCACCTATAGCAACGGACAGTGGGAGATTACGCGAACGGTATCGATGGTTCAAGGTCAAAGCACCACCATCATCGAATACGCACTTGGCAAGAGAGGCTCCGGAAAGCACTTCTTTCTCGAAGTAAGACCTCTCATTGCCTTTCGTGGTTATCACGCAACCACCCATGAGAATCAAGCCATAAATCGCGCGGTCGAGCAGAGGGACGGGGTTCTAACGCTGCAACCATACCAAGGTCTACCAAAGTTGTACATCGCTCATGACCCCGCTGAAGTGCAAGTAGATGGTTATTGGTATCGACGATTTGAATACGAGCGCGAGCGAGAGAGGGGGCTTGATCATGAAGAAGACCTGTTCAGTCCGTTGCGCCTAACAGCAACTCTGGACAGTGAGGGTTGTTTTAGCCTTATCGCTTCGACTGATCGCCAACCCATCTCAAGATTGGCTCAATACAAGCAGGTAGATCTCACACGTGGATGGAAGTCCCCAATTACAGCTGCTCAAAAAACTGTGCGTTCTGACTTGACTTCTCTTCTTGAAAGAGCAGCGGGACAGTTCACCATCACCAGAACACCATTCACATCAACGATCGCCGGCTATCACTGGTTTGGAGATTGGGGCAGAGATACGATGATCTCATTGCCCGGTCTGATGCTTGCTACGGGGAAGCATCAGTTGGCGAGGGAGATTCTGCTTCACTACGTGCAGTATGTCGATCGGGGCATGCTTCCGAATCGGTTCCCCGACGCCGGCGAACAGCCCGAGTACAACACGGTGGATGCGACTCTGTGGTTCTTTGAAGCGATCCGGCAGTATATTTTCTATGAGAATTGCCCCACATGGCAGTCGCAAGCGACCACATTACTCAAGGAACACTTGTACGTCCCACTCAAAGAGATCATCCGGTTTCATCGGGAGGGTACGCGCTATGGAATCCATGCTGATGAACAGGGTTTCCTGTGGGCGGGCGATCCAGGCACGCAGCTCACGTGGATGGATGCCAAGGATGGCGATGTCGCCTTCACACCGCGGCACGGACGACCAGTCGAAATTCAAGCTCTTTGGTACAACGCATTGCGTACGATCGCTTCCTTCGCAATTTTGTTGGGAGATCAGAGTGCGGCCGAGGAATATAACGCCCTTGCAGATCGCCTGCAAGAGAACTTTCTCGGCGTCTTCTGGAACGAGCAGCGCGGATGCCTATTTGACGTCGCGAGGAGTGACGAGCGTGACTCGTCTCTCCGTCCCAATCAGATCTTTGCAATGAGTCTTCACTATCCACTCCTGACCGGACAGCCGGCGGCACGGGTCATCCAAAGAGTAGAAGAAGAGCTATTGACTCCATACGGTCTACGGACGCTATCGCGGGATGACCCTCAATATCGAGGTAACTACCAGGGAGATGGTTGGAGCCGTGACAGTGCCTACCACCAGGGAACAGTGTGGCCCTGGCTCGCTGGGCCGTTCTTCTTTGCGAAGCTAGCGGTGAGCTCATCGTCGGCTGCGACGATGAGCCAGATCGAACGTTGGCTCGATGGCTTTACCCCCCACTTGCGCGATGCCGGACTTGGGCAGGTCTCGGAAATCTTCGATGGAGACCATCCGTTTTTTCCTCGCGGGTGTATTGCCCAGGCCTGGAGTGTTGCAGAAATTCTTCGACTTGCGAATCATGTGACAGCACGGCGTAGCTAAGGCTAAGAGTGAGTGTCCGGATCACTGACCACAGCGTGAGTGCGCTCAGTTGGTCAAGTTCAGGTGAAAGCTCGCGCTCGTTGCGACAGCGATTGAGATTGGGAAACATAAATCTTTGTGGGGCCACCTATAGGGTTCTACAGGGGAATCTCAATCACCCGTGTCTACACTGGAAGCGCATGGCACGCGGATCGGAAATCGAAACCCGTGCCAGAGTGCTTGCGAAGGTTGCCCCATGTGGAAAAGGGATAGTTGGATCGGGCCTAACACTACATCTCGATTCACCTCGCTTGGTTCGGAGCGTCCAGAGTGTCGCGAAGACAGCGCAGATGCGACGCGTTGGAGACTCGCCGTACAATCGATGATTGCGGTGGCATTGTGTTGCATGTTCCTTTTCTGTGGACGAGTGGCATATGGTTTAGATCCCTCAACGCATATCTCACAATACGGTCATACAGCTTGGCGGCTCGGAGAGAGCGGACTAGATGGCCTGCCAACTTCGATCACTCAATCTAGCGACGGTTACCTCTGGGTCGGAACTACCGATGGCTTGTTCCGATTCGATGGCATTCGCTTGACCAAATGGACTCCTCTTGCCGGTGAATCTCTAATCAATGCGGCGATTCGATCTGTACTGGGAGCGCGAAACGGCAGTCTCTACGTAGCAACCGAAGCCGGCGTAGCCCGGATAACCAACGGACGCGTTTACAGCTATCCCGAGAGCCTGCGGTGGGCAGGACCGCTACTTGAGGACGGCCAAGGGCGCATCTGGACGGGCGACTGGGGCAATCTGTCGACTTCGAGCACGCTCTGCGCGGTTGGAGAAACCCACCTCTCCTGTCAGGGCATGAAAGATGGATTTAGTTGTATGTACAGCTATTCCTTAACGTCTGAAAAAACTGGATCAATTTGGATCGGCGGCCCTCAGGGGATTTGTCGGTGGCGAGAAAATGCCCCTCCGGAGAATTACCTCCTGCCTTCTCACGGAAGGTCAGACCACTCAGTTCTAGCAATGGCAGTCGATAAGGAAGGTTCCATCTGGGGTGGTATATCGACGACAGGGCAAGATGCGGGACTACTTAAACTCACTGGAAAGAAGTGGAAGACCTTTGTAACGCCACAAGTGGATGGGCGGAAGCTTGCAGTCAGATCTCTATGCACTGATAGTAGTGGCGACTTGTGGATCGGGACTGAATCGCAGGGGCTTTACCGGTTGAGCGAGGGGAAACTTGAACACTTCGATACGACCGACGGTTTGAGCGGCGATGCAGTCAAGCAGATTTTCGAAGACCGGGAGCACACTCTGTGGGTTGTGACGGACCGGGGCATCGACAGCCTTCGTGATCTTCCCGTGATTAGCTTCACCTCGCGTGAAGGCCTTTCCGGTGCGCCGAATCAAATAACCACGTCCCGAAGCGGGGACGTGTGGATTGGGGCGAGTCACACGCTGAATCTTCTCGACAAGGGGCAGTTTCTCCACTTCACCGATCCATTCCTGAAGCGTGAAATCCACTACCTCTTTTCCGATTCACATGATCGGATTTGGGTGGGGGCAGGCCAACAACTCCTTCTATACGAGCACGGCCGATTCACACCTGTCACTGATCGATATGGTGACAGAGTTGGCGAAGTCATAGAGATGGAGGAAGATTCTCGTCACCGACTGTGGGCATCCGTCCAAAACCTGGCTGATCAGCGAGGAAACGCGCTCATTCGTATCCAGAACCTGCGTGTAGCAGAAAGCTTTCCGTCGCCCGCACTGGCGGACCACCAGATACTGAATGTTCTTGCACCGGAGCCTGGCGGGGGCCTGTGGGTTGCAGGGTATTCTCACGGTTTGTATCGGTTCCACAATGGAGCATTTGATCAGATCAAGCCCGCCGGCTTTGACGGCCGTGTCGCCGATATGACGTCGGACCCTGACGGGGCGCTTTGGATTGCAACCTCGCAAGGTGCCATTCGTTACATGGATGGAAGGGCCCAAGCGATAAAGAGCTCGAACGGTCTTCCTTGCGAGAACGTCCTAAGTGTAATAAACGACCGAGTTGGTGCCCACTGGCTCTTTATGCAGTGCGGAATTTTGCGCATCCGCGACAGTGAAATCTCCCGCTGGTGGAGCAACGCTACGAGTCAGCTTACGATTACGACCTTCACCCTCTCCGATGGCGCATTACCCCGACTTCGTGGTGAACGGCCGTTTTTCAGCCCGGATGGGCGGCTGTGGTCCGTCAATGGAAGCGCTCTTCAGATGATCGACCCACGGCGACTTCCATCAAATGCTCTGCCGCCGCCGGTTCATATTGAACATTTGCTCGTCGGCCACACCGACCATCCCTTAGTCGGTAGTCTTACTCTTCCTGTATCTCCACAAGTGGTTGAGGTCGACTATGCGGGACTGAGCTATGTTGCGTCCGCTAAGGTACGCTTCCGTTACCAGCTGGCTGGCCACGATAGGGAATGGACCGACTCGGGGACGCGCCGTCAGGCCTTTTATAACGATCTTAGTCCTGGCTATTACACCTTCCGAGTGATTGCGTGCAATAACGATGGAGTATGGAACACACACGAAGCCACTATCGGTTTCATGATTCCTCCAGCGTGGTATCAGACTATCTGGTTCAAGCTCCTATGCGTTGTTGTTGCGGCGATGCTTGCTTACAGTCTCTATCAATTCCGGATGAGACAGTATGCAACCATGCTGAAGGTCAGATTTGACGAACGGATCGAAGAGCGAACGCGGTTGGCTCGCGATCTGCACGATACGCTGCTCCAGACAATTCAAGGCAGCAAGATGGTTGCAGACAATGCTCTTGAGCGACCGACCGACTCTGCCCGCATGCACAAGGCTCTCGATCTGGTGTCGACGTGGTTGGAACGAGCCACACTCGAGGGACGAGCAGCTCTAAACTCCCTGAGGAGTTCGACGGTCGACACCAACGACCTAGCTGCGGCCTTTCGCCATGCAGCAGAAGACTGTCGTATCGGTAGCACGATCCAGGTATCCCACGTCCTCAGCGGGACAAGCAGCGACATGCATCCCATTGTGAGAGATGAGATTTACCGGATCGGATACGAAGCCATCAATAACGCCTGCGTCCATTCTGGAGGAAGTCTCGTTACGGTTGAACTCACCTATAACCACAATGTTCAGCTGAGGATCAGAGACAACGGCAAGGGCATTGGAGAAAAGACCTTACAGTCCGGTAAGACCGGACACTTTGGGTTAGAGGGCATGCGGGAAAGAGCGGACCGTATTGGCGCCAAGCTCTCAGTGCGAACGGCATCCAATAATGGAACCGAGGTAATCCTCCTTGTTCCCGGCTCAGTGGTTTTCAAGACCTATAGACCTACAAAACGGTCGCAACTGTTGAAGCTGTTTGCCCTCGGTCAGGATTCGTCCCACCATAACGGCTCGGGAGGTGGTGCTCACAATTAAGCATTGGACCGTCAAGGATCAGAGTGGGCTCGATGAAATGTTGCTTTCACGTCTGGCCTCATCCACATATTCACGATTCATTTCCGGAGTCATGGCACGTGTCATAACTCTAGAGGGAGCAAACCCAATGCAGTCATCCGACCCAATCCGCATCATGGTCGTCGAGGATCATCCACTCTTCCGACAGGGGCTGAACATCATTATCGCGTCGCAATCAGATATGCAGGTAGTAGCTCAGGCGGGGACCTCATTAGAGGCAGTCGAAGAGTTCCGCCGTCATAAACCCGATATCACGCTTATGGACCAACGACTTCCTGGCCAGACCGGAACAAGCGCCCTGGTGGCAATTCGGAAGGAGTTCGCCGCCGCTCGCGTGATCATGTTGACCACGTCGGAAGGTGACGTCGAAATCAAGGGCGCTCTTTGCGCGGGCGCTTCAGCTTATGTCTTGAAAAGCACGCCGTCGGAGGAATTGTTTTCGATCATCCGCTCGGTGCATACCGGGCGCACGCATATTCCGACCGGAGTAGCCTGCCGTCTTGCCGAACATTTAGGTCAAGAGAATCTCACGGAGGGCGAGATGGAAGTGCTCAGATTGATTCAGAGTGGTAATCGGAATAAGCAGATCGCTGAACAGCTCTCTCTATCGGAAAATACAGTAAACTTTCACGTTAAGAATGTCATGGATAAGCTGCAGGCCAACGACCGAGCACACGCCATATCTATCGCTATTCGCAGAGGCATTTTGAACATATAGACTGCCATAGCGAGGTTGCTCCAACGCCTTCCGCGCGATCGTTGTGTCGTGAGTCCCCCTTCCTGCCAAGTCCTCACTCAATCACGTGAGCTCGAATATTCCAGGACTCAAGACTTCACCTAAAGAAAACGATAGTCTTCCGACCGTAGCGAATGCTAGTTCGCTCCCGCGCCAGAATCGACACAATAATGCTAGCTGATCGGCGCGTACTCCCTTCAATTGCAGGGAGAGGTAACCAGGCCCTGCTCGTATAGACGTCCAGCAGCACTGCCATCACGCCGCCCGTTAGTGCAAGTGCACTAACGTCACTCTTCGAACGCTATTGGCCGCCGCAGCAGCAACTGAACACCCGGAAGCTACAAAAATAGGAGAGAAACGTGTCGCGTAAAACTAGAATCCTTATCCTTGGCGGAGGCTTCGCAGGCGTAGAGGTAGCTCGGGTTTTGGAGCGACTGTTAGAGCCACGAGACGCGGAGATTCGTCTCGTAAGCAGGGACAACTTTCTCCTGTTCACTCCTATGCTGCATGAGGTAGCCGCCAGCGACCTGGATATTACGACCATCGTGAATCCGATTCGAAAGATGGTCCGTCGCACCGAGTTTATAGCCGCAGACGTGAACTCGATCGACCTGATTGAACAGACCGTGACGATTACGCATGGGATCGACCGGCATACCCACCTTCTCGGCTATGACCATGTCGTCCTTGCGTTAGGCTCCGTTCCGCACTTCCGCGGAATCACTGGCTTGGAACAGAATGCGATGACCATGAAGACTCTGGAAGATGCCATCACACTTCGGAACCGGATGATCGCCCACTTGGAAGAGGCCGACCCGGATTGCTCGGAGATTACGCGAGATGCGATGCTTACGATGGTTGTTGCGGGGGGAGGATTCGCTGGAGTAGAGACCGTATCCGGGATTTACGACTTCATGGAATCAGCCGTGCAGTCCTATCCGAATCTTTCGCCTTCAATGCTCCGGGTAGTACTCATCCACGCAGGTTCGCACCTTCTCCCGGAACTCGGAGCAGAACTTGGCACCTTCACCAAGGATAAGCTGGTCTCACGCGGCATCGAAGTTCTCCTAAACAAGAAACTGACAGCCGTCACTGCCGAGGATGTCACGCTCGATGATGGAAGACTCATTCCGACGAAGTTCGTTGTATGGACTGGAGGAAACGCCGCGCCACCCGAACTTGTGCACCTCACAGTCGCATCGGACGGCGCGAGAGTAATAACCACCAGAACGATGCTGATAGAGGGTCATCCCAATGTGTGGGCCTTAGGTGACTGCGCACGGATTCCTGATGGGAATGGTGGTTACTATCCACCTACAGCCCAGCATGCTTTGCGACAAGCAAGGGTACTTGCAGAAAATCTGGCTGCTTCCTTGGACGGTCGACCGACGAAGGAATTCACTTTCAACACAATCGGCCAGATGGCTTCAATTGGTCGTCGCAGTGGAGTTGCCCAAATCCTGGGATACAAGTGTTCCGGATTTGTAGCGTGGTTCATGTGGAGAACCGTGTATCTCACCAAACTCCCACGATGGGAGAAACGTATTCATGTTGCATTGGACTGGTTTTTTGACCTGATCTTTTCCAAGGACACTGTTCAGTTCATGTCCTTTCGGGCACCTGGTCAAGGCATTCCAGCGAAATGCTCTTTGGACACCTCAGCGAGTAATGTCAGTGCTTCAAACTCTCAAGCCGAGTGAGACGTATCGACGCTTAGAGGTGCGGCACTTCTGATTTCTGCCCTGGCTTTTCGATAACGATGGGCACGACATAGCAGCAAGACGAGACGTGGGTCCGTGGGACTTACGAGAGGACACGACGATGGCACTTAATCGAAGAGCACCTCGTCAACCTAATCAGGATGACACCTCCAGATACGCGGGGAGCACTACGCAGGGAGCCGCGCCGCCGATTCTCACACAGGAAATGATTCAACGCCTCGAAATGTATGGAGAGACTCAGACGTTTGACGCAAGCCTGACTCTGTTCGAAAGAGGGTCTCGAGGTGGCGATATGTTTGTCGTCATCAGGGGCAGGATAGAGCTCTTTGAAGATAAGCCAGGGCACCCCGGTGTTGCGTTGGCGACCCTAACAAAGGGCCAATTCAGTGGCGAATTGGATCTGCTTAGCGGACGGGATGGGCTGTTGAGCGGCCGAACGGCGAGAGGGAGCAGAATTCTCCGCATCGATGCTCACGCACTGCAAACCCTAATGCGCACAGAGTTGGACATCGCGGACGTGATCGTCCGTGCGTGGATCGAACGGCGGGCAACTCTCATGCAGCGATCCCATGGAGGCGTTATTGTGATTGGACATAGTCATGACGCAGAGACCATGCGGATGCACCAATTCCTGGTTCGCAACGGTTATCCCAACAAGCTTATTGAGGCCGAGTCGAATCCAACCGCGCAGTTACTGCTCGACGGGCTCAATCTGGATCCATCGGAGATGCCGGTGGTTTTCCTACCCGATCAGCGTGTCCTGAAAAATCCAAGCAATACGGTGCTAGCGGACGAGTTGGGAATCAGTAAGGTGTTTGAGACCGAGGAGATCTTCGATGTTGCCATTGTGGGTGCTGGACCATCGGGTCTGGCGGCCGCAGTCTATGCCGCTTCAGAAGGCCTCGCGACCGTTGTGCTGGAAGGCACTGCTCCTGGGGGGCAAGCAGGTACCAGTTCCAAGATCGAAAACTACCTCGGTTTCCCAACAGGCATAACCGGACAGGAACTTGCTTCGCGTGCTGAAATTCAGGCGCAGCGCTTCGGAGCACGTCTTGAGGTCGCTCGGAATGTGGTTGGCCTAAGCAGCTCCTCTAAGCTGCATAGGCTCTGTCTTGCGGGTGGTCGTATGGTAACCTCCCGCACCGTCGTGATTGCGACGGGAGCTCGATATCGCAAGCTACTGGTTCCCGGTTATGAGCGGTATGAACTGACAAACATCCACTATGCTGCCACACCAATCGAAACGACCCGCTGTCTTGGCCAAGATGTAGTCGTGGTAGGTGGAGGCAATTCAGCTGGACAGGCTGCGCTGCATCTGGCTAAGGATGCAGGTTGCACGCATCTCGTCGTGCGTGGAGTGACTCTCGAAGCAACGATGTCGGACTATCTAGTACAACGTATTATCTGCTCCCCCAAGATCAAGCTGCATCTCCATTCTGAAATCGATGCCGTTCTGGGCGACGACCGACTGCACGCTGTTCAGGTGCGAGACCGTGCCTCAGGAGCAAGAAGTGCCTTCAACGTCACTAACATTTTTGTCATGATCGGGGCAGATCCTAATACGAGTTGGCTCAAGGAGCATCTCGACCTCGATCACAATGGCTTTGTCGAGACAGGCAGAGCTGAATGGGAAATGCAATCGCGTTTCGCTACGAGTAGACCAGGGATCTTCGCGATTGGCGATGTGAGAGCCGGGTCCGTGAAACGCGTTGCCTCCGCCGTAGGCGAAGGATCTGTAGTCATTTCGGATGTGCATCATTACCTGGAGAAGCTGAAAGTCTTCGACTGCGCACCTATCCATGAATGACTCGATATACCCATCTCTTTTCCTCTCCCACCTCTGCATTTACAGTCTAGCCAACGGTTGCTACGAGACTCTGCTTCTAGGCTGATGTGCACTGATATCAGTGCCTCCAAAGTCGTAACTGTAGAAACCTATAGTCTCTTCACTCCAGATTCGATGGTCGCGCCTACGCTCTTGCACCAGTACGCTCAAGGCTATGAACATCGCGCTGCGGCCGACCTCTAATCTCGCTTCGAGCGATAACCGTGTCATGAAGGGATCAATCATGACACTTTTGAGTGTTTTAATATGCCTCTTCAGCCTCACGAGTCTTCCACTATTGGCACAACATAGCACCGTCAGGTTTGATCGGGGGCAACTTGTCTTCGAAAGAGAGGGATGGCGTATCCACCTCGACCGTAGCGCGAGGCAATTTGGAGGACTTCTTGATGATGATCTGATTCAAGTCATCGGTGGTATACCGTCGTCGCGGGTTGGTCCCCCTGCAATTTTGTCGATTTTCGCTTCCGCAGACCCCCAATCAGTCAGATTGACGGTGAAGCGGGGCGACACCCCCGTCAAGCTTACCTTTTGGAGTGGAGAGGGTCCCAGCCCAAGGCCTAAGCCGATCTCCCCAACCGTCAGCAGGAGCTTCAAGGCTCCAGACTTTTCTCTCAAATCCCCGGATGGCAAGACGGTCTCACTCTCGGAAAATCGAAAGTATTGGACAGTCGTGAATTTCTGGGGAACCTGGTGCGGTTCTTGCATAGTTGAGTTGCCGGAGATGGAATCCATTGCGCGCACCCGGACACCCAGGATCAATGTAGTGGGTCTCGCAGTGATGGACGAAAATTCGGATATCCTGTCATTTCTCCGAAAACATCCTCTGCCTTATCCAGTTGCGAAGGCGGGGGACAAAAGTTCCCCAGTATTGCGGCGCTATGGTCTCCTTGTGCCCGGTGGCCGTCTTGGTGTCCCAGTCACTGCCATTTTGAGACCTGGAGGTGAAATCGCCTACATGCAAGCAGGGGGCACCGAGAATCATCTTGCTTCCATCATTGCGAAGTTAGTGCAAGACGACAATAGAAGGCACGCATGAAGCCAATTCTTGCCAGGAGGCGCGAGCCTGTAAATGGATGAGAACGCTGGCCAGATCTTCTCCACACAAACGATGCGAATAGAGAGACGAATGACAGGTTTACTAAGAAGATTAATCGATGAGCGAGGCAGCACGAAAGGGAAAGTGATAGGCATTTACTGTGGCTTAATCGTATTTAATCTCGCCGCCTGGTTCTGGGCGTTCCTCGCGTTCCGCCACTATCCGGTTCTCCTCGGTAGCGCCTTTTTGGCATATGGTTTTGGCCTTCGCCATGCAGTCGATGCCGATCATATCGCGGCCATCGACAACGTCACCCGAAAGTTGATGCAAGATGGCAAACGTCCCGTTACGGTTGGTCTCATGTTCTCACTCGGGCATTCAACGGTGGTTGTAGTCGGTTCTATCGCTATTGCCGCCACCACGCTTGCTATGCATCATCGCTTAGACGGATTCAGGGATATTGGAGGGCTCATCGGAACATTGATATCGACCACCTTCCTGTTCGTAATCGCGGGGATCAACCTGATCGTGCTTCGATCTATTTACGAGGCTTTCCAGCGAGTTCGTCGCGGTGCTTCGTATGTTGAAGAAGACTTTGACATGCTGCTTGGCAGTCGCGGGTTGCTCGCCCGTCTTTTTCGCCCCATGTTCCGCTTGATCCGAGCCAGTTGGCATATGTATCCGCTGGGCCTGTTGTTCGGCCTTGGATTCGATACTGCAACCGAAATTGGCTTGCTCGGCATTTCGGCGGCAGAAGCCTCCAAGGGCTTGTCCCTGTCTTCGATCCTTGTCTTTCCAGCTCTTTTCGCTGCGGGAATGACACTCATTGATACCACCGATAACATCCTTATGTTGGGAGCGTACGGCTGGGCTTTCGTGAAGCCAATTCGAAAGCTTTACTACAACCTCACGATTACGTTCATATCGGTCGTCGTGGCCTTTGCGGTTGGAGGGATCGAAGCTCTTGGTTTGCTGGCGGGACGTTTCCAACTCACTGGAGTCTTCTGGGAATTCGTGACGGAACTCAATGGGAACTTTGGCACTCTCGGATACTGCATCGTCTTGCTGTTTGCTGTGAGTTGGATCGTTTCCATCGGGTTTTACAAATGGCGCAGGTTCGACAGTCTTGACTTGGCCGCCAAAGACATCTAACCCAAGAATCACTTTGTGATCGCGACGACAGGGAACTGTATACCCTGTGAACGGAGGGCGTCGTCGATTATTTGAAAGAGAAACGGTAGCGGCACTGCACCTTCTATCTTCACTCCGTTGATAAAGAGCGTTGGAGTTCTCACGACACCCAGAGTTTCCGCTTCCACTTGTGATTGTTTGATAACGCCGGCATCTTGTTTTGCGACGCAAGCGTCCATCGCGGAGACGTCCAGCTGACGTTGGTTTGCGATTCCAAGCACCATTGCGTCGATCTCTTCGTTGGCCTTAGCTAGGATTCGCTCCGGTCCGCCTAAGTCACTCGACACCTTATGGATCTGGTCGACTGCCTCCCAATAAGCAGGCGCACTGTACTTCGCCAGGCAATTCGTATCGACCGCTGCTCTGACCGCCCTTAGATGCTCGTCGAGGGGCATGTCTTGGTACACGAAATGGACTTGATTGCCGTACCTGTTGAGGAGATCAGGAAAGAGAGTCTGGTTGAGACGCGCGCAAAAAAAAGGACACTCCAGATCATCAAAGACGACAACTCGCACGGGTGCCGTTGAAGGTCCACCGCGTCCTGGCCTAGTTTCATCAGAGGCAGACGTAAGGGTTGTGAGCGGCATGTCCAATTCACGGAACTGAGCCATCTTTGTGCCGTCCTTTGATAGGAGCAGATCGACAGGCTTTGATCGAACACCATTCGCAATATTAAGAGATCTCAACTTGATCATAGCCAGGCACTGGACTTGCCGTTCTTGGACCAATGTCGACCGTGGACTCAGGAGGCAACTCCGCGTGAGAGCGAAAGATGGCTTCGACTCCCCATTTCAGTTGTGGCGAAAGTAGTTGATTCTGAGGCGGTGCCTTGATGTCTTCAGCGCGGCTTGTACCCGCGCCAACAAAGGTCTAACAGGAAAGCACCGCGCTTCGAAATAGCTTGGACGAAATTGACATTACTCAATCTTCCCATGCCAGGTTTACAAACTGGCGTTCACCTAGAGAAAGATACAGGGCCTCTGCTGTCGCACGGGATGGTTCTCAAATGTCGCGTCTCAGAGAACATCAAGGTACCGAAGCGGTACGCTCACGCCTTTACGGCAAGCGGCTTCTCAAGAATGCCCAGCTAGGCACTGACGAAGAGTCTGCAAACAGGTAAGAGCGGTGATGTGAACGATCAATGCGACTCCTTGATTGCAGTTCAACTCCGTCATTCTCCATATGAAGAGAATGGCCTAACACGACGAAAGGTCATGAAAATGTACAGTAAATCGATCCTGCTGTTGCTGGCACTCTGTGCGCCGGCTGTTGTCCTCGCACAAACAAGTTCCGAAGCCACTGCTCTCAGCAAATTCGAGGCGCGGGAAAGCCATCGTCCTGCATATAGCCCTGACGCACCCTCGAAGTTCAAACTGAGCGACCACGTATTTGTTCAGAGCGCACTCGCGGTGGACTTCACGTATCGCAAAGCCAACGTCACGTTGCCCCTCTTTCGCGGTATGGACCCAAGCGGTGAATCGGTCTATTACATTCTGACCGATGCATCAGACTTCGCTTTCGCGAAGGCGATGGGGATCAACTATGCGCCGAAGCTCCGCAAGGCGGCCGGCAGCCCAGGTGCCCAGACTGCAACGATTAAAGACGGCCTGATCACCTTCAAGGGAAAGGTCGACTTTTCCCCGGTTTACAAAGTAGTCCCAGGCTCGCCCAACCCCTTCCCTCCAGCCGTTGCTGAGCCTGGCGCAGTCGCCGACGCGGATTGGTCGTCGATTGTGGTCCTGCCGAGCGGTATCGTGATCAATGCTCAGATTGTGGATAACAAGACGGGCACCCATGATCGCCTTGTGAGTATTGACATTAAACACCGCACCGTCACACTGTCGATACTTGATGGTGTCCAAGGCGGCAAACAGTACTTCTATCATCTCGTCACCGACGCATCGGACAGCCTGCCGGCGGTGCTTGAGAAGGGAGTCTTTGCGCCTCGTCTAGCGATGCTGCCCGCATTCGGTAAATCCGAACCAACAGATAATTCCGCGCTGCTCGGATTCTCTCCGAACGCCAACGGTGTGACGAAGCTCGATTCCGGCCAAGAGCAGGGATTTGCCGCCTCGCTTTCGAACGGTGGTATCGACCCCATCAATGTTTTCCCCCTCGGCCCGGACAACGACAACAGCTCGGAATCGAACAACTACAGCCCACTGTGGGACGCCCACGTGAGTGCGTGGACACCCAAGGCAATACAGGAAGGCAAAGTCCATCGGATTCTTTCGATGGATGAGCAGAAGCAGTTGATCGCTGATGGCTACTTGACGAGCGGCACAGGTGACGACTCCTCACCATCCAATGCCTTCGTCGGTGGCCTGCATCCTTCAGGTCTGATCATCAACTGCCCAGTGATTGCTCACCCCGAGTTGCCGGCTCGTTGAGTCACACGCCGGATACCCCGCAGCTGAAGGCGATGCCAGAAGCTGCGGGGTAGCACAACCTTCGTCAAAACCCCAACATCCTGAACGCCTATTACAGGTAGTCAGTTGTCTTCCCATTTTCCAGAAAACGAAAGGAAAGATCGTGTCCGACAGGTCTGAACTGATCGCTCTCCGCAACTCTCGCACTGGATACGTCATCCGACATCGATTCCAAATCCATATCAGAGATCACCGCTGCTATGAATGCACTTCTCGCTGATGCCTTCGGGCTCTACGTGAAGACGAAGAATTTTCATTGGCATATGAGTGACCCGCATTTCCGCGACGACCACCTTCTACTGGACGATCATGCGGACCAGATCTTTGCGATGACTGACGATATCGCTGAGCGCGTCCGAAAGATCAGTGGGAATACCATTCGCTCGATTGGACAAATCGCGCGTTTACAAGGGGGCGCCGACAACGATGCCGACTTCGTCACCCCGGTCGACATGTTGAGCGAGCTTCATGAAGAAGAGAAGGCATTAGTTTTGCGAATGCGTGCCGTACATACACTCTGCGACGAAGCGGGCGATATAGCTTCGGCCAGCCTCCTCGAGAACTGGATCGATCAAGCCCAACGGCGTGGGTGGTTTCTGTTCGAGGCGACTCGCAGCGAATAGCATTTTTCCCAGGAACTGCAATTGGCAGTTGTTCTGCCCGATGCGGTTCCCGGGCAACTTGAAGTTCCAGCTGTATTGTCGACGCAAAGAAGAACCTATAGAAAAATACAGGTCTGGGCCCGTGTTCTATAGGGTACCGAGCGCTCCTGCAGACGCCGATGATAGATATCTATCATCGATATCGTAGATTCTCGATTCGACAACCAGCCGCATGAAGGATCGAACGGTATTTGGACAGGAGTTTTCCATGATGAATACCAGGCTGTTAAAAGTCACCATTCGTCTCCGCCTCATAGGAATTGCGCTGGGAGCTTTTGCAGCCTTGGTGGTCATGATTGTCACGACCGAAGGCTGGGCTAGAAATTACGTGCTGGCTTTTCAGTCAGAATCGGCATCTCCTGTTCGTTCTGCAGTTTTCGAAGAGGACGGAAGCCTTCGCCTTCCCGCCGGCTATCGGCAATGGGAACATGTAGGCACCCGAATCAAGCCCGACGGACGTAGCGTTCTTGACGGCTCCCAGATCACGACACCGCAAGTGATGGATACATACATCGCTCCTGCAGCGTTCGAGTTCTTCAAGAAGAATGGGATCTGGCCGGACGGCACACAGATCGTTAAAGAGATCAGCCTTATCAAGACTGGAAAAGACTGCGATAAAAACACTTTTGTCTGTTCCACATCGTTTGGGTCGGGGATCTTTCAGGCTAGCTATATCGGAATGGGAATGATGGTGAAAGACAGCAAACACTTTCCGTCTGCACCCGGCAACTGGGGCTATTTCGCATTCCGATCAAACGGATCGATGTATCAAACGACTGCCACGGTCCGCCCTCAGCAGCAGTGCGCGTCCTGCCATATGAGGCTCTCGTCGAATACGACTATGTCTTTTCGAGCACACACATTGGGCTGTTACCGGGCAATTCGCAATAACGACGTTGGGACCTGATTTGTCAGCCGGCACTTGCGATGCCTACGATCCTCAGGGTAATAGCAATTTCCGGTGACTATGCCGATTTTTGCGCTTCTCTGTATCACCATTGGGGGTCTCAGTGCTCAAGCGCCTGTTCGTATTGGTCTTCGTGTTTACAGTTTCCGTGGGAACCGCGTTCAGCCAGGTCGATACCGGCGTGCTCTCGGGCATAGTGACGGATGCAACGGGTGCAGCAGTTGTCGGGGCGACGGTGACGGCCTTCAACGCAGGCACGAATGCTGCTCACACGGTGAAGACGGCGGCCAATGGCACCTACCAGTTAGGAAATCTCTCTGCCGCCGTGTACAGGGTTTCTGTGACGGCAGTCGGCTTTGAGGCGTTGAAGGCTGCGGTTGAGGTGACGGTGGGTGGCCATGCGCCGCTCGATGTAAAACTCTCAGCCGCGGGTGTTATTCAGACAGTGGAGGTGGAGTCGCTGGGCGGGTCCCAGGTGAATACAGACTCGCAGGAAATCTCGGAGATTATCAGTCCGCAGCAGGTAAGCGAATTACCGAGCTTGACGCGGAATGTATACGACTTTGTAGCGATCTCTGGCAATATCTCAAACGGCGACGCGGCGCAGGGCCATGCGCAGAATTCAGCCAGCCTCGGCGTCGGCTACTCCATTAATGGGCAGCGTTCGAGTGGTACGGAGATTCTGCTGGACGGTATTGAGAATACGGAACTGTTCGACGATGTGGTGGGTCTCCCGGTTCCGATCGACTCGATCGCCGAGGTACGGGTGACGACGAGCAACTTTGGACCGCAGTATGGACGTGCCTCAGGTGGGGTTGTGAATGTGGTGACAGCAAGCGGCACCAACCAGATTCATGGGACGCTCACGGAATTCAACCGCCTTGCAGCGTATACGGCCAACAGTGTGACGGGTGCTCTGAGTGGGCAGCCGAGAGGTGGATATACGCGAAACCAGTTCGGCTTTTTTGTGAGCGGGCCAGTGGTGAAGGACAAGCTGTTCTTCGCCACAGGCACGGAGTGGTTGCGCGTGCGTAGCAGCGCAAACATTCAGGCCTATATTCTGACGCCACAGGTACAAAGCTACCTGGCACCGACAGTGCAGTCATTTCTGACACAGTACGGCCAAACGTTCAACTTTGCGAGAACGCTGACGAATGCACAGGCGGGCACGGCCTCGGACCCCAGCAATCCGAATCCTTCTCCATTGTTTTCCGGTGTTCCAGCGACAACGCCGGTGCTGGGCTTGGTGAATTACACCGTTCCCCAGGATGCAGGCGGGGGGGTGCCGGTGAACTCGTACAACTTCACCTTGCGCGGGGACTATACCTATTCGGATAAGACAAGTATCTTCGGACGCTATATCGGATATAAGCTGTCGGAACCGCTGGGTGCGATCGCATATACCCCATACTCGAACTACGATATAGGTACGACTCAGAAGGATTACTCCGCTCTGGCTGGCGTTACGCACAGCTTCTCGACGTCGCTCGTAACGAATGCCCGGGTTGCGTTCAGCCGGATCAATCTCAATAATGACTCGACACCGATTGCCGTCACGACGCCAAATCTGTTTCTTGGAGCGAACGCAAATATTGGTGGTGTGGCTGTAGCGCTGTCGGGTACAGGATTCCCCTTACCGTTTGGCGGACCGCAGAATGTGATTCAGTGGAACCAGGATGTGAACTGGTCGAAGAAGGCCCACTCGTTGCAGTTCGGTTCGCAGGTTCTGTACATCCAGGAGAACAGGACCTTCGGAGCCTATGCGCAGGCGACAGAGCAACTGGCCGGCTCAGTCACCGGTGACACGACCGGGTATCCGGGCCTGTTTTCAGGAACTCTGGGAACGTTTTCCACTGCGATAAACCCGGAAGGAGCTTATCCCGGTCAGACAATTACTACGCCGGCAACGCAGCCGAACTTTGCACGCAGTGACCGGTTCCATGATTGGGCGGTGTACGGACAGGATGGTTGGCGCGCGACGTCGAAGCTGACAGTGAACTACGGCGTCCGATACGAATACTTCGGTGTGCAACATAACAACAGGCAGGATCTTGACTCTAACTTCTACTGGGGACCGGGTAATGGTCTGCCGCAACAGGTGCGGACCGGCGCAGTATATACGGCTCCACAGAGTCCGATCCACGAGTTGTGGAAGCCGAGCTATGGCGCGGTGAGCCCGCGGCTTGGGTTCGCCTACGATATTTCAGGTAAGGGCACGACCTCGGTTCGTGGTGGTTACGGAATCAGTTATGAGCGGAACTTCGGCAATGTGACGTACAACGTGATCCAGAATCCGCCCAACTATGGCGTGATTGTGCAGAACAAGGTACAGGTGACAACGACAAACCTAGGAGACCTGGGGAGTTCGATCGGCCCCGTAATACTTCCAAGCACCAGCCTCCGGACTGTCTCGCAGGATATTAAGACGTCGCAGACCCAATTCTGGAACCTTGCGGTCGAGCAGCAAGTTGCCCCAAACACGGTAGTCGCGGTGGAGTACGTGGGCGCGCGTGGTACGCACCTGTACGATATCAAGAATATCAACGGGCTCGGCTCGGGTAACTACCTGCTGGGCGACCCGGACCCAGGTGCAAACTATGCTGGGCTCACTCGGCTGAATGCGACGTATTCGGATATCAACAACCGCGGCTCGGACGGCGATTCTTACTATGAAGCTACTAACCTGCGATTCAAAACCGTGGACTTGCATCGGATGGGCCTGGGGCTGACCGCAAACTACACGTGGGGTCACCAGATCGACGATTTGAGTTCGACCCTATCGGAGACTAATGCAAATGGCGTCGGATACAACTTGGGATATACCAATCCGTTCGACCCGGGGTACGACCGCGGCACAGGCGACCTGGATGTCCGGCAGCGCCTGGTGATTGCGTCGATCTACCAGACGCCTTGGTTCAAGGGCGCTCACGGGGTGAAAGGCCAAGCATTAGGCGGCTGGCAAGTAACGGGCATCTACACGGCACGAACCGGAACGTCGTTCACCTACTATGATTCGACGAACAACGATGGGACGTTCTTCAACATTGCCCGATACGTTCCCTCCACGCCGGTCACGCGCTGGAAATATACGAAGTCAAGGGGACAAGTAAATGCGGGCGTTAATCGGTACTACTTAACGTCAAGCCTGCCGGTTGGCCAAAAAATCGTGAATCAGAAACTGGGCGGATACTCAAATTGGACCTTTCCGACATACGCGCCCCAGCGGAACTCGTTCGTTGGACCTGGGGCGTGGAACATAGACTTAGCTCTGAGTAAAAAGTTCTATGTCTGGAAAGAAGCCAACATTGAGCTGCGAGCGGAGGGCTTCGATCTGCTGAACCATCACAACCTGTATGTCCAGCAGGCGTTGGCGAACGCAGCGAACTACTATCCTTCTAATCCGGAGATCCTGGCTTCGAAGGGTGGGGTGAACGGCGCGACGAGCGAAGAACGGCGATTCGGACAGTTGGCCGTAAAGATCAACTTCTAAGCTTGCCTTGGTTGCGCCCCATGATGTGCGGCAAGCAGCTTTCCCGCTATTCATCCACAGTAAGAGCGGTGTGCGTAGCGCACGCGTCCAGACCAAGCACCTCAGAGAGCGGAAGCGCCGGCAAGATGCTGGCCGTCGGTTTCGGCGGCAATTTTGTGGGGCATTCCACTGCACTTTTCTACAGGCGCGATTTCGCTCCCCTTTGCAACACTAATCGAGCACGGCAGCGATCCTCGTCTAGACCATTGAAGCGCCGGATGAATCGCTGACATTTTCATGTCGATTCACCGCTTTCTTTGCATGAGGCCGCTGAATCGTGACTGACTCTCGATCGCCTAAGACCTCGTTGAGATTACGTCTTAAGGCAAGCCATGAGAAAAGTCTCATAAGGAGTTGAGTGAAGATCGGCAAGTACCTAAGAAGGTTGATTGTGATTGCCCTGGTAGGAACACCTGCTATCCTCGCGGCTCAGAGCACGGCATCGAGTGGCATCACTGGAGACAGTACGAGGACCAGCCAGATGGAGCCGTATGCGATGCCGCCTCTGTTGAAGATGTCGCCGGGCGTGATGCAGGAACTGGATACAGTGGAGGTGGCTCTCGCAATGGTTCCAGCAGATCCACTTTTGAATGGTGATCCTTTGGGATTCATCACGCGACCGAGCGATAATGGTGTGAGTTGGCTGGAGAAGGCCTCACGATTGCGTTTGGGTGCCACATACACCGTCATTAACCAGTATGCGACGGAAACCCCTCCTGATGTGCGGCACGATCAGGTGAGTGGACGTCTCGATTTCAATGGAAACCTGGCAGTGTATGACGGCGAGAGCACGAGTGGGTCGATCGGGCTACTGGCACGTTCCGGCACGAATATCGGTATGAGCCAGCAGTTTAATTTGAGTGACGCGATGGGGTCGGGAGTCTTTTTGAATTCACTGCAAGGTGGCGGCGAACAGCAGCCGATCACGCTCAATATTCTTTACTGGAGACAGGATTTTCTTCATAAGCGGCTTTCGATCTATGTAGGCAAGGTGCATCCAAATCAACACATCGGCCTGAGTCTATATAACGACGATGAGACGACGCAGTTCCTGAATGGCGTAGATAATGGCAACCTCACCGTTCCTTACGCTGGTGCGTTTGCGGGTGGTGCGGCGGTAGAGTACCAATTCACTCCACACCTATATCTGCATAGTGTGGCCGTGGATACAGTGGGGGGACCCCAAGATGGCATTGCGACATTGGTAGACAAGAAATATTTCGAAGCTACTGAGTTGGGTTGGTTCACAGGTAAGCCCGGAAGTGGCTTTCAAAGTCTTCGCCTTGCATTTTGGCGTGACGATACGAAGGATCTTGGGAGTGGTTTTGGAGTTGGTTTTGGTTTCGACCACGAATACCGCAACGGCTGGGCACCTTTGGGACGAGTTGGCTTTGCAACAGATACGGGGGGACTGATCAAGCGGGCGGCCTCGCTTGGTGTAACGAACATAAGACCATTTGGACGACGAGGAGATATGTTTGGCGTTGCGATGAACTACACCGAGCCAAACCACACTGGCAGACACCACGAAAGTCTTTTTGAAACCTTCTATCGACTGCGACTGACGAACAGCATCGAAGTAGGGCCTGACCTTCAAGTGACGATCCATCCGACGTATGCTGCGAAGGCTTACACGAGCGTTCTGCCCAGCGCGAGGATGCGGATCATTTTTTAGATTCTCCCAGCGCTCCTACGCGAACATCGTCGCTTGCCACAGCAGAAGGTGAAGCGTGCCCGCCAGGGCGGGTTCTGACCCCGGCACATTCGGCTGATGTCATGTCACGAAAAGGCAGTGGTTTGGAGATTTCGCCGACGCAATCAAAACGGAATCTGCTGACCCCTTTGGCCGCCCAGAAGTTCAAGACAGCATAGAGCTCTTTGCGAACCCTCGGATTCTCCCAGTTGAGATCGGGCTGCTTGACTGCGTAGTGATGAAGATAATACTGACCCGTCGCTCGATCGAACACCCAAGCGGAGCTGCCGAAGAAAGATGGCCAGTTATTCGGTGGTCCTCCATCGACCGGATCCCTCCAAAAATAGAAGTCCCGGTAAGGATTGTCTCGCGAAGACCGACTCTGCTTGAACCAATCGTGCTCGTCATTCGAATGATTGAAGACCATGTCGACGATGACTCGGATATTGCATTTCTTGGCTTCAGCCATGAAGTGCTCAAAGTCGTCCATGGTGCCAAAGTCGGGGTGGATGCGTCGGTAGTGGCGGACATCGTAGCCGTTATCCGCATTCGGCGAATCGAAGCAGGCTGTGATCCAAACGGCGTCAATGCCAGATCCTGCAAATAGCTCAGCCGTGAGGTCATCCCCGGGAAATCCCCGAGACCATTTCCACTCGAATCTTGAAAGGGGCGTGGATAAATCTGATAGAGAACGGCAGTCTTCCACCATGCTTCGCCTGCGTCATTCGGCACAGGGATAAGACCCGCAGCCGCATTTGAGCCTTGAGGCATCAATGCGAAGCCCGCTGAAGCGCCGAGATATTTGGAAAAGGTACGGCGGTCTATCAAATTTGATTTCCTTTCTGGATGGTCGGGGTGAGGGTTCTACGATCCCCCCGCGTCTCGCGGCAAGCCTTCCACTCTATTCCACTTCCAGAGATCCGATGAGGGCGTTAAGCAGAATTTCTTGACTGCGATCGCGATGACACCTATGGCAAGAATGAGCAGAAGAACTTGGGCGATCGAGAAGGCTGCTCCCCTCGTTGCAGAAGCTAGCATCTGGAGCACCGAGATCCTTGCGAACATGATGGCGAGTAGAACGACGAGGTTAAAATAAAAAGGGATCAGCGCGGAAATGACGTAGATGCGGCGCCAATGGCTACGGAGACGGAAACCGTACAGGGCGACAATAGCAATACAGAGAAGTGTCACTGAGAGGATGCCAAGAACGATCCCTGGCGTCACCCTGGTGCGAGGGAACAGGAAACCGCTGGCGCTGGTGAGGGTCGTGGTCAGAAGAAAGACTGCGTTCCATAGCCTGGACAGTGTCCCGTTCAAGAAAGTGAAGACTACGAAAAATCCCCCTATGATGGCAACCACACTTAGGGAGGTGTGGACGACAACGAAAGTAGATCGACTCATTCCCAGAATCACAATTTTTCCTCTTGTATCAATAGTGCGTTCAGTTCAAAGCGATCGTGGATTGCTTTGTATCAACATTGCGGACCCTTTAAGCGCCAAATCCAGAAATCCATGATCTCTGAAGTGATGGATTGATTTCTACGCGTCGCTCAGGATGTTGCTCGTAGTCATATCTCCGGCGTATTACGGGATGTTACATAGAGCCGGCGCTCCCTTCCCTATCGGGTGCCACACATACCCGTTCACAGAGTTGCCACCTTTCTCGGAGGGAAAGGTCACTCTTACCCGCATGAGGCATGGCCCGAAGGCGTTCGATGGTGGGACAATTTCCTTGGTTCCGTCGATGACCTCCTCATGGAACTCAGTGACCGCAACGCGACCGAGTTCACGGCGAAGCATAGCCTCGAAGTCTGCTTGATCAAGACCGCTGCCATCGCGACGAGCGACGAGCAGAGGATGAAGCGCTGTTTCGAGGTCGCGCCGCCCATGCGATTTGGTCAGTAGCTGCGAGTTCAGGTTTGCGAAGTAAAGAGCGCCGCGTCCGTAAGGCACATCGCGAACGCCTTCGTTTAGAAAGGGCGAATCAGTTATCTTCTGCTGAGACCAATTTCGTCCCTCGCTTGTGTAATAGCTTTCTAGAGTTCGGTTTAGGTCATCGGCGCATTCGGCAGGACTGAGCAGGTGCGACTCGCAGGGTAGGGTTGCGGTAACATACACCGTCAGTCCCTCCTCGTACCAGCTTGCTCGGTCCTTGATCAGCCCAACCCATTGATGCGTCATCTCATGAAAGATGGTGTTCCGGAAGTACGTTCGGTCCTGATCTGGCCAGTAAGTCTTGCCCACATTGATGAGACTTGCACCACGTCCTTCGCCAGCCGTCCCGGTTCCAAGAGATTCGCCGTCAAGTGCCCGAATCATCAGGTTATATTTGGGCAAACCCATGTATTGAAAGCTGGAACCGATGGAACTATAGGCTTTGCTTGCCCACTTCAACATCTCTGTACCGTCGAACGGTGGTGTGCCAACCAGATAGGCGCTAAAGCCCGAGGGCGGGGGGGCGTGAACAGCAAGCGCCGGGCCAGCGAGAACCCATAACTTGAAGAGCTCTGACGGAGGTCCGGCAATGTTCACCTGCCCTCCTCCGGCTGTGGTTACGCCGACCGAATCCGTTGGCATGTCCGAGAGATCCCAGGATAGTCTCGTCGTCTCCGAGGTTGAATTTTCGGGAAGCAAGAAGAACCCGATGCCACTCCCTGCAACGCCTTGCCCAGCCCTTTCCATGCCAAGAGGAGGTCCACGGCGAGCGACAGTCGGATTTGTCGGGAAACGATAGCTGATCGCTATTGGTGAGTTCGTCTGACGTGTTGCCTTCCAATGACGATAGGCAGAATCATCGCTGGTCACCGGGGGGTCGTCGGTTGTGGTGAGTGGGACGCTACCCTGAGCGTCAGTAACTTGAAGGTTCGTGATGCTGTCGGCAATGTGCTTCACGGTAATGGCGGAAAGAGCGGCCTTCAAGCTAAGGGGGGCGCCATCCCGCGTGGACGACTGCAACTGTTCCCGAATCTCGAGGGCGGAGACCGTCCCGTCGGCGGCGCGGACTGGCTTTACCACTACGACTAAAGCACTCGCCTCCTGCGCCAGCCCAGCATTTCGACCAAGACTCATAAAGGGTCCAACTCCGAACGCAAATATAAGCAAAAAACCGGAGGTGCGGCACAGCGAACGCCGTGATGCGATGATCGAGACCTTTGTCGAGTTCTCACTACGCATAACACTCTACATTTCTGACGATTCCGCTCAGGACACGTCGGCGATTCTGTATATGACTTTAATCAACCAAAGGGGCAGACGAGAAATGCGCCAACGTGGGGTCAGGGACAGTTTTCTGTTGATCATTTCTTCAAGAGTTAAGGGTCATTTTGTGCCGGTGCCAACGCAACCGGAGGTGCGATTAATCTTTTCTCTGAGCTTTGCCTAGCTAGCGACAACGACCCGACGACCTCGCGATCAAATCGAAATCAAATTATTGTCCCGCGTTTTGCGCGGATTGCAGCTAGAGATATCTACAGGATGTTGCCTGTTGAAAGCCACTTCATTGGCCAACGTTGACATGGTAGCCTGCGTGAGGTTGGGGTAGCAGAAGCGAGCAATCGGCTCGCTTCTGCTACCCAAACTAATGAAGATGAATCCAGTGTTTCGAGGTGCGTCTTTGTCGTGCCGACAACACTCGGACATGTTTCTAGTGAGGATGAGGTTCGTATGGAGCATTCATTTGACGCAGTGATCGTGGGAGCGGGCCAGGCCGCGTCGCTCGCTGGACGGTTGACCAAAGCAGGTTGGACAGTGGCTCTGGTCGAAAAGAAATGGCTCGGAGGAAACTGTGTCAATGTCGGTTGCACGCCTACGAAGGCCATGGTCGCTAGCGCGAAAGCAGCCTATGTCGCTGCTCACACTGATGAGTTCGGGGTGCTCAGCGACGGAGGTGTTCGTGTTGACCTCAGAAAAGTCAAGGCACGAAAAGACGCGATCGTCCTGAATTTTCGAGCGAAGAACGAAGCGGCGGTTGCGGGTATGAAGGGTTGCACGCTGTTTCATGGCGTTGGGCGCTTTGAAGCGGTTGATAGGTTACGAGTCGGGGATGACGTGCTTTGCTCGAGGCATTTCTTTCTAAATGTTGGAGCCCGCCCCAGAATCCCCATGATGCCCGGAACTGAGGATGTTCCATTCTTAACGAGTACGACCATTCTCGATCTCGAGGTGCTTCCCGAGCACCTCATCGTAATAGGTGGCAGTTATGTGGGCCTCGAGTTCGCGCAGATGTTCCGACGCTTTGGGTCGAAGGTAACTGTTGTTGAAAAAGGGGCGACGCTCCTGGGGCATGAAGATGCCGACGTTTGCGCAGGCATAACAGAAATCCTCCAAGCTGAAGATATTACTCTTCGTTTTCATGCAGAGTGCCTTGCTCTTGAGCGCGGACCATCGGGCGTCGTCGTTCGGGTTGGATGTAAGGATGGCAGCCCAGAAATCCACGGGTCTCATGTCCTTCTGGCTGTGGGACGCGATCCAAACACCGACGATCTCGGCTTGGAGCATGCGGGACTATCCGTGAATAGCCAAGGCTTTGTCGAGGTAGATGACCAGCTTCGGACCCCGGTCGAAGGAATATGGGCTCTGGGAGACTGCAATGGCCGCGGTGGGTTTACGCATACCTCCTATAACGACGCTGATGTCGTCGCCGCAGACCTGATTGATGGCGGCTCTCGACGCGTCACAGATCGTATTCCAATTCATGCTCTCTACACCGACCCTCCGCTAGCTCAAGTGGGGATGAACGAGCGACAGGTTCGCGAGCGGGGCAGGCCCGCGCTCATCGGCATGCGACAGATGTCAACCATCGGGAGGGCGATCGAGAAAGGCGAGACTTATGGTTTCATGAAAGTTCTCGTAGACGCAGAGACCCAGGAGATTCTTGGAGGCACTATTCTGGGCGTCGGTGGCGATGAGGCGATCCATTGCATCGCGACGGCGATGTACGCACGCCAGCCAGCCTCTCTACTCGCGCGTTCGGTTCACATCCATCCCACGGTGGCAGAATTGATCCCGACAGTCTTCCAGACCCTACAGCCGTTGGCTCCTTAAGTCGAACTGGAGTTGAGGAGCATCGGGCTTGCGGAGGATTATAAGAATGTTGTTCGGGCGATTCACCTCCAACTGGCATCACCTTTAGACAATGGACGAGGCCATAATGACCAGCACCGATTGTGTATGCCGTCGTGTAGCAAACCTGGTTGAGGCTTGCAAGGTTTTCGGAGTATCCCGATGCCAAACACTTCTCGCGGAGAGATTGCTTTTACCGTAGTCACATCGCATCCTGATAGCCCCGCACTCATCTGGGCCGGTTTCTGGCGACACGACGTTGTAGTAAAGCATCTCCACGAGGTTATCTACGGCGGTCCCTCTCGCATCGATTCTGATTACACGAGGGCGAAGCCTGCTTAGCGCAGATGTCGCCGAGACTTATTTGCCCGTGCAGATTACTGTTGGCCACGGTGGACTGCAGGCGGTTCCCAAAACATTCTTGATCCTGATCGAAGGGGTAAAGATCTCCTCAGGATGGAAGATGGCGCGCGACGTAGCGATCCCTGGTCTGCCTCCTCCGTCAGCTGCGCAGTAGCTGTGTCACCAATGATGATACTGGCGCATCCTTCATCGACGCACTCCGTCGACCGAGACCCGGCTTCCGTCGAAATCGCGAGAGTGCATCGCCTCCACCGTCGACGTCGCCAATAAGACTCACCCGATCGCGCAGCAAGAAATTTCAACTGAGTGAGACTCAATAACTATGCAGCGGATACGAATATTTGCTTGGGTACTGCTCCTGGGGTTGATACCACGGGCGCATGCGTCCTCGCCCAGAACGCAACATCCGGGAGCGCCGCATCTCTTCGTCACACTGACGCCGATTGGCGATGATGTTGCGTTTAAGCGCATCGAGGTGAAGATGCAGATTCAGAGTCCTCATCTGGCTGCCGGAGATACGTTCCTTCGCATGCCTCTAATCCTCGTGGGATGTCCGTCGGCGGCTTATTCCACAATCGACATCCATGCCAGCGATACAAAGGGGGCTCTGCATCTGACTTCGGTGGACGAACCGGCGACTCCGCATGACACGATGCGTCACTGGATCGTCGATCGGGCCACCGTTGGCGATGTTTCCGTGCGGTACGGCACACCGCCGCGCCCCGTCTCCCTCGCCACACGCAACGGACCTCTCTACGACCTTCGCGCGCAGTCTGACGGCATGATGGGAGCGGGCTACTACTTCATTGCGGATGTCGCCACCACGTTGACGTACAACATCACGTTGCGTTGGGACCTTTCGCACATGCCGGCTGGCTCTCGCGGCGTCTGGAGCCTGGGCGAAGGCACGCAGCACACCGTCGCTCCAGCGGAGATTCTGGCTCGATCCTACTATGCAGCTGGTATTGTCCATAGCGAGCCGAAAGCCGGCGACTCGAAGTTCACCTTTTATTGGATGGGCTTAGCACCCCCGGATGTAAAGACAACGGCCATGCAACTCCAAGCCGTCCACTCGTACTTGGCAAAGTTCTTCCACGATGAGCAATCCTCGTATCGCATCTTCATCCGATCCAATCCATACCCCGGTTTTGGCGGGACTGCGTTGGCGCACTCGTTCATGTATGGCTATTCAGAGAAAGGTGGAACGGACCCTTCCCGCGTTCGGACGTATATCGCCCACGAGATGGTGCATAACTGGCCCTCGCTCGATAGCGACGAGTATAGCGATACAGCCTGGTACGCGGAGGGAACGGCCGATTATTTCTCAGCCGTTCTTCCGCTGCGTGCCGGCATCATTTCAAGCGCGGACTTCCTTTCGCTGATCAACGACCACGCCCAGGTGTATTACACGAGCCCGTACCGCGGGAAGAGTAACAAGGAGGCTGCGGCCAAAGCATGGATAGATGACGCTGCGGAGAAGGTTCCTTACGCTCGCGGCTTCATGTATCTTGCCTTCGTCGATGCAGAGATTAGGGCAAAGTCGAACGGCCAGCGTAGTGTAGATACGCTCGTCGTTGAACTCACGGACCGGCAACGACACGGGGAGAAGGTGGGACTTCGGGACTGGTTGAATCTCGTGGAGAAAGAGCTCGGTCCCGAAGGCAGGCAGCAATACGAAGCGATGGTTGCTGGCAAAACTGAGGCACCTTCGGTCAATAGCTTCGGCCCTTGTTTTCATCCCGAACCCGTCGAACTGCCGAGATACGATCCCGGCTTCGACCCCATGAGGCTCGCCATTGTGAGCAACCTACTTGGCGACTCACCAGCAGCCAAAGCCGGCGTCAAGGAGGGCGACCTGATCGTCTCAATGACCGCAAAGCGTGTTCTGGAGAAGACGGCCGGCGAGATGATGGAGATGAAAGTCATACGTGCCGGCCAGCCGCTCACATTCAACTTCTCACCCTACGGGCCTCCACAGCCCGGATGGCAATGGGTAATGAGTGACGGCGCGCGTTCTGGTTCATGCAAGATCGACTAAGGGCAGCGAAGCGCTGCTTCTGCAAGAGCAGCTTCGTGGTGTGGCACTCCTCCAACAGAGGATGAGACGTCTGCCGCTCCGCTCTGATCGATCGAGCGACGGCACTGTAAGATTGAGCTTTAGCTTTCCTTGCGAGGAGCAAATATGTCGCAATACACCAAAAATGCAGAGGCCATCTCTCGCCTGTCCCCCGAGGAGTTTCAAGTCACCCAGCGAAACGGGACCGAGCGCCCTTTCGAGAATGCCTATTGGGATCATGACGAGCCTGGAATCTATGTAGACATTGTTTCAGGTGAGCCGCTGTTTTCGTCGTTGGACAAGTTCGACAGCAGCTGCGGTTGGCCGAGTTTCACGAAGCCGGTTGAACCGGCTCACGTGGAAGAACGGCCTGACGGCAGTCATGGCATGAGCCGAACGGAAGTCCGATCAAGCCATGGCGACAGCCATCTGGGTCACCTCTTTGGTGATGGTCCAAAGGACGCCGGCGGTCTGCGCTATTGCATCAACTCCGCCTCGCTCCGTTTCATCCCGCTCGATGAGCTCGAAGGCGAAGGCTACGGTGACTATCTCCGTCTGTTTGAAGCAAAGGAGCAAAAGTAACGATATGGCCTCATCGAATGAGCGTGCAGTGCTTGCCGGCGGTTGCTTTTGGGGTATGCAGGACCTTCTGCGCCGATACCCTGGTGTAATTTCGACCCAAGTCGGGTATACGGGAGGCGACGTCTCGAACGCGACGTATCGCAATCACGATGGGCATGCCGAGGCGATCGAAGTCGTTTTCGATCCGAATCAATTAGCCTATCGACGACTCTTGGAGTTCTTCTTTCAGATTCATGATCCAACAACGTCCAACCGGCAGGGAAACGATACTGGGACAAGTTATCGTTCAGCCATCTTTTATACGACCGATGAACAGAAACAGGTCGCAGAAGATACGATTGCTGACGTCAATGCCTCTGGATTATGGCCCGGCAGAGTTGTGACCGAGGTTGTCCCTGCAACTGCATTCTGGCAGGCCGAGCCGGAGCACCAAGACTATCTGGAACGAATCCCCAACGGATATACCTGCCATTTCATCAGACCGAATTGGACCCTTCCAAAGCGAGTTGGCTAACGTATCGAGGCCGCTTCGACTATCGAATTGTCCGCAAAACCTCAATCGGGGAATGTATGTTATCGCTGGAGCTTTATCGCCCTCGCCACTTGGTTCGAAGAGGCGGCGACGCATAGATCGCCCTTCCTGGAACGCTCAGTACCAGTTGTGTTCCCTGCGTGGAGCTCGATATTGCCAGTTTGGCTCCGATACGCGTCGCCCTCTCGCGCATCCCGGTCAGACCGTAGTGACCGGCTTTTCCGGCCTGCAGAGTCATCGGATCGATACCTTTGCCATTGTCGCGAACGCGGAGCAACATATTTTCGTCGTAGACGAGTTCAATGTCGATCCGCTGACCACCAGAGTGGAGACAGGCATTCCGAATTGCCTCATCGCCGATCCGATATACTTCGTCCCGTGCGATTGGATGCATGTCTTTACTTTTGCCGGTCACTGATAGGTTGACGCTTGTCGTTCCGTCGTTGACATAGTTTTCAAATGACCGACGAAATGCTGCTGCCAAGTCGTTTCCCTCTGTTGTCGAGTTGCGAAGGGAATCAAGTGCCGCTCGACCCTCCAATGAAGCGCGTTCCGACCATTCGGAGATGCGATTGGCGAATGCGCTTGCGGCAGCAGGCTCATATGCGCTCTCCTTTGCCTGGTCAGCAACCATCTTTATGCCTTGTATGGTTTGCAGCAAAGTGTCGTGAAGATCCCGAGCCAAGCGCATACGCTCTTCGAGCCTTTCGTCGAAACGCATTTTCATGGCTCTCGAATACCGCTGGATTCGCAGCTGATAGAGCGAGTAGACCAGAACGAAGCCAATCGATACGCAGGTGAGCCGGAACCACGGCGTCTGATACCAGGTGGGCAGAACAACAAAGCCGAGTAGGGCCCCCCGGTTGTTCCAGACACCATCGTTGTTGCATCCAATCACCTGGAACGTATAGTGGCCAGGTTTGAGATCAGTGTAAAAAGCCTGCCGGCGCGAACCCGCATCCGTCCAGTCTTTGTCGTGACCCAGCAGCCGATAGCGGAATCGCACCCTGCCTGGTACGACGTAACTTAAAGCTGTGTAGTCCACTTCAACCTCTCTTGGTGCTGCAGGGATGTTATGCTTGCCGTTCAACAAAAATTCTTTATGGTTAACGAGAAGACCCTCGATGTGAACTGGTGGAGGCTCTGCGTTCGAAGGCAGATGGCTAGGGTCGATCCTCTGGGCTCCGGTTCCACTCACCGACCAAAGGCGACCGCTGGAGGGGAAGTAGGCCGCGACCTCATCCTGGTAGCTCTGCAGTTTATAGTCGTCGTACCCGTTAAAGATTGTTGATTGGACATGATAAGAAGAGTCTCGCCACCAACGGGCAAGCTCACTGTTCGGGACTCGTACTATGCCGCATCGCATATAGAACCAACGCGATCCCTGGCCATCATCGGCTGTATCGTAGCCAGCGTCGCAAGGTAAACCGTTCCTGCTTGTCAGCCTTTGGACGCGTCCCTCGAAATAGCGAACGATGCCGCTCTGCGCACCTCCGAACCAAAGTGCGCCCTCGGCATCGGCTTTCATGTAAAGAATTCTCTCGTTGCTCTCGATCAGGGGCAGACGGTCCAGAGCACCATCGTGGAACCGAAATAGGCCGCCAAGTAAGCCAGAAGCCCAAAAACCGTCACGTAGGTCGGGCTCGATTTGAGAAAGGGCGTGGGGGACCAAAAGCGTCTCCGCAACGGTTGTCCCCTTGAGGCGAACGAGACTGTAGTGCAGCGTTCCCGTAATGTGATCGAGAAGCCATGTCTGGTGGTGAACGTCTTCCGCTATGCAAACCACATCATGGTTGGCCACATTCTGCCAGCCGATCAAGGGATCGAAGCGACCGTTGCGATAGAGAAAGACCTGCCCATCATCGACGATCCACATCTGATCTTGGGAGTTTCGAAAGATGATCGAAACGTTACCAGGGTTCCCTGCGTGTGGCACCTTGAGATAGGAGAAGCGTTGGCCGCGAAGGATGTTGATGAAACCTGGCGTTCCGATCCATACACTCCCATCCCGATTCGCTTCGATAGCGCTCGCGTTGTCGTCCAATAATCCCTGGCGAGTTGTAAAGGAGACGACTGGGAGATCGCGGAACATGTCGAGGCCGGCGCTCGTCACAACCCAAAGATTCCGTTCTTTATCTTCAAAGATCTGATGGACCAACTTGCCAGTAAGGCCATCCGTTGTGTAGTAGTGATCAAGATTTCCCTGGTCGAACTTATAAAGCCCTCGATCGGTTCCGATCCACATATTGTTGCGGTAATCAAGCAACAGGGACTGGACGAAGAGCTTTCTGCCATCGACCTGTGGCGTTCTGAACGTATGCCATGCGCCATCAGAGAATTTAAGTAAACCGCAGCCAGACCCGATACAAGTAGCTCCTGCCCAAAGCGACCCCTCTTGATCCATAGCCAATGCGTGGATGATGCCGAGAGGCTTCAGTGCGGGAAGAGGGTAAGACTCGGGTGGCTTGTTCAGCTGCCAATGCGCGATGCGCGCGTCGCACCCCAACCACACAGAACCGGATCTTTCTGACAAGACAGCGGAGCTACGCTGGCACCCGAGTCCGTCGCCGTGGCATTCCAAATTGGTTTCGCCGACTTTACATAGACTGCCTGATTCGCTTGAGGGCGAGGACTGCCCTACCCAGACGTTCCCCTGGGCATCCTCCGCAAACGGGCCCGATGCTCTCTGGCGATCTGAATAGATATAGAAAGCGTCCTTGGTTAGTCGTGCCATGCCAAGTTCGGTTCCTATGTACAAACTGCCATTGTGGGCGCCGAAAAGGTAGGTAATGTTCTGGCTGGGAAGGCCTTCGCCCTTCGGTGGATTCCAGCGAACGAAGTGGACCCCATCGAAGCGAAAGAGGCCATCGTCAGTTCCTATCCAGATGTACCCGTCGCTCGTTTGAGCAATTGCCCTTGGAGGGCTGGTCAATCCACTGCGTCCTGTTGGCCACGCTGTATGGCCATATTGTGCGATCTGCGTAGAAGGCTCAAGACCGTTAGCGTTGGGAGCACACCAGAAGAAGAAACAACAGACTGCCAGTGTGACGAGCGACGACACAGGGGCCTCGACTTTTCTGTACGCCAGCTTTCTCTTCAGACCGGTGAAGCGGAGCTCCGAGCACGAAATTTCCGAAGAACGCAGGAACTGCGGCCGGACAGCGCGCATCACTTGGTCATAAAGCAACAAATCATTCTGCTCGTGAAGTGGAATGGCAGCCGCAGGATTCGGAACTGCAGGAAAGATTACTCAGCGCATCGTTAGACACACAGAGGGCGTCCCAAGTTTAGTTGTAAGGGTTGTTCAGTCGACTATAGAAAGCTCTAGTACGTCGCATCGAATTATCGAGTCGTTGAGCTTATCGAATCGGGTCAAATGCGGGGCGTCTGGATAGAAGACCTGAAGAAAGTGATGGGTATTCAGCTGAAGTTTCAGAGGGGTTGTGATCCGGACAGGAAGGAAATGATTAGAAGATTGTTCTTCGAACATTTCCCAATGCCCAAACGCGCGCGATTGCTATTTAGAGAGGTCAACCTGAATGACAAAGTCTTTGATTGTTTTCCTGCGGGGACGAGGAATTTCGCTAGGAGTCGCTGGTGGTGCCGCTATCCTTATGCTCATCGTGATCACTGAATGGCATGGCACAGTCAGCGTCGCGGCTCAGAGTTCGCGAGCCTCGAGTTCATCCCAGGAGCTCTTCGATCGCGATGGAAGTGCCCGTCTGCCTGTCGGCTACGAGCAATGGAAGCATATGGGAGAGCCGTCTACTCCGATTGATAAAGCGGTGTTGGACGGGACAGACATCGTTACCTTAAAGGGAGCCTACGTCGAGCCGTCTGCCTTCGCTTATTTTAAGAAGACAGGACAATGGCGCGACGGCACGACGATCGTCAACGAATTCAGCGTGGTCAAGACCGGCAAGAAGGGGATAGGCTTGATGGTCAAGAGCAGCGAGCGTTTTCCGGGCGCGCCCGGCAACTGGTCCTACTACGCCTTTCTGCCAAACGGTTCCAACTTTCCCAGCACAGCTAACGCCCGGCCACGACAGCAATGTGAGTCGTGCCATGTAAAACTTGGAGAGAAAACAGACTATGTCGTTATGGACTAGACCGCTATCGCCAAGCATGTCGAAGGGAAACTCCCCACATCCATATCACTAAATCGCCAGGCAAGATCGGATTGATGCACGTACCGTTTCTCTGATCTTCCCACCTTTAAATCAGCAAAAGAGGTTTTGCAAGCTTCTAGCCAAGCGTGGCCCCGAGAGGAAACCGTTATCCAAGCGGCCCGGATCCGGAGAACAGTCCTGACTCTCATCCTCAGCGCAAATGTAACTTGATCGCTACGCATGCTGATCCTTCTTTCCTCGTCTCCGGGCGATGGATCTCGAAACGATCACCGGATCGAATGTCCCTCGAACCGATAGCTTCCAGACTCAGCCTCAATCCTTCTGCCTCCCATCAGACGCAGACCCGGCGCATGCTCGAGAGAATGCGCCGACTCTGTCCATCCTTCATAGCGCGACGGCAGTTCGACGATGGCGGAGCTATTCGGCGGAACCGTAATCTCAACGGTGATAAGCCCGTCGGCTTGCGTCCATGCGGAGGAAATCAACCCGAGGGGCGTCAGCATGGATGCAGCTGCTTTGTGGATGGTCAGGTCAGGCGTATCAGGAGCGTACGGGGCTATGCGAATCTGCTCTCCCGGCGTCCGGCTCAGGTCGAAGTCGATTCCTGCCAGTCCGCGGTAAAACCACTCCTCGGCATGACCGAGCATGAAGTGGTTTTGCGACGAGTCCGGGTTCGAGTCCCATGCCTCGGTGAGCGTGGTTGCCCCATGGAACACTTGATAACCGTAGCTCGGGCTTGACGTCACCTCCAGCATCCTGGCGAGAACATCCGAACGGGCACTATCCGTTAGAGCACGTACGACGTAGTGGAACCCTATATCGCCTGCAGTGACGTGATAGCCGTGCGACTCTATATCGCGAACGAGGCTGTTTAAGACGGCCGTTCGCGAGTCTGGTGGAACGATCCCGAGCGCCAGAGGCATAGCGTTTGCTGTCTGACTATTGCGGTCATAGCTTTGTGTTGCGGGATGAAAGAGTGCGGCGTTGAACGCGTCCCGCACAGCATCCGCGTGCTCCCTGTAGGTACGCGCATCCTTTGGTTTGCCGAGAATGGAGGCGATCTTCGCCAGGGTTGTTAGATCCTGATAGAGAATACCGGTAGCGGTCACTCGCTTACTCGTCAGTTGGGAGTATCCCGGAGTGGCAGGTCCCATATCGTACCAATCGCCCAGTCCATAGTCGAGCAAATGGTTGTCGGTCTTCGCCTCGAGAAACGCGACGTAACGCTGCATCGAGCTGTAGTGCTCGCGCAGCGGTTCGGAGTCACCGTAAGATTGGTAGGCCACCCATGGACTAAGCACAACCGCAGAGCCCCACTCCGGTGAGTCGCGAAAGTCAGACGAGCGACCGTTTGCGTCAACGAACTTCGTGATTTCGGGCGCAATCGAAGGCACCAGGCCGGATGCGATCTGGGAATCCGCTATATCATCTTCCATCTTCCGGTAGAGCGCCTCCACGTCGTAGTTGGACATCAGCGACGCAGCGAAGAGGTGAGTCTGCTCCAGCCATCCGAGCTTCTCACGGTGCGGGCAGTCCGTGAGAATGCTCATCAGGTTGCTGCTCAGAGCATTCAGAATCAAGTGGTGAATGCGTTCAAGTAGCTCATTCGAAGAGCTGAATTCTCCCGTCTGCGTGTCGTTTTGACGAATGGCTTCACCGGTCAACGAAACGATTGCGACTTCGGGAGAAGTTGTCTCCACCTGCACATAGCGGAAGCCGTAGTAGCTGAAGCGGGGGTGCCACTGTTCGGGCTCTCCTGTACCCCGGAGTGTGTAACTAAACAAGGCAGGATCATTCGCGAACGCGTTGGCGGATCGCTGTGTGACAAGGCCGTCCTTGTCGAGCAACTCACCGCATAGCATCCGCACGGAGGAGCCTCGGGGGCCGCTAACTGTCACGTCGGGCCAGCCTGCAAAATTCTGGCCTAGGTCGTACACGGTGATGCCGGCGCGGGGATGGGTGATGGAGACCGTCTTGTAGCGGGCGACGATGCGAATAGGCGGCATCTGGTCTAGGACCAGGTCCCCTCCAGGAGATGAGACAACTAAAGCATTCGCCCAGGAGATGTCGTCAAAGGACGGCTGATCCCAACGGGAGCGCTCGAGCGAACCATTGAAGTCTTCGCCGCCGTACGTGTTCGAGAAGGTGATGGGCCCGGAGGTCGTACGCCAGTTCTCGTCGGTGACGATGGTCTGCTTCGTGCCATCGGAAAACGTCAGGTGCAGCTCTGCGATGAGCTTCGGCTGACCATAGGAGTTGGAAAATTTGCTGTAGCGCCCTTTGACCGCAAGTGCGTTGTACATGCCATTGCCGAGGAGTACGGCCAGCGCATTCTGCCCCGAACGAAGCATCGCGGTTACATCGTAGCTGTCATACAGAATGTGCTTACCGTAGTCAGTCCACCCCGGGGTGAGGACATCGGGCATGATGTTGTGGCCATTGATCCGGAACTCATACTGACCTAGACCCGAGACAAAAAGCATGGCCGACGAAGGCTGACGACGAAGGCTGACGGTATGCCGGAAGATCGGCAAGGTTACGTCGTTGGCCACTCCGAGGGGTGACTTCGGAAGTGCGTCTGGCGTCGCGGCAATCCACCTTGCCGACCAACTCACGAGTCCCGTCTCAAACGTCGCCGGAACGGACCATTGGGATGCCTGAGACCTGGGTTGTCCTATCCAGGTCTGCCACGATCTGACCTGCCATACGACCGACGTACCGCCGGGAAGCGGCTTCCCTATGTAGACCGCGTTCATCGAACGCGAGGTGATTCTCCCGGAATCCCAAAGGTCCGGCTTGTTCTGTGCGAGAAGTTGTGCCGTGGTCGCGACGCGAACTTCATAAGCGATCTCGTGCACGGCCCGCGGTGCCTTTTCCGGATCAAGCGACCATGCAAGGCGAAGCCGCGCCGCGGTTGTGTCACCCGTTTGCAGATGGGCCACCAGTGCGACCTGGCACTCTGAAGCAGGCACGATCAGGGGCAGCGAAAGAAGCGAGACAGCCTTGAGGATAGCCTTGAGAAGTGTCATGATTTGTAGCTTTTGTCCTTTGAGCAGTTAAGGCTCCGCACGACGATGATCGATCCTGCAGCAGGGAGATTCGGGTCGTAAGCTTTGCACGTAGCTGTGCCCACAGAGGCCGGAGCACTCTGCGCGCAATCGACAACACGATCTTCCTCAAAGCGATTCAACATACTTGCACTAACTCCAACTCGAGAACTTTTGCCAGCTTCTCCAGTACCTTCGCAAGGTGACCTACGCCAATCGCACAGTGGTGCGCGGGCCCATGTGCGCTCCACGCTTCGACGAAGCGCCGGCAGCCGAGCGGAAAGCGATAAAAACTGTTTGTGTTACCAATCTCGAGGACCGCGCCGGGAACACATAGCCCCTCCGCGATGAGCAACATCAAACCCGTCTTGTTGCTTTCAACCACTGAGAGCAGTGTGACGGGACCATGCTTGACCGACATCTCCACCGAAAGCCCGCTGCCTACCTTTCCGTGATACACCTGCAGCGGACGGAGCTTGATCCGATCCTCGGCGATCTTAAGATGACCTGGACCATCGTGCCCCATGATGACTATGTCCGCGTCGAAGTCCATGGCGTAGTACTCCGTAAATGAGCCACCTGCACCGAGCAGGTCCATGATCTTCATCGCAATGACGTTCTTCACTTCGTACTCGCCCGCGACGGAAACATGCGAAGCGGTCAGCATTGATGTACCCACGATAATAGAACTCAACACGTCCTCGTTCTCCGGGATGCCGACTCCCTTGTAGTAGTACGCCATCATGTCCAGGTTGTTGTGATCAATGAGTGCATCGAGAGCCACAGCGGTTCTTGCAGCGCGACTGAGTTCTACGCCCGTGCATCCCTGATCCACGTCGAAGAATTTTTCAATCGCCGCTTGTTTCGCTACGACTTCCGCTTCATTCACGTGCCTTCGCAGAGCGACAAGTTCGTCCACCTCGATCTGCTCAATGTGTACCCCGAAACGCCCGCTTATCTGGGTAAGATCGGTTGCGATATCGAGCATGCCGCTATAGTAGTGGCCCATAAGACCAAGCCGACTATGGCTTAGAGCCTTCGCAACGCCTGCAGCCTGCAGCCACGTCTCCAACTCATCTTGCACATGCTGATCCCCATACAGCATGCCAGTGATCTGGTGAAATGGGATGCCGAGTCGCACCAGCACATTGGCGATCTCCGGAATCGCACAGGAGCTGCAGTATGCAAGCCACTCACCGGTCATCGCGGTGCGGCTTGTCATGCTGTTCAAGCGCTGATAGTTGATCGCCGCAGCAGGCTGCAGGTTCAACAAAAGAACAGGGACCTTGGCGCGCGTGATCACCGGAAGCACCGTGGAGGACAATGCATAAGTCGTTGCATAGATTAGGGCGTGTTCACGCTATCTGAGCGCTTCGACGAGGAGTGCGAAGTGGAGGAAGCCGATAAAGAGTACGTCCAGTTTCTCGAAGCGGGAGAA
>NZ_JACHIO010000024.1 GCF_014203225.1 Granulicella mallensis | reverse complement strand
TCTTCTCCCGCTTCGAGAAACTGGACGTACTCTTTATCGGCTTCCTCCACTTCGCACTCATCGTCGAAGCGCTCAGATAGCGTGAACACGCCCTAAGACGCGGAAGATCCCCTGCGGTGTTAGGCAGGGACCGATGACAGGGGTTCACTACAGTATCCTGTCCCTGTTTCTTCGCATGTGCCAGGGTTAAATCTTATTTCTCGAGAAATCCACTTTCTTCATTTGGCGGTCGCTGGCGATAATGTATGGTCCGCCGCGCGACTGCAAGGATTAGTTTGTTCGAGAGACAAGTCTGCGGCAATGTATTCGGCCTTTGGTGGAGTCATGTGCTCCTGGCCGGATGAGTTCCGCTGCGTATCTGTCCTAACAAGCCGAGCGGTCGTTGAAGACCATTATCGGAAACAGGTTTCAGAGACGCCGTTTTTGACTGTTCTTTCGTCCTTACTGTTCCTGTGCAGACCTTGGTGGGAAAAGTCGTCGTAGTCGTAGAGCGGGAAAGTGGGAGCGCGTGGCGCTTCCAAGCCGCAGGCGTCTTTTCCGCTCTATCTCATGCCGCGGCCACGATCACTCCAGGCCGATAGTCTTTTCCGGTGGAGAGCACGGCCCATGCGATACGGGCGAGCTTGTTGGCCATGGCCACGACCAGTACGTTGCGCGGCGCTCGCGCTTCCAGCGCGTTCATCCATCCTCCGATCGCGAAACGATCTCGTTTTATGCGCATGGCGGCAGCGCGTGCGCCGTGGATCAGGATCTTACGCAAGTAGATGTTGCCGCGCTTGCTGATGCCCAGCAGTCTGGTCTTGCCACCGGTCGAATACTGCCGTGGGACGAGGCCGAGCCAGGCTGCGAAGTCTCGGCCCTTGCGGAACGCAGCGCCGTTGCCGATGGCAGCAACGATGGCCGTCGCGACGATAGGACCGATGCCTGGGATCTGCCGGATGCGGCAGCAACCTGCATCACTGGCAGCGATCTGTTCGAGTCTGTCGGTCAGTTCGTCGATCTGATGCTCGACCGTCTTCCACTCGTCCCACAAAATGCCAATCATGTTGCGCATCATCGGCGTCAGTGCGTTTTCCGCGTTCTCGAGAACGTCAGCCATAGCAGCCTTCAACTTGGCAGGCTTCTGAGCAAAGACCATGCCACGCTCCAGGAGAAACGCGCGTATCTGGTTGATGACCGCAGTGCGCCGCGAGACCAGCCGGTCACGAATCCGATGCATCGCCTGCAGGTCGAGCTGGTCGTCGGTCTTGATCGGAACGAAACGCATGTTCTTGCGTTCGACGGCCTCGGCGATGGCCTCCGCGTCAACGAAGTCGTTCTTGTTGGACTTCACAAATGGCTTCACGAACTGCGCTGCAATCAGCCGCACATCATGGCCTTGCTGCCTCAACGCTCGTCCGAGAAAATGCGCTCCGGAACAGGCTTCGAGACCAATCAGCGAAGTCTCCATGTTCGCCGTGAACACCAGCAGCTGCTTCTGCGTGAACTTCTTCTTCACCAGTACCTTGCCCGATGCTCCCAGTGCAACAAGGTGAAAAGTCGTCTTGCCAAGGTCAATGCCTACCGAACGAATCTGCATGTCGATGATCCTCCTTTGAAACCGCTGCTACCATCCTCCGCCTTAGCGGAGACTTACAGCGGCGGACCATCTCTTATGAAGACTAATCCCTACCCGGTTAGAAGCACATGGAAAAGGATAATATGAGATCGATGTGACAGAGGGAGAGGTTGAGCCATCTTGACAACAGTGAAAGCTTCCACTCAAATCGCAGGGACTTCCAGATTATGGCGATATGTTTCGTTAGATAAGCTCGTAGATTTGTTTTCGACAGGTGAACTGTTCTTTAGCCCTCTTGCGTATTTCACAAAGACAGATCCGTTTGAAGGCTTCCTTCCATCGGTAGCTTTTGATGCCCAGGCCTCCATACATCGCAAGATGGTTGAGGACACCGAGGCATCACATCAACTCCTTGCTGAGCACAGAAGCCGGCAGGGATACCCCCTTACCGATGAAGAGCGCGCCAAACTCCAGTCCAGCCTTGAAGAACTCCGCTCACACCTTCGTCGCTTTCTTCCAGCAATTGTCAAGACCACGGTGGTGAATTGCTGGCATTACAACGAAAGTGAATCCGAAGCAATGTGGCGCATTTACGCTGAAAACGGCAAAGCCGTAGCAATTGAAACCACATTTGATGGATTGAAGGAATCGATTGAAAACCGAGATTCCTCGAACGTGATTCACATTTACCCCGTGAAATACCTAGACTTTTTTGACACTTCGCTCAAACCTCAAGACTGCGTAGTCGAAGGCCATCTCGCTCCTCTTCTGAAACGTCTTTCGTATCAACATGAGCATGAGATTCGCGCCTTCATCTCAAAAGTTGCGCCATCCCCCCGTGCAGCATCCGACGTATCCTTCTGGAAGCCGGAACCCATCAGGCTCCCAGTCGACGTGAAAGCATTGGTGAAGGCTATCCACATTTCTCCTTACGCAGACTCGGTCTTCACGAATAGCGTTATCAGCATCTGCGAATCCTTTGGATTAGGCTCAGGTATCGTACGACCTTCCCGGCTTCTCTCAGGAGAAGAAGAGCTCTTGGACCGATTGTCCTTGTGAGCGTTCCAGGTTGCACTCGACCAAATGACTCCCGATAAACGCCCTTCCCGGAGACAACGCGATCCTTCATGTCGCGATGAAGCCGTGTCATGAGTGGTGCCCGTTTCCGATCTCTCACAGTGGCCGTCATCCGTTGTCATCGGAAGAAACTTGCTGGATTTTGCGGTGAAATAATACGGAATGCGTAAAGGCTCTACCAGAAGACCGCAAGATGACTCGCCGGCGTTGCATGTCAAGAACTACATCACACCCGGTGGACTTGAGCGCCTGAAAGAAGAGCACCAGTTTTTGCTCAACAAAGACCGCCCGGCTGTGGCGGTTGTCGTAGCGTGGGCTGCCAGCAATGGCGATCGCAGTGAAAATGCCGACTATCAGTACGCCAAGCGCCGGCTGCGGCAGATCGATGGGCGGATTCGCCATCTCTCCAAGCGGATGGAAGCTGCCGAAGTGGTGGATCCGGAAGCTCCGAGATCGGGCCTGCGGGCGACGAAAGTGTATTTCGGTGCAACGGTGCTCTATGCCAATGCCGCGGGAGTGGAGCGAGAGGTGAGCATCGTCGGCGTCGACGAGGTCGACCTCGACCGCAACCATGTCAGTTGGGTGTCGCCTCTGGGTCGCGCATTAATGCGGTCGGCTGAGGGGGACAGCGTCGTTCTCGAAGCACCGGGCGGCAAAGAAAGCCTGACAGTGCTGGGGGTGCGTTACGAACGCATCGCCGTAGAACCGTTCCGTGAACCTCCGGGATCGTATGCTGCTGCGAAACAGTCGTAGAGCGGAGTCGATGCCTGGCGTGTTGCACGAAAGGAAATGAGTCCTCATAAACGCCGATCTCAGAACTGACCAAACGTATTCTCTCGGTTTTTGCTCCTCTAATCCTCTAGATAAAAGGAACGCGTCCCGTAGAAGAACACGACCCGTTTCTAACGGGCATTCGTAAGCCGGCAGACCTTGACCGTTCCGTTGTCATAGGGGCAGGGGTGAACTGTGACTGCGGCGGAATGAAGCACCATCCACGTTGCGCTCAGAGCTCGTAGCCGTGGATCGCGCACTGTGTCGTTCTGTCCGCTGAGATCCTTCTGAGCCCTGGCCCCTTGTTGCCATAGGAGCGCGAGAGATGGCGTAATGGAAGCCTCTCCGCCATCCTTTGAGAAGTCAGGAATCGCGCTGCGCAGAGCAATCGCGCGGAAGGTCTGCGCGTCTTCGCCTTCGGTATTGATGTAGCGGGCATCGAGCGCGAAGAGTGCGTCCTGCGGTGTGTTTTGTCTGATCCAGAAGAAAGCCTGAACCCAGGGGTTGGTATTTCGATCTGCTCGCCATGGCAGTTCCACATGGGTCGATGCGGGAAAGTCCTGCCGCTGAACGAAGAACATCACCGCCGCCATCGAAAGGATGAGGGCGACGGACAGAAAACGCAGTGTCGATTGCAGGGAGGGTACTCGCTTGCCCGCATCGCTGCTGAGCTGCCAGAAGCTTGCGCCGAGCAGCATGATCATGACCGCGTAAATGAGCAGATAGATACGCAGCAATTGCAGCTTCGCCAGAAGATGCACGGAAGCACTCTCATGGGCGAAGAGCAGAACGTTAAACGTTGCCACCATGCCCAGAACGAAACACGTCTGGCAGAGCACGTGGGCGGATGAACTCAGTTTGTTGTTGCGCCAGCGAAGAATCGCAGCCAGAACGATAAGCGGGCCGGCGAGGCCGAACAGTTCATACCATTGCCACTGGGAGAGAAACCAGTAGGAGCGAGTGAGAATCGCCTCCAGAAGTGCGGGGGATTCCGGCGGGGCAAACGCTTGCACTGCTGCTGCGACGACGGTGGCAGCTGCTGCCAGAACTGCCCAGGCGAGGGCGCGTCTGCGCAGTCTCGATGCCCGAACGACGATGACAAACGCCAGGGCATAGGTCGCCATGAGAGGATGCAGCGCTGCCGCGATGGCCAGGAAAAGCCCACACCAGCGCAGTGACGAAGCGAGCCACCGGGCGGGCGGCCAGTCGTCCAGTGCAAAAGCTATGGCCAGAATCGAGAGAGGGGTGGAGAGGCTGCGCGCTGTGACGTAGGGGTCCATCAGCAGGAGGGCCGTGCTGGCGACAGGCATCGTCCACCAGGCACCGAGCAGCGCGATGCCGGCCAGTTGTGCCGGTTCGCTTGCAATGCAACGCCGCAGGAGCTGGCGCGCGGCGAAGAGCGTCAGCCACACGCTAAAAAGATCGACGAAGAGAAGTACCCACGCAAGCGAAAGATGCGTGAGCTGCACGATAGCCGCAACCATGGGCGCGAAGAGCGAGTAGCCCAGGTGTTCGCGAACGAAGCCGGTGTAGTACGGAAAGAGTGCGTGGTTGAGCGTGTACTCCACGCCTGCGACGTAGAGGCCGCCGTCCTCGGCGAGCGGGTGATAGCCGTGAACGAGCACCGTCAGCAGCGACAATCCGAAGAGCAGTGCGGCCCAGGTTCGTCGACTCCAGATGTTCGATGTAGGCCCTGAGCGTGCTTCGGTCAATCTGTCCTCGTGCGCATGGTTTGCACCTTCGTTAGGGTATCCGAGAAGAGATGAGAAGTGGCTTGTTTTATCGCGGGCATCGTTAGGAAATGACAGAAAAAAGATGAGAAGAAGCGTCTATTTTGGATAAGACGGTCTCCTAAGCTCCTGCGATTACCCGGAGATACGAATCTCCCGGACGCTACAATGGAAGAAGTGTCTATGAATCATTTAAATCCATGCAGAGACAGGGTCGCGGTATCGCGGCTCAATGGAGCGCGACTGTGACGCGCGAGCGCCGGCTGAATTTGCTGAAGACATTGCCGGGCCTTCTGATCAGCGCGTTTTTCCTCTGGTTCACGTTCAAAGGGTTTAAGCTGGCGGACTTCAAGAGCATTCGCCTTGAAGCTCCAGTCTGGATCGTCGGGGTCATTCTGTTCAGCGTGGCGGGGTACACGGTACGCTGCTACCGCTGGTGGCGCATGCTGCGCAGCGTTGGAGCACGCTTTTCGGCCTGTGCCCGTGTCTTCATGACCTCGCTTGCCGCCAATAACATCCTGCCGCTGCGCATCGGCGACGTCATGCGCATCTTTACCTATGCGGGCGACCTGAATGCGACGCCGTCGATCATTCTCAGCACGGTGATTCTCGAAAAGCTGCTGGATATCTTTACGCTGGCGATCCTGTTTGTGGTCACCATGCACTTTGGCGCCGGGGTTTCGCAGCACCTGCTCGTAGCGGCGGAGATTGGAATCGTCGTGTCGACGGTGGGGCTCCTGGTGCTGGTGTTTGGCGCCCAGGTGCTGGAGCAGCCGGTCAAGCGGCTCTTTGCCCGGACAAAGAATGAGAAGCTGGCGAAGTTGGAGCACTGGCTGCTGTTGGCCCTGGACTGCATCCGCCAGATCGGTGTGCTTGGCACCCTGGGACTGGTGGGTTACAGCTTCATCGCCTGGTTCTTTGAAGGGTTGTTATATGTTTCAGCCGCTAAACTGGTAGGGCTGCAAACGGATTGGGCCGGCCCCTGGCAGGCTGTGGCGCAGGCGAATCTCTCCTTTTTGATTCCCAGTTCGCCCGGCGGTATTGGTCCGTTTGAATGGGCCTGCAAGGACGCTTTGATCAAGCACATGCCTGCTGGAGCGAATCTGGCGCCGGCCGGTATCTTCGGGCTGCTGATCCATGCCTGGCTGCTGGTAAGTATTACCGCGGTGGGGGGAGGACTGTTCCTCGCCCATCGCATCCACAGTGGCCGCCACAAGCCGCTGCTCGAAGAGATAGAAACACTTCCGGAATCGCTGCCGTAAAAGCAGGAAACAGAGAACAGGAAACAGAATGTATCGCACACTGCAACAAGCTATTCAAGTTCGCATTCAATCGCTGCTCGCCGAGAAGTATGGCGTCGAGCTGACGAACCTTGTTATTGAGCTGCCGCCGAAGATCGAGTTTGGTGAGATGGCATTGCCGGTTGCGTTTGAGCTTGCCAAGCGTCTGAAGAAGGCTCCGCGTGCGATTGCGCAGGAGCTGCAGTCGGCGCTGGCGGAGCTTCCGGGGGTGGCTTCCGTGGAGATCGCAGGCGCGGGCTATCTGAACCTGAAGCTCGACCGCGCAGCTACGGCGCAGCGCATCGCTGCCGATGAGCACGCCAGTGTTGGCGGCGCTGGATTTCGCCTGGTGGAACACACGAGCATCAATCCGAACAAGGCGGCGCATGTCGGGCACCTGCGCAACGCGATCCTCGGCGACAGCTTTGCGCGCATGCTCAAGCCGGATGAGTTCAAGCCGGGCTATGAGATCGGCGTGCAGAACTACATCGACAACACCGGCGTGCAGGTTGCGGACATCGTCGTTGCGGTGACTGCGGTGAAGGGCATGACGCTCGACGCCGTGCGTGAGTGGTTGACCGAGCTGCTGGAGACGAACCAGCGGCTGGACTATGTGTGCTGGGACCTCTATGCGGCGGTGTCGCAGTGGTATGATTCCGATTCGGCGCAGGCCGTGGCGCGAAAGCAGCTTCGCCTGGATACGCTGCATAAGATCGAGGCTGGCGGAAACGACACGGCGGAGATCGCAGAGCTGATCTCGACCGGAGTCTTGCGGCGTCATCTGCAGACGATGGAGCGGCTTGGTATCGAATACGATTTCCTGCCGCGCGAGAGCGAGATTCTGCACCTGCAGTTCTGGGAGACGGCCCGGCAGTTGATGGTCGAAAAGGGCGTGCTCTACCTCGAGACCGAAGGCAAGAACAAGGGCTGCTGGGTGATGCGCCGGGCAGGCGTTGAGGCTACGTTAGAGGGGCCTGATGCTGCCCAGAGCGGACCGGATTTAGACGCGAAGATCATCATCCGCTCCAATGGGACCGTGACCTACGTCGGCAAGGATATTGCTTACCACCTCTGGAAGTTCGGGTTGCTGGGCAAGGACTTCGGCTACGCGAAGTTCCATGAGTACGCCACGCATACCTGCTGGATCTCGACGATGCACGGCGAGCAGCCGCACCCCAGCTTCGGCCATGCGGACGCAATTTATAACGTGATCGACTCGCGGCAGGACGATCCGCAGACACAGGTAAAAGAAGCCCTGCGCGGCATGGGCTATGAAGCTGAATCCGACCGCTATACGCACCTGAACTACGCGATGGTCGCGCTTACGCCACGCTGCGCGGCCGAACTCGGCTATGTGCTGAGCGAGGAAGACCAGGCGCGCTCGTTCATCGAGGTAAGCGGACGCAAGGGCTTCGGCGTAAAGGCCGACGATCTGATCGACCGTATGATCGCCGCAGCGCGGACCGAAGTGGATGCTCGTCATCCGGAGTTGGACGAGATAGAGCGTGCGGAGATCGCCAAGGCAATCGGCGTGGGAGCACTGCGCTTCTTTACCTTGCGCTTCACACGCAACACCGTAATCGCCTTCGACTTCCATGACGCCCTGAGCTTCGATGGAGAGACGGGACCGTACGCCCAGTATGCCGCGGTGCGCGCGGCAAACATCTTCCGCAAGGCAGGTGTGTCGGCAGAGGAAGCTCTGTCGAAGGTTGCATCGCTGGACCTTGCTGCGATGTTCACAGGAGACGAAGGAACAAGCGTATGGGAGGTCTGGCTTACGGCCTCTCGCCTGTCGCTTGTCCTGGAGCAGGCGATTGCCGCTGCCGAACCGGCGATGCTGGCGCGATACGCGTTCCAGCTTGCGCAGCAGTTCAACAACTTCTATCACCGTCACCATATCCTGACGGAGACAGATGAGGCCCGTAAGACACTGCTGCTGGCAACAGCCGCGGTGGCGCGCAGGGAACTCGTGCGCGTGCTTGGCTGGCTGGGAATCACCGTTCCTTCGGCCATGTAGCAAGGGTAAATTTAAGCGGAGCACATCATGGCAGAAGGCATCAGCAGACGTCACTTTCTCTGGGGTTCCGCAGCAAGTTTTGCTCTCCTTGCTTCCCAGCAGGCACATTGTACCACCGTTCCTGCCGTTCCTATGGAGCCGTGGCAGCGCGGCTTTCTGGATATCCACCATATCTCGACCGGACGCGGCAATTCGGTGCTGGCCATCTGTCCGGACGGGACGTCGATCATGGTCGATGCAGGAGCGACGAAAGGCCCGACGGATGCCCTGGGGCCTGCGCGTCCCGATGCTTCGCGCCGGCCCGGCGAATGGATCGGGCGATACGCGCTGCATCATCTGCGGACGGCGCCTAAAAGGGAACTGGACTACTTCGTCCTCACCCACTTTCACGGTGACCACATGGGAGAGATCACGGCGGACTCTCCGGTCTCGTCGAAGGGCGACTACCGGCTGTCGGGGGTTGCCGATGTGGCTGAACTAATTCCTGTGCGGCAGCTTATCGATCGGGGCTATCCCAGCTATGACTATCCCGCGCCCGCAACCTACGACGCCACGTTGAACTACATTCGCTTTGCGCGTGCCGCTGAGAAACACGGAACCAAGGTGGCGCGTTTGCAGGTGGGATCGTTGCAGCAGATCGCATCGCAGCATGCTCCGGCGGAATGCGCCTCGTTTGCCATACGAAATCTGGCTGCAAACGGAGATGTCTGGACTGGTCAGGGCGAGGACGTGAAGCACTTGTTTCCGCCGTTGAGCACGCTCAAGCCTCAGGAGTACCCCACTGAAAATGCCTGTTCCATGGCGCTGAAGTTCAGCTATGGAGCGTTCAGTTATTACATTGGCGGGGACCTTACCTGCGATACCCTCTTCGGTACCGAGCCCTGGATGGATGCAGAGAGTGCCGTGGCGAAGGTTGCTGGCCCGGTCAACGTCGCCGCTGTCGATCATCATGGCTACTACGATGCGACCGGCCCGGAGTTCGTGCGAGCCATGCGGTCCCGCATCTACGTGATTCAGACGTGGCATGCCACGCATCCCGCGCTGCAGGTACTCGACCGGCTCTATAGTCCGATCCTGTATCCGGGAGACCGTGATGTCCTGGCTACGGGCATGGTTCCCGCAGCAGCCCTGGCGGACGCGCGCCTTTCGGACAGGATGTTGAGCCAGCAGGGACACGTGGTGGTACGGGTTTTGCCCGGCGGCGATCAGTACGAGGTGATCGTGCTGGACGATACGGTGGAAGAGGGCAAGGTCAAAGCCCGGTTTGGACCGTATGCCGCGTAGCTAAAGTTTTCGCGGCATGAGCAATCGCAGCGCGTTCGGTAGAAGGCTTACGGTCATCGGTGTGTGCCCCAGCCACTCGCCATCAGCCTGCACCTGTACGGGGCGGGCTCCTGAGCCACAGGCAAAGCTTTCAACTTCCAGGGTGCGGACATGCGGGTTCCAGCGATGCAGGCGGCTCCAGCTCAGGGCAAACCACGCCGGCAGGGACAGGCTTGCAGGCGGCGCTGCAAGGGTGAGCCGCAGGTGAGGATCTTCGAGTGAGGCGCCGCGAGCCAGCGGACTAAAGAGGCCTCCCAGATCGCCGACGCGAACGGCCATAGCGCTGACAGCGGGGATCGATGCGGCGTTGTTGTGCGGCGTGACATGGACAGCAAACGGACCGAAACGAGTGCCAGCGAAGAGGCGTGCCGCGCGCAGGTAGTAGCTGAGGCGGCCGAGGCTGTGTTTGCCGCTGGCGAGCATCTTGTAGACCAGCGCGCCGTCGGGTCCGGCTCCGGCCATCACAAGGAAGTAGCGAGAGCGTTCTCCTTGCAGCGTCTGATAGCGAATCTGTCCGATGGGGATGACTCGCGGCTCATGATGGAGTTGTTGGAGGGCCGCTCGCACGGGATCGAGCGAAAGTTGAAGATGCCGTGCGAGGGCATTGGCAGTGCCTAACGGGATGACTCCCATAGCTGCTTGTGGCTGGAAAGCCATGCCCTGGAGGACTTCGTGGATGGTCCCGTCGCCTCCGCAGGCGAAGACGATCTCTGTGCCTGCGGTGCAGGCCTCTGAGGCCTGGCGGCCCGCCGTGCCGGGAGCTTCCGTGGGGATGGTTTCGAGGTCTAGGCCTTCGTTGCGGAGAGCCCTGGCGATGTGTTTGATGAGATGTTTGGTTTGGCGGCGTCCTGAGGCGGGGTTGTAGAGCAGGACGGCTCGGCGCATGGGTTTAGTTTATGCGGGGTTGGGAGACCGCTTTTCCAGGCTGGAGTTCAGTGCCGGGAAAAGCGGGTCTAGTTGAGCTAAGAGCTATGAGGGGATTGAGCTATGAGGAGGTGGCAGTGGTGCGTTAACTCGCGTAGCTGCGAACCCATTCCGTGATGCTGCGTACGGCGACGCCGCTGGGGCCCTTCGACTGCCACGGCTTTACCTCGTCGATCCAGGCAGTGCCTGCGATGTCGAGGTGGATCCATGGGGTTTCGCCTACGAACTCCTTGAGGAACATGGCAGCGGTGGTGGCTCCTCCGTAGCGGGAGCCGCCGGTGTTCATGATGTCGGCGATCTGGCTCCGGATCTGTTCGCGATAGTCGTCGGTGCAGGGCATGCGCCAGAACTTCTCACCGGAGATCGGCAGGGCGTTGGTGAACTGCTCGACGGTGGCGTCGTCGTTGGAGAAGAGGCCGGCGTTGAGCAGGCCGAGCGCGACTCCGATCGCTCCGGTAAGGGTTGCGGCGTTGATGAGCCGCGTCGCGCCAAGCTGCTGCGCGTAGTGCAGACCATCGGCGAGTACGAGGCGGCCTTCAGCGTCGGTGTTGAGAATCTCGATGGTCTTGCCGGACATGGCGGTGATGACGTCGCCAGGTTTGAAGGCCTTGCCGTCGGGCATGTTCTCGCAGGAGCAGACGACGGAGACCACTCGAACGTTGGGCATGAGCTGTGCGATGGCGCGCATGGCCCCGATCATCGCGGCGGCGCCCGCCATGTCGTACTTCATCTTGTCCATGTTTTCGGCGGGCTTGATGGAGATGCCGCCGGTGTCGAAGGTGATGCCCTTGCCGACGAGGCCGATCACAGGGGTGTCGGCGGCGGGGGGAGTTGCGGGCTCGTAGCGCATGACGATCAGGGCGGGAGGCTCGACCGAGCCCTGCGTGACCGCGGCGAAGGCGCCCATCTTGAGCTCGAGGATCTTGTCGATCGAGTGGACCTCACACTGCAGGCCGAACTCCGCGCACATGGCAGCGGTGCGCTTGCCGAGTTCGGTGGGTGTGAGGATGTTGCCCGGCTCGTTGACCAGCGTGCGGGCGAAGTTCTGCGACTCGCCGAGGATGATGCCTTCGGCGAAGCCGGTCTGCATCTCTGCCAAAGATCTTTCGTTGGTCTCGACGTGCAGAACTGTGACCATGTCGACGCTCTGGTCCTTGCGGTCGCTGCGGTAGATGTCGATGTCGAAGTCGGCGACCAGGGCGCCCTCAGCCAGGGTGCGCGCGGTCAGGCTGCCGGGCAGCGCTTTATCTTCGGGGAACACGATAGAGAGTTCGCGAAGGCCGCGCGGCTTGGCGAAACGGACAGCGACGCCTGCGCCCTTGCGGACTTCGTGAACGGAGAGAGCCTTCGCCTTGCCGAGGCCGACGATGAGCAGCCGCTCAGCTTTCAAGCCCGAGGGGCTGTGCAGGAGCAGGGTTTCGCCGAGCGTGGCTTTGAACTCACCCGACGCGAGCCAGGGCGCGGCGGCCTTGGCCAGGGCTTCGGAGGCGGTGAGCAAGGCGGGGGCTGCAGGCTCATCCTTGCCGGTGGCGGTGTCCACGGCGAAGACGGTAAGGAGGGGGGAGGCGAAGGCGGCAGGGTCCTGGAAGAGCAGCTTTGTGGTCACAGGTAAATGCTACTTGAGATTTAGCGACGCTGGCTTCTTGCGATGGCGGCTTTGGCTTCCTTGTCGCCTTCGCGGGCGCGCTCGGTGGCGCGCTTGTCCCAGTCCTGCTTACCCTTGGCGAGCGCCAATTCGCACTTAACGCGGCCGTTCTTGAAGTACAGCTTCACCGGGATGAGCGTGTAGCCCTTCTGCTTGGTCGCGGTTTCGAGCTTTTCGATCTCGCGCTTGTGCAGCAGCAGTTTTCGGGTACGGAGCGACTCGTGGTTCATGTTGTTGCCGTGCGAGAACGGGCCGATATGCGCGTTCAGGAGGAAGCACTCGCCATCCTTGAGCAGGCCGTAAGCGTCTTTGAGGTTCGCCTTACCTTCGCGGATGGACTTGACCTCGGTGCCGCGCAGGGCGACCCCGGCCTCGACGCGGTCGGAGAGGAAGTAATTGAAGCTGGCCGAGCGATTAAACGCAGCGTCGCGCTGGCCCGCGGCAACCGGATCGCGGTCTTTGGGCTTGACGGCTGGTTTTTGCACGGCAGAAACGGTCGGGTTGGATAGCGAACGGGGCATTGGTACGTCCAAGACTTCATAAGAGCTGCTGAAACGGCCGGAACAGGATCGAACCGTGATCGCCTCATGGCTTCTGTAGAGCCTTGGATATTCGATGCTAGCAGATGAATGCCGGCTGAGAGTTTGTTAGAAACAGATGAAAGTGCGTTAGACAGTAATTAAATGTCTAATTTAGGTCTTGGATCTAAACTTCCTGCCGTCTCCTGCGTCGAAGAACTTGCAGGCATATGGCATGCAATACGTTCTGCTGCTGCGAGGAGGCCTGAGCCACCCGCGGACGGCAGGCGCAACACTGTACCCTATGGCGGAGAACCCAGTGATACGAATGGTATTATCGAACCAGCCCGACCAACCGCTCGAGACCGCACCAAAGCTCGCCGCGAAGCCTGTTTTCAATGCTTCAAGGCTGTTGCTGCCCCAGGTCTTCGAGCCCAGCGTCCGAGGCCACCTGGAGCGGGTTCCACGCATGCAGTTACGCAGGATCGGTCGGCGCATCGCCATGTCTCACTACAGTCAACACATCGTTCGCGGCAGCTTTGCGCTGTTGCTCGTCTGTGGTTTTGCGGGAGTTTTCTCCGCATCGGCACATGCCCAGTCAGCAAGCTCGTGGGATAAGCGCGGCGCGAATGCCGAGGCGCGCGAGGACTACGACGCGGCGTTCGAAGCCTACCGGCAGGCGCATCTGAAGAAGCCCCAGGACCTGCGCTACAAGACGCACTACGAGCGGTTGCGGTTCCAGGCGGCGAATGAACACGTCGACCGTGGCCGTGTGCTGCGTCAGTCCGGCGATTTCGGCGGGGCCATCAATGAGTTTGCGCGGGCCCTGCAGATCGACCCAGGCAATCAGGCGGCATCGCAGGAGCTGGACTTTACCGAAAAATCATCCAAGGGAGAGGCTCCGAAGACCGGTCCGCAGGGGCAGGTGATCCCTCCGGTAGGAATGGAGCAGACTCCGCGCCAGAAACAGACGATGCGCGACATCGCCTCGCTGGGGGAGCCGGTAACCCTGCAGCCTGTATCGGATGACCCCGTTACTTTGCACATGGTGCAGGATACGAAGGCGATCTACCAGGCCATCGGCAAGGCTGCCGGCTTGAATGTAATCTTCGACCCTGACTACGTCTCCAAGAGCATTCCCGTGGACCTTACCAGCGTGTCGCTCTACGACGCGCTTCGTATCGTTGGGACACTTTCGGGGACCTTCTGGAAGCCGGTCACCTCCAATACGATCTTTGTTGCGCAGAACAATCGCACCAAGCGTACCGACCTGGATGATCTTGCCGTCCAGACCTTTTATCTGACCAATGTCTCCCAGCAGAACGATGCCAACGAAATCCTGGTTGCGTTGCGTAACCTGCTCGACCCGGCCCTGAAGATCTACCTGGTCGCCAGCCAGAACGCCTTGATCCTGCGCGCGACCCCTTCCGAACTCATTCTGGCGGAGAAGCTGATTAACGATCTTGATCGCACGCGTGCGGAGGTCGTGGTCGACGTGGCCGTGCTCGAAGTGAGCCGGCAGAAGGAACGCGATCTGGGCATCACACTGCCCACCAGCTTCGGCCTGACGCCGCAGTTTACTAATCAGAACATCACAAACAACTCCAGTTCCACCGGCACTGCCTCGACGAATGGATCGGGAGCGGCGACTACAACTACCGCTTCTAGCCTCACTCTGAATTCCCTGGGCAATTTGAATGCTACGAACTTTGCTGTTTCGCTCTCCGGCGGAACGGTAAATGCGTTGCTATCGGATTTGGATACTCGAATCCTGCAAAATCCGCGCATCCGTGCAACCGACGGCCAGCACTCGACCCTAAAGATCGGTGAAAAGATCCCGGTCGCCACGGGTTCGTACAACTCGGGCGTTTCGACAGGCCTTGCCAATATCGGTGTGCAGACGCAGTTCACATACCTGGACGTCGGTGTGAACATCGACATTACGCCTACCGTGCATTATGACCACGAGGTTTCGCTGAAGATGAAGGTCGAAATCTCAGCGTCGAATGGTAATGTGACGATCTCGGGTGTCACGGAGCCGATCATTACCCAGCGCGTCGCGGAACAGGTGATTCAGCTGAAGGACGGCGAACCTTCGATCCTGGCAGGTCTGTTGCAGCAGGAAGATACGAAGACGATCAATGGAACTCCCGGGCTGGGAGAGCTCCCGTTTTTCAAGTATTTTTTCAGCAGCCAGGACAAGGTTCAGCAGTCGGATGAGATCGTCTTCCTGATCATTCCTCATATCGTCCGTGAGTCCATTCTGACCGACGAGAATACGCGTGCGATCTATACCGGTTCAGGGCAGTCGATCGATCTGATTCGCCGCGATCCGGCGAAGGTTGAAGCAGCGTTGGCTGCCCAGTCCGCGGTTCAGAACGGTGCCGGAACAGCTTCAGGCCAGTCGACTTCGGCGGCGCAGGCTGCCCAGGCAATGGTTGCGCAGCTGAGGGAGCAGGCAAACAAACCTTTGCCGCCGACCATCAATCAGAGTACCGCCGCTGGCGCGGCTGCGAGTACGTCGGCGACCCCGATCAATCTCTCTGTCGTCTCTCCGGCTGGAAATCAGGCTGTGGGATCAACCTTCACGGTGAGCGTGACGGCTGCCAATGCGCATGACCTGTTCAGTGTTCCTCTGCAGATGCAGTTCGATCCGCATCTGCTCTCCCTGGTGGACGTGGACGCAGGAGACCTGTTGAGCCGCGATCATCAGGCGGTTGCCCTGGTGCATCGCGATGAGGGCAATGGCGCGGTGACGATTTCGGCTTCACGTCCTCCGAACGCTACGGGTGTCAATGGGCAGGGTACTCTCTGCACGCTGACCTTCAAGGCTCTGGCGCCGGGCGATGCGACGCTGGCCCTGGTGAGAACCGGCGCGAAGGATAGCAAGCAGAACACCATTCCGACGATAGGCTCTCAATCTGTCGTGCATGTGAAGTAAGACGAGAATAGCGGTTAAGCAGGAAAGGAGCGAAGAATATGGCTCGAATTGATTTCGGAAGTCCAACGATGGCAACCGGATTGAGACGAAAACCGCTTCGCTCCGGTGAAGCCGGGCTGACGCTGATGGAACTCATCATCGTCGTGGCGATGTTAGCGATCCTTGCAACAGCAGCGATTCCTGTCGCCAGGTTTCAGGTCAAGCGTGCCAAGGAGCGTGAACTGCGACGCGATCTCTGGGCGATGCGCGACGCGATCGACCGTTATAAGGACGTGGCGGATAAAGGCCTGATTCAGACCAAGGCCGACTCGATCAACTATCCCCCCGATCTTCAGACCCTGGTGGATGGGGTCGAGGTACAGACGAAGAAGATGCGCTTCCTGCGGGCGATTCCGATTGACCCCATGACAAAGAATGCGGACTGGGGGATGCGGTCGAACCAGGACGATGCCGATTCCGACAGTTTCGGCGGACAGAATGTCTTCGATGTTCACAGCAAGAGCACGGACACCGCGCTGGATGGGACCAAGTACAACACATGGTAGAGCTCAGCCCAATTCGTGCACGTAAGACTACCCGCGAGAGAGGCTTTACGCTCATCGAGTTGATGATCGTCATGACGATCATTGGCTTGCTGGCCGCCATCGCGATCCCGAGCTATCTCAAGTCGATTACCAAGGCAAAGGAAGCAGTCCTGAAAGAGGACCTGCACACCATGCGGACGGCAATCGACAGCTATACCGTCGATAAAGAGAAGGCGCCACAGGCGCTCGACGACCTGGTGCAGGCGGGTTACCTGAAATCCGTTCCGGTCGACCCTATTACCGGCCGCAACGATACGTGGATCACAGGCCAGTCTGACACCTTGACGGATATCAACGAGACCCAGGGTGGATTGGACGATGTGCACTCAGGGGCTCAGTCGCTGGCCAGCGATGGAACAAGCTACAACACCTGGTGATAAGTTCTCCCCGTCTGTACATAACTTCATTTTTCGGCGTTTAATGGGAAAGCGGAGCCGTGCCTGAACGGCAAGGACCGGCGCTCGCTGGAGCTCCTCATGCGTAACCTTACTTTCGCCGCTCTTCTTGCAGTGTTACCGGCAATCGTTCTGGCGCAACAGCCTGCTGCTCCAGCACCTGCGACCCCAACTGCGCCTCCAGCCCAGAGCCAGACCCCAGCTCCAGCCAGCCAGACTCCTGCGGCGCAGTCGCCCGATAAACCGGCCGATGCCAAGGCTGATCCTCCTGCATCTACGCAGTCTGCCCCCGCGCAGTCTACGGACAAGTCCGGCGAAAAGGGGACAGCGGCGAAACCTGCCGATACTACAGCGAAGAAAGCCGATCCCATTCCTTCGCCGGGAGAGCAGCTCGATCCCAACATCCACAAGGGAACTGAAGAGGACGTAAGCGCGGTGGGAACGCGGAACATCGGTGGCCGAGGCATGGGGAACTGGTACTCGACGAATTGGGAGATCTCGAACGGCAAGCAGTTTTCGATGGAGATCGAGAAGGCATCGCACCTGGTGACGGACCCCGTCGTGGTGGAGTATGTGAACCGTGTAGGGCAGAACCTGGTGAAGAACTCCGACTCCAAGGTCCCGTTCACGATCAAGGTTCTGGATACCGATGAGATCAATGCGATGGCGCTGCCGGGCGGCTTCTTCTATGTGAACTCGGGGCTGATTCTGGCGTGCGACTCAGAAGATGAGCTTGCCGGGGTGATGGCTCATGAGATCTCGCACGTAGCCGCGCACCACGCTGCCCGGGAGATGACCCGGATGAACTACATGCAGATAGGTTCTGTGCCGCTGATGATCTTCACGCAGGGAACCTGGACCGGTTACGGGATCTACGAGGCTGCGCAACTTGCCGTTCCGCTGACCTTTCTGCAGTTTTCTCGGCAGTTTGAGGGGGAGGCCGATTTTCTCGGCATCCAGTACATGTACAAGGCCGGATATGACCCCCAGGGCATGGTGTCGATCTTCGAGAAGCTGGATGCGTTGGAAAAGCACAAGCCCGGTGCGCTCTCGAAGGCTTTCAGCGACCATCCTGCGACGCCGGATCGTATAGCCGCCGTCGAAAACGAGATTGCGACGATCCTGCCTGCACGTCCCGATTATCTTGTGACGACCTCGGAGTTCGACCAGGTGAAGGCGCGGCTGGCGCGCATCCAGAACAAGCGCGGCATCAACGACAAGAAGGGCGGCAACAAGCCTACGCTGCGTCGCACCGGCTCGACCAACAACGACCCCAATGCAACGCCGACGGGGACGAGCTCCACCGACGACCGCCCGACGCTGGGACGAAAAAACTAGGGGCAGTAGACAGGGAACAGCAGGCGGCGTGGCGTAGTTTGTTGCGCGGATTTGTTGCGTCCAGGTATGAGATCCGAGCGGCGAGAGGCAAGTTTGGGAGAAAATAGAGAGATGGACGAGAAGACCTACACTACCGGCTACACCGACGACCACGCCAAGGCGGGTCTCGACACGAAGTTTCCAGAGATCGAAACCTGGCGCAATCAGTTCCGCGCGTACGAGATCCTGATCGACGACCCAGAGTTCACCTCGGTCTGCCCGAAGACCGGCCTGCCTGACTTCGGCGTGCTGACCATCCGCTACATGCCGCGCGAGAAGTGCCTCGAGCTGAAGAGCCTGAAGGAGTATCTGTTTACGTATCGCAACCTGGGGATCTTTCAGGAGAACATCGCCAACCAGGTGCTGGATGACGTAGTGAAGGCGACCGATCCGGTATGGTGCGAGATCAAGGGTGATTTCCGGCCACGTGGCGGGATTTCTACCGTGGTGACGGCACGCTATCCGCGTACGGAAGAGAGATCGTAGTATCCTCGCCTCATCATGACCACAGCTCCGACCCCAGGAATGAAGTCCAACCGCAGCGCCATCGCGGGGGCAACTGTAGCGCTTGTTCTGCTGACGGGGATGAACTTCGTCAACTATCTTGACCGCTACATTTTGCCGGCGGTGCAGGAGCAGGTAAAGGGAGAGTTTCGTCTCTCCGATGACCAGATCGGCTCTCTGACGCTGTGGTTCTTTGTAGCCTATGTGCTGTCGTCGCCGATTACGGGATGGCTGGGCGACAGGTTTCCGCGCAAGCCGATGATCGTGATTGCAGCGCTGGGAATCAGCGCGATGAATTTTTTCACGGCAAGCGTGCACGGGTATCTGTCGCTGAATATCCGACACGCGGCGCTGGGTGTCGTTGAGGCGAGCTTCGGAATCTTTGCTCCGGCGCTGCTGGCAGACTTCTATGCCGAAGACAGACGAAATACGGTGCTGACGATCTTCAACGTTGCGATCCCTGTGGGAGCGGCGTTGGGGTTCCTGACGGGCGGCATGATCGGGCACAGCCACGGATGGCGTATGGCGTTTATCGCCTCTGCCGTGCCGGGAGCGCTGATCGCGCTGTTGATCCTGTTCTTTATGAAAGAGCCCCAGCGTACCGGCAGCGGGCAGGATAAGGCCGTTGCGGATAAGGCTTCGGTGCTGTCGCTGCTGACGAACAAGGCGTATCTCTGCTCGATCCTGGGGTACGCGGCTGTGACGTTCTCGCTGGGTGGCATCTCGTGGTGGATGGTGTCGTTTCTGCAACGCATCAACGGCTTCTCGCAGGATCGTGCCGGAACCGTCATGGGCGGCATCACGGTGGTCTGCGGATTGGGCGGTACGGTTTGCGGCGGCGTGCTCGCGCAGTGGTGGTCGAAGAAGAGCGATAAGGCCTTGTACCTGGTTCCGGCGCTGAGTGCGCTGCTCGCGGTGCCGCCTGCGGTGCTATGCTTCTTCGGGCCGAAGAGCATGACCCTGCCCGCGCTGGGTGTGGCTGTCTTTCTCGTCTTCCTGGGCACGGGACCTGTCAATGCCGCAACGTTGAATGCCGTGCCTGCGAATCTGAGGGCCTCCGCTATGGCGGGGCAATTGTTCGCGATCCATGTCTTTGGGGATGCGTTTTCGCCAAAGATCATCGGTATCGTCAGCGACCACTCGAACCTGCGTCTGGGGCTTGGAGTCACGTTGATCACCTTTGTGCTGGCGGCGATTATCTTCTTTATCGGAGCGCAGTTTGCGCCGCGATTGAAACACACCCTCGAGGCTCCTGCAGCCGCATGATCGATAGAATCTGGCGGGATGTGATCGCACTTTCCGCCTGGGGTATTGCCCTCCCCTGGTGTATCAGAACGACCGCATTAATCCAGAATCTTTCTCTGGTGCCGGACCTGAGCTGGCTCGACTGGAATGTTTCGCCTGCTGGCACACCCGGCCTGATTGTCGTCGTTACGGCGCGCGACGAGGCAGACAATATCGCTGCAACGCTCGATACGCTGCTGGCACAGGACTATCCGTACCTGCGGATTATGGCCGTTGACGACCGGTCGGTCGACGCGACGGGCACGATTATGGATGAGTATGCCGCTCGGCGCCCGGACCGGTTGACGGCCCTTCACATTACTGCGTTGAAGGAGGGCTGGTTGGGCAAGACTTTTGCCATGCAGGTGGCGACGCAGAGCAGCGACTCCGAGTACCTGCTGTTTACGGATGCAGATGTGCTGTTTTCGCCATCGATCCTGCGCCGGGCCCTGGCCTATGCCGAGCGGTCGCAGGCCGCACATCTGGTGGTGATGCCCACAGCTCAGGTGCGTTCGCGCGGAGAGGGAATCGTGCTAGGGTTCATCCAGATGCTCGGCCTCTGGGCCTCGCGTCCGTGGCGCATTGCCGATCCCAAAGCGCAGAAGGACATCATCGGGGTAGGATCGTTCAATCTTGTGCGGCGTGATGCCTTAGAGTCGATTGGCGGGCTGGAGCCTCAGCGGTTGACGGTGCTGGAAGATGTCATTCTGGGGAGGCGTATCAAGGCTGCAGGATTGCCACAGCGCGTCGCCTTCGCTCCGGGAATGGTGCTGGTGCACTGGGCGAAGGGCATGGGCGGGATTGTGCGCGCCATGACGAAGAATCTCTTCTCCGCCTTTAACTTCCGGCCGTTTCTGCTGCTGGCTGCCTGCTTGTGGATTGTTCTCTTCTGCCTGGTGCCGATTGCCGGGCTGGTCTGGTGGGTGACGCTGCTGCCTGCACTGTTGGTGCTTGGCTGCGTTGCGGTGACGTATCGCGAGTTGAGCACGATCAGTGATGTCGATGCGCGCTATGGGTGGCTGTATCCGTTGGGCGCGCTCATCTTTATGTACGGTATGCTGCGCTCGATGGTACTGACGTGGGTGAATCGAGGCATTATCTGGAGGGGGACGCTCTATCCGTTGCGTGAACTGCGCCGTTTTAATAGCCCATTTCAGTGGCGGAGTAAGAGCTAGTTGGAGAGCTTTTGTTCGTTGAAAAATTGTGGGCTATTTATGACAGCGCGAAGCGCGTTCCCTGATGCTTCAGCATCAGGGCGACGGAGGGAGCCGTAGCCTTTAGGCTACGGAAATAGAGGCTTAGGAATGATGTGGCCTTTAGGCCCGGGCCTTCTTTCGGCTGCGAACAAAAGGCCCGGGGCTAAAGCCCGATTCTTGCCTGCCTTTGATTCCGTAGCCTGAAGGCTACGGCTCCCTCCGTCCCGCGATGCTAAAGCATCACGGTTGGCGCTTCGCGCTGCGGCAACTACTTCTCCGCAAATAAAAAGGGGGGAAGGCCTAGGCCGTCCCCCCTTTCGTTTCTCGCTTTAGACTTCGACGAGCTGATGTCCGTAGCGCTTCTGGACGTACTCGTCGAGGATGACCTGGAACTCTTCCACGATGCGGTCGCCCTTGAGCGTGGTGAAGAGCTTGCCATCGACGTAGACCGGGGCCTTGGGCTCCTCAAACGTGCCAGGCAGTGAGATGCCGATGTTCGCGTGTTTGGACTCGCCGGGGCCGTTGACGATACAGCCCATGACGGCGAGCTTCAGCTCCTCGACGCCGGGGTACTGCTTCTTCCACTCGGGCATGGATTCGACAAGATAGTTCTGGATGCGCTCGGCGAGCTCCTGGAAGTAGGTGCTCGTGGTGCGGCCGCAGCCGGGGCAGCTGGTGACCTGCGGCATGAAGCTGCGGATCGAAAGCGACTGCAGGATCTGCTGGGCGCAGCGAACCTCTTCCGAGCGGTCGCCGCCGGGTGTAGGCGTCAGGGAGACGCGAATGGTATCGCCGATGCCTGCAAGCAGCAGGGGAGCGAGGCCGGCGGTGCTGGCGACAACGCCCTTCATGCCCATGCCCGCTTCGGTCAGGCCGAGGTGCAGCGTGTAGTCGCAGCGCGAGGCCAGCTCAGTGTAGACGTCGACGAGGTCGCGCACGCCGGAGACCTTGGCTGAAAGGATGATCTGATCGCGACGCAAGCCGTAGCGTTCGGCGGCGGCGGCGTTGTCGAGCGCGGAGACGACCATCGCCTCCATCATCACGTCGCGTGCGTCCCTGGGCTCGACGGACTTCGAGTTGTCGTCCATCATGCGGGTGAGCAGCGCCTGGTCGAGCGAGCCCCAGTTGACGCCGATGCGCACGGGCTTCTGGTACTCGACGGCGGCTTCCACCATGGTGCGGAAGTTGTCGTCGTCCTTGCGGCCGATGGAGACGTTGCCGGGGTTGATTCTGTACTTGGAGAGCGCCTTGGCGCAGTCGGGATACTTCCGCAGCAGCAGGTGGCCGTTGTAGTGGAAGTCGCCGACGATGGGCGTGTTCCAGCCTTTTTTCTGAATGCCTTCGACGATGTAGGGAACGGCCTTTGCCGCTTCATCGTTGTTGACCGTGATGCGGACGAGTTCGGAGCCGGCACGGGCCAGGGCAGCGACCTGCTGGACGGTGCTCTCGATGTCGGCGGTGTCGGTGTTGGTCATCGACTGGACAACAACGGGAGCTTCGGAGCCGACACGGATGCCGCCTACATTGACGGTGACGGTTTTTCTACGGTGAATAGCGGGCATAATCGATCTTTAGTTTACCAGTTTGCTATGGGCAGGCAGCGTGGAGAGGAGAATGGGGTACCATTTTGCGTAATGGAATGAAGGAGTTCCGAAGTTGGGGAAAGCCTTCAAGTAGAGGAACTTAGGTCCGGTTCAAGAGCGATCTCCGGTTGGCGATTTGGAAAGATTTGCTGCTTCTGATCTGCTTCTGCAAGCGTCCTACAACGCAAAGGTCACAGAGTAAGAAGTCGCAGGAGAGATACTCCCATGCAGATGGAGCGAAAGTTGTGGCGAAGGCTGCTATTCCGCGTTGCGCTAGGGATAGCCATCGGGGTGCTTGCATCGGTTGCGAGAGCCCAAAACAGTACCGGGCCAACCTTCGATGTGGCCTCGGTGAAGCTGAACAAGGCGTCTGTCGACGGCAGGTCGCATATTTATAGTTCTTCCACCAGCGGAAACTTTCGAACGGCCAATGTCCCCATGAAAGCGCTACTTCAGCAGGCTTATGGTTTGCCGGAGAGTCAGATCTTCGGCGTGTCTGAGCCGGTCAATTCGGCGATGTTCGACATTGAGGCAAAGGTGGATAGCACTTTCGATACGCAGTTGAACCTGCTGGATGAAGAGGGGCGAAGGACGCAAAAGAGGCTGTTGCTTCAAGCCTTGCTGGCAGATCGATTCCATCTGAAGTGCCACAAGGAGACCAGAGAACTGCCGATCTATGCCCTGGTGGTGACGAAGAGCGGTGTAAAGCTGGTGGCAACGCAGTCGAATGGACTGCTGATCAACGGTTCGTATGGCAGATTCACGGCCCAGGGACTGACTACGGACGGCCTGGCACGAGAGTTGGCGAAAGTTTTAGGGAGGCCCGTTGAAGATAAAACAGGTGTCCCTGGGCGGTTCGATGTGACGTTACAGTGGACCCCGGACCAAGGGCCCGCCAGGTTGAACGGAGCACCGATTGCCGATCCTCCACCGTCGATTTTTACGGCGATTCAGGAGCAACTCGGGCTAAAGCTGGAGCCGCGTAAAGGGCCGGTGGAAGTTCTCGTCGTGGATCATGTGGAGATGCCCACCGAAAATTAGACTAGCGGGCAGCCCGACCACGATACAGCGATACGCGGGATCGCGTCTGTTCCTGTATTCTCCGACTATTACCGGTGACTCTCTCGTAACCGCAGGGCATATCGTGGGCCTCATCGAGGCCTGTATTCACTCTTTGTGCTCAAGCGAATAAGGCGTGCTACGGGTGCGTTGATGTTAGTTGGAACAGCTATATCGCTTGGGGGGCACGACTCGTGTTGGAGTGTAGATGAAGAAGAGCCTGGGGCATGTCAATGAGCTGGATGGGTTGCGCGGCATAGCGGCAAGCATTGTCCTTATATTTCATCTCTTTAACACGGCAAGGGAGAATGCGGCATCGGTAACGCAGACTCTTTCGTGGAGAATTGCCATGCGCTTTTCATCCCTCGGAACCTTTGGCGTCGATATCTTTTTCGTTCTCTCGGGCTTTCTTATTACCTCGTTATTGCTCAAAGATAAAGAAGAGCCTGCCTTCTTCTGGAATTTCTACTGGAAACGTGTGCTTAGAATTCAGCCGGTGTATCTCGTTCACCTGCTCGTGATGTGGTTGTTGATTCCAGGCAGCCACGGCTATGTCATTCTTGCTCTTGCGTTCATTGTGAACTTCGATGAAAAGTTTCATGTTGCCAATACCGGCCCCGCCTGGACCTTATCGATTGAGGAGCAATTCTATCTTCTTTGGCCACAGGTCATTCGCCGATTCGCCATCCCCAATATCTACCGAAGCTGTATCGCTCTCATGGTGCTTTCGGCAGGTCTGAGAACATACATGCTGTTCATTGCCGGCCATGCCATGCTCAGGGTTACCTGGTACAGATTTGACGGCCTGGCGATGGGGGCCTTACTCGCGTGCGAGTGGATGACAGAGGGGGAAGGCCTTACTCCCTTTGTATGTCGTTTTTTGAAGGTATTTCATTCCAGATCGTGCTTAGCGCTTGCGCTGATCTACGAAATCTACATTCTTGCAGGCGATGGCGGAGGGAAGAAGACTGCATTCATTCTTCTAACAACAAACTATCTTGTTTACCGTGTGATTCGCTATATTCTTTATCACCCTGGGACACGGTTGTTTCGATGGTTGCGCTCGGCTCCGCTTCTGTTTCTTGGGTCTATCAGCTATAGCCTGTATATGTATCACGGCTTCTTTCTGTATCTTTTCGATCGCTATATGGGTCCTCCTTCTTATAACTGGTTACAGTTTTTTTGCAGATCCTCTTTTGTCGTTGTCGCTACGCTGCTTGTTTGCACCCTAAGCCTCTATGGCATGGAGCGGCCAATTCAGAATCTTCGAAGGCATGTCCTGCGCCGGTAGGATAATGCCCGGAATCGTGGCTGCAACCTGTGCGGAATCGTTGAACCCAGTTATGGATATCAGTGCTTCCGTCTCGCAGGCACGGCTGCGCTCAGGCGTTCGAGTCTCTCCCAGAGCTCCTTTTGCAGATCCTGGTATTGAGGTTGACCGTAGAGGTTGTTTACTTCGTTCGGGTCGTTCTGCAGGTCGTACATCTCGTATTCCTGCGGGTCCCTGGTGTAGTGGATGAGCTTGTAGCGCTCCGTCCGCACGCCGCGGCAGGGAGGCGTGACTTCGGGGTTCGGCCACTCGAAGTATTCGTAATACCACTCTGTGCGGAAGGCTGGGTCCGCCTTTTCAGCCAGGGGCAGTACACTCTTTCCCTGCATGTTTGCTGGCTTTTCGATCCCTGCCAGATCGAGTAGCGTCGGAGCGAGGTCGGTGTCCAGCACCATCTCATCTCGAACGGTGCCTGCCTTGATGCGCCTGGGGTAGCGAATCATCAGGGGCACGCGGATGGAAGGTTCGTGCATCAGGCGCTTGTCGAAGAGCCGCCACTCCCCGAGAAAGTAGCCATGGTCGGAACCATGCAGGATGGCCGTATCGTCGAGCAGTTTGCGGCGCTCAAGATAGGCGAGGACTTCACCGATCAGATCGTCCACGCCCACAAGAGCCGCATAGTAATCCTTGGTAATCTCCTCGAGGGACCTTGGAGTATCGACCATGACCGTGGTCCCGATCTTGTTTTCCGCGGCTGCAAAGCAACGGGCCTTGCCGGGATAATCCTTCAGGTCATCGTCGAAGGTTGCAGGTTTAGGGATGACGGTATCGCGGTATAGATCGAGATACCGCCTGGGTCGATAGAACGGCGCATGCGGGGCCATGAACCAGACCAGCAGGCAGAATGGCTTGTCGCCGCGGTCCTCGTCCAGCCACTTCAGCCCACGCTGGACGGCGAGGTCGTCAGCCCAGACATTCTTGTATCGCTTCTCCGGGCCTATCTTTCCCTTGCGGCCTTCCTTGTAGGTGGGGTTGTAGTAGTTGTTCGAGGGCGCATTGTGGCCGAAGTAGTAGTCCCAATAACGGTCTTCCGCGCCATTGCGGAGGTGCGTTTTGCCGACGATGCCGACCTCGTATCCGGCGGCGCGCAGGATGTCGGTAAACAGGGGGATGTCTTCCGGCAGAGGCGTTCCCGCATCCTCGTTGGCATAGGCTCCTGTCGACTTGCTGTACATGCCGGTCATCGCCACGGCGCGTGCGGGAGCGCAGAGGGCATTGGTGCAGAAGGCATTGGTAAAACGCATACCCTCCCGTCCAAGGCGGTCATGGTGGGGTGTCTTGAGGATCGGGTTTCCGGCTAACGAAAGGGCATCGGCTCGCTGGCCTTCGCCGAAGAAAAAGATGAGGTTTGGCTGCTTTGCGGGCTTTGAGGGTGTCTCCGCTTCGCCTTGCCGGGAAGAAGTAAGGAGGGTTCCTGCAAGCGCCAGAGAGCCTTGAAGGAACTCTCGCCGGTTCGGTTCTGTGGAGTGCGACACCTGGTTTTCCCCTATGTGTATGCGGCTGTGTGCTGGCATGGATGGATACGGTGTTTTGAAGAGCAAGGTCCGTACTGAGACAATCTATATCAGACGCGGAAGAGGTGGCTGTTGTATCGGCCCTCAGCGTCTCTTCGGTCAGGGACAGAGCAGATGCGAGTTGGCGACAAATTTTGCCCGGGAATTCTTCACGCCGTTCCTGCGAAAGACGGTTTGCTCCTGCGCATCCGAGTCCCTGGTGGGCTGATTCAGCCAGGCCAGCTGGGCGCTATCGCGGAGCTCTCTGCGACGTTGGGGGACGGCCAAATAGAGATCACTTCGCGCGCCAACCTGCAGCTTCGCGCGATTCAACCCCAGGATCTCGCCAAAGTAGTAGAGGGCCTCATCGCGGTTGACCTCCTTCCTTCGCGCGAACATGATCGCGTTCGCAATATCATTGCGAGCCCTTTTGCCGGTTTGGACAGCCAGGAGTTGCTGGATACTGTGCCGCTGGTGCGTGAGCTGGATGATCGCCTCACGGCGGATTCGGCGTTTGCGGAATTGCATCCCAAGTTCAGCATGGCCTTTGACGGAGGTGGCAGATGGTTCAGCCGCGAGACGGACGATCTTGCCCTGCGTGCAGTAAGGGCCGGGGATGAGGTCTTTTTTCAGCTTTCGGTTGGCGGTGAACCCTCAGACATGAGTGTGACATCTGCCCGGGCGGTTGACTGTATGCTTGAGGCTGCACGAATCTCACTGCGGATTGCCAGGCAGTTCGAGATACCTGTTCGAGGGAGAAGAATCATCGCTGTACCCGGTGCTACTGCAACCATGATGGAAGGTCTTTCTGAATTTTTAACTCCCTGCACCCTGCCGCATGATTTTGCAGTTGAGGTCGAGACGCCGGTTGGTATCAGCCAAACGAGGCATGCCGGGCTGGCCAGCGTCATCCCGTCGGTTCCTCTGGGCCGGTTACAGGCAGGGCAGGCACGGCTGATCTCCGCGATCTCAAAGGACTATGAGAGCAGTCTGAGACTTGCCCCCTGGCGCGGCATCGTCCTGGGTGCGATACCGGAACAGGCTGTACGTGAGGTGAGCGCGCAGCTTGCTGAGGCGGGGCTATCGCTTGATGGAAAAGATGGGTACCGGGGCCTCTCTGCCTGCGCTGGAATTCATGGCTGCGACGCTTCCTTAGGCGATGTGCGAGCTGTGGCGGCGTCGCTGGCGCGTCAACTCGCGGGCCGCGAGATCAAGCCGGGATGGACCGTGAACATCTCCGGATGCGAGAAGCGTTGTGCGATGCGCAACGGCGCGACGGCGGAGATGGAAGCCAACGAGTCGGGCTACAGCCTGAAACTTCACGGAGTCGCTGTTGCTTCGCACTCTTCTCCTGCTGCTGCGATGGAAGCGATCGTTGCCTGCCACAAAGATAAAGATTTTGCTGCTGAGGTTGATTCATGAAGATGACTTATACGAAAGACGCCGGTGCAATCTATCGGGAGTCTTTCGCCATTATTCGGGCTGAGGCAGACCTGTCTGCCTTTCCGAAAGACCTTGCTCGTGTTGTGGTGCGGATGATCCACGCCTGCGGCATGACGGACCTTCCGCAATATGTCGCGGCCTCCCCTGACGCTACAGAGGCCGGCATGGAGGCCCTGCGCGCCGGAGCGACGATCCTCTGCGACGCGAACATGGTGGCCAATGGCGTAACCCGGTCGAGATTGCCAAAGGACAATGAGGTGCTTTGTACGTTGGGCGATCCTCAGACGGTGGAGCTGGCGAAGAAGCTTGAGACCACGCGCAGTGCCGCTGCACTGGAGCTATGGCGCGACAAGCTGGAGGGTTCGGTTGTAGTGATCGGGAATGCCCCAACGGCGTTGTTCCGTCTGCTGGAGATGCTGGAGGAGAACGCACCCCGCCCGGCGCTGATTATTGGAGTTCCGGTAGGATTTGTCGGCGCGGCGGAGTCGAAGGCGGCTCTTATGACCAGCCCGTTGAATCTTCCTTACATCACCATTCAGGGACGTCGTGGTGGCAGCGCCATCGCGGCTGCTGCTGTCAACGCACTTGCAAGTGAGGCCGAATGATCGAGACGCAGAAAGCAGGACGATTATTCGGTGTGGGACTGGGGCCGGGCGATCCTGAGCTGGTAACGCTCAAGGCTCTGCGGCTTGTGAGACAGGCGCAGGTGATTGCCTATCCCAGTGCGAAGCACGGCCAGAGCAATGCTCGCTCCATCGTTAGCCACGAGCTGGTACACGGGCAGATTGAGCTGCCGATGCTGTATCCGATCACTACGGAGCTGACCGATCATCCCGGCGGCTATGAAGGCGCGATCTCTGACTTTTACGACGCGATGGCGAAGGAGATTGCTATCCATCTCGAACAGGGCCGGGATGTGGCGATTCTCTGCGAGGGAGACCCGTTCTTTTATGGGTCGTACATGTACCTTCACGACAGGCTGGCACACCGCTTTGTGACGGAGGTCATTCCGGGCGTTCCCTCCATCATGGCCGCGGCTGCGAGATTTGGAACGCCTCTGGTGAGGAGAGACTCCGAGCTGGTTGTGCTTCCGGCGACCCTCTCTGAGGATGAGTTGGCATCGCGGCTGAATCCCTCTAGTTCTTTTGCCATTATTAAACTAGGTCGCAACTTCGCAAAGGTAGAGCGAGCGCTTGTCCGGGCAGGGCTTGCCGATAAGGCTCTCTTTATCGAGCGCGCAACGATGCCCAATGAACGCATCCTGAAGTTGAGCGATGTTGATCCGTTGAATGTTGCTTACTTCTCGCTGATTTTAATTCCGGATTTAAGTGGGTGCGTGAAGGATATCGCTGCGAATGATCTGGGCCGGATCACGGTAGTAGGACTTGGGCCCGGTGCGGCCAGCTGGATCACTCCGGAGGCTCAGCAGGCACTGGACGATGCGACGGATGTTGTTGGCTATAAGACCTATCTCGATCGCGTTCCCGTAAAGCCTGGTCAGCGCCGCTATGGCTCGGACAATAAGGTCGAGGCAGAACGGGCGCGTCACGCGCTGTCGATGGCGGAGTCAGGACGCCGGGTGTGTGTGGTTTCGTCCGGTGATCCCGGCATCTTTGCGATGGCTTCGGCTGTGTTGGAATCCGTGGAGCAGGGGCCAGAGGCATGGCGCTCGCTCGATATCCATGTTGTTCCCGGCCTGTCGGCGATGCAGGCCGCGGCTTCGAGGGTAGGGGCTCCTTTAGGGCATGACTTCTGCGTGCTTTCGCTCTCCGATCGCCTGAAACCTTGGGAGGTGATTGTGAAACGACTGCACGCCGCTGCTTCCGCTGACTTTGCGCTGGCTCTCTACAACCCTATTTCGTCCGAGCGCACATGGCAGTTGGCGGAGGCGCAGACGATCCTCGCACAATACAGAGCACCCGAAACGCCCGTTGTGCTTGCCCGCAGCGTTGGCAGATCTGACGAGAAGATTGTTTTCACCGATCTCGGAAGGCTCGATCCCTCATTGGTTGATATGCAAACGCTGGTTCTGGTTGGCTCGTCGACCACTCGCCAGTTCACCCTCTCGAACGGCAGGCAACTGATCTACACTCCGCGGAGCTATGGGGTTTAATCCTATGCAGATGGAGTTGCGATGACGGAGGACAAACAGCCCTGGCTGACGATCGTTGGCATCGGAGAGGATGGCTGGGACGGTCTTAACGCAGAGGCGAAGCAGGCCATTGCGTCTGCCGATATTCTCTTCGGCGGAGCTCGTCATCTGGCGCATGTGCCTGAGGGGGCTGCGGCGAGAGTTGCATGGCCGTCCCCTATGGCCTCTGCGGTGCAGGAGATCCTTACGACGCATCGTGGACAGGGAAGTGTTGTCGTTCTCGCGAGCGGCGATCCGATGCTCTATGGGGTTGGTGTGACGCTGACTCGTGACTTGTCTCCGTCAGAGTTTCGCGTGATTCCTCAAGTCTCTGCGTTCTCGCTGGCTTGCGCGCGAATGGGTTGGCCGGCTGCGGAGACGACCCTTGTCTCCCTGGTAAGCCGCCCGATGGAGCAGCTTCATAGGCATCTTTCTCCTGGACAGAGGCTCGTGGTTTACTCCGAAGACGGCGCTACTCCAAAGAGAGTTGCTCAGTGGCTTACGAGTGAGGGCTATGGTTCGAGTTTCTTAAATGTCTTTGAGAGCCTGGGTGGTGCTGCAGAGAATCATCGTGAGTCGTTGGCAAAGGAATGGTCGACAGAGCGGTGTGACGATCTAAATCTGATCGCATTTATTTGCGTTGCCGATGCCGGAGTTACATCTTTCTCACCAGTCTCTGGCCTGCCCGAAGAGGCCTTCGCAACCGATGGCCAACTGACGAAGCGTGAGGTTCGTGCCGCTACGCTCGCCCGGCTCGCTCCTTTGCCGGGACAGCGGCTATGGGACGTTGGCGCAGGTTCAGGGACGATCGGCATTGAATGGATGCGGGCGCATCCTTCCTGCTCGTGCATCGCCTTTGAAGCGCGACAGGATCGAGTGCGCAATATCCAGACAAATGTCCAGCGTCTGGGTGTGCCAGCTTTGAAGGTTGTTATGGGGACAGCGCCTGACAGCTTCGAAGGCCTGGCTGCTCCGGATGCCATCTTTATCGGAGGCGGCCTCACCGCAGAGCGCCTGTTTGAAGAGTGCTGGGAGAGACTCGTCTCCGGTGGACGATTGGTTGCGAATGCCGTAACCATCGAAAGTGAAGCGCGCCTTGCAGCCCTGCATAAGACGCACGGCGGTGAATTGATACGAATTCTTGTCGCGCGTGCTGAACCAATCGGTGGCACTCTTGTTTGGCGACACCTGATGCCTATTACGCAGTGGGCGGTTGTGAAACCATGAGCCAGCATGTTTCGATAGGGATTGGCTGCTCCTCTCGCGCGACTGTCGAGGATGTTCTCCAACTCGTAAAGAGTTGTGCGGTCGAGATCGCACCTGACTCGATTGTCGCGACGCTCGATCGCCGTTCAACGATCGGAGAAGCTGTAGCAGCAAACTTAGGATTACGACTTATGTTATTTCCCGCAGATAGACTCGCCCAGGTTCCCGGCGTCACGAATCCTTCTTCTCTGGCCTCTGCAACGGTTGGCACCTCCAGTGTTGCGGAGGCCGCAGCCTTAGCCGCGCTGGGCCCGAGAGCGCGGCTCACTGTAACGCGTCAGACAGGACGCTTCTGCACCTGCGCCGTGGCGGTGATCGCATGAGCGTGCATTTCATTGGTGCTGGCCCAGGAGCGGCGGATCTACTAACCCTTCGAGGCCGTGACTTAATTCAGAAGTCCCAGGTGTGTCTCTATGCTGGTTCTCTGGTGCCGAAGGAAGTGCTTGCTCATGCACCGCAAGGCGCGCGCATCATCGACTCTGCTGAGATGAACCTTGACGAGATTATTGCCGTAATCGCTGCGGCGCATGAGGAAGGTCTTGATGTCGCGCGCATTCATTCGGGTGACCTTTCTATCTGGAGCACGATGGCGGAGCAGACCCGCCGCCTTACTCAGCTCGGCATCCCCTACGATGTGACTCCCGGCGTTCCTTCCTTTGCCGCTGCTGCCGCTGCCCTGAGTCAGGAACTGACACTACCCGAGATCGCACAGACCCTGATCCTGACACGGACTTCGACTCGATCTACTCCCATGCCTCTTGGGGAAGACCTCACGACGCTGGGCAAGACCGGGGCAACGATGGCCATCCATCTCTCGATCATGAATCTCGAGATGGTGACCTCGCAGTTATTGCCACTGTATGGGGCGGACTGTCCCGTCGTGGTGGTGCATCGAGCCAGTTGGCCGGACCAGGCTATTCTGCGAGGGACGTTGTCTACGATTCAAGAGATCGTTACTGCCTCAGGGATCAACAAGAATGCCCTGATCTTAGTCGGCAAGTCTCTCGGCCCATCTGTCTTCGGTGAAAGCTATCTTTACTCCGCATCCAGAGACAGGGAACCGGAAGCAAAAGCGTAGGGATTCAAGAGAGAAGGAAATGCAGACGCTGCACGACATTACGTCGAAGGACGCTCCGCCACGCGTATTGATCCTCGGTGGAACCGGAGAGGGTGCGCAGCTTGCTGCCAGACTTGCAGAGAGAACAGACTTCACTGTGATCTCGTCGCTTGCCGGTCGAGTCGGCGAGCCTAAACTTCCGCAAGGTCTCGTCAGGGTCGGCGGTTTCGGCGGTCTTGATGCGCTCGCCTCTTATCTCGTGAAGGAAGAGATTAAAGCGGTGATCGACGCGACCCACCCCTTTGCCGCGAAGATCAGCCACAACGCCGCAATCGCGTGCAGTCGCACGGGATTACCGTTGATCGCTCTGCGTCGTCCACCCTGGGGAAAGATCGACGGAGACCTATGGCATGAGGTTGACGACTTTCAGAGTGCGGCCAGCTTTGTAGAGGCTAAGAAAGCTCGCGTATTTCTTTCGATTGGACGCCAGGAAGTCGGTGCGTTCTCAGAGTGCAGCGACGCATGGTTTCTGATCCGCGCCATTGAGATGCCTGGCGAAGGTCTGCCGCCTTATCACGAAGTGATCCTGCAACGTGGTCCCTTTGAGCTTGAGGATGAACTGCATCTGCTGCGCAAGTATTCCATCGATTATCTGGTTTCGAAAAATAGTGGCGGGTCGGCAACTTACACCAAGATTGAAGCCGCTCGTTCCCTTAAGATTCCGGTGGTGATGATCAATCGGCCTCTCAAGCCCGCTGTTCCGTGCGTCGGGACAGTCGAAGAGGCTATCGAAAGGCTGGAATGTCTTATGCCTGCTGCTTCGGGTGCTTCTAACTATTCGGAGGAGTGCTGAGGATGAGAAAGCTTTACATCATTGGCGTTGGTGCGGGTGATCCGGAACAGGTCACCATGCAGGCGATCCGAACGATGAATCTGGTCGACGTGTTTTTCTTCCTGAATAAAGGAGATGCCAAAGACGATCTCCTGCGTATAAGAAAAGAGATCTGCGATCGCTATATCGAACAGGGAATGTACAGGGCGATTGAAGTTACAGATCCGGAGCGTGACTCATCGATAACACCCTACTCTGCACGTGTTGAGGCGTGGCACCTGGAGAGGGCTCTTATTTATGAAGGGCTGATCGAACGAGAGCTGGGAGAGGAAGACTGCGGCGGCATTCTGGTATGGGGAGATCCTTCTCTCTACGACAGTACGCTGCGGGTTATCGATCAAGTCCTCAAGCGGGGCAACGTTCAATTTGACTATGAGGTGATCCCGGGAATTACCAGCGTCCAGGCTTTGGCCGCGCGCCACAAGATCGTCTTGAACGGTATTGGAGAATCGGTGTGTGTTACAACTGGCCGTCAGTTAGCGGCTACTGGTCTGCCAGACAATACTGAAAATGTAGTCGTTATGCTGGACGGTAATAACTCCTACAAGAGCCTGACGGACCCCGACCTCCATATTTATTGGGGAGCTTATCTCGGAACCGAGAACGAGATCCTGCTCTCCGGGAAGCTTGGTGAGCTTGCCGAGACGATCGAAGCAACGCGCGCCGAAGCCAGAAAGCGTAACGGTTGGATCATGGATATCTATCTGCTCAGAAAATCAGATTTGTAATCTTGTGAGATTGATTCAATCTCCCAACCTATCTCCACTACTTATCATCGATGGTGTTTGTCCAGTGGGGAGCCGTAGCTGCCAGCTTCCGTTCAGCACTGATATTTCGTATGACGGTTAGTCCCTGTGTTCCGAGCAGGTAGGTCGTGCCGTTGCCTTCGTCCGTCTGCTGTTGTACGACGCCTTTTACGATCGCGATGGCATGCGAGGCTAAAGGCTCAATCACTTCATAGTCCTGAGGGACAGAGGGACTTTGGGTGTTGGCTTTGTTCTCCTCTACTGGGACGATGTAGTAGGAGTTTGTCGCCGCTCCAACGGCTTTGAGGACAGGCTCTTTCGGTTTGGTCAGATCGATGATTGCCGTTCCGCGTCCATCGCGATAGCGAATCATCTCCAGCGATTGACCGGCAGGCTGCACGAAATCGAAGGCCGCAGGCGCATTAATTTCCGACAGCTTTTTGAACTTGATTCTTCCGGGGTCTGAAACATCGAAGATGGCAATCTGCCGTCCGTTGTCTTGCTCGATGTACAGATAGAGCGTGGCCGGATTCACGAGGTGAAGGTCCATCGCCAGGCCCTGTTGCTGTGCCTGTTGCGGCAACTTGTTCTCGGGCACAATGACGAGGCCCTCTGCAATCGTCTTCGCTTCGCAAAGGTGGGATTGCGCTATCAGGACTACTCCTAAAAGAAAGCCAGCGGAACGGCTAGTAAATCCGAGAATTGACATTGAGAACTGCTCCCTGTGTCGCAGATTGTTGTTGCGATCATTAAGATGAACTTCTGCATATTGAGGGTGCTGAATACTTTGTATGAGGCGTATGCGAAATGAGAATAGTAGATCGGCATGTTGAATGGAGGCTTATCGAGATCTATGGGCCAGAATGAGGTTGACTATTCGCTGCGACCGCGAATTGGATGTCATGGCCCCGCAGTATCATAACCAGCATGCAATTGCAGACAACGAGCAAACCGGAGATCTCTCCGAGCCTCTGGCAATCTGTCAAAGAATCTCTACGCGGCAGCCATCAGGACTACACAACGGGCAGCCTGAACCGGTCGATTCTTCTGCTCGCCATTCCCATGGTGCTGGAGATGGTGCTCGAATCGCTTTTTGCCGTGGTGGATGTCTTCTGGGTCAGCCGGCTGGGTGCGGATGCCACGGCCACGGTGGGTTTGACGGAGTCGGTTCTCACCTTGGTCTTTGCTGTAGGGATGGGCCTTGGCATGTCGACCACAGCCATGGTCGCGCGTCGCATCGGTGAGAAGGATGCGGACGGTGCAGCCATCTCTGCGGTTCAGGCGATGATCCTGGGGTTCATTGCCTCCCTGGTGCTTGGCGTTCCGCTTTTCTTCTTCGCGCCCCATCTGCTTGGGCTGATGGGAGCGTCGCCTGCCATTATCGCCAGTGGAGTGAACTACACGCGGATCGTGCTGGGTGGCTCCGGCGTCGTGCTGATGTTGTTCCTGAACAACGCTATCTTCCGTGGCGCGGGCGATGCCGCCATTGCCATGCGTCTGCTTTGGGTCTCGAACATTCTCAACCTGATCCTCGATCCCTGCCTTATCTTTGGCCTTGGGCCCGTTCCCCGAATGGGAGTTACTGGTGCCGCTCTCGCGACCTTTACCGGACGGAGTATCGGCGTTCTTTACCAGTTCTACCGGCTTGGCAAGGGAACGGAACGGTTGCAGATCCTCTCGCGCCACATGAGATTACAGGGCACCGTTCTCTGGCGTCTGGTGCGTGTCTCGCTATCCGGCATTCTTCAATTTCTTATCAGCCAGGCCAGTTGGATCGGCCTCGTTCGCATTGTGAGTATCTTCGGCGCTCCCGCTCTGGCCGGATACACCATCGGCATTCGCATCGTCATCTTCGCGATTCTGCCCTCCTGGGGATTGAGCAATGCTGCCGCTACCCTCGTGGGACAGAACCTTGGTGCAGGACATCCTGACCGCGCCCGCAACGCCGTATGGAGAACGGGCCTGTGGAACATGGTCTTTCTCGGTTCCGTGGGCATCGTCTTTATCGTCTTTGCTCCCTTTATCATTGGCCTGTTCACGAGCGACCCAGCGGTAGCGGCCGTAGCCGTTAATAGTTTGCGCATCTTCAGTTGCGGGAACATCGCCTATGCCTATGGCATGGTGCTTCTGCAGGCATTCAACGGAGCTGGGGACACGGTCACACCTACCTACGTCAATCTCTTCGGCTTCTGGATCGTCGAGATTCCTCTGGCGTGGTGGCTGGCGATGCATACTCGGATGCACGTCAATGGGGTCTTCGTCTCCGTGGTCGTGGCGCAATCCGTCATTGTGCTCATCAGCCTGGTGCTCTTTCGACAGGGGCGATGGGCTACGCGGCGCATCTGAAGGGGATCGGACAGGCTCCGGAGTATGTGGGGATGATTTTGGTTGCTCGCTTTACAGAACCTTCATCTTAGATTTCCTCCGGCTTCCTATAATCGGAAGACTCATGAACGCTCCGATCGTATTTATCAGCGGCAGTAAAGGCGGGGTCGGCAAATCCATCACCTCGATGGCAGTGCTCGACTACTTCACCACGCAGCATACATTTCTGAAGCTGATTGAGTCGGACAAGAGCAATCCTGACGTATGGAGCTCTTACGGCAGCACCGTCGAGAGCGAAGGTGTGGACCTGGACGACGTTGAAGGCTGGATCCAGCTCGTAAACATCTGCGACGCGCAACCCTTCAAGGCAATCGTGGTCAATACGCCCGCGCGCAACAATATGGGTGTTCGTGCACATGGAGCGATCCTGCGCGACTCTCTGAAGGAGTTGGGACGCCCCCTGGTGACACTGTGGGTGATCAATCGGCAACGCGATAGCCTGGAGTTGCTGAAAGAGTATATGGAGCTGATGCCGGATGGGGTGACCCATGTCGTCAAGAATGGATACTTCGGTGAAGAGCGGAAGTTCGAGCTCTACGAGAAGAGCCCCGTTCATGAGAGCATCCAGCAGCAGAACGGCAAGAGCCTCTTCCTGCCGGACCTGGCCGATAGAGTCACGGACGAGCTCTATAGCAAAAGAATCACCCTGGCGGAAGCGGCCCAGCAGTTGAAGGTCGGCGACAGGGCAGAGCTGCAGCGCTGGAGAACAGCAGTTGCAGTGATGCTGACCTCCATCGGGCTTTGATTTCCATAGGCGATAGCAGTCTCCTGGAAGACTGGCGGTCCAGGTTTTATCTCACGCCCTAAGCGGTTCCCAGCAGTGTATTCGATGCCGTAAAGTAAACCTTTTGCCGAGAATACCGGTCTATCAGGTTAACGAGGTCGCGATGAAACTGCGTTTATCCTCTCTTCTTTTACTGGCTGCGCTTTGCGCAAGAGCCCATGCCCAGCAGCCGCAAGGGGCGGTTGAAGCTCTGCGTAGCCTGTGTTCGCAGCCGGCAAACCATACTGCGTTTACCTTCGATCACAACATGCTCCAGGTCGCAGAGGGCTACATCGATGATGGCTCAGAGGGGAAACGCGCCTTCGCCGCGCTGAACAGTATTACAGTGGAGAACTTCCACTACCATGAGCCGGCGTTCTACCTCCCCGAAAGCATGTCCGCACTCGTAGCGGTTTATAACGCTGCGGGTTGGAAGCACTTGGTCAACCAGAATGCGCCACCGCGCGAGTCTGCTTCGCCTCATGCGCCGATCACCGATCTGTGGCTGCACTTTCGCAGTGGTGAGATCGACGATGTGACCGTGCTGGTGCGCGGACAGCGCGAGATGAATTTGATTGAAGTTTCAGGCGCGCTGCGGCCGCTCGATCTCGTGCATCTGAGCGGGCATTTTGGCATTCCTAAGATTGATCCCAGTGCCGTGATGGTGCCTGCGCCTCCGGGGAAATAGCTCCTTCAATACATCCGCCTGTTAGGCGATCACTCTATGTAGGTATTTCATCCATAACCTATTCGATGAGGAACTGTTTGATTGTTTTAGTCCGACGTTGGCTGCAAAATAAGCTCCATACGCGATGACTGGATTAATGACTCATTCAGCGTAGCCTGGCTCTGGCAATCATATGTAACTAAACTATAACCGGGCTCAATAGGAAGAGAAGGTGCTCAAGATAACATTCAGTTGAAAAGGGTCACGGTTATACGTAGGGTCACGTATCTAATGCGCAACCTACCTATACCTCTTCAACGTGAGTGGGAACTCATCCCTTACAAATGCGACCTACACGCGAGGAGATTTCATTCACCTTAATGATTTCAATTTCCAGAAGGTATATGCCCCTGCCGAAGCGAACTTCATTCAGCAGTGGCTGTAACCTACTCACGAAAGTTATAAAGGCCAGCCCGTAATGGGCTGGCCTTTTGTTGTTTTCGGGTATGCTCATGAGCTTAATATTTACCTGGGTCTGTGACCGGCCCCTTGTGTTTGTCTGAAGAGACATGTTTATCTGGCGTCTATGACTGGCCCCTTGTGTTTGTCTGAAGGGTTTTCTGAATTGACTTTCGCCGCACCATCGGATTCGTTACTGCTGTCGTTTGCCATGATGTTCTCCTTGTCGTTATTGAAATGATTAGAGCGCGATTGGCGGAACATGTGCTCGATAAGGCAACTGCCCAATCAGCATGCGCTCGTTATTCTGGCGCGTCAATGGTCGTCAGGCAGGATGAGATGAGCGAAGTAGCTCGTGCTGTGACCCCTTGGACTCCCGAAACGCGGATGTGCTACAAAAGTCAGGTGCTCCATGCACCCTGTCGGGCCATCTTTCAGAACACCACACCTGAATATCAGCGCAGTCGAACTCGCTTTCCTGCCTCTGTGTCTGCCGCACAATTCAATGGCACAGAATGTCATCCGTTTCACAACATACAAGGAGAAATGATATGAGCACCGTCATATCCGAGAATGTATTCTTTGCCGAGAAGCCCACAGAAGAGAAGTCTACCGATGAACAGGCTCGCACAGAGGAAGCGCCACTAGAGACAGGTGAGGACTTCCATGCGATACCTTTGAGCATGGTGGCCGACGCAGAGAAGTTCACTGAGGAAAAGGCTCCCGAGAAGTTGAACCCAGCACTTCATAGCAGTGCTTTTGACGAAGACGGGCCCAAGGGTTTGAAGGAGGGACAGGTGGGCGAGTTCTAACAGGTACACGCGCCCGGCAACCTCACATGAGGACCGGGCGTTTTCCGTTTACGGAGATTGCTCCTAATTGATATGTAGGAGTGCTGGCCTTTGTTGTGTTCGAGGTTGGCTAACAAGTGAAGCTGCCTAAGACGTAGAAAAGCCCGGCTCTCGTGATGGGTTGCCGGGCATTTGCTTGCCTGTAGTGCGAATGGAGACGGCTTAATACGCCGTCAAAGCAACTGAAGAGCGCACCTTAAAGGGAGACTTCTTTGCCGTTTTCTTTGTCGGTGCTTTCTTGACGGCCTTCTTCTTTGCCAAAGTCACAGGGCCAGTAAGAGTGCCAGTACCGGTAACCGTCGCTCTTGTCACGGTCTTCTTCTTTGCTGCGGCTTTTTTTGCGGGCTTGGCAGCGTAGGAGCCGATGTACATGCGTGATTTTGCAGGGGACTTCTTTGCAGCGCTCTTCTTTGCTGGAGCTTTCTTGACGGTCTTCTTCGCAGCCGTCTTCGCGGGAGCTTTCTTCGTAGCGGCCTTCTTTGCTGGAGTCTTCTTCACTGCTTTCTTTGCTGCTTTCTTTGCAGGAGCCTTTTTTGCGAACTCATGGAAATTCATGATCTCTGCCTCTCATAGATAGATTTGGGAGCCTATGCCAGAATGAGGTCGAAGCAGCGAATAGGGAAGAATCAACTTTGGTTCATGCGTGCGAGGTATAGGATTTGGTCATCATGAACGCTTGGAATGCGTTGGAAGCCCAGGTTGCAAATGACTACGGTGTGCCTGTGCTGAATGAACATGCTACCGGGCAGTTCAGCCCCTTCATGGCGACATTACCTGCGGGTGTTTCAGTTGGTAATGTGAACACCCAACAGACCTACACAATTGACGGAACCCACCCAACCATCTGGGGCGGCATGTATGTGGAAGGTCCTCTATGGGCACGTTTCGCACAGCATTACGCTTATGCAAAACAGCCTGTGACGGGTGCAGGAGCTAATTTGTATGACTGGTCTACTAAATAATGGCGATGCGTGGAGTCGCGATCTAATTCTGATTTCTAAAGCTAAATAGAGGCCAGTCCATAACAGGCTGGCCTTTTGTTCTGTTCTCTTGGACGCCTGAAAGCCGGATGTGGTACAAAATTTGGGTGCATGATTCCCGTGTATCCCTCCGGGCCATCTTTCCGAACACCACACCTGAATATCAGTGCAGTTGAATTCGCTTTCCTGCCTCTGTGTCTGCGGCACATTTTCAACAAGCACAGAAAGTCATCAATCTCTCAACCTATAAGGAGAAATGATATGCCGACAGTTATTTCCGAGGAAATTGCAAAGGAACCCACCGCAGAGAAGCCCACAGAAGAGAAGTCCACCGATGAACAGGCTCCAACGAAGGAAGAGGTCGTGAAGCCAGGTGAGGCTTACGTCTATAGGGCACCTAGCCAGCTTTGATTAATCCATCACCAACCGCGACACAAGCAAGAATGCCCGGCAACCTCTCATGAGGACCGGGCGTTTTCCGTTTAAGGAGACTGTTCCGAACCGATATGGAGGAGTGCTGCCCTTTTGCTGTGTCATAGCAACTCGTGGGGTCACGATCTAGCCGCGAGCTTATTGCGATGTGACCTGCGGACCGGTATTCACAATCATCGATGGCATACCATCTTGAGGAATCTCTGCTTGAGTTGCTGGCCACACTTCAATCGCAAGGAATACTCGGTAAGGTTTTGTCTCTCGTGTAGTGATGGTGGTTTCCAGTTCACATTCTTTGAGCGTCAGATAAACGCTCTGAAAGTTGAACTCCAGATCAGCAGATGGAACTACCAACTGAATCCCGGTCAACGCGGGCTGCTTGTCCTCAAGGGGGCGTACTGTAATGTCATGTAGCAGTCCTAGGTGGTTTGCTTCTGCTGCGAGAGTCCCAGCGATTAGCAAAGAGTTAGGATCGTCCTTCTTTGCATAGATTTCTATATTCGCGCCTTTGCCTAACCCTCGCAGGATGGCGTTGGCTTCGTCCTTCGTCAAGGTTCTCGAATAAGGAGGTTTCTTGCCAATACGAGCGGAAACTACACTTAGCATCAAGCCTATTGTGCGAGGATCATTCGCTGCTGCTCCGCGCGACACAGGTGTTACGTCGAAACCCGCCGCAGCCAATTCTCCCGTCAGTGCTGTGACCTGGGGCCAATAGTCTTTTAGAAACATGTCTCTGGTTTCAGCGTTCCAATGATTAACGTTAGATATGAATGCCTGCCCGGAAGCAGGATTGCGATTTATGCTGACCAAAATACCCTGGGCCAGTGCTTGATTGTCCACGTCGCCAGGCTGACCCTCTCGCGCGTAAGAGAATGCCAAAATTTGCGTAGCTAGTGCGGCAGTCTTCTTGCGAAGACTACTCATGGTTTCTGGAGGTTTTTGTGACACACAATATACGTCGCGGCCCGCATTGATAGCGGCGCATGAGCTATTCGTGGACTTTTGCTGAATGGATGTCTGTGGAGTTTGGCCGTAGCCAGAGATGCAAATGAGCAAGAGAATGATGCTAGTGCTTATTTTTGACATGAGCCCTCTCCGAAGAAGTGCAATTATTAACATCTCCGCCAGCCACAATGTTTGAGCAGTCACTGTTGTTTGCATTCTGATTGATTGACAAAGGTTGCGGTGCAGGAGCGGCTGTATTGATAGCTGGTGCGGGCAGGGAGGTATGCCGTAGGCTCCTCCGTCCGGCGAAAACCAAAATTACAAGAAAAAAGATGGCCGTTGCCAAACGATTCCAAGGATTTCCCTTATGCCAGATACACAGAAGGACAAAAGCAATAGCCGCGACAGAAAGCGACGGAACAACAAGCACCGCATCATGTGAGTCGAACGACCCGAGTGCAAATGCAATGCTAATAATTAGGGCGAGTTTCTCCTTGACCGTCAGCCGTAACCTGCCTGCGTCGTAAACATTTGCCATGCCGCCCATCCTCCCCGGTACCAAGGCTCCACTGTTCAGGCTATCACGCTCTTCGCTTTTTCTTCGTGTAGAATTCCGCAATGAGCGCCGAACAGGCATCGACGACATCGCTGCGGGAGTCAGGCCGAATGTGCTCCTCTTGCATGAGTTTGATTGCGCTCGGAGACTGGCCCGGTGGTGAGCGGCAATGTTCCAGATGTGCCCGGCCTAAATCCGTTTGGCTCAGGTTCAAATATGAACACGGTGATTGGTATGTTGAGTTCCTTGACCCCAACTGGATGATGGTTGGCCGGAAGAGAAGGTTCGATCATGCCGACACAATTCGGGACATGATCTCCCGTACTCCCACTCGTTTAGATCTCGCTGCACGGCAGGCTCTAGATTCTGCTCTTCAGAATGGCGAAGGCGGCGTCAAGCTCGAACAGACCGGTGAGCAATACGCAAAGCTGAAGCATTGAACTCACATCATCCTTATCCGGCTCGCTCTCATACAAGCTGAATCAATCATGCTCATTCAACACGCGCCCCATCCTGACAGCAGGGTGGGCTTTTCTGTTTATGGATGGTATTGTGTGCAGCAAAGTACAGGGTGCAAAAGTAGCACAAGCTGGTTTTGGAGGCTTTGATAGCTTTTGGGGAGTGTCGTAAAACACGCATGGATATTGAGGATATGTGGTGGCCCGGGCAGGAGTCCAACCTGCGACCTTCGCGTTAGGAGTGCGATTCTCCATGTTCCTGAATCTCGCTGAACTGAACTGCACGTAAACGCATAAACATAACAAAATAAATAAGATAAACGATGGTTTTGAGCTTGCATCCGGCTGCACGGACCGCACCGAGCGGCACGAATTACCGGGAAAAAGTAGCACAAAAGTAGCACAAGATGGGATACTGACCTCGGAGGCAATCACGATGCCAAGAGGCCGCAAACCCAAGAAGATGCCCGGTGTATACGAGAGGCCGCTAGGAAGTGGGAAGTGGTGCGCCCGCTACCTCAATGGCACAACAGCGACAGGGAAGCCGAATTGGGTGCGGAAGTCTTTCGGTACTGATCGTGATGCCGCCGTGGCCTACATCGATAAAGCTCGGATGATCCTGCGGACAGGTGAAGGCGTGTTGCCTGTCACCGCAAAGAAGCCGGTCCTCACCTTCGCTGAAGAGGATCGTCATGCGGCTGGCGTCACCGTAGAAGAGTTGGCTGATGACTATCTGACACACGTCAAGGCCAACCCGACTGAGTTCAAAGATCAGATCAATCCTCCGCGTGTCATCAGAGAGATCATCGCAGCGTTTGGTTCACATCCCGCGTCAACATTGCAAACGGCCCAGATAGACGATTGGCTTATTGATATTCAGCGCAAACGAGATCTTGCCCCTGGTACGGTCAACCGTATCAAGTCCACGTTCTCAGGCGTCTATCGCCGCGCGCTGCAACGCTCAAGGGTGAAGGTGAACCCTGTCCGCAATGTCCCACAGCGCAAGATGGACAATCACGTTGGGCAGCGCCTAACTAACGAGCAGATTGAAAAGCTACGAAATGCCATCCGCAAGAGTGGTGAATCGAAAGCTCACCTCGCGCAGTACCAGCCGGATGTGATTGAACACCGGTTATGTGAGCTTGATTTCGCTCTTGGAACCGCTTGGCGCAAGTCCGAACAGTACGGGCTGCTATGGCCACAGGTGGATTTCAAGAACAAAAAGATCACCGCGTTGAACACTAAGAATGGTGAAACCTATGTCTGCGAGATGATGGGGCTTGCAGAACAGGCATTGAAAAGGATTCAGAAACTCAAACGGTCACGGCTTGCTGGCCGGAAATACGATGCTCCAACTGATGCCGTGTTCGCGATTGGCGATAACAAGAAATGGTTTGCTCAGGCGACGAAAGATGCCAAGCTGAAGATTCGCTGGCACGATCTCAGGCACACCGCGATATCGATCGTTGCTGAGAAAGCCCCATTCGCCGTGGTCCAGGCGTTCAGCCGCCATAAGTCTTCAAGTATGGTCATGCGCTATGCACACGCTGACTCAACTACCATCCGCGATCACTTAGCCATGTTGGATTGATAGCGGGATAGAGGGCTTCTCTATCTGGCGGGTCAGTCTGTGAGGATGCGCAAGCTGGTGGGGAATATCAGCACATAGAGAATCTTGCGTGATTGCCCGTCTCCATAGATGTACTGACTTCCTTGTACAAACTTGGTTAGGTTCTGCTCAACTCCTCTTTCTCTGCGCCGAGCCTCTTTGTTTGACCTGATTTCATATTGACCATCAGATTTAGCCAAATAGGTTTCGAGGCGCTTAGAAAACGCATCAGGAGATTGCTCTTGCTTCCTCAACTCGTCGCGGAAGTGCTTGGTGATTTCATCTGTGAAATCTTTGGGGTCTTCAAGAGGTCTGCGTGCTTTGTCCTTCATTCGCGCAAGTTGAGCGGGCGAAGCAGGTTCGATGCCTGCATACCCAAGGGGGTCGATAAAGGAATCATCGACGTTCCAGGTGAAAGGACCGGATTCATTTTCAATTAGCTCTAGCGGCTCTAAAGAAAGTTCTGCTTTTTCGCTTGCACTCATAGGCACCCCTTGCTATTGTAGCTATGCGGATGAAGTTTGGCCGCTCATGTATGCAACACCCTGACGCGAAAGCGTCGGAGTGTACGTGCCTTGAGCGGTGACCATCTGCCCCACCTACAACCAATTACCTCTCAAGGCTAAACATCAACTTTAGCCCCGGAGGTTCTATGGAAAATACAACAACAATTCAACCACTACTCGTAACGCGGGAAGACTGCGCGATCATGCTCTCGCTGTCGGTGCGCAGCATCGACTACCTAATCGCGGACAAGCGGCTCAAGACGCGCCGACATGGCGGCTCCGTGCGCATTCCTATGTCCGAAGTACAACGCATTGCACGCATGGATTTCATCGGCACCATTCGGCCTACGAAGCCGACGAGCGAGGCTATAGCCGCCTAGACCTGCGCCCGCATATTGGGATGTGCAGCGGCTATGCCATCCACGCCATTTCTCATAACCCGCCGAAAGGCAGAAAGTAGGACCTATGAACGACACAACGAACACCAACAACACTGACAACTTTGATTTCTTCGCTCCAGTAGACGCGAGCATCGCTGCTCAGTTCTTCAAGGCTGGTCGGAATACAGCCTCGGCAGAGCGTATGCGGGCTTTGACTTTATTTGACACGCTCGCGCCCGGCAAGACCTTCAAGTATCCGATTGAAGCAGGCAAGACGGCAGAGAAGACGAAAACCGCTCTCGCCAACTTCCTGAAATCTAAGGAAAAGCCAGCAAAGGTGATTCTATCTAACAACCCTAAAGCCCTGTACGTCTGGATTCAGCGCACCGCCTAATGCGGGAGGTCGGGTGCAGAACATCGCACCCGGCCTATCGTTACGACACGTCGACAGACACCGGAAGGAGAAGGGCTGATGGAAGATAGAGTTCACTTTGAAAAGGGTAGCGCCCTCACGCCGAAGCCGAAGCAATGGCTCTGGCCAAGTTTCGTTCCGCTTGGAGCGCTTACTATTCTTGCGGGCGATCCTGGCTCAGGTAAGAGCACGATTCTTATGGATATCGCTGCTGCGATAACTGTTGGAGGACTGCTGCCGGATGGAACTGTTTCCTCAGCGGGACACGTGATTGTTTATGCGCCCGAAGATCACAAAGAGGACACGATCATTCCGCGTTTGCTGGCCAATGGTGCTGATGTCAGTCGTATCTTGTTTCCCAATTTCACAACCAAAGAGGGCATTGCGGACTATTTCGACGTAGCGAGAGATATCGACGTACTCAGTGAGACGCTCGATCAATTCCCATCCGACAGAGAGGACCGTATACGCCTACTCATTACTGACCCAATCATCTCCGCAACGGAGACCGGTGGAACTCGTGCTGTTCGTTCAGCGATGGAACAATTGGCACAACTTGCCGAGCGTCACAATATAGCTGTAATTGGGGTCGCCCATTTTGCAAAGGACAGCGGCAATAAGAACCTTCTGGATCGGGTTTCAGGATCACTCTCGTATACCGCTGTTGCGCGTATGGTGCTCGCTGCCACAAAACTCCCGAACGGATTTCAGACTCTAGGAAAGGTCAAGACGAACATTACTGACCTATCCGGCCATTTTCCCTACATGATTGAAGATGGAACTATCACCGCACAAGGTGTGGATCTCGATACGACACGGATAGTCTGGGGCGAGCGCCAATCGGAAGCGCTTCATGAAGCGATCAATCCTCCTCAGAATGAGCCGGATGGTGCCCTCCGCATGGCAATGAGCTTCCTGAGCGATGTTCTTGCGAATGGCCCCGTGCCCTACAACAAGGTGATGTCATTGGTCGCTGAACAACCCTTCAGTCTGAGCAGCATTCAGCGTGCCAAAAAGATGCTCGGAATCATGTCGCGTAAACGCAGTGATGGCTGGTGGTGGGTTCTCCCTGGACAGAATACGGGCAGACAGGAACACAAAGCATCTGAGTATCATGAGCACCTTGAGCATCTTGAATATCTTCCAGCGCCACAAGCTGCATAGGTGCAGTCATAGACAAGCGAAACTGCGTGAGACGCAGAAATGCCCGGCTCTCGTAATGAGCTGCCGGGCGTTTTGCTTGCCTGTAATGCGGGTTGGGTAAGGTTTAAAACGCCAACGGCCCGTTATTCCGCTGCGCCTTGATGGAGACTTTCTTCGTGGCCTTCTTTGCCGGAGCCTTCTTCTTTGCCAAGGTCACAGGACCAGTGAGAGTGCCAGTCCCGGTAACTGTCGCTCTTGTCACGGTCTTCTTCTTGGCAGCGGCTTTCTTCGCTGGCTTGGCAGCATAAGAGCCGATGTACATGCGTGACTTCGCTAGTGATTTCTTAGCAGCCGTCTTCTTCGCTGGTGCCTTCTTCGCTACAGCCTTCTTTGCGGGAGCCTTCTTGACTGCCTTCTTTACGGCTTTCTTTGCAGGAGCTTTCTTTACAGCTTTCTTCGTTGCCATAGTGTGTTGCCTCATATAGATGAATTGGGGAGCCTATGCCAGAATGAGGCCGATGTAGCGAATAAGGAAGAATCAACTTTGGTTCATGCGCGAGGCATAACACTCAGCCTCACAGCATCGACAGATTCAGATTCTGTGCGACATCAAGGCGGCTGCGAACATCGCAACATAGGAAAGTGTCAGCATCTTCCAATAACCATTCTTGCCCAATCGAAAGGGTATTGAAGGGAACCCGACCTTGGGACCGTAGCGAAGCACCTGCCACAGGATGAATGCGAGAACCGGGGGAGCTAAGACAAGAATCAAGATTGTAGTCTGCATTGCTGCCACCTCTGCCATAAATATTTCATGCTTTCTTGCGCTTTGCCCATCTCTTCTTCTGAGCAGCGGCCATCTTTGCGCGAGCCTCAGATGACATTCGGACGCCTTTAGGACGGCCTGGGCTGCGTGTGACTGTAGTGAAAGGCGTGCCGGATAGCAGAGAGCGAATGTGTTGTAGCCGTGCAATCTCCGTGTCGATGTCAGCAAGAATCTCAGGAATGTTCATTCGGAAAGTCTATACGGATGAGAATCCAGGCGTCATCAAAATAATTTCAATTATTTTTCATTTTCACTGACGGATTTGAAAAAGATTCCGATACTACCTATTTACAGAAGCGCCAGATAGGTGCTGAAGCAATACAAGATTCAAATGGTCCAAGGTAGCAGAGCCGAATAGGTGATTGCTACGGGGTAAGATCGCAGAGCCGCCCAAATACAATTGCTTGCTAAAACGTAATCGACAGACTGATTACCTATCCCGAATGAATCCGGGAGTTCCTGCGGGATGTGTGGCAAACCAATGTCGTCAACAAGACGGGGTTGATATAAACGGCACATCCCTAATTCATAAAGAGACCCCTAACGCTGAAATCCATGCAATGTTACCCACCTAACAACATGGTCATAAGGGACCCGGAAACGGGACATACTAAGGCGTTAGGCAGGATGAAAGAGTCATAGCCATATGACTCATAAGAAACAAGGACCATACAGACTCCGAAGGCTAATGGAAGATCAATAGAGATTACCAATAGACATAGGTTATAGATCACCAAGGGTTATACATACTCCCAGGGATAGAGGTGGTCTGTCTCACATTGGTCATGTCTTGATGTGCAGCACAAGGGGAGTGCAGGCAGTGTATACGGATTGAGCGATTGCGGTGATTCAAGGGCGTCAAATATAACGCTGGTATCCCTATGAGGCTTTGTGTACACTGTGGCTCGATCCCATCCGGCCCGTTCTCCAGTAAAATCCCAGATTTGTGAACATCGGCTCAGTTGCATGTAAACCGTTTCAACGGTCAGATGAAAGTCCTAGAAAGAGATGATTATGGAACGTATGCCGGATGCCCCTGAAGGAGATGTGTTGTCTCCAAATCAGTCAGTCAGCCAAGATCAAAAATACTGCATGGATTGTGGCAAGGTCATCTTTCGCCGTGCCGAAATATGCCCCAACTGCGGTTGCCGTCAGTTACCTGCCTCGCCTTTGCCTTATCCAGTACCCATTGCACAGACGTATCAGACGATCAATCCTCCTGTCTTGCAGGCATCTCAAAGTCTTCAGGGAGATTTTGTGGGGAAGATGGTGCTCTTGATTGGACTCAATGTCCTGTGGAACGGACTGGGCAACCTGTGTGTAGGAGATGATCGAGGATGGGGCTATGGGTTCTTGAATTGGATTTTCTTTGCCCTGTCATTCTTCTCAGCAGCGATCCCCTGCATTCTGTTTTTTGCGTATTGCGGATACATGGGCTACCAATTTCTTCTCGCACAGCAGTCTGAACTGATAGCGCAGCAAAATCAAAACAGACTTACTAGCTGAACCGTCCCAAGAGTTAGAGCGCTAGTCTTACTACTCCAAGAGGTGCTAAGGAATGTCCTGCCCAAAGTGTGGGTCAACAGCGTCGGATGGTCGTGCTTTCTGCCAACTCTGTGGCTCTCCACAGCCGACCTCAGTTCCCAAGATTGCACCGCCGCCACCTCCGCTTCCACCACCACCACCGCCCGATCCGATCAAAGCGCCAACCGTAGTCACTTCCAATTCAACAGTGTCTACAGGGAAAAGGCTTCTAGTTTTCGGTTGTGGGCTGGGGGCTGTTGTGCTCTTGATCGTGTTTCTTACACATCTCTCGTCGTCAAGGAAAAGCAGCGTAAATGCTGTGTCTACATCGGGCAGCGCTGTTCCTAGCACTTCAGCGGTAATCGCCAATGCAACACGACAAGCCTCGCCAGCGGCCATCCCAGAAGTGTCTTCGGAGCAGCCATCCGAAGGTAACGTTCAGGATGATGTCACTAATGTTCTACATACATGGGCAAAATCCATAGCCACTAACGACCCAGCTACGGTGGCCTCATACTATGCGCCGAATGTGGCGATCTACTACGGAAAGACATCCGTCGATAATGCTTTTGTACTGGCTGACAAAGAGGCGTTTCTTCGTCACGGCAATGAGATCACCCGACTTGATCTCGGGCAAATATCGTTCGTGAATGAATCCCCCACGGCGGCAACTGTTCGTTTTGATATGGATGTGACTTGGGAAAAGTCTGGCAACATCACCCATAAGATTCTTTTCTTTCAGGTAAACCTCCAAAACCTAAACGAGGAATGGAAAATCACCGCAGAACAGAATTACAAGCCAAGTGTATCAGTGACGAGACAGTAAGGCTCATCATTCACGGCGAAAATAAATTTCAAAATCACTGACGAAATCGGAAAGAAAAAGCATACTAGATACATGTGCAGGCAAGAAACCAGCCTGCACTTGCATTGAGTTCCTCGGGAGCCAGCAAGTAACTCTCCCTTGTAGGAACTCCAATGAAGAAGACATCCCAGCAATATCTCACCAATTTCATCTCTAAGCTCACCATCACCCCAGGCAAAGACTCCTGTTGGCTCTATTCGGCAGGCCGTCTCAAGAACAGTAAGGGTCCAACATACGGCATGTATTGGGACGGGGAGAAATCAATTTCAGCACATCGTTATTCATACGAACACCTCTTGGGTCATGGGCCTGTACCAGATGGCCTCTATGTGTGTCACTCGTGTGACAACCCAGCCTGTGTCCGACACCTATTCGCTGGGACCGCAAAGGAAAACTCTGCCGACATGGTCAGAAAGGGAAGAAGTTGCCGTGGGCAGAAGAGATCGCTGAAGAGATTCACCGATGAAGAGAAGAAAGAGATTCATGAACTCAGGGCATCCGGGGTCAGCCAGTATGCCCTTGCAAAGCGTTTCAAAAGAGCCGAATCGACCATAAGCCTTGTACTGAACCCACGCGCCAAGAAGCCCCGTAAACCTAAGCCCTCACCTGTTGCGGTCGCAGCATCATCGAAGCGCAAAACCGTATGGCAACGTCTTGACGATCAACTCCATGCTGAAGTCGCCGGGCTAAGGAGAGTAGCTTAATGAGCGATCAGAGAGAACGGAACGCGGAAGCCATCGAGCGGTATGCCCAGCAGATTCGCGAAGCCTCAGCGGATGTAGAACGGGCATATAGGAAAGTTCAAGAATTGATCGATCGATATTACCCGAACGGGATCATGGAGAAAGGCGATGTCAACTAATCGCCTCGCTCCAGATCACTTCTTTCGCCTTGCGGATGCACGAAATAGAGATTACCGGCAAGACCAATATGTTGCACTGCTTGAGGCCGCGCCACAAACTGAAAAGGCAGCATTAGCAATCCTCCGAACGGTTCATCATCGGCAAGAGACATCACGCCGTCGGGATCGTAAGTGGACTGTCCAGCCCGACCTGACATTCGATCCCATCGCGCCACAGGGAGAAGATACAGACGGTCATATAGTAGCTGCCCTATCCTGCTTGCCTCTTGAAGATCAAGACATAATCAGCCAACACATCATTGAAGGAATGTCTCTACGGGACATTGCCAAGCAGCAAGGCGTTTCGAAAGACTGCATTCGTAAGCGGTATGACCACGCCAAGCAGAAACTTCAGGCACTCGCCAAAATACAGTAGCCAATTTCCCTCTCAGACGCCCGTAATAAGTAGAGGGGAAATATCTCCGCATCAGTCCGATCATTCGATCACCCACCTATTGACTGTTAACGCGTGCTGCATAAAACCCCGCCCAATAGAGAACCAACCCCTCGCCCTATTCAAATGAAAAAAGACACATCACTTCCCAAACGGGAGAAACACATCCCTGAGCGCATCAAGCTCGCTGATTCGTCCGCTTATCCTGGTGTCGAACTCATCGAAGCCTTGACAGAGAGACGACCCACCGCCGAAGCCAAAGCGATTCTCGAAGCATGGAAGTTCTGCTTTCAGCCCTACAGTTTCAAGAAACACTCTCCAAATAGGTTCATTCATCATGAGTAATTGGATTACCAATACCGCCGACGCCATCGCCCACGCCTTCACTAGCGTATTCGGCTCAACAGCCGTAAAGAACTTCCTCGATGCCGAAAAGAACATCCTAAAGACTGCTCTCGGTGTCATCGCAAAGGATGCCGTCACAGCAGTTCAACAAGACGTTACGAGTCCTTTGTCTGAAGCTCAATGGGCAACAGCAGCCGCCACCATCGCCGCTAAAGCAGCAGGCGAGGGAATCGTCGTAGCCGGTCAAGAGATTGACCTGTTGATTGGATTGTTCTCGGCTGTAAAAGTCAGCTAACGTGGCCCTGGCACCGAAGCGCCCATGCAAGAAGTCAGGATGCAGTGAACTCACCTTATCCGGCTATTGCGAGAAACACAGCACGACAGACAATCTGTACAAATACGATAATCATCGTGGATCAGCGACATCTCGCGGCTATGATGCCGATTGGCGTCGTGTACGACTCCTGGCGCTGCAACGTGACAAATTCATCTGCCAACACTGTTTGCCTAGACCGGTGCCCGCAGAAGAAGTCCATCACGAGATTCCTATCAATACCGATCCATCCCGCCGTCTAGACCTAACGAATCTGACTTCGCTTTGCAAGACTTGCCACTCTAGAATCACCGCTACGCAGCGCCCACTGAGGAAAGTTTGTCTATGATTTCAAACTCCTGTATACCAACAAAGAGACTGATGGCGAACTGAAACAGATTCCAGAGTCTAAATAAGTGGAGATTGAGATGAAGAAGAATCGAACATTTCTCGCCATTGCGTTAAGCTGCGGAATGCTTTGTGCCTTTTCTGTACTCCTTAGTAAGACCTTTATCTGGCTTCCACGCCTGGTATTCTTTCCTTCGTTTATTGGGTTGATTGTATTTTTCGGGCTGTATTCCAAAGAAACTCGTAAACAGTAGATCGATCTCACTAATCTGACATCGTTATGGAAACCGTGCCACAGCAAAATCGCCGCGACACAGGGTAACACCTTTTCTGTACAGCGTGGCAGCCCTCACAATCGCCTCACGCGACTGCAGGATTGTTCCAGTTGAAATACTTTAAATTGGGCAACGTGTAGTCATCAGATTGAACGTACGGATCATCCTGCATTTTGCTTATTGTTAGGTTGTCGTCTTTACGTATGTAATATGCAAAGACGGTTTCTGGTGAAAGCGATTCCCGAACCAGTAATATATAGCCATTATCGGAAGACCTCTGCACTGTCAGGGGAGTCTGAGGTAGTGCTGTAGTCCATTCGCCCGTATCCAACATCTGGTCGATGGACCAGAAGTTAACCTGTACATCGTAATAGATGGGCGGGTTGCTTACCCCACCACCTTTTGTTCCTGTGTTGTTGTATATAGTTATCATTTCAGTTCTCCAGGTAGAGTCGTCCATGCCATAAAGACTGATGCCCCTAGATTGAGTATGCACTGAGCCTATTCTGCATAACTTGCAGCGCCATATTTGTTGGACTTCAACCTTAGTTTCTGCCTCACTCATGACCCCAATTATGATTTAAGCAAGGCACTGGAGCGCCAGTATCGTAGTAGACTTGCACCGTATTTGGATCAAAATCTTCCCCAGATGGTCCCTCGGCCCTAATATCTAGGCTACTATTCCCGTATATATGGAAATTATAAGGATCATCAGGATCTGTGGCCGTTGCCGTCAATAGATAGATATTAACGGTGTTTTCGTTCATTTCGTCCACCAATTTAACGGTCTGACTTGCAATTTCGTACGGTCCCCAGGGACCGTCGCCGTCACCTACATGTCTTCCATCAGAAGTGAGCCAGGTAATATATACAACGACTGTAGTCTCAGCTCTATTAGACAGGCTAATCATGTTAACTCTCCGAAATATAGTGGTTCACGCCATAGAGCGTGATGTTTTTGAGATTGAGTTTGCTTGGCCCACCAGAATACTGCGTTTCCGAATGATATCGAAGCGCTCCAAAATTGCAAGTTAAAATCCCATCACGTAGCGAAGACCGTCATTCGGGTATCACTGCGGCCTGCTCATTTGAGACTGTACCGGACTGTTGAAGCAATTTTCTCAACTCTGCAATAGTGAGCCACTGTTTTCGCTTATGTATCACCCGGTGGCAATTGGCGCAAACGAGTGCAAGATCATCAAGAGTCGTCTTCGTATGCTCCGGCAACTGAGATAATGGCATGATGTGATGACACTCAATGCAATTGCGAGCGTCCTGACCATACCGAGCCACGAAGTCAAATTGGCACGCTTCACAACGTAACGCGCCTGTCTTTTTGAATACGTGGTCCTTCTTGCGTTTCGCCAACTTTGCATTCCGCTCGCGCACCCGATGAAGTCTTGTGAGAACCCGTCCTTCTGGCGCTTCCGTAATATCGTCTGTATCTGGCCCGTCTACTTCCTGCGCCTCTTGTATGAGTTTTGGATTAGAGATGACAGCTCGAATTGCTGCTGCTGCCTTTGTTAGCTCGTCTCGCCTATCCTCAAACTCATCCCATACTTCACGGTCGCCACGACTTGCGCTCTTCAGGCCCCTTCCACCTCGGGTTGGGTCAAGACTTTGAAAGTTCATCAGCTTCATGTATGTGCCGTTGGAATTTCTATATCGCACGGCATCAGGCGGGTCTGTGAAGGCAGATAGATGTTTCAACTCTTCACTCAATTTTAGGATTTCTGGATGGTTCCCATTCACTTTCCAGGGTGGCACCCGAAAGTAAAATTCAAGCGTAAGAATTAGCTCATCGCGAGTCCATGCCGGATTCTTTTTGTCACTCTTGCTCGCGGCACTCCTTCCGGACTCATCAAGACTAGCTTTTACGTTCTTGTACCATGTGGGCAAATCTCGCAGAACCTCTGCGATTGAATTCTCGGTGAGCTCGAATCGCATTCGTCCGCTACTGTAGGCTTTCCGCTTGATTATCGTAGCGCCGTGTTCTCTTGGCGCGATCATCAGGAAAACACCATTCCCCTTGGTCGTGCGTGTTGCACCTTCGACTGCGGCACGAATCTGACCGTCTGCTTTAAAGACACATTCTTTGCCAGCTACCAGGTGCGCCTTGTTTACAACGGTCTCGACGAGTTCCACCACGCCGTCAGGGAACTCAACACCCTCAATAATCTTCATTTCCTATTCGCCTCCGCGAGATCAGCAAATTCCTAACGAAAGACATGCCTCAAGAACCATACCAAATCATCCTCGGTGACTGCCTAGAGCAGATGGCAAAACTGCCAGCCGGGATTGTCGATATGGTCCTGACCGATCTTCCATACGGGACGACCAGCAACGCCTGGGACAGTGTTATCCCGATGGAAAAGCTCTGGGCAGAATGGAAACGCGTCTGCAAACCGGGAGCGCCAATCGTGCTCTTCACTCAGCAGCCATTCACCACGACCGTAGCAGCGAGTAATCTCAAACAGCTCAGAACTGAGTGGATTTGGGAAAAACCGCAGGGGACAGGATTCCTCAACTGTCATGTCTATCCGCTAAAGAACCACGAAAACATTCTGGTCTTCTGCGACAAGACACCGCCATACAATCCGCAAAAGGAATACGGCCACAAGACGTACAAGACTGGACGCCGCAAAGGAAGCAGCAACTATCGCCCGTTCGATAGAGTCACTGAGACTGTGAACGTCGACGGCTCACGCTATCCAAAGACTGTTCTCGAATTCAAACAGGACAAGGGTTTACATCCTACACAGAAACCGCTCGATCTCTGTGAATACCTTATCCGCACCTATACAAACGCTGGAGACACTGTACTTGATTGCACAATGGGGTCAGGAACAACGATTGTCGCCGCGCTCAATACAGGACGAAAGGGAATCGGCATTGAACAGGATCAAAAGTATTTCGATATAGCAGCACAACGATGCAAAGAGACAGAGGCTAACCAAACAACGTTAACCTCTATCCCGCATGAACCAGACATCATAGAAGAGAAGGCAGCATAGCGCGGCTGTCACTCGAATCTACCAATCTCGATATGGAACCTTAGAATCTTTGACATCCACATTGATACCTTGAGCACTGCAATAGCGCTGTACTGCCGCGATTGACAAAGACATATTCGGGGTTGGCCCTATCGTGATACTTTCGATAGCATTCCAGGTGTCTTTTGGCTGCTCGTTGTCAGTGTTGGGAATACATATTTCAACGTATGGAGTCAATGTGGTGCGTGCAGGTCGAAACCGTAGAAGATCTTGCCGCCACCCTATGCTGTCTGCGCAAAGGCGATATTCACACTCATTTCTGAACGAGTCATCTTTATGGAACATGGCAGACATCGCGACACCTTGCTCGAAATGGAACGAAAAAGTGAACCCTTGCTCTACGAGATCAGGGCTTTGCACCACGTACTGTTTGGATGTTTCATAAATAGTGTTCAGTGCGGCATCAATACTCGCATCATCACCCTTCTTCACATACCGCACTTTATCGAAATGTACTCCGGGAATTAGCATCCCTGGAACCCGCTGTTCTGGCGGTGTTAAATACGCGCGTCTAAGTGAAGTCGTCCGAAATCCTATGCTGACACCATTGCCAGTTGTACAGTATGAGCGCCATTGCGATAGCGAATCTCTCTCTCCAGACAGTGATGTGACAAATGGTAATGTCACGAAATCACTATCTGGATCAAATTTGTCAATTTTCGGAAGATGCGGCGGTCCTAAGTCGAGGGCGACAAACCTATCGGCGGTAGCGTCAATAAAAAATCTGTATTCAGAAACATCATTCAAATAATTGACATTCGTCGCCCATAGCTCATGCGACTTAATAATCTTTTGAAGCACCTCCATAGAGGTGTAGTGATAGACGACCTCAGGTTCAGGCTTTGCTACGACTTGCTCAGGAACTATATCTTGTGCCATATCCGCAAATAGTACCTCAATACAACGAATCAGTGCTGAATATGCCTATTTAAGAAAAGGATCGCCGTATATGGCGCATGGAACCCATTCCTTCTCGGGATCAAGATTCCACTTTCTCCACATCACTCTCTCCTACCTCACCGACCGGTTCCAGCGAGTCAACTTCATCAAATGGGATATCGATGTACTGCGCCACAGATTCAATTAAGCTCCCGACGTGACTAACGACTGCGAGACATCTTTGACCGGTAGCTTCACTAAGGTCTAGCCCATTATGAGAACTCTCGTGGATTAGCTGATGCCGCATAGCATCAAATAACTCTAGTGCTTGAGTGTCGAGTCTATGATAGTTAGGTGATGCTGGATACTTCCCGACATACCTAAGAAGCATCGTGTTCCTCTTTGTAATCTTCGCGTGCTTCTGCCGCGTGAGGAATTGATTGGTCGCGTTGATCGCCATCTTAAGTGGGTCGATGGATCGAAGGTCTTTCAAACTGTATTTAGTCTGACACGAATCGTTTATTCTTTCATTCCAGTCTGATGGTCGGAGCAGTACAGAGAGCATCAGAAGCTGGTTTAGAGCCTTGTCGAGATGACTATGTGCGAAGATAAGCGACGCCGCCCGCATCGATGAGGATAGGTCAGAAGCCCTTTTGACACTGATGGTAGGGATATTATTGCGAAACCAGCTCACTAAATCGGCCGGGATATCTAACCTAGATATCGACGCTGCTGTCTCTAGCATCGATTGCTCCTGGCGATCCCGAGTGAACTCATGAGCAACAGTGATCGCGTCAAGCATCATCTTAACCCGCTGTTCGCAGGCAGTGTTGTCGGCTAGGATGTTCCGCAGCCGTCTTGTGGCTTTAGCCTTTGAGTTCGGATTTGTGCTCATGTATTCGCAATCCTAAACGATCCGTAGCGCTAGGGGATAGGGGGGCGAAATCCCTCGCATTCAGACCCCCTGAGACCGCACATTGGTCGAATTTTTACGTCTGCAATTCAAACTTTTCAAAATCAATGCCCAAACCACGCAAACCGACGGCCCTGCTTGCCTTAAATGGCGGTCTAGCCACTAATCCTGGCCGCTATGTAGACAGATTGAGCGAACCTAATGTGACTCTTCCCATTGGTTCAGCCCCATCTGGCTTCAGTAAAGCGAAACGTGCGATATGGGATGAAGTGGCTGGCTTGGTTGCGCCTGGTGTTCTCCAACGCAGTGACCGAATCATCCTCGAACTCATAACCCACCTCATTTACGACCTTCGTACCGGGCAATCCACTGTTGCGTCCATCGCGCAGTTGCGAATGGCCCTCGCCTCGTTAGGCATGACCCCTTCCGACAGGTCAAAAGTTTCAGCCACTCCTCAAGATTCCCCCAATGACCCCTTGCAGTTCCTCGACAGTTAGCTTCACCGACCGCGCCATACGATATTGCCGGTCTATCGTTGCCAAGGAACATCCCGCAAGCCGATACACAGTCGGAGCCTGCCAACGCTTCCTAGACGATCTAGAGCGCACTGATTGGCGCTGGACATACGATCCTGCCCGCGCACATAAGGTTTGCAGCTTCATCCAACTCTGTCCGCATGAGAAAGGCGCTAAACAGTCCACACCATTCTTACTTGAAGACTTTCAGGTCTTCATCGTCTGTTCCATATTTGGCTTCGTTGACCGCGACACCCGACTCAGGCGCTTCCGTGAGGCTGTCTTACTCATCCCTCGGAAGAACGGCAAGTCACCCCTAGCTGCTGCCATTGCTCTGTACATGACTTTCTTTGACGGGGAGAAAGGTGCCGAAACCTACTGCGGAGCACTCACCGAACAGCAAGCCTTTGAAGTGTTCCGACCGGCAAAAGCCATGCTCGAAGGGATGCCAGCGCTATGCAAGCGATACGGCATCGAGATCAACGCAAAGTCTCTTGTACAGCTTCGATCCCGCTCCCGAATGATGCCGGTCATAGGCACAGGTCGAGACGGCTCCATGCCTCATCTGTTCGTCGGCGACGAAGCCCATCAGTGGAGAGACGCATCCCTCTATGACGCCCAATCGACCGGCATGGTCGGACGTAAACAACCTCTCAAGCTCATCATCACCACTGCTGGCGAAACGATCAGCGGCCCGGCCCACTCCAAACAGCGTGAAGTTGAAGCACTGCTAGATGGCAAAGGCGATAACGAACGTCTATTCGGTGTCATTTATACCGCCGATCCCGAGATCCCCTGGACCTCACGCGAAGCCCTCCTAAGCGCCAATCCCAACATTGGTGTGAGTGTCTCGGAAGAATCTCTCATTGAGGCTCAGGCCGAAGCAATTCGTAATAGTGCCAAGCAGGGAACATTCCGCTGCAAACACTTGAATCATTGGATAACCGCCTCATCCGCATGGATGAACATGGAGTTCTTCCGAAAGTGTGCGGATTCCGCACTCAGCCCAGACGCATTCATCGATGATCCCTGCATCCTCAGCAGCGATCTTGCCTCCAAGATCGACCTCTGCGCTCTCTGCAAACTGTTCAGGCGGGATATCGAAGGCAAACCTCACTATTACGCCTTCGTTCAGTGTTACGTTCCTGAGTCACGTGTCAACGACCCCGCCAATCAACACTTTCAGAAATGGTGTGCTGACGGACTCCTCACCTCTACACCGGGCAGCAGCATTGATTACGCCACGCTCGAAAGAGACACCCTCGCTGATATCTCCAAATTCAAAGTCTCTCTGCTTGCCTATGACGAGCGCTATGCAGACCAATTCTCCCAGCGCGTAGCAGAACAAAGCGGCATCGATAGAGTCATTATCCCGCCATCTCCTCGCGAACTGTCACCCGCAATGAAGGAATTGGAGTCAGCCGTATACGACGGCAGGTTCCATTATGACGGCAACCCACTTCTTGAGTGGGCGATGGGCAATGTACTCACCCATGAGACAGTCGCCGGCAATCTGACCATGCCTGACAAACCATCCCCTGAGATGAAGATTGATCCCGCAATAGCGGTCTTCCTCGCAATGAACCGAGCAATGCTCCTCTCTGATTCCCCGTCCGCAACCTGGGGAATCGAAATCTGGTAACAACTTCTTGCAAATCCTATCTTCAATCCGCGCCCTTCTCTCTGACAGGGGCGATGACCTAACACGTCTAGAACTACGCGCACAGCCGACTCTAAACACCCCCTCCGTTCCTCTCGGTGGTGTTGGTTTTGAGTGGGCCTATGAGATGACCGGCAGCAATGCCACGAACTCCGGCGAGGCTATCAACCATGACACCGCAATGCGGATTGTCACGGTCTATGCGTGCATCCGTGTCTTGTCTCAAGCCGTGGCTTCACTCCCACTCTCGATCTACGAGAAGACGAAGAACGGTAGCAGGGAAGCCGACTCCCATCCCCTGCAATATCTGTTATCGACCGAGCCAAACGTCGAAATGGACCGCCACGCGTTTTGGTCTGCCATTGTGACCGGCCTCCTGATTACAGGAAACGCCTATGTGCGTATTGTTCGTAACGCAGCCGGACAAGTGAGTGAGTTATTCCCACTCATGCCAACCATCACGGAGCCTTATCGACTGCCTAATGGCACGCTGGCGTATCGCACACAGCAAGGTCAATCGAATGGCACATGGAAGACGTTAGACGCCGACAGCGTTTGTCACTTCAGACTGCTGTCGATGGACGGGATAAAGGGACTATCACCCATTCAGCAAGCCCGCGAAGCCCTCGGCCTCTCTCGTGCTGCTGAGAAAGCAGGCGCAAAGCTATTCGGCAATGGTGCTCGTCCAGGGGGCCTCCTCATGGCACCCACCGGACTCAACCCCGAGCAAAAAGAATCTGCGAAGAAGTCATGGGAGATGAATCACGGCGGTTCTAACCAAGGTGGCACTGCTGTCTTGTCTGGTGATTGGAAGTATCAACCTCTAGCTCTCTCACCTGAAGACTCTCAGTTTATCCAGACTCGTGCGATGCAACGCACTGAGATATGTGCTCTATATGGCGTCCCTCCCAACATGGCTGGTGACACTACCCGGCTCTCTAACAACAACCATGAGCAATCGAGTCTTGACTTCATAACGAACACGTTGCGTCCATTGCTCTCGATCCTTGAGGGCGAACTGAACCGCAAGCTGGTTCCGCAGATAGGCCGCAAAGCTGGTGCCTATTTCATTGCGTTTGACATTACCGAGCGACTTCGCGGGGACTTTGCCACGCAGATGCAAGGATTTGCCCTCGGGAAACAGAACGGCTGGTACTCCAGCAATGACATCCGTCGCAAGCTCGGTGAGAACACCATCGATGACCCGTCAGCCGATGTCTACACCACCGCTGTGAACATGGCTAATTCTGACCAGCTAATCGCGCAAGCTAAGACCGAAAACATCGATGAACAGCCGCTAAACCCACCTAATCAGGACGACAATGAACCCCAAACCAACTACTAACAGCCGCGAATACCGCTCATCCGTTATGCGTGATGTACGGGTATCCAAGAACGACGATGGAAGCAATACCGTCTCTGGCTACGCGGTGCTTTACAACTCTCTATCTGTCGACCTCGGTGGATTCGTGGAGACTATCGCCCCTGGCGCTCTCACTCGCACTCTGGCAGACAGTCCCGATGTGCTGTGTTTGCGTGACCATCAGGTCGAGCTATTACTTGGCCGGACAATATCAGGAACTCTCATCCTTACCGAAGACAGTATCGGCCTCAACTTCGTTTGCCAGCTTCCAAATACAACGACAGGCAACGATCTAGCGGAATCTCTAAGACGCGGTGATATTGATTCCTGCTCATTTGGCTTCTCGTGCGCGAACGACACATGGACCCAGGACGCACAAGGTTGTGTGATTCGCTGTCTGCTCGATATAGACCTCTTCGAGGTTAGCGTCGTTTCATTCCCCGCCTATCCAGAGACATCAGCCGCCTTGCGCTCTGCACCCATTGAGATTCGCTCTCAAATCGAATCGCATAACGCTCCACCCATCCCACCTGTAGAACCCTCCTGCATTACGGCCAACACTGAGCAGCGGCAACGAGTGACATTACGTCACCGGTTGCTCTCTTTGAACGGCTAACCCCTCCGCACCACAAAATCCCACCTCAAAACACGCCTCCCGCAATGGGGGGAAGGAACACCTATGTCTATTGCACTACTTCAAGAGAAGCGTAACAAACTCATGGCCGATTCAGGAGCCATCTTAGCCAACGAAAACTCCACCACTGAGCAGCTTGCATCTGCCGACACCATGCTTACTGAGGCCACTGGTCTTGAGAAGCGTATTGCGTCCCTCAAGACTATCGAAGCTCACGAAGCCGAACAGCGCGCATTTCAGCCTGCCGAGCGTCCTAGCGCCGAACAGACCAACGGCGATCAGCGTACACGCCTCAATCATGCCCTACGTTCTTTCATGCTGACCAACCAGATTCCCACTGAGTATCGTGACGTTCTCACAACCAGTACATCTGGCGCTGCTGTCATTCCTCAGCTCATGAATCCTGAGTTAGTCACCGCAATGCGTGAATTTGCTCCCGTCCTTCAGATCGTGGACAACCGTGTCACCGATAACAACGGCGCACCCATGAAGATGTCTTTGGTTAACTACACCTCGACACTTCTACCCTTAGTCGCTGAAGGAACTGCATTTCCTGAGATTGATCCTGCATTCACAAGCACTATCGTTTCTGTTGACAAGCTCGGCGGCATCGTCAAGCTCTCTGCTGAGGAACTGGCAGATTCTAAATTCGACCTTCCAACATGGCTAACTCAGCAATGGGCAAACGTCGTCGGTGTGTCTCTTGAACACTACGTAACTCTTGGTAATGCCTCCAACATCGCTGGCTTTACCGCGTTAGCCGGTGCTGGTGCTGAGACTGCAACCGCTGGCGTCATTGCATATCCAGATATTGCTGCCTTATATGGCTCAGTAACCGCTGCTTATGCACGTAACGGTTCATGGCAGATGTCTACCTCTACCCGTGCAGCTTTAATGGGCCTCACAGCAACAACCGGAACACCCATCTTTGATGCAAATCCTGCCGGAAATCCCTTCACAACCATCTTCGGTCGTCCAGTCATCATCAATGATTCGCTCCCTGCGCTTGCAACCGGCAACAAGGCAATCCTATTTGGCGACTTCCAACTCGGATATCTACTCCGCACCGATGGCTTACCAACCATCAAGCGCCTAGACGAACGTTTCGCTGACACCGATGAGGTTGGATTCATTATCCGCACTCGTGTTGGTGGCGTGTCAAAGAACGCTGGTATCTCACCCTTCAACGCTCTCCTCATTCGCTAAACATTGCCCACATGGGGGCAGGATCACACCTGCCCCTTACGGCAAAGGTTCTCCATGAAAGTGAAAATCACAACTCCTGCTGTAGGGAGCGGGCAGTCCCTTGCGCGTGGTGTCGTCTATGACCTCACCGAGAAGCAGGCAAGGGAACTCATTGCTGTCCGTTTCGCCATTCCGGTAGACGACTTGGTTGACGTAAAGGTCGCTTCGATCCCCGCCAGACGCCGTGCTCCTGCGACACGTCTTCCCTCAGAAATCAGATAAGGAATCACCTTGCTCAACTATCAACTAGTAACGCCACCAGCTATCGAACCTGTGACGCTGATTCAGGCTAAGGCTCAGTTGCGTGTGGTGTTCAGCAACGATGACGATCTCATCTCTGCCTCAATCACAGCCGCACGCGAGATGTGTGAGCAACTGCTGAATCGTGCCATCTATAACCAGACCTATGTCCTCTCGCTCGATCAATTCAATTATGGCGATTGGCGGTCAACAGTTCCGATGGACAGGCGCAACCCTTTGCGCTTCTCGTCCCTTTGGGATTCGATGGCATTGCGTTTGCCTATGCCTCGGCTGGTCTCTGTCACATCCATAACCTATCTCGACGTAAACGGCACTCAGCAAACGCTCGACCCATCCACATACAACGTGGACAACACATCTGAACCTGCTCGTATTGTCCCTTCAATCAATCTCACATGGCCCACGACAGACTATTACATTCCTGGTTCTGTGCGCGTGACCTTTGTCGCGGGAAGCTACGGGGATGGCGTCACGGTGGACACATGTCCTCAGCTAATCAAGCAAGCCATATTGCTCCTGGTCAGTCACTTCTATTTCAACCGTACCGCTGTGACCACTGAAAAGCTGTCAACCATTCCGCTTGGCGTCGATGCGCTGCTCACGCCCTACAAGTTTTATTGGTGGATGTAATGACGACTATCAATCCGGGCGATCTCAAGAGCCCTATTGTCATCCAGTCACCATCGACTACTAAGGATGAGTTCGGGCAACCAACTTCAACCTGGACGGATGTGCAAAGCACTTGGGCATCGATCCACACGGCCACCAGCAAAGAAATTTATGCTCTGGGGGCTGGATTCAATTCACAAATTAGCCACGCCATAACAATCCTGTTCAACCCTGCCATAGCAATCGCTGCTGGTATGCGTGTCTGTTATATGTCGCGGCACTTCGTTATCCAAACCGTCAACGATCCCGCTGAAGACCGCGTGATTCTCAACCTTATGTGCCTTGAGCAGACCAAATAGCAATGATCGAATCCGGCTTATATCAACTCGTCATCGCTAATGCAGGATTCTCGGCCATCGCAGGAAATCGGCTCTATCCTCTGATTCTCCCTGATTCGCTAGTGCAATCAGATACAACCCAGCCATCAGCGACATATCAGACCGTTTCGTCTGTGCCTGTTTACAGCAACGACGGTCCTGTCGGGTGCGTACTCGCCAGAGTGCAGTTTGATTGTTTCGCGGCGGCTTATGCAGATGCAAAGTCTGTCAGCGATGCGATCAGAAAGACTCTTGACGGCTATACAGGAACACTCCCCGATGGAACCCCTGTGTCGAATTGCTGGATAGATAACGTCACTGACTCCTATTCGCAAGATACCCGCCTATATAGGACATCGACTGATTACCGCGTCCTCTACGCGCAGCAGTAACGAACATCCGCAACACCCCTCTCCGCAACATCCCCTCCGCACTGCCCATTTCCCTCCGCTTCAAAGGAATCCCCATCTATGTCTACCGCCTTTATATCCGGTAAGAGTTCCGTATTGTCTATTGCCGCAGCTTCGGCTACCGGAACACCCACCTTTACCCCAATCAATCAGATCAAAACCACTCAGTATTCAGGCCGCAAGATGGATACCGAAGATATCACCAACATGAGTTCGACAGGTGTGACTCGTGAGTATGCCCCAACCCTCAATGATGCAGGTCAGCTTGCCATATCGGGCGTGTGGGACCCATCAGACCCCGGCCAGCTAATGCTCAGTGCCGCATTCGATGCTCAGACTCTTCTCTCGGTAAAACATCAGCTACCCCTCATTCAGGATGCTGCGACCGTCCAGACAACTGGTCCCTTGCTCACCTATGTGGGTTATGTCACTGAGAGCACTTTCGACATTCAATTCGATAAAAGCTCGACATTCAACGCCACCATCAAGATCACCGGCATAATCACCATCACTCCCGGCAGCTAATCCGTAGGAACCCTAGAAATCCATGTCTGAAAATAATCAAGTAGCAGGCACGGTAGGGAAAGACCCTACTCTGCCTGACGTATCTCTCATTCTGAACGGTGTCGAGCGGCATCTCTGTTATGACTTCAATGCCATCGCCCAGGCCGAAATCCATACCGGTATCAATCTTTTAAGGAACATCACTGATGTATCCGCAACCAATCTCCGTGCGCTGTTGTGGGCGGCATTACTAAAAGAGAATCCCAAACTCACAATCGAAGAAGTTGGCAGTTGGATCACCCTGCATAAAGTGCCAGCGATTCATAACGCCATTATCACTGCTTGGTTTGGTTCGTTAGACGAGCCAGAGCCTAAGGGTGAAGACGCGGGGGAATAGACGGCTCAGGTGGTGCAGATCATCTGAGCCTTTCTTATCTTTGGTCTGTTGCGAGATACGACCTCCGTCTCACTGACGTTGAGTTCTATTCGCTAACCCCTCGTCAGTTTTCCCTATTGTTCAAACGGCACAGGGAAACTCTCCAACATCGCGAGATGTGTGCTGCATTCACGACCGCAGCCGTCATCAATAGCTCAATATACGCGCCTAAAGAAGCCGTCTCACCGCTCTTATACATGCCAAGCCATCGTGAGAGTGCCCCGCCTAAATCTCATGTCCCGCCAGAAGAGTTGCAAGCGATAAGAGACGCATTCATGGCTCAATCGGCCCAACTTGCCTACGAGATGAAGCAGGGATTCGGCCCACTATACGACCGTATCTGCCTGCACAAAACACCTGATGCCTAACGAATTCTCCGATCTCATAGCAAAGCTCGATGCCCTGAAGGGTGATGCGCTCAAGAAAGCTGAACGCAAAGCCCTGACGGAAGTCGGCCAGATAGTGAAAACAGCAATAGTCGAACGCACTCCTGTTCAGTCTGGTGTTGCCGAGGGCCTCCTCAAGCCCGGTGAATTAGCCGCCAACATAAAGGCCGCTGTTCATATCGCGAGCGACAAATCCACCACGACAGGTGATGTCTCTAGCGTCACCATCGGCCCTGGAACTGCCGTGACACGTTCTGTTGCCAATTGGGTAGAGAACGGACACGCGAATGCTCGCGCTACTAAGGGCAAGAAGACAACCGATCCTCATCCGTTCATAAGAGTTGCGCAGGACGCAACACAGCAACAAGCTATTGACGCTTACGCCGCCACTATGACGGCTGAAGTCACTAAGGCACTTAACTAAATGGCCTCTCCAGTCCACGTAACGTTCAATGCTGATGTCGGTCAGTTCGTCTCGAATGTCGATAAAGCGAATCAGTCTGTTTCAAAGGCTTCTCAATCTGTAGCCAACGCTAAGAATCAAATCCTATCCAGCTTCAAGATGCAGATAGATGCTGCTAAGAGTGTTGGCGCATCTTCGGAGGAGTTGGCAAGGATTCAACAGCGTACCGCTAGGATGATGTCAGAGGTCACTGATACGAATGCGAACCGCATCGTAAACAGTCTCGACCGAATCAGCGCCAAGAATAAACAAGTCCAGGCAGAACTAGCCACACTCAACAAAGTTGCACCTGTCTCAAGTTCAATCGGCTCTGATGTCTCTGACCGTGCCAAAGCCTCAGCCAGTATCCGTGCTCTAAGCGGAACCGGAAGCATTCGCGCGGCTGAATCATTTGCATCATCTATCCCGCTCCTATCGAAGGCATTCGATGTCGCGTTTCCCATCGTTGGCGCAGTTGCTTTCACCGCTGAAATCGTCAGAGGTGTTGAAGCTCTCCACAAGATGTATGAGACAGCGGTCAAGCTACCTGACACACTGAAGGATGGCTTTGAATCGTTAAATGCTCCCATCGAGACTAACGTCGATGGACTCCGAAAGGCGAACGATGAATTAGAAATCACCATCGCCAAGTTAGAGCACAAGCCCGTCAACACATTGGCCTTGGCTCTAGACGAAGCACGAATCAATGCTGATCGTCTCGCAGAGTCGTCGGACAAGGCGGCAGCGAATGTCAAAAAGTTATTAGCTGAGAACTCAGCCGGTCTGGGTGCGTTCACCCTCACTGGGCAAATCAGCACAGGGCCTGTCTCTGATGAAGTAAACAAGCGGATGACCGATATCCGCAATATGCAACGGGATAACCGGGACGCAACACGCTCCGGCACTGACACACCCGAGGCAGCAACGGCACGTATCGCAAAGATCACCGCAGCTCTCAAAGACTTGTCAGCATGGGCGAAACAGTCACGCACTGATATCCAGTCATTCGATACCGGCGGCAAGAACAGCGCCAATATCAACATCTTATCTGGCGTTCAAGACTTTGCAGACAATACGCTCGATGAGCAGTCTCAGCAGAATCGCAACACCGCTGACCAGCAACAAGAAAAACAGCTTCAGGATGCGCAAAAGCGTCGTCAGGAAGCACAAGAGGCAACACGTCAAGCCTCTGAAGCTCAACGGAAGGCGATGGAAGCCCAACGTCAGCAATGGCAGGGCCAAGACGATTCCCGTAAAGACTCTGGCAACGATTCAGCCGTCATTGAAGTAAACACATGGGATCGTCGGTTAGCCGGTCTTCAGCAGGGTTCAGCACAATATCTCTATGCGCAAAACGAACTCACCGCAAAGCTAAGGGAAGCTCGGACTCAAGCCGCCGAGGCTCAGAAGCAAGCTGCTGCTAAGGCTCTCAAAGATCAGAGCGATTCATGGGATCTCGATCACGACTCATGGACTCAGGCAGGGCATCGCACGGCACAGGATGAAGCCGACTATTGGTCTATCCGTGTCTTGGAAGCCCAGCAAGGTTCAGCCAATTACAAAGCCGCATACGATAAATACACTGCTGCCATCAATGCCAGCCAACGTGAGGCCGAGGAAGCTGCGAAAGCACGCTCTAAGGCATCCCTCGAACAGGGATCACAATCGACAGGCTATGCTGAAGCTGTTCTAGGCATTCAGCGACAGACCGGCCAAATAAGCAATCAAGATGCAGCTACACAACAGGCCAACATCCATGCTGAACAGTATCGTCAGCAGATTGCAGCCCTCAATGACGAGCTAGGCCGACAGACCGGCTTAGACCCCAACTCAGCCGCCACAGTCAATGCACAAGCTGCCGTGGCGAAGGCTCAGGCCGACCGCCAAGTCCAGATCATGCAGGACGCGGCACAGACTGCCGGTGCCTCATGGCAAGGCGCACTGAAGAATGCGAATGCCTTATGGGTGCAGGACAGTGAAGACTCTGCTAAACAAGTCGTCGCGCTATATCAACAAGCTATATCTGGCCTAAATGACAACCTTTCAAACCTAATGGTCGGTGATAAGACCAATTGGTCGGGCATGTTCCGAGGCATTGGTAAGAGCCTAGCGAATGACAGTCTGAAACAGATTGAGGCTCCTGTCTTAGGTGCTCTCGGCCTAACCAAGCCAGATGGAACAGCTACCAATCCAATCAATGTTCGCATCGTTGGTCAATCTGTAGGCGGTACAGCTACGGGTCTCTTCGGAAATCTCTTTTCAGGTAAAGCCCCTGGTGGTGCAGGTTCATCCTCTGGTGGCATCTTCGGAAGTCTCTTCCATCGATCAGCTAAGGTCGCCAGTCCTGGTGCCTCTGCCGATTCAACAGATGGTGATGATGTAGAGTCACCAGACGATGATGGAGCTGGCTCTGGCGTCGGTACTGTCGTTAGTGGTGGCTTCGGGAAAGTGCTTCCTGAACTGTCTATGTTCGGTGGTGGCTTCGCATTAGGCGGTGGCGTCCAAGCTGGCGTGCCGATCGATGTGGGTGAGATGGGAAAGGAACGATTCGTTCCGTCTACTCCCGGCACGATCATCCCGCATAACGCTCTCGGCGGTGGCAGCAACTATTACTCGATAAACGTCGCTAACGGCGTGACCCCCGAACAATTCGATATGAAGTTCAGGGATGCAATGGGTCAAGTTGCACCGCAATTAACGAAGACAACTTCTCAGGCCATGAAAGATCATCAGCGCCGTCAGCCTTCCTCGAAGCGATAGCTTCACCCCTCATACATTTCTAGGAATATCTATGTCCACAATCGGCACCTATAACGGCGTTAATATCGTCGCGTTTCCGTGCGCCCCCGGAATCAAACAGCTAAATCTCTCCATGAACGACACAACACCTGTATCGACCTCACCCTTTACAGGTGTTCAGCAGGTCCAGGCATGGCCCGGTGCAGATTTCTGGACTGCCGACCTCACTCTCCCGCAGATGACATCCGAAACCGTCGCCGCATGGGAAGGCTTCTTGGGCGAATGCAGAGGTATGACCAATGTCTTCTATCTCGGCCATCCCTTCCACATCTCTCCTAGCGGTTCAGCAAGTGGCACCCCTGTCTGCAATGGCGTCACGGCTCCCATGAGCTATACGCTTGCCACTCGTGGATGGACACCGAACACCTATCGTCTGCTCCTACCGGGCGATCATCTCCAGATTGGTTATCGTCTGCATCGTGTTTTGACTCAGGTTGATTCCGATGTTAACGGTGGCGCGATCATCTCTGTTTGGCCTTCTATTCGCGAGGCTACGACAGACGGTGAACCGGTCATCCTCAATCATCCACAAGGGCTCTTTCGCCTATCCAGCAACAAACGATCCATTCTGAGCGCTGAAACAAGACTGAATGCCGTCACGATCTCCGTGATAGAGGCCAGATAGACATGAGAACAATTGATCCACTCATGTTGGCTGCGCTTCAGGCCTCTGTTGTCGTGCCTGCATTCCTGGCCTCACTTCAATTCAAATCCGGCCCACAGTTCATATGGAGCGGTGTCGGTCCTCTTGTTTACAACTCCAACACCTATCTCGGTGTCGGCTCTCTCGGTGGCGTGGGAACGATCAGTGAGGGAACAGAAGTCCAGGCAGCAGGAACAGCTCTGACTTTATCTGGCATCGACCCTGCACTCTACTCAGCTTGTCTTACTGACATTCAGTTAGGCGCTCCAGCTCAAGTGTGGTTCGCGTGCCTGAATAGCGGGCAGATCATCGGCACACCCTATTTGCTCTTCAGCGGTCAGGTAGACAAGCCACACATCACAACCGGGGCCAATACGATCACCGTTTCTCTTGCTCTAGAGAATCGCCTGGCCAACCTGCAAAGGGCTTCAGCCCGGCTATGGACGGCGGCAGATCAGAACATGGAATTCCCGACCGACAGTGCCTTCAATTTTGTAGAAATTTTGAACGACATCTCGTTGAATTGGGGTTCTTAACCCTCTCTTACCGCCACACAATCAGCAGCGCTCGGTCCATCCATCGCCTATGTGCGCGTGGATTGATTCGCCACGCCTGCAAAGGAACACAGTTACTTGAACATCTACGGTTATATCTATTTGGTTCGTAATCGAATCAATGGAAAGGTTTACATAGGACAGACTGCAAGAACTATCGAACATCGATGGAAACAGCACAAGAAAGAAGCGCGTGCTGTGAGAAGCAATGCTCATTTGTATTGCGCAATGAGAAAGCACGGCCTGGAATCGTTCGACATCGTTTGCCTTCATCAAGCCTTCAGCAAAGCAGAGCTAGACGACATGGAGCGTCGAGCCATCTTTACTCATGATTCTATGAATCCTGACTTCGGCTACAACAGGACCGAAGGCGGTGCTAACGGAAAGCGATCCGATGAGACTTGTAAGAAATTGAGCGAGTCGCATATGGGACACAAACGCTCTGATGAGTCCCGCCGAAAGCAAAGCCAATCGCTCATGGGACATCCTTCGTGGAGCAAGGGTAAGAAACTTACGGAAGCAACACGCCAAAAGATGAGTGACTCACAGAAAGGCAATACCTATTGTCTTGGCAACAAGCTCACAGAAGCTCACCGCCGCAAAATCAGTGACGCCGTAAAAGGTGAGAATCACCCGAACTTCGGTAAGAAACTCTCAGAGACGACACGCCAAAAGATGCGTGAGGCACGACTGAGACGTAAGTCGGAAGCGTCTCCAGCCCTCATCTGGGGCAGCTAATCATGGCGCTTGTAAGACTCCCAAAGTGGGACACACAACTCCTACCTGCATTCATCGCTGCTCACAAAAATGTTTCTTTCAAGTGGGGCACATCGGACTGTTGCCTGATGGCAGCAGATGCGATTCAGGCAATGACAGGCGTGGATATCGCCAGCGACTTCCGGGGCAAATACACCGACGAAGCCTCTGCATTCGCACTCATCAAGTCTGTAGCGAACGGCACAACCGTAGCTGATGCAGCCGCCTATTGTGCAGCCAAGCATGGACTCACCGAATGGTCGAAGCCTTTGCTTGCGCAACGTGGCGATCTTGTCACCATTCAGAACGGAACACAGCTCATCGCTGGCTTCGTCGGCATCGATGGCAGATATGCAATCAGCATCGGTGAAACCGGCCTGATGCAGTTTCCCATTTCAGTCATTACTCGCGCGTGGAAGACCTCCTAAGCAGGCACACGCTCCAGAACACACAGGGTCGCTCATTCAGAGCGGTCTTTCTATTTAGGAACACAAAACACATGAGTAAGGCCTTGGTTGGAGCAAGTGAGCTGATTGGCGCTGTTGGCATGGGTGTCGCCGCATTTCTAGACCCCGCACTCGTAGCGAGTCCCTGGTTCGACAAGATCATGGCATCGCTGGCTATCAGCGGTATCAGCATGGAAGCCGGGGCCATAGCCAATGCGCTTACAGCCAACCGTGGCGTCAACATCACCACTCGTCAAGCTGCCTCATATAGACAAATCATCTATGGGATTCAGCGTGTCGGTGGAATTCAAATCTATCGTTCGACTACAGGCGGTCACCATGACCAATTCAATTATGTAATCGTCATCGCTACTCATGAATGTTTCGCCATTGAGAATCTTTACCTTGACGGCAGACAGGTTTATTGGGATACCACCAGCGCTGGCAACACCACACAAAACGGATATAACTTCGGTGGCAATGCTGACGGTAATTCCCACCAAGGCCCTAACGGCGTTCAATACAATTTCGGAACTCTTGTCTACTGTGAAGCTCGCTATGGAGAACAACTTCCTGGTGATGTCATCGGTGGTCTCACCGCAAACGATCCTACCTGGGCTGCATCATCCGGCAAGTCTCCCTTTGTGGGTGGCTGTACCTATGTCTACCTCAAAGTCGAATATGACTCGTCTATGTTTCCTTCTGAGCCTGAAGTAAGGTTCACGGTGCATGGAAAGCCTGTCGTTGACCCTCGCGTAGGAACAACGCCCACATACTCTGCCAATGCAGCCCTCATCATCAATGATGTTCTGACTGACCCTGAATGGGGCCTCGGTGACGACAGCGTAAATCAGGACCAACTGATTGCAGCAGCCAACATCTGCGACGAACAGGTTGCCCTTGCTGCGGGCGGTACTGAAAGCCGTTATTCATGCCATTGGCACTATGACACCGGAACCGCTGTCGGAGATATCATATCGACCCTCATGGAGTCGATGGGTGGGAAGATAAGCCGAATAGGCGGTCAATGGTTCATCTATCCCGCAGCCTATTACGGACCTTCAGCATCATTCAACAGCGACCATCTGATTGACTCTGTTGATTGGACCACTAAAGGCTTCCGTGACATCTCGAATCTTGTTCGCGGCAAGTACACAGCACCAAATTTCCCCTTTAACGTTGCTGGCAACCTGTACGACTCGAATGGTTGGTACAACGGCCAAATACAGGATAACTTTCCCTTCGCCTTCCAGCCGACTTCATATCCAGACTATGCAGCGGACACTCTTCACGGCTATGCAAACGATGAATATCTGACCGAAGACGGTGAAGTTGTTCTCCCGCTCCAAAAGGATTTCATTCAGGTTCTCAGCATCGCCCAGGCGCAGCGTCTAGCCAAGATTGCGTTACTCCGCAACCGGATGCAAATGGGTTCGGGCACGCTGAAGATGTCTCTTGCCGCATTCGCCTTGCAGCCAATGGACACGTTCAATATGACGTGTTCTCAGATGGGTTGGACAGACAAACTGCTCGAAGTGAACTCATTTCAGTTCACCACCGATCAGACCGATGCAGGGCCTCTCCTCAGTATCACGCTCGGCGTCAATGAAACCGACCCAACAATCTATGACTGGAGCGTAGCCGAAGAGCTGACCGTCTATGACGTGCCAGCCGCGCCATCGCTTCAGGCTCCCTATACCCCGGCCCCGCCGACGGACATGGAGTTGATCTCCTCGGCTGCAACGGCTCTGCTACAGCCTGACGGTTCGGTAGCGCCACGAATCCAAGTCAACTGGACAACGCCTCTAGACATCCTCGTTACCCAGATACAGGTTCAATATCAGCCTGTCGGTGCAGCCAATTGGACTGATGCGGGGTCAGCGTCGGTCAATAGCAATTTCTACTTCATTAGTGGTGTTGTATCCGGCCAACAGTATGACGTTCGGATTCGATCAATACGCGGTAATGGTGCAACCTCTGTATGGGTGGAACTCGACGGCTTCACCGCAGGATTGGTTCTATCTGTTCAGACTCAGGACGGTGTCGGTAAAGGCTCACTCGTCGGGGAAGCGTATCCCGATGGAACCGCTGCTATCGAGTGCAATCCCTTCACCGCGCTTGTCGGCCAGTTGTCTTTGCCTGTCTTCCCTGGTGGAGCCGTGACGATCTCAGGCCTGACTCAACAAACTCTCTATTACGTGTACTATATCGATCCAACCTATGTGGGCGGCAATGTCACACCGATAGCAACGACAAATCAGTCTGACTTTCTCGGCAAGCTCGGATACTTCCTCATCGACTCTATTGTGACGCCTTTTGCTGGCTCAGGTGGAGGGGGTGGAGGTACAGGAACGAATGGCGGTAAATACCAACCGACAACTTTTAGCGAATTAGGAACCAGAACCACCACGACGCCTGCCGCTGCATATGACGGAAATCTGAGTTCATATGCCACGGTGTCGGGATCGAGTACCTCCACCTTTGCTGTCGGTAAGACATCGAATACAACAGCAATAGGCAGTGGGGCATGGTCAGGTTTTAACTCCGTAGTTGCTGCCGCCAACATGACCCTGACGGTTATCTGTACTACGATCCTTAGGCAATCGGCCACTTCGCCAAGTGGGAGCGTTAGTATTAATGCCTCTTTAGGAGGAAGCACAACCTCTCCTCTCGCTAATTCAGCAGGAAATTTGACTACCTATACATTGACTGTTCCTACTGGAACGAATCTGTCTGGCATCTCGGTTTTTGTGAATGCTGTTCCGGGTGTTGGTGGAGCATCGAGTTCTGTCCCGAGCGCTTCGTCTTCAGTACAGGCCCAGGTGGCAGAGATTTACATTCAATAACTAAATCCCCTTTGCAGTGAGCGCATAGAAGCCCGATTCCTTTGGGCCTCTATGCCCCTGCATGTCCGCACTACGAGATTCCCCTTCAATGACATATCAAATCAGCCCTCAGGGCCTCTCACTGACCAAACAGTTTGAGGGGCTTCGGCTCACTGCGTACCAAGATGTAGCCGGTATCTGGACAATCGGCTTTGGACATACAGGCGATGTCCATCCCGGTCAGACGATCACAAACGAACAGGCAGACAGTCTGCTTCTGTCGGACATGGCGGTAGCGATTGCTTGCGTCAACCGTCAGGTCAAAGTCTCGCTCACGCAAGGGCAGTTCGACGCTCTCTGTGACTTCACTTTCAATGAGGGGGTTGGAAACTTCACCACATCCACTCTTCTTCGCGTGCTCAATACAGGCGATTACACCGCAGCCGCGAAGCAGTTCAGCGTTTGGGTGTATGCCGGTGGGAAGGTGCAGCCCGGCCTTGAGCGGAGACGCGCAGCCGAGCAAGAGATGTTCAGCGGGAGCAGCGAATAATGCCTCCACAAAACATCACCATACGCGACTTGGATGGGCTTCCGGCTGGCGAAATTCACTTAGCAATTGCTCAGAGTGAGCGACAAACACTCGACCTGATGGAACAGAAATTGAACGAACACCGCGAAAAGATAGAACGGCGATTAGACAGTCAGGACGAGAAGCTGGAAACCATGCAACAGGACATCACCTCTCTTGTGGGGACTGATAAAGTCCCTGGCCAGATAGGGCGAAACACTGAATTGCTTGAGGGCCTCGTTGCTAAACACGAAACATGGCATGAGCAGGATCAGGAATTCCGATCTCACATCACGAGCCAAGTCAGCGAATTGAAAGAGCAACACAAGTCTGTCACTAAAGACATTCGCTCTGTTAAGTGGTTCATCACTATCTGTTCTGCGCTCGGCATGGCAGGGAATGCTGTTCTCAAAGCCGTGCGGCAGGGCAAAGAACTGTACAAGGCAATTGGTGTCGGTGGAATCCTCTGGATTCTGATTGTTCAGTTTCTACACCTTATCTGGCCTCTTCTCTACGCTTGGCTCCATCGGTAATCAAAGACGGTGCGAATAGGGAAGACACACTCTATTCGGCACTCTTCTAAACATCCCCTTCAGTAACAAATCCTCCACATTCATTAGGAAACACACTCAATGGCAAGTCTCACTGCAACGGTGGGTTACACCGTAGTGTCTGCATCTAATCTTCGTGATTCGAGCAGCACACCAATAACCAATGCAACAATTTATTTCACACCTGTAGACAATAAAGGCAAGCCTCTCTCATACAAGACAGGTGGTGTTGCTCCTGGACCGACTACAGTCTACAAAGTCTCCGCTGTCGTCACCAATGGCGCGTTTCAAATACTCCTTGCCGATCCTAATCTGACAACCCCAATCAACATTGGCTATGCGGTCAGGCTCATAGACAACGTGACAGGCAACAATCTTCTCGGCCCTGGTTATGGCTGTGTTCAGTGGCCTACAGGTTTGACCTTCGACTTCGATACCTATGAACCGGACCTTGCAGCTCAGGTCACTGTTCAGTCCGGCCCCATTGGTCCTCAAGGTGTAGTCGGTCCTGTTGGTCCTCAAGGCATTCAAGGGAATGTTGGTCCTGTTGGTCCCACTGGACCTCAAGGTGTTCCCGGTGTCGCTTCTTTGGGAGCACTTGCTTCGCTCGCCTCAAAACAACCGACTGGCAGTTCTCTCTTGCAACTCTGCAATGTAGCTGCCTGCACACAGAATGCTTTCTTGAATACGGGCGGGGTAGTCACTGCTAATACCTCGGCTAATGTAGCCGTCAGTGATTTCATTCCAATCACAGCCGGACAACAATTCATTTCGACTGATTCGCTTCCTAGCGTGCAGCGCATTTCGTATTTCGATCAAAATTTCACATGGGTTGTCGACGATACGACGATGCATGGTGCTGATACGGCTATCTCCGCTCCGTCTAACGCGAACATTGCCTACATGCGGATTACTCTGGCCAACACCCACGTAATCGCCAACCCAAATAGCTTGATGATTAACTACGGAACTGTCCTCGCGCCCTGGCAGGCCTATGGCACTTATCCGGGTAGCACGATAGATGCAAAGGATGCGGCTGTAGCTACTACCGCAGCAGCTCAACTTGCGGCAGGGCTTGGTATTACGACAGTCCCACATGCAGAGGTCGGTATTTGGCCTAATGGGCGCAACCTCATCGATATAAATAATGCTCTTGCAGGCTGTCGCAATGTTGTCGATGGCACAATCAATACAACCGGTGTCGCTGCGTCTTTAAGAAGCAGTCTACTCACGCCTTGCGCAGGGCTGAGTTTTGTGTCTTGCGCTATGCAGAACGGCAGCCCCGGAAATGCAAACTTTGGACATTGTTTCTATAAAGCAGACGGTACATTTTTATCTGCTATTCCTACAACGACATTTGCAGCAGGGCAAGCAATTCCAATTCCAAACAATGCTGTTTTTATGAGTTTGATGTGGTCGCCTGCAACAGGTAAAGTTCCTTACTTTGCACCTTGTACATCTGCTGGCGGCATTCCTCCAATTATCAATCCATACAGAGGCCGTCCGCTTACGCCGCTGACTAACATCAATGTTTGGTTCTGTGGCGATAGTCGCTTAGGTCAATCTTCCATCACTAACGGTTTTTGTGCTGCATCAGGTTGCAATTTGGCAGGACTGGACGCACGCGCTGGCCGGGCATTCTCACAGATATTTGAGATGTACGGTAATGATCCCGTCAATGGCACTAATCAAGGATTCACATCCACAGTTGCAAATCCGACCACAGGGCAACAAGCGCAGACTTATCACAACAGCGGGACTATTGGAAACACCCTTGCACAAGACTTGGCGACTATGGAAATGGTCATCATCGCGCTTGGCACTAACTTTGATTCACCAACGGGAACGTATGTGGACACATCTGCGACAGCGAGCATGTGTGGCTATTTGCGCAGGGCAATTGAGGGCTATCTGCAAGCCAATCCATTTGCTCGATTGATCCTGATTGCTCCGCAGCACAACAGTTTCCAACAAGATGTCAACGTTAATGCTTGGAATGCGTTGGAAACCCAAATTGCAAACGACTACGGTGTGCCTGTGCTGAATGAACATGCTACTGGGCAGTTCAGCGCCTACATGGCGACATTACCTGCGGGTGTTTCAGTCGGCAATGTCAACACCCAGCAGACCTACACAATTGACGGAACCCACCCAACTATCTGGGGAGGCTTTTATGTGGAAGGTCCTCTATGGGCACGGTTCGCACAGCATTACGCTTACGCAAAACAGCCTGTGACCGGTGCCGGTGCTAATTTGTATGACTGGTCTACCAAATAAGAGCGAATCTATGCTCAGTTGAAGAAGCTCATGGCAACACGTGGCGTCACGATCTAATTCTGATTTCAAAGCAAATAGAGGCCAGTCCATAACGGGCTGGCCTTTTGTTGTGCTCACTTGGACGCCTGAAAGCAGGATGTGGTACAAAATCTGGGTGCATGATTCCCGTGCATTCCTCCGGGCCATCTTTCCGAACACCACACCTGAATATCAGTGCAGTTGAATTGGCTTTCCTGCCTCTGTGTCTGCCACACATTTCCAACGAGCACAGAAAGTTATGAATTTCACAACATACAAGGAGAAATGATATGAGCAACATGATATCCGAGAGTGCATTCTTTGCAGAGAAGCCCACAGAAGAGAAGTCAACCGATGAACAGGCTCCAACGAAGGAAGCGGTCCTAAAGGCAAGTGAGGACTTCCATGCGATACCGTTGAGCATGGTGGCCGACGCGGATAAGCCTACGGAGGAAAAAGCCCCCGAGAAGTTGAACCCAGCACTTACCGGTCAGGATATGCTCCAACCAAAACGCCAAACGTTCGTAAAACCAAACGAGGACCTCGCGGCACTTGACGCGCTTTAATTGAGCCACCACTAATCAAAGGCACAGGCAATTGAAACGCCCGGCAATCTCTCATGAGGACCGGGCGTTTTCCGTTTAGCGAAGCTGCTCCGATGACACTACGGTTGTGGTGTTTGTGTGGGCACAGATACAACGGCTTTTATCCGGTCGGTCAATGTGCCGATGGACTTCGTGAAAGCGATCTTACCTTTAGGGATGGTGGTATCCCGCCCTGCCCAGATGGTAATCACATACAAAGAACTTTGCGTAGAAGGATCGAGGATGGAGAGGTTTAAGAATGCGGGGAAATAGGTGACATCGGAATGGCGGCCATCCGGGCTCGCTGACTCTACAATCGCTGAACGCTCCGTACCCCGTATCTCGAAGATAAGATCAGCTTGCGCCGGTGAAGTAACTAGCTGGAAATGGTCCCATTGCTTGAGCGATGCATAAAGCTCATCGTATGCCAGATTCGGACCTCCCGGAATATCGTGTACGAATTGAGCATCCTCACCTCCATTGGAGAGAAAAATCTTCTTCGCGGAAGTCATCCTGGTAATCACATCAGGCGAAGGTGGCGGCGATGGCGGCGGCGCTACTCTTAAGCAAGCCACGGTAAGAAGCGGAAGCAAAAGGCCGAGGCTCAGCAGGGGTCTGCGAATTAGAGCGTTCATGGCATTCCTATCGTTAGGCGTACATCAATGTGGGAAGGCGGGTGACAAGGGGCAGGCACAATACTACTGTACCCACTTCAGAGGGGGAGGCCAGATAGCGCTAGAACTGACAGGTGAGCAGTACGCCAAGCTGAGGAAGTGAATCCAGCCATGCCCACAGGGTATGGAACCCACCAGCAGCCACCAACGATAGGCAAGTGTGAGAGTATGGCTGACATGCTCGCCCCTATGCTCGCAATCGCTTTATTCGCCGTAGACCGCCCGTTTACGACAGGAACTGACCTCGTTCACGAATGCAAGAACTACATAGCGATGCTCGACAATACACGTAATCTAGACAGCGTTGATTTGTATGACGCGGGGGCTTGCTATGGGTATATCGATGGTATTACGGCTGGTCTGACCTCAATGCGTGTGGCCTGTCCCACTGATGCCGCATTGGGAACGTTGGTTCGGGTCTACCTCGTCTACATGGAGAAACACCCAAAAACTTTAGACTTCGCGGCAAGCGCGGGCGTATATGGTGCGCTTCAAGAAGCCTACCCTTGTCCCGTTAAAAAGTGATGGGCAAGGAAGTGAACTCACTTCATCCTTATCCGGCTCGCTCTCATGCAAGCTGAATCAATCATGCTCATTCATCATCCAGCCCCATCCTGACAACAGGGTGGGGTTTTTGCATTGGCGATGACAGACTTGACTCAGCACGGCTCATTATCCAACCTTGGTCTTTCTTTTCCTGCTTGGCTTCTTCCAGATTTGATCGTTCATATCTACCAAGACGTCAAGCGTGCCCTTGTGCATCTGGTTGAAGTTTTCCAATACGTACATCAACTCCACGATGGCGAACATCCCTGCTAGCACAAAGAAGACGGTCACCGCCAAGCAAATCGATCCGGTATCCCCGCACATGAAGAATACTGCCTGCCTTGTGAGTGGCATTTTGCTGTGAGCTTCTTGAATGAGGTTCGATATGCTTAGGAAAATCAAAGGGAAGGGTATAAAGAGCATCGCCGTCATCCAGATTCTTCGGGCTATTGGATGGTTCGCACCTGGCTTGATGTTCGGGTCTTTGGCGTTTCGATTGACAATCGAGTACAAGATCGAACCTATCTGCATCAATGCAGCGATGGTCATAATCACGGCTAGCAGCATTTGCAGCCAAGCTGGATACATTTATCTGTTCCTCCGCAGTATCCGAAAGGATACCCCATGCAGATAAAGACCCTTCAAGAGGCTTTTGTCTTCTACAGCAATTCCCAGGCGTGCATAGATTACGTGGTGTCGAAGCTGGCCGGATGGAAAGGTAGTATGCCCTACCTCAGTTCTCTGTGAAGGTCGGAACGATCCTCGAAGACTCTCTCCGCCTTTGCATTTGTGGATTGGTATTGGGTGCAGTGAAGTACAGGGTGCAAAAGTAGCACAAAAGTAGCACAGGCCAGTTCTAGAGGCTTCGGTGCCTTTTGGGGGATGCTATAAAACCAGCATGGATATTGAGGATTTTTGGTGGCCCGGGCAGGAGTCCAACCTGCGACCTTCGCGTTAGGAGTGCGCTGCTCTATGCAACTGAGCTACCGGGCCTGAAGTGGAAAGGGGAGAGCGCAACGGACCCGAAAAGGATCGAATGCGAACCACTTCAGCTAGTGTACCGCGCCAAAGTGGCTGGCTCAGGCGTAAAATTGAGGATGTGCCCAGGTATTCTATTGTCGTCCCGTTTCATAACGAAGAAGAGAACGTAACGAAGCTCTATGACCGCGTAAAAGACGTGATGGAACACGTCAACGCGAGCTTTGAGATGGTCTTCGTCGATGACGGCTCTCGCGATCGCACCTACCGCCTGCTGGAGGAGATCGCCGCCGTCGATTCACGTGTATTGCTGGTCAAGCTGCGCCGGAACTTCGGCCAGACCTCGGCGTTGGCCGCGGGCTTCGACCACTCCTCCGGGGAGTACGTCCTGGCAATGGACGGCGATCTGCAGCACGATCCCAACGAGATTCCGACGTTCCTCGCCAAACTGGAAGAGGGCTACGACGTCGTCAGTGGATGGCGTGCGCAGCGGGGCGACAACATGGTGATGCGGCGGATTCCATCGCGCATCGCCAACTGGTTGATGGCGAAGCTCTCGGGTGTGGATATTCACGACTTCGGCACGACGTTCAAGGCCTATCGCCGCGAGGTGATCCACAATATTCCCCTGTACGGGGAGATGCACCGCTTCATCCCCGCGCTGGCGAGCTGGTATGGCGCGAGCATCTGCGAGATTCCGATCTCGAACCCGGCACGCGAAGCGGGGCAGAGCCACTATGGCATCTCGCGCACATTCCGAGTGTTCTTCGATCTGCTGACCATTCGATTTCTGCTCAAGTACATGACGCGCCCGCTGCACTTTTTCGGAAGCATCGGCGCGCTCGCCATGCTTTCGGGCGGAGGCATCGCGACGTGGCTGCTGATCTACAAACTGATCTCAGGCCATGCTGTTGCGGGTGAACATGCGCCCTGGTTCATCATCGCCGGTGTGCTGATCCTGGCGGGCATTCAACTCATCGGGGTCGGCTTGCTCGGCGAACTCCAGGTGCGGCACTTCTTTACGCAGACGCAGCGCACGCCCTATACGGTGGACCGCGTCGTGCGGATGAAGCCCTCAGAAGAAAGCCTGCTGCACTGAGCCCGCGCTTTGGAACGGGAGCAGTCCGTCTTTGTGCGCCGGAAGAGCCGATTCGCCGTGCCCGTTTACTCGGGCCGCAGATAAAACTCGATTCGCAGGCCGTCGGGATCGTCCAGCCAGATAAATTCCTTCAAACCATACTGGTCCAGCTTCAATCCGCTATGAGAGATTCCGGAGCTGTCCAATTGTGTCTGAATGGCTTCAAGTTCCTGAAGACTGCGAACGCCGAAGGCAATGTGATTCAAGCCGACGCGTTCTTTTTCGTGCATCCCTGCCTGGCTCTCGGCCGTACTCGTGAAAAACAGACGAGTGTCGCCTACCGCGTACAGAAGGCTATCTTCAGCTCGTTCAAGGGGTTGGCCGAGAAGTGCCTGGTAAAAACGCTCCGTCCTCTCGAGCCCTGAGACGCGGAAGACCAGATGGTCGACAAATCCGGGATAGATCATAGGCAGCTCTCTTGCTCATAAAAAGGGATCGGTCTGTGTCAGCACAGCCAGCACACTTCTGCAGGATATCCCGGCTTCAAACCAGCTCTAAACTCTCCCACTGCCATCGGACTGTAACAACCGTTATGTATGATAGACGACATAGCCCGGCGGGCAGACCTGCGATCTACGAATCACTCCCCCTCGATTCGTTCTATTGTAAAGACACTCACTGAAGCCACCGCACTCGTACGAGGAAAGGTTGGATTCGTTGAGCGTCCATCTTATAAACCCTAGCGACAACTCTTTTGGTACTGCCGTCATTACCCCCAGATGGCTGTTTGTATTGGCTGCGGCAACGCCGCAAATGGCAGGGGATCCCATCCTCGTCGACGAATCCCTGGAGCAGGTCGTTCCGGAGAGCATTCAGTCGGGAGACATCGTCGGCATCAGTGTTCATACCGGCAATGCGCTGCGTGGATACGAAGTGGGCCGCATGGCCCGTGGCCGCGGCGCGTGGGTGGTGTACGGCGGCATTCACGCTACGCTCTTTCCCGAAGAGGCCTTTGAGCGCGGCGAAGCGCACGCTGTCGTAAAGGGCGATGGCGATATCGCCTGGGGCAAGGCCGTTGTCGATTGCCTGGCGGGCACGCCAGAGCGGATCTATGAGGGCGGCCGCATCGACGGTGACCAGTTCCTCGCAGCGCGCTGGGACCTGATGCCTCCTGAGAAATATATGTGGGCCTCGGTGCAGACGATTCGCGGATGCCCGAAGCACTGCTCGTTCTGCAGCGTCTGGCGGACCGATGGACAGCAGCCGCGGCAGCGCCGGTTCCAGAGCGTCATCGACGAGATCGTCGATCTGCGGCGTCTTGGCTTCCGGTTTATCGCCCTGGCTGACGACAACTTCTACCCGGTAACACTGACCGATCTGCGCCTCGCCCGCGAGCAGAACAACACCGCCAAGGTGGAAGAGTTGATGGCGATCCGCACGGAGCGCTTTCAGCTCATGGAAGAGCTGGCGAAGCTGCCAAAGGACATGGTGTTCTTCACGCAGATCACGATGGAGGCTGGAGAAGACGGCGAGTATCTCGACGCCATGCGGAAGGCCAACATCAAGGGGGCGCTTGTAGGCGTGGAAGCCGTGACTCCGGAAGGTCTCAAGGCTGTCTTCAAGGACTTCAACTACTCCGGCGACGCCTTGGCGAAGCAGTTGCAGACATTCAAAAAGCATGGCGTGCATGTCCTCGGCTCGTTTATCTTTGGGCTTCCGACGGACAAGCCGGCTACCTTTGACGCAACGGTTGAGATGGCTCTGAAGGCCGGTGTAACCTTCGCCCAGTTCGTGATGATGACGCCGTTCCCCGGAACGATCGACTTTGGGCGCTGGGAGAAGGAGCAGGCCAAGGACCCCACGATGGTGGGCGATGTGCCGATCACGCGCTACTGGCTGATCCCAACGGCAGTGCGGCCCAAGATGTTCACGCCGCATCCTTCGATGAACTCGGACGAGATTCGCGAGCGCACACAGAAGGTCTGGGACAGGTTCTACAACTGGAGCGCTATCTGGCAGCGGTCGGCCTGCACGCCGAACCTGAAGTCCAGGGTCGCGTTCATGTTCCTCTCCAAGCTCTATCGGCAGATGTATGCGGGGACGGGAATCTCCACGGACAGTGCTCGCCGTAAGAAGTCCAAGTCGTGGGCGCGCTGGACGGCAAGACAGTGCAAGAAGCTGTTCCAGGCGAAGCCGATGCCGGAACTGCAGTCGCCTGTATGGGCACTGCCATCGACAGTGAAACTGCTGCGGACGGCGTTAGTGGCAGGCATGCCGCAAGAGACACCGTTTGTGGTGTTGCCAAGGGAGTAAATTGGGCGCCCTGGTGCTTCGGCATCAGGGCGTCTGTGCTTAACGCTTCCTGCTCTCTTCGCATTACAAGTGCCGGTGCACGCAACGAATCAGCCGTCTCCCCGTCTGGCAGGCGCTTTCGATTTAGCGAAGGCCGCCGTACACTAGAGGTCCGCCAACATTCGTTAGATGTTGCCTTTGCGGTACTGCATCTCCTCGTCATGCTCTCCATGGGAGACAGGCGGAGTCAATCTACTTATGCTTTCTCTTTCTTCACTGGACCGCCCCGTGGCCAGGTTGTCTTTACGCGCCGGTCGCCGGCGCCGATCCGTCTTTGCCCTCCTTCTGCTGGCTGCGTTTGGAACCGCGGCCCATGCCGTCATCGTGCGCGGTCATGTGACCGATGTTCTGGGCCGGCCCGTGCCGGGAGCCCGTGTGCAGCTCATCGAGTCGGGCAAGGTGTCGGCCATCGCGTATTCGGAGGAAGATGGGTCCTATGAGATTCGCTATGCGGGTGCAGGCCGGTTCATCCTGCTGGGCTCGATAAGGGGATTTTTCCCTTCCATCGGCGAAGACTTCTATAGCGGAACGACGGATGTTCTGGAGAAGGATGTCGTGATGGCGACGAATACGGTGCGCCAGGAGGTCTCCGTGGCGGCGACGGGCATTCCGACGCCTCTGCCGCAGCTCACAGCTCCGGTTAGTGTCATCCAGGGAGAGACGCTCGATACACGCCTTGGTGTGGTCGATGAGATGCGTCAGATACCGGGAGCCTTTCTGGTACAGACAGGCCAGACAGGCGGGGTGACTTCGTTATTTCTGCGTGGCGGCAACTCGACCGCAAACCTGGTGATGATCGATGGAGTCCCTGCCGACGATGTAGGGGGCACCTTCGACTTTGGCACGGTCAGTTCGACGGCGGTGGGCCGCATGGAGCTGCTTCGGGGGCCGGATTCGGCGATGTATGGAACAGACGCCGGATCGAGCGTGATCTCAATCGAGACACCGCGCGGCACGACGGCGGTCCCCCTGCTGACCTACTCCGGCGACGCGGGCAACCTGCACACCTGGCGTAATGAGGCGACGCTGAGTGGAACGCTGCAGAAGTTCGACTACTTTGGCGCCGTGTCGCGACTCGATACGTCGAATGCGCTGCAGCTCGACCGGTATCACTCCGTGACTTCGGCGCTCAATCTTGGTTACGACATCAACGGCAATACGCAGGTGCGATTTACGATTCGCAACGCGGACTCGGCGACCGGTGTGCCCGGACCGCACGATTTCTGGGGGATCTCGGACGACAGCAAGCTAGGGGATCAGGATCTGTACTCGGGGCTGACTCTCGAGAACCGCTATAAGGGCAACTGGCACAATCTGTTCCGTTACAGCATCGCCCGCAAGCGAGAGCAGCAACAGCAGTTCGGCCAGCAGGGAACCCCCATCACGTTCGAACAGGGGCAGCCCGATCAGTACACCGAGTACTTCGGTCCGGTAGTCACGATTCGCGGAGCCAATGGCTACACGGCTACAGGGCAGACGGAAGTGTATGGCGACAATACCGATCAGGATTCCAACCGCGACCAGCTCTATTACCAGAGCGACTATAGCTTCTCGCGGCATTTCATCGGGCTGTTCGGGTTTCGTTACGACAACGAGCGCGGGAGCTTCAACGACGCCGATATCTTCGAGCACGAGAAGACGCAACGTACCAACTTCGAGTACAACCTCCAGTTCCAGGGTGAGTTCTTCAGCCGGCTTTTCTACTCGGCTGGCGGTGCGGTAGAGAAGAACCATCTTTATGGCATTGCAGGGACGCCCCGGTTGGGGCTGACCTATGTTCCGGTACGCCCGTCGGGTAAGCTCTTCCACGGCACACGGTTGCGTGCCAATTTCGCGACCGGCGTGCAGGAGCCGACGCTGGCGATCGAGTTTCAGAGTCTATATACGCAACTGCTGAACGCCGGCGATACGGCGGATATTGCGCTGTATCACGTCACGCCGCAGTCGGCGCAGCGCTCCCGCACCTATGACGTGGGGATCGACCAGAACATTCTCGGCGAGAAGTTGACGCTGAAGGCCGGTTATTTTCACAATGTCTTCGACCGGCAGCTTGAGGGCGTCGGCAATGCGGCGCTGGCGCAGTACTTCAACCTGAATATCAATCCAGGTGTCGGGCTCTATGAGGCGTATCTGAACTCGTTGGCGTACCGCGCGCAGGGCGAAGAGATCGAACTGGCGTGGCAGCCGAAGCCGAGCGTGCTGGTACGGGGCGGCTATACGAATCTCGACACGCGGGTGCTGCAGTCATTCGCCTCCGACGCGGTGGCAGCCGCCGAAGGGACCCCGACAGAGAACCCGAATCTGCCGGGAATCGCGATTGGGGCGGAGAGTCCGCTGGTTGGGGCAAGGCCCTTTCGGCGGGCGCCCAGCACGGGGTACTTCGATGCGCAGTACATGCGACGGAAGTTCACGGTAGCTCTCAAAGGCGCGCTGGCCAGCCGAAGCGACGACTCCACGTACCTGGGTTATTCCGACGCCACCGGTGGCAACACGCTTCTTCTGCCCAACCACGACCTGGATTTCGGCTATGTGAAGCTCGACCTGGGAATGACCTACGCGATGCCGCACCACCTGCTTTTCTTCACACAGATCGACAATCTGTTGAACAACCAGCACATCGGGCCGATCGGCTACCCTGGGCTTCCGCTGACCTTTCGGTCGGGCCTGAAGATCCGGCTGGGTGGTAATTAGTTGTTCTCTAGTCTAGGAACTCGAAGATTGGGAACTCGCAGGGTGTGGCTATTCAAACAAAATACTGACATCTCGCGATTCTTTTACGCGTCTATAGTAGTGAAGGGGTTAGACATGATTACTTTTCGCCGTGCACTGCTTGTTTCTTCCTTAGCCGCCCTCGTTGCGGTTCCGATGTTCGCTCAGGAGATGCCGTCTGAAGGACCGCTACCCACCTCCGCGCTCATCAACGCCGAATCAAAGAACGGTGTTCCGCTCGACCCTGCCATGTTGACTCTGGAGATCAATGGTCATGGGACGCCTCTTACCGGTGTGACTCCCGTTCATCCGGGTGGCACGCAGTTGGCGATCCTGATCGACGATGGTCTACGAGGTTCCTTCGGCCTGCAACTGCCGGACCTGAAGAAGTTCATTAATGACCTGCCGCCTGGTGTACAGGTGATGGTCGGTTATATGCGAAATGGCACTGTGCAGGGCACCGGCTTTACGACCGACCACGCAGCGGCCACCAGCGTGCTTCGTCTGCCCATCTCCGCGCCGGGTGTCGATTCGAGCCCGTACTTCTGCCTGTCGGAGATCTCCAAGCACTGGCCGTCGAACAGGCCCGCCGCGCGCTTTGTGATGATGATTACCAACGGTGTCGATCCCTACAACGGCAGCACCTCAATCCTGAATCAGGACAGCCCCTACGTCCAGACTGCCCAGGAAGACGCTCAGCGTGCTGGTGTAGCCGTCTACTCGATTGCGTTTACCGAAGCCGGTATGCGCGGCCGCCGGGGAAGCTTCAGCGGTCAGAGCTATCTGAGCCAGGTAGCCGAGGCTACGGGTGGCCGTTCCTTCTACCAGGGTTTTGGCAATCCCGTCTCCCTGGGGCCGTTCCTCGACGACTTCCGTAAGGCGATCAACGAGAGCTACACCATCAACTTCATGGCGAATGCACCCCTCTCGAAACGCGATACGCTCACCCGTATCAAGGTGAGAACCAGCCAGCCTGGTGTCAAGGTCCATGGGCCGGCCGGTGTCCATCCGGGTGTTGTGGCGGAGTAACCGGGAGTTACACCCGTTTTCTGCCGGACAAAAGGCTTTAACGCAGAGGCGCGGAGGTTTCGCGGAGGTCGCAATGGATGCCATTGCAGCTTTCCCGAAACCTCCGCGCTTTTGCATTAAGTGATTCGCTTTGTCTTACACATATTCCATTCAACTTCGCGCTGTACCATTGAACTAGAAGTGAGAGGTGTATGAGCGAAGGCCGCTGGGTATTGTTGATTGCGAGTGAGGTGGGTGGCACGGATTCCGTTTCGGATCGTGCCATGGAGCGTTTGGTCGAAGCCATTGGAAAAGAAGGTTACGAAGTCGTCAGGACTTCGACGCCTGAAGATGGATTATCGCTGGTCACCTCAGACCCCTCGCACAGTGCGATTCTGCTGGATTGGGACCTCGAAGGGGAGAACCAGTTCGACGAGCGCGCCGCGCTCAAGATCCTCCGCGCCGTTCGCCGCCGCAATAAAAAAATCCCGATCTTTCTGATTGCGGACCGTACGCTCGTCAGCGAACTGCCGCTGGAGGTCGTCAAGCAGGTGCATGAGTACATCCACCTCTTTGGCGATACGCCTGCGTTCATCGCCAACCGCGTGGACTTCGCGGTCGAGCGCTATCACGAGCAGTTGTTGCCGCCTTACTTCCGCGAACTCAAGAAGTACACCGATCAGGGCGCGTACTCGTGGGACGCTCCGGGGCATATGGGCGGCGTCGCCTACCTGAAGCACCCGATCGGCATGGAGTTCCACAAGTTCTTCGGCGAAAACATCATGCGGTCCGATCTCGGCATCTCGACCTCGCCACTGGGATCGTGGCTGGATCATATCGGGCCTCCGGGAGAGAGCGAACGCAACGCCGCTCGCATCTTCGGCGCCGACTGGACGTTCTTCGTACTGGGCGGTTCGTCGACCTCCAACCAGATTGTGGGTCACGGTGTGATCGCGCAGGACGACATCGTGCTCGCCGACGCGAACTGCCATAAGTCGATCTGCCACTCGCTTACGATCACCGGTGCTCGGCCGGTGTACTTCAAGCCCACGCGCAACGGCTACGGCATGATCGGGCTCGTTCCCATCAAGCGCTTCAGCCCGGAGAACGTCCAGGCGCTGATCGACAAGAGTCCCTTCTGTGCCGGTGCGCCTGTGAAGAAGGCGACCTATGCGGTGGTCACGAACTCGACCTACGACGGCCTCTGCTATGACGTGAACCGCGTCGTGGAAGAACTGGCCAAGAGCGTTCCGCGCATCCACTTTGACGAAGCATGGTACGCCTACGCCAAGTTTCACGAGATCTATCGCGGACGCTTCGCGATGGGCGTTCCGGATGAGATTCCCGATCGTCCGACGATCTTTTCCGTGCAGTCCACGCACAAGATGCTGGCAGCGTTCTCGATGGCTTCGATGGTGCACATCAAGCTCAGCCAGCGCGCGCCGCTGGACTACGACCAGTTCAACGAGTCGTTCATGATGCATGGGACGACTTCGCCGTTCTATCCTCTGATCGCTTCGCTCGACGTTGCAGCAGCCATGATGGACGAGCCTGCGGGCCCCACGCTGATGAGCGAGACGTTGCAGGATGCGATCAGCTTCCGCAAGGCCATGTCGTCGGTAGCGCACCGTCTGCGTGCGGCGGAGCAGGGTTGGTTCTTCCGTCTCTATCAGCCGGAGTACGTCTTCGATCCGCTCGACGGCGAGACCTACCTGTTCGAGGAAGCTGCCGATGGCTTGCTGACGAATCGTTCCAGCTGCTGGACCCTGAAGCCCGGCGAAGACTGGCACGGCTATCAGGATGAGGACATCGCGGACGACTACTGCATGCTCGATCCGTCGAAGGTGACGATCCTTACGCCGGGTGTCAACGCGCAGGGCGTAGTCAGCGATTGGGGCATCCCTGCGGCGATCCTCACGGAGTTCCTGGACGGTCGCCGTGTCGAGATCGCGCGCACTGGTGACTACACCGTGCTGGTGCTGTTCTCGGTTGGCACCAGTAAAGGGAAGTGGGGCGCGCTGCTCGAGAACCTCTTCGAGTTCAAGCGGCTCTACGACAGCGAAGCTCCGCTGGAAGAGGCCTTGCCTGAACTGGTGCTGAAGTATCCGGCGCGCTATCGCAACGTGACGCTGAAAGAGCTGAGCGATGAGATGCACCTGGTCATGCAGCAGCTCAATCTCTCAGGCCTGGTGAACGCGGCGTGCGACGAGGACTTTGATCCCATCCTTACGCCCGCGCAGACGTACCAGAAGCTTCTGCGCGGCGAGACGGAGAAGATCAAGTTCTCGGAGATGGCAGGCCGCATCGCTGCCGTGATGCTGGTGCCGTACCCGCCGGGCATTCCGATGAGTATGCCGGGCGAACGGCTCGGAGGCCCGGAGAGCCCCGTCATCCGCCTGATCCTGGCGATGGAGGAGTTCGGCAAGCGCTTCCCAGGCTTCGAGCGCGAGACTCACGGCATCGAGGCCGATGCGAACGGCGAGTACTGGATGCGCGCCGTGATCGAGACTCCTAATGGCAAGCGGAATGGCCGGAATAAGCAGCGTCCGCCAAGCTCAGCGCCACCGGTAAAGCGGAGGAAGAAGACGATTCCGCTTCCGGGGGATGATTCACCTCTGGAGCCTGGCGCGCCGGTAAAGATCTCGCCGGAGCGGTAATTTAATCTTTTGACTCAAAACGGACCTCGCGGGTCCGTTTTGGGTTTTCATAGTGCTAACTTGGTCGCTACCTGATGCCAGCTTTCTATCGATCCACCGTTTCGATGTTTCTAGCCCTTAGCGAGAGTGAGATGTTGGGCCTTCTCACTCTTGGTTACGCAAATCAAGGGTTTACTGATTTGAGTACTGCACAGATACTCACTTGGTCCAGAGACTACGAGACACTTCAAAGCTCTTTGGGCGATGTCGTACGGTCAGATAAATCCGCAGGCAACTGGAATCTGCTGCTTGAGTTTGCGATCCCACGCAAAGAAAAACGAATCGATGTGGTGTTACTCATTGCCTCAACGATCGTCATCCTTGAATTCAAAACCGGTGCATTGAGCTCGACAGATGTATCTCAGGTGGAAGAGTATGCGCTCCTACTCCATTATTTCCATGCGGCATCACACCGACGAAAGATAATTTCACTGCTTGTAGGCGCAAATGGCGTCCCTTGGTCTCAAGAAGAACAGGCGGAATTGGCTTTTGAGGAAACTCCCCGATATTGGATTCCACGTGTCCAAATGCTCTCGCGAGAACAGCTTGGTGAATGTCTGCTGTATCTTTCACGTGACGTATCAGACGCGCCGCAAATTATCGGTAGTTCTTGGGAAATCGCTGCATACCAACCAGTGCCTTCAATCATCGACGCGGCACGTTCCTTGCAGATGGGACTTAAAATCGGCGAGATTGCCCGCTCAGAAGCAGCGCAGCACGATATCGAAGACCTAACGTCTTATCTATTGCAAGCAGTTGATTCAGCTCGAAAGAATCGGCGTAGGGCTATTTTTTTTGTTACAGGTGTCCCAGGTTCGGGGAAAACTCTTGTAGGTCTCAACCTTGCTTATAGCGAAAAGTCTGGGGAGAATGCAATTCACTTCATGTCCGGCAACGGGCCACTGGTTCTGGTACTGCAAGAGGTACTTAAACGATTCCAGATGGGCCGTGGACATCGTGCTTTAGATGCAAAAATACAAGCTAAAACTTTGATAGAGAATGTCCATGTCTTTGCAAGAACCTACACCGATGAACTAGCTGGACAGGTCCCTTCGAATCATGTCGTAATTTTCGACGAAGCACAGCGCGCGTGGGACAAGACGCAAAATCTACGTAAGTTTAAGCGAGACTATTCCGAACCAGAGATGCTGCTTCGCATCATGGAACGGCACGAAGACTGGGCGGTCATCATTGCGCTCGTTGGGGGCGGTCAAGAGATTAACAGTGGAGAAGCGGGGTTGGCGGAGTGGGGAAGATCCTTAGCAAACTCGAACAAGGCTTGGGAGGTATTTAGCTCGCCTGTTGGATTAGATGGTGGGGAAGCGGTTGCCGGAGGCAGGTTGGGTGACTTAATCGTAAGCGCAGACTGCCATGTAGATCCTCGATTACACCTAAATGTTTCACTTCGAAGCCTTCGGGCGGAGCGATTTGCGACATGGGCGAATTTCGTTTTGGAGGGAAATGCAACCGCAGCGTACGCACTCAATATCGGCCGTTTTTTTCCACTTTTTATGACGCGAGATTTAAATCAAACTCGAGAACTGCTGCGAAAACAGGCTTTTGGTGGAAGCCGATATGGATTGGTTGGATCATCATCGGCCGCACGTTTACGTGCTGAAGGACTTGAACCTGATTCGAGTTTCCACGCAAACTATAAGTGGGAACATTGGTATTTGGCAGCCTCTACTGATGTGCGCTCGAGTTCGCAACTCGAGGTTTTCGCCACTGAATTTGAAATTCAAGGTCTGGAGCTTGATTGGGTAGGGCTTTGTTGGGGTGGTGATATGGTTTGGTCGGAGCGGCAATCCGAATGGTTACTTCGCCAGTTTTCGCACAAGGAGCGAAGCTCATGGTCCGTCATGAAAAACGAAGCGCGACGGCTCTATCGAAAGAACGCTTATAGGGTGCTTCTTACTCGGGCACGGCAAGGACTTGTAATCTACGTGCCAAAAGGTAATGCCACGGATTCGACGCAGACTCCGGCAGATTTCGACACAACGGCGGAGTTCTTGATTCGATGTGGAGTAAAACAAATTGAGGGCTGAATGAGTTGGCAGACAAAGGCCCCGGATTTCTCCAGGGCCTTTCTGTTTACTGCTTATTGGTGGAGGCTTAGTACATGCCGTCCATGCCGCCGCCGCCGTGATTGTGTCCGCCGCCCGCTGCTTCCTTCTTCTCGGGAATCTCAGCGATCATGGCTTCGGTGGTGAGCATCAGGCCTGAGATCGACGCGGCGTTCTGCAGGGCAGTGCGCGTGACCTTGGTCGGGTCGATGACGCCGGCCTTGACCAGGTCCTCGTAGGCGCCGGTTCCGGCGTTGTAGCCGAAGTTCGGGTCCTTCGATTCGTGGATCTTGCCGATAACGACTGCACCCTCTTCGCCCGCGTTGTGGACGATCATGCGCAACGGCTCTTCGATGGCGCGGCGAATGATCTGCGCGCCGACCTTCTCGTCACCCTCGAGCTTCGCGATGAGAGCGTCGACAGCCTTGGCGCAACGTACCAGAGCCACGCCGCCGCCCGGGACGATGCCTTCTTCGACGGCTGCACGGGTTGCATGCATCGCGTCTTCGACACGGGCCTTCTTCTCCTTCATCTCGGTCTCGGTAGCTGCACCGACCTTGATAACCGCAACGCCGCCAACCAGCTTGGCGAGGCGCTCCTGGAGCTTCTCACGGTCGTAGTCGGAGGTGGTCTTCTCGACCTGAGCGCGGATCTCCTTGACGCGGCCTTCGATCTTGGAGTCCTCACCGCCGCCGTCGACGATGGTGGTGTTGTCCTTGTCGATGGTGATGCGCTTGGCGGTGCCGAGGTCTTCGATCTTGACGCCCTCGAGCTTGATGCCGAGGTCCTCAGTGATCGCCTTGCCGCCCGTCAGGACAGCGATGTCCTCGAGCATGGCCTTGCGGCGGTCGCCGAAGCCGGGAGCCTTGACGGCAGCGACGTTCAGCGTGCCACGCAGCTTGTTGACCACGAGAGTCGCGAGAGCCTCGCCGTCCACGTCCTCTGCGATGATGAGCAGCGGCTTGGCGGTGCGGGCGATCTGTTCGAGCAGGGGGAGCAGGTCCTTCATCGTGGAGATCTTCTTCTCATAGATGAGGATGTAGGGGTTCTCGAGGGCTGCTTCCATGCGCTCTGCATCGGTGACGAAGTAGGGCGAGAGGTAGCCGCGATCGAACTGCATGCCTTCGACGACGTCGAGCTGTGTTTCCATCGTGCGCGACTCTTCGACGGTGATGACGCCGTCCTTGCCGACCTTCTTCATCGCCGCGGCGATGATGGTGCCGATCTGCTCGTCCGAGTTGGCCGAGATCGTGCCGACCTGGGCGATCATGTCGCCGGAGACGGGCTTGGAGAGCTCGCTGAGAGCGCCGCCGATGACCACGCCGTGCTCGTCGCGCTTGCCGATGATGGCCTCAACAGCCTTGTCGATGCCGCGCTTCAGCGCCATCGGGTTTGCACCAGCAGCAACGGTCTTGACACCCTCGCGGTAGATGGCCTGGGCCAGAACGGTTGCGGTGGTGGTGCCGTCGCCGGCAACGTCGGAGGTCTTCGAAGCGACTTCCTTCACCATCTGCGCGCCCATGTTCTCGAGGCCCTCGGGCAGCTCGATCTCCTTGGCAACGGTGACGCCGTCCTTGGTGATGGTGGGGGAACCGAACTTCTTCTCGATGACGACGTTGCGGCCCTTGGGACCGAGCGTCACCTTCACTGCGTTGGCGAGCGTGTTAACACCACGCAGGATCGCCTGACGCGAATCTTCTCCATGCAGAATCTGCTTTGCCATTTGTTTCTTCTCCTCGCGGCGGATGAGGCCGCGTTGATATTGACCCCGGGACTAAAACCCCGAATCTTTGAATCTGTCTGCGGCACGACTGATGCCATGCCCTAACGAAACCGGATGTATCGCAGCGCCTTGCGGCGTGCGCAGCGTTTACTTCTTGAGGATGCCGAGGACTTCTTCTTCGCGCATGATGAGGAACTCTTCACCATCGAGCTTGATCTCGGTGCCGGAGTACTTACCGAAGAGGATGGTGTCGCCAGCCTTGACGTCGAGCGGGAAGACCTTGCCTTCATCGTTGGACTTGCCCTTGCCAACCGAGACAACCTCGCCCTGCTGGGGCTTTTCCTTGGCCGAATCGGGGATGATGATGCCGCCGCGGATGCTCTCGCCCTCTTCCAGACGACGAACCAGGATGCGGTCATGCAACGGCGTAAACGAAGTAGCTGCCATATTCTTGAATCTCCTTATTGCTGTTTCGAAAGAGTTGGACCACCCTGCGATGGTCTTTTGGCACTCTCGACTGCCGAGTGCTAATGTATGCCAATCGTGCCGCATAGTCAATTACAGGAGGGTAAATATGAGTGGAAGGCGCGCATATTCTTTAAATGCCTGGGACCTGTCATCCCATTGCATCTGTGATGAAGTTGGACTGTGCAAGCAGCTTGCTGCGGCACTGTTTCGTTAAGGTCATAGCTTCAGCCATGCCGTAGGAGTATGGTTCAGCCCGCGTTCCTTTCTGCCCTGAGCGTAGTCGAAGGGCTTGGAGTGAAGGCGCGGCCGGAGCGATCCTCTATACCGCCAAGACTGTGCAAGGCTCACAGGGATGTATCCGTAGCGAGGGGGACTGATATTCGCCACGACCAAAGAAGGCAATTCAGTCGTTGCGGCTGCGCCTCCACTCCGGCCTGCGGCAGCGAGGTATGGGCCTTTGGCCCGATGTTTTCGGCATGGCTGAAGCCATGCCCTTAACGAAACAGTGTCACAGCAGAACAGTGCCGTAGCAGAACGGTGCCGCCGCAAATTGTTTACACAGTCCAACTTCATCCCAAGTGCAATTTGATGACACACCCCTGGGACGGCAGGGGACGATATGCCAAATCTTCGCCTTCGCGATAAAATGCCCCAATGATGTTTGCTTCTCTTCGCCTCAGGGCTCAAATAATGGTTGGTGTGGGATTGCTGACGGTTTTACCGGCGGCTGTCCAGGGACAGGATTCCCAGCACGGCCGCAAGTACAAACCGCCACCGCCGATCGCGCACATTGTTGTGACGGTTGAAAAGGGCTTCAACAGCAAGCCCATGATCAATGCAGCGGTGATCTTCCGCTCCTCGAAGGACGGCAAGGACAACGGCAATCTTGAGGTCAAGACCGACTCTGAAGGCCGTGCCACGATGGATCTTATCGAGGTAGGGAGCCACGTGACGGTGCAGGTCATCGCGAACGGTTTTGCGACCCAGGCGCAGGAGTTCGATGCGACGGCGGAGGACAAAGAGCTCCTCATCAAGATGCAGCGGCCGCGCGCGCAGGTATCGGATTACGTGGATAACGATGGCAAGCTCGCGCAACGGCCGGCTGGAACCCAGGAGCATGTAGTGGCTCCGCCGGCAACCAATCCTCCAGCCACGACGACGCCTCCCACGGAATCGCCGAAGTGATGGAGGGAGCTAAGCCACTTTCCGGCAAGCGGGCACTCGTAACCGGCGGCGCACGGCGAATCGGACGAGCGCTGGCCCTGGCCCTGGCCAAGGCTGGCGCGAATGTCGCCATTACCTATCGCGGCTCGACGGAAGAGGCCGAGCAGACGGTATCGGACCTGCGCGAACTTGGCGTCGAAGCGTTTGCCATTGCATGCGACGTTCGGGAAGAAGCGAGCGTTGTCAGCGCCGTGGCCCAGACTGTCGAGCGCCTGGGCGGCCTCGATCTCCTGGTGAATAACGCGGGCGCTTTTGAGACGGCGGCACTCGAAGAGATCTCTGTCGAGCAGTGGGACGCGATGTTCGAGACGAATACTCGCGGACCGTTCCTGGTTGCCAAGTCGGCTCATGCGGCGTTGAAGGCTGTGCAGGGCCGGATCATCAACATCGGCTCCCTGGGGGGAATTCATCCCTGGGCTACGCACGCGCACTACTGCACCTCGAAGGCGGCGCTGCATATGCTCTCGCACACGATGGCCAAGGCGTGGGCGCCGCAGATCAGCGTGAACTGTGTGGCTCCGGGGATGATCGTGACCTCGGAGAAGGTCGATGCGGCCTATGAACACTTCGCGGCGAAGACGCCGATGCAGCGTAATGGGAAGCCCGAGGACGTTGCGGCAGCGGTATTGTTCTTTGCTACCTGCCCAAGCTTCATCACCGGGCAGCTACTGGCCGTGGACGGCGGACTGGGACTCTAGGAAGCTCTCGGGCTTCAGTGTGTGCGTGATTCGATGCATGCACTGAAGCCCGATCCTTACTGGTTTTAGAGCATTTTCCCTGTTGCTGGGAATCCGGAAACGGGCGTGCAGCGGCGTTTTCATTGGGGAAAACACCCATAAAAATCGAGGCACCGCTCTACACCTACAGGGAAAATGCTCTAGCTGCGGGTTTCTTCGATCGAGGGTACTGTCAACCAGAGCGATTCCAATCCTCTGAAAGACGGGGTTATCTTGCGTACAGGCTCTGCCCCGGGCTTCAGTGAGATGTTGGGAAAACGCTTTAGAAGAAGAGAAAAGGCGATTTGTGCTTCGGCACGAGCGAGGGGAGCTCCCAGGCAGAAGTGCGCGCCGCCTCCGAACGAATAGTGTCGCTTGTTCTCGCGTTCTATATCGAATGCATGCGCATCAAGGTGCAAGGCCGGATCGTGATTCGCACCGTTCACTAAGGAATAAATTGTCTGACCAGCGTGGAATGGGCACCCGTCGATGCCTGGTGAATCTCTGGCGACTCGAGCCACGTGGGTTACCGGGGAGTCGTAGCGCAGCATCTCTTCGATTGCTCCGGGCAGCAGAGCTGGATTTACCCGAAGCTTTTCCATCTGCTCAGGATGCTGGAGCAGAGCGAACATTCCGTTCCCGATAAGATCCGTTGTGGTGACGTTGCCCGCGAAGAGCAGGAGTTCGCAGGTGCTGATGATCTCCCATTCCGTGAGTGTATTTTCTCCCTCGTGCGCGGTGATCAGGGAACTGATCAGATCGGCGCCACGATGCTCCCTACGCTGGTCGACGATCTGTTTCAGGTAGGCGTGGAAGCTTGCCGATCCCCATTTGAGTGAGGCTAATTGCTCAGGGGTGGGCCTGGGGTTAAAGAGTTGATTCATCGCTTTGGACCATTGCAGGAAGTCTTCGCGTTTGTCCGCATCGACCTGAAGAAGCTCGGCAATGACCGCCATGGGAAAGGGTTCGGCGAAGGTTTCTATCAGGTCAAAAGAGGAACGGCCCTGAAGAGAGTCAAGCAGATCGGAGGCGATTTGCTCGACCTTTGGACGGAGGGCATCTACCGAGGCCTGATTGAAGGCTTTGGAGACGAGATCGCGGACGCGCTTGTGATCAGGATCGTCCATTCTAAGCAGTGACGGTCTGAAGTTCTCATCCACGCGGTGGACTTGCCGAAGTCGCGATCCGGGACTGGATTTGCGCGGGTCGCAATCGATGTTTCGATCGTTGAGTACCTGTGCGACATCCTTTGCCCGAGTGAGGATAATGGCATCTACGGATTCATCGTGCAGGACCGGGTATGCGGATCGAATTTGATCCAGGATTTGATCCGGATGATTTCTAAACTCTGGATTGAAAGCACTCACGGTGTCGATGGTTGGGGATGGCTTCTGCTGGTTCAAATTTTCTCCTCGTGCGGGTAGATAAATCACCTGGATGTATTAACCCGGCATGAGTGGTTTTATTCACTTCGCAATTTGTAGACTCAATCTTCCAGAGGCTGAACTTTATGGTTTGCTCCTGTAAGGGGAGCGCCAGGGAACGTCATCGAACTCGCAGGGGATAGGAGTGTTGCGGTGGAGACCGATAAGGCGCGGAACGCCAACGCTGGTGCTTTAGAGCATTTTCCTGTTGCCGGGAATCCGGAAACGGGCGTACAGCGACGTTTTCATGGGGGAAAACACCCATAAAGATCGAGGCACCGCTCTACACCTACAGTGAAAATGCTTTAGGGGCCGGGATGAGACGTACTAAGAGTCGTAACAAGCAGTAAGCCGCTTACATGTCACTTCTATCGTCCGAACATCCGCTTCCACCAGCTCTTGCGTCCGGTGTCTATCGTGTCGAAGGTGTCGAACAGGTGCCGCGGTTCTTCCTGATCGCAGAGATGATGGCCTTCGAAGATAGCCAGCGGGTTATCGACGCAGAGAAGTTGGGCGTAGTCGGCTCCATAGCGTTTGGCGACGGCTTCGCGGGCCTGGCTCATCTGGGGGGGGCGAGAGGTGAGGTTGTGGGCGTCGGTCGCCAGGACGTGGACCCAGCGGTCGGCGAGCAGCTTGTGGGCCATGCGCTCGGCGTCTTTCCCCATCTTTCCAATCACGGAAGATGTGGTCACCTGAAGGAGCAAGCCGTTTCGCATCCACTCTTCGAGACGTTTGGGGTCTTTCTGAAGGGTGGGGTTGCGCTCCGGATGCGTGAGCACGGAGGTGATACCGGCGAGTTGAAGCTCGTAGAAGGTCTCACCCAGATTCGGCGAGAGGCCGTAGTCGGGAAGTTCGACCATCAGGTAGTTCTTGCCGTTGACCGTATACCGGGTGGGGTGAGCGATTGCATCCTGAATATTGTCGTAATTGAGGTGGAAGTCGCATCCGCCACCGAGGATGATGTCGATGGATTCGGCCGCAACCGCAGCTCGCAGCTCGGTGAGCCTGGCCGCGACAATCTCCGGGTTGAAGGTGTAGCGACCGCTGGCGTGAGGCGTGCACACGATATGCGTGATGCCGTCTGCGGAGGCCATTCGAGCCATGGAAACCGAAGTCTCGAGGTCAGGTGAGCCGTCGTCGAGGCCCGGCAGGAGGTGATGGTGCAGGTCGATCATTGCTGGTGAAAGAGTATCACTCCGGTGTGCTTAACGCTGTTCGATGTCGCTTTCGAGTGGAAGTGGAAAAGGCCGGGTTTGCACGAAGGAGAGGGCATCGTATGATGGGGTTGTATCGTAGGCTCTCCGAACGGCGTTGAGTCGGTCAAGGCTGTACAGAAGGAAGATCAGGAAATCTCTTCATGCCAGAAAACACTACCAACACCTCTAAGCCGCGTGTTCTCGTCGCCGACGATGAGCAGGTGATTGCCAATACTCTGGCTATCATTCTCAACCAATCAGGTTTTGAAGCGCGTGCCGTATACAGCGGCGAGAAAGCTGTCGAAGCGATTGATGAGTTTCAGCCCGACATGCTGATCAGCGATGTCATCATGACCGGCATGACCGGTATCGAGGCCGCTATCCAGATGCGGGAGAAGCTGCCGAAGTGCAAGATTCTGCTCTTCTCCGGGCAGGCCGCCACGGCTGATCTGCTGGAGCGTGCTCGTTCGCAGGGACACGAGTTCGAGATTCTCGCCAAGCCGGTGCATCCGACGGATCTGCTGGCCAAGCTGCGTGGCTAGGGCGTTCAGGAGCTTGAACGCTTGAAGCCCTCGATCATCCTGCTGGCTTTCAACTCCGCCGATTCATTGCCGGCGACGCTGGCAAGCCTGGATGGATTGAGCGACGATGTGGTCGTCGTCGATTCAGGCAGTACGGACGACACTGTGGCCCTGGCCGAAAGGGCAGGCGCCAGGGTTCTGCATCACCCCTTCAAAAACTATGGGGACCAGCGTAACTGGGCGATCGACAATGCTCCTATTCGTTATGCATGGCAGCTTCACCTGGATGCCGACGAACGATTGACGCCTGAGCTGCGCGACGAGATCGCCGCGTTGCCGGAGCAGACCGAGTTGAATGGCTTCTATCTTCCCCGGCTGCTGCAGTTCATGAATCGCATTCTGCGGCACGGGGGGATGTCTCCTACCTGGCATATGCGCCTGTTCCGGAACGGCGCAGGCCGTTGCGAGATGCGTGAGTACGACCAGCACTTTCTGTGCACAGGCGCTACAGCGCAGCTGCGGAACGTGATGATCGACGATCTGCGCATGCCTCTTACCGAATGGACAGCACGGCATAATCGCTGGGCCGACGCCGAGGTGCGCGAACAATTACGCGGCGAGAGCGAAGGCCGGATTCAGGGCAAGGCAACAGGAAGTGTTTTGGAGAAGAAGCGCTATCTGCGCGGGCTCTACAACAATGCGCCATATTTTGTGCGGCCCATCTGCCTGTTCTTTTACCGATATATTGTGCGTGCCGGTTTTCTGGACGGCATGGAAGGCCTGATCTTCTACACGCTGCAGACGTTCTGGTTCCGGTTTTTGATCGATGCGAAGTTGTATGAGGCGCGTAAGCGGCTGGGGTAGTGGCTGGGGCTTCTCAGAAGAGAGTATTGAAGGTGCGATCGATAGAATCGTGGGGATATCGATAGGTCGCGCCTACAGCGCTCTGTGTTCTGTGGGCGGCTTACCCAGGGCTACGCCCTGGGCTGGTATGAGGTCGCCCCTTTGGGGCTTGGTGTCGTCGCCTGTTTTGGCTGAAATTCCATCCATGAAGTTCTGAGGCGTGGACGTTCGTGCTGGAAAAGGTCCTGACGTTGTGGGCAGGGTCGAGTCCTTCGGGGTCCTTCGACTGCGCACCTCGCAAAAGCGCGAGGTGCTTCGCTCAGATGGTATGAAGAGCGGCGTACCTTCCTGGTACGTGCTCGAGGCACAGATAATCCATCCGGAGGAAGATACGCCATGCAGACCC
>NZ_JACHIO010000023.1 GCF_014203225.1 Granulicella mallensis | reverse complement strand
TGTGTGCCATGAGCACGAATAGAAGTCTGTACGCAATCTGTTCGCAAAATACCCCTGGACAACTACGCCTCTCTTCATAGAAGGATGACGACGAAGAACAAACGACGGCAAAAGCTTTACAACGCCATCGCCCCATGGAACCGCGAGCACTCATTAGCCGTATGAAACAATGAGTTTAGTGGGAGGCCACGATGGTTTGCACGGCATGCAGTAATTCAACAAATTCCAGCGCGAAGTTTTGCAGCAGTTGTGGCAATCCCTTCGCTTATGAACCCTTTTCCGCTCCGCAGGGACGCCTTGTCCGTCCGCGCGAGGGCCGCATGATTGCGGGTGTTTGCGCGGGTTTTGCGCAGCACTATGGCTGGGACGTCACCCTGGTGAGGATCGTGCTTTGCCTGGTGGTGCTGTGCGGCGCGGGTAGTCCTATTCTTGGTTACTTCATCGCATGGATACTGATGCCGAATCTTCAGTACGTGCAGCCGTCACAGGCCACAGGTGCAACTGCTTCGTGAGTTCGATCTCTTCCCCTCGTCCTTTTGTCTATGCCGGGTCGCGCCTGGAGTGTTCAGGCGCCGACCTCAGTGAGCTGGCAGCGCAGTTCGGCACGCCGCTCTATGTCTACTCAGGCGACGCCATCGCAGAACGCGCGCGGATGTTGCAGGGTGAGTTTGCCGGTGTGCTGCATACGATCTGCTATGCGGTGAAGGCCAACTCTTCGCTGGCCATTATGCGCATGCTGGGTGAACAGGGCTGCGGCTTTGACATCGTCTCGGGGGGAGAGCTGGAGCGGGTTCGCCGGGCTGCTCCTGAGGCTCTGGGGCGCGTTGTCTTCTCGGGTGTCGGCAAGCAGGCGTGGGAGATGGATGCCGCGCTGGACGCGGGGATTCTGCTGTTCAACGTCGAGAGCGAGGCCGAGCTTGAGGTTCTGGCAGAGCGGGCGCAGGCGCTGGGCAAGACTGCGCGCATCGCGTTGCGGGTGAACCCCGATGTCTTTGCGGAGACGCATCCGTATATCTCCACCGGTCTGCGCGAGCACAAGTTTGGGATTGCGATTGAACGCGCGCGCGAGGTCTACCAGCGCGCGGTGCGGATGCAGGGCATCGAGCCTGCGGGTGTGAGCGTGCATATCGGCTCGCAGATTCGCAGCGTCGAGCCGTTTGCGGAGGCGGTGCGACGGGTGCGGTCGTTGGTCGAAGACCTGCGCGGCGATGGCATGGATATTCGTTACGTCGATGCGGGCGGCGGGTTCGGCATTGAGTATGGCAAGGCGGAGTTCGATCCTGCGGCGCGGGTGGCGGAGTATGCGCAGGCCCTGCGCGAGGTACTCAACGGATTGAACGCGCATCTGTTGCTGGAGCCGGGACGGTTTCTGGTGGCCCAGGCGGGGTCGCTGCTGACGCGGGTGCTCTACACGAAGCAGAACGGCAAGAAGCACTTTGTGATTACCGATGCCGCGATGAATGACCTGATCCGTCCGGCGCTCTACCAGGCGCATCACGAAATCGTCCCGGTGGTGAAGGACGAGCGGGCGGCGCAGGTGGCGGACATCGTTGGGCCGGTCTGCGAGAGCGGCGATTTCTTTGCCCGCGACCGCGAGACGCCGGAGCTTCGCCAGGGCGACCTGGTGGTGTTGCTGGACGCGGGAGCCTACGGAATGTCGCTGGCTTCGCACTACAACACGCGTGTTCGGCCCGCGGAGGTGCTGGTCGAGCAGGGCAGGGCAAGGCTCATCCGGAGACGGGAAACGCTGGATGATTTGTTGGCCGCGGAGCTGATTTAACCAGGCAAAGGCGGTCAGTGGTCGCTTTGCCTATTGATATCCTGCTTCGAGTCCATGACGGACAGCCAGAATGACGACCTTTTTGCCGTCGAAGTGGTAGAGGGCAAGATAGCCGCTATTGCCAAATTCAATGAACCATTCCATGAACTCAGGCGGCATGTCCTCAATGAATCGGCCAGCTTCAGGGTGTCGTGCCAGAGGTTTTACCTGCTGACGAATTGCCTTGATAGCGCGTCTGGCCGCATCGGGGCTCTTGGTCACGAGAAAAGCGTGCAGACGAACTAAATCCTCAACGGCTTCAGGCGACCAGATCAGACGTGGCATTTAGGAGCTTTGGCCTTTTCGCCATTTTCCAATTTTGCAAGCCAGCTATCGGCCTCTTCTGCCGTCAGGTGCAGGCCGGTGGTCTGGTAGTTGTTCCAGGCGGCAAGGCCGGCCTGGCGATACTCTTCTCGCTTTTCTTCGCGATCGACGTACGTTTCAATGGCATCAATCATGAGCCAGTGGGAGCTTCTGCGTCTCGATTCAGCTAAATGCTGCACGCGTTTTTTTAGCTCGAGATCGAGCTTCAGACTGGTCGTAGAAGCTGTAGCCATGTCGGGTGCCCCTATGGGTTACAAGGTGTTACTTTTCGAGAATACGCATTTTGCGGAGGCATCGCAACGGCCTCGTGACCCCGGGCTGAGGGGGCTCCAGGCGAAAAATTGAGCCTCCACATGCTACAATCGCGAACGACGAAGACGCATGGATGGCCGCTGCTGGCGTGCCTTTTCAAGCGGATACGATTTCACAGGTAGTAGAGGTTCACTCGATGTCCGGCCACTCAAAATGGGCGACAATTAAGCATAAAAAGGGCGCGCTGGATGCCAAGCGCGGCAAGATCTTCACGCGTCTGATCAAGGAAATCACCATCGCCGCCAAGGGCGGCGGCGGCGATCCGGACGGCAATCCGCGCCTGCGCGGCGCTATTGCCGCGGCCAAGGCCGAGAACATGCCGGCCGACAACATCAAGCGGGCGATCCAGAAGGGTACCGGCGAGCTGGAAGGCGCGGCCTACGAAGAGATCACCTATGAGGGCTACGGTCCTGGTGGCGTCGCGGTCATCGTCGAAGTGCTGACCGATAACCGCAATCGTGCCGCGAGCGAGATTCGCCACGCGTTCTCGAAGAACGGCGGCAACCTCGGCGAGACCGGCTCGGTGGGCTATATGTTCTCGAAGAAGGGCGTCATCGTGGTCGCCAAGGCGGTAGCCGACGAGGAAAAGATCACCGAGGTGGTCCTTGAGGCCGGCGCTGACGATCTGAGCGACGAGGGCGAGAACTGGGAGATCCTTACTTCGCCCAAGGACTACGAGGCTGTCGTTGAAGCTCTCAAGGCCGCGAAGATGACGCCGGAGCATGCCGAGGTGACGATGATCTCCTCGACCTATACCAAGCTCGAAGGCACGACGGCTGCGGCGATGTCGCGGTTGCTGGATGCCATCGAAGACCTCGACGACACGCAGAATGTGTATTCGAACTTCGACATGAATGAAGAGACGCTTTCGGCTTAGCCAGTGCATCTCATGTCTGGAAGATGCGAAAGCCGCCATCCAATGGCGGCTTTCGATTGTGAGGAGTGGAATGAAGTTTGAGCAGTTCGTGGGTCGTGTCGTATGTGTGTTTGCGCTGGCAATCGGCGTACCAGCCGGAGCCCAGGCTCATCTGGCCACCTCGCCGGTGGCGGATGCCGCCTCGAATACCTCGTGGGAGTATGGCGCGCTGCTGCAGGGCGGCGTAGGTCTGCAGGACCGGACCGACTACAGCTTCCTGCTCGTCGGCGGACACGCCGGCAAGATCCTTACCCCGGAGATCGGCACGGGGCTGTTCAAGGGAAACGTTGAATATGCCGTCGAAGTCTTTCCGTTCTGGCAGTCGTATACGCCGAAGTTTCAGCGGCTCGCTTGCCCGACGGGCGCGACAGTTGCGGCCCAGTGCAGCAATCCCTATACGGTAGGCGGCACCTATACAGGAGCCAGCATCACGCCGATCATGGTGCGTTGGAACTTCACGCACGGCCGGCGTCTCATGCCGTGGGTGCAGGCGGCAGGCGGTGTGGTCTGGACGAACCATAAGTATCCGGCTGTGGGCAACCTGAATGCGGGCGACCCGACTCAGACAGGACCGCAGGCGAACACCAGCGTGTGGAACTTTACGCCGCAGGGAGGCGCGGGCGTTCACTACTTCGTCAAACCGCGCCGCTCGATCGACTTCAGCGCCAATGCGGTGCACGTCTCGAGCGCCAGCCTCGGAGATAAGAACCCGGGCGTCAATGTGAGCCTGCAGATGTCGATTGGCTATAGCTGGTGGAAGTAGCTGTCGCACGGTAAGGAAGCAGATTCCCTTCGGGAATGACAACAAGAAAAGCTAAGGACGAGTTGACAGACGAAAAGCACAGCAACGGAGAGGCATCGACAGTACCGCAGATTATCGAGTGCGTTCCGAACTTTTCGGAGGGGCTCGACGCGGGAACGCTGGAGGCGATCATCCGCGCGATGCGCGTCGACGGGGTACACCTGCTGGACTGGTCGCGGGATGCGGACCACAACCGCTCCGTGGTGACGATTGCCGGTTCTCCGGAGGCCGTCGTCGAGGCTGCCGTGCGAGGAGTCGGCAAGGCGGCTCAGTTGATCGACCTGACACAGCAGACGGGGGTGCATCCTCGTATCGGAGCGGCGGATGTGGTTCCTTTCGTTCCGGTGAGCGGGCTCTCCCTGGTGCAGTGCGTCATGCTGGCCCGGCAGGCGGGGATGGCCATCTGGCGGCGGTTTGGGGTGCCGGTGTATTTCTACGAGGCTGCCGCCGCGAGGCCTGACCGAGTGAATCTCGAAGATGTGCGCCGGGGCCAGTTCGAGGGGTTGCTGCGCGAATCGGTCAAGGATGCGACTCGGCGGCCAGATATCGGCGGTCCGGAGCTGCACTCGACTGCGGGGGCCAGTGCCGTGGGGGCTCGTAAGTTTCTGATTGCTTACAATATCTACCTGCAGCAGCCGGATGTAAGCCTGGCGCGGGCGATTGCGCGGGAGATTCGAGCGTCGAACGGCGGTTTGTTCGGGGTGAAGGCGATGGGCGTCATGGCCAATGGCCGGGCCCAGGTGAGCATGAACATCACCGATTTTCAGCGGACACCGATGACCAAGGTCCATGCGACGGTGGAAGAGGTCGCAAAGCGGCATGGTGCTGAGATCGGCGAAGGCGAGGTGATTGGGTTAATTCCTGAAGAAGCCTATGAGCCGAACGCCGAGTGGGTACGTCAAACCATTAACTTCGATCCAGAGCGAAAGGTGCTCGAGCGGCGGCTGAAACAGCCGTTGGACTGGCCATAGAGCCAGATTGCACCGGAGATTTCGCTTGCGGCTCGGGTGGATTCACGCAAGAATAAGACGGGTGCGCGGAATCGCGCGCCTTTTGGAGAGCACAAACGTGACGATCTGGAAGAATTGGAAGTACGGAACGGCGGTAGCCGCAATGGCGGCTATGGCAATGGCACCGATGGCGGTCCAGGCTGCCCAACTGGGTGGGGATGCGCGGTCGTCGATTCCGAAGGATGTGCAGCAAATTATCGTGGTCGACTACAGGGCCATGCAGAACTCTCCCGCGGCGATGCAGTTGAAGGATCGCGTGCTGCCGCCAGAGTTGAAGCGGCTGGAGACGGCGCTGAAGACCTCAGGACTCAAGGTCGACCAGGATGCCGAGACACTGGCCTTTGCGGCCTTCAATGCACCCGGCGGAGCCGGTACACGAATCGTTGGCGTGGCGCAGGGGCAGTTCCAAACCCAGACGATTTTGGCCAACTTTGCCAAGCAGAAGACCAAGCCGATGATGATCCGCAACAACAGCGTCTATCCCATGGGCGCGGGCGGCATGAGCGTCGTGTTCCTCAACCAGACGACGATGGTCTTCGGCGACCACGAGGCTGTGAAGGCTGCGCTGGATGCACGTGACGGTTTGACCCCCAACTTCCTGCAGAACAGCGACATGATGAACGAGATGGCGATTGTGGACAATCGCGCCGTCTGGAGCCTGCTGGACCAGAAGGGTACTCAGACCATGATGAAGAGCGCCCTGGGCGAGGCTGCTCAGTTGGCGGACTACGATACGGTGAAGAACCGTATGAAGAGCTCTCGCTACACGATGGAATTCACCAACGGTGTTCGCTTCAATATGTCGGTTGTGATGTCGGACACGATTACGGCCGCGACCGTGGCGACCCTGATGAAGGGGGTAGCCATCATGAAGCAGACCTCGGGTTCACCTATCGAGAAGTCGGCGATGGATGAGACGAAGATCGACTCCGCCGCCGGTACGCTGACCGTGGACTTTTCTTCCTCAGATGGCCAGTTTGCCAGCCTTCTGGGCTCGCCGCTGTTCCAGTCGGTAGTCAAGTAGTCAAGCGTTCTTTGGACAACAGAAGAGGCGGCCTTCGGGCCGCCTCTTCTGTTGAGTGGTGCGGTAGGACCAGGAGTTGCCGCCAGCCTTGTGTGAGTCAGCTATGGCGTCGGGTGGGCAACCGAAAGCTCTGGCGGTGCGGGGCGTTTAAGAGCGACGAGCAACGAGTTTGCGAGCGGAGAGTCCGGCGCACGTTCTCTTCAGGGCCGCTCTGATGTCGCGAAGGTTTATTTGCTGACCGATGCTTTGCATCGGGTCATGACGGCTGCGCGCAGCCGCTCGGAGAGCTCTTCAGGGAACTCATAGGGCTGGTGACCTCGATAGACGTCGATGGTCTTGCGCGTCGTGTCGACCACGACCTCGCAGTGATGGCACGTGCCGAGGTGTTCTTTGACTTCCGCAAGCAGCTCGGCGTCGATGATCTGTCCGTCGAAGTAGTCGGTTAGTTTGGCTAGAAAATCCGTGCAATTCACTTGGAGCCTTCTTTCGTCTTCCGAAAGTAACGGCTGAGACGCTCGCGAAGTTGCAGGCGAGCACGCAGCAATCGTGACTTGACTGCCGGGACGCTCAGTCCGAGCGCCTCCGCAGTCTCTTCGGTCGACAAGTTTTCGATGTCGCGCAACGTGAAAACGGTGCGAAATCCTGGGGGCAAACCTGCAATTGTTTTGCGCAGGATCTCCGCGAGCTCCGATTGGGAGTAATTTTGCTCCGGATTGGGCCTCCACTCGGCGAAATCCCGGGGGATCGAGCCCTCGTCGGTCTGGACATCCTGGTCCATGGAGACCGTTTTGGAGGTTTTCCGCTTCCGCAGCCGCATCAGGCTCTCATTGACGGCGATTCTAACCAGCCATGTGGAAAACTTGGAGTTTCCCTGGAACTGGTCGAGCTTCTGGAAGGCCTTGAAGAAGACGTCCTGGGTAATATCTTCAGCGTCTTCGCGGTTCTGCGTGATGTGCTGGGCGGTGCGGAAGATCTGGCGGTCATATTGCCGGACGAGCTGCTCGAAGGCGCTCGTATCCCCCGCCTTGGCGCGTTCGACGAGCTCAAGGTCCGGATGGGGAGGCTCCGCCTGCAGCGTCGCAGCGATTTCAGGCGGCAGGTCGGTCAGGTCTTCCGTAGTGGATTGGGTTTGAACAGCCATAGTGCGTTGCTTGTAAGTGTACAGGACGCGGGCCAGTTACCTCGCATGGTTCGCGCAGCTTCAGGTCAGAAAGGCACAAGGAGCGTTTGCGCCTTAAAGTCTAAAGAGATGATGGACAGCATGAGCGGTAGGTGGTGGGGCGTCAGATTTGTCGCGATAGGATTGCTGGCTGTGCTGGCAAACACGAGTGTTGTCTCGGCGCAAACCTCCAGCAAACATAAGAAAAAGGCTTCGGGTTTGGTTGCAACTCACAGATCTAAAACAACTTCGCACGCTTCTCAGGCAGGCCGGGGAACGAGCCGTAAGGCATCGGCAAAGGGAGCCAGGGGGAAGAACGCGCGTGGCAGAAATCGCGAAGTTGTGGTTTCAAAGGGCCATCACGCACGCATGAGGGTTGAAGTGGCGCCCACGGCGGAGAGCCGGCGGCTTACGCTGGCTTTTACGGCGTCCGCGCAGCTTCGGCCCATGGCGCAGCAGCTCATCGCGACTCGGAGTGCGGCAGCCTACAACGGTGTGCTCGGCTATGCGTCGTCGCACTCGGGGGAGGCCGGTGCGGCAGCGGACCTTTCGGTTGGACACGCCTATATGTTGGACCACCGCTATGCGGAGGCGGAGAGCGCGTTCCGGCAGGCAGGACAGCGTGGTCAGTCACTGGATGATTATGCCGACTACCTCGGGGCTCAGGCGGCGGTGCAGGGCAACCGGGCGAGCGATGCCTATGCGTTGCTGGATCACTTTGCGGAGCGGCATCCGGGGAGCCTGTTTGTGCCCACTGCGCCGATTCTGCTGGCGAACGCCTATCTCGGGAACAACGATCCGGCCAGTGCGCTGCAGGTGCTGCTGCCGCTTCAGTCCGAGCCGGCTGGAAGCCACGTAGACTTCCGTTTCACGCTGGCCAAGGCCTACCAGGCCAGCGGCAACACTCAGCAGGCGGCGGCTCTCTATCGCGGGCTCTATATCCGCGACCCGCTGAGCAACGAGGCCGCCGGAGCGAAGACCCAGCTTGCTGCGATGAATGTGCCGCTGACCGCGGCGGAACGCAAGCAGCATGCCGATGCGATGTTCAACGCGAAGCACTACGACATTGCAGAGCAGGAGTATCGCGCGCTGCAGAAGAATGACAGCGAACTCTCGAGCGCTGACCGTGATGCGCTGGAGATCTATGCCGCCGTCTGCGACCTGCGGCTGAAGAAGCTGAGCCGTGGAGATGTAGATCATCTGCCGGTGACGGGCGACGACAGCGCCGCGCTGAAGATGTATCTGCAGTCGGAGCTGGCCCGCAACGAGGGCAGGACCGACGAGCACGACCGGCTGGTGCAGCAGATGCTGTCACAGTATCCGCAGAGCCGCTGGCTGGAAGAGGCGCTGTACTCGGGTGGCAACATGTACCTGCTCAAGCGCGATTCGGCACATGCGATTGAAGAGTACACCCTGCTGGGCCAGCACTTTCCGCGTAGCACGTATGCGCCGAACGCGCATTGGCGCGCCGCCTGGCTGAGCTATCGCCTGCGGCATTATGGCGACGCCGCACGACTGATGGATGAGCAGATTACGAACTATCCCGCCGGCACGGAGATCCCTGGCGCGCTCTACTGGCGCGGCCGCATGTATGAGGATGTCGAGGGCAACTTCGGGCAGGCGATCAACTATTACAAGACACTCGATGCGTCTTATGTGAACAGCTACTATGCGATGTTGGCGCGGCAGAGGATCGCCGTGCTGGGGAACCGCACGACGCCGGAACCTGCTGTAGCGCTGGCCTCTGTGCGGCTTGTCAACGATCCGGAGCTGACGGACTCGCTGCCGGAGAACGATCCGCACCTGATCAAGGCTCGTCTGCTGGCAAACGCCGCGCTGAATGAGTACATCCGTCCGGAGATTCAGTTGAGCGAGACCTCTTCGCAATGGGGTGCGCTGGCTGAGGCGGAGATCTACGAGAGCTTTGGCGAGAACACGCGCGCGCTGCAGGCGATGAAGCGCAGCGGCCTGCCGTTCTTCTCGCTGCCTGTTGCAGAGGTGCCGATGGTCTACTGGCAGCTGGTCTTCCCGCGGCCCTACTGGCAGGAGCTTTCGAGCAACGCACAGATCAACGGACTCGATCCTTATCTTGTGGCGTCCTTGATTCGCCAGGAGTCGGAGTTCAATCCCGGTGCGGTGAGCAAGGCGAATGCGTATGGTCTGATGCAGCTGCTGCCGTCGGTTGGGAAATCGCTGGCGAAGCAGACAGGCGATCGTCATCTTACGACGTCCGACCTGTTGAACCCTTCCATCAATCTTCGGCTTGGAACGATCGATCTGAAGAAGTCGATCGACCGCTATAGTGGGCAGATCGAATATGCGCTGGCCGCATACAACGCGGGCGACCTGCCGGTGCGGCAGTGGATTGCGACGAACGACTACAAGGATATTCCGGAGTGGGTGGAGTCCATTCCGTATACCGAGACGCGTGAGTATGTGCAGGGAATTCTGCGTAATCGCGAGCTGTATCGCGCCGTTTACTCAGGGAAGCCATAAGGTGGCGCTGCCTGCGATACGATAAGAATGCGAACTTCAAAGCGCGCCCGGATGGTGAAATCGGCAGACACAGCGGACTTAAAATCCGCAGACCTTAAACGGTCGTGGGGGTTCAAGTCCCCCTCCGGGCACCAAAAACCTTGATTCTACCGCATTAGTTGATGATGATCGGGGTTGAGCTATTTGGCGCAGATTCGCCAACGTGACCAATATCGTGACCTTGTTCGGTCTCACGACGATTTGTTTCCAGCTTTTGCATTGCCTCAACAATGTCCCCACGGCTGACGATTGCATAGCGTTCAAACACGCTCCGAGTACGCCATCCGCCGATCTTCATAATCACGGTTTCGGAGATACCCGCACGGCGTAGGTTTCGCGCTGCCGTCCGCCGCAAATCGTGGAAGATCAGGCCGCTATATTTGGCGCGTTTGCCGTTGCACTTCCCGCAAGGCGATTCAGACGACATCGACTTTGAACAGGAATAGCAAACAAATTGCCCGACTCCCGCGTTGACGCAAGCCTTTTCCCACGCATCACGGAAGCTCCGCACGGCGATACCGTTGGGCCGGGTGAATACCGCATCGTCCTTAGCCTTGCCTGTCACGCAAGCGGTCAAGAGCGAGTGAAGTGCATCGGTTAGGAAAACTTCCCGCCCGTCGCTGTTCTTCGTCGTGCCTGGGTCAAGGCGAATGACCCGCTGTAAGAGGTCGATTTGTCCGACCTTCATTGTGAGCAATTCAGAGATCCGCCAGCCGTATGTACGACCGCACTCGACTAATGCGCGGAACCAAAGCTCTGTCCCTGCGACCAGCTTGTTATATTGGCTGTCCTCAAGGAATCCTTTGCGGACGTTGTTTTCGCGTAAATGAGGGAAGTGCGGCATCCGTAGAACCTTCGCCGGGGTCGATTGCTGTCCAAGGCGAAACATACGCTTTAGGGCCGCAACCTCACGATTGATTGTCGCGTTCTTTGCGCCTTCCTGCTGTCTCTGGTCGATGTACTCGCTTATGGAGTTGCTGGACACGTCTACGGCCTTCCAATGGCCGAAGAATGGCTTTAGGTGGAGATTCCAACGCGCCGTTGCATCGTCGATGCTCTTGCGTTCATTGATGCGGTACTCGCGTAGAAAATCATCCGCAAGTTCGGCAACCTTGATTCTCTCCGCTTGAGGGCCGATGAATTGCCCGGTTGTGATTTCGGATAGTCTCACTTTTAGTTTCCTTTCTGCCTTCCGCAAATCGGTTTCGCCAGAGGATTCCCGATAGGGCTTGCCGTGCCGTGAGTACTTCAGCCAATAGACGGCGGAGTCCGGGCGCTTGTAGATGCTTCCTGAGCCTTTGGTGCGTCTGGTCGTCATGCTTTGCCTCCCTTTGCCTTCTGTTTCGCTATGCGAGCCTGTACAGCTTTGCTCGCTATCTCTGAGCGTTTTTCTGGACTGAGTTTGCTTGCCCGGGCCGCCGCGCCCTTTCTTCCAATCTCGGATAGTTCGGAGTCGCTCAAGCTGTTTGCTCTTGCCTTTCCTCCCAACTTCCCGAGTGCCTGTGCCGCTGTATTCTTTTTCATGCCTCTATCTTGCCTAGCCTTAGGTTAGATGTCAACACGAATCAGATCGGAAAGGTTCGTTTGTGGCTTTCGACATACGAATCAAGATCGCGCTGGTCGAATAGAAAGGGAGAACCTTCGCAGTCCTGCACCACTGGCAGGCGACGCTCCCAAACAAGACGGCGGAGCTTCCAAGGGCTAACGCATAGGTAGGTGGCGGCATCCTTCAGTCTGACTAGGCGTTTTTTGGGTGGAACGGCAAGATGCGCGGAGATGTCGGGGTATTTTGAATAGGTCACGTTAGAGTCACACCCCTTTCCAAGTTGCTGATTTAGAGTGAGATAGAATGACGCTGCGGATATTGAATCCTCTGTGTTTCGTCTGTGATGAACCCATGACGGGCCTTTGGCGGGCGAATCGACGAATCGACCGCCCGCCCCTTGGGATAGGGTTGATTTGGGTGTATCCCTCGACCCCGGCTAGGGCCGAAGCTGACAACGAATTTCTGCATCCACCGCAAAGACAAAGGCTTATACCGGGCCTTCCTTGGTTGGTTGGCTGGTTGGTTATTTGGTATTTCTCGGGGACATCGGAGAATTTGATTTCGCTCATCTTCCACCCCCGGTCTCCCATCGCACGACGTGACGCACGACGCTGTACGCAGCGACGGGGGCCTGTTTGAAATTCTTGGTTGTGTCCCCGATACTGACGCGCGCTTGACGCCGTGTGAAGACGCGGGGTGAGAGCCTGTCCTTGCGCTGGGGAGGCCCGCCGTTAGCCGTTATCCATGCCTGCCAATAGTTGCCGCGCCTGCCAGCGTGGGGTTTTTCGGCATCGCCCATGTTGAGGAACAGGGTCAGTTCGGCAAGCACTTCGGCCAGGTCGTCTGAGAGCACGTCGAATTGCACGGCGCAGTACCAGCGTTTGTAGTAACCGTCACGGACGATCCTTGCGGAACGCGAGTATGCTGGGTACACCCCCGGCTCGATCCGGGGGATGTGTGTCCAAGTGATTTCCGGCTCTTGTTCGCTTTTCCGTCTGCGTTTGGGGTTCGGGTCGCTCATCGTCCCTCGCTTTCGGGGTCGAATGTGAGGCGATAGCGAGAGCGGATGATTCCGTCGTCTCGCTCCATCTGGTTGACGATGACGAAGCCGCGTTCCCTTAACTCGAAGAGGCGAGCGCCGTGCTGTGCGATGCCCGCCCGCATGATCGCGGGCAGTTCCACGGCGCTGCCCTGAGAGCGAGCCCCCCGGAGCATGGCTAGCAGGATGTCAGCCTGGGTGGGCTGCGACACCTGTCCCGGCAGGGAAGAGTTTGAGCGGCAATGCTGGTTTGGGGATGTTGGGTGATTCCGCCAGAGTCGGCTCATCGGTCGCACCCGCTTTCAAGCGTTGAGAGGATGCGGTCCAGTGAGGTGCTGAGTTTCGCCAGATTGACGATTGCCCAATCGAGCTTATTGCGATGGTGGCGGTTTGGAGCGGATTTGCTGGCCGAACTGAGTTGAGCCTCAGCAAGGGTTAGAAGCGAGACGGCGCGAGCAATTTGACGACTTGCAGCGAGGTATAAAGTATGGTCAACTTTTGACATAGAAGCTCCACACGACGCCCACCTTCCCTAAGCAAGGGGTGAGCGTCGTTTCTATTTGGAGCGACTTTAGAGCACATGCCCGGTGACAGAGCAGACCTATCCCGGTATTTGCGCGGTAATAACCCGGTGAGATTCGATAGAGCTATTTTTTAGGAAGATTGAGACGATACGCCCCTTTTTTTTCACTTACGATGAGCGTGTTCCAGAGAGGGGACTTTCTCCAAGTGTCCCGCACTGCACTGGTTTCGCTTTCAATCGCAGTCAAGAGTCTAGCTTTGCCGACAACGGGATAACCACTTGAGTGGGCTTCCCAAAGTACCCTCATCATTTGGCTCTGTGCCAGCGTCAGCGCGTGTTGCAAATCAGAGTGCCGAACGCTGCGAAAGTCCGGAGAGAAACCGAACCCTTGTTCCAAGGTCGAGTCGGAGGCAGTTGCCAAAGATGCGTGCTGACTGCCTTGCTGAGAGGTGCGCTCGACTGTCGGCTGAGTAGCTGGCTGGCGCTGCATTGCCAGTTCGACTGCAGCCTCACCAGCTAGATTTCTCAATTTCAATTCGAGATGAAGGACGTAATGTTCATAGAACATTTTGCGCCATCGCATACTTGTTTCTGCGTCTACCCGTTCCCACGCTTTTGCCGCGTCATAGGGTTCATATCGTGAAGGCTTCATGATGAGGAATCGGGGAGCTTGCCACTTAGTGCGGTGTATTCGTTCGTCAAAGTCTTCGTCTGGGTCATAGGGGTCTGTATCGCACACCGCCCTTACCCAAATATCTATGAGGTGAATGTATGAGCCAATCAGGAGTTTCGTTTGTGATTCGGCCCATTCAAGATGGGGGGTGGATAGGTGGTTTTCATTCGCGCGGCCAATTTTGACCAAAGCCTTGAAGATTAGGGGAACTTGGACGCTCAACCCTTCCAGATAAAAGTCGAAATGGCTCTTAAATATCGCTGAAGGTGTTCCTTGCGCGACTGTTTCGTTGAATCTCTGTGAGGGTATTGGGCCGATCCGCGCTTTTAACTTTACGAGCGCTTCAGCATATTCTTTGGACTCTTCCGATATTGTGCCCGCATGTAAGAGTGCATAGCAGAAGTTTTTTGTCACCGAACCAAAATAGAGGTGAGCATCATCGAATGACTCACGAAGATGCTTTACGGCTGGACGAAGATCGGCGGGGACGCCGCTTTCCCAAGGCACATAATTCTCGTACATAAGTCACCCTTCCGTGACCTTCCCGATGCGCTTGATACACAGGAAGGCGGGACGGGAAGGCGTCCCACCTTGTCGCCGCTGAGGATCAGTCAGCAGCTATCCGGTGATTCCAAAATAACACTTGAGAATGTGCGACAAGAGCCTAAGACACCGGCCAAATTCCCCGATATCTGGCAATCAGGTAGCGAGACGAGATTTGCTCGTCAGCCTCGGTGACAGCCCAGCCGAGCTTTGACAGATCAGATTTCCATCGACGATGGATTCTGTCGAACGGGTAGAGAAAGCTCACCGGCTCCTCGAATCGTCGAACATGCTCGGGAATATAACCATACGGTAGCTGAGTCAGAACGATGAACCCGTCATAGCTCACAGGCAGATTGCGTAGTTCGCTGCTCAAATGTTTCTTATATTCTGACCACCATTCAGGAACAACTTGAACTTTCAATTCAAATCCTGTCCGGCCCTCGCTAAGAATGAAGCGTGGAAACTGGGACGCGATGTTTCGAGGGTCTCCCCAATTTGTCGAGAACTTGAGACTACCGGGAATCTTGCCTCCAAACCTGATAGCAGAACAATACTCGTCATCGGTGCGGGTATTTCTACCAGTGAGGCTCAACTCGTTCGCTGTCTGGTAGACGTATTCACGATAGTGGACAAACAAGGCCGCGCTGATGGCTGTGAAGTTGTACAACTCATAGGGAATTTGTTCGCGGTCGGTTGGGTCTGTGTCCTTCACCAGTCCTAAGTCTTCGCGGAGCGCCTCAAAGTTGATGAAGAATTGCACGCTGTAAGACCTGAAAGCAGCTAATTTGTAGAGTTCATGAACCCATGCCCCAAGAATGGCGAAGCAGCCTCCGAGCAAGATTGAGGCTGAGAGGGTAAAGCCTCCAAGCTGACGAAAGACGACAATGATTGCGGCGGTGGCAAGCCCGAGCGCTAATGTTCCAAATGGCCGTCTCATCAGTTAAACCCTTCTGGACTTTGATTCGCCGACAAGCCTTTATCAATGTGACTCATCGGATGTGTACGCATAGGCTACACGATTCGATGATAAGACCCAATGCCCGTAGATATTCGCATTCGGTTTGGTCGCGCTATTCGTCGCATTCGCGAGGAGCAGGAGATCAATCAGGAAGAGGCCGCCGAACGCTGCGGGTTGCATCGGACGTATTACAGCGGGATTGAACGCGGGGTGCGAAACGTCTCGCTGTTGAATATCGAGAGGGTTGCGAAAGGACTAAAGACGCCTCTTCCCGAACTTTTTGGACGTCTCTGAAAACGCATTAGGTTCCGTAAGTGCCACAATAGCAATATGAGTCGTAAGCGCAATCTCGACATGGCGGTGATAGACACCAAAGAGAAAGGGAACGCTTTGGCCGAGACTAATCTGAAATCCTCGTCATTCTCAAACGATCCGAAAGAGCGCGAAGCGTTAGCCGAGCAGATCGCGGACGAAGTGCGAGCGCTAAGGCTCGAACGAGAGGCCGTGCCGGATGGCCCTGGGCGGAGAGCGCAACGCAAGGCGATTGGACTGAAGATCGATGTCCGCCGTTGGAAGATGCACCTCTTGAACCCACGGAAGTACAAGCCCGTAAATATGTGAAACTGGCAGCCGACAGTGGAAGTTTGCAATCCTGTCATAGGGAAGATGATTTTTCGGGGGTTTAATGATTCGAAACCGACCCCGATTTGCCTATTGATTTCGATGAATCTTCCGGGAGAACAATGTATGGGGGGATATGGCAGCGGCAGACGTTGCGCATCACAAGAAACGACCGCCGACTATCGACAACTCGACGTGAGGCGATTGCAGAGAGATGGGGTGCTGGAGCGGCGCTATTCGTTCCTTTGGCGGTGGTCACGGAACGGGGAATCCGTTGGAAGTATCAGCATCTGCCCTGAAGCTGACCGCGTGACCCTGAAATATCGTCATGGTGGCGCGGGTGAGGGCGGGACTGACCAAGAATATCCAATCTTGCTGGAACGGACGCCGTGCCAATACGGGGGAGAACGGGTCTGGTTTCGCTGTCCGGCGAGAGGTTGCGGGCGACGCGTGGCGGTTCTCTACGGTGGGAGAATCTTCGCCTGTCGCCACTGCTATCGGCTTGCCTATCCTTGTCAGCATGAATCTCGCGGCGACCGTGCGGAATCTCGCGCATGGAAGATCAGGGAACGGTGTGGGGGATGGGGGTGTCTGTTCGATCCGTTGTTTCGACGCAAAGGGATGCACCATAGAACCTTTCGGAGACTCGCGCGGGACTATGAGCAAGCCTGTAGCGCGTCGGATTTTGCGTTTAGCGTCAAGATGGGGATGAGCATTGATGAAGTGCTGGCGCTGGATCAGGATATCGGCGGAAAATGAGAGCCGAGGGATTAGTAGCTGCCTGGGGTGCGGGAGGGTGCCGGATGTCTGTAGAACTTGCCGGGAGATCGAGCCAGTTTTAGGCTAGACCGCTTTTTGAGATGATTGGGTCGCCAGAGATGCCGCCTCCTTGTGATCTATCCGTTTGGCTTTCAGCCGTCCATCTTCGGCTTCATCCTTCACACGTTCCCACTCATTCTTGAAATAGCGCTGGGTTAGGCTTCGCAGCCGCACAATTGCCGTTGCTTCTGTGCCGGAGTGTAAATCTAAGACAAGCGACTGAATTTCTTTGTCTGGTTCTGTGTCCGGGTTCAAGTGCAGAAATATCGAATATCGCAGCGAGTCCAGCTCAACCCTCTTGTTCTCAGCTCTGGGGTCGTTTGCAGGGATGTATTTGAGAGCAATTGCTGTCGCAATGAAATTCGACATTTTCTCTCTGAGGGAGCCGATCCACTCTATTCGGGACGAGGTGACCGTGTTGATAAAATTGGTTTTTCTCGTATTTCGCCAAGTATAGAAGAGTGTCAAAGCGAGATTCGTCGCGGACATCACGAATACAAGGATGATTCCAAGCAGGGTCAGATCGGAAGCGTTATGGAGAGCAACTTTCACAGCCTCAAGTGTGTGCATCTTCCATGAATACAGGAAGTGGCAGAAGCGTGACCAGTATCGTGACCATTCGACCATAATCTACCGTCACCGAACCTCACAAACCAAACGGGCATAAATAGGAATACCCCCGAAAACAGGGGTATTCTAGGGAAAGCAAATAGCGCCGAAGGGGTCTTAAAATCCGCAGACCTTAACCGGTCGTGGGGGTTCAAGTCCCCCTCCGGGCACCATATAGTCAATAGCTTACGAAGTTTTCGCGGCACCTTTTAAAATGGTCAAAGTATTTGCGAACAGGCGCGGCAACCTCGCTATGAGAGTGCTTCTAAACCGTGCTTCTCCACTACGAATAAAAGCTTCAAAGCCATCCCACTCGGCTGCTTCGCTCCCGTCTCCCACTTTTCGACGGTGGACTCACTGGTGTTCAGATAACGGGCAAAAACGGGTTGGCTCACATGATGGCGCAACCGAAGCTTCTTAATCTGGTCTGGCTTCAGAGCTGGTGGCGCAGTGAGGCAGGATTCATCGAAGTGCTTCATGGTGGTCTTGTCGATTGCTCCGACTTTATGCAGAGCCGCAGCGGAAGAGTGAATCGCCTCAAAGGCATCGCTCTTGAATTTACGCTTGGTTGCCATTGCAAATCTCCATCCAGGCTTGATCTTGTAGAAGCAGATTGATCTGCTTCGGGGTGATTGTTCCATAGGCTTTCACCAGCTTGCGAAACTCCACCAGTTCATCGTCGTCGATGTTGGCCCGATCCTGCTTGGCGAACAGATACTCGTAGACCCAGAACGTTCCGATCCTCGCCAAAATGATCGAGCGGTATTGGTTCTTGCGTAGGCGTTTCTTGTAGACACCACCGCCCAGATCATCCGCCTGCCCCATCGCAACCTGCGAGATCGCAACGCAAAGCTCCTCGTCCGTGATATGCGCCTTTCGTGCCGCCTTCGCAAACCACGATGTTTTGAACGCCCGCACCATACCTGTTGGTGATCCAGTCATTATGAATCAAGTGTAGCACTGGGTGCAACTGGTGGTTCTGCAGAGCTATCGTCTCTTTGACTGCTCAACGAGGACTTGAGCAGTCAGGGCGTCTAAGGCGGAGATCAGGCTGCCTGTTCCGCTATCCTGCGGCGGACCGGCCCAGTTCACTGAGAAATGCCCATTTTCTGTTCTGGCATTCCTCCAGACGCTCTCTGCGTTTTGATCGAGCAACGTAACGATCTCCGGAGATGGGTGAGCTTGCTGAAGCGTAACGAGGTTCCTCACCAAAATGCCCTTGAACTGCACACCGTCACCCCCGCAGTCCGACTCGCACGGATCGTGCAAGATGCCCTGTGCATCGACGAGTTGCCGTCCCACGGCTGCTGCTATGTGGTCGGCGAGCTGCAAAGGCGCGGGATCATGCGTGAGTTTGGACAGCCCTGAGAGTCCGGATAAGACAACGCCCTGGTTGTACGTCCACGTGGTCGCATGATTGTTGTGGCAGGCAGAGTCAAGACCATCGTTGATAAGACCCTGATCGTTGATCATGCCGGAGTTCACGAACCAGCGTTCCTCTTTCTGTGCCCAGTCAAGATACCGGGCACGGTCCTGGCCTGATGTGGTAGCGGCAAGGCGCACGGCGACGGATAGAAAGAGCTCGTTGGCAATGGCGTTCTTGTAACGCACGTTCTTCTTCCACCAGATGCCGCCCCCACACGTGTCCGACCAGCCGGTCGTCATGTCGTCGAAGATCGATTTCGACATCTCTAAATTGCGTCTGTCACCGCGGAGATCATAGACGTCCAGCCATGCGAGCGCCCACCAACCCTCGTCGTCGTAGAATTCATTCCGGAAGCCGGAAGCTTGATGTTGCGCTGCGCTAAAAGTGGTTTGGAAGATAGCGTCGAATTCGGTGGTGTGGAGCACGCGGGCGGCCTCGACGAGAGCTGAGATCCCGTTGGCGGAGTTCCACCAACCGGTGCCGCGAAAGAGGCCGGTGTTCTCATCATAGGTTTCTGCGAGTACGCGGGCTGTTGCCTGGACCTGTTGCGACCTGTCTGCCGTTTGCGATCGCTTCGCTTGCGTTTGTGCCAGACATGGCAAAACAAAAGAGACCAAAACAAAGAGGGCGGTGAGGTGAAATCGCATTTTTCGATCTTATAACCGCTAAGGTGCACGATGGCTCTGTCTCCGATGGGATTGCAGCAGCGCGGTAATGGACGCCGCAGCCGAGGTTTGGCTGCGGCTCTCTTTGTCTGGTGATGATTATTTGTCCGTTGCGATGGTCTCGCCCGCGAGGAAGGCTGTGATGTTCTTGTTCAGAAAGTCCTTATCGGCTGGACTTGCGCCTGCCCCAGCCGGATGGCCCCACAGGGAGGGAATGGGGAGCAGCGTTACACCTGGAATGTACTGCGCTTCGTAGCGAGCGTCAGTGACAGGGAAGTAGAGATCTGTAGCCGAGGGCATGTAAAGCACGGGAACTTTGATGGAGGCGAGCGCCTTCTTCTCGTCGCCGTTGAAGGCTGGGTGGGCTTCAGAGGGTGGGGCGCCAGCGGAGGAGGCGGGAGTGTCGCCAACGTTGTTCGCCTCCCAGGTGCGGCACTGCAGGATGAGGTTGTTGGCGTCGGCTCCGGGAATGAAGTTGTGACGCGCGTTGTCGATGACCTGCTGGAGCGTGAGGTTGGGGCGATCGGGGCTACGCCACAGCTCCTGACGCCACCATTCCTGCGAGTGCAGCCAGCCGAGCCAGACGACACCGAAGGCTTCGAGGCCTTTTTGCGGGGGAGCTGTGTAGTCGCCGTGATTGAAGGTGGAGTCAGCGGTAATCGCCGCGATCTGGCCTTCGAGACGGACGATGCCATGGCCATAGGTCTTCGCCGTGCCGGAGGTGGCGACGATGCGATCCATGTAGGTGGGATAACTGACAGCCCACTGAAATGCCTGTTGCGCTCCCATGGAGAAGCCGATGACGGCACGCAGGTGCTTGATGTGCAGTTGCTCGGTGAGCATCTGGTGCACGGCGTTGACGTTGTCCCGGATGGTCATCACAGGGAAACGTGGGCCGTGGAAAGGCTCGGGCGTATTGCTGGGCGAAGAGGAGCGGCCGTTCCCGAAGAGCTCGGAGGTGATGAGGAAGAGCTTTGTGGTGTCGAGAGCGCCGTTAGGATAGTCGGGAGTCTTCATGAGCCACTCATAGCCGGTGAGCCTGGCCATGTAGTGCGATGGGAGCAGGATGGCGTTGTCGCCCGCAGCATCGAGCTGACCGTAGGTGCCATAGACGATGCGCGCTTCGGGAAGCACGACGCCGGACTCGGTCTTGAAGTTGTGCAGGACGAACTCGTGCTGCTCGGGGTGGAGCGGGCTGGCTGTCTGCGCGCGAAGGATGGGCGCGGCGATGAGGATGAGAGCGAGAACGAAATTGCGCTTGTGCATCGGAGACTCCTGCGAGGGCTTGAGGGGAGGGCGGGTGGGTGGCCCATATCTCGTTTTTGAGATATGGGTTTGTAGGATGTTCAGGAGCAACACCGCAGTTTACACTGCTCGGCATGGCGAAGACCTTGTGCGGTACCAACGGCCGGGCGATCTGTACTTCGTGACATTCTTCTTCTATCGACGCCTGCTGTATCTCGGCACAGCAGAGGCTCGAGGGTCTTCGAGCGGTCACTGAAAGTCATGCGTCTCAGCTACAACTTCGTTGTCACGGCTTCTTTGCAACCCAGATTTTAGCAAGCTTGTCTCGTAGGAACTCGAATCACTGCTAATCCGCAGACCTTAACCGGTCGTGGGATTCAAGTCCCCCTCCGGGCACCCTATATTTCCATGAGATGAATGGAATGGAAATATCAAAGCCTCTCGACCGAGAGGCTTTTTCATGCTCAAAATGCGATGGTGCCACTTTTGGTGCGATCTTGTTCCCGGTGCTCCCCGATAGAGGATTTACAACCCAAATGGCAAACAATTTCTAAAAGCCCTTGACAGTCCTGTGCTGTGGGACATATAAATTCTGCCAAATGTTATCGTTCACAAATTGGATTTGAGTAGTGGCAGTTGGGCCTGATCTTCTTGCGTAAATTGCAATCCTATGCGGGTATTTTTCCCGATGTGTTTCTAGCACGATGCTGCTGGCTCGCGAGGAGATTTGCATAAATGCATTTACCAGGAAAACTTCGGGGTTTTGGCACGTTTCTTTTACAGGCATTCTTGTGCACAGGAGTGCTGTTCGCTCAGGCCGATCGAGCCACGGTGACGGGACATGTGTCCGATTCGACCGGAGCGCTGATTTCGGGTGTTAACGTTATCGTTAAAGACGCCAATACAGGGGCGACGTTTACCAGTCTCACCAATGCCGCCGGGGTATACAGCATTACGGGGCTTCCGATCGGCGATTACAGCGTCCAGATGAGTCACAAGGGCTTCAAAGACTCGAAGTCCTCCGTTCATCTCGTCGCCACGCAGGTCCAGGCCCTTGATGTGAGCATGGAGATCGGCTCCTCCAACGAAGTTGTCTCCGTCAGTGCCGCTCCGCAGTTGCTCGAATCGGACACATCGACCATCACGAACACGCTTGAAGAGGAAGCGCTTCGCGACCTGCCTCTGAACGCCACCAACGGCCGCGACGCCGTGCAGCTCCTGGTGCAGAGTACTCCGAGCGCCGCCAAGTCTGGTATCTCAGGGAACCAGGTCTACAGCACCTTGTATCTCGGAGGTGCCAACTCCTGGACCAACACGGCCTACGTCGATGGCGTGGACGCCGGCGCCGGGCCCCAGGGAGCCATCGCTACCCCCGGCCTGGAAGCCATCGCTGAGACGCAGGTCATGACGGGCAATGCCAGCGCCGAACTCGGCAGTACCGGCGGCGGCGTCCTGCTCTTCGAGCTCAAATCGGGAAGCAACAAGATTCATGGCAGCGCCTTCGAGTTCCTTCAGAACGAAGCTCTCAATGCAAATTCGTGGCAGAACAATTACTTTCTCGCCGGTTGCGCCTCCAACGATGCGACCTGCATCCGTAGTAACTCTCGTCCGCGCGACCGGTTTAACGATTACGGGGGCAGCCTTGGCGGTCCTCTGTGGAAGAACCGCACCTTTCTCTTCGGAGACTACGAGTACTACAGCCAGACTAACGACACACTGAACCCCAATAGCACCACCGTGCCCACGGCACGCATGCTCACCGGCGATTTCAGCGAGCTGCTGACCGGAGGCACCCAGCAGGGCAACGTTGTCAACGCAGCCACAGGCGCCGCATTTATCAATCCCTGTACCGGCCTTCCGTATCAGTACGGGCAGATCTTCGATCCGCGGACGCAGAAGGTTGTTAACGGGCAGACCTGCGCTACGCCGTTCGCCAACAACGTGATTCCGTCGGGCCGCTTCACTAGCACTCAGACGCAAAATATCATCGGAATTTACCAAAAGTATTACAAGCCGACTCTGACCAGCCGCATCTACAACAACTACCCGACCGTTGTGAGCAACACGCCGAGCGAAACCAAGCGGTCCTTTGATATCAAGCTAGACCACAACTTTTCGACCGCTCATCATCTGAGCGCTTCGTTCGACTATGTGAAGTGGGTCAGTGTAACCGGCGGCGGCCTGGTGAGCACCCTCAGCGATCCCGGCCCGTTGAGCCAGGAGTGGAGTAACAACACGCCAAACTTCATTGCGCGCGTGGTGGATAATTACACGATCACGCCCAACCTGCTGAACACCTTCGGTGTCGGCTACTCCTCGACACAGTACACCCAGGTGCCAGTGAACCAGGTTGCCAGTGCCTCAGTCTATGGATTCAACGCCGACAGCACAGCGTTTCCAACAATCGGATTCAGCAGCAGTAACGGTGTCGGGGAGCAGAATCTCGGCACGTCGGTAGACTCTTACCAAAACTATTACGGTTACCATTTCCAGGACACGGTGGCCTGGCAGCATGGCAATCACTCGTACAAGTTCGGCGGCCAGGTGTTTCTCCAAGGCCTGAACTCCAACTCTGGCGGCAACATTCAGAACTACAACTTCAGCAATGTAACCGGCGGCCCCACCGACACCTCGCTGACGCCTTATGTCGGGAGTGCCTTCGCCAATCTCCTGCTCGGAGATGTGCAGTCAGCGTCGCAGAACGTTCCTGAGCCCACGTATCCGCGGCAGAAGTACATCAACGCCTTCGCCCAGGACGACTGGAAGGTCAATACTCGTCTTACCCTCAACCTTGGCCTTACCTGGATCTTCACCTTTGCCGGTCACCAGCAAGACGGTCACTGGACTAACTTCGACCTGACCCAACAGAATCCTCTTTGGGGCAGCTACAAGGGAGCCTGGACCTTCGCGCAAAACTCCGGCTCTACCTTCCAGACCGATAACACCTTACGGCAGTTCGCGCCGCACCTCGGCGGTGCCTACCAACTCACCAGCAAGCTGCTGGTGCGTGCAAGCTACGGTCTTTACTATGTGCCTCTCGGTGAGTTCAACGCGGGCTACGGCTACGGTTTCCCTTCGCAGCAGGGTGAGTTCTGGACCGGCACCAACATCGTGCCTAACAATGTTCCGGGTTCTACTGCCTTCAACTGGGGGAACGGCTATCCCGGAACAACTGTCCTACTGCAGCGCTCGATTACCCAGACGAGCATGGGCAACGATTCCCCTTTTTACATCAGTCCTAAGACGCTCCACCTCGGCCGGGCGCAGAATTTTTACGCTGGCGTGCAGTACGAACTTGCCAAGAACATCATTCTCGATGCGCGATATATGGGTAGCCTCGGAAGCGCCCTCCACGATAACTCCGAGTCGGTCGGCATCAACTATCCCGACTTCAACACCTACAGCCACCTGCTTACCTCCGGCCACATCAACGACACGATCAGTAGTGCCGCCGATGCCGCTAATGACGGCGTTCCCTATCCTTACCAGGGTTTCAGCGGTCCCGCTTACGCGGCTATCGCTCCCATCCCTCAAGCCGCTTCCTTCAACAATAAAATTGTGCTCGAGACCGACCAGCAGATTGGCTCGAGTTCTTACAATGCTTTCGTCGCGGAGGTTAAGGCACGCAGTTCACACAATCTGAACGTGGATATAAGTTACACACTCTCGCATCTCGAGGGCAGCAATCTAGCTCACCGCTCGGCACCGGGCGGCAATGGTCTGTACGGCTATCAAAGCGCAGCTGACATTCCTGCTTCGCACGGCTTTGTTCAGGGCACCGATCAACTCCAGGTGGTCACCGGCTACATTACCTATCAGCTTCCGTTCGGGAATGGTCAGGCCTTCCTGTCGAAAGGTCGTTTGCTTGACGCAGCGGTCGGCGGCTGGACTGTAGGATCCTCTCTCACCTATGGCTCCGGCGGCCCCATGGGCACGGTTAACTCCCCTGTGCAATATCCCTTCTTCTTCCAAAATCAACGTGACAACTTCGCTCCCGGAGTCACAGCCGACAACATCAAGAATCATTTCCATGGCCATTACGTCGACCTGGCCAATACCTCAGACCCGCGCAACCAGGACTTCAGCCCCAGCCTCTTCACAACCCCGACCCTGGGCACTCTTGGCAACACGCCCTACAACTACAACCACTGGCGCTGGAACCCGGGTCTCGCCAGCGATGCCAGTGAGAGTGTTTCGCTGAGCAAGGCTTTTGCCATGGGCCCAGAAGGCCGCTTCAAAGCCACCATCCGCGCCGAGTTCTACAACGTGTTCAACCGCCATTACATCAACTCACCCGACACCAACCCGAACGACACAACCTTTGGTCAGGTTACCGGTGTTTCAGGAACCCCCCGTAATGGCCAGCTTGCGGCGCGCGTTCAGTGGTAACCGCGCCCTCATAGCTTCATCATCCGCAAGCCCTCTTTCATCAGGAGATTTGCCCTTGTTTATTTTCTATGGCCGTTACGCGGCAGCTACTGCGCTCCTCATCTTTCTTGCACCGGCCGCGTTCTCTCAGACTGCAGGCAAGCGCCCTGTCGACTACGCCAACGCTCTTGTCGGCACGGCTCCGCTCGACAATCCAAAGCTCATCGGCAATGCGCCTCCGGCCGGCGAACAGCTCTACTCTGGCTTCACCTCGCCCGGCGCTGCGCTTCCTCACAGCGCGACCGATATCGGGCCTATCAACGCGAACCTTCCGCTGAGCTATCAGGCGGGCGTTCCCGCTCCCTACTACTATCCCAACCCCACGATGGTTGGCTTCTCGAGCGGCGAGCGCGGCGGACCCATCCTCATGCCGGTCGTCGGCGACTGGACCGTTCCTCCACAGCGCACCGTATCGTTTTATGACAAAGCCCGCGAGCACGCCAGCCCCGGCTATTACTCCGTCTACCTTGACACCTTTAAGACCGGCGTAGAACTCACCGCCACCACCTGGACCGGTCTCTACCGCATCACCTATCCCGACAGCAGCCAATCCCATCTCCTGCTCGACCTGGGGTGGGCAGGCGGCAGCATCGAGGTCGTTGGTGACCACACCATCCGGGGCTATTTTGCGCGTGGCCGCAATCACGCCAATACCTACTTCGTCGCTCAGTTCTCAAAACCCTTTAGCGCTTTCGGCACCTTCCGCCAGTTCCCGCCTCGCAATGGAGAAAAGGGCGAGGAGGGGTCGATCCTCGGCAGCAGAGAGGTTGTTGCGGGCCAGGCTAAGATCTCCGGGCCCTTTGCCGGAGCGTATCTGAACCTCACGACGACCGCAGGGGAGCAGGTCCTCGTCAAGATCGCCCACGGCACGAGCTACGAACAAGCCGAGCAGCGCCTCCAATCCGAGGACCCGGGCTGGGATTTTGACCGCGTGCATCGTCAGGCCGAGGATGCCTGGGCCGCTAAGCTCAACCAGATCGAGGTGGAGGGTGGCTCGGAGAAAGAGAAGATGCTGTTTTACTCGTGCCTGCAGCACTCCTTCGCGAGTCCCCGGTTGGTCGCGCAAAAGGGCGAGCCGTTCGTGACCCGCGACGGTACGGTCACGACGGCTACGTACGATCGCTACAACGAGGTGCCTTTCTGGGACACCGGCAGGGACCAGATTGTTCTGCTCACTCTTCTTGAGCCGAAGGTAAAGACCGACATCCTTCACTCACAGTTAGATATGGCGCGCGAGTCCGGTTACATGGGGACGTCCTTTCACGGCGACAACGCTGTGTTTATGTACCTCGGCGATTGGGAGCGTGGGCTGGACTTCGACTGGGCCGGAACCTACGAGTATCTCCGCAAGAACGCCACCGATCCGGCTGGCCCTCGCGGTTACCTCGCCGAGTACATGAAGAACGGCTGGATCTCCGATATCATCCCGTCCGGCAATCCCAGCCCGCCTTATGCCGGAGGCAAGGCAGGCGCGGCGACCACACTCGAGTACAGCTGGGATGACTATGCCATGGCCATCTACGCGAAGCGGCTCGGCAGGCAGGCCGATTACGAGATGTTTCTAAAGCGTGCACAGAATTACCGCAATGTCTTCGATCCCTCCATCGGTTTTGTGCGCGGAAAGACAGAGGACGGTAAGTGGATTGCCCCCTTCGACCCCGGCGAGCCTTACTACAACTTCATGATGAAGGAGGCTTCGGGCTGGTCCACCCTCTGGCTCGTCCCGCATGACGTACAGGGCCTCGCGAACCTGCTCGGTGGCCGGGAGAAGTTTGCCGCCAAACTCGATGAGTTCTTCAGCACTCCCTACACGGCCAAGGGTGTATGCCGAGACTGCACCGGACTTGTCGGCGAGTATGTGCAAGGGAATCAACCCGACCAGCAGGCCGCTTACTATTATGACTGGGCCGGGCAGCCCTGGAAGACGCAGGCCCTGGTGCGCAGGATTCTCCGCGAGATGTACGGTAGCGATAAGACAGGCTATGCCTTCCCAGGCATGGACGACCAGGGCTCCACTTCCTCCTGGTACGTCATGAGCGCGATGGGCTTCTATACCGTCGATCCCTCCAGCCCGAACTACATCCTTGGGAGCCCTCTCTTTACCCATACGGTCATGCACATGGGTAACGGCAAAACCTTCGAGATGGTAGCGAACCATAACTCGGAGAAGAACATCTACATCCAGTCCGCGACGCTCAATGGAAAGGCCTGGAATAAACCCTGGTTCAGTCACTCCGATATTGAGGCGGGGGGCAAGCTTGTCCTCAACATGGGGCCGCTACCGAATAAGCAGTGGGGAAGCGATCCCAGTGCGGCTCCGCCCTCCATGTCATCGTCAAACTGATGAGTACTTTGGGAGAAAGAAATCATCGATGAAATGTCTCACATTCGCAGGTCGTGCATTCCTGATCTTCGCCGCGTCTTATCCGTTTTTGGCTTCGGCTCAGTCCGTTCCATCAAAAACACAGGATCGTCTCATCTTTCAAACGGGGAAAGAATGGTCTCCGCGCACCAACATCAATGCCGACACGGTGATGGTCTATGGGCTTGATGACACGACGAGCGAACGTATCCGGTCCTGGCGCGAACATGGCTACCGAGTGACCGTCATGACCGGTGTTGCCTGGGGGCGTTATGCTCCCTATCTTCGCGGGGATTTCGACGGCAAAGAACACTGGGACGAGACGCAGCAGGAGAAGAGCGGAAAACTGATCCTGCACGGAGGCCGTGAAGTTCCGTATATCTCACCCAGCATCTCGTATGGCCGCTATCTGGCCAAGGGAGCGGAAGAGGCGATCGATGCGGGAGCCGAGGCGATCTATCTGGAAGAACCGGAGTTTTGGGCGCGTGCCGGATGGAGTGAGAGCTTTAAGCGAGAGTGGCAGAGCTATTATCACGAGCCCTGGCAAGATCCCTCCGCATCGCCCGACGCTCAGTACCGTGCGTCAAAGCTGAAATACTTTCTTTACCGTCGCGCACTCTCTCAGGTCTTCGATGCGGTGAAAGCTTACGGGGAGCTTCATCACCGTTCCATCCCCTGCTATGTCGCGACGCATTCGCTGATCAACTATGCGCAGTGGGAGATTGTCAGCCCCGAGTCTTCGCTGCTTGACGTCGGCGCCGACGGTTACATTGCACAGGTATGGACCGGGACCTCCAGGGCTCCGAACGTGTATGACGGAGTGCTTCAGGAACGAACCTTTGAGACTGCTTTTCTTGAGTATGGAGCGCTCCAGAACATAGCGCGCTCTTCGGGAAAGCCGATCTGGTACCTCAACGACCCGATCGAGGACAACCCTCGCCACTCCTGGACCGACTACCGCCTCAACTGGGAGAGCACATTGGTCGCGTCCCTCCTCCAACCTGCGGTATCACGATACGAAGTGCTTCCATGGCCAGAGAGAATCTTCGGGTTGGACTCCACGCGTCCCTCCGTGGAACCCACAGCTTCCAATCCTGACCCGGTGAAGACCGTGATTCCGAAGGCATACGAGACGGAGTTGCAGGCTGTCTTCCACGCTCTGGGCGAGATGGAGCAACCTGCGACAGCGACGCGATGGGAGACAGCAGGGACACAGGGCATTGGTGTGCTCGTCTCCGATACGCTTATGTTCCAGCGCGCCGCGCCGCAGCCTTCTGACAGCAATCTCGGAGAGTTTTATGGACTTGCGCTTCCTTTGCTGATGCATGGGATGCCGATAGAACCCGTCCAGATAGAAAGCAGCTATAAGAAGCCGGCGCCGCAGGCTTTCTGAAACCCTACAAGATTCTGTTGCTGACCTACGATGGCCAGAAGCCGCCATCACCGGCATTCCATACCGCGCTTGCGGCATGGGTCCGGTCCGGTGGCGCGCTCATGGTTGTGGACGATGATAAAGACCCCTACAACAAGGCCAGTGATTGGTGGAACTCCGGGGGACAACATTTCGCGACTCCCCGGCAGCAGCTATTCCAGGAACTGGGCATTGCGCCGGACGCGACCGGACTGCACCCTGTTGGCAGAGGCTTTGTACTCTTCGAATCGCAAAGTCCGGCTGCTCTTACTCACAGCCCCACGGGGTCCGCACAGCTGCTTACACTGCTCCACACGGCTGCAGGGGCCATTCATCTATCGCTTCAGGAAACACGCTCGCTCGTACTTCGGCGCGGGCCGTATGTGATCGCGGCGGGATTGGATGCGGACCCCACGGATGTAGCCTCGTCCGCGAAGTCGCCGGTCGTGGTCAAGGGTGACCTGATCAACCTCTTCGACCCGGATTTAGCGGAGAGCGACCACGTCATCATCAAGCCGGGCACACGCGCGCTTTTGCTCGATGTTAATTCTCTGAACTCTTCTACTCCCCGTCTGGTTGCAGCTTCCGCAAAGATCTCTCACGAACAGGTCTCTGCCGATAGCCTCACCTTTCAAGCAGAGGGCATCGACCAGACACAAGCCGTGGCTCGCATCCTTCTAGGGAAAGCTGTGCGACAGGTTACGTTGAATGGAAGACCACTTGATAGCAGTCAGTATCAACGCAGCGGGCGCACGTTGCTGCTCCACTTCCAAAACACAGCCGCACCGCAGCAGGTAAAGGTGCTTTTTTAGTAGATGTTTGCGGAAGTACGATGAGATTGGCGAAATCATGCGAGCGTATTTTGAAAAGACGCAAGGCGAGTAACTGATCTGCGTCGATCACGAGATGATCGCTTCCGCGATTCGGATTCTTCGAGGGGCGCCGGTTTCTTGTCTATAACGGTTGGCGGTGAGAATCCCGTTTGAGGGGCCGGACAGATCAAGGGCCACCCTTGGGGCGGCCCATCTGCGCAAACTACGGGATGTTGATCTGGTTTGTTTAGTTGTTGTTGTGCCAGTCCGAGTTGGTACGGTCGCGCAGGCCGATGAGTGAAGGGATGAGAACGGTAAGAGCAAGAACGGCAACTTCAGTAGCGAAGTACATGGTGAATCTCCTTATGGGGTGAAGGGTTGGATTTTGTTGTTGTGTTCCGTTTGCGATTACAGCGAGCGCCAGTTGGCATTGCTGCTTGCGCGAAGTCCGATGAAGGACGGAATGAACACGGTGAGGGCGAGGACGATTGTCGTGATAGCTAAGTACATAGGTAGATCTCCTTTGTGGCACACGGGGGCAGCGACGGCTTGTATAAAAGCATTCAACTTTTCGGTAGTGGGTTATTCGCCTGGCGTTGTTTGCCGCTTAGCGATTGCATCTCTGCTTACATAGACTCATACGAAGGGAGTTTTTCCATGGTTCCCTGAATTTGCAAAAAATCTTGCCGACTCCGTGGGCTCATCCCCCTGGGGTGCGGGAGCCGTACTACGACTTGAAGCAAAATCCTTGTTGCCGTCATCACTGAAGATGGATCGTGCAGAGGTATAAACTTGCTGCGGAGAGGGACGATGAACAGACGAGGATTTCTGATCTCAGCAGTCGCGTTGCCGGGAGCCACTATGTTTCCGGAGGTGCTGGCGCAGTCCGGGCAGCAGATTACTCATGTGGACACCAGGACCGGTGGCGCTCTGCTGCGGAGCAGTGTAGTGAAGGCTGAAGGCATTCAGCCGGAGGGAGCCGCGCCCGGAGCAAAAGCCTACGTACACTTCAACGGTCCGACGGAGCAGCTCGCCGCGCTTGCCTCGGGGTTGGTGACGCTGGAGCCGGGAGCGCAGCCCCATCCGCCGCATCGCCATCCTGAGGAAGAGATCATGATTGTGGGCGAAGGGACTGGAGAGTTTTTCCTCGACGGCGTCGCCACGCAAGTAAAGACGGGTGACATGGTGTTTGCCGAAGCTAATGTGCTGCACGGCGTGAAGAATACGGGCGAGACGCGTATGACGTTCTACTTCATCAAGATGATGGCAAAGCACACTTGATGAGTGCCTGGTCCGCCTAAGAAGCTGCCCCTTAGCCGGATGGGTGGACTCATCGGAAAAAGATCGGCTGCGCTGCAAGCGAACGCGTGCGGAAAATCAAAGCCTCTCGACCGAGAGGCTTTTTCATGCTCAAAACTGTGATCTACGCAAGAGCCTTCTCCTGTGCCCTGTTCGGCTGCTTTCTCGTCAACGGATTTACCGACACTTAATAGCCGCTGCGTTGAGAGGAGGTGTGTCCAGAGGTCAATACCAGTAGATCCGCAACAGCGTTAAACGCTCAACGCATGATTGGCGTATGGCGTCGCGGGTTGCTGTGCTGCTGGGATGTACGTACAGATATAGGCCACGTTTGAGAAGGTTTCCCAAGGATCTCTTCGAGATTCTCAGCAGGCTATAACGATCGGACCAGATGTCATCCATTCAACTCAACAAAACAAAGGAGATTCCATGCTGAATCACGTATGCAGACTTATGGCCTTGGCTGCTGTTGCCGCAACTACCTCGGTGGTAGCAGGCGCTCAAACGATCTCGACTGTCATCCCTTTCCCGGCCGCGACGAACGGCATCGCCGTTGATCCGGTGCGGAACAGTGTTTATGTGGTGGCTCCGGACGTAACCGACACCATCTTCAATCTTGCAGTTATCGACGGAGCCTCCAACACGGTTACCGCAAACATCCCGCTCCCCGCAGGATCGTTGTTCCCCGCAGTCGACTATCTGTCCAACCGGATCTACGTAGCTGGTTGCAACAACCTGGTTACGCCGATTGCCTGCACCGTGACGGTGATCGACGGCAATAAGGACAGTGTTGTGACGACCATTCCGGTCACCACGACCGGTGGTGACGGCCTGACTGGCATCGTTGTGAATCCGCTGGACGGGCTGGTGTATGTAGCCAATGCGAACGATAATGTGATCGACATTATCAATGGCCGGAAAGCCACGGTTGTCGACACGATCAGCCTCGGCAGCAACTCGCCCAGTGCGATCGCCCTGAATCCGATTCTGAATCTGCTCTACGTTCCCTACGGCACCAACCAGACCGCCGTTGTAAACGCTTCGAATAAGCAGATTTCGAAGACAATCACCTTCGGAAGCACGACAGTTGGTGCGGCGGTGAACGTGCTTACTGGAAATGTGTTTGTAACGGACCAGGAGTTCGACGGCCCGTCTTTGACCGGTGTATTCGGTCCGCTTGGCCACGCTGTTGCAAATGTTTCGGTGGGGGCATTTCCAGTGGGCGTGGATGTGGATTCGTTCACAAACCTGGCTTTTGTTGCGAGCCCCTCGTCTAACCAGCTTGCGGTGATCGACGGTTCCAGCAATACGCTCAAGGCCACGGTGTCCAACATTCAGGCGCAGTTTGTTGCTGTAAATCCGACTACCCAGTTGGTCTACACGTCAGGCGAAAACGGCGTGACTGTCCTGACAGAGAAGTAATCCGGACTCATTGTGGAAGCAGTTACACCACTCTAGGTGGAACACCTTCTTCCAAAACCAGCCGGAAGCATGTTGCAGTACATAGCCTCTGGGGCCGTCTTCCGGCTTCCAGAGGCTATGTGTTTAATCAAGATTCAGCATCGTTCGTGTGGAGTTCCATCGGAGGCATGATCGTTCGATCCTCTCCGATCGACAACTGTAGTGCCAGGAGCAAGGCATGCCGAGATGCACGAAGTTACAGAGATTTTTCTCAGTGCGCGCTCTCTGCCTCGACGGTATTTCCAGAACCCAATTGCGCTCCCATCCACTTGACGATACCGTTTGAGCCCAATGCTTTCGCTTCCGCGGCGATGTCCGGATAGTGCATCACTTCGTCAGGAGCAGGAGCGGCTTTGGCGATCTTGTCTTTTGCGGCGTCCGGTGTGACAGGGTCGGAAAGGACCTGTTGGATTCGGATCGCTTTCCCCTTAAGTTGAGGCAGGTAGACAACCGGATCGAGACCGGAGACCCGCTGTAGAAACTCTGGTTTGAGATAGTCCGCCCGCTCGTTTTCTGGAATCTGTTTTGAGCCCTTCAACCAGTCGGGCCAATCGCCCCAGGGGTCCATCAGATCGAGCGCGCGGATGCGAGGATCGGCGGCAGCGGCGAGAATCGCCGTGGCTCCTCCCGAACCCTGCCCCACCAGGCCCACATGCTGCACATCGAGGTCACCGCGTGTTTCCATGTAGTTCAGCACCATCTGTACATCATGCGTGGAGGTTGCCAACGCTTCCTGGAGTTCGCTCACGAACCACTCCCTCAGGGGCCGCGGAGGACGGATCCGTTCCAGGGAGAGAGCGGACGCAAAGCCTGCTACGGCAAATCCGTTGCGCGTAGCCACATCGCACCAGCGGTCCTGCGGGAAAGTAGCAGCCGCCTCGACGGTGTAGTCATAAAGAAACAGGACGACCGGCATCTTTTGCTGTCCTCGCGGCCGAATGACGTAGAGGTCGACAGGATCGTTGAGGCGCCACGTCAGGCGATGCAGCTCTCGCGTACACCCTTGTACATCTGCCTTGCTCAGGGGGACGCTTCCGGTTGAATCGAGCGGAAGGCCACTCTTGGCGAGATCGATCGTGGTCCAGTCCTCGTAGGTGGATGTTTGTTTGGAGAGCGACTGAGGCGCCGTCTGGGTTGGTGACTCGAGGAAAGGGGTGGCCAGGGCCGGCTGCTGGGGAGGAGCTGCCGTTTGCGCGGTCAGAATCGTGGCTGCGAACGTAACCCCTACGAACAAGGCTATGCGAGTGCGAAACATTCTTGGCTCCTTTGAGGCGAGTGATCGGCAGAGTGTCATCGAAAGACCTTACTGCATTTGAGCAGACCGGAGGCTGTTGCTTTATGAAGTTTTCATTGTGTTCCTTTCAGCAGAAGCGGAAAGGTCGCCTACAAAAAGATTGGCAGACCCCGCTGAGCGGGGTCTGCCGGGTTTGATCGTGCAGTAGGAAGCCAGGCATGCCGAAATTTACCGGCGATGTCCTGTCTGTCCCGCCATGTTGGAGGGAGTGCAGGTGTTGCTCTCGCTTACGGTCAACGGGCTCTGGCTCAAGGTGTTTACCTTGAGACCAATGACCACGCCGCCTACATCGCCACCGGTTTCGGTAGCGGAGCAAGCAGTAGCTGCATTCGTACCGAACGCCGCCGTGCTGCCGCTGCCATCAGAGAGAGTGAGGGTCTGCACCGGAGGGGTGAAGTGGGAACGAACGACCAGCAGATTGTTCGCGGCAACGAAGTCGGGATGTGTGCTGGTAGCAAAGCTTTGCGCTGCTTTGGACAGAGCCGCAACGTTGGCGTCTTGCGTCGCGCCGACGTTTACGAGGCGAAGCATCGACCAGATGGGATACTTTCCATCGGCGGTCGTTGCGAGGCTGACGTTTGCCAGTTGAGCTGAGGTGGTGGGAATCGTGCCGCTTGCAGCCAACGGATCGATACCGTCTACGTTATAGTACTTGGCGCTGGCGGTGACTGCGGAGAAGCCAGCAAAGTTCGCGGCGCTCCAGAAGCCATAGCCGATCGAGTTGGAGGTGTTTCCTACCACGGAGCTGAGTTCCTGGCCGGTGCCGATGGCGCGGATACGCTGGCCGGTGCTGGTCGTGGTGAACTTCAGGGGATCATGGAGGACAGTTGAGGTGGTCGATGCGGGAACAGGCCAGGGCGAGGTGACGGTGCAATTTCTCTGGTTGGCAGGTTGGTTAAGGCCTACATCCTGCGAAGTTGCGAAGCTACCACCGGAGGTTCCAACCCGATTCGGAACATTGAACTCCATCGTGTTGTAGGTCCCGGAGAGCGGTTCGCGGATGAAAACCGTTACTGCCGAACCCGTCGCGGTAGGTGCAGCCGCGGCCTGATTGGTGAAGGAATTGGTCCCATCCAGGAAGCTGGCGAGTGCCTGGCTGGTGATGTTCGAGAAGGAGTGGAGTCCGGTACCGCTGGCGTCATTGACGGCAACGACGATCGGGGTGGCACCGACGGGGGTGACGAAGAACGTCGGAAGAGTGAAGTCGAGTACGTTGAAGAAGCTGGTCGAACCCGTGACGCCGGTGACGATCGTGCTGCCTGCGGCATAACCGAGTCCGAGATACTGCGTGCTAGTTCCTACGACAGAACCGCAGTTGGTGAGGGCGCGCGTGGTCGCGAACTTGGCATCTTCCGGGCGAATGTCGGTGCCCGCGAAGTTGACCAACTGGGTGGACGAATCGAGCGCTGTCACAACACTTGCGGGAAGCGCGCATTCTCCAGTGGTTCCGCAATTTGCGACTCCGCCGGTGAGAATCAGGCCTACGGGAGCGGTCGGTGCAGTGGCATAGGAGATGGAGCACTTCGAACCGCCTGCGAGATTCGAGTTATACAGGCAGCGGTTACCCACTACGGAGTCCGTCGACACGTAGGCGTAGATGTTTCCGGCAGTAGCGCAGGTACCATCCGATCCCTTCGTCCACGCAACAAAGGCGCTGCCTTTATCGATGCCAGGAGTTGTGGTGCTCAGGCTGGTGTCGGTGGCGATGGCAGTGTTCGTGTTCTCGCTCCACACGCATGAAGCATTAATGCCTCCGGTGGTGGTGGCGTTTGCGCCCAAGCCGAGTTCGAGGAACAAACCCGAAGAGCCCAGGCCGTCGAGTACAACGGTTTGTGCTTTGACGGACGCCGAACCTGCGACGACGGCCAGGCATGCGACGAATGCAAATTTCAGAATGCCTTTCATAGAAATTGCTCCTTGGTTACTACTCTGGTTTTGGAGAATGACCTGGCTTGAATAACTGCAATCAGAACAAGCCAAAGCCGTTTACTCGACTCGCCCCGCGAAGATGAGAGGCTTGCCGAGTGCTTCCGTAAGACATGAGAATTGCCGAGGTTCTATTCGTGGAGAGCGCCTCGATGGAGTCGCCCCTGTTCACGTAGACAACGGGGGAACACGCTCTCAACAGGACGTGATCACAATTCACCGCAGAGCAACAGGAGGTTTACGGGAGATTCAACAGGAGCTCGCGCAACCAGCGAATGGAAGAGGAACGATAAGACGAAGTTATAGTGAAAATGTTCTAGTGTGGTGAGTTGTTAAAAAGAATGAGGATGCTCAAAATAGCGCGAAGCGCAAACCGTGACGCTTTAGCGTCGCGGGGCGGAGGGAGCCGTGGCCTTCAGGCCACGGAATCAAGGGCAACCACGAATCGGGCTTTAGCTCTGGGCCTTTTGTTCGCAGCCGAAAGAAGGCCCGGGCCTAAAGGCCACATCTTTGCCAAACCTGAATTCCGTAGCCTGAAGGCTACGGCTCCCTCCGTCTCCCTGACGCTGAAGCGTCAGGGAACGCGCTTCGCGCTGTGGTGAACAGCATCCTCATTCTTCAACGAATTAACTTCAACGATGCACCACACTAGATGCAGATTGCCGCCATCGTCGATCGACAGTTTTTGCTCTCTTCCTCTTCATGGGCTGGCTGCCTCATCGCGCGTTGGCTTGAGACCTCAAAGGCAGGCAGAGATACGGGTTGAGTGTGGGATGGAGATTTGGGATCTCTTCGTTGCTACCGATCGTCCCTATGTATGCGCTTTTTTATACATCGTTAACATGTGTGGGTGGAGGCATATGTAACTATGTCTTCGAAAGAGTTTAAAAAGTCTAGTCATTCGAAGCGAGCCTCCTCGCGAGTCCTCTGGGAGTCTGGCTTTGCTGCGTTCCTCTGGAACGAAAGAGACTGACATCTCATACTCTTCCCCTTCTTTCAGCCTTCCCTGGCATAGCAAAATCAAGAAATCCAAAAATAATCGCGAGCCGCTGTTGAGAATAGCGTCCTCGATTGTCACTTAAGCGGAGCTTTACTCGGGCCTTCTTCGCCATCGTTGAAAAATTCAGAATGACCAGGCTTCTTTGTCGTTTCGGAAGACTGAAGGAAAAGGTGTGTCGCATGCAGGGTGGAATGGGTAAGTCGCATAAGGTTGCCGGGAAGTTTCTGATCGTCGGCTTGGTTCTGGTAGAGATGCTGGCGATGGCGGGCTGCGGCGGAAGTTCATCTTCTACGTCAGGTACCCAAACCGCGACTCCCGCCTTTAGTCCTGGCGGCGGCACGTACACAGCGTCAACGCCCGTTACCCTCTCGGATGCGACTCAGGGAGCGGTGCTCTATTGCACAACGGACGGAACGACACCCACGGCCTCTTCGCCGCAGTGCAGTCAGCCCACCACAGTCTTTAAGAGCGAGTTCCTCCAGGCCATCGCTGTTGCGCCGGGCATGTCGCCGAGTGCTGTTGCATCGGCGGGCTACACGATCAACCTCAATACGGCTCCGACGCCGAGCATCAGCCCGGCGGGCGGCACTTATACCGGTCCTCAGCAGATTAAGATCAACGATTCCTTGTCCGGCGCAAATATCTATTACACGCTTGACGGCAGTACGCCGACCGCGAGCTCTAAACTCTATACCGGCCCGCTTACGATCTCGCAGAACACCACGTTGAGCGCGGTTGCCATTGCCGCAGGTTATACGGCTAGCGCCATCAATAGCGCCACCTATACGATTCAGGCTCAGCTGCCCACGCCCGTTATCAGCAGCATCTCACCGACCTTCGCGAGCGCGGGCGGTGCTGCGTTTACGCTGACGGTGAATGGAACGAACTTTGTCTCCGGCTCTACGGTGCAGTGGAGCGGCACGGCGCTGGCAACGACCTATGGCAGTGCGACGCAGCTTACGGCTGCGGTCCCAGCCTCTCTCATTGCCAGCGCGGGTACGGCCAATGTGACGGTAGCCCAAGCCTCGGGCGTCTCTGCAGCGACAACCTTCACCATCAATAATGTTGGGCCCACGATCACGGCCCTGAATCCTTCCTCAGGAGCTGCAGGCACCTCTGTGACCATCACAGGAACCAACTTCACGGGTGCGACTGCGGTCAACTTTGGCGCTACGCCAGCCACCAGCTTTAACGTGAACTCCGCTACCAGCATTACGGCGGTTGCTCCTGCAGGTTCGGGCACCGTGGATGTAAAGGTCGTCGCGCCGAATGGTACCAGCGCGACTGCGGCTGCCGATCAATTTACTTATTCGGCTAATGCTCCGACTGTAACGGGCATCAGTCCGGCTTCCGGCCCGTCGGCGGGCGGTACGTCTGTGACCATTACAGGAACGAACTTCACGGGTGCGACTGCGGTCAACTTTGGCGCCACGCCTGCCACCAGCCTTACGGTGAATTCCGCGACCAGCATTACAGCGGTTTCTCCTGCGGGTTCGGGCACCGTGGATATCACGGTGGTCACGCCGGGAGGAACCAGCGTGACTTCTACTGTCGATCAATTCATCTTTGGAGCCATCACGCTCAACGGTACAGTCGTCAGCGGCACGTCGCCGATTACAGGTGCGACGGTGCAGCTGTATGCCGCAGGCACCACCGGCTACGGCAAGGGCTCCAGCGCTCTTGCGACGATACCTGCCACCATTCTCACGGATTCCAAGGGGACATTCACGCTCCAATACGCCTGCCCCGCAGGCGGCGCGCCCGGCGACCAGATGTACCTGGTTGCCACCGGGGGGGACAGTGGAAGTGGAGCTAACTCCAGCCTCGCGCTGATGGCAGGGCTGGGTACCTGCGGCACCCTTCCCTCGTCCGTCACGTTGAATGAAGTGACGACAATCGCTTCGGCCTATGCGTTGTCAGCGTTCGCCACGGTGAATACGAGCGGCGGCATTACGGTGGGCGCGCCGGCATTAGCAACAACAGACTTGAGTTGCAACGCCGCAAGCGGTTGGCTAAGCACAGGAATAGAAACCTGCAACTACACCGGGCTGTCTAGTGCCTTCAAAGCGGTGTCCAATCTTGTGGACCTGGGGACAGGCACGGCGCTTACCAACACGCCGGCGTATAAGGTGGATCTGGCAGGCGACCCGAATATCCTGAACAACAGTACGGTGCCGACCACGCGCATCAACGCGCTGGCGGATATGCTGGCCTCCTGTGTGGAGAGCAGTGGCTCAAGCTGCGGCAGCGGCCTGTTTGCATCGGCAAAGCCGAGTGGCGGCACGCAACCGGGAGACACGCTGCAGGCGGCGCTCGACATCGCGCAGAACCCCGGCAACAATGTCGCAACGCTGCTCGGTCTGGTCGCATCCATGACGACCCAGCCTTACAGCCTTACGAGTCCGGACCCCGGCAGCAGCCCCCTTGCCGTGACCGGTCCTGACGTGCCCACAGACCTGACCCTGGCGCTCACCTTCACCGGAGCGGGACTGGGAGTTGGGCCTGGCGTCACATTCGCGGACGGCAGCAACGGGGGGAGCCTCAATGGGGCCATGGGTGTCGATGCCGCCGGAAACATCTGGGTTGGGGCAGGCATTTTTAGCACAAATACCTATCAAACATCAGCCCTGATGATCGCGGGGTTCAACGCCCTGGGTGCGCCTCTGTCTCAGACGCCTGCGACTACCCTGAGTTCGGGAACCCCGACCTATGGCGGGTACAACCCGGAGCCGAATCTGAACCTAATCCCTGATATCACTTCGCTCGCCATCGACCAGTCAGGGAACCTATGGGTGAACGATGGCACAGGCAATGTGGTGGAAATCAACACCAGCCCCAGTCTTTCTGCGCAGAAACCTGTTTCTGTGGGGGTTACCCAAGGCATGGCCATCGACGGCAGTGGCAACGCGTGGTTTATCGTGTCGGGTACCAATGTCGGCGACATCCAGGCCAACGGGACCATCGGCATTACCGGAACGACCCTTTCCAGCTACAACCTGAGTTACCTGGCCTTCGACGTCGGTGGCGGGCTGTGGGCTGCCGGCAAAAACCCTGCTTTCGGTGGGGATGTATTGCAGGTCAGCACGTTGGACGGAAGCATCTCCTACGACGCATTTCCGTCGAGCAGTTCGCCCGCTAGTTACTCAACAACTCTGGCCGCGGACGGCGGTGGCCATATTTACGGATGCGATGGTACCGGGACGAAACTCAACGAGATCCAGTCGGGCTCTGTGCTGAACACCTACCCGATCGCGACCCAAAGAGCTTGCGGCACGCAATTGGTGCTCGATGGACAGGGCCATCTCTTTTCGGTGCTGAACAACCCTTCCACCAGCTCAGGGGTGGGCAACTTCAACACGAATATCGATGAGTTCACAACCGGCGGCAAGCTGATCTCACCTCTGGCGAACGGTTACACGGGCACCAGCAGTACAGAGACTCCGACACTGATTACAGATACCAACGTTTTAGGTAATCCGGTTCCTGGGATCAGCGCGGCCATCGATAGCTCCGGTGACCTCTGGGTGCTGAATGCCGACTCATTCGGCTCCAACGTCCGAGGCAATGCGCTGGTCGAGTACATCGGCATTGGAGCTCCGGTGATCACGCCTGCTTCGACTGCACTGGCGAACGGTTTGTTGGGAGTGCGTCCATGACGAGTGCAGGCAGGGGCGAAAAATACTCGGAGAAATAATGTGGGCATCGCAACCGTTTCGCATGGATATGCAAATCTCGACTCTGCTTTCACCGCCCTCTGTATCCAAGGCTCACGCTCTGGATACAGAGGAAAGACGACATCCGTCTTCGCTGGGAGATGCGAAGCGTCAAGGACGAGTTGCGCCCTGCGGGCAGGGTATAGGAGCAGCGAGAATGCAGATCTGTCAGAGAACGGAGATTCATATTCGACGGAACAGCGGCTCAAGCTTCACGGAGCCGGAACTACCCACGGAGGATGCAACCTATCTTGCGCCGACATTGCTTGAAGATCGAGCGCCCACTGGAGACAAGGAACGGCAGGACCCCGTGCAGACTCTCAAAGGCGATTCAAGGGAAGCGTTCATCCTCGCCCTGTACGACGAGTACCGGCCCAGGCTCTACCGTTACATGCACAGCATGCAGTTGGGACGCGATCATGCAGACGAAATTATTCAGGAGACCTTTATGCGCCTGACCATAGAGCTTCTCAAGGAGAGCAAGATCGAAAACGTCCAGGGATGGATTGTCCGGGTGGCCCACAACCTCGCCATCAACGTGTTGAAGAAGGAGCACGGGACAGTCGTGAATGAAGAGGCCCGCAGTTTTGTCATGGAGAATCTAGCCGATCCCGCGTTGAGCCCGGAGGAGAGCTATTCGAATAAGGAGCAAGTCAAGCTCATGAGGACGGTACTTTCAAGTCTGAAGCCGCAGCATCGGCAGTGCTTTCAAATGCGGGCGCAAGGCTTCCCGTACAAAGACATCGGTCTCGCACTTGGGTTCAGCGAACAACGAGCTGCTTTCGTGGTGAAGCAGGTGGCTGTGCGTCTGGCAGCAGTCTATGGCTTGCGGAATGGTGGGCAGGGTGATCGATAAGCTGCTGCGGCATCTTCTTCCCAACTCCGATACCCATCTCTCCGACGAGCGATTGGCGGCTTTGTTTTGCGGCGAGCTTTCACTCTTTGAGCGGTGGACGGCGCGGCGGCACCTGGCCATGTGCAGGGAATGTCGGATGCGTCAACGGAGTCTCGAAGGGCCGCGCGCCGAATACATGATCCAGCTTTATCGCGAGAGCCTGGAGGGCGTGGACACGATCCTTCAGGAAGAGCCCCGCGAGGCATTTGCCACGTGGCTGCAGTTTCAGGTGCGGCGAGAGACGTCGCAACAAAGGTGGACTGTCCCAGCTTCTGCTGCCTGGAAGCACAGCCTCTTATCGGCTCTGCCGTCAGCATCCATCGGGGTGGCGATTGGGCTGATTACGGGAGCTTTGGTGTTTTCGTTCTTGGGGCAGGAACGCATTCCCAGTATCAGCGCAAATGCTCTGCTCGTTCGTGCAGAGAGCTGGGACATGCCCAACACCGCGGCGAACCCCGGAGTGGCGCACCAGACGATTCAAATCAAGACGGCGAAGCAGACTGTGAATCGATCGATCTATTGGGATGTGCAGGGAAGGCATCGGCCTAAGCCTGCAACCTTGTCCGTTGCTGAAGAACAACTCCGTTCGACACTTGGCGCGGCGGGAGTGGACTGGAACCAGCCCATCTCCGCCTCCGCGTATCAGGCATGGCACGATCATCAGCATGTGCGTGCCGATCGTATCGATCGTAGCGGTGTTCATCTGCTAACGCTGACCACGACCGTGCCGGATGGCGAGGTGTCGGAAGAATCGCTGACAGTGCGGGATACCGATTTTCATCCGATTGCGCGGCGAGTCGATTTCCGCGACAGCGAGATTGTGGAGATTGCCGAAGTCGATTTCACGATCCTGCCGTGGAGCTCCGTCGGTCCAAGCGTCTTTGAGCCGGTGGGAGGAGTGGGCGACCCGAAGATGATCGGGTCACAACTACAGCCCCTTCTGCTCCCCTTGCCCCGTCGTCCGCTGGCGCCGACTCCTGAACAACTGGACGAAACCGAGCTTACAGTCAGGCTCATTCTGAATCAGCTTGCAGCAGATACCGGTGAGCAGATCGAGATCCATCGGCTTCCGCAGGCCATCGAGGTGGATGGTCTGGTCGAGACGGAAGAGCGCAAGCGGCAGTTGGAATCTCAACTTGGGTCAGTGCCGCGATTGAAGCTCGTCCTCCAGAGTGCGGCGCAGATGCGGGAAGCCCCGCTCACCGGAAGTGAATCCGTTAGCGTGCAGGCGACATCTTTGCCCGACCGCTCGTCGGCGCTGGAAACATATCTTCGGTCGCGCGGGCGGAAGGTTGACGACATCAATGCGATGGCGCAACAGACCTTCACCGCTGCTCTCGCGATCAGCCATGAGAGCAGCGCAATGGTCGATTTGAAGACGCGCTTTGTGGCCACAGAGCAGATGCCGGTCATAGCTTCGGCGACGGTCGTGGAGTTGCTCTACAGCCATCACGCACGCCTGGAAACCGCTCTGCGCCAGGAGCGCGGGCTGTTGGCGCAGATGGAGGGGGGCTCCTCTTTCAATGGACGCATCCTTGCGCGGGGCTCGGCCTCGCTTAGCGAGGAGGCGTCCAGGAATCTGGTGTTTGTGAAGGAGCTGACGCAGACCGATGCTCCGGCTGAGCGAAACGCGGAAGCGATCTTCGCGGACATGTCCTCAACGCTGGATCGCATCGCCGGCGCTGCGGATCAAGCCTATGGGGAGTCTGCAAAAGACTCCCGCCGGAATACAGACAGGTAGGAGAACCCGGTCATGCAGTCCATTATTATTTCCAGTCCGCTTTCACGTTTTGCACCTGCCCGGCCATGCCGAAGGCGGCAGGATGGTCATGCGATGGGCCGTCTTTTCAGCGCACTGTGTATAACGGCCCTGGCAGCAGCTACTGCCGGCTGCAGCAGTGGCGGTGTCTCTTCTTCGGCGGCTGCCGCTGCGCCTATTGCGATGAGCACGGCCAGCGGAACAGCAGTGAAGACCAGCATCCTTGCCGTGGGTTCCGCTGTGAATTTCAGCATGATGCCGGTTGGAGACAAAAGCAGCGCAGGCGTCGATTGGATCGTGACCTGCGAGGGCAATCCCGTTACGGGCAGCATCAGTAATGGCGCATGCGGCACACTGGCTCCCGCCCATACGGCGGATGGTGCGGCTACGGTCTACACGGCTCCGTCCGTAGCGCCGATCGGAGGCGCCATTACTGTCACTGCGACAGTGACCAGCAACCCATCGCAGAGCAGCAGCGTGAGCCTCACCATCGTCGCGACGCCGATCAGTGTTGCGTTCACTGGTGCGGTGCCGGCTTCTCTGGAGATCAACGCAACCCACGTCTTCAACGCCGTGGTGACCAACGATCCGTTGGGTGCGGGCGTCACCTGGACGGCCACGTGCGGATCGAGTGCCTGCGGCTCGTTCAATCCAACATCATCGCTGGAATCCACAACCTATACGGCCCCCTCCGTCGTGCCGACGGGCGGCATCGTGACGATCACGGCTACCTCGCTGACCGACACGAGCAAATCGGCAAGCGCCAAAGTGCAGATCACTGCGCCGCCTCCGCCCGTTCCGGTCACGGTGAGCGTGTTGCAGTCGAACGTGTATTTGACAACCACCGGTTCAGCTCGCTCGACCCCCTTGACGTCGATCGTTGCCAACGATCCGGCTGCCGCCGGTGTCGACTGGTCTCTCAGTTGCGGTGCATCGAGTTGTGGATCATTTGGTGGATCGGCTAAGGCGCACACAGCGAGTGGGGCCTCCGTAAGTTATACGAGTCCTATCTCCATTCCGCCCAGCGGGACTGTCACCATTACGGCCGCATCCACGACGAATCCGGCGGTATCGGCGTCGATCACCGCGACATTCGTTACCACTGCACCGATTGTCGTCACGATGTCCTCCGCGCCACCGTCCGCGCTGACTACGGGAGCTCAAGCGACGCTCGCGGCTACGGTAGCTTCCGATCCGAAGAGCCTGGGTGTGAACTGGACGGCGAGTTGCGGCGGTACGAGCGGATGCGGCAGCTTCAATGTGTCTCCCGCGCACACGGCAAGCGCAGGGAAGATCATCTACACAGCCCCTGCCTCGGTTCCCACGGGCGGCCTGGTGACGATCACCGCGTCTTCGCCGGCATCCACGCCGTCGAATCCTGCTATCGCGATCACCATGGTGGTTGCTGCACCACCAACTCTCGCCTTCACGCAGGCGCCGCCGACGCCGATGATAGCTGCGTCCCAGGCTCCCGTCAGCGCCACGGTTACGAACGATGTTTCACCGGGAGGCGTCAACTGGTCCGTGCAGTGCAGCAGCACGGTCCCTGGCGGTTGTGGCTGGATCTCTCCTGCCCAGACGGCGAGCGGAGCGACGGCCGTCTACACCGCGCCACCCGCGCCGCCGGTCACGCTTCCTGCGCCGCCGGTCACGCAGCCTATCACGCCGCCGCCGCCTATCGCCTCGGTGACGATCGTCGCAACATCGGTCGCAGATCCGAGCGTGAGCCTTAGTTCAAGTTCCATCACGATCAATCCGTCGACAGTTCTTTCGGTCGGCTTCGTCCCTTCACTGCCTGCGCAGATCCAAACGAATGCGACTGTGAACCTCACCGCCGCAGTGGCCAATGATGCAATGAATGCCGGAGTGGACTGGCAGGTATGCGCGAGTGGCTGCGGTTTCTTCACGGTGAAGCCCGCGATCCCGGCGATTCCGGCTACAGCTACGACACCCTACGTGCCGGCAGTCCCGGCGGTGACGGCAACCAGCGTCCCGGCCTGGTCCAATGGCCTGTCGATTCCTTATACGGCACCATCCGATCCGCCGACATCAGGCGTGGTTGTAGTGGAGGCTCTGTCTCATGCGGACCGGACAACGGCGAACTCGGGAACCATCGCTATCATCACAAGCCCGACCGGGCCAGCGCTGAACGGCACAGTTCAGGCGGGAACGCTGCCGGTTGTGGGCGCCTCCGTCTTCCTGTATGCCGCCGGGACGAGCGGATATGCTTCGGCCTCTTCGCAGATTGCGGCAGCTACGACAGACAAAAACGGCAAGTTTACGGTGCCTGCCGGTTATACCTGCCCCTCTCCCATCAGCCAGATGTACCTGGTGGCGACCGGCGGCAAAGTTGGAACCAACGCCGCGAATCCGAATCTCTCCATGATGACGGCGCTGGGAAGCTGCAACGCGCTTGGTTCCAGCGCGGTTGTCGTCAACGAGGTCACGACCGTTGCTTCGGCATGGGCAACATCTCCCTTTGCAGCCAACGACGAACTCACCGGCAACAGCAGCTATCTCTATCTGGGCACGAGCAGCGGGAATCCCACCGGGCTGGCGAATGCGTTCGCCGCTGTGAACAACCTGGTCGATATCACAACCGGGCAGGCAAGATTCGTGGTTCCCGCTGCGAACGCAGCTGTCCCCTATGTGGAGATCGACACGCTCGCCGATGCCTTGAATGCCTGCACGGCAACCTCGGGCGGCGTGGAAGGTGACGGGAGTCCTTGCGGTGTATTGTTCACAGCGACGGATACGCTCCCAGCAGGAAAATTCAACGGGACCATTGCGCCATCCGACACACTGCAGGCTGCGTTCAACATTGCGCAGCACCCTGTGCCGGTGACCGTTAGTGCTGGCAGCAGCTACGCAGTGGACTCCACTCACCTCTTCGGTCTGGCGACTTTCAGCTCTCCTTTTCAGCCGATCCTCACGGCGCTGCCGGGTGACTGGTCAGTCTCGTTGAATTACACGAGCGGTGGAGGCCTTACTACCGCGAGCACGGTCGGCTCCTTCGCGGTCGATGCCAGCGGGAATCTTTGGATTACAGACACCACGGGCGGCAACGTCATTGAATGGAACGCCGTTGGTGCGGCACTCTCACCCTCCACCGGCTTTCCTGCGGGCGGCGGTCTGCTTGCGATTGATGCCGGCGGAAATGTATGGGTCTCCGGCAACAGCGTCCTGAGCGAACTGACGAACCTGGGAACCACCGTACTCGGAAGTCCCTTTAGTGGTGTGGCCGGCGGGGGCAGCGATATAGCCTTCGACGCCCAGGACAATCTGTGGATTGCCAACGGCGGAGGGGTGAACGAGTTCAACAATCTTGGCGTGGAGCTGTCACCCGCATCCGGGTTCACCAACAGCGGGAACTCCAGTATCACCGCCTTGGACATCGACAGTTCTAACAACGTGTGGATTGGAAATTCGATCAGCACCGCTCCCGGCATTCTTTCCGAGCTTACGAATCCGGGTGGAGAGTTAATTGTCAATAGCGGCGTCGCACCGACCGGGGAGGGAATAACGATTCTTCCGCAACTGGCTGCGGATGGTAAAGGCGATATTTGGGGCGTATCCGCCGTCGGTAACGGGGAAAGTTATGTCTGCGAAGCTCCACCCTACGGCGGGCTAGGAACAACCCTGACACCTACGTGCTACCAGGGGTTCAGTCAGCAAAGTAGTAGCTACGCACTGATTGGCACCAGCCAGCAGGGCCTTGCATTCGACGGTGCGGGAGGTCTATGGATCACCGGGCCGGGCGGGGGTGTATTTCTCCGCGATGCGATGGGAAATTACGCTGGCGCTGGCGTTTCTATCCCTGTCCCCAATGTCGTAAATGCCGGATCGTTGCGTGCTGCCGTGGATGGGGCGGGCAATGTGTGGGTGCTGCTCGCCAACAACATCGTCATTGAACACATCGGCACTGCCACACCGGTGGTGACACCCATCGCGTTGGGCATGAAGAACAACAAACTGGCGGCGAAGCCATGAGAAACGTCGTTGGATCGTTGCCGGCCCGTTCCTACCGAATATCTGAACAAGAGGAAGTGATGAAGATCCCTGTGCTCATGCTCAAGAGAATTTGTATTTCACAAAGCTTTCGGCCAGCAGCGCTTGCCTTGCTGTTAGCCAGTCTGGCAGCGGTATCGGGCTGCTCCTCCGGCAGCTCCGTATCCGACATTGTAGTCAAGCCGATTACCTTCACCGACGAGAACGGAACTCCCCTGAAGAGTCCTCCGGTGTCGCTCACGACCAGCCACGGTACGTATGTCGACGTGACATTGACGAACGATCCGCAGTTGCTGGGTGCGGACTGGAGCGCGTACTGCGGAAGCGCGCTGCCTCCAGGCGCTCCGCTGCCGCCGGGACAGACACAGGACCAATCGTGCGGCACCTTCACTCCAGCGCACACGATAAGCGGGCCTCTGCCCAGTTACGTAACCAGTGGCGCCGGCTATGTGGCGTTCTATACCGCGCCCCCCGCCACACCGAAGCTAGGGACGGTCACCCTCTATGCGATCTCGACCAGCGACCACAGCAAGTTCTCTAGCACCACGCTGACCATTGGCGGCCTTCCGATCTCGGTGGGATTCGCGCCTGCGCCGCTAGCCACATTGAGGGCAGGCACTACCACTCAGCTCAGAGTGGTGCTGAATAACGACGTGACAGATGCCGGGGTGAATTGGACTGTGATCTGCGGATCGAGCGACTGCGGCTCGTTCAATCCGGCCAAGACCACAAGCGCTGTGGATACGGTCTACACCGCTCCCGCAACGGTGCCGGAAGGCGACATTGTCAAGGTGACTGCCACCTCGATTGCCGACCCGACAAAGGCCGTCGTCGCCACGATCACGATCGATTGACAAAGATATTTCCGCACAGGACAAGACAGGACCAAGGGAGAAGAAAATGAACAGATTTAGACAGATGGTGGCCGGAGTGGTTCTAGCAACATGCGTCGTGGCGCAGGCACAGAGCGGTACGGATCAGCCGCCAGTCAAACCAGTCAGGACAAAGGTCGCGAAAACGAAGACGAAAGCACCGACGCAGGAAGAGATTCTGCTGGAGCAGTTGAACGAGAAGTTTCAAAAACTCGATCAGGTCAACAGCAAGTTGAACGACTTGGAGCAGAAGTACGAGGCTCTCCAGCAGCGCATGGCAGCGCGTGATGCCGAGTTGGAGCAGGCCCGCAAGGATGCCGCCGACGCCAAGCAGAAGCTCGAGGCCACTCAGGCTATTATCGGCACGGATGGCTCCACGGTTACGACGCTGCAGGGCGATGTGGCAACCCTGAAGACGACATCGAGTTCACTTTCAACGCAGGTTCAGGCGAGCCAGGAAGAGACGAAGAAGCTCGAAAATCCCGACATGATTCGCTTCATGGGAATCGGCCTCAAGCCGGGCGGCTTCCTCGCGGCTGAGACCGTCGACCGGCAACGTGCGATCGGCGGCGATGTGAACACCCAGTTCACCGGAATTCCGTTCGCCGGTACAACGGCAGGCGAGCTGTCCGAGTTCAACGCGAGCGGCAGGCAGTCGCGTATTTCGCTGTTGGCGGAAGGCAAGATCCCGGCCGCGACACTGCGCGGGTACTTCGAGGCGGATTTTCTGTCCGCTGGAACGACTTCGAACGACAACCAGAGCAACAGCTACCCGTTGCGTTTGCGCCAGGCATGGGCACAGGCCGAGCTGAACAACGGCTGGATTCTGACGGGCGGTCAGATGTGGTCGCTCGCCACCGAATACCGGCACGGTCTGGAGAACAACTCCGAAGCCATACCATTGACGGTCGACGCACAGTACAACGTCGGATTCACCTGGGAACGCCAGTACGGCTTTCGTGTCGTGAAGAGGCTGTCGAACAAGTTCTGGATCGGCGGAGCCGTCGAAGAGTCGCAGACGCTCAACATCGGCGGCCACAATCTTCCTACGATTGCTTATCAGCAGACAGGAAACGGTGGCGGGCTTTATAACTCCACGGCGAACTATAGCTTCAACGAAGCTCCGGACCTGATTGCCAAGGCCGCCTACGAAACCAACTGGGGACACTTCGAACTCTTTGGCATCAGCCGCTTCTTCCGTGATCGTGTCTATCCGAATGGCCCCGCTCCCGCCGGTGCGGCACAACCGGTTACGACCTCCGCGCTTGGCGCTTACACAACGAAGGCCGATGGCGGCGGCGTAGGCGCGAATGCGCGCGTGTGGCTGTTTGCCAAGAAGTTGGAGATTGATGGGCATATCCTCGCCGGGAACGGTATCGGCCGCTACAGCAGCGCGCAGTTGCCGGACGCTACAGCACATCCCGACGGCTCGCTCGAACTGCTCTCGGGTGGCTCGGCTCTGGGATCGGTCGAATGGCATGCAACGCCGCGTCTCGATCTGTACGGGTATTACGGCGGCGAATATGCCAAGCGTGCCTGGTACAACACCGGATATACCGTCACGACTGCCGGACCCACGCTGGGTCAGCCGATCCTGGGCGGCTATGGCGCGCCCACCAACAATGTCGCCGGCTGCTATGTCGAGGTGCTGCCCGTTACCTCGCCAAACGGCGGTGGCAATGTGGCTTCCGGCCCCTCCAACTGCAACGCGGATAACCGCAACATCCAGGAAGGAACCTTTGGCTACTGGTTCCGCTTCTATCGGGGTTCGCGCGGAACGCTGCAGCAGGGAATTCAGTACTCCTATGCCGAGCGCCGGACGTGGCAGGGAATCGGCAATCCCGCAGCCGGCTTGACCAACTCTCCAAAGGCCATTGACAACATGTGGTTCACATCGATTCGTTACTACCTTCCTAAATAAATGAAGACGGAGATGGGAACGGCAAAGCGAAAACAAGGACTAGGAGCCTTTCAGAAGATGTTTCGATCATTTCGATGGCTACTGCTCGCAGTGGCGCTGGTTCCAGTATTCAGCGCCCTGCGCCTTGCCGGACAGACTGCTACCGGGCGTTTTTCGGGGCAGGTTACCGATCCCGATGGAGCCGCGATTCCCGCGGCAACAATCCAGATCGTCAATCAGGAAACGCTGGTGAAGCGTGAGGCCAAAACAGACAGCACGGGTGCGTACACCGTTCCCGGGCTTCCTCCCGGACGCTATCAGCTCATCGTGGAGGCGCAGGGATTCAGCCGGAGATCGAGCCAGATTCTTTCTCTCGCTGCCGGACAGGCGATCGTCTTCAATGCTCAGATTGCAGTCAATGAGGTCAGTCAGGATGTAAATGTCAGTGCCGGGGCGCCCACCACGGTCGATACAGGCACGGCGTCCATGTCTACGACCTTGAACAGCAGCGAGGTCACCGGCTATGGATTGAACGGCCGCAACTTTCTGTCTCTCAGTGCACTCTCTCCCGGCGTCAGTAACCAGACGGGCCAGGACGAAGCCAAGGTCGGCGTATCCGGAAGCGCGAAGTTCAGCGTCAATGGCGGCCGCGTGGAATACAACACCTTCGAGGTGGACGGCAGCGATGTGCTCAACACCAGCATCAATACCAGCCGCGGACAAGGTGAGCCGCTGGTTGTCTATCCCAGCGTTGACTCCATTCAGGACATGAAGATCCTTACCGCCGACTACAGCGCGCTCTACGGCAAGAGCGCCTCGGGAAGCGTTCTGGTGACAACGAAATCGGGCACGGAGAACTTTCACGGCGTCGCCTACGGTTTCCTGCGCAATGAGATGTTCAATGCCAGAAACTACTTCGATCAACCGAATGCAGAACCTCAGGGTTTCCAGGGCAAGTCCGTCTATCGCACGCCACTCTATCGGAGGCTTGACTTCGGCGGCACCATCGGCGGCCCTATCTATATCCCTGGCGTTTACAACACCGGCAAGACGAGGACCTTCTTCTTCTTCTCCGAAGAGATTCGCCGCGAAAAGACCCCGGTCGATTACAACCAGGCTGTGCCCACCATGGCCGAGCGGGCCGGGAACTTCTTCGACCTATGCCCGACGCCGGTTCCAGGAGGGTCCGGAACGTTCAGCCCGTCACAATTTCCCGATTGCCCGCAGGCAGGAGTATCCAACTCCACCTCCTTCAACAGTACTGCGGGCGCAACCTATAACGCCGGCCTGCAGGTGCCGGTGGATTACACGAGTGCGGCGATTCTCAACTCCGGGCTGATTCCCGCGCCCAACTCGGCCAGTGGCTGCAATTCGACCAATGCCTCGCCGCTGTTTCACTGCTTCGTCGCCGCTGTTTCGCCGCCGACCCACTGGCGGGAGGAGTTGTTTCGCATCGACCACAATCTGACGGAGCGCGAACGTCTGTCGTTTCGCTACGTGCACGATAGCTGGGATACAGTGACGCTCGCTCCGCAGTGGGGAATCGTCCAGAACAGCTTTCCTACGGTCGAAAACCGGTTCAACGGTCCCGGACTGGACATGGTTGTTCTTCTGGCACAGACCTTGCCGCATGGAATCATCAACCTTGTGTCGGCAGGTTACGAGGTCGAACACATCTCCCTCGCTCCGCAGCCGGGAGTCGGTGTCTCGTCTCTCAGCAGGCCGGATTCTTTGACCGATCCAGCCTCGCAGGGAGGAATGCCAATCAAGGGTACGATGTGCTCTGTCTTTTCAGCGCCAAATGCAGCCTTTAATCCTGCGTCCGTGACCGAGTGCCCCATGGGGTACATCTTCAACAATGGGTACGGCGGGGGCAAGCTACCGGGACTGGTCTTTCAGGGAACCAACGGAGCGTACGGGGGACATGGCTTTGCCGTGGATACGGGTTACGCACCGTGGGCCCAGGACAATCCCACCTTTACCATTCGCGATGACGCCAGCATGATCGTCGGAAAGCATACCTTGCAGTGGGGATTCTGGGGCTCGTATGTGCAGCAGAACGAGCTGAGCGCTGTTACCGGCGCCAACTCCGGCGACCTGCAGGGACTACTCACCTTCAGCAATCAGCAATCGACCCACACCTCGGGCAATGCCTTCGTGGACTTTCTGGCCGGCTCAGGCTTCTTGCCGAATCCTAACGCGAACGGAGCCGTAACCAATCCCCAAGGGGCCATCAAGAGCTACACGCAGGACAGCGGGCAGGGGGAGTATCACAACCGCTACAAGACAGCCGATCTCTATCTGCAGGACGACTGGCGGATACTCCCTCACCTGACAATCAACGCCGGCTTCCGGGCCAGCCTCTTCGGCGCCTGGTATAACCCCAACGGTACGGCCTACAACTGGCGGCCCGAGGCCTTCAGTCAATCCCTTGGTTCGTCCATCTATATCGACCCGAACCAGGGAAACCTGGTGTCCAAGACCAGCGGCAAAGCAATTTCCCTGAGCCAAACCGGCCCCTACACTCTCGGCTCGCTCGATCCTGCGATCGTGAACGGACTGGTGCGGTGCGGCGCCAGCCCTGTGCCTGATAGCTGCATGTCCAATAAACTGTTCCATCCCTCGCCGCGCGTAGGCTTTTCCTGGGATCCCTGGGGTGACGGCAAGACCGCTATCCACGGCGGCTATGGCCTCTTCTGGGAGCACGGGACCGGCTACGAAGCCAATGTCGGCTCGCTGATCGGCAGCGCGCCCCTGGTTCTGAGCGAAACCCAGTCGAATATTCAGAGCCAAACCAGTCCTTCCGATGCCTACAACCTTATTGGGGGCTACTGCCAGCCAGGCACGACACAGTGCGGGAACAGTACAGGGACGGGTTCTACCTTCCCCTTGAACGTAACTTCGATCCCCACAAAGGCCGTGTACTCCTATACCCAGCAATGGAGCCTGAGCATTCAGCGCGAAGTGCACAAGGGGATGATCGGACAGATCGCCTACGTCGGCACTAAGGGCACGCACCTGACGGCAGTGAGCGATCTCAATCAGTTGCAGCCGCTCAGCAAAGGGTTGAATCCCTTTGGGCCGGGGCAGCCCGTCACTGCCGGTGTCTGCTCCAGCGGAGCCCAGAATGGCGCCTTTTCTGCAGCGGGTGTGAATACTGCTTCCAATGGTGGCGGCATCACCATTCCGAGTTCTGCTGCCATCGGCCCCAACGATCCGGGCTACGCGAATGCGTTCATTGCCTGTACCGGTAATCCGGGATTCGCAAAAGGTGCTACAAACAGCTTTACAAAGCTTGGCGTAAGCGCCGATGCCCTGCGGCCGTATCTCGGCTTCAGCAATATCATCGCGGTGCAGAACAGCGCCGACTCCGAGTACGATGCCTTTCAGGCCACGCTCCGCCAGACGACCGGGCCGCTGACTGTCGGTATCGCCTATACCTACAGCCACTCCCTGGACGACTCCTCCGACCGTGCCTCGGCCAACTTCGCCAACTCTCTCGACATTCACTCCAACCACGCCACCTCGGACTTCGACCAGCGGCAACTGCTGAACGTCAGCTATATCTACGATCTTCCGCTGCTGCGCCTGCTCCACGGCTTCACGCACCTGGTAGGCAATGGCGACGATTCGGACGATGAGGCTACTCCTGTCGCCGCAGCTCCCAACGCACCGGACTTCTCGCCCGTTATGAAGACGGTGCTGGGAGACTGGCAGATCAGCGGCATCACCACCTACTCGACCGGAACGCCCTTCAGCGTCATCAACGGGGGTGGCGGAGACGGCACCGGCGCGGCGGACAATGCCGGCGTAGGCGACGGGCTGGGGATCGGGTCCTATCCGGATGTGATCGGCAAAGCGCGCGTAGGCAAGCCGTTTGTTGCGCAGAACTCCAATAATGTGGGGCCGCTGCTGCTGAACCCGGGCGCCTTCGCCGCGCCGCGCGGTCTAACCTTCGGCGACGCCGGACGCAACTCCCTGAACAATCCTTCGCGCATCAACTTCAACGTCTCGCTGTTCAAACACTTCAAGCCGACGAAGCGCCTGGATATCGAGTTTCGCGCCGAAGCCTTCAACGTCTTCAATCACACCCAGTTCCGCATCACCGACCCCAGCCATCCGGGCAATACCGGCAACAACGTCATCAACTGTTACGGCAGCCAGACCGAACTCTACTCCGCGGGCGCCTCCGGCTGCCTCGCCGGGAACTCCTTCCTGCATCCGGTGGACGCGCACGATCCGCGCATCCTGCAGTTCGGCCTGAAGGGCAGCTTCTAGCAAAGAGGAAATCGTTATGCAGTGTTTCGAATCTCAATCCGGACAATTCATGCGGGTGGCAGCTTGCCTGGGGACAGTTCTGTTTCTCGGCTGGCTTGCCGGATGCAGCTCAAGCCCGATTCCGGCCACGCAGGCCGCCGCACCAGCACCCGCACCAAGCGTGCAAACCTACTTTGCACCGTATGTTTTTGGATCGAGCGCTGGGCAGTCTCCTCTGACTTATACCCTTGACGATGTGGGGTTGGCGTTCTCGCAGACAACCTACCAGCCTCAGACCCAGCCCGGCCCTCAGGTTCTCAATGCCGGTAGTTTTACGATCAGCCAGCGCGGTCTGCGAACCTTGGGTATTACAGCTACGTACAACGAAATCATCAACAACGGCACCCCTTCGTATGAAGGTACGGCTTACAACCCATCTAAGCCTGGCAGCTTCGCGGTGGAACTCGCCGGTCAGGCCGGGGGGCTGGTGCAGTTGGTCGGGCAGCCGGTCCAGCCTCTCGTCGCCGCCACGCAATGCCCGAGTTTCTCCTCCGCGCAGACCTACCAGTTCGTCACCATCCCGTCTACGGAGAGCAAGCAACTCTTGACCGGCCTACCCGGCCAACCACCCATTTATCAGCCGCTGAACATCTGGAACCCAGCAACCGATACCGCCTATGGCAGCGTAGATGTCGTCTCCAGCGGCAGTACCGTCACTTTTCAGAACATCCAGCAATACAGACTTCCTTCTGAAGTCGCTGCCGATGGAAAGGGAACGTCGCCGGCACAATCCCCCTCCTCTTCGGTACCGGTACCGGGAGCTTGTGGGCCCACGTTCTTTGGCAATATCACCAACGTCCCTGGGCAGTTGGTCATCACCGATCCCGGAGGACAAGACGAATCGAATCCGCCGCAGGCAGTGGTGGGCATCGGTTCGACCGGCCTTCTGGTCGAAGATAACGGCCACACTGGGCAGGGCTTTCTTCCCCATACAGCTCCTGCCCTTCAATACAACAATGTTCTCGGCGCGGGCACCGGCGCAGTCGGTCTGCCCAAGCCGTCCAGCCCGCTGGACACCAGTACAGTCGTCGGCAAGCAGTATCTTGGCTTCATCTATGAAGCCGGAAACAACGACCAGGGTGTGACCTGGTCCTCGAATCTCGCCTCGTTCGGCTTCCCCAGCGTGCCCACCGGGTCCACCGGTTGTCCGTCCGTGGACGCTGACGCCTCCAGCTCTACCCTGATCTATGGCGGAGACTTCCCCGTGAACCTGACAACGGGGCTCCCTGACCCCGGCTCCGACAATCACCAAAACCCCAACTATCCGTATGGGAACAACGACTTCGTCATCGACCTCGGCCCGCAGGACACTTCGAATAACGGCTTATATCGCCAGGCCAAGGTCTGTGTCGGCAAAATGTATCCGGGCAATTCAACCGGCGCCGCGTATCCCTTCCAGGCCGTGGCCATCGCCGGACAACTGGGTAGCCAATATGCCATCTTCCTTATCGGACTGGATTCCACCCAGCCCTGGGCCATCTACCTGCTGCAGTCGAATTGAAACAGGACTCGTGACATCTCAATGGCGTAAACTTCCTAGCAGTGGGCATGCTTGAGCGAGATGGTGTATAGCCGTCTGCACTTAAGTTCAATCGCTTCCAAGGGCCAGTAATTGAGCAAGGTGTTTCTGCTTCAAGCTGCTACACCTAGAGAGGCACATCATTGAGCAGACCGATGAGGGCACTCGCAGAGCAGGTTCTCCCCAGGTGGGTTTTTGAACGCATCAGAGCCATCCGATCACGGCAATGGCAGGTATCGTTCCTCCGCCATTCAGGCCTACTCACTCAAGTGAAGAAACATATTGCCTGCAAGGGGCTCAAGGTTCTGGACGGTCCATTTGCAGGTATGACCTATCCTCCAGATTCTGCCCTTATTCGATGGTGTGTCCCCAAACTTGTCGGCAGCTACGAGAAGGAACTCCACCCCTTTCTTTTTCAAGCCGGGATGAAGGGTTATGACTGCGTGATCGACATCGGGAGTGCGGAGGGCTACTACGCTTGCGGGCTAGCCAGGATGCTTAACATTCCGGTGCATGCCTACGACCCGGAGCCTAAAGAGAAGGCCTTTACGATCTCTATGGCCAAGCTTAACAACGTTGCCCACCTGGTGAAGGCTGGAAACCTGTTCACACCCAGCGACATGAAGGAGTTTTCTTTGCAAAGGGTGCTTGTGGTGTGCGACTGCGAGGGATTTGAAGAGACTCTCTTCACTCCGACGACCCTGGAATTGACGAGGCGGTGGGATCTGTTGATTGAACTGCACGGATCAGCCGAACAGGTACTCCCTGCGCTCCAGTGGCCACATAAGACACAGGTCATTCCCATTCAGAACAGGAAAGGGGAAGAAGATGAATACCGCCCCGGCAGGCAGAGCTTTCTTGTTTGCGAGGCCATGGATTCATAAGTTTTGAGGGCACTTCGCAAGGGACCTAACGCCTTTCCATTTCACCTCCTGCAACTCCCCGCGGTAAATCATTCATAAGTGGCGAAACGACGGGATAGCAGATAAGAAAATCATAGCTATCTGCCCAGTAGGTCAGGTTGGTCTCAAGAGGTGTGCGTTTTTCCGGCGCTATGGAGTGGAGCATGGGACGAAGCATACGGAGGTCGAATAAAGTCGCATCTGTTCCGGCAAGTTGAGCCAGAAGAGCGAATGAAAGTTCATCTTGCCTCTCATCCGCATTGAAAGTTTCGCCAGCAAGATGTTCTTTGCCCCCTGCTGCAAAGGCACCCACATTGAAAACGGATTTATTTTCGGCGACCGCCAACTCCGCTACAAAGTTGCCCAGCGTGGAAACACCGCGTGCATCATAGCCGCGATGAAGATGGTTACGTCCGAATCGCAGGAAGACTTTACCCTCGGGTGCCTGCCGATAATGGCTAAGGAAAAGTTCCTTCATCACTAACTCCCTGGCTTCGGAGGCCCCAAGCCTGGTGCCGGGATTTGAGCGAAGTGCTTCAACGCGCAAAGTCTGACGAAGATTGTTCCAGAGAGAGATGCCGCCAGTCGTTATGTCCCTGGCTGGATGATCTGTCTCTGACAGGCTTAGTAGTTGAGGGGCTTGCTTCCGGTTATAGCCCTGAGCGGTGAGGGCCACCATTTGCTTTAGTGTGGCATCCTCGGGATTGAGCTTGGCAATATCCGCAATAAGGCGTTCAGGTTGGCCTTCGTCTATATCGCACCCCCAAACAACATGGTGGTTGGGCCCCGCGAACTGATCGACCAACGCGGCCTGGTCTTGTGTCCACAGCCCTTTGGCTTGATCCAAGTGCTCTGCCGCCCAGGGACTCAACTCCCCTGCAACATGACGGTATCCAGCCGTCCATAGCTGAGGCCACAGATCTTTCATGAGTTCCGGTATCTCATGTTCGCCATGAAGTTCTCCTAACAGAAAGAAATCGTGGCTGCGTGCTTCAACAAGCAAGCGAGCTTCTCCAGCACCGTGTAGTGGTACTGCGTGTGCAGCTAGCGTTGCTCGAATGGCATCTTCGGTAACGACAGGAGCAGCAAGGAGTGATCCTGAAATAAGGAAAAGGCTCAGAGAGATCGCAAGGGCCAGTCGGGATTTCATGGAAAGATAACGTGCCAAACCTGGTAAAAGTTCCCGCGCCTATACCTGGGTTCTTTTACTCCCGTCAATATTGTTCTGGAGCGGTAGGCTCATCTCGAATCGAGAGCAGATTTATAGGAGCGCGTGACGTGGTCGTTATCGATCCAGAAATTGCTGTAGGGCTGCTCCGAATTTTTCCGGGTTTTCTTCCGCGATCCAATGGGCAGCGCGTGGGATTTCAAGACCTGTGATGTCCTCGCCGACTTCATGCATCATCTCTACGACGCCCGAGCCGGTATTACTGATTGCCCCGAAGATAGAGAGAATCGGAATTTTAAGCTTTCCGTTTCGTTCAAGCGCTGACCGATTCTCCTGCGCATCCTGGTCGAAGGCACGGTAGAGTTCAAAGCCTGCACGCATCGCTCCCGCAGCGCTATACGCTGACTCGTAGATGTCCAGATCTTCTTCGCTGATGGCAGAGGGATCGAAGATGCGCGCGTTATAGAAGAGCTGCAGCTACTGACGCTCCCGGCCGGCGACGAGCATCTCGGGAACGTCTCGCGTACCGTGGAAGGCAAAGTGCCAGACGCGAGGGTCAACACGAAGCCTGTCAAAAACCTCGGTCCCCGGCAGCGGAGCGTCCATCACAACAAGATGAGAGACATCCTCGCGGAACCTCTCCGCATACGCATAAGCGACCATTAGTCCAATATCGTGACCTACCATCGCCACCGGTTGTTGGATCTGGAGATGCTCTCTCAACAGGCGATGAATGTCTCCTGCCATTGTGCGTTTGTCGTATCCTGCTGCGGGTCGTGAAGAGTGTCCGGCACCTCGATAGTCTGGCGCAATGACGCGATAGCCCGCCTTTACAAGGATCGGAATCACGCGACGCCACTCCCACCAGGTCTGCGGAAAACCGTGCAGAAGAACTATGGTGCGGTCTCCCTCTCCTGCTGTGACGTAATGGAGACGAAGACCCGGCTCCAGTTGTGCCATTCCGTGTATCACGTGAAGCTCTGTCGATTCATCCTGGGACATGCTGTCTCCTTATTTTGTGTCTAGAAGAATCGTCCCTTGAACTTCCCTGTCTTCCAGGAGACGATGTGCTTCTGCTGTTTGACTCAATGGAAGTATGCGAGCGATGGAAGGGCGCAGCTTCTCTTCCAGCGTGGCCTTGACCAGGAACTCCATTCCTGCCCGGATCAACTCAAGCTTAGCCAGGAAGACCGGCAGATAAAACCCCGTCATCGTTTGAGACTTTTGCATGAGCCGGCGCGGCGCGAAGGGCTGTCCGGGGCCGCGCGTCGATCCGAAGATAATGTGGCGGCCAAAGGGTGCGAGGCATTCAAAGTTCTGCTCGAAGATGTCGCCGCCGATCGACTCGAGAATCACATCTACCCCGCGCCCGCTGGTGTTCTCAAGGACGCGCTTGGTCCAATCCTCACGCGTGTAGTCGATCGCATCGTCCGCGCCCAGGCTGCGGATGAAGTCCAGTTTTTCGCTTGTACTCGCTGTTCCGAGGACCGTTCCTGCGCCAAGGATCTTCGCAATCTGAACCGCGAGACTCCCCACGCCTCCTGAAGCACCCTGAACCAGTACCGATTCTCCGGGCTGAATCTGCGTCGATGCCGTCAAAAGGAGGTACGCAGTAAGACCCTGGTTGGGTAGAGCCGCAAAGAGATCGGCATTTGCCGACTCAGGAATCTCAACGCAGAAGCCGGTTTCAGCGACGACTTTTTGAGCGTAGCCACCACCTTTGGGCGTGTACGCCACCACCTTCTTTCCAATCCAGGCCGTGTCTTCCTTAGAGCCAGCTGCAATGACGGTGCCCACCGCCTGGAGGCCCGAGATGTGTGGTAATTCGATGCCGCCGACGTGTGTCTCTGGGCGGTTATAGGTGCCTTGCCGTTCCCGGATGTCGACGAAGTTGACGCTCGACCGTTGCACCTCGATGAGTAGTTCCTTTTGTTGAGGTGCAGGTTCTGGCCTGTCGCCGAACTGCAAGACATCGCGTGTACCGAACTTCTCAAAAAATATTGCCTTCAAGGGATTCCCCTTCTGCATGGTTTTGAGGCGCAGCATGCCGCCCTGCAAGTTCTGACGACCCAATCCATTGGATGCGACTTAGGCGGAAGCTCCGGCCAGTCACGCTACAAATGCGATAACTTTTTGGGGCAGCCAGGCGCGCCGCCTTATCCACTTCGTCGTTATGCAGACGAGCCATGGGGATGGATGGTGCAGGCAACCCGAAGCGCACTGCTTTTACTGACGTTCTCAGACTTTCGGATTGTACGTTCCACCGGTTGCAGCGTAAGCTGTGCGCAGCGAGATAGCTGCGAGAGTTGGAACTGAACATAAAGGAGCCTGTCCTGATGGAATCCGCCTCTGCATTCATCGACGAAAAGATCAAGGAACTCGGAGACTGGCGCGGAAAGACGCTCTCGAAGGTGCGCGAAGTCATTCACAAGGCAGACCCTGAGATTGTCGAAGAGGTGAAGTGGAGGGGGACGCCTGTCTTTTCCCACGGTGGCATCATCTGCACGGGAGAGACGTACAAGAGCGCCGTCAAACTGACCTTTGCCAAGGGCGCTGCGTTGGAAGACCCTTCAGGGCTGTTCAACTCCAGCCTTGAAGGAAATGTCAGGCGAGCTATCGACATTCACGAAGGCGACAAGATCGATGAGGCGGCCTTGAAGGATCTCATCCGCGCTGCTGTGGCACTCAATCTCAAAGGCAAGAACAAGCCGAAGCGCTGACATATCAACGATTGTGACGGGTTTGAAATCAGCAGAATAATTTTGTATGACTAATCTTAGCGACCGACAGATTTGAGAAGTGCTCGCGCTCGTTGGATAAATGGTTCGTCGATCATTTTGCCATCCACCGATGTAACAGCATTCCCGGACTCTGCTGCCTGTCTGGCGGCATCCACAACGCGCTGGGCATAGAGGAGTTCTTTTTCGGTCGGTGAAAACGCAAGGTTCGCGGCGGCGATCTGGCTAGGGTGAATGCAACTGGCTCCGGCAAATCCGAGTGCCCGTGCTGATTGAAGGGAGCTCACATATCCAACTGGATCTCTAAAATCGGGGAAGGCTGAGTCGTAGCAATTTAATCCGCCTTCTGCCGCCGCAAGACGCAGCATAAGACGGACCTGGTTACGTGCAAGCGTATTCTCCGGAGCGATTCCCAGTGGTTCCATCAGATCGGCAAAGCCCATCTGCAGACCCAGTACACGCGGAGAACTCATGGAGATCTCCGCTGCAATCCGCAGGCCTCGGGGCGACTCGATGGTGGGAAGAATTCGGACAGGGGGGAGCAAATTGCGCAAGCGTTCCACTCGTTCCATCTCGCATACCGCAGCGCTTATATCTTCGAGCCGTTCCACCTTGGGAAGCGCAATCGCATAGAGTGAGGGCCACAGCGCGCACTCTATATCCTGATGGAAATGGGACGATCCAACGGGGTTTGTTCGGACGAGCAGAAGCGGATATCCATCAGCTACATGTTTATAAAAGAACGAGCGTAGATTTTCGCGGGCTTCAACTTTTCGGCCAGCGATGACAGCATCTTCCAGGTCGAAGCAGATAGCGTTGGCGCCTGAGCGCAAGGCCTTCTCGAAGAGCTCCGGACGGTCGGCAGGAACAAATAATTTGCTGCGCATCATACCGGCTCCTAATCGGATTTCTCCGGTGGTTTAACAATGCTGTTTAGCTCAAGAGCTTCGATCTCAGACCTGTCGTATCCAACCTCGCGCAGAACATCTCGAGTGTCTGCCCCGAGATGTGGTGCGGCTCTGTGAAAGCCTCCGGGCGTCTTTGCGAGTCGCGGAGAAATCGCGTGTACGGGGATGGTCCCCATCTCCGCATCGGGCAACTCGACGATAATCTGGCGGGCGTGGAAGTGGGTGTCCTGTTCGATATCGGCCATATCGTAGACAGGTCCGACGGTTATGCCATTCTGCTGAAAGAATTCAAGACAGTCTTTTTGTGTAAGGCTGCCTATATAACCTGCAACGATCTCATCCAGCGCCTCAACATTCTTCAGCCGTAGTGAATTGGTCGCGAAGCGCGGATCTGCAGTGAGTTCCGGACGCCCAATGGCGCCGAACAGCTTTTCTGTCATGCTCTGGGTTGAAGCAGAGAGGCAGATCCAATGTCCGTCCGCCGTTCGATAGACATCGCGTGGCGCGCTGTTTGTAGACCTGCTGCCTGTGCGTGGCTTTACTTTGCCTGTAAGACGGTAGTTCGCAGCCTGCGGCCCAAGGATGGAGAACAACGGATCGAGCAAAGGAATATCGATTACCTGTCCCTGGCCTCCGGTAACCTCTACGTGGCGTAGCGCGGCAAGAATGCCGATCGCACCATAGAGACCGGCCGTCATGTCTCCAAGATAGATGGGAGGCAGCACAGGCTCGCGGTCCGCGAACCCATTCATCGAAGCAAATCCCGACATCCCTTCGACCAGCGTTCCGAATCCGGGCCGGTCAGCGTACGGGCCTGTCTGGCCCCATCCGGAGATACGTGCCAGAACGAGCGCAGGGTTCACCGCAAGAAGCAGTTCGGGAGAAAGATCCATGCTCTCCAGGGTGCCCGGGCGAAAGCTCTCCACCATCACGTGCGCTCCCGCGATGAGGCGCAACATAATATCGCGCGAGTCTGGATGCCTCAGATCCAGGCACAGACTCCGCTTGTTGCGGCTGTAGGTCTTCCAGGCTGTTTCAATATTTGCGACGCGCCATTCGCGCAGGGTATCGCCAGCAAGCGGTTCCACCTTGATTACGTCGGCGCCGAGATCGCCGAGGGTCATGGTGAGCGTATTGCCGGCCACAAGACGCGACAGGTCAATGATTCGAACACCCTTCAAGGGGCCGCTGGGAGTGGCGCTAAATTCAATTCGTTCAAACATGGTCAGCGTCCGTGTGCGAGTGTTCGCAGGATGAGAAGGGTAAGAGTCACCGTAATAGCTCCGCCGATGCGCGTCGCAATCTGTGCAAAGGGCATTAGCTCAAGGCGTTCTGCCGCGGTGAGAATGGCGACATCGCCTGTACCTCCGGAGCCGGTGTGGCAGGCATTGATGAGTGCCGTTTCGATGGGAAACATCTGCATCCATCGTCCGACAAAGAAACCCGTTGCCGTGAGTGTGACCACGATGAGTGTAATCAGCAGAAGGTTCGTGGGGTGGAGTGCTTCTTTCACTGCCGACCATGGCGTCAGAGCGACCGCAACGGCGAAGAGGAGTGGGTAGGTTACGGTCACAGCGAAGAATCGTCCTACGGTGGCTGCCGCTTGATCCAGCCAGGAGGGAAGCAGGTTGGAAACTTTAAGAAGAACCGCCAGGATCAGCATCATGACCGGTGCTGGAAAGGCGATGAGCGCATGAAGGAGAACACCGAGCAGGTAAAGGGCTATCCCGAATGCTGAGGCGGCAAACAGGCGCCCGATCGTCAAAGGGAACTTCTCTTCGAGAGGTGCCGATAGAAATGCCGTGGAGTTCGAGACCGGTTGCAATACGCCATTGCCGGTCAGTGCGGGATAGCGGCTTCCAAGCGAGTTCAGGCATCCGGCGAGAACAATCGCTACGAGGTTTGCAAAGAGCACTACCGGCAGGATGTGAGCAAGAAGTTCACCCGCATTGCCATGCTGGATTTCGGCATAACCGAGTGACAGTGGAATGGCGCCCTCACCCACTCCTCCGGCCATTACCGGCACGAGGACCATGGGAATGACTGTGGACATGTGGAGTCCCAGTGCCGCACCTGCAAGGGAGCCGAGCAGGAGCGCAAGCAATGATCCGGCCAGCAGGGGCACGAGGATTTTAACGAGGCCTTGCAGCAATACCTTTCGGTTCATGCCGAGGATACTGCCCACGATAATCGCTGTGATGTACAGGTAGATGAAGCTCGTGCCCTTGGTGAACGCCGTTACGGTCTCAACCAGATTTGCCGGAAGCCAATGCCGGTAGAGCAGGTAAGACGGAAGAAATGCCGCAGTGATCGCCGGGCCGCCCAGGCGGCGAACCTGAGGGATCACCCCTCCGAGCCAGGCACACAGACTGCCGCCAACGGTCAGAGTGGCGATCATGATGGAGACATCGGTGGTCAGTGCATGGGCTGCCGTCAGGGCTCCGACGGCGGCGAAGAGCAGGACAAAGACAGGCAGGGGTAATGCTCCGACACGATAGGAAAGCCCATCGCGCCAACTCCCGGTGTCCTTCGCCACTTCGCGTTCCGTCTGAACCATCGCTGCCTGTCAAAGTTGATAAAATAGAACGGTGTTCTGTTATGCACGAAGAGTGTCGGCTTACTCCGGCCACTCTGTCAAGGAGGCTACTTTGCCACGGATTCCGGTTTCAGCTACGGGAGGCTCTTCAACCGCCGATCGAGTGCTTGCGTTGCTTTCAGCCTTTCAAGCCGAGGATGCGGAGCTCAGTCTCGCAGAACTCGCTACTCGTACGGGCCTTTACAAGAGCACCGCACTGCGCCTGTTGCATTCGTTGGAAGGGAAGGGATTCCTGATCCGAACGGTGCAGGCTACCTATCGGATAGGCCCTGAGGTGGCTCGCTTGCAGGGGATTCATGAGGCTGCGGACGGATTGCAGGCAGCGGTGATGCCAGTCCTGCGCGATCTGGTAGCTCTAACGCGTGAGACGGCCGCACTGCATGTTCGCCGAGAGGGACATCGTGTGCGTCAGTTCTGGATCGACTCGCCGCAGCCATTGCGCGAGCATGTGACTCTGGGGGAAGAACTGCCGCTCGATCGTGGAGCTGGCGGCCTGGTTCTGCGTGCCTTCTCGGGCGCCGGCGGCAAGAACGCGGAACAGGTACGAGGGCAGGGGTATGCGACTTCTGTGGGTGGAAGGTTGCCGGAGCTGTCGGGCATCTCCGCGCCGGTCTTCAATGCACGGGGAGAGCTCGTTGGTGCGCTCACCCTGACCATGCCGACCCATCGCTGGAGGTTGTCCTGGAAATCGCTCGTAGTGGCAAAGGCCTCCGAACTGACACAGGCACTCGGAGGCGCCAAGGCAGGAGTGAAGCGCAAGAAGGTGCTTCCATAAGGCGCAGGCTATTTCTTCGATTTTGTTGCGGCGGAGCTTCTGGTCTTCTTGGCGGGACGCACCGGAGGGGGCGGTCCAATGGAGGCTCCGAGCCGCAGCGTTGTGGGAAGTACGTGGTGCCTAAACAGCCGGTCTGGTTCCTTGACGCGTTCCAGCAACAGTTGAATCCCCATCGCGCCAAGCTGATAGCCAGGCTGCATTACGGAAGCCAGCGGAGGATCCATCAACTCCGTTACATCGAGACCGTCAAAGCCGACGAGTGAGACGTCACGTGGGCAAAGGAGCCCCAGTTCGCGAATGGCCATCGCTACACCCATTGCGATCATGTCATTCTGCGCGAAGATAGCTGTCGGGCGAGGTTGCATCTGTAGCAAGCCTAGCGCAGCGGAGTACCCGCCAGCCCTGTCGAATGAGCTTTCCTGCACATACTCCATCGGGACCTGGATGGCTGCCTGCTTGAGCGCGCGGCGAAATCCCATAAGCCGTGCGTGTGCCCCGCTCAGATGCAGCGGTCCTGTGATGGTAGCGATGTGCTTATGGCCCAGATCGATCAGGTGTTGGGTCGCCTGCACGGCGCCCTCTTCGTTCGCTACGGTAACGGTATCGCCCTTCCAGTGTCGGGGCATTCGATCGAGACAAACGATAACGGGACCGCTGCGTTTGGAGCTGCCTAACTGCATGGTCATCTCGCTGAAGTTCGAAGGAATCACGAGGATGCCGGTCGGCAGATACGTTCGCAGCTGGGTCATGTAGGCAATTTCTTTGGACTGGTTGTTGTCCGCATTGCACAGCACCAATCGATAGCCGCTGCCGAAGGCAGCGTCTTCCGCGCCCCGTACGACCGCCGGAAAAAAGGGGTTCGTGATGTCCGGGATGATCATGCCGATCATGTTTGTCTTGTCGCGGCGCAATCCGCGAGCCAGTTCGCTTGGCTCATAACCCAGCGCTGCCACGGCGTCCATCACCCTGCGGCGCAGGGGTTCGCGTACTTTGGCGGAGTTGTTCAGGACGTTCGAAACGGTGCCGAGTGAAACTTCGGCGAGCCGCGCGATCTCATTCATGGTGGGCATGCGGCACCTGTTTGAAAAGCTTCATTTTGTTCCAGAATCGATTTTAGATCAGTGCCCGTTGTGGCCGTCTTGGGGAGAAGAGAGGAATCGTCTTTAGATACGCTGCCCATTCAGCCTCAAAAAAATACCTTGACATCTCTGAATCATTTTGACTATAAGCATCCACGTTCCGATTTGAAACGTTTCAAGAAACTTTGGAGGTCTCCGGTGCATAAACTCACACGGTGGTTGGTTTGGATGTTTGTGGTGACAATTTGCATGCTGCCTGCGATGTGTCTGGGACAGTTTGCGCAACGTGGTGGCGTCGAAGGCGTCGTAACCGATTCGACAGGAGCTGCCCTCCCCGGAGCGAAGGTCACGCTGTTCGCACTCGAACAGAAGACGACCAAAGAGACTCTTTCGGACAGTGCCGGGCACTACAGTTTTTCGGAGATCACCGCAGGCACCTACCAGGTTGCGGCGTCGCATGCTGGGTTTGCTGTTGCGAAATCGACAGTGATTGCGGTGAACCTGGGAACCAATGCGCGGTTCGATTTGAAGCTCCAGATCGGCGCACAGACAGAAGAAGTCTCGGTCGATAGCTCAACCGCAGTGATGGAGACCGGGCAGGTAAGCCTCGACACGAACCTTTCGGAGAAGCAGTTCGAACAGCTTCCGCTCAACGGCCGTAACTTCACCTCGGTTGCCGCGCTCTCGCCGGGTGTGTCGACACAGCCTCAGGCAAACCTGAATCCAGGGGGGACTTTTTCTGTCGGCGCACAGTTCGCCTCGGGCGGCGTGGCGTTTACCTCGGGAGGTCTTGTCCAGGGTTCGCGCGACAACGGCTTCTACGTCAACGGTGTAAACATCACGGACAACTACGAAACCAGCCTGAGCTATGAGCCTTCCGTCGAAGCGCTCAGCACGGGAACCTTGCAGGTTGCCGATTTTTCAGCCGCGAATGGACATGATTATTCAACGCTCAGCATGCAGACCAAGGGCGGTACGTCGACCTTTCATGGGGAAGCGTATGACTTTATCGAGAACGATGCTTTCAACGCGGTCAATCCCTTCACCAAGGCCTTTGCTGCTTACAGTGGTAACTCCAATCCCATTGCACCCACGCTGCGGCGCAATCAGTTTGGGGGAGGCGTAGGCGGTCCTGTCTACATCCCGAAGATCCTGCCATGGTTCCAGAAGAAGATCTTCTTCTTTGCAAACTACGAGAACTTTATTGAAAGCGATGGGAACCAGCAGGTTTACCAGAATGTGCCTTCGGCCGGGGAGCGCACCGGAGATTTCAGCGAACTTCTCGGTGGAAGCAGCCCACTGCAGCTTTATAACCCGTTCTATACGACCTACAACGGTGATGGTGTCAGCAGTCGTCCTGCTATTCCTAACAACCGCCTCGACCTTGCCACGAGGCCGGATGGAGCTCCTGTCTTCGATCCTGGGTCGGCGGCTTTGATGGCGCTGTATCCTTTGCCGAATATTGCTGGTGTGCCTTCTTACCAGCCGAACTATGTCACGACACAGAAGCTCGGCTTTTCGGTGTACCACTTCGACACCCGCTTCGACTTCAATCTCACGGCCAAGGACAATGTCTTTGTCACCTACTCCAAGTCGCACGGCACCAACGACAATACGGGGAACCTGCCGCCGTCACAGCTTTACATCTCGGACGTTGATGATTTCGCCTATCTCACGACGGTGAACTATGCCCACACGTTTACTCCCTCTCTGGTGAACGAATTCATCTTCGGTATCGGTGACTCGGCCTTGCAGACTGTCGATCCGAGTCAGATCGCCTATCTGAACAGTGATGCGAATCCCTTGAACAAGGTGTTCCAGAATACCGGTTCAGGGACTACACGAGGCGTGCTCCAAATGGAGGTCGATAACTATGCAAGCCCAGGCTTCAACCAGGTGTTCCGCGCTGAGAACAAGGTGCTGCAGTTCTCCGACAATGTGAGCTGGACGAAGGGACGCCACGCGCTTGCCTTTGGTGGAAACTACTTCCGCAAAGGTGAGTTCGACTGGGACTTCGCCCGCTATGTGGAGTTTCAGCAGAAGTTCAGCACCGGCGGAGCCTTGGAGCAGTATGCGGGGGGAGATGCGATGGCCGACCTGGCTATGGGGTTGCCGGAGCTGATTCATCAGCGCTATGACTTCACCGGAGGGGATGCCACCTCGCCGGAACTCGACGTGACGCTCCCCTATATCGGTTTTTATATCAACGACAAGATCACGCTGTCGCCCCGGCTCACCATGAATGTAGGCCTGCGCTATGATCTCTCCGTGCCGTTGTACGCGAACAATAACCTATGCTGCGCGATCTATCAGCCGACTGTCGACGGCGGAGTATTGAAGCTGCCCGGCATTGCACAGGGGGTGCCTCAGCACTATCTTTCTACCCCGAAGAAGGACTTCGCCCCACGCCTGAGCATCGCGTACAACCTGGATAAGGACACGGTCGTTCGCGCCGGGTATGCGATCTTTTATGACGTAGGCGCGACGCAGATCTCCACCGAAGTAGGAAACGCGCTGAACGGCGTACCCGGGTACTTCAGCGGCAATGAAATTACGAACGTGACACAAGGAGCGCTCAGCGATACGCCTGTGCTGAACCTCTCGAATATCTTTCAGACTTCGCCACCGCTTACACCCGGCAGCTATCCCGTGAGCACTGGCGCTGGTCAGGGCTATTTCGGTGACGGAGAGCTATCGACGGTCTACTACTACGACCAGAAGTCGACCCCATTGCCGTACTACCAGCGTTTCATGCTGGACGTGCAGCATCAGCTTACCCCGCGCGATACCATCACGCTCTCCTACCTTGGAGCGCAGGGCCGCAAGGGATCGAACTACGTAAACGAAAATCTGCCGGCCTATCGCCTGAACTGGCCGACGCAGAATGCCTTCGATGCCGCGCGACCCAATAATGCCGGAAGGTTCGGCGATATCTATGTTCAACGCCCAAATCTCAATTCGTTCTACAACGCCGCGGTCGTGCAATTTCAACACCAGTTCACGCATGGCTTCCAGATCCTGAGTAACTACACGTGGGGCAAGACTGTCTCGGACTATCCCACTGTCAATACCCTGGCGGCGAATGGTGAGGGAGGGTTCAACGGCTTCCAATATCCGGAGGTATACAACCGGGGTGAGAGCACGCTCTCGCATCGCCACAGGTTCGTCTATAGCGGAATTCTGTCTCCCGTCTACGGAAAGACCTGGTATCCGCCGCTTCGCGAAGTGCTGAGCGACTGGCGTTTGTCTGCCATTGGCACCATTGAATCCGGCGATGCTCTTACCATCATCAACGACGCTACCAGTGCTCAGGACCATGCAGGTACGGATGAATTGTTCGTCTCCGGAAGCCCGAACATAGGCCATGGACAAAAGAACTTCTTCAATCAGTTCAATATCGCAGCCTTCTCCATTCCTGTAGTCGGAATACGCGGCAACTCTGGGCTCGGTACGATTCGCGGCCCAGGGCAGAATAATCTGGACTTATCCTTGGCAAAGACATTTCCTATCTTCAACCGCTTCCATGCTGAGTTCCGCGCGGATGCTTTCAATGCGTTGAATCACACGCAATGGAACGGGGCCCAGACGTATCAGACCAAGACCGGTACACGTAGCGGCGTTCCTTTCGGTGCGGCGACCGGTGCTCGAGAGGCGCGTATCGTTCAGTTGGCCGTGAAGTTGGCTTTCTAATTCAATTCACCGCACGGGCCAGGTGACTGGCTCGTGCCGCTGTACCGAATGGAGACCTTGTGTATCAACCAGAGATCTATGCAAGCACCTTATTCTTCATGCTGGTGAGCATGAGTTGCTGGGGTTCGTGGGCCAACACCATGAAGCTTTGTCCCGGCTATCGCTTTCAACTGTTTTATTGGGATTATGTCGTCGGGCTTCTTGTCGGAGCTGTCCTTTGGGGGCTCACCCTTGGAAGCACAGGTCAGGTGGGCGTAGCCTTTCTAGCCGATTTAAAACAGGTGCATCCTTACCACCTTGGCATGGCGCTGCTGGGCGGAGTCATCTTCAATCTGGCGAACCTGCTGCTCGTTGCGGCTATCGATATCGCGGGGCTGGCTGTGGCTTTTCCGGTGGGGATTGGGTTGGCCCTGGTGATTGGCGCGATCAGCAACTATGTCATCAATCCGGCGGGAAATCCTCTGTTACTCTTTGGCGGAATCGCTTTTGTCGTTGCAGCTATTGTTATGGATGCGATGGCTTACAGGCTGCGGGAGAAGAGCAGGAAGAGCGCTGGGACCAAGGGGATTCTTCTCAGCCTTCTCTCCGGCGTATTGATGGGGAGCTTCTATCCGTTTGTCTCGAAGGCGATGTTTACCCCTGGCGCATCCGGACCCTACGCGGTAGCGTTTTTCTTCGTTGTTGGCGTTGCACTTTGTGCGATTCCAACAAACTACCTGCTCATGAGGAAACCCATCGACGGGCAGGCGGCGGTTGATTTCTCCGGCTTCCTTAGCGCGCCAAAGAGCTGGCATCTCTGGGGCATCCTGGGCGGTGTGATCTGGTGCACAGGAGCGATCTTTAACTTCGTGGCCTCTCGTACACACTTTGTCGGACCGGCGGTTTCGTACTCCATCGGACAGGGGGCAACGATGGTCTCCGCAGCGTGGGGCGTCTTTGTCTGGCGTGAGTTTGCGGGGACTTCTTCTCGCATCAAGATGCTTTTGGGTTTCATGTTTCTTTTCTTCCTTCTCGGCCTCGGGGCAATCGCAGCAGCGCCCCTCTTCGCTCACAATTGACGCTCTGGAGAAATCAATGCAAAGCGACTCGCGCCCCATTGTTGTCGTGGGCAGTATCAACATCGACCTGGTTTCGAGAGTGCCTCGCATTCCACGTGCCGGGGAAACAATCTTTGGGTACGGCTTTCAAACACATCCTGGAGGAAAGGGCGCAAACCAGGCGGTGGGTATCGCGCGGCTCGGAGGTGTAGTCAAGATGATCGGCATGGTTGGTCGAGATGCCTTCGGAAAAGAGATGCGTGAGCATCTTTCGAAGGAAGGCGTCGACATGACGAGCGTGGGTGATGTCGACGATGCTACGGGAATCGCCAGCATCTTTGTCGACGATGCCGGAGAGAACAGTATTGTTGTTACGGCTGGAGCAAACCTGCATGTTACCCCGGATCTGCTGAGGAGTAAGTCCGAGATTCTTCGCACCGCAGGGGCTGTTCTCACGCAGTTGGAGATTCCAGTTGAGACTGTTTTGTGTCTTTCGGAGATGTGCGCTGAGATGAATGTGCCGCTCATCCTCGACCCGGCACCAGCGCAGACTCTTCCGGCAGAGACGCTTCATGGCGTCACCTGGATGACCCCGAATGAAACCGAGGCGCAGTTCTACGCCAAGGGTGCGACTACGGAAGAGGAGTTGGTGAACATGCTCTTCAAAGCGGGGGCTCACGGGGTCATTTTGAAGCGTGGCGCACTTGGCTCCGTACTGGCTGGCGAAGACCGGATTACGCATCGCATCGCAGCCCATGCCGTGCGCGCCATAGATACCACGGCTGCCGGTGATGCCTTCAATGCTGCGTTTGCTGTCGGCCTGATGAAGGGATATGAACCAGTCAAAAGTGCCGAATTTGCAAGCGTCTCAGCAGCTATCTCTGTGACACGAGCGGGGGCGCAACCATCGCTGGCAACCTGGGATGAAGTCATGGCGTCGTGGAGCGATTTAACGAAACGTCGGAGCAGCCGACATAACGAGGAACCTACTGGGGGAAACAATGCAAAAGTTATCGTTCGGAACTAAAGCAGTTGCGGCCGCAATCTGCTGTGCGTGCTCCCTTGGAATGCACGCGCAGATCGACTATCCGCACCTCAAACTAACCACCGAAGGCATTACCGCACCGGACTGTAACGATGTGGGAAAGCTGCTGATTGGAGGGACGCAGACTTGCTCTCCACAGGGCTATCAGACATGGTTGTCGGAGCTGCGTGGATGGCGCACGAACCGGCATATCCGCATGGGCTACAGCAGCGATATGTACGATCTGCCTGCGCTCCAGTGGACGCAGTCCAGCTTTATCCAACCGCAGATGATGATGGAAGATCGATACTTCTACGATGTCGCGGCTGGCAAGTACACGGTCGATCGCTACCTTGACGACACCGAGAAACGCTATGGAGGCATTGATGCCGTGCTCATCTGGCATACCTATACGAACATCGGCATCGACGATCGCAATCAGTACGATCTCATCCGCGATATGCCGGGTGGCATCCCCGCTGTAAAGCAGATGGTCGCCGATTTTCATCGTCGCGGCGTTAAGGTGTTCTTTCCCGTAATGGTGTGGGATCAGGGCACGCGCGATGAAGGAAAACCCAATTGGACCGCCACTGCGGAGATGATGAAAGAGATCGATGCGGACGGAGTGAATGGCGATACGATGGACGGCCTCCCGAAGGCCTTTAATGATGCGGCTATCAAGATCGGGCACCCTCTGGCATTAGAGCCCGAAGCCTTTCCAGGACACGACGAGATGCTTGCCTGGAACACGATGTCCTGGGGCTACTGGTTGTACCCGTATGCGCCGGATGTGAGCCGCAGCAAGTGGCTGGAGCCGCGTTCCATGGTGAATGTAAGTGCTCGCTGGAGCCACAACAAGACCGATTATCTGCAGGCTGCTTTCTTCAATGGAGTTGGGTTTGAGAGCTGGGAAAATGTCTGGGGCATCTGGAACGGCATTACTCCACATGATGGTGAGGCCATTCGTCGTATGGCTACGATGGAGCGGGGGCTTGCACCGTTCCTGGTAAGTGAGGATTGGCAGCCTTATTACCCCACCGAAAGCCGTGGACTCTTTGCCAGCTACTGGCCGCTGAAGACAAGCGCTGCCTGGACATTGGTGAATCGCAGCGACTATGCCATGCAGGGAGAGCTGCTGCGTGTAAAGGACGCGCCCTCCGGAGCCAAATTTTATGACGTGTATCAGGGTGTGGAGCTGACGCCGAGGATGGAAGGCAAAGATGCTGTACTGTCGTTCGATGTTGGACCTCATGGCTTCGGAGCTGTGCTGCAGGTAAATGGCGTGCTGAGTGCGAGTGAGCAGAGCCTGCTGTCGAAGATGAAGGAGATGACGCAGAAGCCGCTTGAGAGCTACAGCGCTGAATGGAACTTCCTGCCGCAAACACTGGTAGAGATTGCGGCAACAAAGCCCGCATCGGACGCCCCAGCGGCCATGACCAAGATTCCCGCGGTGTCCTATCGATTCCGGGTCGACGGCATTGAGATCGAAGGGCGCGATGACGTGGGTGTGGACTTTCAGTATCCCTGGGAGCCTTCGCCGCGCAGATATCACGATCACGTGATGAACGTGAAGTCTTTCTGGATGGACACGAACCTCGTGACAAACGCGCAGTTCAAAAAGTTTATGGACGCCACCCATTACAAGCCGGCGGATGCTAAAAACTTCCTGCGCGACTGGGAGAAGGGAACCTATCCCAGGGATTGGGCGGACAAGCCCGTCACATGGGTTTCGCTCGAAGATGCGCGTGCCTATGCAACCTGGGCGGGCAAACGGCTTCCGCATGAGTGGGAGTGGCAGTACGCGGCACAGGGAACCGACGATAGGAGATATCCGTGGGGAAACTCCTGGAACGCCGAAGCAGTGCCGACTCCTGACACGGGACGTTCTCTTACTTCTCCGGATGTTGTAGGTGCTCACCCCCATGGGGCAAGTCCGTTCGGAATTCAGGACATGGTGGGCAACGTCTGGCAGTGGACCGATGAATACCAGGACGACCACACGCGTGCCGCAGTGCTTCGCGGTGGCAGCTACTATCAGCCGGGCGGATCTATCTGGTACTTCCCGCAGGCCTACAAAAACGATTCTCATGGGAAGTTTCTGCTCATGGCTCCCAGCGAAGATCGTGCAGGCACAGTGGGCTTCCGCTGTGTGATGGATGCTCAGTAATGACTCTCTCTGGACTCCGAGTTGCCGTTGTCGCTGCCGTTTTGTTTGCGGTGTCTCCTTTCGCATTTGCGAAAGGGGACACCGGTTTTCTGGATAGGTCCATCAATATAGATGGGCAAACCTATCGATATCAGGTCTATCTTCCGGCTGACTTCGATAAAAAGAAATCATGGCCGGTGATTCTGTTTTTGCACTCGGTAAGTCAGCGTGGCGACGACGGCTTACAGCCGGGCGACTTCGGTATAGCGCATGCCATCCGCATCGACCGGGACCGCTTTCCTTTTATCGTTGTGATGCCACAGTGTGGCAAGGATAAGAAGTGGGTAGTTCCGGCTATGCAGAAGATGGTTCTGGCCGAGCTGGATGCTTCTGTTCATGAGTTTCATGGCGATAGAACACGCATCTATCTCACGGGGATTTCGATGGGAGGATTTGGTGTCTGGGAGATGGCGGCCCAATATCCGGGGCGATTTGCGGCCTTCGTTCCTATCTGCGGAGGGATTCATGGCCCGCCTAAAGTGCCCGATGCACGCGTGTCAGTAGCGGCTGATCCTGCCATTGCAGATCCCTATGCCGAAACCGCTCGCCGTATCGGCAAGACCCCTGTGTGGTTCTTCCACGGCAGCGCCGATCCGGTTGTATCGGTAGAAGAGTCTCGGCAGATGGCCGTGGCTCTCAAAGAGTCTCACTCGGATTTTCGATATACAGAATATCCAGGGGCAGGGCACGAGATCTGGGACAAGGCCTACGCAGAGCCCGAATTATTTCACTGGCTTCTATCGCAGGTGTTAGCTGTGCCAACCCGTTGACTGGAGTAAAGATAGGAATGTAGACATCGCCTGCGCAGGCCGATTCGGGAGACTCCACAAGAAGCAGCAGCCTTCCCTCTAGCAAGAAAACTCCGATACTTTAAGAAGGGAGCATCAAGAAGGGGCTGGCATGTTCTTGCTGACGGGACAGACTCACATTCCTCCGTACTCGCATCCGCTTTCTCCGCTGAAGCAGATCCTCTTTGTTCCATATTTAATCTCGGTGGTCGTTTTAACTTTTCTTCCTACCTGGGTGGCCTTGTTTCGGCACCGTTCAGGGGCAGGGAGAATCTTTCTCGCCAATCTATTCCTGGGATGGACGGTCATCGGTTGGATACTCGCGCTGATCTTTGCCTTCCGAAACCCTGAACGGCAGGTGAAAGAGCCGTATATCTGTCGTAATTGCTATACCGTCTCCATGCCCTACATTCGCGGTAGACAGTGGTTTTTCGGGCCAGGAGCACGGAATACAGCGAAGCTCTACAGTGCTGTTGCCCCAGTGCTTTCGTGTCCTCGATGCCGCGCTCCGAATCCAATTCCATTGGATACACCTGCCGGACGTGAGATCGCCAGTCGAGCTGAGGCCTTGTCGGCTATGCCTTCGTCAAATTCATAACTAGATACTCGTTATTCTTTTAAGTACACAGGCCGCGTACGCAAACTCTTCTTGCGTACGCGGCCCATGTGCTTGATCGGCAGATCTGAATCTAGATGTGTAAATCAGAAGGAGGGTGGCTGATCCTTTGGATTCGCACCCCAGCTCTTGTTCGGTGTGGCCGATAGATCGAAATCCAACGTTCCGCCATGAAGAGCAAAGGTCTCAGGCAGCCAGGGCTTTGTCTGGGCTTTGCCGTCGACCTTCAGGGCTGTTACGTAGAGTGCCTCTGGATTCGCCGCAGGCGCATGAATGATGATGTCTCCAGCGGCCCGGTGCACCACGGCTTTTGTAAAGATCGGGCTACCCAATAGCAACTCCGCCCGGCCGGGAATCTCCGGATATAGACCCAGGGATGCAAATACAGCCCAGGAGGACATCTCTCCAAGATCGTCGTTTCCTGGAATGCCATCGGGAGCGTTCTTCCATACATGGGCCAGTACCGTTTGGACTAGCTGCTGCGTCTTCCAGGGCTGGCCGGCAAAATCATAAAGCCAGGGTGTTTCGATCGAAGGTTCATTATTCAACTCGGCATGTAGCGGCCCAGCGTTTGTTACAGCAGGGGCACCTTTCGCGTCGTAGAAGAATGCATCCAGCCGAGCGGTAGCTTTTTGGTTGCCACCCATCACATCAAACAGGCCGCGCACATTGAAGGGCACCATCCAGACGTATTGAGCGGCGGTGCCTTCTACGAAGCCATCTTCGGTGGAGGGAACAAAAGGATGTGCGGCTTTATCGTTGTCGTCTTTTACCAGAGCCCATGTTCCATCGGCATTCCGATTCTGGAAGTAGCCTCCTTCTGGAGTGGCATGGGGGTTCCATAGATTGCGCCAATATTCGGCACGCTTGGCAAAGCGATCGGCAATCTCTTTCTCGCCCAGGCGGCGAGCGAGGGAGGAGATACCGAACTCAGCCGTAACATCCTCCAGCGTGTCTGCTGTCGGCCCCCATGCTGGAGCGCCCACGGGGATGTAGTGCAGCTTGAGCCACTGGTCGAGGCCGGGGCGTTCTCCAGCACATTCAACAGGGCAGCCCGCATCGCTTAGATCGGCCTTGGTCGGTTGCTCTGCCGCGCGGACCAGCAGATCAAGTGAGGTATGAGCATCGAACCCGTGACCGCCAAAGGCCCAGATATCGGCCAGCGCGGGAGCTGCAGGATCTCCGTTCATCACATGCGTGGCGCCGGAGTTGTGTGTCCAGCGATCCCACGTTCCGTCGCTCGCTTGTGCCTGATTCAGGAGGCTCTGTGCGATGTCGCTGCCTAGAGCCGGGTCGAGCCACGTCAGCAACTGGAGCTGCGAGCGGTAGACATCCCATCCCGAGAAGTTTGCGTACTGCGCGCGTTGTCCTTTGGCTACCTCGTGGACCTGTCCATCCATGCCGCGATACTTTCCGTTCACGTCGCTGGCGATAGTTGGTGTCATCAAGGAGTGATAGAGCGCCGTGGTGAAGATCGTCTGCTGATCCTTCGTTCCACCCTCAATCTCAATCTGGTTCAGCTTCTGATTCCAGGCAGCCTCGGCCTTCTCGCGCAAAGCCTCGAAGGTCATTCCTTCAGGATTCTCCGCTTTCAAATTCTCCCGCGCATCGGCTTCGCTGACGTAAGAGATGCCAACCCGAACATGCACCTGCTTTGCCTGTGCAGGATCGAAGCTGATCCAGGCTCCCGACCCTTGTCCCTTTTCAGGAAAGCCTTTCTGTCCATATCCAGTTCCGCCTGAAGCTTCCTGGCTATCGGGTGTCAGCTTTGCATTCTGCCAGGTGCCTGATTGAAGAATGGGTTGGTCGAACTGAGCCACGAAGTAGACCGTGTAGTAGCTGCGTTGATCTACCTTGTCGATGTACCCGCAGAAGTTACCGCTTGTAACCGAGCCTGAGACGGTGCGGGCCTTTGCGTCTACAGAGGTATGGGCATCTGTAGAGCCTACCTCGGAGTCCGAGGTGCGAATCAAAACGGTTGCGGCTGAACCTTGAGGGAAGTGGAAGAGAGCAGAGCCGGAGTGCACGGAGGCGGTAAGGTCGACGCCCACACCGTTGTCTAAGTCCACGTGGTAATAGCCAGGATGTGCGATCTCTTTGGAGTGGCTGAAGCCAGAGGCGTAGGCATGTCTGAAGTCCGAAGAGGGTGATTCCTTAACGTCTTCTGTAATGGGCATCAAGGGAATATCTCCCGATCCTCCGGCGCAGCCCCATCCTTCCACGTTGGTAAGGCTGAAACCTCTTATCTGTGTTGCCTTGTATTCATAGCCGCCGGGAGCGGCAATCATCCCAGTCGGCTTAACTGGACTGGCCTCAGGACTGAACTGCACCATGCCGAAGGGCAGGGTCGCGCCGGGAAACACATTTCCTCCGGCAGTGGTTCCAATCAGTGGATTTACCAGGGAGACCGGTCCCTGCGTCTGCCCTTCGCTGATACCGGCTACAGCAGCTATAGCTATAACACCCAATACAACACTACGAACATTCAACAAAGTCATCTGATCTTGCTCTCCACTACCTTTCCTGAGAATGGATTCTCAGGTCTCTTCCATAGCTTATCGCGACATCTGCTCCGGACTTTCAGGGTTCACGAATAAGCCCTGACGGTCCGGAGCAGAGACGAATCGCAATCGACTAATAGTTGTTACGAAATGGCCAGGACGACGCCTCCTCGTCAGAGAGCAGGGTGATGGCCAGCGTGATTACATCGCGATTGTTCGGCAACTCGATGGACTGGATGGCTTTTCCGGCATCGAGCGGCAGGATGTACTGGTAGAGGTTGAAGGTCCGGTCATCCTGCGTGCCATCCGACAGATCGCGATAGGGCATGGCGAACACCCTGTATTCGTTGGGGAACGAGCCTGGCGAGAACCAGTCGCTGAAACTCTGCGTGAGCGTCTGCTGCAGTGTCTTCTTCTCTCTTGATCCGTCGGTGTAGGTGACGATGACCGATTGATCTGTCTCGGCTCCCTGGACTCCGGTTCCCAGCAGACGGAGCTGGTTGAAGTGTCCGGCAGGCAGAGTGATTGCGGTGCCAGCGCCGAACACAATGTTCGGTTGGTTGGCGGCTGCGAGGTTGTACTTGATTCCGTTGATGGCCACGCTCGCCGGACCACTTTGAACGCCCAGCAGGTTTGCTGAATAGGCCGTGCCGCCAGCGTCAATGCCGCCGCTGCCGTCAAAGGAGGTTCCGTCTGTATAAAGCCCAGTTGCGTTGAATGCACTGGCTAGATTGACCTGGGTCCCCAGATAGGGGTTAGCCAGGGTTGCCGCCAACACGATGACACTCGAATCGGAAGGCAGGGTTAGGCTCTTCACGTGCTTCGTGTTGTCCAAAAGGAAGGTGTATCCATACAGATTGAAGGGCCGGTCGTCTTGTGTGCCGCTCGCTATGTTGCGATAGGGCATGGCTACGGCTTCTGCCTCTCCGAGGTTGTTCGAAGGGGAGAACCAATCGCTGAAGCTCTGGGTGAACTTGGAAGTTGTCCCATCGGTGTAGGTGACAACGATGGGTTGCGACGCTTGATTGCCATTGATGCCTGATGCCAACAACTGCAGTGTGGCAAAGCGGCCTTCGGGGAGAGTGATGATCTGTCCTGCACCGGCAACGGCATTCGCTACATTGGCTTTGCCGAAGTTGAATTGAACGCCATTCAGAACACGCGATGGAGTGAGCAGGTTCGACGAGAAGGCAAACCCTGCCAGCCCGCCCTGCGTTGTGAAGTTGGTGCCATCGCTATAGAAGCTATCCACGTTGTAAGCCGACGATAGATCGACTGGAACACCCGTTCCTCTTCTACCTGTTCCGGCATTGACAGCAAGGGATACGGCAGAGAAGCTCTGCGAGATACTGCCAGACTGTGCACCGACAGAGACCATGTTGCCGATCCCCGTCAGCGCCTTGCTGTCGGCAGTCAGAATCAGCGTGCTATTGCCTTGCTTTCCGCTTTTGAAGATCTTGCCCTGTACTCCTGTTGGAAGAGCGGCGTTGAGCGAGAGTTTTACGTTGCCGTCAAAGCCGTTTTCTGAAGCCGTAGTCACCGACGCCGTCGTAAAGTCATCCTGGTTGATGTAGAGAGTAGTGGGTGAGACCTTTAATCCGAAGTCCGGCAGGCCCAGCGAGATATAAGCCGACTGTGAGATTCCTTCACTGCTGCCAGAGATCTCGATCAGGATATTTCCCGCTGGAGCCGCGCTTGTCGTTGTGATGTTCAGCGTCGACGAACCGGTCCCAGTGATGGAAGAGGGACTAAGAGTAGCTGTCACTCCCGCAGGCGCACCAAGAATCGTTACCGCGAGATTGACGGCTCCGTTGAAGCTATTCGTGGGGACTACGGTGATCGTTGCCTGGCTTGTCTCTCCTGGCTTCAACTCGATTTTGGAAGGTGTAGCAGAGAGGCTGAAGTTCGGGCTGGAGGCATTTACCGGAGCGAGTGTATCCAGCATGGTCTGCCCGTTGGGAGAACCCCATCCGGTGACCAGGTCGTATCCCGTCGTTGCGGAAAACAGGCTGGGGCTGCTGCTGTTGAAGTTGTTGCCTGTCGTGATGTCATGGAAGAGCCTTGTGTAGGCGGACGACTGGCCCAGGGTATAGACCGTCGTATTCAGGAAGCCGATCGGATGACCATTGGCCTGTTCGTTGGCCAGCGCAAGGTATCCTGCCCAGCGCGGTGCCGCGAGGCTTGTGCCGCCGATTCCATTGCTGCAGGTGCCGTTCGCGCAGAAGTAGTTATCCTGGTTCGCTTCCATCGCAACATCGGGAATATTGCGGAAGCTCGCCGATCCCTGGTTCAGCCCGGTGATAACCGGAGTCTGATAGGCCGGGATGGGTGACTGCGTGTTCCATCCGCCGCCACTGCCTATCCATCCTGATTCAGAGACCCAGACTCCGCCCGGCCCTGAAGTAACAAGATCTGTACCGCCTACCGCTACGATGTTCGGGCTGTTGCCGGGATAACCTACCGTGCCGACTGCGGCACCGGCGTCGCCGGAGGACACGAATACGTTCTGTCCCTGCGCTTGAAGCTCCATGAAGACCTGTTCGTAGCCCGGCTCTGTAGCTGGCGTTCCACCCCAACCGAAGGAGAGGCTGATCTGTTTTGCGATGTCGTCTTCAGCGGCTTGTGTGAAAGCTGTCTGGGCATCGGTGTTCGGTCCATTGGTCTCATAGATGATCAGCGCGGAAAGATTGGGCGCCATCGAGGTAGCCTGTTCAATGTCGATCACCTCTTCACCATCGTCACAACCATTTGTCGCCGGTGTTCCAGAGCAGATGCCATCTACCCCTAGCAACACGTTATAGATCGGCACCTTGAGCTGCTGGCCGATGGTGCTGTAGTAGGCCTGTACGTCGCTGAGGTTATAGGGCCCCAGTTCGACAAGTGCTACCGTCTGGCCGGAACCATCCAGGGTTACTCCGGGAGCATAGGCGGCGCGCATATCGCTGCCGAGGAACTGACCGCTTGGCCCGGAGCCGGTGGTGAAGCTCTGTGCCGCATGGCTATCGGCTAGCTTCAGCATCGAGCGAGGCTGGTTGTAGTTGCTCAAACCATGGACATCCAGAATCGGCAATCCAGGCTCGAGGGTAGGTTCGACGTTCGGCGCGAAAAAGGTCCGGTTTTCTGTGGGGTGATGATATGTTCCTATCTTCACTCCGAAGGTTTGATTTACCACAGAGACCGGAGCGCTTACGTTCACCAGCATCCGGTTTGTATGGGTGCGGGTTACGGTCATCCCCTTCGATTGGGCATAGCTAACAACTTTGTTGTAATCCGCCTCGGTCGGGCCAAACTGTTCTGTGAACTGCTGGACGGTAAGGTACTTCCCATACTGCGGGCTGGCCGGATCGTGAAGCTGCTGGAGCAGCGTCTGGAGTTGTGCCACGTTCCGCAGGGGCAGGGTGATGGAAAGATTGAGAGGCTGCGAGCCTGGGAGTTGTCCCAGGCTCTTGGCGTTGGAGGGTGCAGCAACACTGGCGGGCAGATTGCGGCGCTGAGATTGAGCATGAACAGATAACCATGCGTTGGCAGTGGTGCAAACCATAAGAGAGAAGAGAACTGACTTGAAAAATGATTTACGGCTGACGAGAAACATTTTCGTGCCTCCAGTTGACTCATTTATTTCGGGCAAAAGGCAGATGAAATCGTTACAGCTTTACTTCCCTTGGGCGTGGTTTGGATAGTGGACGCGAATCGTGAGGATTTCGTAGGGATGAATAGGAACATGCATCTCGCCGTTAGCCACAGGGATAGGATCTCCCTCTGGCTTTTCCAGCAGATTGACTACGGTTGCATCCGTGGCACCCGGTGGCACCTGGATCTTTAGATCTTCTTCCTTGCCCTTCCACTCATAGACACGGAAGATAAGTCCATCGCTATCCTCCGCTTTCTTGAGAGCTGTGAGCACGACGTTCTCTGGTTTGACAGAGACATAGCTATGCTCAAGCGGCATCTCTCCTGCATGGATTCCCGCCTGCATGGCAGCTAGTTTGTAGTTGAACTCATAGCCATGGCGTACGGTGAGCGCCTGCTTCCAGTCGCCGCTGTGAGGGTAGAGAGCATAGCTGAAGTGATGATGTTCGCGATCTGCGTCTGGATCAGGCGAGATCGGCGAACGCAGCAGGGACAACCGCAGGATATTGCCGGTAGCGTCATAGCCGTACTTCGATTCATTGATGAGGCTCAAGCCCTCGGCTGTTGAGCCGAGGTCGGCCCAACGCAAGGCCGGTACTTCAAACCTTGCTTTCTCCCAGCTGTTATCTCGTGTGGTGGGGCGCTCGATCGTTCCATAAGGAATCTCGTAAGTCGCCTTGGGGCTGCTCTCTTTCAGAGCAAAAGCGCTCTTCAGGAGAACGTGTGTCTCGTGCCAATCGATGTCGTTCTCAACCTCGACCTGGTCTGCTCCGGTATAGAGGATGATGTTTTGAACGAACTTTGATTTCTGCCAGGTACGAGTTACACGAATCACCGCGCGCAGTGGGCTCTTTTCGACTACCTCGACGGAGTCGGCTGTATTGAGCTTTGTCGGCGGTTGATCCAGGGTTCCCGGATCGATATTCCACGCGTCGAAGTTCTTCGGTGTGTCTTTGAAGGCTTCTAACTCATTGCCGCAACTTCCCGGTGCCAGAATCTCGGCTTTAGAGGCTTTGTCGTACAGGCTGGTGATGCAGCCTGTGTGTGCATCGATTGCAACGCGGACCTTGGTGTTTTCAAGCGTCAAGCCACTGGCTTTAAGATCGCTGACAAACTCCCTCTTTCCGGGGACTGCGTTGAGCACGGTGTATCCCAGCGAGGGAACATGGTCAGCTTTGACCAGAAGCTTGTAGCTGCCCGTCGAAGCATCATGCGAAAGAACCTCGGAAGGGATCACATGGTTTTTGTTATCGACGATCGAGATATCGCCTTTGACGGCCTCCGGCATCTGTACGTCTACCGTGAAGACTCCCGACCTCTCCCAGGCAAGGGGATTGAAGACCACGACGGGCACCTTTCCTGCGGCAGAGGTATCGATTCTTGAGACGAGCGTCTTGAGCGCATCTTGAGAGATCTCATTGGTGGCCCAGTGCACCTGATCGAAGTCGCGTTGAGCGTCCTTGTAGATAACGCCGACTCCTGAACCGGCGGCCAGGTCATGAAAGTCATTGAAGGTGATCTTCTTCCATGCCTCTGTCAGCTCTGTTGAGGGATAGGTCTTGCCGTCCAGCCAGGCGAGCGAGGCATACTTTTCAGCATTCAATGCCCACTCTTCGCTGTCTCTCATGTTGCGCTTGTGGTCGGCCTGGGTGGTGAAGACTCCGCGGTGGTATTCGAGGTAGAGTTCGTCCTTCCAGGTGGGGATGGAGATCTTGCCTTCGACGGGATCGGGGGACGTATAGCCTTTGGCGATCGAGTCGTAGTTCCATGTTTTGGACTCGGAGGCCAGCTTGCTCTCTGCATTGCCAAAGAACGCGGTCGCGGTTCCAAACTTGAAGTTCGGAACGATGCTGGAGGCATGCGCCCAATGGGTGCCTTCGTCGAGCATGGCGCGAGTGGGCCCTCCGCCGTGATCGCCTACGCCGTACAGGTCCATCATCTCGGTCATGCCGGGGGCGTCTTTGCGGGCCTGCACCAGATCGGAGGAGAGGTGTACGGGCTCCAGGTTTTTATCGTCGTATCCATGCGGAAAGTAGGTCAGAACTTTGCTGCCGTCCGGCGACTCCCACCAGAAGAGCTTGAGCGGTAGATGGTTGGTGTCGTTCCATGACATCTTCTGCGTGACAAAGTAATCGATGCCCGACTTCTTATAGATCTGTGGGAGCTGCCAGTTGTATCCAAACGAATCGGGGTTCCAGCCGATGCGAACGTCAACCCCGTAGTGCTGCTGATACCAGCGTTTTCCAATCAATAGTGTTCTGACCTGCGATTCTCCGTCAGGCATATTCAGGTCTGGTTCTACCCACATGCCACCTACAATCTCCCAGCGGCCATCCTTGATGCGCTGCTTGATCTGGTCGTTCATGTCGGGATACTTCTCTGCAAGCCAGTCGTTATACTGCGCGGCGGATTGGGTATAGGTGTACTCCGGATATTCATTCATCAATTGCAATGCTGTTCCGAAGGTTCTCTTCACCGCATCAACGGTCTCCGTCCAGGGCCACAGCCAGGCCGCGTCGATGTGAGAGTTGCCGGTGAGATGAAAGGTGAATTGTTTGAGCGAAGCGCTCAGGCTATTCATCGATTGCTGTGCCTGGGTCAATGAGGTGTCAAAACGTTGCTGATCGTGGGAGTCAAGGGCCTTCAGATCCACTTGTTCCAGGGTCTTATCCAGGCCGGGAACCTTGCTGGAATCATCAGATGTAAGGCTTGGTATCAAGAGGGCCGCAGATAGGATCTCCGAACGAAAATCCTCCGGGTTCGGGCGGTTCGCGGCGAAATCAATCTTCAGGCTTGCGGGCTGCAGATATTTCGTTCCGGTAGTCTGCAGCAGTTTCACTGCGACCAGCGCCTTCTCTCCTGGCTTTGCCTTGTCGAAGAGGACAATGGGTTCGAGGTCTTCTCCCAGCGCCACGCGGCGGCCATTGAAATAGATAATCTCTGGCATCGCATCATCTGCCGCGGCATGGAAGTTAAACCAGATGCGAGTGCCGGACAAGCTATAGCCATGCAGCGTCTCTGGCACTTCAATCCAGCTTCTGCACCAGAGGGCCTCCTTTGGATATTCGCTCCACTCAGAAGGCTTGGTCTTCACTTCGAGGGGCTTCCATGAGGTGTCGTCTAGATCCTGATCTTCTCCGTGAGCTACATCTCCTGAGTGACACTTCCACGAAGTCGGCGGAAGTTGGCTCAGCCCTCCCAGACGAGTTACAACCTCCTGCGAGTGCGCAGAGAGCGACTTCATTGCTTTTTCGGAGTTAGGGGATGATTGCGCGAGGGCAAGACCTGCTACTCCGGCACTCAGCAAAACACATGCAAACGATCTGGAAATGGGCTTCAAGAGCAAAGACACTGTCACGATGGACCCCTTCAAACAATTGATTTGGGTTGAGGAGAAGGCGTTCGGAGGGAACTCTGCATGCGTTGTTACTGCATGCAGAGTTCCCTCCGATATGCCAATGGGTTAGAAGAGGACTTTGAGTGAGAGCTGTATCTGGCGCGGGAAGTTCTGCTGGGTGGCTCCGACGGTACCGTAGCCGGACCAGGCGCCAGGATCATTGGGGTTGGTCACCTGATTGTTACGAGTCAGGGGATCGTTGACGTTGCCGAGGGTAGGACCACCGAAGATCGGGGTGTTGGTCAGATTGAAGGCTTCGGCCTTGAACTGGAGTTCGGAGGCGCGGTAGAGGCTGACCCGCTTTTCGACGCCGATCTGAGTCTGCTGTGCGTAGGGAGCGCGAACCTTGCTGGTGATGGGAAGGATCGTGGTGGCGGTGTAGGGTCCAAAGGCGACCTGGCAGTTGGCGGACTTGCCTGTGCCAAATGCCTGAACGTTGTCGGAGTTGTTGAGCCAGGACTTGTAGCTGCGGTGTCCGGTGGGACGGATGTCATATTGCCCACCGCAGGCGTAGGTGTAGTTGGTCTGAAGGTTGTTGTTGCCGGGGGTCCCACCAATGGGAGTACCGCCGGAGTTCTGGAAGATCCAGTCGAGCTGCCAGCGGCTGACGAGTTGGCTGACGACGCCGTTGGTGTGGTTGAGGAAAGCGGCTCCGCGACCGAAGGGAAGGGTATAGAGGCCGCTGATGGAAAGGTCGTAGGGACGGTCTGCGCCGTCGACAGCATAGTAGGGAAGAGGGTCGACGAGGCTGGCGTTAGTGTTGTTGAGGCGGTTGGTGGCACCCATTGTTTTGGAGTAGGTGAAAGAGACGAGGACACTCAGGCCGCCAAGGAGGGAGTGTTGGTCCGAGACACGGCGCTCCAGCTTAGCCTGCAGTGCGTTGTAGTCGCTGTATCCGATAGGCACGTTGTTGTCGTAGACAGAGGTGAACTGGGGAAACGGTGTGAGGAGCTGCGCCTGTTTGGTGGTAGAGCTCTGGCCAAGATTGGATGCGGGATCGATATGGCCGTAAAAGGGATTTGCGACCTGATTGTTGAGGTACGCACCATTGTCGGAGTGGCCCTGTGCGAACTGTGTAGGTGTAAGTCCGTTCATCTGGGTTCCAACACGGAGGCGTGTGGTGACGTTACCAACATACGACACGTCAAAGATGGTTTTGAAGGGACCAGCCGCCTGGATGCCAAAGGAGTATTGGCGGACGAGGGGAATCTTACGATTGCGCTGATCGTAACCGATGGAGTTGCCGACCTCGCTGAGAAGGCCAGGGGCGCTGCCCGGAGGCGCGATGGCACCGGTGGGGTAGGGTGTGCCCGTGTTGAAGTAGCCGCTTGGGGTTCGGCCGCCGTCAAGGCTGGCGGCGTAGTTGGTCGTCTGCTGCCAGCTGCTTTGGCCGCCAAGTTCGATACCGAGACCGGTGGCGAGTCCAAAGCCGCCGCGAAGAACGAACGTGGGGGTAATGGCAAAGGAGACGCCGATCTTGGGCAGGAAGTCGCCAACGAAGTTCTGGTAGGCGGTGAAGTTGGAAGAGGCAAACTGGTAGCCGCCGAGGAGCGGGTTGGGAATGCCGCCTGCTCCGTTGAGGACGGAGGTGAGAGGGTTGACGCAGGTCGAGCAGAATCCCGCAGTGAGCTCCTGGTTGCGATCCATGGGGGAAGTTTCGGTCTCCCAGCGGAGGCCAAGGTTAAAGGTCAGATTCTTGCTGGCCTTCCAGTCATCCTGGATGTAGGCGGCGTAGTAGTTATAGCTCTCGTAGCGGGAGTCGTACCAGTCGACGGCGCCGCTGTCAGGATCGCCGAGGAGGATGGCAGCGATGCCATCGCCATCGCCGACATTATGGTAGGGGTCCTGCTGGGTGAACTGCTGGGCAAAGGTGAACTGACCGTTCGGGCCGTTGTTGCCGCTGATGCCGCTGGGAACGTCGTGGAAGAGCATGCCTTCGAAGCCGTAGTGCAGGCTGTGAGGGCCGACGGTCTGGTTCTGGGAGATGGCGAGGTCGTAGGTCTCGAAGGTGGAGTCGGCGGAGAGGTGATTGCCGATGAAGTTGGCCGTGCAGCAGTTGTACATGTTGATTTCGGGTGGGAGGGTAGCAGGTGAAGTGGGAATGACGGGCATGTTGAGACCCATGCTGGCTGCGGTGAAGGAGGCGGGGGCGAGGCCGGCTGCGGCTCCACCGTCGGGATCTTTGCTGATCGCGCGATTCCAGGCGGCGCGGACGTCAAGGACGCGGGTCGGGGAGAAGGTGTGGGTGATGTCGAAGACGGACGTGTAGGTGGTGCGGTGATTATCGATGTCGCCCTGGGAGATGGGAGCGGGGAGGCCGGAAGAGTTGCGATACTCCTGTCCGCCGAAGTAGACGAACATGCCGTAAGCACGGGTCTTGTCGGAGAAGTCGTGATCGACACGAACCATTGGCTGGTTGTAGGTGTAGCGACCGGGATCGGCAGCAACGTAATTATTGCTGTACGTGTCGTTGACTATGTTGGGCTTGGGTAGGAGCTTGAGGAAGCCGAGGCCGATAGCGCTGATGCGGTTGGCGGGGATGGTGTTGTTCGGAAACTGGTCGCGAGTGTAATTCTGGCAGGGGTTTTGGCCGATTGTCTTGCAGCGTGTGGTGGCGGGGTCGTAGATGTCGTGTCCGCTGGTCGCGGCGAGGTAGTTGGTGAGGTTGACACTGCCATCGATTCCTGGAAGCATGTCCGCAGTAGCGACGCCGGTGACGACGCCGACGGGAAGGACTTCACGCCATCCTTCGAAGGAGAAGAAGAAGTAGGTGTGCTTGCGCCAGGCATAGCCACCGACAGTGCCGCCGAACTGGTGCTGGTTGTGGAAGGGCTTGGCCGCATTCTGCTGGTTGAGCTGGAAGGTGTTGGCGTCGAGGATGGAGTTGCGCCAGAAGTCGTACAGCGTGCCATGGTAAGTGTCGTTGCCGCTCTTCATCACCGTGTTGACGGTTCCACCGGTTTCGCGGCCGTACTGCGCGTCGTAGGTATTCGTCATGACTTTGAACTCTTCCACCGCGTCAATGGTGGGGGCGACGTTCCAGGTGCCGGCGCCTCCTCCTCCTTGTGCGGAGACGGGAGCTCCGTTCAGAGAGAACTGATTCTGGGTGCCGGATTGTCCGTTGATGGAGTACGCGTTGGTCTGATCCCAGGCGCGCGTGCCGGAGTTGCCGCCCGGACCAAAGGTGGTCGTGGTGAAGCGAGTGCCGGGGGTGAGGCCGAGCAGGGTGTAAAGCTGGCGGCCATTGAGCGGGAGGTTCTGGATCTTTTCAGGATCGAGGACGGTACCCAGGGAGGCATCCGAGGTGTTGATGCCGGCGCTGGTGTCGGTAACGGTGACCGTCTCATTCGCACCCCCCGCCATTAGGCGGAAGGTGAGGGCGACCTTGGAGGAGACGTCGATATGGACATTTATCTGGGACTCAATGGCGAAGCCGGGCGCCTCGACCGAAACAGTATAGGTGCCCAGGTCGACGAAAGGGACCACGAACTGACCGTTGGCCGCAGAGACGGCCTTGTACGTCTGCTGAGGACCCTTTGCGACCACCTTCGCCCCAGGAATTACAGCTCCGGATGGATCCAGAACCTGTCCGGAGATCGTTCCGCGATACTCCTGCGCCTTCCCTATTCCGGTAAATAGCCCTATGAGAAGAAAGAGGATGCCACTTATGTGTGCGGCCTTTTTGAGTTTATGCATTGCCAGCCCCCAAATGAATTTCTGGTCGCCTAAGCGAGGATTCGGCCCAGATGTTTGGTTTGCCAAACCCTATGCTCCGTAAGCGGTAAAGTCCTGAGATGTTCTGAAATTTTTGTGAAATCCATCTGAAACCCATAAATAGGGCGAATTATTCAGTTATGTAGCGTTTTGAGCTTTCACCGGATATTTGTATTCCCGCCAGGAGTAGCCCGTAAGGAAGCCGGTCTCGTTCGAGATTGTGGGGGATGTCTGGTAAGATTGCTCCCACCAGCAAACCCACAAGCGCCACCTGAGAGTCAGGGCGCACCTCTCCACCTTTAACTGAGCTTCCGTGGAGGCTTTGCTTGAGTATCGCCGTTGGACTTATTTATCGGGTTAACCAAATAGAGGTTGATGTCTCCGGGAATTGTGTGCGCCGCGAGGGGGTCGACTACGTCCTGCGATATCAGACCTTCCACGTCCTGCTCTATCTTTTGCAGCAGGGAGGGAAGCTTGTCTCCAAGGAAGAACTAACAGCAGCGATCTGGTCCGACGCGGCGGTTACAGATAATGCCCTGACGCAATGTATTGCGGAGATCCGGAAGGCATTCGGGGATGACTCACGGCACCCGAGCTACATTAAGACAATTTCAAAGGTTGGCTATCAGTTTGTCGCTCCTATTGAAACCATAGAAGTCAGTCAAGCGCCGGACGCCTTCAAGCCGGAAATCACACCCGATGAAAGTTTCCCGGTAACTAAGGTGGAAGACTCGGCCTTGAAACCGGATGCCGTTCCCGCGACCGGACAGACTGGGCCTTTTCCCGACAGACAAAAGGCGAAGCGAATCCTTCTCGGCTTGCTGGTTCTTATCTCAATCTCACTGCTCGTCTGGGGAATTACAAAAGGCTATCGAAGAGTGGATACTGCATCTCCTGTGAGCTCCGCCACCGCGGGACAGCAGCTTGCTGTCATGTACTTCGAGAATGAATCTCAGAATCGTGACTTCGACTGGCTGAGTCAGGGACTTGCAGACATGATGATCACGGACATGTCCCGCTCGGGGGCGTTACGTGTTCTGAGCCGGGAGCAGCTAGCTCCTCTTCTCGAGGCCACGGATAAGTCTTTTGGGGGAAGCCGTGCGGACCCCATGCACATCGCGGAGACGGTGCATGCCACGAACTTCCTTACCGGCAGCTTCACCGCGCTTGCAGGGCATTTCCGCATTGACATCCAACTCCATGATTCCCGTACCGGCCAGATCCTCTTTGCCGACCATAGCGTCTTCCAGGATTCGAGCGATATTTTGAGCCAGGTGGATGTCCTTGCGGCTCATCTGGAAACTAAGATGGCCCTGAATCCAGTCGTCAAACCGGATCTTGCGGCTGAGACTACCAAAAATGTAGAAGCCTATCAGTATTACTCCCTGGGGGTGGAAAAGGCGCAGGAGTTTGAAAATGCCCAGGCACTCAATCTCCTGAAGCAAGCCACTGAGCTGGATCCTAATTTCGCCATGGCCTACGCAAGGATCGGTTATACCTACGCGATGGTTGACTTTGCCCCAGAGAAGGGGCAGCCTTATTTGCAGAAAGCACTGCAATTATCGGCTCGGCTCTCCGAAAAGGACAGGCTCTACGTTAATTCCTGGTATGCCATCTCCAAAGGCGATGTCAAAGAGGCAGAGCAAACTCTTACCAGGATTACCGAGTTATACCCCCAGGAGACGGAGGCTTATTGGCGATTGGCGCGCCTAAGCCGAGCGGACGAGCACCCGGCTGAAGGAATTGAAATCCTCAAGCGCGGTCTGGCCTACAGTCCAAACGATAAAAACCTGAATAACACCCTGGGATTTATATTGCTGTGCCTGCATCGTTACTCCGAGGCGATTGCCGCGGAGAAAAAATATGTGACGCTAGCTCCAGACGAGCCAAATCCTTACGACAGTCTGGGAATGGCTTATCAGCAGTCGGGCGACTACCCAAACGCCATTTTGCAGTTTAACAAGGCCCTCTCACTGAATCCGCAGTTTGAGCCAGCTATTATCCATATGGGTGATGTGTATTACCAGACCGGCCAGTTCGATAAGGCCATCGAACTCTATCAACACTATATTCAGGTAACTCGTACGGAAGATGCACAGGCCCTGGGTTATGAGGATCTGGCGACGGTCTACCTCGCAATGAAAAAGATGCCTGAGGCCGAGCAGGCAGCAACGCTTGGATTGAAAAGTAATCCGAACGCGGTCTGGCCCTCTCTGGTGATTGCACTAAAGAAATCGGACTATAAGACTGAAAGTCATCTCGAGCAGATTCTCTTTAAAAATATACCAACCCAGGAACGGGGCACGCCGGGCGATCAGCGGACGAAGTTTTACTACCTGGGCTATATCGATCTTCATAAGGGAAACGCGCAGCAGGCCCTTGCCGACTTTAAAACGGCGCTGGAACATCTACCTCCCAGCTCAGGTATGGATATCTACGAGGATTGTCTCGCGAATGCCGAGTTGCAGCTTGGGCGATATGAAGAAGCTGCCGTTGAGTACAACAGAATCCTTAAGCTAAATCCGAATTACCCACAGACGAGAGAGCATCTTGCAGAGGCTGAAACGCATATAGCTCGTGTTGAGGAAAAACAGCACGGTGTAAAAAACAGGACTTCAGACAGCGGACGGGATTCCAAGCTGCTTAGCTCGTCGATGCCCTCTTTCCAATCCACGGCGGATCGCTTTGATTCGGCGTCATCGTTGCAGGATTAAAACAGCTGCGGTCTACGGGGTTTGGGGCCAGCAGAGAGCTACGAGAGATCCAGCGAAGAGGGGGATGAGTGTCAGATCCGAGTTAGGGGCGGCCGGTCTATTGGAACGGCCAGGTCAATCCAGAATAAATCCTCGCTTCAGTGCAATGGTGACTGCGTGGGTACGGTCCTGTGCTCCAAGCTTAGAGAGAATGCTCTTCATATGGCCCTTTACCGTAGCTTCTGAGACCGCAAGCTGTTCCGCGACGAGCTTGTTGGAGTTCCCCGAAGCTACGCTGCGCAGCACCTCAATCTCACGCTCGGAGAGTGCATCGTCCGCCAGATGTTCTACAAGGTCTGCTGCAATGACAGGTGGGATGATTCGTTTTCCCGCATGGACAGCGCGGATCGTGTCCAGCAGATCTTTTCGCAGCATATTTTTTAGCAGATACCCGGCGGCTCCAGCCTTGATCGCGCGCAGGGCCTGGACGTCTCCCTGATAAGTGGTCAATACAATAAAGCGAGCATTAGGAAATTCACTGCGTATAGCGATCATCGCATCGATACCATTCATTCCGGGCATCTGAATATCCATGAGTGTGACATCCGGGTGGTGTCGCCGGAAGCTTTCGATGGCTTCCTGTCCGTTGGTAGCTTCGCCTACCAATGCCATGTCAGGTTCTCCCTGGATGACAGCCGCGATGCCCTCGCGCAAAAGAGGATGATCGTCCACGGTGAGCACTTTTATTGTTTTCATGATGATTCCTGTCCCGGATGTCCCATGATTCTTTGCTTGAATTCATGCCATCCAAACTTTTTCCGTGGCCGCTGGTAGGCCAGCTTGGCGGGGATGCTGAGGTCGATTTCGGTGCCGGCTCCTCCGTGGCTCCAGATGTTCAACTGCGCGCCGATTTTTTGAGCGCGCTCACGCATGCCGGACAATCCCCAATGGCCGAAGCGGCCACGCTTAAGGATCTCATTGTCCATGCCTTTTCCGTCATCGCGAATAATCAACCTTACCTTTAAATGGTCATAGGTGATCTCTATTTCAATCCGGTCAGCAAAGGCATGACGGAAGGCATTGGTCAAAGCCTCGCGGCCTATCTGGTAGACCTCATTCGACGCGGCAGGGGTAAGCGGTTGGGGTGTGCCGATGATCGTCGCGCTGAATCGAGTGCTGCGGTCCATTGCGAGTTCTTCGCCCCAGAGTGCCAGGTCGTTCCACAGACCATCGCCGTTTATGCTCCCCTCGCGGAGGTCATGAACCCGTTGCCGTCCTTCTAACAACACCTTGTCCGCGCGGTCCAGAGCGCTCTCCATCATCTGCTGCGCTGGTCCTTCGCTGGGAATATTCTTCAGCACCGATTGGAAGCGCAGCATCAGGCCCTGAAACCCCTGCAGCAGGGTGTCGTGAAGTTCACGTGCGATCCGTTCGCGTTCCTCCAGGCGAGCCGCGAGCTGTTCCTGAAGGCGGCGCGTCACTCGTTTCAGATGAGCCAGGTAAAAGATGCAGAAGATGCTGCCGGCGGCTATCACGCAAAGAATATGAAACCACGAGGTTTGATAGAACGCGGGCACAATGAAGAAGGAGAGGGTCGCTCCACTCTCGTTCCACACTCCATCGTTATTACAGGCGAGTACCCGAAAGCGATAGTTTCCAGGGGAGAGATCGGTATAGAAGGCCTGTCTCCTGGTCCCTGCCTCCTGCCAATCTTTATCGTGGCCATCCAGCCGATAACGAAAACGCATCTTCTGCGGAGCCACAAAGCTCAACGCTGTGTAGTCAATCTCCAGGTCCCTGGTAAGTCGAGGAAGACGCATGATCCCCTGGGGGGAGTAATGCTTTCGATCCGCTATGATCTCTTCCACGTGTACCGGAGGAGGGACCGGATTCCTGATTAGATTGGATGGATCGACCATCTGTAGAACGCTGCCATTTGCAAACCACAGAAGTCCATCTTTCGATCTTGCCGCCGGCTCATAGAAGGCATTTCCAGGCTGTGTGCCATCGAGCATATCGAAGAATCTGAACTGTACCGTGTTTGCCGGATGTTTCCACCATTGCTGTAGTTCTGATTGATCGATCTCAATCACACCGCAGGAGGCATGCAGCCATAGGTTGCTGTGTTCATCGCCTATCATGCCGTTGATCCCATCGCAGGGAAGACCGTTACGGGTTCCCAGAACGAACGTCCGTCCTTCTTTCCAGGCAAGAATCCCCGAGCTGCTTGCTGCAAAGATGGATCCATCTGGATTGACAATCATCTGGCGCACGCGAGAGTTCATGGAGTGCGGGAAATGGATCTTCTCCACGTGTCCGTTCTGAAAACGTGCAAGGCCACCTTCTCTTAGGCCTAACCACAGGTTGCCTTGAGCGTCGGCTGCCAGAGCACGAGTTGGATCAATATCCGAGAGCGGGAACTCTTCCTGAATCTTGAGGTCACGGATTCTCAGGAGCTTCTTGTTGTGTACAGACTCGACCCAGAGATTCTTCTGGGGATCTTCCGTGATGCTGGAGACCGGCCCTATGGAGGATCCATCCAGCCTGGATATTTTTTTGAAGTGGCCGCCCTGGTAGAGCGTGAGATCGTTGTCGACTCCAACCCATAATCGATTCTCCTGGTCTTCGAAGACTGATCGTACCTGGTTCCCCGGCAGACCTTTGCCTTCGCGAATCGACGATATTTTTCCGCTCTTGATGGAGTCCAGGCCACCGGCGTTGCCGACCCATACCGTCCCATCATGGGAGGCTGCCACGGAAACAACGTTGTCGGTTGTAAGTCCTTCGCGTGCTGACCAGGTGGTGACATTGATATCGTGGAAGCTGTCGACGCCTTGAGGTGTAACTACCCACACGGTGCCTTCTTTATCCTGAAAGAAGGTAGAGATAAAATCGCTGGAAAGGCCATCGGTCCTGCGAAATTGATCGACCCTGCCGTTGTAATAGTGGTAGATTCCCTGGTCTGCGGTTCCAATCCAAAGAGCTCCGTCGCGGTCGGAGAAGAGGTCCGTCACCTGTAGCTTGCTGCCATCCAGCTCCGGTGAAGGAAACGGGGCCCAGTTTCCTTCGACCAGACGCTCCAGCCCCAGGCCACGGCCCGGTTCGTCCAGTCCCACCCACATGGAGCCGTCGGGGGACGCGGCCAGTGCGTCGATTCCAACGTTGCTGTTCGATGAGAGTCCGGGCGGCGTGTAGAGCGAAGGGGAACCTCCTCTCCACCGAACCAGCAGACGGTTGGCTCCCATCCAGAGGTCGCCGCCTGGATCCACAAGCAGCGATTGGCCGTCCGAGATGCCGGCAGGGAGACCGTTGTTCTGGTTGAAGCATTGTGCCTTGTCGTCAACGATCTGGCAGAGAACTCCCTGGGGATCGCCCGGTCCTCCGCGCGCTACCCAGATATCTCCCTGCCGGTCCTCGACGATTGCGATCACCGATCCGGAAATGCCGGAGATATGTACCAACTTCTGGCCCTTCCAGTGAAACAAGCCGTCCCTGGTGCCAATCCAGAGACTTCCGTCGTGCGCTCCCCGAAGTGCCCGGATATCATCTTGCGGCAGCCTTGTTCCGAGAGGCGGGGTCCAGGGCCTGAATCGAACGCCGTCGAAGCGCAGCAACCCATTATGGGTTCCGATCCACAGGTAGCCATCGGTTGTCTGTGCAACCACGGTTGCCCGGCCGTTGAAGAACCCTTCCTGCATGCGCCAGGTGGCGTGCGAATACTGCGAGATGCTTCGATTAGGATTCAGCGCAAAGCCGGGCAGGCACAGGAGCGCGGGCAGGAGGATGACTGTAAGCCGATAAGCCAACAGCGCGAGGCGATGCACGAATGCCTTCCGTGCATCGCTCAGGGTGTCAGCTGGTACAGGCATGATAATCCGTATCTTATTCCAGAGCAGGAAGAGCCGGTTTCCAGAAGGATAGATGCCGGACCCTCCTGTTGGGGGTTGTTGAGTCGTGGAGGGGCAGCTAGTCTCGGAGTCGTGCAGAGACTGTTCTCCATGTTTCCGGCTGGAAGGGCAGGCGTTGCGCTCCTCCTTCTGCGGGTTGCGGCCGCTACGACCCTGATCGTAGATGGAACGGCGAACTGGGCATCGGTGACTTCGCTCTGGATTCTGATTGTCTTTCTCTTGCCCGCGTTTTCCCTGGTTGTCGGGCTGTTCACGCCTTACGGCTCGATGCTCTGCTGCCTCATCCAATTTGTGGTTCTTCTCAAGACCGGGGGCAATAACAGCTTCCATCTTGCCATGTCTATCCTGAACAGCGGCGCGGTCGCTTTGCTGGGGCCGGGTGCTTACTCAGTAGATGCGCGGCTGTTCGGACGTCAGCTCCTGAGCATTCCATCCCGCAAGTAAATTTGGCGAAGCGCATACCTTCCGGATGTTTGTCCCGGTGGGGTGTGGATATACCAAAGGGCCATAGGAATTCAATCCCAATGGGGCTTTCGTCTCTGCAAAAGTTGATGGAGACTTATCAGCAATTCGCAGTTCACTTCCATTCAATTCGTCCAGTTTTTCATCAGGTTCGTCCAGCTTTCGTATTCCATGCCTGCAAGGCCGGAGAAAGAAACCATGCCCCTGTTTGATGCACGTCGATTCTCTCAATCGTTGTTACGCCTCCTCTCGCTCGCTCTCCTCGTAACGGTCGCTGCGCATTCCGCGCAGGGCCAAGCCGCTCCCCAGGTCACGCGCCAGGTGGATGTTGGAGCTGTCACTCCCCTGAAGGGCTCCGTGCATCCCCTGGTGCGCAAAGGCGCTGCCGCTGACCTTGGCGCTGTTCCCGACAGCACCCCGACCGGTCGCATCACGCTGCTGCTCAAGCGTCCCCAGGCGCAGGAGCAGGCCCTGCAGCAGTTCCTGAGCGACGTGCACAGCCAGGGCTCGCCCAGCTATCACAAGTGGCTGACCCCGGCTCAGTTCGGCCAGCAGTTCGGCCTGGCCGACTCCGATATGACCGCCGTCACCTCCTGGCTGGAGTCGCAGGGATTGAAGGTGGAGAAGGTGAGCGCGGGAAAGAGCGCCATCCAGTTCTCCGGCACGGCCGGTCAGGTAGGCGCGGCACTGAAGACCTCGCTCCATAAGTACTCTCTCAACGGGGAGATCCATCATTCGAACTCGTCGGAGCTGCAGATCCCCACGGCCCTGAGTTCGGTGATCGCGGCTGTCGGCCCATTGAACGACTTCCATCCCAAGCCGCTCTCTCATCTGCTGGGCTCGGCCGAGTTCAATCCACAGAACCATAAGCTCAAGCCCCAGTTCACCCTTTCCGTGGCAGACTTTGACCTCGGTCTCGCACCGGAAGACCTCGCCACGCAATACGATATTCAGCCTGCTTACTCCCAGGGCATCACGGGTGCCGGTCAGACCATCGGAATCATCAACGACACCAACATCGACCTCAGTCTGGTCGCCGCGTATCGCAAGCTCTTCAAGCTCGATGCCAATCCCTCCAATCCGAACCTGCCGCAGGTCGTCATCGACGGCAACGATCCCGGCGTCAACGGAGACTCGATCGAGGCCTATCTCGACGTAGAGCTTTCAGGAGCTATCGCTCCCCAGGCTACGGTTCGCCTCTACACCGCAGCCGGTAACGACTACAGCGATGGACTCAGCCTCGCCGTTACCCGCGCGGTGGAGGACGATGCTGCCAGCGTGCTCAGTCTCAGCTTCGGTGGTTGCGAGGCCTTCAACGTTCCCTTCGGCAACGTCTTCTACAACAATGAGTGGGAACAGGCTGCGGCCCAGGGCCAGACCGTGATGGTATCCAGCGGTGACGCGGGTTCCGCAGGTTGCGACCTTGCAGGCTCTGAGTTTGCCGAGTTCGGCAGACAGGTCAATGGACTCGGCTCCACGCCCTGGAACATCTCGGTTGGCGGTACCGACTTCTACTATCCCGGTGGCTTGAATACCGTCTTCAACTTCTGGAGCCAGACCAACGACAACAAGAATGGTTCTCTGTTGCAATCACTTCCGGAGCAGCCCTGGGACAACAGCATCTACGGCAAGAATCTTGGAAACCTCGATGAGGTTGGAGGCGGCGGTGGTGGCCAGAGCGCCTGTGCGATCCCCGGTGCCGGCAAGGACCCACTGAACGGCATCGTAGTGGTGCTCTCGGGTGTTGATACGACTCTGGATTGCGCTCAATATACGGGTTATCCCAAGCCAGCCTGGCAGACCGGCCCCGGCGTTCCTGCCGATGGCGTTCGCGATCTGCCGGATATCTCGCTGTTCGCTGCCAATGGCGATAACGGGAGTTCCTATGTCACCTGCGAAGAGCCTGGAGATTGCTCCGGGGATGTCCCTGGCACCACTCAGCTTCAGGTCACCCAGATCGGCGGAACCTCTGCCTCTACTCCGGTGTTTGCCGGTGTTATGGCCCTGGTGAACCAGAAGTATGGACCGCAGGGGCAGGCCAACACGGTGCTCTATCCCCTGGCTCAGCGCGTGCCGGCTGTCTTCCACGACATTACGGTGGGCAGCAACAACGTGCCTTGCAGCTCCACGACGGCCCTGTCCATTGAATGCGTTCCTGACGCCACTGGTGGGACCTCCTCGATTGGTGGTTGGAGTGCTACACCCGGCTACGATCTGGCCAGCGGTCTTGGTTCGGTCGACGTTAGCAAGCTGATCTCCAATTGGGGCACGGTCAGCTTCCAGGGCACTCGCACTACCCTCAGCGCCTCGTCCAGGAACTTCGTTCATGGCCAGTCCGTCAATCTGAACGCGAGTGTGCTTGGCAGTAACGGCATCCCGACCGGAAACGTCGCGCTGGTCACAACCCTCCCTCAGTATGCCTCCACGGGGCTTGGCACCATCGCTCTCAATACAGAGGGTCATGGAGCTCTCACCACGAACCAGCTTCCTGGCGGCACGTATTCGCTCACCGCACAGTATGGCGGGGATGCGAGATACAGCGGCAGCCAGTCGGAGCCCGTCTCGTTCTCCATCAGTCCGGAAAGGAGTGTCCTGCGTCCCACGACCGATGCCGAGACTCTCACTTACCCGAATGGCGTGGCAACAGTGACCGATCTTGGCCCGATCAAGAATGGAGCGACCTACCCCTATGGCACTGTCTTCTTCGTCGACCTGCAGGTCGCGGGGGCAAGAGAATCGGCCAGCACGGTCGGTACACCGGCCACCGGCTCAACTACGCTTCTCGATCGCGGGATTCCAATCTCGACCAACCCCATCGATGTGACCGGTTCCAGCTCGTACTCGAACCTCGCACTCCCGATTGGCCAGCATAGCCTTCAATACGTCTACAGCGGCGATTCGAGCTATCTGCCCACCGCGCAGAGTTCGGCGGGGCCGCTCAACTTCACCGTCGTCAGGGCTCCCAGCCTCATTACACCTAACCTGACGGCTCCAGTCTCTATCATGGTTGGCGGCAATATTGTGTTTGAGGTTCTGGTCAGCGGAACCGGCGGGGGAGTACCGCCCACCGGACAGGTGACCTTCACCGCGGGCAATCTGCCTCCGCAGGTTGTGACTTTGAGGCCCCAGATCGGCGGCGGCTTCGAGCAGGGCAGCGGAGTCTCTTACGCCGCAGCCTACTTCGCGAATATTCCCGCCGGCAGCTATACGATCAAAGCCTCTTATCCTGGCGACCAGAACTGGGGACCTTCTGTCTCTGCAGGGGAAGATCTGACGGTCGCGGGTGTCAGTCCGCTGCTGCCATCCTTCCCCAGGATTACAGTTTCGTCTGCGGGCACTGGTCCGATTCAACCCACAACGCCTTTGACTGCGACGATCACTGTCTCCGGCGGCTCGGGAGCTACCATCGCACCGACGGGGGAGTTCGCTCTTGTAGATGAGGGAACTCTGATCGGGGAGGGGGTTCTCGTGCCTTCCTCGAGCGGTGCCACGGCCACGGGGCAGATCAGCTTCCGCGGGGCTTCTCTTTATGGCGGTGTCAATGAGCTGTGGGTGCTGTACATAGGAGATGCCAACTATCAGGATGCCTTCTCCCCTTTGACTACCTACACTGAAAACGGAAATGACTTTACGCTGATCGCAACCACGCAGAACGTCAACATCCGTTCCGGCGAGTCTGGAGTAGCGTTCCTGGAACTGCAGGGGCTCAATAACTTCAGCGGTGGAGTCAATCTCAGTTGCAAGGTGACCGGCGGTCCAAGTGGGAACAAGGAGTTGCCGAGCTGCCTGGTTCCTCCTACAGCGATCGTCCAGACCCTTCGCCCTTCCACTTCGATTGTGCTGCTCAACACGGAAGTGTTCGGTCGGCGCTCTTCCGCCATTCCCGCTGGAACCTATACGGCGGTCATTACCGGAACGACAGGCGCGGCAACGCATGACGTCTCAGTACCGATCGTCGTACAGGGAGATTCCTCCCGGCGGTAGAGCCGTATTGCTGAAGGTATACCCGAGGGCATGAATCTCAGGGTCGTTTTTCTCAACAAAAACGACACTCCTCTCCGTCTTCCGGGGGATAGTATCAGCAATACTGCTCTAAGCGTGTGGGCGGGACGCATCGAGTCTGACGCGTCCCGCTGCACACATAGCTTTTGTTTTAGGTCTCCCCACAGAATCGTCATCCTGAGCGAAGCGTCCCGGCTTCAGGGGACGCGCAGTCGAAGGACCCCGGGGGGTACAGTCTTCCCTATGCCCTTCGGACCTTTCTACCCCAAGCGCTCGAGCCTGAATGTTCGTGGGGGAAAGGTCTCAACAGCAAGGGTCCGACGACCCATTCGTGGTTCGTGACAAAATAATAGGCAGACCATCATGCCTAACGAAATGATCCCTACCTCCTTGCCTCCCGTCGAAAACACAACCGAATCGTCCACTGAGTCGTTTGGCGATTTGCTCGCGCAGTTCGAGCACAGCCATTCCCATAAAACAGAAGACGGCGCAAAGCAGCTGGAAGGCATCGTGGTTACGGTCGATGCGGAGTCCGTGTATCTGGACATCGGCTTCAAGACCGAGGGAGTTCTGCCGCGAACCGCCTTTGAGAACAACGCCGAAGGCCTGGCTGCAGGAAGCAAGTTTCCGGTCTCGGTAAAGGGCCGCAATCCCGAGGGCTACTACGAGCTCTCCCGCATTCACGTGGCGCAGCCCAAGGACTGGACCTCTCTGGAGGAGGCCTTTGCGCAGAAGGCCGCGGTCTCTGGGGTTGTGACGGCAGTCGTGAAGGGCGGCCTTACGGTCGATGTCGGCATGCGTGCGTTTATGCCGGCCTCTCGCAGCGGCGTGCGCGATGCCGCCGAGATGGAGAAGCTCGTCGGCCAGGAGATCACCTGCCGCATCATCAAGCTGGATACGGAGGAGGAAGATGTCGTCGTCGACCGGCGCGTCCTCGTGGAGGAACAGGCTCGCGTGCTCGAACAGAGCCGCTACGCCGAGCTCAAGGAAGGCGATATCATCAGCGGTCAGGTTCGCAGCCTCGCGAGCTACGGCGCGTTTGTCGATCTCGGCGGTATCGATGGCCTGCTGCATATCAGCGATATCTCCTGGAGCCGCGTAGGCACGCCGGAGGATGTTCTGACCGTCGGCCAACAGCTTCAGCTCAAGGTCCTCAAAGTCGAACCGGAGAGCAAACGGATTTCCCTCGGACTCAAACAGCTCGAGGCGGAGCCCTGGGAGGCTGCGGGAGAGAAGTACAAGGAAGGCCAGCGCATCACCGGCACGGTCACGCGGTTGATGGACTTCGGCGCATTCGTTGAGCTGGAGCCGGGGATCGAAGGCCTCATCCATGTCTCGGAGATGTCGTGGGTCCAGAAGGTGCGGAAGCCCAGCGATCTGCTCAAGGCCGGGGACTCGGTCGATGCGATGGTGTTGTCGGTGAGCCAGGGCGAGCGTCGCATCTCTCTTGGCCTGAAGCAGGCACTCGGAGATCCCTGGGCAGAGGTTCCGAAGAAGTTTCCTGTGGGCGCAGCCATCGAAGGTCCTGTCACGCGCCTGATGAAGTTCGGCGCCTTCGTGGCGTTGTCGGAAGGCGTCGAGGGTCTGGTTCATATCAGTGAGATCACCGCGGACAAACGTATTAACCATCCGCAGGATGTGCTGCGGGTCGGAGAGGTCGTCAAGGCCCAGGTGATTGGCCTCGACCCCGAGAAGCGGCAGCTCCGGCTCAGCATGAAGCAGTTGATCCCCACGGGCTTTGCAGAGTATATGGAAGAGCACAAGGTGGGCGATGTGGTCTCCGGCCGCGTCGTTGAGCAGTCGGCGGATTCGGCTATTGTCGAGCTTGGCGACGGAATTCGCGTCACCTGCCTGAAGTCTGCCAAGGCGGCAGTTGAGGCCAAGAGCGACAGCGGCGCTGCCCTGGACCTCTCATCGCTGACCTCCATGCTGAATGCTCGCTGGAAGACGGGTGCGCCTGCCGCAGGCAGTCAACCGGAGCCGCTTGGTGTCGGCCAGGTTCGCAGCTTCCGGCTGGTAAAGCTCGATCCAGAGGCGCAGCAGATCGAAGTAGAGCTGGCTTAAGCGCTACCTCGAATCTCTCATTCGAGGTAGCTCCGTCTGCGTAGTTCTGCTGAGTCGCGAACCGGAAGATTCTCTCTTGAGAAGCAAGGACTTTTCCTAGTTAGGGTGAAGATTTTCTAAGAGGTAAGGAGATTGGGGAAGAGTTTGTCTCCATTGT
>NZ_JACHIO010000022.1 GCF_014203225.1 Granulicella mallensis | reverse complement strand
GCCAAATCCCCCGTCTTGTACAACCGGTCCCCCACCACAAAAGGACTCGCAATAAACCGCTCCGCCGTCAGCTCCGCACGGTTCAGATATCCGCGCCCCACCCCCGCCCCGCCGATGTACAACTCCCCAGCAACTCCTACAGGCACAGGCTCACCATGCTCGTCCAAAACGTAGATCCGCGTGTTCGATATCGGTCGACCGATCGATGAATGGATAACGTCTTCAGGCCGAACGTCCAACAGCGTGGAATTGACCGATGCTTCAGTCGGACCATACGCGTTAATAAGTCTGGGGCGATGTCCATCGCGCTTAAACCATCTAACTAAAGCACTCTGACTGACCGCTTGACCGCCAATCATTATCTGGCGAAGACACTGAGGAATTGCCAGAGCCTCTTCCTTAATGAGTTGCTCCCAGAACGCTGAAGGCAAATTCGCTATGGTTATCTTGAAACACTTGCAGCATGCAATAAATTCTTCATTGCTCTTCAACCACCGATCACTGCGCAGAACAAGCGTAGCGCCGGACAAAAGAGCCCCGAAAATCTCCTCGATGGACATATCAAATGCTGAAGACGCAAACTGCAACATGCGGTCAGATTGAACGATCCGATAATGTGACTTAAGGGCTTCGATCATGTTGACCACGCCCCGATGTTCAATCAAGACGCCTTTGGGCTGCCCAGTGGAACCGGAGGTGTAGATGACATAGGCCAGGTGTGTGGACCGCAGCCCGAGCGCCTTCGCATCGGGGTTGGTCTCCGGCCGGTTGTGCCAGGAGGCCTCCAGATCGAGGTCCAGGACCGGCACCTCCAGCCCACCCAGAGCTTGCTCCAGGGTCCCCCGCGCCACCCCGTGTGTCACCACTGCCACCGGACCGGAGTCCGCAAGCATGTAGCTCAGACGATCCACTGGATACGCCGGGTCCAGTGGAACATACGCTCCACCTGCCTTCAGAACACCCAGCAGCGCTACCACCATCTCCAGAGAACGCGCCACGCAGATCGCTACACGATCGTCCGGACGAACTCCCAGATCCACCAACTCATGCGCTAGACGATTCGCCCGACGGTTCAGCTCCCCGTAGCTTAGCGATTCCTCCTCGAACACGACCGCGGTCGCCTCGGGACTCTGCTCCACATGCGCCTCAAACAGACTATGGATCGTCGCCTCCGACGGATAAGGAATCTCCGTCGCGTTCCACCCCACCAGCAACTGCTCCCGTTCCTCGACAGACAATAAAGCAATCTTGCCTATGGGCTGCTCCGGATCCGTAACGACCGCCTCCAGCACGCGCCGGAAACTCCCGTATAACCTCTCCATCGTTGCAGGGGCAAACAGATCCGTGGCATATTCCAGCCGTCCGCTCAGTCCTTCAGGACTCGCAGTCAGATTTAGTGTCAGGTCGAAATTCGTAGTTAATGCCTCGAACTCAATCCGCTCAGCAGCCAGGCCCGGCAGCGTCAGTTCCTCAGGAACCAGGTTGAGCGCCAACATCGCCTGGAAGACCGGCTGTCTTCCCATGTCGCGCTCCGGCCGCAACAACTCCACCACCTGCTCGAAAGGCAGGTCCTGATGCGCGTAGGCTCCCAGCGTCCTCTCGCGAACCTGCACCAGCAGTTCACGGAAGCTCCCACTGTTCTTCAATTCGGCACGCAACGCCAAAGTATTGACGAAAAATCCAATCAACCCTTCTGCTGCCGGCTCGGTGCGGTTGGCGATCGGCGTGCCGACCACAACATCGTCCTGCCCACTCCACCGGCTTAGCACCAGCTGGAAAGCAGACAACAACACCATAAACAGCGTTGCACCTTCCTTCCGCGCCAGCCTTTCCAAAGCCGAGGTCAGCGTTGCACCCAACTCTACCGGCAACGTCGCGCCTCGAAAGCTCTGCTGTTTTGGCCGCACGTAGTCCAACGGCAGCTCCAGTGCAGTCGGCGCTCCAGCAAGCTGCTCCTGCCAATACCGGCGCTGACGCTCCAGGGCTTCCCCTTGCAGCCAGCCTCGTTGCCATAACGCATAGTCCACGTACTGCACAGACAGCGGCGCCAGTTTTGCCGAAAACCCTCTCGTGAAGCCGCTGTAAAGCATACCGATCTCGCGAATCAACACGCCCATCGACCAGCCATCCGAGATGATGTGGTGCATCGCCAGCAAGATCACGTGCTCTGTCGCTTCCAAACGCAACAAACGCACCCGCAGAAGAGGCCCTGTCTCCAGATCGAAGCTCTTACTTACCTCCTCTGCTCCGATCCGCTGCAGTTCTCGCTTCCGGTCGTCCCTCGAAAGATGACTCAGATCTTCCACTGGAATGGATACCCGGCCTGCAGGATCGATTACCTGATAGGCAACGCCGTCACGGCTCCTAAAACGAGTCCGAAGACTCTCATGCCGCTCCGTCAACGCCGCCATCGCCGACTCAAAGGCCGATACATCCAGATCGCCCGGGAGTCTCATGCCGGCAGAGATCGTATACGCACCGCCAGGCACCCCTAGCTGCTCCAACATCCATAGCCGCTCCTGCGCGTAGGACAACGGAACCTGCTCCGGACGTTCCTGCCGCAGCAGAGGCAGCCGGTCCGACGACTCGTCCACAGCAGTGCGCGAAGGACTCGATCCAGGACGAGTAACGACAGAAGAGCTGTCTTGAGAATCCGCGGTTTCCCAAGTGGTTGCGATGGGCCGATTCATCCCAGATTCTGGAGCTGACTTGCCGAGGATGGACCGCACTAAATCTGCCTGGTCCGTAAGAAGCCGGATGAGCATCTGGTTCTGCTCCAGCAGCATACGTTCCACCGACTGCTCCGATGGAGCAGCAGAGTTTTCCGGCGACGATACAGCAGGAGTTATCAGCTCAACTGCCTTCGGTACCTGCGGGGGATAATTCTTGCGGGGATAGTTCTTGTCCAAATAGGCCGCAAGCAAGCGGACCGTATGAAGATCGTTGAAAAAGCGCCCCATAGAGAGCTTGGTTCCGTATTGCTTCTCGATCAGCAGAGTCGCTTCGATCAACACGATAGAGTCGGTACCCATATCCAGGAACGATTGATCTATATCAAGCGTCTCCGGAGCGACATGAATAAGCTCGCTCATCTTCGTTCGCAACCAATCTTCCGTCGTCCCCCCTGAGGGGATCGGCTGATCCGATGAAAGGAGGGGGTTTGCCAGAGGCTGTACCGCTGGAGATCCCTTTGCTTCAAACCACACCCGCTCGCGTTGGAACGCATATTGGGGTAAATCAATTCGATGCACAGGCTGAGGCTGGAATGCAGCCCACCGAATGTCCATGCCTCGCCTATAAAGCTGCAGCAGCGCACCTATGAAGGCTTCTTCCTCGCGCTGCGGTCCTTGGAGTCCGACGCTCTCGCCGTGCCATCCAGCCGGTAGCGAAGCACGCGCCATTCCCAACAAAACCGCATTTGGACCTATCTCGATCAGAACATCCAGCCCATCCCCTACCAGGCTTTGAATACCGGCGGAGAATTGCACAGCCTGCCGTGCGTGCCGACGCCAGTAGTTCCCATCCAGTGCTTCTCTATGAAGGGTGCCAGTGAGATTCGAGTAGAGGGGTATGGCCGGAGGTGCGGCATGAACCGCGCGGGCAGAGGCTTCAAACCGATCGAGCATCGGCTCGATCAGGCTGGAGTGAAAAGCATGCGAGGTGTTCAGTGGAATGAACCTGACTTGGCGGGCACTTAACACGTCCAGCACTGCCGCGATACTTGAGACTTCTCCAGAGATAACAGTATTGAGAGGACCATTGACGGCAGCGATAGAGATGGTAGAGCTATAGGGTGCGATCACTTCTTGAACAATGCTTATGTCCGCAAGAACCGCAACCATCTTCCCAGTCGCAGGTAAATCCTGCATCAGGCGGCCACGTTCGAGAATGATGCGTAAACCGTCCTCGAGCGAGAACACGTCCGCAGCCACAGCCGCGGCAAACTCTCCCACACTATGACCGATGACAGCGTCCGGTGAAACGCCGAACTGTTTGAGCAAAGCGACAAGAGCCACCTGAAAGGAGAACAGCGCCGGCTGGCAGAACGCAGTCTGGTCGAGAACCTCCTTGCGGAAAAACATGGCATCGAGAAGTGAGCCTGGAAGCAATGGATCAGCGATTGCACAGCAACGATCCAGTACTTCACGAAAGACCGGGTAGGTCTTGTACAGGTATTGCCCCATACCCGCATACTGGGAACCCTGGCCGGTGAAAAGGAATGCGATCCGGGCAGCAACCTGCCGACGAACCTCTTTTTTGTCTCCCTGCTGAAACTGCTTAAGCATCGCGACAGCATCCTCGCGAGAGGAGACGGCCGTAGCCAAACGGTGTGACCAGTGGGACCGGCCCACCGAGGCGGATGCAGACACGGCAGCAATATCGAGCTCGGGATTGGCACCTAACCAGCGCTCATAGCGCGCAGCCAGCTCAAGCAACGCCATGTCTGTCTTGGCCGAAAGCACCAGAGGATATACTTTGCGCCTACTTTCCAGGGCTGCTGGAGCTGCGAGTGGGGCTTCTTCCAGAATCAGGTGGGCATTTGTGCCACTCGCTCCGAAACTGCTTACACCTGCCCGTCGAGGCCGTTCGGTACGCGGCCAGGACAGCCTATACGAACAGACCTCGATCGCAATTGCGTGCCATGGAATGATCTCGCTCGGTTGCTCACAGTGAAGATGCGCCGGAATCTGCTCGTGCTCAAACGCCAGCAGCATCTTAATCACACCTGCCATCCCCGCAGCCGACTCCGTATGGCCAATATTCGTCTTCGCTGAGCCAATCAGCAGCTTGTTATGGCCCATGCGATCTTTGCCATAAACTGCAGCTAACGCTTGCACCTCGATGGGATCTCCCAGAGGTGTACCGGTCCCATGGGCTTCGACATAATCGACAGAGGCCGCAGGAATCTTGCCGAGCGCACTACGCATGACCGCTTCCTGTGCACTGCCGTTTGGCGCGGTAAATCCAGTTGATGCGCCATCGTGATTCACTGCGGATCCGCGAACAATGCCCAATATTCGATCTCCCGCTGCCTTAGCGTCAACAAGCCGCTTGAGCACGAGAACGCCGCACCCTTCACTGCGCACAAATCCATCCGCACCGGCACTGAAGGTGCTGCATCGACCTTTGCGAGACAAAGCACGCGCACGGGAAAGTGCGACGGTATTATCCGGCGAAAGAATCAGGTTCACTCCTCCTGCAAGGGCGAGATCACACTCTCCGTGACGCAGGTTCTGGCAAGCGGTATGGATGGCGGCAAGTGAGGATGAACAGGCTGTATCGAGAACCAGGCTCGGGCCATGGAAGCCGAAGAAGTAGGAGAGGCGGCCAGCCGCAGCGTTCAGCGGGTTGCCGCTGAGGAAGTAGCTATCGATAGGCGAAGTTGAAGCGTTTTTTAGTTGAAGGTTGGCATAATCATTCGTCGTGATCCCAACATACACCCCCGTCTGGCTTCCCTTGAGACTCTCGGCAGGCAGTCCGGCATGCTCCAGCGCCTCATGGCTGACCTCGAGAAGCAGGCGATGCTGGGGGTCCATGGATGCTGCTTCTCGTGGAGTGAGTTTGAAGAACGCCGGGTCGAACTGATCCACATTCCGAAGAAAACCGCCATGACGATTGTAGGTACGGCCTTTAGCTTCCGTATCAGGATCGTAATACGCTTCAACGTCCCAACGTTCTCCGGGAATCTCGGTAATAGCGTCAACACCATCGCGCAAAAGCCGCCAATATGCGTCCAGGCTGTCAGCATCGCCTGGAAAACGGCAACTCATGCCGATGATTGCGACGTCTTCGTCAACATCCTCCTTGAGCGAAAAGCTTTGCGTCGGCGTTGAGGATGCGAAAGATGCAACCGTTCCAGGAGTGCCGACAGCCCGGGATCTTTCTTGATGTGGAGATATGGAACGCGTCTCTCTGAGACTGCTCACCGTGGCAGACGAAGTCTCTGCAAAAGTGCCACTGTGCTCAAGCAGAGCATCAGCCAATGCATGAATGGACGGCTGATCGAACAGCACGGTAGCGGGCAGGCTGACACCAGTCGCTTTTTGCAACTGCGAACGAAGCTCGACCGCCATGAGCGAATCCATGCCCATATCGAAAAAACCCTGGTCGCGATCGAGCGTTCCCTGTTGATACCCCGTCCCGAACCCGAGAACATCGGCCGTTTTTTGCTCAATCAGTTCAGCAAAGAAGCGCCTCCGCTCCCCACTTGACAAGCGCATGTATGCCGGAGGCGCCGCTATATGCGGAGTAGTATCTACGTGCGTCACATTGTCAATTGATCCGCGGATGGAATCGAGGAACGAACGTTGCCCACGCGCTTCATACGACTGCTGAAAAACATTCCAGTCAACGTCCGCAATCGTGACTTGCGTAGTTCCCGATAGATAGTCCAGCGCATCGAGTGCCGTAGCTGGATCGAAGGTATTGATTCCAATACCTCGCAATAATGTCTCGGTCACCTGAGAGGTCATACCGCCTTGCGCCCAGGGTCCCCAATTGATACTCGTTGCGGGTAATCCAAGTAGCTGGCGGTAATGGGCCAGTGAATCGAGATAACTGTTTGCTGCCATATAGTGCGCCTGCTTGGGCGATCCCCATACAGAAGCAATTGAGGAGTAAAGAATAAAAAAGTCCAGAGGTAAATGGCGGCTGTGATCGTGCAGCAGCCACGCTCCGACGGTCTTCGGGCGTAGCACCGCCTCCAGATCTGCGAAATCTACCTCCAGAAAAGCCTTGTAACCTGCGACACCTGCGGCGTGGATGATGCCACGTAACGGTGCAACTCCTCCGGCGAGCCTTTCAAAGAGCTTCCGCACCTGCCCCGCATCGCCGATATCACACGCTTCAGCCTGAACCGTTACGCCTCGGCTTCGAAGTACGGTTATCGCCTCGTGGGCGTTGCGTGTTGCCGGGCCCTGCCTTCCGGTGAGGATGAGGGAGCGGGCACCCCGGGCAATGAGCCACTCTGCGGTCCGCATGCCCAAAGCTCCAAAGCCCCCAGTGATTAAATAGGAAGCATCTGGATCAACACGCAATGGGGAATAAACCGGAGCTTGAATCGGCTGCGTAAGTCGGGCAGCGTAGCGCATACCGGAGCGCAGCGCCACCTGATCTTCTCTTCCACCATTCAGAATCTCTGCCAGAAGTACCTCAGGTTCGTCATCCGACGCCGTCTGAGCTAGATCAATGAGCGATCCGAACAAATCGGGGTGTTCCGCCAGAGCACCCTTGGCAAGACCGCGCATCGACGCATGGGTAAGTCCGGAGATCTGCGGCGAAGAGCCAGCTCCGACGACATCGCGCGTAACGACCCACATCTTCACGCTATTCTTGGGCCGAATCGTGCTGACCTTCTGAACCAGCAGGAGCAAGGCTGCTGCATGAGAAAAGGGTTCTCCTTTATCCAGCCCCCACAGAAAAACTATGCGCCGATTGTCACCGCCGAAATGGGAAATCAACTCCTGAAACTGTTCTCCGTTTCGCGGATCAATCGAAACTTCTTTAAGGGCTTCCATTCCGCTCGCGCGACTCTCGGCGGCACCGGCGTTCACCAGAGTACACACCACACCCCTGGCTGCGAGCAGCCGTGCGAGCCTGCGGCCCAAGCCATCCTGATCTGCAAAGATAAGCCAGCTGGAGCCTCTTGGCTCTGTCAATGCCATCGACTTCGCAGGCATCTCCTCCCACGAGATATGAGAGAACCACCGCTGGATCGCAGGATCTCCAACTGGTTTCGTTGGCAGCACCTGTGAATGAACAGAGGAATTTACAACGGCTGCAACCTCCGGCTTTTCCAGCCAGAATCGCTGCCGCTCGAATGGATAGTTAGGCAGCATGCCTTCAGGCTGGCCGCTCTCGGCAAAGATGCGGTCCCAATCGGCACTGAGTCCGCGGATGTAGAGCGCCGCGACTGCGCGTTCCAGCGAAGCTCCGGCCCGCAGCGAACCAAGTGTAACGTCAATCGCCAGCAAACCGAGTTCTTGCCGGACCTTGCCACGGTTCAATGAGATATTCCGCTGCTTTGTCCAATAGGAGGGATCGGACGCTTGACTGCTCGAGATCTGCTCACCGTTGTCACTGCTTATCAGCTTTACGGAGGGCTGCGCCAGGCGGATCTCACGCAGAATCTGCTCCCACTCCTGCTCCGAGTCCCACGCGGCAAGCAGCCGCTGTGCATCCTCGCGCTTCATCACACCCGCAAGACAAGCCGCGACCAACTGGCCGGCACCAATACCTAGAACTACATAAGGCTCGACGCTCCAGGATCGCCACAACTGCGCCCAGGCATAACCTGCCGCGAATCTGCCGAGTCTTGAATAAAGCGCATCTAGAGGAACACCACAGCTATCGAAAGCTCTCCGAAACGCTGCCTCTGTTTGGTATAACTCAGCTGCCGAAGTTACTGCGCGCTCATCCTGAAGATCAAAGCAAAACGCAAGCCGGAAAGCCTTTCCGCGTTTTATTTGTCCCGTGAAAGTACTGTTCGATGAAAACACATGCGCGGCACGAAAGGAGAAATGGCAGCGCCCAACAGCAGCCGATCGACAAACAGCCGATATTTCTTCAGCAGAGGCTCCCTCGAGCATCTGTCTGTAGTCTTTCGTGAGAGATTCCAAAGCCGTTGTAGATTTTGCAGAGACCAGCAACGTCGTCCGGCCGATAGCTCGGGGAGCCATAGCTGGAGGTTCTTCAATCAAAGCGTGGGCCGTAGTTCCGCTAAATCCAAAAGAACTTAGTCCCGCGATCCTCTTTGCCTTGCCTGTTGGCCAGGAGATCGGTTCCTGTGCGACCGTGATCGGGATCGACGCCCAAGGTGTTAATGGATTTAGTCTTTCAAGGTGAAGCTGCGCGGGGATGCGCCCATTTTTAAATGAAAGAAGTATCTTAATAAGCCCAGCAATACCGGCTGCCGACTCGAGGTGCCCAATATTAGTCTTAACCGATCCAATGGGTAGTGGGCTGGCCGCTGGTCGGTTGGCTCCATACACATGGGTCTGTGCTTCGACCTCAATAGGATCGCCAAGCGAGGTACCAGTACCATGCGCCTCTATGTAGCCGATCTCTTCCGGGGCGAGACCGGCCTGCTCCAGAGCACGCCGCATCACACGTTCCTGTGATGCTCGGCTCGGCACTGTCAAGCCACCACTAGCTCCATCCTGATCGACTGCGGTACCGCGCACGACACCGAGAATGCGGTCCCCATCTGCAACTGCGTCGTCAAGTCGCTTGAGAACCACCATGCCGCAGCCTTCTCCACGCACGTATCCATCAGCAGCCGCATCGAACGCCTTTGAACGGCCGTCGGGCGACAGCATGCGCGCCTGAGAAAAGCTCACCATCACTTCAGGAGAGAGAATCAGGTGTACCCCACCCGCAAGCGCCATCTTTGTATCGCCAGACCGTAGACTTTCGCAAGCTAAATGCAGGCTGACAAGCGATGACGAGCACGCGGTATCAATAGCCATACTGGGTCCCGTCAATCCAAGCACATACGACAGCCTTCCTGCAGCCATGTTCAAGGCTGTCCCGGTTCCAACGTAGCTGCTGGATTGCGTCGGCAAAGAGCCTAGCCGAATCGCATGATCGAAAGTAGTGATGCCGACATACACGCCGGTTCGCGATCCTTCAATACTCTTGGGCGAGATATTGCTGTTTTCCAGTGCCTCCCACGCTACCTCGAGTAAGAGCTTCTGCTGCGGATCCAGGAACAAAGCTTCCCGCGGAGCAATGTTGAAGAAAGCAGCATCGAAACGATCGATCTGCTCGAGAAAAGCTCCATAACGTGTAGCCATCTTGCCGGGTGTCGCCGGATCGGCATCGTAATATTCATCTATATTCCATCGATCCCGCGGGATTTCGCTCACAGCGTCGCGCTCACCGTCCAGCAGATCCCAAAAACGCTCCGGTGTAATACTTCCGCCTGGAAATCGGCATGCGGCTCCTATAATCGCGATCGGTTGATTGCGCTCTGCACGAAGAGTCTCGATCTCGCGACGACGAAGACGTAACTCTTCGAGAGCTGCCTTCAGGCTCGCTGTCCCTTGTGGATTCATTTGCCGCCAATCTCCTTTGCAATTAACTCTGTAAGCTCTTCTTCATTCAGGTCTCGAGAATCTTCCTCGATATCTGCTGTCCCCAGGTCCATGGTGAGTTCGCGAAGCAGATGATCCGTCAGAGCCGCGATCGTGGGGAAAGTGAAGAGAAGTGTGCCGGGTAGGGTGCGGCCCAATGTCGAGGAAAGCCGGTTGGTTAGTTCAAGCGCCAAAATTGAATCACCCCCCATTTCTAAAAATGACTGTGTCGATGTGATAGCTTCCACGTTGGTTAGGCGCAGGGTTTCTGAGAAGATCTCCAGCAGTCTCGCTGCAAGCCAGTCAAAACGGTCGACTGAGGCGCAGGAGCGCAGGGCGATTACAAATTCCGTATCTCGGTCCAGACCTTCGTGCCGCTCTATCGGGAATCCGGCAAGCTGTGACGAGGTAATTGCTGACACGCTCTTTCTGGATAGTTTTGCGGAGGCTAGTTGTGTGACACCGATTTGGATCGCTCCAGAACTCATCAACTGCCCGAGCATGGTCAACGCCACGTCCGCAGGCAGTGCTGCAACGCTGAACGACGACATACGCTCGACTGCAGCCCTTCCATACTCTGTGGCTGCCATCCCCAGATCGGCCCATGGTCCCCAGTTCACACTCAGTGCGGGCTTGCCTGTCGCCCTCCGATGATGCGCGAGGGTATCAAGCACGAAGTTAGCAGCGGCATAGCTCCCCTGGCCCGGCAGGGTCACCAGCGATGCCATGGAAGAGAACAGCACAAAGTAATCAAGCGCTATGTCACGGCTCGCCAGATGCAGGTTCCATGCGCCTTCTGCTTTTCCAGCACCGCTACGATAAAAACGTTCACCGTTTTGAGCCAAAAGAAGTCCATCGTCAAGCGTACCGGCGAGATGAAAGATCCCCTTCAACGGCGGCATTGAATTCTCAATTTCCCGAACCACCGCCATCGTTTCATCTGTATTCGCCAGGTCACAGCGGAAGAAGCGCGTCTTCTCATTGACTGACTGCTGCGGGACGGTCCGGCCGAGAAGCGCAACATTGCCCGCTCCCCTCTCCAGAAGCCACTTTGTCAGGCGTGTGCCAAGACCACCCACGCCGCCGGTGATCAGGTATGTTGCATTCTCCTCAAAGCAGGGCGGCAGATTACTTTCCATGGGCTGATGGTCGTGAAGGATCTTGGCCGCATAGCGCTGGCCGTCCCGCAAGGCGAGTCTAGCTTCACCGAATCTCCCCTCGATCGCATCTAGCAAACAGGCACTGGGTCTGGCGGGATCTACATCCAGTAGCCCCCCCCATAACTCCGGATGCTCTGCCTCAATTGCCTGGCCTAATCCCCAGAGTGCAGCCTGTGAGACTGCGGGTACGTCTTGTTCTAAGACCGGCATCGCCCCGGCAGTAACGAGCCACAAATGGGTTTTGCTGCCACTAGCTAGGTTTCCTTTAAGCATTCGAACGAGCGCGAGGACGCTGGAACTGACCTTAGAGCGACCCGCCATATCAGTCGGCTCCAGATCGAGGCTCCCCAAATGAACGACGCCCTGCAGAGGCTGGTCATGCAGCGACAGCTTTTCTACCTCTACTTCGGAGATGAGCGAGCAAGTATTTCCCTTCCGACTCAACTCCATTGCCAGCTGCGCTCCTACTCCTCCCCTGTCCGCAAGGATCAGCCAATGGCCTACGCTTGCCGACCACAGGCCGGGCGTGCTTTTCAGTAACTCCCAGTGGCGACGATAGAGCACTGCATCCGAATGTTCATCAGCTTTTACATTGCCTGGCAGTGAATGCTCTTGCGTGAACGCCTCTATCCAATAACTATTTCGCTCAAACGGATAAGTCGGTAACCCCAATCGCTGTGGTTGAATATTGGAAGTGAGCACCGCCCAGTCAACATTTCCCCCATTCAAATAGAAGTCAGCAAGTTGATCCAAGATCGAAGTCCAACAGGCCGCGCTCGGGCTGATAGGAAGCACCCAGTCAGCCTCCTGGCACATCTCGGACGATTCCAGAAACAACACTGACTCATCGAGAGAGGTGGCGAAGACCAGCGCTGCCTCCTTCCCAATCCCTTCCCAACTGATCGCCTGTGGTCTCACACCAAACCTGACCCAGAGTTGAGCCAGAACGGACTGGAAGTCTGAAACTGAAATTGCCCGAGTCTCTAGCTCTCCGGGCTCTGAACCTAGCAACCTCCGGAAGGCGGGGAGCATAGTCGCCAACTCGAGCGCGGTCTCTCCGACGCCATATTCTCCGCAGAAGTGAAACACAATTCGGCGGCGCACGCTTGTGGCTCTCGGCTTCTCTCTGTGCGCCAACTTCGTCAGAAGTTCTTCGCGACTCGAGAATATGATTACCTGACGATGTGCCAGGAAAGAGCGGCTGCGATTGACTGTATAGGCGAAGTCCTCAAGCTGCGTTTCAGGATGCTTCTTGAGAAACTCGGCATAAGAGTCCGCGATCTTCCCTAAAGCTTCCGGTGTTCGCGCAGCGAAAGCCAGCAGGTTCGCTCTATGCTGCTGGACGACCGCTCTCTCCGAACGAACCGGCCCCTCTGCGAGAATCGCATGGGCATTCGTTCCTCCAAATCCAAATGAACTTATTCCAGCGATCCGCCCTGCCGTCCCAGCCTTCCAGCGCATGACATCCTGGGGCACATGAAACGGCTTATCTGCTATCGCAATATAAGGATTCATAGAGGTGAAGTGAAGGTGGGGGGGCACTTCTTGATGTCTGAGTGCGAGAGTGGCTTTGATGAGACCGGCGATGCCAGCCGCAGCCTCTAAATGGCCGATATTTGTCTTCACCGATCCCAACCAACAAAGATCATCCTGAGTGCGATTTTCTTCAAGGACTTCAATCAGAGAGTTCAACTCGATCGGGTCGCCTAGTCGTGTACCTGTACCATGCGCCTCAACCATGCCGACATCGCAAGCTTTTACTCCAGCCTCTCGCAATGCCTCTCGGATCACCGCCTGCTGTGCCGGCCCGTTCGGAGCGGTTAAGCCATTGCTGCGGCCGTCCTGATTCACAGCCACGCCTCGGACCACAGCCTGAATGCGATCTCCAGCACGGATAGCTTCAGAAAGGCGTTTCAAAAACACAACGCCTACGCCTTCCCCACGCACATAACCATTGGCCTTCTCATCGAAAGCCCTGCACACCCCATCGGGTGAAAGCATGCCTGCCTGAGTAAACGCAGCACTGAGTTGCGGCACAAGAATAAGATTCGCTCCGCCTACCAGTGCCGTGTCACATTCCCCACGCCGGAGCGCCTGGCAGGCTTGGTGCAACGCAACCAGAGAGGAGGAACACGCGGTATCAACACTCCAGCTTGGCCCGCGGAGATCAAAAGCATAGGAGATGCGGTTAGCTGCAATACTGAGTGCATTGCCCGTTGTCGCATATGGGCTGATATCGGCCGACGCCTGCCATATCAACCGAGCATAATCAGAACCACTGATGCCCACCATAACTGCAGTGCGGCTGCCTGCCAGGCTGGACGGCGCAATTCCGCTATCTTCTATTGCCTCCCAAGCCACTTCAAGTAACAAACGCTGCTGCGGATCCATCATCTCCGCTTCGCGGGCATTGATACCGAATAGCTCTGCGTCAAAACGGTCGACCTCTTCGAGCATGCCCGTCGGAGGAAGGCCCATTACGCGACGAGGAGAAGCAGCGACCGCATCCTGACCATTCTTCAACAACTGCCAGAACGCCTCTGGATTATTTGCACCAGGAAAACGGCATCCCATGCCGATGATTGCGATTGGCTCATTCTCACTGCCATGCATGGCACGTGTTTCATCTACAGGCTGCTCGTTGAGTCGCTGCGCCAGGAGCGCAATGCTCGGATAGTCATAGAGAAGGGTTGGCATAAACGGGCGTCCAAGGTGCTCCTCCAATTCGCCCGCCAAGGTAATCGCATCACTCGAGTTCAGGCCGTACGTGCTGAATGGTTGCCAAGGATCAAGCTCCCGCACCGGAATACCTGCCAGGCGCGAAATGCGCGCCGCCAGCCACATTTCCAGATTGCTCCTTTCGGATCGGCTCGAAACTTCCGGTACTACAGTGCTCAGCTTTTGCCATTTTGCAATAATCTCCAGTCCCACGCCCTGGAGATAGGCGGCGCGAACTTGGCGTCTCTGAACCTTTCCGCTCGAAGTGCGAAGAATGCTGGCTGGCCGTAGAAAAACCACGGCATGTAGCGAGGCGCCATGCTCTTCGGACAAAGCGCGGCGGATAGCGGATGCCGTGGCCTCAGAATCGAGCGATCGCTTGGCCTCGCGGCGCACCTCTATAGCCACCACGATGCGCTCTTCTCCGTCCTCCTCTACAGAGAAGGCTGCTGCAGCATGTGACGCAAGCGCTGGATCGGCGTCCTCCGCAGTGCGCTCCAAATCCTGGGGATAGAGATTCCTGCCCGCAACAATAATCAGGTCTTTAAGCCTGCCGGTTATAAAGAGATCATCGCCATTGAGAAAACCAAGATCACCGGTGCGAAGATAGACGTTTTCGCCTGAATGACCGCCCTCGATATGCGCGCTGAAAACCTCTTTGGACTCTTCCTCACGTCTCCAATATCCCTTGCCGACGCTTGGACCAGCGAACCAGATCTCACCAACTTCTCCTGCACGGCAGAGAGTACGAGTCTCAAAATCGACAATCTTCAGCGCGTGCTCTCCCCAGGTCGAACCGCAAGACACTAACTGTTGTGCACCGGCATCTGCCGACTCTACGGCTATTCCATGACTAAGCTGATCGGTATTGAATCGCTGCAGGAGAGGATACGTATCCTTGGGTTGACCTGTAATGAACAGTGTGGCTTCGGCCATTCCATAAACAGGTCGCATCGCTCTGGCGTTAAAGCCACAGGAAGAAAACTCCCGCGTAAATCGCTCAATGGTAGAAGCACGAACGGGCTCGGAACCACTCAAAGCCGCGCTCCAACTACTGAGGTCTAAGTGCCTCTTCTCCTCAGCACTCACTTTTTGCGCACAAAGCAGATAGGCCGAGTCCGGCGCCGCACAAGCTGTGCCTCCAAACTGCGTGATGGCATGAAGCCAGCGAGCCGGTCTCTGCATAAAAGCTGCAGGATCCATCAGCACCGTCTGGCCGCCGGCAAAAAGCGGTAGAAGAACGGTGCCCAACAAACCCATATCGTGGAAGAGCGGCAGCCAACTGACACTAACCAAGTCCTCTCCGGCCGCCACGCAAGAAGCAATCTGCCTGACGTTTGCCAAAATGTTGCCGTGGCTGACCATTACTCCCTTGGGAATGCCAGTCGATCCGGAAGTGTACTGCAGGAATGCTAGGGTCCCGCCATCCACTGCGGGCCGTACCCAGCCAGCTGCAGACTGTGGGCTATTGCGATCTATTGCGACAACTGGAATCTGTCCCACTGCAGAAAGATCGTTGCTACGACGCTCCATAGAGTGAAGCGTTGCGTTGTCCACAAGTATTGTCGATGGTCTGCAATCCTGCACAATAGAATGCAGCCGGTCAGCAAAGCGATTCTTCAAGGGCGGGTACGCTGGCACTGCGACCGCTCCGGCATATAAGCAACCGAGAAATGAAGCGATAAAGTCAATCCCGGAAGGATAGAGCAGAAGCACCCTCTCCCCGAATTTACTGCTTGCCTGTAGCTGTGCCGCGACGGACCGCGCTCGCAAATCCAACTCGCTGAATGAGACTCGGTCGATCTCACGCTCTCCGTGTTCTAGAGCAATGAATGCTGTTCGATCGGGCTGCTGTTCTGCGCGAGCCTGAATCACTTCCAGAATACTTTGAGCTACACCATGATCTTGAATCATAACAACCTAAATATCGGATCCCTGAGTGCCGACACACAGCCGTGATATATAGCGAGAAACTACCTGTATAAACGAGCCTGCATAGGTCGCAATACAGACAGAGCATATTGCTTGGAATCAGACTCAGCGATCGCCGATGATCAATGCCTTCTATACCAGTTAGAAAAGGACGCTCTAGGGCTGAAGAGCTGGCGACATGTGTTCAATAAGAGCTCTATATGTCACACTAACGCTCACCCCTCTGCTTAGTGGCGTCAGTGATGGTCCAACGCATAGAAGTTCTTCCCTTGCATCTCGATAATGCTTGCATCGCAATCGGCATCAATGGGCTACGCATGCAAAATGCTTACCTATCGACCTGTCATAAAAACACGCATCGCTGCTAAATATTCCCGCTAAGTCAGTCTGGAACGAACCATCGACATGACAATAGCCAACTCATTCAATTCTCGCGTATTAACAGATGTTTCGATAACAAAGGTCGAGTTGCCCTGTTGAGCCAAATTGACCAGGATGTCAGCAACCTGCTCCCTGTCTCCCACCAGATAAGGACAATCGGACTGCCCCATTCGGAAGGGGTGCAGCCATACCCCCGGAACGGTTGGCACACTACTTTCTCCACGCTTGAGTTCGGCATGAAGGCCGCGCTTCCAGGTTGCATCCGTGTTTTGCATTGACACGTCCAGCATCTCAGGCCCTAAATCGTCATAAGGGAACAGTTCGATAGCCGCATCCCTGGCAGCATTCCAGCTATCCCTGGTCACAACACCGAAGTGAAGTGCGGCGGGCACACCTTTCAACTCATCAAATTGGACAGGTAGCATGCGCATACGACTGGCACCGATGCGATCTGCGATCTGTGCAGCGAATACAGAATGGCCCGCAACAAACAATCCTGGCATCAGCTTCTGCGGCACAGCTGGCAGCAGCTGTAATTTATTTACCTGATAGAAGTCGCCCTTCGAGCTTACGGGACGCTTGCTAGAAATAAGTGAAAGTAGAATCTCACTATACTCATTGAGCCTGCGATAACGGTCCTCGTGCTTCGTCGTATCTCCAAGCGCGGAAAGCTCACCTATCGAAGTACCGGCGATCAAATTAAGATGCACCTTGCGCTGGTAGATTTGAGCAATCGACGTTATCATTCGAGCCACCATAAACGGATGCATATGGGCCGGATTGACCGCAATGATAGGTTCGAGGTGCTTCGATGTAGCGATGATTGACTGCGCAAGGACCCACGGCTCAACGGGGGTACTCGTGCCGGTGAATAACAACATGCCGCAACAGCTGTTTGCGTCACTCCACTGTGCTAACGCCAAAGAATCCTGCGTATGACATAGCGAGTCCGGCGTTCGTGGGATTACGGTAAAGACGCTCAAAGAATGGTGATTACCTGATGTCATGTTTTACCTTGAATGGATGAACACTTCATAGGTGCCACAATCCGTGACACCTATGGTTAAAGTCGACTTCGACACAAAGCACGATGCAGTGAGATTGCATCAATCTCTGCGCTTTTGAGCTGAGTCACTATATACGGCGGCAAGCTCGTTTAGACTAATCCCAGTCTTGAACAGGAATATGATCTCGAAGCCCTTTGATTTGGTTTTTGTCATCCACAAAAACCAGCTGAGGCTTCCATCCCTTTTCAATATCTGCCTCATCAACCGTCGCGAATGCTGCGATGATGAGCAGATCTCCGAGTTGAGCCCGCCTTGCAGCTGAGCCGTTTAGAGAGATCATGCCGCTCCCGCGTTCTCCCTTGATCGCATAAGTGGAAAACCGTTCACCGTTATTGATGTTCCATATATCGATGCGCTCATTTTCAATGATATTTGCGGCTTCCAGCAGGTGTTCATCGATTGCACAGGAGCCCTCGTAATGCAGTTCGCTATGCGTAACGAAGGCTCGATGAATTTTTGACTTTAGCATGTGACGTTGCATGACATTTCCTTTGCCGAGTTCATATTGTTAAAGGTATGAGTTGAGTATTTGCAGATACAAGCAAAAGACTCAATCGAATCAGAAAGCTGCGAACCCGCAGTCCGTCTGTCTAACCGCGCTTTAAACCTTCTTACGTGAAATCTTTAGCTGACCTTGCTGTCCAATAATGGTTTAATCACGCCATCTTGAAGTTTGATCACACGGTCAGCACAGTTGAAATACTGATCGTCATGAGAGATGACAATAATAGTTTTTCCTCTTTTCTTAAGCTCCGGCAAAAGCTCGGTATAGAAAACCTTCTTGAAGACGGGGTCCTGATCTGCAGCCCATTCATCAAACAGATAGATGGGGCGATCTTCCAGATAAGACGAGACAAGAGCCATGCGCTTGCGCTGTCCCGTCGATAGCTTTGTAGTCGAAAAACGGTTCTTCTTGATCTCAACTTTATGGGTTAGATCGAATTTATTCAGATATTCCTGTGCCAACACCATGTTCGAATCGTGTTCGCCAGACAGTACTTCATCGAAAAGGTAAAAATCTGCGAAGACGGCGGAAAATAAATTTCGGTAGTGCACCCTTCGCGAGTTAGAAACGATCTGGCCATTCAGTTCAATATGGCCGGAGTGTGGCTCGTAAAACCCGAGAATCAACATAGCGAGCGTGGTCTTGCCACTCCCGTTACCACCAACAACGAAGACCACTTCACCCTCGCGAATTGACAGGTTCAGCGGGCCGAGCATGAACGTCTTATCGTCTGATTGGCTTGGATATTGGTGACATACATCCACAAAGCAAATCAACGCCTCCGCCCCGCCAGCTTTTGGTAAAAATATGTCGCCAGAAGGCTCATCCACACTCTGCTCCCGATGCGCTGCGAGGTCTACGTTCAGATGTCGCAGCCGGAGCATAGCGATTTCAGCCCGTCGCAAATCAGGCAAGGATCCGACAAGATTGCTGACAGGCTGAATCAGGTAAAGCAATAAGAACGAGAGACTAATGCTTACCGCGGGTCCAATTTTCAGCCAAAAGGGAAACAAAAAAAATAGAAAGCCTATGGCAATAATGAACAACATCCCTCCAATATTCACGGCGAAGGAGTACCCTATCATCGCCTTCGAATAGAGGGAACGGAACCTTTGGACGGATGGAATAAAGACATTGTCGAGAAAGTAGGTTTTCCTCCGAGAGCTAAGTTGAAGCTCCTTGAGTCCTTCCAGGATTGCCCGAATATTTCCATAGAGGACATCTGTTTGTTCGCGCACCTGCTCCATTTGTGCTCGGGGCAGGCGCTCGAGTATATGGTAAATACAGGCTCCTGCCGCCAGAAAGCAAAGGAGTATCAAACAGCCACTCAACGATAGAAAAGCGGCATAGCAAAGACTAAAAACTATGACAATACCGTTGCCAATGACGTTTGGTACAAGGTGTGCAGATTGAGTGAGCATATCGATGTCCGATGTGAGCATCGCAGTCAATCCAGGCTTTCCTATCGATTCAAGCTTTTTATATTCTGATTCCAAAAGGTTTACGGATGATTTCACACGGAAATCAAGAATCATATCCTGCGTTAGGCTGATCAGCAGAATTTCTGACGATATGCGACTGGCAATTTGCACAAAACAAAGTCCGAAAAATGTCCAAACCAGACTTGGCAAATGATTCCTCTGCACCGCCCCTTGACTGATCACCTCGATCACGCCCACTGCAGAAACGCCATTGATGACGCCTACAATAATCGCTAGCGTGAATCGAAATGGCATTTTCCTAATAAAATAAGCAAACATTGAATTGATCCAGCTCCTTCAACGAAAACTTGCCGAAAGAGTCAGCCTTTCCGGTAAGCAGTAATACCTTGGGGAGGCACCGGTAAAACTGGCGCTACTTGCCGAGCAATGAGGCACCGATTGCCGGATTGCCCTGAGCCTCGTGTTAGACATAGAGTTATCTAATAATTGAGCCATGCCCTCCGCTGATACGTGACACAACAACGATTCCACCAATTGCCCCTAGTGAAGACACCTAGTAAGTCCGTATATCTCTTTGTCGTTTGCAAAAACAGGGGGTTGTGACATTTTTCCTCCTTGATGCAATGAACATCGCAGGTTAGGTTTTGTTGAGCCCATACGACATGGTGGAAGAAGCTTGTTTGGCGTCTGCTGTCTAAGGATATAAACAACTCAGTCTGGCTTTTATTCCCAACATGTTCTCCATGCGTGGAAAATGTTGGGAAAAGCCGGACCGATCGGTTCCGATCTAGCGCGAAATGATGACGATTGGGTGGTCCTGCTGATATCCCCCTTGGAAGACGGAGATGAGCATCGTTTTAATTTTTATGAGATTCATACCCTTGGGTATACCGTCAGCAATACTGCGCTAAGATCTTCTATATCACTCGCTTTTAGAGGTCGACTTTTTATTTCAGTCATGCAACCGCTTATCTTAAAATGACTGGTAAAATTTCTTGGCGTAAGGATCGCGAAGTACACAGGTACAACTCTCCCGTGCATCACGGGCTATGCATGAAGCCAGACCAAGTGGGGGCCAGGAGTGTTGTAATCTAGGCCGTCGAGTGGACTCGGCAAGGATGGTGCTTCACAGTCACGACTTACTAATTGGGCAGCTGGGATAAAACGGGAATGAGCGTCGCTGACAATCTATCGAGGAAGCTACGGTGGGAAATCCCTTCCACAGACTTGAAACCAACATGTTTTTGTAGAAACGACAAGACGAGACTGCAATTGACTAAAGCCGTTATCCCCTCAGGAGTATGGGGTTGGTCGACTATAGTGCTTTATCTTTGATGCTCACGAACGTAGCCTCTTTGAGGCCGCTTGCGAATTAGTTACCTTTCTCAGACAAATCCTGCGCCAGCAGTTGGACTTCCTCCTTCAGGTTTCAGCAATTCTATAACCTTCCAACGCTTTTCCATTGGCACTCGGAGATCTTGTCATCGGTATTTGAAATGCTCGGCGCACACTACAGGGAATCGCCACAATGGCGAAAATATTTAGAAACTGATACTAAGCTCGACGTTAGATTGTTCAACACTATCCTTTCAGATAAGCTCGAACATTTGTGCTCCCGCTATTCCGGGTCATTGGTAGCGCAGTCCACAGCATTCTGCACGTAGCCCTCTTTTTTCTAATGACTACAAACAGGGGCACGCACTGAGACACAAGTTAGAAGGTGTGAACCGGTATTGAGAAAGGCACCTCTTAGGAGACTCGGGCAGGAGGGGGCGTTGCGAAGCACAATCGCTTGGAAGGTTTGCGTTCCAGTATGGACTTGAATTTCTACCTGATCGAATTCTAGCCAGCATTTCTCTAATGGATACCAGACTTTATAGATACTTTCCTTGATACTGAACAACAAGCGATCCCAGCAGACATCTTGCTCCTTGCGACTTGCAATCCACGCTAGTTCCCTCGGGCGTGCGATTAGTTTGAGGGTTCCTGCAGGAAGCGGCTCATTCGGCTCGGCATCAATGCCTATAGTGGCATAAGCTTTAGTGCCTGCAACCGCCGCAGCACAATAGTTTTTACAGTGGGTGATACTACCGACTACACCCTCTGGCCATAGTGGCTCATGCCGCTTGCCCTGCAAGAGTGGGGCTGACGGTCTACCAAGCAAGCGAAGGGCTCCTCTCGCACATGTACGACCTGCCGCAAACTCTATGCGCCGCTTGTCCACTGTTCTTGGTCCAAGCAGTTCTTCCTCTGCTGGAAGCAGGCTGCCCGACAAACGTCCAACCTGCTCGGAGCAATAAATTCCTGCGGGAACAATAGTTCCCATCAACGTACTTGATATTTTAGAGCTCACGCCATTTTTTCTCCACTGGTTGATATGATTTGGGCTCTAAACCTTTCAAACTGCTATATACATCTTGAATCACATGCCTATCTGAGAAAAAGAAGTGGCCACCAGAGTAGCTACGTGAAGTGAAATCTCCAGTTGTCACAAGCTGCCACAACCGCATGTCAGCCTTCGGTGTCGCTTGGTCTTGTTCCCCAAACAACACGGTTAGCGGAACTTGGAACTGGTGCGGCTTGTGGGGTCTATACGTCTCGACGAGTCGAAAGTCCGAGCGTAGAACAGGCAGATAGAACTGCATGAGGCTTCTATCCCGTAAGATCTCCTCCGGGGTGCCACCTAATTGGCTTAGGTGATCGAGGAGCGCGGCATCATGGAAGGCGCTAATATCTGGATCCTTTTGGGGAACAAAGGGCGGACGTGCTCCCGAGACAAAAAGCTGGACAGGCCCTGGATAGCTTGCGGATACCAATTCTGCCGTGACTTCATATGCGAGCAAGGCACCCATGCTATGTCCAAAGATCGCATACGGCCTGTTGGTAAAAGGAGTAATTGCCTCCGCGATCATCTGCGCAAGAGCGTGGAGTGAATTTACAAACGGCTCTTTCATGAGGCGTCCGCGTCCTGGCAACTCTATAGCGTAAGTATCCAACCAAGGAGGAGCCACAGATAACCAGTCTCGATACGCCCCGGCGCTCCCACCGGCATATGGGATACAAAACAGGAGTGGACGCTGAGAGGAACAGGCAAGTGGAGGGAAAAGCGAGAAATTTGTCACCTTAATAATCTAAGCCGTCCTTGTGCACATTGCGTCTCAATGAAGAACCCCGTCGCAAGCAGCGGGGTATCTAAACTGATTGAGTGATGTACTCACTCATCCCCATGACTTATGCCGCGAGCGGCGGAGTATCAGACCCTTCTGTCGAATGGAAATATTACAACTAGCTAGTCGCAATATTTCCATTCAAGCCTGCGGGGAAGAAGCCGCCTTTGGATACGCCGGTCTTGCCAGCAGCGTTATAGACAATCTGAAGGACCTGCGAGGTGCTACGCGTGAAAGCTGTTGCGAGCGGCACAGAGGTTGTTGCCGTGGCTGTGCTGGAGGTAGCGAAGAAGCCACCGGCTGCGGTTGGACCCTGGGTCGCCAGTACCTCCGCGCCGGGATCGCTGGTCGGAACATCCAGAGAGTCGGCTGCGGCAAAGGGGGCTGACTGCTGAATGGAGATCAGACGCAATGCGCCTGCCTGGAAGCCTTCTACCGCCAGAATCTGCGCCGCATAGGCGAGGTTCGTTCCGGTCAGCAGAGCGGTGGCTCCCGCATAGGCTGTTGTGCCTACATCCTCAAATTGGCGAGCGATGGTGATGATGTTGGCCGACGTGACGGCTCCGGCTGCCGATAGATCCAGAGCTGGCCGTGCAACATGGCCGCTGCCGATCAGCGATTGCAGATCGGCTACATGAGACATTTCGTTGAAGAAGATCTCGTTGAAGATATCGGTGATCTGCTGGTTGGGAAATGCAATCTTTGCGCTTGGAGCTCCAGTGATGGCTCCGCTGCCCGCGGTAAGGTTGGAGGGGAGATCGGTACCTTGAGTCGCAAAGGAATAGAACGTTGCCTCAAGGTACTCGAGATTCAGTGCGAAGTTCAGAACATCGGTCTCTGAAGGGCCGGCCGCCATCACGGTGGATGAGCCGTTCGAGTGCGAGTTACCGCATCCGCCCAGAAGTGCCATACTCCCCGCAGCGCCAGCAAGACTAAGCCCGGCCATAAATCTTCTACGGTTTAGGGTCCGCTCAGCGCGGATCGCTTTTGCCTGCTCGACTGTTATCTGCTCGAACTCCGGTGCCTGTGTCTTACCTGCCATTGGAAGTGCTCCCTGTTTTGCATCAAACTGCTGTCTAATAAAACACGGGAGATGGCAATTTATTCCAAACCTCTTTGGGATTTTGAAAGCGAGTCAATTTCTAGAGCCTGTTGTCGCCTTGGAACAAGTTAACTACTTTTCGAACGGCTCCTTGGTTCCGTAGATGGAGGGATGGGAACGAAGCAGTCCGGGTATCCGAGTAACGTAAGCGATGAGGAATGGAGTTTTGTCGCACCATATCCGGAGGATTCGGTGCGGTGGACACGCTAGGTCATCTTCTGGCGCTGCAGGTAACCTCTGCCGATAGCAGGACCGTGCGCAAGTGGAGCAACTGGCTGCCGAGGTGCAACGGATTACCATGCCGTCGTTGTGGCAGGCGAGGAGGAAGCAGTTGTTTCATTCGGCAAGTCGGGGACAATCAAGCTTACACCACCTCCAAAGCCATTCTGCGCAGTCACGTTGATCGCACTGGTAGCGGTAGCATTCTGATTTAGATAAAGCATCGGCTGTGATGCGGTAATGGCAACATCAGGTGCATCCAAACTGCACATGGGCAGCCTGGAGAAGTCCGCCACTTCGACCGGTGATCGCCAAAATGTTTCCGGCAGGCGTGGCGCCGTTCGTCTGCACCTGCACCGTGGCCTGTCCGGAACCCACTAGGATCACAGAGCAGCCTGGCACCGACTTGGGCACAGTTCCAAATGCTGCCCTCTATGCCTAAGACACAATCAAACCCACGCCACGGTTCACAATGTCCAGCGGACTGCGGTACTCCTTCCAAACGTCCCCCAGCACTTTTCTGAACTTTGCTCCACGCATTGCATTCTCGTGGGCACCCGATAAGAAAATCGACCTGGGTCATCAGTTTTCGCAGCGGCATCTTCGACGCTCCCGCGCCAGTCAGCTACACCACGGAAGTCTACCGACTTAACGGAGTAAGGCAGCAGTCCCTCATGGTCTACACTCCAAGCTACGGCACACCTTTAACTAATTAATCCATCACCTGCCACGCGAGGATACTTCTCTTTACCGCCGAACCGGTCAGATTCGTGCTGTCCAGCACGAGTTGGAAGTGCGGGATCGATCCATCAGGGCGTCGTATGCGGTTCAAGAACGGAAGCAACAAGAAGTCATCGGTAACGAAGTCCCAAGCACTCTCGGTGCCTGCCATCGAGGTACGAGCGAATCCTACTCGCGAGAATTGCCGCCACTGCTCCGTGAAGCTTCTCTGCCAACCATATTGGCAGTCGCTACCCACTCTTGACCCGGATGGTCATCTTTCGTGTACCCAAGTGACGCTGCTCGTAGCTCGCGGCGAGCGAGCTTGGTTTGCGTCAGTGACATCTTCTTCCATGTTGCCGATGAATGAAAGAGTAGTGATACGGAACTACGAAGGCGGCAAGGCTTTTGGGAGCGAATTGAAGCCGGGACTTTCGATTCGGTTGACCGATGGCTTACTGTCTTCCTCAAAGGTGAGTGATACTCCTGTGATCAACCTTTCATTAATGAGCGAAGCGCTTTTCGTTGTGCCCTCGTGAGTCAGAGCCCAAATTCAGCGGCAAGCTCCGAAACAACCGCCGGAGGCACCGCGGCTTCACCGGTAGCAAAGGCCGCGTGAAATGCCTCAGATTCCCCGGTTGTGCAGTGCATTCGTATCGAATAGACGATATTGTTTGTTGCCAGTACGAGGCGCTGTTCTGCATTGCCCCCAAACCACAACTCTGACTGTCCGTTATTAATGCGCCTCGCTATCAATGCTCGATCCACCATGCAAACAAGTTTAGCTCGCAAGATTCATCAGTTTGATTAGCAACTGAGGTCTTAGCAAGCGACGAATTCAGATTCGCATGAAAGTTTCGGCGAGACTAGGCGGCTAACCATGACGGCAAGCATGGCGCTCTACAGTTGGAATGACGCACTTTGGTCCGTAGCAAGTTGCTGTCCGGTTTGGAGTGCGGACGACTTGACTACGTCATGAGACAGTTTCTCGACAAGAGACGCCACATTATCGGTATAGATATGGGCATCATGCGATCCCCGCGACACGGCCACGTATGCGAAACGCTTGTTGAAGGTTCCCATAAGGGTCTGTGCTCCGGAAAAGTCCATCGTGCCTTGCGCATGAGCGACGCTCGAGAGCGTAAGCGCAAGCAGAGCAGGCGCTATCGCGCGCACTACGCAGAGCAGGTTTCGTTTAGAAAAGGGTTGTGCCAATCGCTTGGCAAGGCGGGCTGAATTACCTGGGATAACGACGCGGTATCTACGGGACATCGGCTCCTCCATCGACTGCTCTCAGTCGGGAATATGCCGTGATGATTAGGCTCGCACCTGGGTCGCGTCCAATACATATTATTTATCGGGCGATAGCTCTGAAGTATCACCTCGTTCTATCTCGCGTTGATGCTTCAACTTCTAACCCAGGAGTGTCATCTGAACCGGACCATCTGTAGCACGTCGCGAAGGACGCTTTCCGTTTGAGATAGGGGTTTGCAAGGGGACGGATAGTTTGTTGGGAGCCACCTCCCTGCCATTCTGAGAGAGGTGCTTCATGAGCCGCTTCACCAGGATTGGAACGGTCTTCGGATGACGCACTTTGTGATAGATGAAGGCCGTATCCACAGTCCAATCCACGTCGGCAATGGGGCGGGTCGTCAACTCTTCATCGAGGGTTGTTCCCTCCCGGAGTAGCGCCAAGCCATGTCCCCCTTTTACCAGCGACTGCATCTCGGAAGGATGGGAGGCGCACGAGTAATCATTGAGCTGCACACCAGCATCTTTAAGGAGTTCCTGCAAACGTGCGTGGGCATCGGGATGACGTTGCGGGTGATACAGGACTGCAAGATTGCCCTGCAACTCTGTAGCCTGTAAAGAAGCTTTCGCGGCAAGTGGATCGTCTCTCCTCAAACAGACGACGAGCCGGTCTCGCCGCAATTCTTCGATGTATAAATCCGGATGACGTAAGGGCAACGTCACAAAGGCGGCATCGACAGTCCCCGAGAGTATTTCTTCCGCCAGATGCGCCGCGTCTCCGTGCGTTGGCCGCACTGGGCATATGGGGAGAATCTCTTTGTGTAGATCGCAAAACGTTTGAAACAGTCCCTGCTCAACCAAGGGAGTGCATCCAAATCGGACGGAACGAATCTCACCGCGCTCAATCGCTATGAGTGCATCGATCACTTCATCGCGTGTTTCCAGCAAGAGCCGGGCTAAGACCTTGAAGGCAACGCCGGTCTCCGTGGGCCGAATACGGCCGCCCTTCATCTTGCGAAAGAGCCGAACCGAAGCGTTCTCCTGAAATTGCCTAGCCTGAACGCTGAGATTGGGTTGCGCGGTGCGCAACTCCTCCGCAGCAGCTCGGAATCCCTGTCTCTCAAGGATTGTCAGCAAATATCTGAAATGGCGAAGCTCGGCCCATTCATACATAGCGCACTGCTCGACGGAGGGAGCGCGCTCGGCCCGACTTCAAACGAGCGGATAACCGCATCCCCACCTGTGGAAATTCTGTCAATACAGGTGCCAGTTATCAACAGAAAAATCCATTTTGGCCATAATTACGCTCCGAGGGGAGATGCCTGTTTTCGACGAAGTCGTCCCGAAGTGATACGTAAAACGTATCACCCGATAAATGGAAAGTATTGGACAGGACTCTTCTGCCGAGAGAGGCTAGGCATATTTCCCGGCATCTTCCGATGCCGTCATTCCACCTTTGGAGATGCTGTATGGCTTTCGCAGCAATCGTTCAGCAAATGCCTTCAGGGGATGTCCCTCTGACCATCGAGGACGCTTCTCAGATGAAGTTCCGAAATCCTTTCGATAAGGAGGCGGTATGCTTCCATATTCAGACGATCGTGACTTTCCAGAAATCGAAAGCCGTAGCGTTAAAAAGCCTGTAGTTACAGTGCGGGAACTTCCGGAGCCGTTGCTAGACTCCGACGAAGCAGCGTCCATTATGAAGATCCATCCCAAGACCCTACAAAAGTTGGCACGCAAGGGAATCGTACGCGGCGTTCACATAGGTAAGCTCTGGCGCTTTCGGCTCTCAGAGATCGAACGGTGGATCGACCATCAAATGGCGAGCTAGAGCCAACAAACTTATCGACCTCTGCCCGGCGTAGCGGTAACCTAGATGTAGCCATCCGTTACGCCTGAGACAGGAGAAGACATGTCAAGGCGAACACGGTATCAACAAGGAAGCGTGCGACGCGAAAAACGGCGGAGCGGGCCTGATGTATGGATTTTTCGGTGGTATGAGACTGGAACCGACGGCAAGAGCAAGTACCGCAAGGCAATCGTCGGCACAGTCGATACACTCGCAAATGAAGCATCAGCTCTCAAAGCAGCACAAGCGTTGCGCATCGACGCCAACCAAGAAACCCCGCAGGCAGGAACCGGTCCGAGTACAGTCGCGATGCTCGTTGCGCATTACAGGTTGAAGGAATTGGCCGGTGATCGTAACGGGAGAAAAGCGTTCTCTACGCGGTCTGCCTATGAATGCAATCTGGAGAACTGGATTCTTCCGCGTTGGGGAGATCACACGCTCGACCAAGTGAAGTCCGTCGCAGTCGAAGATTGGCTGGACGGCATCAAGCGGGCGAAAGGCACACGAGCCAAGATTCGGAATCTCATGAGCGCACTCTTCACACACGCGATGCGATACGAATGGTCGGATCGAAACCCGATCAAGCTCGTTCGACAGAGCGCGAAGCGAGAGCGCATTCCCGATGTTCTGGAACTCTTCGAAATTCAACTCCTGCTCGGCAAACTCGGTGTTCGGGAACGGACGCTCGTTTTGCTGGACGCCGGGACGGGACTTCGCATTAGCGAACTTCTGGCCCTGCGGTGGCGAGATGTGGACTTCGACAATCTTGAACTCAATGTGACCCGTTCCATCTGGCATCAGGTGGTGGGCGACTGCAAGACGGAGGCATCAGCCAAGCCGGTTCCGCTGGATAGTTATATGGCGGAGGACTTGTTGCGCTGGCGTCGCCAGAGCGCCTATCCACTGATTGACGATTATGTCTTCGCCAGTGAGTCCATGCGGGGTAAACAACCGTACTGGCCGGACAACCTGATGAAGCGGCATATCCGTCCGGTTGCGAAGGCAGTCGCCATCCATAAACGAATCGGCTGGCATACCTTCCGCCATACCTTCGGCACACTGCTCAAGGCCAATGGGGAAGATGTGAAGACGGTCCAGGAGCTTTTACGGCACGCCAACAGCAGGATCACGCTTGAGGTGTACACGCAGGCGACGACCTCGAACAAGCGGGCTGCACAAAGCAAGGTTGTAAGGATGATGGTTCCAAATCTGGGTGAAACGAAGGGTGAATCACACCCTCAAATTGAGGGGTAAGGTGCTTATTGCACCCATATCAAACCCGCGACCTTTGTCTTTTTTGGGGTCACTCATCATTCTAAGCTCTTTAGAATGATGGCGGGGACGACGGGGCTCGAACCCGCGACCTCTGCCGTGACAGGGCAGCGCTCTAACCAACTGAGCTACGTCCCCTCTGGTTTGCGTCAACTTCTGCAAGCTACAGAGTGTACTAAATTCCTTGCTGTCCACACTTTCGCCTGCTTCTACAGACGACCGCGAACCACGAAACTGTCACCGTTCCGTTGATTCAATTGTAGCAAAGATTTTCCTTTTGCCCCACGTTGGCGAGCGTTCCTCCTGTGGAATCAGAAAGATTCCCTGCTCCGCAAGTACCGTGACGGAGGCTACGTATCTTAGAGAGCTCAGGCGTGGCTTTGTTTCTTACGCCTCTCAGCCCATGCTTACCTATATGGACTGCTTTCGATTGCTGATGGTTATTTGCTGGGAGCGATGCTCATGATGTTGAGATCGGTAAGACCATGAACCCAGCGAGCGGGCTTCGCGTCGACGGTGTTGATCAGCTCGATGGCGCCGCCTTCCGTATTGGGCAGCCCGGACTTCATCACCGCAATAATGACCTGGCCCGTGCTGAAGCTGGGCTCGACCTCCGCAACCGAGTAAAGAACGAAGTAGTGGTCGGAACCCGTGGCAATGAGGCTCGAATGCAGGATGAGCGGCTGAGTCTCGCGCGAGGCCTTGAGCCCCACGCGAGCAAGCACATCGGCGAGCAACGGCCCTGTGTAGGTCTCATCGGTGTTGCGATGCGCGTTGTGCACGTGCAGAGTAACCTGCGGCAGATTGAGCAACTCTTCAATCGTGAGAGTGATGGTCTTTCCCTCGAAGGATACATTGATGCTCTTCGAAGGCGGGACAGGCGGCTTAGCAGGCTCCATCGCAGTGTCGCCACCCTGCTTCGAGGGAGCTTGAGCGGCGATGGACAGCGGCGCGAGAGCGAGGATGAGAGCGGCAACCGTGATGAGCTTCATACGGGAAAGGTAAACTAGCAAACGGGGAGCCGTATATAGCGTGGTATCTGGAACCCAAACCATCAGGATTGAGCGTCAAGCTCTCAGGAACTCAGCCGCCGTGTAGAGCGCGGCCTCTGTCGCATCAAGGAAATGAATTAAATGGCTAAAGCTCGAAGCAATAAAGGTATTGGCAAGTTTTTTCTGGGAGTCGCCGTCACAATCGTTCTTTTCGCCATTGGGTTTTTCCTGTACCTCAAATTCGGTCCGCATCCGGTCGCTGTCGCCGATGCGCCCTTCCCCTTCGAACGACAGGTGGTCAAGACGCCTCTGAAGGCGCGCATCAAACGCCAGATGCAACCTGCTCCCTTCGGTATCAGTGAGGATGTCTTCGAAGAAGGCGCGCATATCTATCAGGCTCAATGCTCGATGTGCCACGGCATCCCTGGCCATGACTCCCTGCTTGCAAAACACATGTATCCCGCTGCTCCCCAGCTCTGGAAAAAACATGGTCCTCATGGAGTAGTTGGCGTCAGCGACGATGAGGCCGGTTCCACCTACTGGATCGTGGCCAATGGCATCCGTCTCACGGGTATGCCATCTTTCACGCACGTCCTCTCCGACAGAGAGATGTGGGAGGTAAGCCTTCTGCTGAAGAACGCCGATCAAGAACTGCCCGACCCCGTCAACCAGATCCTCAACGGACCAGTAGCCAGCAAGCCCTAGAGTTTCGAACTTCTCTGCGCAGACATATCTTCATTCCAAAAAACGTGAAAACCCGCATCGCTGTTGGGTATTAACCGATAGGAAGGGCGCCGCGGATTCCTTTGATCCTCCGCTCTTTCACTGATGTCTTCCGCGTTTATTCCTGCCTTGGCAATTGCCTGTTATAGGCCTGCGCTTGCATTGTCGCAATCTAAAGGGCTAAGTTGTACCCATTGCAGGGACAAATTAGCGCATCATCGGGCGAACAGCGAGGCAGGCTGGGAGCGAAGCTGGCTCTCATGGCTTTGCTATGGGCTTCTGCCGGCTGTTGCCTGCGCGGGCAACAGCCGGTGCAACCAATGTTGCTGCGACATCAGGCCTTGAGCACCTGGACGACCGAGCAGGGTCTCCCCCAGGAGTTCATCACCGCCATCACGCAGACGCCGGACGGTTTTCTATGGATTGGAACCTATGGTGGCCTCACTCGTTTCGATGGACTACACTTTCACACCTTCGTCCATGACGCTCCGGCAGCGCTGCATGGAAACACCAGCAGCCTTGCCGTAGATAAAAACGGTGCCCTGTGGATAGGTACATCTACCGGCCTATTCCTCTACCGGAATCATCTCTTCCAGCCAATCCGAAAGCCGGGTAATCCGCAAAGTCCACGGGCTGTCTCTCAGATTTTGCCACGCAGGGCGGGCGGGGTCTGGGTACAGAGTAAGTCGGAGATCCTGTGGGCAGATGACGATGGAGCCCATACTGAATCGCTTCCGATCCCTGCCAATGAGGTGCTCGATCTTTGCGAAGACGACGGAGGACGACTATGGCTTGCCCTGCACGATCGCGTTGTCGTTCTACAGAGCGGTAAGATCGCAGGTTCGTATCCCCTTCCTAAAGTACAACTGCTGTATCGCGCACCCGATGGCCGCCTCTTCGCCGGCGACGGCCACCATCTCTTTCTCTTCACGAACGAACGCTTCGTCAATCAGCCACACAGCGGGACAGAGGAGTTCATCCAGATACTGATCGATCGTCATAACAATCTCTGGATGGCGAGTGGAGGGCTGCAGGGCATCAGCCGGCTTGCTGCAGGAACGATGGAGATGCTGGGGAAAGATACGGGACTTACCAGCAACGACGTTCGCGTTTTATTTGAAGACCGCGATGGCGATCTCTGGATTGGAACCATCGCAGGTCTGCAGCGTCTTCATACAGGCGTCTTCACGAGCTTCACGGCGCGCGATGGCCTGGCTCCCGGCAACAACCAATACGACGCTATCTTCGAGGATGCCAGGGATGCCATATGGGCGGGCACGCTCGAGGAAGGCATTGCGCGGTGGCAGAACGACCAGTGGAAGACCTATGGCGTCCGTGAAGGAGTCCGTCGCGGACAGGTGCGTGGCTTCGCCGAAGCGGGCGACAAACCTGTATTCGCCATGGCGGACTACGGCATCTTCGGCTGGTCTGGAAGCGATACGTCGGGCCGGTTTCGGGCTCTGCCGGATATACCTGCGGGATACGTTACAGCGCCTCTTCGAACGAAAGATGGGAGCCTCTGGTTCGGTGTACGGCGAGAGGGAGTGGTCCGGATTCTCCACGGCAAGCGAACCGTCTATGGCGCCGCCCAGGGCCTGACCGACGGTACCGTCTGGAGTCTTGCCGCTGATGCGCAGGGAGATCTCTGGGCAGGCACCGATAGCGGGCTCTTCCACTGGCACGATGAGCATTGGACCAAAGACCCACGACCTGTCCGCATGGTCTATGGAATTCTTCCGAGGCCGGACGGCAGCCTGTTTCTCGGAACCGGCGCGGGGCTAGTCTTTTACGGAACAGGCAAAGGTGCCGCAAACTGGAGCCTGAGCCAGCGCGACGGACTGCCTGGAGACGCCATCTTCGGCCTCGTTGAAGATGGACACGGAGACCTCTGGCTGACAGCCGCCGGCGGCATCTGTCGCATTCCCCGCACCCAGCTCGACCAACTGAATAGCGGCACGGCAAAACAAGCCAATCCGGAGATCTATACCCTGGCCGATGGACTCAAAAGCCGCAGTATACTTCCCATGGGACAGGTTACGGCAACGCAGGCACGCGATGGACATCTGTGGTTTGCTACAACAGCGGCGCCGGCCATGACTTCCCCTGTGTTGAAGGAAGAAGCGCCGCCACAGGCATTACTTGACGATGTCACGATCGACGAAAAACACGTGGCCCCGGACAAGCTTACGGTTCCTCCGGGACGGCATAGGCTCACCTTCAACTTCACCGCCCCCAGCTTTATCGCTCCGGAACAGATTCGATTTCGCTATCGCCTGACGGGCTGGGACAACAACTGGATTGTGGCCGATACCACGCGAGAGGCCTCGTATGTAGGGCTGCCGCCGGGACAATACTCCTTCCAGGTACAAGCGCTGGGCCGCACTGGAGAAGCAGGCCCGATCTCAGAGGCTACAGCTCTTACCCTTGAGCCCTTCTTCTGGCAGACACGCTGGTTTCTATTCGCGATGATTGCTCTCGCCGCAGGTCTTGTGATCGAGATCACCAGGCGCCGCACACAGGCCCGCGTCGAGCGACTCAACATGCGTTTCCAGGAGCGTGCCACCGAGCGCGAGCGCATCGCCTCACAGATCCATGACACGTTTATCCAGGACCTCATCGGCACGGCGTTACAGTTGGAACTCGTCGGCCTGCAGATGGAGGAAGACACGGCCGTTGCCCATCGCTCGCTCCATGACCTGGCGGCGCGATTGCGCGGTGTCATCGCGCGCAGCCGCGACATCATCTCTAACCTGCACTCGATGGCTGCGCCGGAGCAAGGGTTGGTTGAACTGCTGCAGCATGTCGACGCTGAGTTTCGCATGGCGGACGAGCCTGCCTTCGAGGTTGTAGGGGAGGGCGTCGCGATTGAACTCTCCCCCTTCATTCGCGACGAGGTCTATCGCATCTGTCGCGAGGCTTTGGCCAATGTCTTTCGTCATGCAGCGGCGAAGCATGTGCTCGTGACGGTACACTTCGGCAGTGACCTCCTCAGGATCGTCGTTGCAGACGACGGTGTAGGAATGACCGAGCAGATTCAGACGAACGGACGACCAGGGCACTTCGGGCTTTCAGGCATGCGAGCGCATGCACGCCGTATCGGAGCCAAGCTGATCGTGCAAAGCGAGTGCGATCATGGCACTCAGGTTACGCTGGAACTCGAACTGCGACAGAAGACCGCAACACGGCTCAACCAGGCAGTACGGCGTCTGCGGCAAAGGCTTCATGCTTACACTGTCATCGGAAGACAGTCCAAGGCTGAGACGGAAGTTGAACTTCCTACAAGGAGAGATGGGTGACGATCAGCCAGCTACAGGAACGCGAGACATTGAATGTCCTGATCGTCGACGATCATCCGATGGTGCGCGAAGGCCTCGCAGGCATCTTTGCCCGCTACGGCATCACCATCACGGGTCTGGCCATGAATGGCCAGCAGGCGTTCGAGATGTACCAGTCGACGCGGCCCGATATCGTGCTGCTCGACCTGCGCCTGCCCGATCAGAGCGGCATCGAGGTGCTGCGCACCTTGCGCAGAATGGATCCCGCAGCGCGTGTGGTGATGCTCACGTCCGCACAGGGAGAGGCCTCGATCTACCAGGCGATCCAGGCCGGAGCCTGCGGCTATCTGCTCAAAGGCGTCGAAGGAGCGGCACTGGCCGAACATCTTCGCCATGTGGCGGCAGGCGGCCGCGCGCTACAAGCAGAGACGGCGGAGAAGCTCGCGAGCTATGTCGCCACGCCACGATTGAGCGAGCGTGAGATCGAAGTGCTGACCCTCATCTCGCAGGGCAAGAGCAACAAGGAAGTCGCTCACATGCTCTTCGTGACGGAAGACACAGTGAAGATGCATGTGAAGAACATCCTGCACAAACTCAAGGCGCAGGATAGAACCCAGGCGGTCGTGCTCGCGATCCAGCGTGGGTTAATCGCGATGTAAGTGCTTCCTCAAGATTCTCAGCCACAAACAACCCAACTACCCGAAAGGGTAGTTTGAGTTCTACCCTTAACAGAGCGCGGCGGCGCTCGTTTCTTTTGCTACTCTCTTGGAAAGTTAACAGACTGTAACCTTCCCGGCAGCCCCTCGGCAGCCGGTCAGGACCTCTTTTCCCTGCTTCTTCCTGGAGCTGCCATGCAGCCTCCGTGGATCCCATCGAGACAGGGTTCGGCCCGGGAGTTTTATCCCGTCGCGATCTGATTTGGAGAAACGGGCCTACGCCCATCACCAGGAGGTACTCTTATGAGTTTTTTCAGGCTTCGCCGTTTTGGCTCTACGCTTTTGACCCTTTGCAGTCTAACTTTCCTCCCTGTGCATGCGCAGGTCGCCAACCAGATTACGAAGCCCGTCAACGTTGCAGTCCGGCACACGTTCACCAACACGGTTCCCGCACAGGTACGTGCGGCTTCCGACCTCGGCAAAGTATCGACGAATCTGCCCATGCAGGACATGGTCATGCTGCTCAAGGGCAACGCCATGCAGTCGGCTGCGCTGACACAATTTATCGCGGACGCGCACAATCCGAAGTCTCCCAACTATCGGCAATGGCTTACGCCCGCCGAGTTTGGCGCTCGTTTCGGAGCCTCCAACCAGGATGTGCAGATGGTGAGCAACTGGCTCTCCTCGAATGGTTTCAGTGTGACTGCGGTTGCGCGCGGCAAGAACTGGATTCGTTTCTCAGGCCAGGCGGCGCAGGTAGAGCAGGCCTTCGGAACAGAGATGCATCAGTTCTCCGTCGCGGGTAAGACTTATCACTCGAACAGTACCGAGATCTCGATTCCCGATGCGCTTTCTCCCGTGGTGTCAGGGCTCATCAGCCTCAACGATTTCGTGAAGCCCTCTTTGCACACCACCCCCGCAAAGGTAATGCGCGGCCAGAACGGACGTCTGCAGCGGGTCGCAGGCAGCACACCGGCAGGCGTGAAAACCGATGGCGGCGACTCTGCCCTTCTGGTGCAGCCTAATTTCACCTCGCAAGGCACGCCGGAAGAAGTACTTTTCGCACCGGGTGACTTCTCGCGGGTCTACAACACGCTGCCGTTGATCAGTGCAGGCACAGATGGCACAGGCGTCTCGATTGCTATTGTGGGCCGTTCCGACATCAGCCTCTCCGACGTTGAATCCTTCCGCACCATCTTCGGCCTTCCCTTCAACGATCCCACCATCATCAATGCGAACGCCGATCCTGGTGTCGTCCCGGGCGACGATGAAGAGGCGATCCTCGACCTCGAATGGTCTGGTGCAGTAGCTCCGAAGGCGAAGATCAACTACGTGGTGGGAGGAAGCACCAACACCACGGATGGTGTCGACATCTCGGCTTCCTACATCGTCGATAACGTAACAGCGCCCATCATGTCCGTCAGCTTCGGCGCATGCGAAGCTGAGATCAGCCCCACGGAATCGGACTTCTACAACTCCCTTTGGGCGCAGGCCGCAGCCGAAGGAATTACGGTATTTGTCTCCTCGGGCGATGCGGGTTCGAGCGAGTGCGACATCCCCAATGAATACATCGCCACAAACTATGGCCTCGGTGTTAGCGGTCTCGCCTCCACGCCATACAACGTCGCCGTCGGCGGCACGGAGTTTGCCGAGCCCAACATCAACACCTTCTGGAACACGACGCTGAATCCCGACCTCTCCTCCGCCAAGGGCTATGTGCCGGAGGCAGTGTGGAACGAGAGCTGCAATCCGAACCTGCCGATCGGCCCGGACAACTGCTACTTCGATCCAACCGCTGAAGGTACGTATGCCGGTGCCGGGGGCGCCAGCAACTGCTCGCAGCATCCTGATGGCGCCAGCCCCAACATACTCACAGGCCTCTATGCCTGCTCGGGCGGTTACCCAAAACCCAGCTGGCAGACTGGCAAGGGAGTACCCACGGATGGCGCGCGCGATCTGCCTGACGTCTCGTTGGCCGCGGCTCAGGCACACGATGGCTTCCTGATCTGTTACGACGGCTCGTGTCAGTACACGACCAACCCTGACGGCTCCATCACCCTGGACTCTGCAACCATCATCGGCGGCACCTCGGCTGCGTCGCCTTCCATGGCCGGAATCATGGCTCTGGTCGAGCAAAAGAACGGCAGCTTCCAGGGACAGGCAAACTACAAGCTCTATCAACTGGCCGCCGCACAGCCCTCTTCTCTGGACTGCAACTCCAGCGACGCCACCGATCCCACTCAGAGCAACGCCTGCGTCTTCCACGACGTCACAGCCGGTTCAAATGCACTGAGCTGCTTGCTGCGCAACAAAGGCGACTGCTCGGTGCCTGTGGCAGGCAGCACCTCTTACGGCATTCTCGATGGCAACAGCGCGGGCGCTGGATATGACCTCGCCAGCGGCCTCGGTTCCATAAATGCAGCTAATCTTGTCAGCGCATGGGGCAACGCGACTACGGCCGCCTCGAACACCAGCCTGACTGTTTCGCCGCTGACCTTCGCGCACGGCGCCAAGGTCCAGGTAACCTCTGTCGTCACACCTGCGACCGGCTCCGGCACACCTACCGGCACCGTGATCCTCAAGGCCAGCAACAGCACCACGGGGCCGGTTGAAACTGGAACCCTGACCTCGGGCACCTACTCCGCCTCAGTAAACGACCTGCCAGGCGGCACCTACAACCTCACTGCGAACTATGGTGGTGATGGAAGCTACAGCCCCAGCGTTTCGTCGCCTGTTTCTCTGACGGTAACGCCCGAAGCCAGCACACTGACTCCGACCTCCCTTGCGCCGAGCCGATTCTTTATCCTCGGCAGACAACCGATCTTACCCACCACCTCCGTCGCGCTCGGCACGAACTTCTTTCTGCAGGTCGCCATTGCAGGAGCCAGCGGCATGGGTGTGCCCACCGGAACAGTCGCCCTCTCCGATGGAACCAAAACTTTTGGTACTTATCCGGTGAGCGGAGGACAGATCTATGTCACCTGCGGACCGAACACGGAATGCGACTATCCGATCGGCACCTATACCTTCACAGCTACCTACTCGGGTGACAGCAGCTTCAACGCATCGAAAGTTACATTCCCGGCGTTCAACATCACCAAGGGATCAATTTTCTATTCTGTCGGCGTCAGCAATCAGCTGCCCTCAGCAGGCTCAATAGTCATAGCTAGTGTGTACTTCGGTTTTGACCCTGCCGTCGTTCCCACCGGCACTGTCACTCTTAACCGTCAGGACACCGGAGCGACGCTGGGCACAGGCACCATCAACTCCAGTGGCGTAGCAACGATTCACTTCGCCGCGCCCGCCGGCACGTACTTTGTAACCGCAAGCTGGCCCGGCGATACCAACTACATCAGCGGCGGTCTCTCCTCCTATCCGGAGATCATCACAAGCGGCTCAGGTACGACAGGAAGCATAACAACGCTGGTCTCAGCCGCTACAAAGGCAACGCTTGGGCAGAGAACCTCATTCACAATCACAGTGAAACCTGCACAGGCCAAATCAGGTGCACCGACACCCACCGGAACCATCACGCTGTACACCCCAACAGGACAGGCAGCAAACCCCGTCAACCTTACGGGCGGAACTGTCATAACCTTCTATGAGTGGGACCTGGCGGGATCGCAGAGTGTCTACGCCGTATACTCCGGCGACAACACTTATGCCGGCAGCAGCAGCCCCCTTGCCGCCCTCACGGTTTCGAAAGCCACTCCTACCCTCAGCCTGACTTCGATCGCAAGCTATGTCGCAGTCGGCGCACAAACCAGTGTGACCGGATCGCTTCTAAGCTCTCTATCAGGCACCAATGCTGTTGCACCCAGCGGAAGCATTCAGTTCTATGACTCCGTCGGAGGCGCAACCGCAACAGCCATCGGCAATCCGCAGGCACTGAATACAGGCAATGGGAATGCCATCGTCGCAACACTGGCTCCCGTTCTCACGGCCGGAGTCCATACGGTCACGGCAGTGTATTCGGGCGATGCCAACTGGGCTACGGTCACCTCCAAGCCAGTGACCCTCACCGTAACAACGCCTGACTTCACCAGCGTCGCGACCCCCAACCCGCTTACACTCGGCGCTGGAACCAACAGAGCTCTGAGCATCGCCACCACGAGCATTCTGGGCTATATCGGAACGGTAAACGTGGGCTGCGGCGGTACGTTGCCGGTAGGTGTTACCTGCACCTCTACGACCATACAGTCCGGAGCAACGGGGATCATCACCCTATCCTCCGTTGCTCCTGGCACAACGACAGCCCCGACAACAGCAGCTATGTCCCACGCCGGTTGGCTCGCGATTCCAGGAGGCATCGGATTCGCAGGCCTGCTGTTGCTGATCCTGCCCCGCTCCCGCCGCCGGCTCCATCAGCTTCCGCTGGCAATGCTGGTTCTGTCCGTGGCACTGGCCGCCACGCTCGTAGGCTGCGGCGGCACACCCCCGGCGAAGACTGGAACGACACCCCCACCGACAACGCCTCCAGCGGCGCAGGCTACAACGATTGAACTCACCTCGTCCAGCAGCAAGGCTGCGTCGGGTTCAAAGGTCCAGCTAAGCGCAATCGTCAGCGCCGACGACCCGCTGACCGGAACCATCACCTTCTACGATGGGACCACAGCCCTGGGTTCGCCGGTTACAGTAACCAAAGGCCAGGCTACGCTCTCTATCAGCACACTCACCATTGGAACGCATCCCCTTACGGCGGTATACAGCGGCGATACAAACAACCTGAAGAGCACGAGCAGTGACGTGCTGCAGCAGACCATCACCGGCCAGTTCATGCTGACCGTCAACACCACCTCAGGCACCTTGAGCCACTCGATCACGGTGCCCGCAACCCTTCAGTAACATCCCTGTAAAACACAAGAGGCCGCCGGCGAACCCGGTGGCCTCTTTGTTGCTTAACAAATCCCAAACCGCATAATCGTCCATAATCTCAGAGGGCCTTTCGGGATTTCCGCATTCCCAAGTAGCATTAAGACCCAAAGGAGAAATACGTGAGCCAAACTCATTCCGACGCGCTAGTCTTCTTCGGTGCCACCGGCGACCTTGCCTACAAAAAGATCTTTCCGGCCCTGCAATCCATGGTCAAGCACGGCACTCTTACCATTCCTGTCATCGGAGTGGCCAAGGCCGGATGGAACCTGGACCAGTTCAAGGCACGTGCCAAGGACAGCCTGGAGAAGCATGGCGGCCTCGACCAGGCAGCCTGGGAGAAGCTCAGTTCCCTGTTGCGCTACGTCGATGGCGACTATGCGGACCCCGCCACATTCTTTGCCGTCAGGAAAGAGCTTGGGACGTCCGAAAGACCGGCTCACTATCTGGCGATTCCACCGGTGCTCTTTGAGAAGGTCGTGGAGCAGTTAGTGAAATCGGACTGCGCCAAGGGTGCCCGCATGATCGTGGAGAAACCCTTTGGCCACGATCTGGCTTCGGCGCAGGAACTCGATCGCATCCTGCTGGCAGCCTTTCCGGAGCCTTCCATCTTCCGCATCGATCATTACCTAGCCAAAGGCCCCGTTCACAACATGGTGTCGTTCCGCTTTTCGAACTCGTTCCTGGAGCCACTCTGGAACCGTAACTACGTCGAAAGCGTGCAGATCACCATGGCGGAGGACTTCGGCATCCAGGGCCGGGGAGCCTTCTACGACCAGACGGGCGCCATTCGCGATGTGATCCAGAACCATATCTTCCAGGTCCTCTGCAATCTGGCCATGGAGGCTCCGGCGCGAAACGACAGCGAGGCCATGCGCGATGAGAAGGTCAAGGTGTTGAACGCCATTCCTCCCCTGGAGCCCCAGAATCTGGTTCGCGGACAATTCCGCGGCTATCTCGACGAACCGGGCGTAGCCCCGAACTCTCAGGTAGAGACCTTCGCGGCTCTTCGCCTGGAGGTAAAGTCGTGGCGATGGGATGGCGTTCCGTTCTATATTCGGGCCGGCAAGAATCTGCCGCTGACCTGCATGGAAGTCATCGCTCGGCTCCGCAAACCGCCCACCACGAACTACACCGAACCTGACGTGCCGCAGAACTACATCCGTTTCCGTATCAGCCCCGAGATGACAGTGGCCATGGCCGTCTCTGTCACCTCTCCCAACGGAGAAGGCAAACGAGAAGAGGTAGAGCTCGTAGCCACTCGTCATCCTCGCTCCAACGAGATGGAAGCCTACGAGCGAGTGCTGACCGACGCCATCGCCGGGGATGCGACGCTCTTCGCTCGACAGGACTATGTCGAAGAGGCGTGGCGTATCGTCGATCCGGTTTTGAAGACAGCAACGCCGGTCTATCCCTATGAACCCCACACCTGGGGACCGCAGGAGGCAGAACAAAACGTTGTTCCTCCTGGAGGGTGGGATATCCCCTGCGCGGAAGAGCAGGAAGACTTCCGCGTCGTAGGCCGGCGAAGCTAAGCGAACCTGCTTTATGTTTTGAAGAACAGGACACGCATCCCGAACCACCTCTACAATTGCAGCGATACATCAACCGAAGGCCGTGATCTCACCACGGCCTTCGGCCTTTTCAAGAAACTACTTTCCGGAGATATGCATGCGCGCACGAAGTGTGTCCAGGTTTGTTGTCCTTTGTGCAGGCCTGGGAGTCGCCAGCCTTCCTGCGAACGCACAGTCTCCTTCCAGCTTGCTTTCGTTCTCGCAAGTCACCTCAGCCACGCCACTACCCAACGGCATCGAGCTTCACGATGGCACGCTCGTCATGCGTATCACCGCTCTGCGCGATGACGTGCTGCGCATCCGCGCCGGACGCAACAATGCGCTCCCGGAAGACGCCTCCTGGGCAGTGCTACCCGAAGCGCGCACTGCCTCCGCAGCGGTTACGCAAGACACCGGCACAGCGACCATCGGTTTTCATACCGGCAGCCTTCGCATCGCAATGGATCGAGCTACGGGTCTGCTTACCCTGAGTGACCTTTCCGGCAAAGTGCTCCAACAGGACGCCGAACCACTGCAGTTTGAAGGCGACCGCCTACACCTCGCAAAGACTATGCCCTCCGACGAGCACTACTTCGGACTCGGCGACAAGACCGGCGCCTTCGACCGGCGTGGACAGGCCTTCCGTCTGTGGAACACCGACGCCTATGCCTGGCAGGAGTCCACCGATCCGCTCTACAAGAGCATTCCGTTCTACCTGAGCTATCGTGCGGGAACCGTGCTCGGAGTACTGATCGACAACACCTGGCCTTCGTCCTTCGACTTCGGCAAGACAGTCACCGACACCGTTCAGTACCGCGCCGACAATGGGCCTGCGGACATCTACCTGCTCTACGGGCCCTCCACCAAAAAGGTGCTTGCCAGCTATGCGTGGCTGACCGGGCCCACACCGCTGCCCCCGCTCTGGGCGCTGGGATTTCAGCAGTCGCGTTTTAGCTACATGACCCAGGCGCGTGTCCTCGAGGTAGCCGGGCGTCTACGCAGCGACAAAATTCCTGCGGACGCGATCTATACCGACATCGACTACCAGGATAGGAATCGGCCCTTCACGATCAACACCACCACCTTCCCAGACATGCCCGGTATGGTTGCCGCGCTGCACGCTGAACACTTCCATGTCATCGCAATCACCGACCTGCATATCGCGAACCAACCGGGACAAGGCTATGCTCCGTTCGACAGCGGCAGCGCAGGCGATCATTTCGTCAAGCATCCCGATGGCTCGATCTACACCGGCCCTGTCTGGCCCGGCCCCAGCGCCTTTCCCGACTTCACACGACAGCAGACGCGCCTCTGGTGGGGCACTCTCTACAAAGACTTTGATCACATGGGCATCGATGGCTTCTGGAACGACATGAATGAGCCTTCGGTCTTCACGGCCCACCTGACGATACCGGACGATGTCGTGCACCGCATCGACGAGCCCGGCTTTGCTACTCGCACAGCGACGCATCGCGAACTCCACAACGTCTACGGCATGGAGAACTCTCGCGCCACCTTCGACGGCCAGCTTGCCCTGCGGCCCGATGTGCGGCCGTTCGTGCTCACGCGAGCCTCCTATGCCGGCGGCCAGCGCTATGCCGCTACATGGACAGGCGATAACTCCGCGACCTGGAACCATCTGCGGCTCACCACCTCGATGCTGAAGAACCTCGGACTCAGCGGCTTCTCCATGGCTGGCGCGGATGTTGGCGGTTATGCCGGCACTCCAACCCCGGAGCTGCTCACCAAGTGGATTGAGATTGGAGCTTTTCAGCCGATCGATCGCGACCACGCGGAGAAAGGCACGGGCGATCATGAGCCATGGGTTGGAGGAGCGGAACAGGAAGACATTCGCCGTCACTTCATTGAGCAGCGCTACAAGCTGCTGCCCTATCTCTACACGGTGATGGAAGAGAACACCCGCACAGGTCTTCCGTTGCTGCGTCCCTTGTTTCTGGAGTTCCCCGACGCCGCGCCGGATCATCATCCTCTCGACGTCGATCTCGATGCCTCGGGCGAGTTCATGGTCGGGCCGGATCTTCTCGTCGCCGCACCACCGTTTCCCGATAAGACCGACGACTACGACGCGAAGCTTCCCTCTTCCGGCTGGTATGACTTCTGGACCGGTGCGCGCGTCGACAAAGCCGAAACGAAAGCCAGCACAGGCGGAATACAGCCTGAGGCCGCAACGGGTCCGGTATTATCCGTCGTGCATCTGCATCCCGAACTGGCGAGTCTGCCTGTCTTCGTACGTCCAGGAGCCATCCTGCCTCTCGCACCGCTTACGCAGAACACCAGCGAGCGTCCGAACGGCCCGCTGACACTCCGCGTCTTCCCCGGCCCCGAGTGCGCAGGACAGCTCTACCAGGACGACGGAACCAGCTTCGCCTACAAGCGGGGCGAGTTCCTTCGCATGAAGTTTACGTGCGACGCTTCAGCGAGGGACGGCAGCCTTGTCCTGCATATCGGAAAGCATGAGGGCAGCTACCCAGCTTGGTGGAAGGAGATCATCGTCGACGTCGAGGGTGCGGCCAAAGCACCGGCGAGTGTAACGATCAATGGCCATGCAGGAAAGTTCACATCCAGCGACAATGCGATTGTGATCGCGACGCCGGATAAGGGCGATGGGATTGAGATTGTTCTGCACGAGTAAACACAGATCTTGTTTTTCGTCGTCATCCTGAGGCGTAGCCGAAGGACCCCCGCATTGGGTAGGGCCACGAACATAATGGGCGACCATCAGGCCTGTATGCTTGCTGCTACGGGATACCGTGGTGGTGCCCAATGCGGGGGGCCTTCGCGTACCGCTCAGGATGACGACGAAAAACAAACAACAGCAAAACTGCTCTACCCTCTCATACCGGGAATCGCCATCTTGTTCTCTTCGAACACCGCATCGTGCGCGACTGCACACGCAATCGCCGCGCGAAAGCCGCAATGCACATCGGCGAAGATCTCGCGTTCCCCACGAACAGCCTCGGTAAAAGAGCGCACCGCCGCGAGCGTCGGATCTTCTGACGTAGCTGTGACCACCTTCTCGCCCGGCCCGCGATACGGCATCTCGCCTGCCGTGGAATACGACGCCCCCGTCACGACACCACGTTCAATAACTGTTTTGCTGTCTGCCTTATCCGCCGAAGGCGCATTGGAACGCTTCTTCTCGTAGTAGAAGGTCGCATCTTCAATCGTGATCTGCACACTGCCCTCCGTGCCGTAGATCCAGAGCTCGCAGCCCTGCTTCGCGTTATCGGTAATCGACGAGAAGACAAGCCGCCGCCCCTGCGAGTAGCTGAAGACAGCCTGCACATTATCGCCGACCGTGCGCCCATCGTGATAACGACAGATGCTGTTGGTGCCGATGACGCTCTGGGGCTGCTCGCCAAAGACCCAATTCGCCATATCGATGTGGTGCGAACCCAACTCCGTCCCTAGGCCGCCGGAGGTCTCACGATACAGACGCCAGTTGATAAGGTGCTCAAGCTTCCCTTCCGGGTCGGGTTGCGGCACAGCACGGCGCCAGTCTCCGTTGCGGTGCCAGTAGGCATAGATGTGCGTCGGCGTGCCGATGTCTCCTGCATGAACGCGACGGATCGCCTCCTGCGCCCACGCCGCATAGCGATACTCGTGGCCGATCTGGAAGAGCACCTTGTGGCGCGTGACCTCGGCGAGAATGTTGTGATTGTCCTCGACCGTGAAGCCCAGCGCCTTCTCGCCATAGATCGCCCGCCCGGTCTTCGCGGTGGCGATGACATGCTCCGCATGAAGCGATACCGGCGAAGCAATCAGGATGGCATCGAGATCGGTGCGAGCCAGAAGCTCATGATGGTTCGCCGTCGCGGGCACCTGTTTGCCGGCGAGACGATTCACCTGCTCGTAGCGCGGCGGATAGATGTCACAGATCGCTTCCACAGAGACTCCAGGCACGCGGAGAAACTGGCGAAGGTCTTCCTGCCCACGACTCCCGGCACCGATGACACCGAGGCGAACCGGCTTGACCGCCGGTGTTGCGGCACGGGCGATGGTCGTGGAGGCGAGAGCGGCGGCAGAGGCGGATTGCAGAAAGTCTCGACGGTTCATAGATACCCTTGAATTCATAAATTTTGTCAGAGGGAGCAACGCTTGGAGTCGATCGCTACGCCCCAGTGAAACATCGTGCAATGAGGATGCCCCGCATCGCCGGAGACGATGAGAGCGCGAGCTTCGGGAGCATACTTCTTCAGAGTCTCTACACTCTGCCCGGGCGTCTCCACAAAGATTACATTCGAGAGCGCATCGCTTGCCGTGGCAGAGGGATCGACGATGCTGACCTGAATGCGTCCTTCTACGGGCCGCATCGTGCGAGGGTCCATGATGTGGCAGTAAAGATGACCGGCCACTGTAAAGTTCTTCTCGCTGCAGTTGGCGCTGGAGAGCGAAGTATCGCGCAGCGTGATGACCGACAGGCTGTCATGTGAAGGCAGAGGCCCCGGCACCACGACCCGCCACCCTGCAAGATGGGGCGGAGCACCCAGGGCATAGAGCGTGCTGCTACCGGCCGAAAACATCGCGGCGACAACATGCTGCGCACGCAAAATGCGCACCGCCGCATCGACTGCAAAACCCTTGCCGATACCGCCGGGATCCAGTTCCACCCCAGGCAAAGTGAAGTGCACGGTGCGCGCAGCGGGATCGAGTTGCACCTTCTCCCAACCCGTTGCCGCCCGCAACTGCCGCAGTTCTTCCTCGGGAGGAATACGTCCGCTATGGCGATAGAACCCCCACGCCTTCATCAGCCGGCCAACGGTGATGTCGAAGGCTCCATCGCTGGCGCTGCTCCAGTGCTCCGACTGCGTAAGGAAGTCCAGCATCTCCGGGTCTGTGGTTACAGGCGACGCAGCCGCATTCTGGTTGATGCGTGAGAGTTCGCTGGAATCCCGATAGTTCGAAAGCAGTTGCTCGACGCGATCCACCTCATCGAACACCTCCTCTGAAGTCTCCGCAGCGACAGCCGCATCCGCGCTGTAGAGATACAGCGTGAACTCCGTACCCATGGCTGGGTGCGTCGTCGTATAGAGCGTAAGAGGCCGAGGCGCAACGGCTTTCGCCACGGGTGTCGTAGCAAAAGCCGCCATCATCAGCGTGGTCGCGAATTTGCGCTTGATCGCTTGCATCTTGCCGACCTTCGAACCTCATCCTCACTGAATTTGAAATGGACTTGCGGTTGCCATTAAGTTTGCGGTTGCCTTTGAATTTGTTACTTCAGGCTTTGCTGTTGCCCCTGTTTTTGCTGTTGTCTTTCGGAGTAGCCGGGGCCTTTAGGCCCCGGAATAAAAGCCCCGCAAGAAAGGGCTTTAGCCCTGGGCTTCTTTCCTGTGCCCAACGAAAGGCCCAGGGCTAAAGCCCATAAAAGTTGTGCCCTGTTTCCGCGGCCTAAAGGCCGCTACTACTCCGAAAAACAACAGCAAGTTCCTTAATCAGTCCTTAGCAGCTAATCCCAGCCTTGCCCAGACAATCCTTCAGCCCCTTCATGCTGATGCGGGTCGAAGACTCGGCGATGGCGTCCGGCGTGTCTCCGGGCCCCCCACGCCAATGCGTCTCCAGGCTCACGGCGTAGTGATATCCGTCACGCTTCAGCGCCTTGAACTGACCGACCCAGTCGACCAGGCCAACGTCCACAGGCTGCCATTGGAACTCAGTCTTCCCACCAGGAGTGCGCTTCACATTCTTGCAATGGACATGTCCGATGCGGTGCTTCGGCAGCTTCTCGTAGTCATTGGGATACGGCACATCGCCGGGGAAGGTCCCGGAGTTACCAAGGTCCCAGTTGAGCATGAAGTTCTTATTCGGAATGGCAGCCAGCAAAGCGGCAGCCTCTGGACCAGAGCCCGTGTTGCAAGCCATCTCGTTCTCCAACAGCAGGATCAGATCATGCTTCGCGCACTTCTCTGAAGCCTCGATCAGCTTGCGGTTGATCTCCGCACGCCACGGCTTCTGGTCCTGCAGCCGCCAGAAATCGAAACAGCGAATGCGATCGGTGCCGAATGTCTTCGACAGATCGATCAGCTTTTCCAGCAACTCATCCTGTTCCTTGTAAGGAACGTCGGAGTGAAACGTATCGTGAGGCGTACCCGATTTCGAACTGGGAGCGCCCGGCAGATCCGTCTTGAAAAGCGGGCTGGCCAGATCGGTGACCTTCAGGTTGTACTTCGCGAGAATCTTCTTCGCCTCCGCCACCTGGTCCGCGCTTGCATCTGTAAGGCTCTTGCCCCACAGCGTGCGAATCTCGATCCAGCTCAGTCCAAAATCATGCGCGGCGATATGACAGGAGCGCTCGAAGTCCGTGCCGATCTCATCGTTGATCACCGCAAGACGAAAGGGGCACGTCTGCGTCTTCTGCGCGATCATCTTCGTCGACACGGCCGCAGCCGCCACCCCCAGGACAAACTCTCTTCGCGAAACCGCCATACACTTCCCTCCAGATTGCTGGGATCGATACCAGTCCTCAGAATTCTGTCACAGGTGAGAATGAGTTGTCTTCCAGCACTGATTGAAGGGGTGCACAGGTGAAACGATCCAGCCTCCTACTTGAAAACCGCTTGAATATCGAACGCAATTTGAAAAGACCTTGGCGGTGATGTAACGTTATCCCGCAAGAAAGTTTGTTCTATCTCAGCGCGCCACATCGGCGTCGCCCGCAACGACAACCGAAAAGAACCCTCCAAGGAGGAACCGTGATCTCTCGACGTGAATTTACCGGCACCCTGGCTGCAGGAGCAGCAACCCTCGCCGTCGCATCCTCGGCGAAAAGCTATGCCCAGATTGCAGGCGCAAACGACCGCGTAAACTTCGCCGTCATCGGGCTGAATGGCCGCGCCTATGCTCATCTCTCCGCGCTCAAGGCGAACCAGGCCACCTCTCGCATCACTCACGTGTGCGACGTCGAAAGCAACATCCTCGATAAATTCGCCGGCGCCACCCAGAAGGAACTCGGCTATGCACCCGCCACCGCGAAGGACTTCCGTAAAGTCCTCGCCTCCAAGGATGTGGACGCGATTACCATCGCTACCCCCGACCACTGGCACGCCCCCATGGCCATCCTCGGCCTCGAAGCCGGCAAGCACGTCTACGTGGAGAAGCCCTGCAGCTACAACCCGCACGAGGGCGAACTTCTCGTCGCTGCCCAGAAGAAGTACGGCAAGCATGCCCAGATGGGCAATCAACAGCGCTCTTCGCCGCACACGATCAAGATCGTCGGCGACATCCACAACGGCCTGATCGGCAAGGCCTACATGGCCTCAGCCTGGTATGCGAACAACCGCAAGTCCATTGGCGTCGGGAAGGAAGTTCCGGTTCCCTCCACCCTGGACTGGGAGCTCTGGCAGGGGCCGGCACCGCGCAAGCCGTATCACGACAACTACCAGCCCTATAACTGGCACTGGTTCAAGCACTGGGGCACCGGAGAAACCCTGAACAACGGCACCCACGAGGTCGATGTCTGCCGCTGGGCCCTCGGGGCCGAGTTCCCCAACAGCGTCGAAGCCTCAGGCGGACGCTATGCCTTCTCGGACGATTGGCAGTTCTACGACACGCTCTCCGTCAACTGGAAGTACGACGACAAGCTAATCACCTGGGAAGGCCGCTGCTGCAATCCCATGAAGCGTTACGACCGCGACCGCGGCGCCCTCATCATGGGAACCAACGGCTCGGTCATCGTGGATCGCGACGGCTACGAGGTCTACAACGGCGGTGGCAAGAAGACGGACGAGTTCAAGGTCAGCACGCAGAAGACCTCCTCCTCCGACCTCACCGGCAAGGACTCGATGACGGACGCCCACTTCGGCAACCTGATCGCAGCCATCCAGAAGGGCGAGGCGCTGCATTCGCCGGTCTCGCAGGGCTACGTAGCTGTCACCATGCTGCAGTTGGCAAACTACGCCTGGGAGACCAACCGCGTCCTGAAGCTCGATCCGGCCAATGGACACATCGTGAACGACCCTGCGGCACTCGCCCTGACCCGGCGCGAGTACGAAAAGGGCTGGGAGCCAAAGCTCTAAATTTGGCGCACAGCCCTTCTCTGTCCTACACTAGATAAGTTCGCTCAAAGCGGGCGGTTAGCTCAGTTGGTTAGAGCGCCTGCCTTACAAGCAGGATGTCGGGGGTTCGAGTCCCTCACTGCCCACCATTTTCATTTTCAATGTTTTATGCGGGTTTCCGTCCTAGCCGAAAGTCTATGGCAGGATATCAACGACCGCAAGGCTCCCGGCCCCTATCAAATCATCAGAAGAAGGATCTATGAACACTTACGTGGTGACGCCACCGTCGGGTGCCGGTGATCCATTCGAAGTCAAAGCGCACGATCATTGGGTTTCTAAAGACAACATAATCATTTTTGCGGATGCAAACAATGAAACTGTCGCTACCTACCTAGCCCATCCCGGCACTCTTGTCATCAAGAAGTAAACGATGGTCCAGCATCCATATCTATACCAACTGCAACATCCGTGGCATTGGCTCACCTACGGTCAGAACGCCACAGCTCTAGGAATAATCCTCGGCTCCGTTCTCAGTGTGTTGACTGTGTGGGTCTTGGCAAAGACCCTTGTCGCGGTTAATGCTCAGGCACTGGCCGCTAGAATGCAGGCAGACGCCGCAATCGAGCAGGTAGCAGCAGCGAAATCATCTACATCTGTATCAGACGCACAACGCATAGCAACAGAAGAGAGCGCCTTAGCCGAAAGAGCACATAACGCACTCATCCGCGTTCAACTTCTCAATGAAATGCGGCCTGTGTTAGTTGTCGGCAAGCGTCCGCATCCCACGATGAGCGGCACCCTCCAAAACATCGTGTCGAATCACGGACAAGGTGTCGCACTCGATATAGTTTTCAATTATCGGGACACCACTCGGGACGCAATTTCGCTCAACCAAAATATTCTAGGCCCTAGTGAAAGCGTGGTCCTTCACATGGACTTGCAGAGAGTTGCGTTAGCCGGGCTTCAAGCTCGTTACCTATCACAAGATGGGCGTTATTTCGCAACAACAGCGCTCCTTGTGAACCAGGAATTCGTCTCATCAGCCTTCGAAGTGAATGAAAAGGGCGGCTGGCTAGAAACACCTAAGATCCCACTCGACGAAGAGAGCTAGGCTTTGCAAGCGATGATTAGAGTTCTCATAGTGACACCTCGGAACCGCTCATACGCTCAACTTCATAATGACGCGCTCATAGGCAGCGAGGAAATGCGGATACTTCGATAGCTCCGCTTGAAGGTCCGCCGTCGCGCGGTTAGGCATGGCGGCAGGTCAAGTCGAGCGAGCATACATTTGACGGTTGGATGTTGGTGCAGCACAAGGATGGAGAGCATGGCCCAAGACGAGCAACGTATCCGGCTAACACCGAAAGAATGGCTCTTATTCGTAATCGGCTCGGGTATTGCTCTCGCCGCGTTTAGAGCAGACGACGCCGTAGTAGTGGCCGTGATGCTAACGGTGTCCGCTGCCGCCTTCGTTTTGCTCTGTGTATTGCATGCAGGATCTAGATTCTGGCGCACCATCGGTGCGTTGGTGCTTGTCGGCATACTGGCAATCGTGGGTTGGCGCGACTTGCGAGAAAAGCCTCAATCCATCGCCCTGGCCCCCAACCCCGGCGACACCCAATCATCAAATATCACGATAGCGCCAAATCCGAGCGTGAAACTCAGTGGCACCTCAACACCGTCGCCGAGCAAGCCTGGCACCGCACCGAAAAGGGTCGCTACGACACAGGATGAAATCACTCAACTCCTGGTTGAGCAACTGCAGATAGACGCAGCTAAGATCAAACCCGACTCTGACTTGGTTTTAGACCTAGGAGCGTCTCCCTTGGACAAAACCGAGATCATCATGCAAATCGAGGAAGCATACGGCCTACAGATACCTTCGAGTGATAAACAGGCTCTAAAAAGCGTGGGGGATCTTGTGAACTATATAGACAAACACCGAAGGCACTCTACAACTTCAGCAAGGCCCCGCTAAGGCTACTAACTCAATAGCAAACTCATCCGCTCATGCACCGCTTATATATCGGTTCGCATATCGCCGCGTCATATCTAGCGTGCTATACCCGAATACCTTTTGCAGATGGAACACTGAACAGCCGCGCCGCAGATAGTTCACAGCGAACCCACGATTTACCGTTACTGTAAAGACTGGAAGCGAAGTCCTGGTATGTTGGCTAGAATGCCTGCTTTCAAGCAGGATGTCGGGGGGGGGGGCGAATCCCTAACTGCAACTATTTTCGTCTGCAACCACAAATGGTTGCAGAACACGCAGCAGCATCACTGCCACCATCTCTTTTTCAAGTCATTGGAAAACAGCCTCCTCCATATGGGGTCTGTTTTCCTGTCTTGCCTCGATTTACTGGAAAACGATGCGAAAAGTCCCTGCTAGATCTCCCTGGTGAGCAGTTCATCAAGCTGAAGAGACAAGCCTGCACCAAACAAGGTTCTTTCCACCTCGCGGTGTCTCGCGTAATCATGGCGTGGACTCCCAAAAGGCAATTATCGGAGGTAACACCTTGGCAACGAAGAAAGCTGCAAAGAAAGCCGTAAAGAAGTCCCCAGCAAAGTCGCTCATGTACATCGGGGCCTACAACGCCCTGCCACCAAAGAAAGCATCGGCAAAGAAGGCCGTTGCGAAGAAGGCAGTGAAGAAAGCCCCAGCGAAGAAAGCCGTCAAGAAAGCGACTGCGAAGAAAGCTGCCAAGAAGACAACAGCCGTTACAGGTCGTTGGACCGACATGAGACCACTGTCCCTCGCAAAAAGGCTCCAGCAAAGAAAACCGTAAAGAAAGCAGTCAAAAAGGGCCTCGTAAAGAGCCGTATAGAAAGGCACGACAGCCTTTACCTCGACGGCAATCCTTACTCGGGCAAGTGACCGGACTTAGTGACTAGACCGTCCCAAATTGCAGTACAGGCAAGCAAAACGCCCGGCAGCCTCTCATGAGGGCCGGGCGATTTTGCGTCTCAGGTAGCTTCACTTACCACTTGCACGAATGCATCTCGTCCCTCTTCAGCGCAACCTGCCCTAAATGTAATAAGGTCTAGCCATGTGTGGCCGGTACTACAACAAACGCAAGAAACAGAAGATAGCCGAAAAGCTCCAGGCATCCAAAGCTTTTGCCGACCCCTTGCCACCGAACTACAACATCGCTCCGAGTACCTTCCAGCCCATCGTTCGCCAGGAGCGGGACAGCAGCGAACGCGAGATGGTCTTAGCCAGGTGGGGCCTGGTCCCATTCTCCGCCAGGAGCCTCGCGGACTTCAAAGGGTTCTCCACGTTCAACGCCAAAGCTGAGACACTTTCCAGCTCTCCCACCTGGAAAGCACCACTCAAGAGCCGGCGCTGCCTCATACCTGCGGATGGATTCTACGAGTGGAAGACATTAGATCAATCCAGGAAGCCCAAGAAACAGCCCTACGCTATCAGCCTCACGGACGGTGAGCCCATGGCGTTCGCTGGCCTCTGGGACGCATGGAAAGAACCCAAGACCTCACCGCAGACCGTGGACACATGGTTACAAAGCTTCTCCATCATTACCACCGAAGCCAACGAGCTTATGTCTCAGGTTCACACACGGATGCCTGTGATCCTGCGCCAGCGCGACTGGGCAGAATGGCTGGACCGTGATGGCCTTCGCCCTCCACCCTTGCATTTATTAAGACCCTACGACTCTGAAGCGATGCAGTTGAGTCCCTGCAATTCAGGGGTAGGGAATGTGAAGAATAATGGTCCGGAGATGCTGGTCTGCCCGAATCCAGACGAGCCTCTGCCCTTGCTTAATAGCCTCTGATGAAGTCGTTAAGCGGTGCTTTTCTCCATCTATCTCTTCGCGGATCATCCATCGCATACCAGATTTTTATCGCGCACTCGCATCCAATGTTTATGGCCATCGCATTGGTTTTTAATCCGGGCAGCAATTCACTGAAATTCGAGCTACTCGAACTGGATGAGAAGCAACATACAGCTTCACAGACAACAAAGCTGGCCAGTGCAGCGCTCGATGATATCGGCAAAGAGGCCAACCTTTCGGTCTACAGAGGCCGAGAGGTTATCTCCGAACGCGATGCCAACGTTACAGACATGAAATCCGCGGTTCGGACAGCCCTGAGCTGGATACGTGAGCAAGACGAACTATCCCACAAGCTGGAACAACTGACGTTCACCGCCGTACGCGTAGTGCATGGTGGATCGAAATATAAGAGTGCCGTGCGCGTTACGGAGAACGTCCGGAGCGACATCGCAGCCCTGGAGGAACTGGCGCCACTGCATAACAAAAGCTCGCTCGACATCCTTGATGTCTTAGCCGAAAAGCTCCCTGGCATACCGGCATTTGCAACGTTTGACACGGTCTTTCATCACACGTTGCCGGAGAGAGCATGGCGTTACCCGATCGAGCGCGAAACGGCAGACCGTCATGGAATTCGCAAATTTGGCTTTCACGGAGTTTCGCATCGCTACATGCTGGAGCATTATGCGTACACCATCGGCAAACGCCCGGATGAGCTTTCTCTCATAACGCTGCATCTGGAGAGCGGATCCTCCGCCTGTGCGATCGCCTCCGGAAGATCCGTAGACACGACCATGGGATTTACGCCACTGGAAGGGCTGATGATGGGCTCCCGCTCCGGAAGTATCGATCCAGCCATCATTCCCTACCTGATGCAGAAGGAGTCCAAAAGCGGAGAAGAGATTTTGACTCTGCTCAACAAGCGCTCCGGGCTTCGCGGGATCGCGGGTGGATCGCTCGATACGCGAGAGCTCGTAAAACGCAGCGATCCCGCAGCAAAGCTTGCGCTCGAAATGTTCAGCTATCGAGTTCGCCTGGCAGTAGGAGCTTATCTTGCAGCTCTTGGTACAGCGGACGCCATCCTCTTTGGCGGTGGTATCGGCGAAGATTCTCCCTGGCTACGCGAAGAGGTGTGCGTCGGCTTGGGAAGATGGGGTCTCGAACTCGATCATGAGGCCAATCGTTCGATTGCAGGCATGGTTCGGATTTCGACGGAAGGCTCACGGCTACAGGCCTGGGCCATTCCTGCGGAAGAAGGCCTGCAGATCGCACATGAATGCATGCTGGCGCTGATAAAAGGCTGATTCCTCCAGACAACGCTTCACCTGCCGGAATCAATGCTGCGGTCAGAATGAAAATTGACCGCAGTGCAGCCTTGCCGAAGCTTGGCTCGACTAATCTGATCGCATGTTGGCGTTAAGAAAGCTCTTCCCTGTCCAGGCAATCTTCTTCCTGATATCTCTTTGCGTGTTGCCGGCGTATGCCCAGGCCCACTCGGACTTCTCCGGCCTATGGAAGCAGGACAATGCGCACAGCATCCCTGCACGCTCCGGCGACACCACCCTGCGCATCGAGCACCACGATCCCGAGTTGACGGTCGAGACCACAACGCTTCGTACCCTTCTCCCGAAGCAGCATGCCCTCCAGCACTACACCACGGACGGCAAAGAGTCCGTCACGACCGGAGCCGACGGTGACAGTTTTCACACGCAGATCGCCTGGCGCGACCAGGCTCTTGTCTTCACCATCGTCGAGCACGAAGATGGCCGCATCATCGACACCACAGAGATCTGGAGCCTGGCCGATAACGGAAACACGCTGAAGCGTATCCGCCAAAGCTCTAAATCTAAAGGCGAACAGACGATCCTTTATACCCATGTGCATTAGGACTCAGGGCAACCTTTCCCGATTATTTCCATTCTCATTTAGTTGCGCGCTAGTTCAGGCAAGCGCTTAAGATCTCTGAACGCGGATGCCGCCGTGTCCAATTACGTCTTAAGGAACCGCACCAAAGAGAAAGAAGGTTCCAGTATGTTTGGATTGAAAGCGTTATTGGGTGGAACAGCGTTATTTGCAGCCCTGGCCTTTGCGCCAGCGAGTCAGGCACAGGTTGTTATCGGCATAGGCGGCCCTCCCCCAGTCTGCCCCTACGGCTACTACGAATATCCCCCTTATTCCTGCGCTCCAGGCGGTTTTTATGGGCCGGGCTATTTCTATAACGGCATCTTCCTAGGTGTTGGCCCGTGGGCTAACTGGGGCTACGGCCATGGCTGGGGCGGTCATCGCTTCGGTGGCGGTGGCGGCGGCCGCTATGTTCCCGGACGTGGTGGGTACGGTCGCGGCGGATATGGTGGCGGACGCGGCGGATATAGAGGCGGCTATCGCGGTGGGGCCGTACACGGTGGCGGTGGCCATGTCGGTGGTGGACGTCCTGGTGGCGGCGGCGGTGGACGCCCTGGTGGCGGTGGCGGACGTCCCGGTGGCGGTGGTGGACACGCTGGAGGTGGTGGCGGACATGCTGGTGGCGGCGGAGGCGGTCACGCCGGCGGTGGTGGACATCGCTAAAGCCAGGCGGCTGGATCAAACAACAAGCGGCGAAGCTTATAGCTTCGCCGCTCGTTGTTTAATGACATCTATACCGCAAGTAGTCTATTGCGCAGCCCAGAGATACTCCCCGAGCACTTACTTACGAGCGCGCCGGAAAAATTCCTCGTAGCGAAATACAGTAATTCAATGTAAGGTACGGCATCATGTTGTTGTGCCCCTGTGAGCCGCCACCAGGCCCTACGCTGGTAACGGTCATCGTGGCTCCAGGAGTTGCTGAGTCTGCATAGACGTCTGCAGCCCCTCTGCCTGTGGCTCCCAGCACAGTAGTAGGCGAAGGTGCAGGAGCTCTTCCATCTCCCGCATCTACAGGCAAGGTGTGGGTGTGTCCTGGCATCTCCGCCAGAGTAAGAGTCACCGTCTCAGAGCCAGCTGTTTCTCCGATAACGTATGGAGACAGTCCGGGCCCCTGTCCCTGGCCGACAGGGATCTGGCCCTGCAGGTTTGGCAGCCCAAAGGTTGATTTCCCATCACCGCCGAACTGAGTGCCAAGAAGCGAAAAGAGCGCGGTATTCTGGGAAATAGGCATTAACTGCCCCTGGCACTGGGCCCATCCCACGGGCGCAAAATTGAAGCCGAAGATCTCGATTTCGCCGACAAAGGGTGATGACATAAGAAGACTCCTTACTCAAATAACTTTTAATTCCCCTCGCGATAAAACAAGCTAGTTGCGCGAGGGGAAGATACCCGCCAAAGCTATGCAGAAATTGAGGACAAGATAAGGTGACTGGTTCGCATGGGGCTGGCTGCCGCCCGTAAGACTGGAACCTGGGCCCAATGTCGTCGCGGCACTGGGCGAAGGAGAGAAATAAATACTGCTCGCCGAGGTAGCCGGAAAACTGCCAACGGGTGTTGGACGATTGCCGGTTACGGTCGAACACGCCGGAAGGTGCGTGTGCAGGGGCAATTCAGTGGCTAAGAGAACATGATTCGCTTCGCCTGCCTTCTGCCCCAGCATATAAGAAGTTCCTGATGGCGCAATCCCCATGGACAGCGCGCATAATCCCTGGAGATTGGGTAAGGCGAAGTTGTTAATTCCGTTGCCTCCATAAGTCGTTCCCAGGAGGGAGAATAAAGCCGAGCTTTGGCTAATTGGCAGTAACTGGCCATTGCAAAGAGCCCAGCCTTTGGGGGCAAAGTTATAGGGAAACGGCTGAATCTGTCCGAGAAAAGGTGTGCTCATAAAGATCCTTAATTCTGGCTGGGGAAGACGCCGAATAGGCTGATGATGTAGTTGACGCAGAGATAAGGCTGTAGATTGTCGTGCGGGAGACTAGAGCCTGTCTGCGTAAGGATGGCGCCGGAAGCGGCAGTACCATTGGCCACAGGACCATATTGGTCTACAGTCGAAGTCGCAAAGACAGCCCCAGAGGGGGAACCTGTATTGCCATCCCCATTCTGGGCTGCAATCGAATGTCTATGAGCCGCCATGGTCTGCATCGTCACGGTTACATTTTCAGTTCCGGCAAGTTGACCTATAACAAAACCTGCGCCTTGATGGACAGGCGTCCGGCCGCGCAGATCGGGCAGACCAAAGGTCTGGACGCCGTCGCCGCCGTAGGTCGTGCCAATAAGGATGAACAATACTTCATACTCACTGATTGATAAGAGTGACCCATCACACACCAGCCAACCCACGGGCGCAAAGTTGAAGCCTACAGCCCGTATCTCTCCAACGTAAGACTGTGCCATTTGTTGCTCCTGATTCAAGCCTCATGGATTTACTCACGCGGCTCATTTGTAGTTTTGCTTCTGAACTTCACTTTGCGTAGCCGGAGGTTACAGCAGCTCTGGAACTAGCGCGGATTAACTCCAATGCCAACCGGCATGCTAAGCCCAGTCGGAGAATGGCGCTGCACCGAACCGGCACTATTAAGTACCGACACGCTGTTATCACCGCTGTTGCTGATCCAGGCATTGCCCATAAGATCGAAAGCAATGCCGGTAGGAGCCACGAAGAATCCCGCGGTGTTGTAAGGCGAACCGGCAACGACACTGCCGGCAGCAGTAAGGCGGCTCACCGAATTTCCGGTCTTGTTCGTAATCCAGGGACCGCCCGAGGCGTCGATTGCGATCGCCGAAGCTCCGGATAGGCTGGCTGCAAACGGAGAACCCAGTACAGGTGTGCCGCTATGTGAGAGTTCGGTTACCGCGGCTCCAGTGCCATTCGCAACCCACACGTTGCCGGAAGCATCCGCGGCCAGGGCTGCGGGAGCGCTGATTCCACCGCTCGTAAAGTTCACGGCGATCGTGAAGTCGTTAGGCTGAAGGATGAGCCCCGACGGAAAAGCCGCGCCATCAGGGCCTGGAAGAGTGTAGAGCGCACCCACGTTGAATCCGGGATGCTGTGCAATGTCCATGGCCGCAGCTATCGTGTCCGAAGGAGCTGCTCCGGTACCGGGATTCACGCTGGAAAAGAGCTTTCCGCAATTCGTAGTCGGAGTGCCGGCTGCACCACCGGCAGAGTTAACACAGGACGCCAGAATATTGGAGAGTGTATAAATCTCCGACGAAGGCACCGAAGTACCCGCTGGCAAAGCGGCTCCTGGCGACGATCCTTTCGTAATATCAACGAGCGTATTGACATCCACAAAGGCGTTCGTCAGACCGGTGACGTTTGACGCGGGTGCGCCAACATTGGCGAAGCCGGTCATAAAGGGCGACAGAGCCCATACCGAAGCGACGGTAGTCACTTCGTTGAGCCAGACGAAAGGAATAGAGGCAAGGTCACTGCACGGCCCCAGGGCAACCATCAAGGCAAGGTTTGGATTGTTGCCGGCTCCCGCATCTCCCTGCGTCGCGGTGAGATAAATCAGTTGCGACCCCGAAGTGCAGGTAAAGTCACCGCCAATGCTGAAGTTGCCGGAAGAGTCCGTCTTGACGACGGAAGAGATGAGCGGCGTCGCTGCCGAACCATAACCGCTGGAACCAGCCGCATAGAGCTGAAGGATGGCCCCGACGATCGGCTGCTGGCCACCATGCACGTTGCCATGCACAGCGACACCTTGAACTGGAATAGGACCAGAGCCCATTCCCGCTCCCGTGCTGCAGCCGGTGAGTACCCCGCTGGCTGCCAGGGTCAGGGCTAGAACGAAGGTTGTACGCTCCATCGTCTGTCGTGTTGTCTTCAGGATTCGCATCGTATTCTCCTGCTTCTAAGGCTTAGGGCCGTGTTCCGAGCGTGTTGTTGAGGGTGCCGGTAACCGTAGGCGTTGTAACCGGAGCGGCCCCGCCGATGATCTTGGTCACAGAACCGTTGCCGCCGTTGCTGATCCAGACCGAACCAGAGTTGTCGACGATGATGCCGGTCGGCGCACTGATCAATCCGCCCTTATATCCCGTACTCGGCGTCACCGCAGCTCCTGACGAATCAAGCACGCTGACAGTGTTATTTCCATTTGCGACCCAGATCATGCCCAGGCCGTCGATAGCCAGCGAGGTCGGCGAGCTGACTCCGGCAGCGGCATTTCCCGATACCGTGATCGCCGTGCCGACGCTTGTAAACCCGATGACGGAGTTTGTACCGTTAGCGACCGCCCAGACATTGCCTGCATGATCGAAGGCCACAGCGCCAAGCATTCCAACCCCGCCTGCTGTGCCAATAGCCCCGGTAGAGTTACCGACACTATTGACTGGAACTAACGTATCGTTCGCATTGATCAGCCAGATCGATTCTGCAATAACGTCGATGTTCACCGATAGCGCTACGCCTGTCCCGCCATTCGCCGAAGTCGGCGCTCCTGAGCTGAAGGTCAGGTTGCCGCCGATGGTTCCCAACACATCAACCGTGAAGCTGCAGCTCGTATTCGCAGCCAGCGTTGCGCCACTTAGAGAGATCGTGCTACCCCCAGAGGCGGCTGTCACCGTTCCTCCGCTGCAGGTAGTGGAAGCTCCATTCGGAAGACCAACAATAAGTCCTGCAGGCAGGGTGTCTGTAAGGGCAACGCCCGTCAGACTGGTGCCTCCGTTGGGATTGCTCAAAACGTAAGTGAGTGAAGTCGTACCCCCCAGGAAGATCGACGATGTGCCCGGAGTCACCGACACCAGGGTAGGAGGTTTATTCACCGTCAGCATAGCCGAACCCGATAGACCGAGTCCTCCGTTTTGCGCGCTGATGGGGCCGGAGTTAACCACATAGACTGAAGGGGCGCTGGCGACGACATTGACCGAGACGGTGCAATTGGCGCCTGCCGCCAGCGTCGCGCCACTGATGATGATTGCATTGCCGCCAGCGGCTGCGGTCGGCGGCGTACCACCGCAGGTATTGATGAGACCGTTGGGCGTGGTGATGACCATCTGCGTCGGAAGAATATCGACAAGGCTGATTCCGGTAAGGGCTGTCGTGGTGTTGGGGTTCGAGATCTGGAACGTCAAAGCCACAACCTGGTTGACCCCCGCCGTATTGGGGACAAAGGCTTGGACCATCGTTGGCGGACCGACGACCGTGGTCGAATCGGTTCCGACCCCACTGGCTGCCCCTCCCCCGCTCACCGCAACGGCATTGCTATACACCCCAATATTCGTCCCGCTGACGCTGACCGTAAGAGTGATTGCAGGAAGAGAGGAACCGGTCGCGAGCACGGTGGTGGTAGTGCAGGTCAAGGTACCCAGAACACAATTCCATCCTGTACCGCTCATGGCCGCTGCGGTAAAGCCGCTGGGCAGTGTATCTACCACCGTCACCGTGCCGGAGGTCGAAGCGTTGCCGCTGTTGGCTACAGACAGGGTGTAGTTGTTCCCGGTTGAGCCCGCGATAAAGCTACCGAGGTGGGTGCTGGTGACCTTCAGGATCGGCGAAGTTACAGAAAAGCTCGCTGAAACACTGGTGCCATCCACAGTAACCGTAGCCGTACCGGAGGCAGTCGTGGGTGTGCTCGTAGTGATCGTCGCATTGGGGTCGAGTGCAGTGGCAGAGGAGTTCACCGTTGCGCTGCCCTGTGTGATCGTCAGCGTTGCAGGAACGTTTAAGTAGGCTGCGTCCTGTGCCTTCGTATAAGTGGTGCCCCCCGAATCCTGGCCCAGGCTGCCCGTCGCGATGACATTGGTGCCGGAGGCAGGCGTGGTGCTGTTGAGCGAGATCACCAGCGTCGTGTAGGGCGTGAGTGTCAGTGTTCCCAGGTTTGCCCCGGCTGTATCGCAGCCAGTTCCAGTGGCTGGTCCGTTGCAGCCCCACCAGTTATCTGTGGCATTGACTGCCGCTGCGGGGTTATCCCCGGCAGAGCCATCGCCAAGCCCCGTGTGTGTTCCCGCAGTATTGCCCTGAATGCGCGAGTAATGCATGTTCAAGGTGTTGCCGGCCATACCGGACTGAACAAAGATTCCTCCACCATCGGTACTCGCATGGTTGGAGGTAAATGTGCCGGAGGTGATCGTACCGATCTGGTTGCTGGCATCAAAGAACAGGCCGCCACCGGAAGCACCGGAAGTATTGTTCCTAAGTGTCGAAGCAGTAATGGCTAGCCCGGTATTTGTATAAACACCGCCGCCGGAGTCCGTCGCCTGGTTGCCTGAAATGACACTGCCATTGATGATCGCCGACTGGACACTCGACGTCTCCTGTTCGTAAAAGATGCCGCCGCCCTGGCCGAAGGCAGCTGAATCACCGCTATTCACAGAAACCAGGGCCTTATTATTAGCGACCGTTGTGGCATTCAGGATCAGCGGTACACCTGTAGTGATGTAAAGACCACCACCCTCTTCAGGGGTAGAGTTCCCGAGCACAACGCAATTGTCCAGTTCTACCGTCCCCGTGCCGTCATTAGTCGCATCAAAGGCTGCAATCGCACCGCCAGGACCCCAGGGAGCAGTGCTGTTTTGAAGAGTGGAGTTCGTAATCGTAAGGTTACCGCCACCATCCGCATCCCAATCCAGGATGCCGCCGTAAAAATCAAAGGCGCCATTGTTGAAGTTGCTATTGTTTTTCGCATTCTGTAGCGTGACCCCGGAGATGAAGGTATCGAAGATGGTCTGGCCTACATTGATACCGGAGTTGATGGAAAAAATCTTGTCGTTCTGCTGGCCATCGATAACAGTGCCGCCTGCCCCTGCACCAACAAGGTTTACCGGACCGGTGATCTCAATGTGGTAGGAAAGATCCGCCCCTTGATCTGTATAGCTCGTGTTGTTCGTCAGCTTATAGGTCCCAGCGGGCAGGTTTACCGTGTCGATCTTGCCGCTGCTGATATTCGAAGCCGAATCCTTGTTGGCCAGATCCATGGCGTCGCGCAGCGAGCAAGTGATACTCGTTGTGCAGCGACCCGCTGTGGATAAGTTATCGAAAGAGTCGGCGGTGGTATTTACCGTATAAATCTTATTGACCGTAGGCAGCGTCGGCGCAACATTTGGGCTCGCGGTGCCGTCGGCGATGACCACACCCTGGCGGGCATCCGGGCTCACTCGCACGGCAACGGCCGCCGTAGCACGGTTGCTCGTGGAGTCAAGGGTGACAGACGGTGTCGTCTTCACCGTTGCGCCGGACGTATCGATAGCGTGCCGTACCGTGACGTACTCCGAACCGGAGAGCACAAGTAAATCGTCGCCGCCGCTTCCACTCAAGCGAGCATGCAGCATAATGGGCGTTGCACCACCGGAGCCCACACTGTTCAGCGTCTCCACCTCTGCCCAGCCAAGCCCTGCGGGGCCAGGAGTCGCGACCACCTTCGAACGATTTCGCCGGCCTGCCAGCGACTCCGCCTGCGTAACGACGCTGCTGTCGACGCCGTTCCGCGCCAGTAGATGCAACGTTGCCGCGGAATCAAGCACTGCAAGCTGCGCATAGCCACGACGGTCATACACAAACGACCCGGCACTGATGGCAGCAGCGTTGGTCACCGGCAGACTCTGGAATTTTGCAGTACCTGCCACGATCGAAGGGCCATCGGCCAGCAATAACTTGCCACCGGCAATCACAGCAATATCCGGAGTTTGATGGCCATTGGCGGAGATCGCTTCAAGAACACTGGCAGCCTCAGGCAGCGCCAACGAGGCGCGCGCAGAACCGTCTGCGGCCATCACCTGTAAGACACAGTCTCCCGCTCCGCCGCATACGCTGGCAACCAGAAAGCTGGGCCCGTCAGAGGTACGCAAGGTACTAAGAGCCGTAATCGTTCCCTGCACAGGCAGGGCCTGGGGTTTGGAGAATCCGCCATGACCATCTCCCAGAAGAACGTAAATGGAACTGCCGCCGCGCGCCGCAACCACGATATCGATCGTTCCATTGCCATTGATGTCGGCAGCCTTCAGGAAGTCTGGCTGTACGGGCAATTCAGTCACCTGTCCGCTTTGGACAAAGGGACTCACCAACTCACCACGCTGCATGGCCGCCCAGTCAGAGGCAGACGGCGCCGTTGCCGACGACGATCCACGCTGGAGCGTGAGTGCGCCACCACTTGAGGTGCTGTAACCCGTAACCAGGTCCTGAGTTCCATCGCCATCGAAGTCCGCCAGCGCCAGTGAAATACCGCTGCGGCCCGCCGCGAGCTTCGCGCGCAGCGCCTTGGTCCCGCCACTCAGGGTCTGCGGCAGCGTGCGCTCGGCACTGCGATGCACCGAACTGTACTGCGTCTGCTGCGCATTCGCAATGCTACCGGAAAAAACTAGAACCCCTGAAGCAACGAGACAGAGAGATGCAAGACGAGGCATTCCAACGGAGAACATAATGCACTCCAAACGTAACGAAAAATCGGGTCAACTAAGACCACGGGCCCATGGAGCGAAGAAAAATTCATTGATCTTAATGAAGAGTCAATAAGAACACGGTTCCTCCGAAAGAGAAACTGTGTTCAACACTTCTTCCGAAACTTTATCAATCGAGAGTCGAGTGCAACTGTACTACCGGAATGTAAATTTCAGCAAGAAGAAAGCGGACTCAAACGAAAAAATTATTCCTCGTGCAATCAACATCATTGCGAGTAGGATTGAAAAACTTTACAACCCTTAGAGGTGCACCATGCCTAGCCGCCGCAATTTTCTTGCTGCTGCAGCCGCTGCTATGACCGGCGCTGCCCTGCCCCACTCGCTGTTTGCTGAACGTTTGGGCGGTGATGTCTTCACTAACGCCAGCCTCGGAGCCTATACCCAAGGGCTCCTAACCCAGACCACCTTTGAGAAACACCTGGGTTCCGTCTTCACCGCGTTTCTCGAGAACAACGCCGTCGGTTACCTGCTCCTGCAAAAAGTCGATGGACTTCAAGCAAGCACGACCGCCACAAACCCATCCTTGCCAACAGCCAATTCGCTCCAACCCGCGGCTACCCTCGCGACACAACACACCGTAGCCGCCGCACAGCAACAAATGACCGCCTTCCATCTCACCTTCAGCACAAGCGCCGTCTTCAACCAGGGAACCTATCTGCTCGATCACGGCATTCTCGGACGGTTCGCTGCGTTTCTTGTTCCCGGAGATGCAGTCAAAGGCAGCGGAACCTGCGGCGCGACCTTCTGCTATCTCGCAAATGACGCGATCAAACCCTCCGTCCCATCGCCTGCACTCCCGGTCTCTCTCCGCATGAGCCCTGGCACATTTACCAATTAGCTCCCCTAAACCCGCTGCAAGTTCAATCAAGCGGTTGCCTTTCCTTCTCAAGGCGACCGCTTAGCTACGAGGCACCATTCGATTGAATACAGCCTCATACTTCATCCCTTGGGCGTCTCGCTCAATCGGGACCAGAAAGATCGTCATAGCCTCGCCATGCTCGGGAGTCAGGTCCGCACAGGCATCCGGAAAAGCGGGAGTAAGCGGTCCTCGAAAGTAGATGACGAAGCTGTCACCAGAATCCAGCGCCGGCCCACCCTTCGGCAACGGCAAGCCTTTCACGTCTTCCACCAGCAGATCGGCTACCACCCCGTCCAGACCCTGCGCTTTCATCCTGCGACCAATCAACGTTCGAAAATAAGCCCCGGTAAACCCCTGCTCAACCTTCTCCCCCTCTGTTGCTGCAAAAGCAAACTGAGGCCTGCCTGTCTCGTCGATCGACTTCTGCGCGTGAAGCTCCATGGCGATATACATCCCGTCGCCACCGGTACGGACAAATCCCAATCGCTCATAGAGCCGCTGCGCCGGATTGTTGAATCGAACAGAGAGACGCAGCGGTAGTTGCGCAGCAGTAGCGCGGACACAAAGCTCCTGGAGAAAGTGCCCGCCCAATCCCTGTCCGCGATAGGCACTCAGGATGGCTATATCTACCAGCCAGATCTCGCTCTCACTCTCATTCACCAGCATGCGCCCGATGCGCGTCGTACCGTTCCAGAAAATCTGGTCGACGGCATGCGGAAACTGTGTCGCATATCCGCTCTGCTGTGCTTGAAACTGCATAGCGAGTAGCTGTGCAAGCGTCGGCTCCGGCAGCCCGAGAGAAACAAAATCTACGGAGCGAACATCGTTATACAGGTCAGCAAGAAAGGCTTGATCCTCAGATGTCGCCAGCTTCAAAACAATATTCATAGGTTTTATGACTGTATCTCGACTTTTTAGTCACGGTCTTGCTCGTTGTTTTCATCGATACCTTCCTGAGATTTATTCGTAAAGTAAATGCTTGACGGTAGACATAACCTTTGGTACACCCATATACAGGTCCTTTCATCTCTACGACCGTTTCTCAGGTTCCCAAGTAACTGACGTCTTCCCTCTGCAACGCTTGCGTTGACGGAGTTGACACAGCTATCTACAGGAGGCCCCACCACGATGCATCCTTCATCGTTTCAAGATTGTGGAATGCCCCTTCCTCCGGAATGGCCGAGAGAACGGCTCGATTCGTGGAAAGAGGTTGCGTCGTTCTTCAGAAGAGAAGTTCGCACCGTCCAGCTATGGGAAAAGCGAGAGGGCCTGCCGGTTCGGCGTCAGCACCATAGCAAATTAGGCAGCATCTATGCCTACCGCCGTGAACTGGAACAATGGTGGATTGCTCGCTCTGCCATGAATTCTACGTATGGCAAACAGGCGTCCCAGGAACTACACACCCAGCAAGCCGAAGCCCCGACAAGTTCGCCTGAAACTACTGCGGCAAGCTATCCGCGTATTCTTGCCTTGCCCTTCGAGCTAGTCCACACAGCCGCAGACCGCATCATGCAGCGCCAGACGATGGATCGCTTCATCCATAGTCTCCGCGACGAACTTACCGCCGAACTGGCTCGCACCCAGTTACATACCATCATCCTTCCCGCCAAAGCGCTTCCCTCGCCCGGCACCAGCAGCCTGAGCTTTATGAAGACCGTCGCAAAGGAGTTCTCTGTCGACCTCTTCCTGAGCGGAACGATGCGCCATTCAGGTAATCAGATACGGGTCTTTGTGCAGCTCATCGATGGTTCCGATCTGCGATGTCTCTGGTCGGACCGCTTCGATTGCGAACAACAGGGGTTCCTGACGTCGCAGTCATCGCTGGCCTCGCGCATTATCTCTGGAATACCGCAGCAAACGTTTCATCGAACCAAACCCGCTCCACTCGAACCTTCCGTAACTCACTCCCTCGCCGAACAGGCATGCAGGATAGGCCTTCACTTCTGGAACCAGCGCAGCCGCGCAACACTGATGAAGGCGATCGGATACTTCAAGGATGCCCTGGAGATCGATCCCCAGTGCGCTCTCGCCTATGCCGGCATGGCAAACTCGTATGTCTCCATGTCCTATAACCACCTGTTACCCGCGCGTCAGGCCGCGGTCAATGCCTATGAAGCTGTACAGACGGCGATCAAGCTCGATAGAAGTTCTTTAACCGTCCGCAATGCCCTTATCAATGTATTGACGAACTGCACCTGGGAGTGGTCGAAGGCGGAGCAGGAATGCAAGCAGCTCGTTGATTCGGGACTGATGAATGGAAGAACGATCCAGCTTTATTCCAGCCTGATGGGATCGCAGGGACGCCACGAAGAAGCTATCAGTCTTGCCCTTCATGCTCACCGCCTCGAGCCGCTCGCACCGCCCGTGAACAACCAGGTATCTTTGGCATACTTCTATGGCGGCGACTATGAGAGTGCCCTTTCTTTTATTCGACGCACGGTTGAATTAGAACCCCAATACATCATGGGATACGCCATGCTCGGTCGCATCGAATCCGAGCGTGGCAACTGGACCGACGCGATGGCGGCCTTCAACCGGGCCGTAGAAGTATCGAACCACTCTCTCTACAGCCAGGCACTCCTGGCCTATGCTCATGCGGGTAGTGGCGATGCACCCAGGGCCAATGAAATCCTCAACGGGCTCAAGAGCCGAAGTAACGATGCCTGCTTCCCTGCCTACGATATCTCGGCAGTACACGCTATCCTCAATCAAAAAGAACAGGCACTGGAAAGCCTCTCCAGAGCCTATGAAGTAAGAGATATGAAGACCATTTTTATCAAGCAGGACCCAAGGTTTTTTAACCTGCGAGATACACCTGGATTTCATGAAATTGCATCGTCCAACTACCAGATGTAACTGAAATCCGTTCCTGCTGTAAGTAGGTCTGCAATAAGAGCATCCTGATAGCTCAGAAAGCATGAACGGCGGGACCAAAGTCCCGCCCCGTCATGCCGCGGAAGATACAGTTATATCTTCCGCGTAACCGGTGGAACCACCATATCGGGACTTAGAGCGGGACGTTTGGTGTGCCATTGCGTGGCCTGCTCATAGGCATTGGCAAGTGCAAGTACCTTGCCTTCCGAGAAACGCGGTCCGGCAATCATCAACCCGATAGGCAAACCGCTTGCTGAAAATCCACACGGAATAGAAATTGCAGGCAGTCCAAAGATATTGAACGGCGTGCAATTGGAGATGACCTCGGGCTCCAGGGGTTTGATCTCCTCCTCCCGGTTGAGCGCATCGTTGATCGTCCGCGGCAGAATACGCATCGTAGGCAGCGCAACGACATCGAAGTTGGTAAAGGCATCGTCAATGCTCTTGCGCGTGAGAATAAGCTGCCAGTTCGAAGTCACATAATCGACGACCTTCTCAGAGCACGGCTCCGAAGTGACGTCATCCATCGCTTTCTGCGCGGTTTGCAGACTCTGGCGCACCCCCAGCGAATACCGCTGCGCGTTCCGTCGAAACAGTTCAAGATGATAAGCCTCCCGCTCACCACCCAACGCCAGCGCACTGAAACCCGCCGTGCTCGGCAGATGGCACTCGGTCGTACTCTTGGTTAGTTTCGACAGCACTTCTATCGCTGCATCGATCGCCTTCGATGTCTCAGGATCCAGGAGATCGTAGAAGGGAGCTCTCGGTATTCCCAACCGTATGGAAGAAACAGGCTGCTTCATCGAAGCGACATAATCTTCCTTGGGATGGTCCACACTGGCGACGTCACGTTTGTCGTAGCCGGTCATGTGGTTCAGCATCATCGCTGCATCCTCCACGGTCTTGGTCATAGGACCACAGTGATCGAGCGAATAGGTTAAAGGAATAATGCCGCGAATCGAAACAAGACCATAAGTAGGCTTCAGACCGACGATGCTGCAATAGGCTGCCGGCATTCGAACAGATCCACCCGTATCCGTTCCAAGTGCTCCATAGGCCAGATCAGAAATCACGGCCGCCGCGGAGCCACCGGAAGAACCCGCAGGAATGTGGTCCAGCGCCCATGGATTGCGAACCGGCCCAAAGTAAGTCGAAGCGGAAGATCCCCCCGAAGCAAACTCATGCATATTTGCCTTACCCAGGATGACGGCGCCCGCCTCTTTCAAACGCAGCACAACTTCCGCATCCTGCTCCGGAATCCGGTCATCGAAGACTTCACTGGCGGCAGTCGTTCGTGTCCCCGCAGTATCGATATTGTCTTTCAGGACAATAGGAATTCCGTGTAATGGACTACGAAACTTACCCGCCTTCGCCTCGGCATCCAATTTTGCAGCCTGCGCCAATGCTTCAGCATGCATTACCGTGATAAATGCATTTACCTTGGGGTTATAGATCTTGATGCGATCCAGCAAGGCTTGCGTCAACTGCGTCGAAGTCACGCTCCCAGCATGAATGCGCTTCGAAGCCTCGCTCAAAGTAAGACTTGTAAGTTCTTTGTCCCCATCACCGCTCATGCCAAAGGCCTGTTGTAGAGGCGCTCCGGCTTGTAATGCGGCGACACCGGCACTCATAACGACAAACTCACGACGGTTAATCATCTTCATCTATATCCCTCATCACTGTTCTCTCGTACAAAATATTTGCAGGCAAGCGAAATAGGATGAAAACCTATTTTTAGTTGATAAAATCAAATATGCTCATCAAGCGCGTGTCCGCTTATGCCGCTGTCTATCTGCTATGGGGTGGCTCGTACCTGGCAGTACGTCTTGTGGTGCAAGTGATTCCACCGATGCTGGCAGCGTCCATTCGTTACATCCTGAGCGGATTGATTCTACTTTTGTTGAGCCTTGTCATAAGGGGAAGTATCCTTCCCAGTCGTCGCCAGATTTTGAATAGTGTCCTCAGCGGTATAGCGATGTTCGCCTTCGGTTATGCTGTCGTGTTCTGGGCGGAGGTTCACCTCACCTCCTGGCTCGTCGCAGTTCTTATCTCCACTACTTCCCTATGGACTTATCTGGGTGAATGCCTGGTCCTGCGCACCAACTGCCTCAGAGCGCGTGTTCTGATTCCATTGATCATGGGCATGGCAGGCATGCCCTTTCTAGTAGGAGCTACCTTTCATCGCGGCCAAATGCTTTCTGCCATTGCTGCAGGCGCCGTTCTCGTCGCTGCCTTTGTATGGTCCGCGGGAACACTGACTCTCAAAGCAATAGAGCTGCCATCTTCACCTCTTCAGACGGCTGGCTTGCAATTGACCTCTTCAGGATCTTTGTTGCTGGCTATCTCGCGTGCTCTGCATGAAGGGGCACATCTTCCATCGATCGGCCAGATGTTCAGTTATCAACCACTCTTAGGTATGACCTATCTCGTGCTGGGTGGATCTGTCGTTGGCTTTACGGCCTTCCATTGGCTCCTCTCACACGAGCCTGCCTCTCTTGTCTCAACGGCAGCCTATGTCAATCCGATCGTAGCCATGATGCTGGGGATTGGCCTTGTCCATGAAAGATGCTCTCCTATGCAGATCGTGGGAGCAGCGACAATTCTTGCGAGCGTTATTCTAGTCTGGCGAGCGCAAAGAATACCGACGGAGAGTAAGAGCCGAAAGGATATAGCAAATGCCACATCCTTCCGGCCCTACCTTGGTGAAGACGACACATTACCGGACACTATTTATTCTCCGGGCTCGACTTACTCTCAATAATGGGTGGGACTACGGTTTCGGCCGTCAGCGGCGGCTGTTTCTTATGCCACTGGGTAGCTTGCTGATAGGCATAGGCAAGGGCTAACACCTTTCCTTCCGTGAAATGTGGACCGGCAATCATCAGTCCGATCGGCATCCCGCTTTCAGTAAATCCGCATGGCAGAGAGATAGCTGGAACCCCATAAGCATCAAAGGGAGAAGTATTCATGCAACCGCCGCCTGGAGCGAACCAGTCATAGACCTTACCTCCAGCAGCGCCTCCTGCCCCTCCCCCAAACCCGCCGCCCTTAGCTTCAACGGCAAGCGAGTCATTGATCTTGGGTGCCAGTAGCCTGGTCGTCGGAACAACCACCAGGTCGAAGTCCTTGAACGACGAGTCGATCATGCGGCGGGTCGTCATCAACTTTTGGTGTGCTCGCGCAGCATCGGCAGCCGTAGGCACCTTCGTTCCCGGCGGCGGATTCTCGAGCTTCTCAAAGCGGGCACGAGTCGGCGGCATATAGTTCAAGCCATACTTCTCAATCAGATCATGATGATAGAAATCGGCATCACCTGTACCAGCGCCAGGGCTGCCATCCCAGAGGGGAGCGCTTGAAGTAACGCCCGCTGTTAGTTTTGTAAGCACCTCAAGCGCCGCTTTTACAGCTTTATCGATCTCCGGATCGAGGTGGTCATAGAATGATTGCGGCGTGCCCAGGCGGAAGCTGGAGACCGGCTGCTTCATGGCCTTTACATAATCCTCGGGAGTACTGGGAACGCTAAAGATATCCAGGCTGTCATAGCCCGTCATCTGGCCCAGCATCAGTGCCACATCTTCTACCGTACGTGCCATAGGTCCGCAGTGGTCGAGATCGGCGGTACAGGGAATAATGCCTCGGATCGAGACCAGTCCAACCGTCGGCTTCAAGCCGACGATGCCGCACCATGCGGACGGACACCGGATGCTGCCTCCCGTATCAGTCCCCAATGCACCATAGACAAGAGCAGCTGACACCGCAGCTCCGGAACCTGCCGACGATCCACCCGTTACATATTCCAGAGACCAGGGGTTCCTGGTCGGCCCAAAGTAGGAGATATCCCCCGTACATCCAAGAGCAAATTCGTGGAGATTCAACTTACCCAGAATAATGGCTCCCGCCCCCTTCAGCCTGCGTACGATGTCGGCGTCTTCCGTCGGGACACGGTCCTTAAACATGGGGCTTGCAGCCGTAGTTCTCGTGCCCGCAGTGTCGATATTGTCCTTCAACGCAATGGGGATTCCATGCAGCGGCCCGCGAAATTTATTAGCCTTCTGCTCCGCATCCAGTTGCGCAGCCTGCGCCAGCGCTTCCTTCGCCATCACCGTGACATAACAATTGACCTTGGGGTTATAGACATTGATCCGGTCCAGCAGGGCTTTGACAAGCTGGGTCGAAGTAATGGTTTTATTGTGAACCATCTCCGAAACTTCAGTCAGACTCATGGCGGCTAACTTATCGGCATCCGCAGCCTCACCGGCTGCAGGTTGCGCCAGCATCGGCCAGTTCCCCAAAAGCGTCTCCGCAACCACTGCACCGCCGGCTAATATGCCAAATCCACGTCGTGTAATCTTCATCTTTTCGTACGCTCCTTTTGCTTGTTGAGCCTTTTAGGTTGTACCTGCGCTACAAATGAGTAATAAGCGGCGGGACAGGGGTATCCGGTGTCAACGGCGGCTTTTGCTTATGCCAGGGAGTTGCCCTTTCATACGCATTAGCAAGAGCAAACACTCTGGACTCCGAAAAATGCGGCCCACAGATCATCAAGCCGACGGGCAAGCCTTCTTTGCTGAACCCACAAGGAATCGTCAACGAGGGAATGCCATAGGCGTTATAAGTCCCGACGCTGGATCCACCACCAGGTGAACCCACGCCTCCCGTCATCACAGCGTTTGTAGGACCAGCCAGCAGCTGCAGATTTCTCTTGATCATGTCGTCCAGTACTGGCGCCGTCGTCTTCTGAGTCGGCAACAGAACAAGATCGAAGTCGGTGAAAGCATCGTCTATCGTTCGACGAAGCATCTCGAGCTCCCAGCGAAGCCGGATGTAATCCTCCGCCCTCGGATGCGCTTCGACCTCTGCCTCAAGCCTGCGCCTATCGATCGGCTGATACCGCGATGCCTGCAGCTTGAAGAACTGCTCATGATAAGCATAGGTTTCACCAAAGGTAGCGAAGTTCTGGTACGACACCTCATTGGTAGAAGGCAGGCTGACCTCCTTCACACCTTTTGTCATCTTGGCGAGTAAGTCGATCGCCGTCTGAACAATCTGACCTACCTCTTCATTGACACCATCGAAGGCGCCCACGGGAACTCCCAGTCTCAAACCTGCGATGGGCTGCTTCATGCCCGCCACATAATCTTCTTTCGCATGATCGACGCTGGTGATATCCAACTTGTCGTATCCCGCCAGAGTATTCAGCATGATGGCTGCATCTTCTACCGTCCTGGTGATCGGGCCACAGTGATCTAGCGACACAACAAGAGGAGCAATTCCACGGATCGGCACAAGGCCATAGGTGGGCTTGATCCCTACAACTCCGCAAAACGAACCGGGATTGCGAATAGAACCGGCGGTATCTGTACCTAACGATCCATAGCAAAGATCGGCTGACATGGCGGCACCGGAACCTGACGAAGATCCCCCCGTGTTGTGATCCAGCGCCCACGGATTCCGTGCCGGACCAAAGAAGGAAACATCCCCAGCGCCCATGGCAAACTCATGCAGATTCGTCTTACCGATAATCACGGCACCGGCAGCCTTCAGACGAGCCGTAACCGGCGCATCTTCCATCGGAACTCGGTCTTGAAACACACCGCTCGCCGCTGTCGTTCTCGTACCGGCCGTATCGATATTGTCCTTAAGCGCAACAGGGATTCCATGCAGGGGCCCGCGCAGCTTCCCTGCCTTCTGTTCTGCATCCAGCATCGCGGCCTGGGCAAGCGCCTTATCCCGCATCACGGTGATGAAGCAGTCCAACTTAGGCCCATAGATTCCTATGCGTTCCAGGCAGGCGTGGGTCAACTGAGTAGAGGTAACAGTCCCCGCACGAATTTTGGCGCTTGCTTCGGCCAGAGTGAGAGCCGTTAGATCCGTGGCAGAGGACTCTGCGGCAAGAGCGAACAGTTTTCTGCCAAGGGTGTGCGCAGCCAATAGTCCTGCAGCTCCGAGAGTAAAGTCCCGCCTTGTAACCATTGCCATGATTAGCTCTCTTTATCTATTTGGAATCGGAAAGATAAGGGATACAAGCACCCTTCACGGGGCTACTTGATATTTGCAGCGGCTAGCAGCTTCCTATTTTGGATTACTCGGCGAGCGTAACGGCAACACGCGAACCTCACAAGCGAAATAGAGCGAAATCCATGATGATACTGAAGCTCTAACGAGCTAACGTCCGGAAACCTACCATTTCCTAGGCATTTCGTACCTTTTCGCTTTAACGCGTCCGCAATACGTGGGATTATCAACTCGTCTCAGAATAAAAATTCAGAACAACCCATAGTTGCCGGGACTATCGCAAGATGGCCACGGTTCTGTCTATACAGTCTGTTCCTTCCGATGACTTCTCATCGAGATTTAAACGGAACAGCGGTCGTGTACCTAAAGCCAGAGCATATCGGAGGCCATCAGGCCTACATTCCACAATATTTTGGAGACCTATCAATGATTCGTATGCAACGTTTTTATCTGCCGCTCCTGTTTGTGTTTGTCCTGCTGCTCTCCTCCCGGATGGATTGTCAACAGTCGACTACCTCCGTTCGAGGCTCCATTACCGATGCAACAGGCGCAGCGATTCCCGGTGCAACGGTCGATCTGATGGATAAGGTCGCCAATGTTCATAAAACAATGGTGAGCGACGAAAAAGGCGACTATCAGTTCCAACAACTTGTGCCAGGAAAATATGGAATTACCGTCTCCTCTCCGGGAATGGGTAAGACGGAGAAACTTGTGGAATTGCTCGTCGCGCAGCCTGCAACCGTCAATTTCGCATTGTCCGTATCGGACACGACGACAGTCAGCGTGGAAGCCACAGAGGCCGCACTCAACACGACCGACGCCACCATCGGTAACTCCGTGAACAGTGCCACAGTTGAAGCTCTTCCGATGGAAGGCCGCAACGTACCCGACCTGCTCAGCCTTCAACCTGGCGTCCTCTACCTGGGGCACAACCTCACCCAGGCAAACGAAGACAGCCGCAGCGGTGTAGTGGCGGGTGCACGCTCCGACCAGGGCAACGTCACGCTGGATGGACTGGACAATAACGATCAGGTTACCGGACTAGCCTTCAATGGCGTTCTTCGCTCTACTCTGGACTCGGTGGAAGAGTTTCGCGTTACCACCACAGGCAATAATGCCGACTCCGGCCGCACATCCGGAGCCCAGGTGAACGTGGTTACAAAAGCAGGCACGAATAAATTTACTGGAAGCTTTTACGAGTACAACCGAAATACCGATCTCTCAGCCAATGACTGGTTTAACAAGCAGTCCCAGGCTTTGGAGCACATACCGAACCAGGCCGGTAAGCTCATCCGCAACACCTTCGGCGTGGCAGTAGGTGGCCCAATCGTCAAGGACAAGCTATTTTTCTTTGGGAACTACGAGAGTCAGCGTACAGCGGAAAATCAGCAAATCACGACCACGGTACCTACCGCGGCATTGCGCAGCGGGATACTCCAATACACCACGGGCGATGCAACGGGAAGCAACGTCGTAGGCCAGGTGGGAACCGGCACGTATCTCGCCCAACTCACACCTGCTCAGTTTGCCGTACTTGATCCTAACTGTACGGCAAGCTGCCCCTGGGGGCATGGTGTAGATCCCAATGTCATTGCCCTCGCGAACCAGTTTCCCCTTCCCAACACTCCTGGAGGAGACACCTATAACACCTCAGGCTTCACCTGGTCCGCACCGAACCCAACCAACCTCAACACAGGCATTATGCGGCTCGATTATGTGATCAGCCAGAAGCACCGCCTCTTCTTCCGTGCCGACCTTCAGGATGACAAACAACTCTCTCCGCCCGCCTTTCCCACGTTCGGAGCACCCGGCTACTTTTCTCCAGTAGCGCAACCCCCCTCAGACATTCACAGCGACGGCACCAAGGGGTTCGCTATCGGTGAAACATGGATGGTCTCGAATAACCTGATCAACAACGTACGCTTTGGGTATACACGCCAAAGCTACTCCGATCAGGGCCCTGGGAAGACCGCCTACACCACACCGACGGTCATAGGTCTTCCCTTTTCGACAGCACGTACTCAGATCATCCTCGTCCCCTTCTACAACCTGATCGACGACCTCACCTGGACAAAGAACTCCCATAACTTCCAGTTCGGCATCAATTACCGTTTGGTTGAAGATGGCATTGCGACCGATTCAAAATCGTATAGTTCCGCTACTGCCAGCTCGGGTGAAAACTTCGATGCTATCTCCAACACCGGACAAACTCTTGATCCTGCCTCACCAGAGGGCATAGCGGCTAACTACGCTCCCGTCATCTCCTCCTTCGGCTCTTCCTATAGCAGTCTTGCGATGGGCGTAGCAGGCGTCGTAGCCTCGGAGTCTATCGCCTACCAATACCATGCCAATGGCGATGGCACGGCCAGCCTCCTGCCCAAGGGAGCCTTGGTCCAACGTAACTTCAAAGCCAATGAATTTGAGTATTACTTCCAAGACCAATGGAGAGCGACATCGAAGTTCACGCTCACCTACGGCATACGTCACACCATCCTGCAAACTCCTTACGAGGTTCATGGCCAGCAGGTGCAACCCAGCATCAGCCTGCACGACTGGTTCAATACACGTGTTTCGCAGGCCGCTCTAGGCATCGTCGATCAGCCTAACTTCACCTTCGCCCCCTCCGGAAAAGCGAACGGCGGAAAACCGTTCTTCCCCATGAACTGGAAGAATTTCTCTCCGCGTCTGGGACTCGCCTACGCAATCGATAGCAAGACATCGATCCGCGCCGGCTTTGGCCTCTACTTCGATCACTTCGGTGAAGGTGTAGTGCGTAACTTCTCGGAGCTGGGTTCGTATGGTCTCGGCGGTTCAGAGTCCACACCGGCAGGCTTCTTCAGTCCGGACACGGCCCCACGCTTCACCAGCATCACGACCCTGCCGACTTATTCTCCAAGCATCCTGCCTCCCAGCCTCCTGCCTGCGCCTGCGGCAAAGATCACTTATCCTTACGCGCCGCCCGCATCCGGCCAGGCCTTTGCGTGGGCCATGGACGACAAGCTTCCGACTCCCTACTCCTACACGATGAATCTGGACGTACAGCGCGAGTTGCCCAAGGGATTTGTTCTGGAAGCCGCCTATGTAGGCCGTATAGGACGGCACCTGATCGTACAGCGCGACTTGGGAATGCCTCTTGATCTGGTCGACCCAAAAAGTGGCATGGACTACTTCACGGCTGCTTCCCTCCTGGAGAAGCAGGCCTACGCCAACGGCAGCAAGGGAGTCCCCACAGCCAGCGTCGCGAAGATCCCCTACTGGGAGAATCTCTTCCCCGATGCAGCAGGAGCCTCAGGCTCTCCCCAGGCCTCCATACCGTGCCCCAAAACAGTCTGCCAGCCTGGAAATTCAGCCACGCAGAATATCTACAACCAGTACAAAGCGCAGCCGCTGAACGCGACGGACGACCTGAATCTTATGGACACGCTTTGCTCCCCAGGCTGCGGAGGACAGTTGTATCGCTACTATAACGGCGCCTTCAGCTCACTCTATGCCGATAGCACCATCGGCTTCAGCACCTATGACGCAGGACAATTGATTCTCCGTCATGCCATGTCCCATGGCCTGCAGATGGACTTCAGCTATACCTACTCGAGAGCGATCGATATTGGCTCCGATACGGAACGTACCTGCACCAGTTGCACGGCCATAGGTACGACGGCGGATGCCTCCACCGGCGTTCTCATCAACTCCTTCAACCCCTCTCTCAATAAGGGCGTGGCCGATTTCGATACCACGCATATCATCACCACAGACGCTGTCTACAAGCTCCCCTTCGGAAGAGGACAAGCCTTCCTGAACAGTCCAAGTGGATGGGTTGACGCGATCTTTGGTGGGTGGCAGCTCAACGGTCTCGGACGCTGGACCAGCGGCCTGCCCTTCGGCCTCCAGATCTCCGGTGGATGGATGACAGCATGGCCGAAGCAAAGCTATACGATTCAAACGGCTCCACTAGGAGCCCTTGCCCCAAAGAAGACCAAAATCAATGGCGTGCGTTCCCCTAACGTCTTTCCGAACGCAACGGCCTTGGTGGCTGGCATCTCTGGACTTGTCGGTGGGAACACAGGCACCACGCCCCTGCGCTATCCTCTACCGGGCGAGGTCGGCCAACGTAACAAGTACAGGGGCGATGGATACTTCGGAGCGGACACCGGCCTGATGAAGACGTGGAGAATTACCGATAGTCAGGGCCTCAAATTCGACTGGGAGGTCTTCAACGTGACCAATGCAGTGCGCTTCGATACCAACCCTGTTACCTCGCTCAAGAACTCGGTAGGCACCGGGACCCTGGGCCAATACACCCATACGCTCAGCCAGCCGCGTATCCAGCAGATCTCACTGCGGTACATCTTTTAGATTGTTTCTCTGCCCTTGCAACTTGGGGACGCCAGCTAAGGCTGGCGTCCATTTTTTGGCTTTGACTTATTCGTGAGGGCCTCATCTTCAATATCCGAAAACCGGCAACTTACTGATGTAGAAATATTTATTGCTGAAGACAACAACCCCTCCAACCAACCCGACATCGAAGAGAGTATGAGAAAATTTACGCTTGGCTTGCTCCTCCTTCTCTTCCTTGCGCCGCTAGCTGCTCCAGCGAACGCACAAGTTGTTATTGCGGTTGGACATCGCCATCACCGTCATTACCACCATTACCGGCATCATCGTTACGACCGTCGCTAGGTCTTTGGGCCACGAATGAAAGTTCGGGAAGTATTTATGGATGGGTACGCGCTGAGCTAGTCACCGCTCGACATCCGGATCTCTTTCCTGCGTTTAGAACGCCGTACCTTTTACTTGAAGAGGTACGGCTCTTCGCTTAACCAGAAGACCTTATTTCGATCGAGTAAGAGAATGAATCGCGTCCCGTATCGTCAGCGCGACCCTGCTTAACTCCTCGGCAGTCGTACTCTCGCTCAAGGTAAACCTCACAGCCGTTTGAGCGATCGCAGGCTCCAGTCCCATCGCCAGAAGCACATGCGATGGACGATCTGCTCCGGCAGCACAGGCCGATCCACTCGAACAGATGATCTCGTGCTCTTCCAGATAGAGCAGCACAGCCTCGCCGCTCGTCTCCGGAAAACAGAACGACGCACTGCCCGGCAGACGCTTCACAGAGTCGCCAGTCAAGATCGCACTCGGAACAAAGGAGAGCACAGCAGCAATAAAATCATCGCGAAGTTTACTGAGCCGTTGCGCGCTCTCAAGCCTTGAGGTCTCAGCCATCTGAAAGGCTTTGGCCAAGGCTACAGCCCCCGCAACGCTCTCCGTCCCCGACCGGCGACCGCGTTCCTGCCCACCGCCATGCAACACCGGCTCAATCGTCAGCCGGCCTCGCAGGTAGAGCAGTCCCGTTCCCTTCGGCGCGCCGAACTTGTGGCCTGAAAGACTCAGAGCGTCCACACCGAGATTGCCAATATTCAGATCGAGCGCCCCGGCGGCCTGCACCGCATCTGTATGAATGGGAACACCGGCAGCATGCGCTATTCCGGCGAGCTCCTGGATAGGCTGAATCGTTCCTACCTCGTTATTAGCCAGCATGATGGAGCACAGCGTCGTGTCCGGACGAATCGCTGCAGCCGCGTGCTCAAGCGAGATAAGACCCTGTCGATCGACCGGCAAGTAGGTGATCTCAAAACCATGATGGCGATGCAGATAGCCACAGGACTCCAACACTGCCTCATGCTCAATCGTTGAAGTCACAATATGGCGGCATCGCGGAGCAGCCAATGCAATACCTTTGATCGCGAGGTTATCGGCCTCAGTGCCACCCGAGGTAAAGATGATCTCGCTGGCCCGGCAGCCGAGTAATTGCGCAATCGTTGCGCGTGCTGCTTTCAGAGCCTGGGCCGCTGCCTCGCCCAACGAATGATGGCTCGAAGGGTTGCCAAACTCCGCAGTCAGATAGGGCCACATCGCCTCGATCACCTCGCGGCGGACTGCTGTTGTCGCTGCCGAATCGAGATAGATCACAAGCCATGCTCCTATAAAAAACAGTTCATTCCGCCTCAAGATCCGAACTCGCAACTCGCGGCTCATCACTCGCAACTCGAAGCAAAATTCCTTTACGCGACAGCCTCAATCTCAATATCCAAGCCAAGATCCAGCGCACGCACACTATGCGTCAGCGCGCCCACCGAGATGATATCGACACCGGTGCGAGCGATGTCGCCCACAGTCTCAAGCCTCACCGAACCGCTGGCTTCCACCAGCGCGCGACCGGCAATGAGGTCAACTCCCTGCCGCAGTTTCTCGAGGGTAAAGTTGTCGAGCATGATCGTATCGACCCCGGCAGCCAGCACAGGCTCGATCTGGTCGATACAGTCGACCTCCACCTCGAAGTGCACCGTATGCGGAAGCCTCGAACGCGCCTCGCGCAGAGCTTCTGTCACACCGAGCTTGCTGCTCGCGGTGAGCACGGCGAGATGGTTGTCCTTCACCATCACAGCGTCGGAGAGCGAAAAGCGATGGTTCATTCCACCACCGCAGCGCACAGCGTAGCGCTCCAGCACACGAAGTCCCGGTGTCGTTTTGCGCGTGTCGACGATGCGCGCCCGCGTGCCTGCAATCTCGGCCACGTACTTCGCGGTCAGCGTTGCAATCCCCGACATCCGCTGCATAAAGTTCAACGCAACGCGTTCAGCCTGCAATACCGATCGCGCCGGGCCAATGACCGTTGCAACGGTATCGCCTGTATTGAAGCGATCGCCCTCTTCCACGTGAAAGACGGTCGAGATCCTCGCGTCCGTCATCCCCATGACCGTCGTGAAGACCTGGGCTCCGCAGCAGACACCCGGCTCACGCGCGGCCAGCAGAGCCGAAGCGATCGCCGACTCCGGAATAAACGTCTGCGACGTCAGATCGCCCCAGGGAGCATCTTCAGCCAGGGCCGCTCTCACGGCCTGATCGATAAGGTTCTGCGGAACGATCACGCGCTTACCTCTCTGCGAAAGTTCTGGTGATGCTGAAAGCTCTGCAAGGTTTCAGGGAAGTCGTTGCGCCAGTGAGCACCACGTGACTCCTGCCGCATGTTCGCCGCCGCAACCATCACACGCGCGAGATCGAGCAGGTTCGCAGTCTCACAATCGCTCACCGTTGCGCCATCACGACGCCACCTGCGCAGTTGCTCCGCAGCCCGCTTCAGCCCGCTCGCCTCGCGATAGATGCCTACGGTCTCCCACATCAGCTTCTGCAACGCCGCACGATCTACTGGGGTCGCGGCACTGTTCTCTTCCGCGGGAAGCACATGAACCTCGCTCTTGCTGAAAGCAGGCCACGCCTTGCTGAAGGTTTCTTCATTCAGCAGAAGGCTCGCACAACGCCACGCGAACACCAGGCTCTCGAGCAGTGAGTTCGAAGCAAGCCGATTGGCTCCATGAACACCCGTGCAAGCCACCTCACCCACGGCAAATAATCCTGGTAGCGAAGTGCGTCCCCACTCATCCGTCCGCACGCCGCCCATCCAATAGTGCGCCGCCGGAGTTACGGGAACAGGCTGAACCGCCCAATCGAATCCATAGGTGCGGCAGGCTGCGTCGATCGTCGGAAAGCGCTCTTTGAGAAACTCCGCACCCAGTGCAGAGGCATCGAGAAATACGGGTGCGCCATTCTGCTTGGCCATCTGCTCCGCGATACCCCGCGCTACAACATCACGCGGCGCAAGCTCCGCATCCGGATGGACCGCCTGCATAAAGCGATGGCCTTCAGCATCAAGCAGCACAGCTCCATCGCCGCGCAGGGCCTCCGAGATCAGGAAGTTGCCCGGCACCGCCAGCGTCGTCGGATGGAACTGATAGAACTCCACATCCGCCAGTTCGGCTCCGGCACGAAGAGCAATCGCTGAACCATCTCCAGTAGCTACAGAAGGATTCGACGTATGCGGATACAGTTGCCCCGCTCCCCCGCTGGCCAGAACCACAGCATCGGCGCATAGCGAACGAGCCTCGCCAGCCTCATTCAGGATCTCTACTCCGGCAACCTTGCCGTCGCGCACGATCAGGTCTTTGACGAAGGTGTGTTCCAGGATCGTGATGTTCGCAGTCGAGCGCACCGCATGAACCAGTGCCGACTCAATCGCAAACCCGGTCGCATCTCCTCCCGCATGCAGCACACGCGGACGCGAGTGCGCAGCTTCCAAACCACGAGCGAGTTCCCCATTGCGCCGGTCGAACTCAACACCCAGCCGTATCAGGTCGCGAACGCGTGCCGGCCCTTCAGAGCAGAGCACCTCCACCACAGACGGGCAACTGAGGCCCGCCCCTGCACGCAGAGTGTCCGCAACGTGTTCGGCAACGCTGTCGTCCGCGAAGAGTGCAACAGCGATGCCACCCTGCGCATAGCGTGTATTGCTCTCGCTCAGCTCTGCCTTGGTAATCAGAGTAACCACATGCTGGCGGCTTGTTTCGATGGCTGCAATAAGACCGGCGATGCCACTGCCTACGATGATGACTTCGCTCACTGGCCAACTCTCACAACGGGCGCTGGGACTACATCGAGCATGCGCTGCAACGCCACCCGCGCGGGCACAGTGATTGCAGAAGGAACAGCGATCCGATTAAGCACCTCTCCACGCTCAAACGACTCCAGCACCCACGCCAGGTACGCGGGATGAATGCGGTACATCGTCGAGCAGGGGCAGATCACGGGATCGAGGCAGAAGATCGTGTGCTGCGGATACTGGCTGGCCAGACGCTGCACCATGTTGATCTCTGTGCCGATAGCAAACGTCGTGCCGGCAGGAGCGGCAGCAACAGCCTTCGCGATATAGTCTGTGGAACCGGACTCATCCGCTGCATCGACAACCTCCATCGGGCACTCGGGATGAACGATCACGCGAACCCCGGGATGTTGCGCACGAGCGGCGTCAATCTGCTCGACGCTGAACCTCTTGTGCACAGAACAGAATCCATGCCACAGAATGACCTGAGCTTCCGCAAGCGCCTCTGACGTATTGCCGCCAAGCTGCTTGCGAGGGTCCCACATCGGCATCTTGTCCACTGAGATTCCCATCGCCTTCGCCGTATTGCGGCCGAGGTGCTGGTCGGGAAAGAACAGTACGCGCTGGCCACGCTCAAACGCCCACTTCAGCACAGCAGCGGCATTCGACGAGGTGCAGACGATGCCTCCACGCTCTCCGCAAAAAGCCTTCAACGCTGCGGACGAGTTCATGTACGTAACAGGAATCACCGGCACGCGGCCACTCGCATCGGGAGCCGTTCCGTAGACCTCTTCCAACTGCTCCCAGCACTCGCTGACAGAGTCGATATCGGCCATATCGGCCATGGAGCATCCCGCAGCAAGGTTCGGCAGAATCACCGACTGCTTCGGGCCGGAGAGCATGTCCGCCGTCTCCGCCATAAAGTGCACGCCACAAAAAACAATCGCCTCGGCCGCAGGCCGAGACGTCGCAGCGCGCGCGAGCTGAAAGGAGTCGCCAACGAAGTCGGCATACTTCACAACCTCATCGCGCTGATAGAAGTGGCCGAGGATCACAACACGCTCTCCGAGAGCATGCTTCGCCGCGCGAATGCGCAGGTCGAGTTCCTCCGCGCTGGCGTTGCGATATTCCTTGGGGATTTGTCCCTGGCGAGGAGCATCGGAGGGAATAAAATCCTCCATCGAAGCTCCGGGACCGTACTCCGGCGTCTGCGTGTCGAACGTCCACGGTGGACTGACAAGCCTGGAGCTACAAGTCGTTGGGCCAGGTGTCTCCCCGCGGTTCTCCTGGATCTGGATCAACTCAATCGTGCTGTTTACCGATGACAATGAAAACTCCTTCGTGCAACTCACCGATGCTGAGCCTGACTCAAACGCTCAGCGCTTCTCTCGCTTCTATTCCGGGAACCAATGCCCTCAGACGAAGCATCTCGTCCAGAATCCGCTCCGCGAGTTCCCTCTTAGATGACTCTGGGAGATCGATCGATTGCACCCTTGTTAATAGTGTCGCAGCATTCCGGTCAGAATCGAAGCCCAACCCCTCAACGGCCACGTCGTTGACCACAATCGCATCCGCGCCCTTCCGCAGCAGCTTCTCGCGGGCCCGCTCCAGATTCCGTCCCATCTCCGCCGCAAAGGCGATGACCAGTGTCCCCGGCCTCCGCGCCTCTACCACGCTGCGAACGATGTCGTCTGTAGGCTCCAGCTCTAGAGTCAACGATCCCCTGCGCTCCAGCTTCGTAGCCGCAGTCTGCTTCATACGAAAGTCCGCAACCGCCGCCGCCTTGATCACCGCAGTGGCCTCCGGCAGATGAGCCAGAACGGCAGCCTGCATCTCCGCCGCCGTCGTCACCCGAACAACCTCGCAACCCTCCGGCGTTGCAAGCGCGGTAGGAGCCGTGACGAGAATCACCCGTGCGCCACGGCGCTGCGCGGCCTCAGCCAGCGCATAGCCCATCTTGCCGCTGGAGCGGTTCCCGAGAAAACGAACAGGATCGATCGGCTCACGCGTACCGCCTGCGGTAATCAGAACCGTCTCCGCCGCGAGATCGCGCTGCACCTGCAACTGTCCCAGCACCGCCTCCACGATCGTTTCAATCTCCGGAAACCGGCCGCTGCCGGTCATGCCGCAAGCCAGATAACCGCTCTCCGGCTCGACGATGCGATGCCCGCGCTGCTGCAGCATAACCAGGTTCGTCTGTGTGGCGGGATGGTTCCACATATTCACGTTCATCGCCGGTGCAAAGACAACCGGCGCAGTCGTCGCAAGATACGTCGCCGAGAGAAAGTCGTCGGCAAGCCCCTGGGCAAACTTCGCCATCGTATTCGCCGTGGCCGGAGCGATCAATAGCAGATCGGCCCACTGCGCCTGCGTAATATGCTCAATCGAAAACCCGGCCTCTTCGGCCTCCACCTTCGAATCCCAAAGATCGGTAAAGACCTTGTGCGAGGTCAGCGAAGCAAAGGTCAAAGGCCGCACAAACTCCTCAGCGGCCTTCGTCATCACGACGCGTACGTCCATACCCTGCTTTTGCAAAGCGCGCACCAACTCCGCGGACTTATAGGCCGCAATACCGCCGCAGACACCGAGCAGAATGTTCCTAGACATGCGTCACCGGCCCCAGCAGAACGTTGTCGATCAGGCGAGTCTTCCCAAACCACGCGGCGAGCGCAATCAATGCCCCGTTGCTCAAATCCTCAATCGGCTCCAGCGTGTCGGCATCGACGACTGCCGCATAATCAACGCGCAGCAGGGGCTCAGCCTTAAGTTTCTGCAGCATCGCCTCGCGCAACGTCTGCGCATTGCTGCCCTTTTCCTTTGCCAACGACTTCGCCGTCTCAAGCGCATGGGAAAGGACAAGAGCTCGCTGACGTTCCTCAGCAGAGAGATACCGATTCCTCGAACTCATAGCCAGGCCATCGTCCTCGCGAGCAGTTGCGCAGGCAATCAGCTCCACAGGAAAGTTCAGATCGCGCACCATGGCCCGCAGCACAGCGACCTGCGCAGCGTCCTTCTGTCCGAAGTAAGCCTTATCGGGCCCGACGATATTGAATAGCTTGACGACCACCGTAGCGACGCCGCGAAAGTGACCGGGCCGCGAAGCTCCATCTAACCGATCGCTGATCCCCTCGACCTCGACGAACGTAGTCGCGCCAGGCCGGTACATCTCATCTACTGTGGGTGCAAAGAGAATCTCCACCCCGGCAGACTCCAGCTTGCGACAGTCCTCTTCAAACTCCCGGGGATAGATCTCGTAGTCCTCGCCCACACCGAACTGGCGAGGGTTAACAAAGATCGAGGCCACCACAGCGTCACATTCAGCACGCGCTGCTGCAATCAGCGAGAGATGTCCGGCATGCAGAGCTCCCATCGTAGGAACAAAGCCAAGGCCTCGCTCCTGTGCGGTGCTTCTCTTAAGCTCTCGACACGCCTGCTGCATCTCGCTGATTGTGCGGCAAATTCTCATCTCGATGCCTTGCCCCTACGCCTTACACAGATGCGGTTCTTCCGCATCCGATTCAGTCTGGACCTCGCGCGGCAACTGCACCTCACGCGGCAGGTGGTAGCTTTCGGCATCACTCGGAAAGGAGCGCCCGGCAACATCGTCGCGATACTGAGCAATGGCGCGCGAGAAGAACTCCGCTCCATCCGCATACCGGCGCGAGAACTTCGCAGGCGCCGAGAACGTCAGGTTGAACAGGTCATGAAACACCAGGATCTGCCCATCGCAATCAGGACCGGCGCCGATACCAATCGTCGGCACTCCGCTCCTGGCTGTAATCACGGTAGCCAGCTCGCGTGGAATACCTTCCAACACAATGGCAATCGCACCCGCAGCTTCAAGCGCCTGAGCATCCGCACACAGAGCATCCATCGCCTCAGCGGTCTTCCCCTGCACCCGATAGCCACCCATGCGATGCACCGATTGCGGCGTCAGGCCGATATGGCCGACGACAAGAACCTCCGCATCCGCCAGACGCGCGATCAGATCGACATGCTTACGGCCGCCTTCGATCTTCACCGCCTGCGCACCCGCCTCTTTCACGAAGCGCACAGCGTTCCTGATTCCATCCTCGACCGAAGCCTGGTACGAACCATAGGGCATGTCCGCCACCAGAAGCGCCCGCCGCACGCCACGAGAAACGGCCCGCGTGTGATGCAGCATCTCTTCCATCGTGACCGGCAGAGTGTTCTCGTAGCCCAGAACCGCCATACCGACGGAGTCGCCGACGAGCACAAGATCGATTCCCGCCTCATCGACAAGGCGTGCTGTAGGAAAGTCATACGCGGTCAACGCCGTAATCGGCTGGCCCGCACGTTTTTTCTGTAGGAGGACGTCAGCCGTAACTCTTGGCATGGGCGCCGATGCTCCGCGATCGCGAAGTTGGGTGAGACTCATAACTTTGTCTTCTCCAGTGCCGCTCCGCCTCATGGCAGATGCTGCCCGAATCAGACCTTAGTATAGCGTGTTACAACCGGAAGAGCATGGTCGTCGGTGTCGTTGTTTGTTTTTCGCCGTCATCCTGAGCGGTACGCGAAGGACCCCCGCATTGGGGACCACCCCTGCCTCTCGGCCCTGCAAGAGCTTTAAGCACCTCGGGTATGACAGGCAGGATTCGCTACCTCCGGCATGGTGCAAAATGCGGGGGTCCTTCGCGTACCGCTCAGGATGACGGCGAAAAACAAACAGCAGCCACAACAACCAATCCAAGACCCTCTATGCCCACCCGCCTCATCATCAACGCAGACGACTTCGGCCTCACCCGCGGAATCAACCGCTCCATCCTCGAGCTCCACCAGGCAGGCGTGCTCACCTCCGCCACCCTCATGGCCAACGGCCCGGCCTTCGACGACGCCGTCGCCATCGCCCACGCAAACCCCTCGCTCGGCGTCGGCTGCCACGTTGTCCTCACCGACGGCATCCCCCTCTCGCCCCCACCAAGCATCCCCACGCTGCTCGGCCCCGACGGCAAAAGCTTTCGCCCCACTCTCTCCAGCTTTCTCAGCGCAGCCCTGCGCGGCAAGATCAACAGCGACGAGATCGCACGCGAGGCCCAGGCGCAGATCCAGCGCATCCACCAGGCAGGGCTCCCGGTCACGCACCTCGACACCCACAAACACACCCACATGCTCCCCAGCGTCGCCCGACCGCTGCTCAATGTCGCTGAAAAGAACGGCATCGGCGCCGTCCGCAACCCCTTTGAAGAGCCCTGGAGTCTGGCTCTCGGCAAGGGCGGCTGGATACGCGGTCTCCAGGTCCGGCTGCTCCATTCCCTTCGCAAACGCTTCGAAGCCCTGCCGCAGATTCGTTCGGGCAGTATCCTTACAACGAACGGCACCATCGGCATCTCGGCAACAGGCCGTCTCGACGCCTCAACCCTGCGTGCCATGCTGGACGCCATGCCCGAAGGACTCTGGGAGCTCGTCTGCCACCCTGGCTACAACGACCGCGACCTCGACGCCGTCACCACAAGGCTCCGCGCCACAAGAGAGGTCGAGCGCACAGCCCTGCTGGAATCTTCCCTGCATCTTTCAGGCCTCGAACTCATCCACTATGGGAAGCTGAAAACCCTTGATGCTGAGTAACATTGATGCTGAGTAACATTGATGCAGAGTAACCACGAACGCTAACCTTCATCACGGCAGCCGTAGCGAACCTTGGCTCTTCTCTTCGCGACCTTTGCGTCAAGGCTCTCGTTCGCACCGGCCCAGAGACTTTACTGCCCAGTTATACGTACCGTTCTAAGATATTTTTGGAAGCGCGAGTCCACCCCTATGAAGATCGGTATCACCTGCTACCCCACCTACGGCGGCTCCGGCGTCGTCGCCACGGAACTAGGCATCGAACTCGCGGCACGCGGGCATGAGATCCACTTCATCACCTACTCGCAGCCCTTCCGCCTCACCGGCCGCGAAGCCAACATCCACTATCACGAGGTCCCGGTCTCGAACTACCCGTTGTTCGAGTTCCCCCCCTACGATCTCGCGCTCGCCACCCGCATGGCCGAGGTCGCGGAGCTTCATTCGCTCGACCTCCTGCACGTCCACTACGCCATTCCGCATAGCGTCAGCGCCCTACTGGCTCGCCAGATGCTCGCCGCGCGCGGCCTCCATCTGCCCTTTATCACGACACTCCACGGCACCGACATCACCCTCGTCGGCCTCGACCGCTCGTACCTTCCCATCACCCGCTTCGGCATCGAAGAGTCCGACGGCGTCACCGCCATCTCCAGCTACCTGCGCGACCGCACCTACGAGGCCTTCGGCATCAAGCGCGACATCGAAGTGATCCGCAACTTCGTCAACTGCGACTTCTACACCCGCGACCCCGAGCTTGTAGCCAAACAACGCCCCCGCTTCGCCTCTGCCGACGAGCGCATCCTCGTCCACCTCTCCAACTTCCGCCCCGTCAAACGCGTGCTCGATGTCGTCGAGGTCTTCGCCCGTATCGCTCCTAAGGTTCCCTCGCGTCTCCTCCTCATCGGCGACGGCCCCGAGCGCTCCGCCGCCGAGTTTCTCGCCCGGCGTCACGGCATCACCAACCGCGTCGAATTTCTCGGCAAGCAGGAGAACGTCAACGAACTCCTCGGACTCGCCGACCTCATGCTGATGCCAAGCGAGATGGAGTCCTTCGGCCTCGCAGCGCTGGAGGCAATGGCCTGCCGCGTTCCCGCCATCGCGACTCGTGTGGGCGGCGTACCGGAGCTCATTGAAGACGGCATCAACGGCTTGCTCTACGAAGTCGGAGATATCGACGGCATGGCCGCCGGCACACTCTCACTTCTCACCGACCCCGCACGTCTCGAAGCCATGTCCCTCGCCGCTCGACGCACCGCCCAGGACAAGTTCTGCGCCTCACGCATCATCCCCCACTACGAGGAGTACTACGAGCGCGTGATCGCTACGGGGCCACGCAAGTAATTGTCGTTGTTTGTTCTTCGTCGTCATCCTGAGCGGTACGCGAAGGACCCCCGCATTTTGCACAATGCCACTGGAGCGAACGCTGCTCGTTGACCCGACATCGTTTGTCTGGGTGGCACCATGCCCTTGTGCCACCACCAATGCGGGGGTCCTTCGCCGTTGGCTCAGGATGACGACGAAAGACAAAGCCCCCCGTGTTAACCCGCCGGATGCCTTCGCAACACGATTCCCACCAAAGCCCCTCCTACCGCTTTATCCTCTAAACAAGCGCCTTTGCGCCTTATGCGAGGACCCGGCCCCATGAAGCTCACGATTCCCAGTCTCACCGCTGCCGCCTCCCTCCTGCTCGCAGCGCCTCTGTTTGCGCAAAGCTCGGGAGTTTCGCACCCCGAAGACCTCAACGACTCCATCTCGGCGACCACCCAGGCTCCGCCCCAGCACTATCAAAAGCCCTCCGCAGGCACCCCGGTCGACAATGCGTCCGCACCCGCTCCGGTCCTGCATGATCGCTCGTATGTCCCTCCTGCGTACGGTTCAGATCAGCCCTCTGTAGAAACCGCGCAGATCGTTCGCCGCGAAGCACCCATGACCGTAACCGATGACATCAACAGCGGTGTCGTCATCGACGTTCCGACGAATGCCAATGAGCTGCCCGAAGGCACCCTGTTCAGAACAGTCCTCGACAGCGAAATCTCTACCCAAACGACTGCTCGCGGTGCTGCCTTCCACACCCAGCTCACCCAGAACATCGAACATCACGGCCGGGTCATCATCCCTGCCGGCTCCATTCTCAGCGGCCGCGTCAGCAATCTCCACGAAGGCCGCCGCATCAGCGGCTCCGCTTCCATCCATCTCCAGCCCGAGTTCGTGACTCTGCCCGACGGCGTGACCTATCGTCTGGATGCCCAGGTCGTAGACCTCGCGCACATTCGCAACTCGCACGTCTCCGGAGAAGGCACCATTGTCGGCAACGACCACAGCAAAAGCACACTGACGACCCTCGGCCTCACCACAGGCGCAGCCGCAGTCACAGGCGCAGTAGTTGGCGGCGGAGTAGGCGCAGTAGTTGGCGCTGGCATCGGCGCCGGAGTAGGCACGGTCTGGTGGCTGAAGCATGAGAACCAGGAGACCCTGCACGCAGGCACGGAGATTATCTTCAGCCTGACGCAGCCCATGCCTCTCGAACCCGCCAACCGCTAGTTCCAACTCATAACAAATCAAACGGCCCCATGAGGGGCCGTTTTTGCCTTTGCCTTTGCCTTTCTAGTTGTCATTCCCGCAGGGAATCTGCTTCCGCGGTTGCTGTTGCCTTTGCTTTTCTGGTTGTCATTCCGAGGCGCAGCCGAGGAACCTGCTTCCTCCCGCTCTTCGCTCATACCCGCCCAGCCCTACCGCATCACCTGCGACAACAACCGCTTCCAGTTCTTCTGATTTCTCCGATAGCTCTTCTTCAAATCCTCCAGCGCGCGCTGAAAGTCCCCATGATCGCTCATGCCGCGCCATGCCGGATTCTTGCTGAACCACGGATAGTTCTCATTCCCCAGGTAGATCGCGCGACGCAGCCAGTGCAGGGCTTCGGACTCATCCCCTTCCACCGCAAAATAAGTCGCCAACCTGTAAGCCATCTCGCTATCGGCCTCAGCCGCAGCCAGCGTCTCTTCCAGGATGAACTCCGCCGCCTTATGCCGGTCGCCGAGCTGCACGTAGCACATCGCAATCGTCGGAAACACGATCCGCAGCGTCGCATCATCGCGGATAACGCTCTCCAGCGTATCCACCGCCCGCGACAACTGGCCTTCGCGCATCTGCTGATATCCCAGCGAGATGCGCAGCAACGGCTGCCTCGGCTCCAGCGTGAGCCCCTTCTCGATCTCGTCCGCCGCCAGCTCCAACTGATTCTGATACTGATAAACCCTGGCACGATGGTTATAGATCATCGCCGCATTCGATGGATTCAGTCGCAGTGAGATATTGAACTGGTCCAGGGCCTCTTCATACATGCCGTCGATGCGCAACGTCATGCCCGCGACAAGATGGACGTTCCAGTCGTTGTCAGCCTGCTGCAACAGATGCTCGATACCATGCCGGGCGCTCTCTTTTTCACCGCGCGAGAGCAGCATGTACACGCGATAGAGATTCGCCTCAACCGATCCCGAATCCAGCTCCAGCGCGCGGTCGAAGGCGCGCCGCGCCTCCAGCACATGCATCTGCCCGCCCAACCCGTGCCGCGCATACTGCAGGTGCGTAATCCCCAGGCCCGACCATCCCGGTGCATAAGCCGCATCCTGCACGACGACGCGGGCAAAGAGCTCGCGTGCCCGATCCAGTTCCTCGCGGTTTCCGGTTCTCGACATGAACGAGGACAACAGCGCGCGTGCCTGCAGGTACTCCTCCGAGACGTTGCCTCCCAGCGCATCCCTGCGCTGCGGCTCGCCCATGCCTCCCTGCAGATCTCCAAATCCATGCAGCTCACCGAAGACCTCGTCGCAGATCTCCGTCTGCACCGAGATCAGATCGAAGCTCTGCACGCTGATCGCGCCGCCCGTCCGAACGCTCTGCCCCTCGACATCCAGCAACTGCCAGTTCAAATCGAACCCGCTCTCCGAGCGCAGAAAGCTGCCTGCCAGAACGTAGTTCACCATCAACTTGCGCCCCACGCTGAGCGGGTCCAGTTGCTGCGTCGGTACATTCATCAGGGCGCTCGAAGGCCGCACTACCAGCGCCGGGACCTTGGCCAGACGCGCCGCCAGCGCATCGGCCAGCGCGTAGCCGTAGAACGGCGTCGCAGCCGTCGTGCCAAGATTCACGAACGGCAGAACAACAATGCTCGTTCCCTTGTTCGTCGTGCTCGTAACGCTCTCGCGAAAGCGCTCCGCCAGCATCGAGAGGATGCCTGTCGTACGCTTCTCTTCCTCGGGCGTCTCCATATCGAGCCGCTGTTGCGCTGGCATGTTGATCGCGCCCTCGCCCGGCATGACAACCGAGTCGAGCTGGAGCGTCTTCACGATCGTCTTCAGGCTCTCGCGCACCTCCGCAGCCGAAGCATAGCGCTCCGAGGGCTGTTTCGCGAGGCAGCGTAGAATCACGCTCTCCAGCTCCACCGAGAGGTCCGGAACGATCTCGCGCAGCGGCGGCGGCTCCGCGAACTGGATCGCGCGAATGCTCTGCAGCTCCTGGCCATCGGGACGATGGAACGGATGCCGTCCGCTGACCATCTCGTAGAGGATCAACCCCAGCGCGAAGATGTCGCTCTGGATACTGCTCTGCCCGGTCACAAACTGCTCCGGGGCCATGTAGGCGATCGTTCCGCCGCGCGCCGTATAGGTCTGTCCGGCCAAAGCGGCCGACTGCATCTGCGCCGGACCGGCAGGGTCGAAGTCCACGTTCTCACGCTTCAACTGCCGGGCCAGCCCGAAGTCGAGGATCTTAATCAGTCCGCCATCGGTCAGCATGACGTTGGCCGGCTTCAGGTCACGGTGAAAGATGCCAAGATTGTGCGCGGCAGCCAGACCGTCGGAGATCTGCATGCCGCTTGAAAGCACGAGCTGCGCGCTGGCCGGGCCCTCTTCAATCACCTTGTCCAGCGACTTGCCCGGAATGTACTGCATGACGATGTAGGCTTCGTCATCCGCCTCGCCGACCTCATAGATCGCGCAGACATTCGGATGATCGATCGCCGAGGCCAGCCGCGCCTCGCGCATCTGGATCGTACGCATCTGTTCAGGAGTCTGCGAGCCGCGTTTGAGCAGCTTCAAGACCACCGGGCGTTGCAGCAGCGTGTCGTTGGCCAGAAACACAACGCCGCTGCCACCCGCGCCGATCTTGCGTATGAACTCATATTGCTTGATAACGCGGCGCTTCATAGCCGTATTATCAGGCATTTGGAAATAATTCGTGTGGAAGAATTACGCTGGGGCTCCTGTGGTTATATCCTCCGCTCGCTGATTATGGCGTGCCAATGCTAATTACCGCGGGTCCCGAACAAGTCACCTTCGTTGCAGAACAGGCCACATGAAACAAGTCACATTTCGTTAAGGGACGGCCCATGTTTCGTTAAGGGCACGGGTTCACCCGTGCCATAAAAGCTCATTCCGGCACGCGGCTTTAGCCGCTGAGGGAACGCGCTTCAGCGCGCCACAAAAATAGCGTGCCACAAAACATTCTGGTAAAGGTTGGATTCCGCTATGGCACCAAACCAAGCCCCAAAGGGGCGACATATCCCAGCCCAGGGTGGAGGCGGCTGGCGAGCGTTCTTTGCTCGCCGTGTCGCCGGAACCCTGGGTTACGGACCCTAGAGAAAGCAGAGCCCTGAAGGGGCGACCTATCTCGGTCAACCAGGGTAGATCGCCCTTTCAGGGCTAACCACCTCCTGCCCCTGTAACCCAGGGTTTCACCCTGGGCTTTGATAGCTCCGCCCCTTCGGGGCTCAACCTTGTGCCAGGTCTCTATGCTGTGTCGTCCCACCCTGTCACCCATCCCTGTGGCGGACCTCAATCCCTTAAATGACAGATAAAAGACACCTTTTACCGGCACAGCTTGCTAGCCTTGCCAAAGATTAAGCATTTTTGTGCTGGGTCCCATCTCACAAACAGGCAGGTTTACTTTGAAGAATCAAGAGAATGCAGCCAACGAAGCAAAATGGCTGACGGCAAGACCGGGAGAGCGTTTCTGCGTCCGAGTCCCTGCAGCCGCTACCGATGGCGATTACTCCATCGTGGAGATCGTTGCCGATCCCGGAGACAGCACCCCACTGCACGTTCACGAGAAGGAAGACGAGTACCTTCTCGTCCTGGAAGGTTCCGCCCGGGTCGTTCTGGGCAAGCAGACGATCGAGGCCACGGCAGGTCAAACCGTGGAGATGAAGCGCGGCATCCCACACGCCTGGGGTAATCCCAGCGACAAACCGGTCCGGCTACTGTTTACGGCCACGCCGGGTGGCTGCGAAGAGGCCCTGGTCATCATCGCCCAGGGTGGCGAGATCGACTTTGCCGCCTTGACTGCCCAGTTTCGTGTAACCACGCTCGGACCTCCGATTCTGGGGTAACCTTCCTTCTGCATGCGCCAGTTATGACTTTCGTCGCCAGATCATAACTGGCGCCGAAGATCCCCCCAACGAGCCACCCGCTGCAACCGCCCGGCCCGCAGCAACCAAACTTGCAGCCACCTCTATCTGGCTCGTTTGATGCCCCAACCCCCTCCCCCCCCAACATTTCATCTTTTGCTTATACGAAAAATCTCAGACAGCCTTTATTCTGAATTCTGCATCCACTTCAACAAGCCGCGGATTCCGCTGGCAGCCGGCCCGCAGGTATCGATGTTGCTCGGTACACACAAAACCTGGACTAAGGAATGCATGCCCGCCACCATTTTGCTCATCGACGATAACGCCGTTCAGGCAGCGACACGACAGACGATTCTCAAACGAGCCGGTTATTTTGTCATTGCTGTGCTCAACCCCGAACGCGCCCTCGAGCAGTTCCGCAGCGAAGAGTTCCCCTCCCCGATCGACCTCATCCTCACCGACCACATCATGCCCTGCATGAATGGCAACGAGTTTGTCCGCAAACTGCGCGAGTTCCAGCCAAAGATTCCGGTGCTGGTCATCAGCGGCATGGTGGAGGCCGAAGAGGAGTACGCCGGCCTCGGAATCCACTTCCGCCTCAAGCCCCTGCTGCCCGATAATCTGCTCGCCAGCGTCCATCGGCTGGTCACAAACACCGAATAGCGCACGGGACTTCGCTTCTCTCCGTCTTCTCCGCCTGAAGTTTGAGAGAATAGTGAGCGAAGGATACCCTCGCGAATGCCTCATCCAATGCCGTCCTTTGGCAGCTTTTCACTGCTCCTGGCCCTGGTGCTCTGCACCTACACGCTCCTGTCAGGAGCGTTTTCGCTCTGGGCCATCTCCACCGGGCGGCAGCTTGCCGTCTCCCCCGAAAACCTGCGCGAAACCTCGCGCCGGGCCGGCATCGCCAGCTTCATCGCCGTCTCCTGCGCGGCCTTCGCGCTCATCTGGGCGGCCTTCACCAACGACTACTCCGTCGATTACATCCTGCACCACACCAACCGCGCTCTGGCCTCCGCCTATAAGTTCTCCGCGCTCTGGTCCGGACAGGAAGGCTCCCTGCTGCTCTGGGCCTGGCTGCTCGCCGCCTACGGCTTCGTCCTGCGCCTGCGCCACAAGGTCGACATCACGCTCAGCGCCTACGCCTCGACCATTCTCGCCGCAGTGCAGGTCTTCTTCCTCCTGCTGCTGGTCTTCGCCGCTCCACCATTCGCCATCGTGCCCGGAGGTGTAGCCCCCGCCGACGGCTTCGGTCTCAACCCGCTCCTGCAATACCCCGAGATGGTCATCCATCCGCCGATGCTCTACCTCGGCTACGTCGGCTTCTCCGTGCCCTTCGCCTTCGCCCTGGGCGCGCTGATGATGCGCTACCCCGGCGAAAAGTGGATACACATCACCCGCCGCTGGACCATGGTCACCTGGCTCTTCCTCACCTGCGGCATCTGCCTCGGCATGCACTGGGCCTACGCCGTGCTCGGCTGGGGCGGCTACTGGGGCTGGGACCCCGTCGAAAACGCCAGCTTCCTTCCCTGGCTCACCGGCACCGCCTTCCTGCACTCCGTCATGATGCAGGAGAAGCGCGGCATGATGAAGGGCTGGAACGTCTGGCTCATCTTCACCACCTTCCTCCTCACCATCCTCGGCACCAACCTCACACGCTCCGGTCTCGTCAGCTCCGTGCACGCCTTCGCACAGAGCTCCATCGGCTCCTGGTTCACGAGCTTCATGGTCGTGATCTTCATCGTGTGCCTGTTCACCTTCCTCTATCAGCGCGACCACCTCAAGGCCGAAAACAGGCTCGAATCGCTCGTCTCTCGCGAATCCAGCTTCCTGTTCAACAACCTGATCCTGCTCGCCGCCTGCTTCACGGTCCTCTGGGGCACGCTGTTCCCCGTTCTGAGCGAGTTTGTACAGGGCTCCAAGGTCACGATGGGACCGCCGTTCTTCAACCGTGTCGCCGTTCCCGTCGGTCTGGCGCTGATTCTCCTTACAGGTATTGGCCCCCTGCTGTCATGGCGGTCTACCTCCCTGCGCTCCATCCGCCGCAACTTCATCCTGCCCTGCATCGCCGTCCTCGCAACGGCCATCGTGCTGATGGCCTGCGGCGTTCGCCCCTGGAAGGATGACGACGCCACCGCCGGCATCTACGCCCTGGTCTGCTTCGCCCTGGGCGCGGGTGTCATCACCGCCATCTTCGCCGAGTTCCTGCGTGGCGCAGGTGTCATCCGCACGCAGACCAGCCAGAATCTTGCGGCATCCGCCATCACGCTCGTCCGCCGCAACACACGCCGCTACGGCGGCTACCTGATCCACTTCGGCGTGGTGGTCATGTTCATCGGCCTTGCGGGCTCCGCCTTCAACCAGAGCAAAGAACTCGAGATGGGCTTCGGCGACTCCATCCAGCTCAATGGCTACAAGATCGTCTGCCAGAGCTACTCGCAGGACTCCAACGCCAACTACGACACCGACTTCGCCCTGCTCGACGTCTACCACGGCAACAAGAAGATCACGCAGCTCACTCCCGAGCGCCGCTTCTATACCGCCAGCCAGCAGACCTCGACCATCGTCGCGATCCACTCCACGCTGGCCCGCGACCTCTACGTCGTCTTCATGGGCCGTAATCCCGAAACCGATCGCCCCATCATCAAGGTCTTCCTGAACCCACTGGTGAACTGGATCTGGATCGGCGTCGGCGTCATCATCTTCGGCACGTTCATCGCGCTGGTTCCCCCACTGAAACCCGGAACCCGTCGCGTTGAAGTCACAGCCGACTCGCCACTCGAACCTCGCAACTCGCCGCTCAAAGCACCCCCGGCCTTCGCAGCCGAAGGAGGCCCTCGTGTCTAAGCGGCTCCTCCAGGTTGTGTTTGTCTGCCTGCTCGCCGTAACGATGCTCGGCGCAGGCACCCCCAACTCCAGCTTCGACAAGATCGGCCACAAGCTCGTATGCCAGTGCGGCTGCGGTCAGATTCTGCTGGAGTGCAACCACGTCGGCTGCCCCGTCTCCGGCCCGATGATCGACGAGCTCCACGCCCAGGTCGCCACCGGCCTCCCGGAGACTGGAGTTCTCAACTGGTTCATCGGCAAGTACGGCCCGATCGTCCTCGCCGAACCCATTCGCGGAGGCTTCGACGACGTAGCCTGGATCGTCCCCTGCGTCATCTTCGTGCTGGCGACACTGGGCGTTGCCCTGCTGATTCGGATGTGGCATCGTCGCCACGCTCAACTGCAACCAGCCATCCCTACAGCCATACCCAACACCACGACCGACACCATGCGCGACCGTATCCGGCAGGACACGGACTTCGATAGTTAGCGAATTAGAGTCTACGACGGCAAAGAAGCGGATGGCGGTCGCCGCTCTTGCCGTTGTTTGTTTTTCGCCGTCATCCTGAGCGGTACGCGAAGGACCCCCGCATTAGAGGGGGCCCCTGCAGTCGGGTGCCACCGCAAATGCGGGGGTCTTCGTAGTGGCAAGAATGCGGGGCCTAGCCGCTTCACTTCAACATCGCGACAAAACAAGAAGCTCAGCAGCCAAAACGCCTTACGACCCCGACATCTCTTTCAAAGCCTCTTGCGACGCCTTCTTCTGCTTCGGGATCGGGTCCAGCTCAAGGCAACGCTTGTACTCCTTGACAGCCTCGTCGAGCTTGCCCAGCTTCCGCGCGAATTCGGCCAGCGAGAAGTGTGTGTTCGGATCGTCATCTGCAAGCGACACCGCATCCTTCGACCGCAGATACGCCCCGCGATAGTTACCGTCATCCGCGTAGAACTGCGCCACCTTCAGGTCTTCGTCCACACGCTCCGTAGGCGTCTGCTTCGGGACATTCGGCAGCTTTCTGCGGGGCCTCTTCGGCTCTGGCGGAGGATCATCGGCCAGCGGAGACTTATCATCCGGATCCGGCCCAAGCCCATTCAAATCGCTCGAACTGCTGGAGCTGCTCGAGCTAGAGCTACTGGAGCTGCTGGAATCATTCGGCTTATTCGAACTGCCGGAGCTGCCCGCATCCTTCAGGCCTCCAGGGTTCGGCAGCGGGGTATTGGGATTATCCGAACTAGGCGTCGTCTCTCCCGGATAGGGAAACTGCTGGGCTGCGCTGGGAGGAGGCGTTGCCGGTGCCGGTGTCGTTGGTGTCGTGCACTTCGGATCGGTGACCGGATTCCCCTGCGCATCTTTCGTGGTGCAGTTGGTCTGCGGAGGCTGCGCGGGCTGCGGATTCTGCGCCCAAACCATCGAACCGACGGTCAGCGCTCCGATCGCCAGTCCCAACCGAACTGTTGTCCTCTTTCCGCTCATAACCCTATTAGACGACATTCTCGGCCTCACGATAACCTCCCCTCCTCGCAAAAATGCTTTCATCACCCCAAGGCTTGCTATACTCCGGCCAATGCCGCGCACGAAAACCACCACCTCCCCTCGCCTCCTGATCCGCTCCTCCTCCATCCACGCCGCAGGCTGTTACACGCTCGATGCGATCCCCAACGGCCGCCGCGTCATCGAGTACGACGGCCCCCGCCTCTCCAAAGAACTCGCCGACGAGCGCTACGCCGACCGTATCGTCACCTATCTCTTCGGCTTCGGCGAAGACGGAACCGTCATCGACGGCTTTGGGACGGCGATGTTCCTCAACCACTCCTGCGCCCCCAACTGCGACACCGAGGAGACCGGCGGCCGCGTCTTCATCCGCGCCATCCGCGACATCGCCCCCGGCGAAGAGCTGGTCTACGAGTACAACCTCTACGACTCCGACGAGACCGACACCGCCGATTGCTACTGCGGCACCCCAGGCTGCCGCGGCACCATGTACTCCGACGACGAACTCCAGCGCCGCGCCAAGCTGGCTGCACGGAAGAAGGCTAAGAAAGTGGCAGCAACGGCATAGGTCTCAGCCTCGTTCTTGTCGTTGTTCTTGCTCTTGCCTTTCTGGCTTGTCATTCCCGTAGGGAATCTGCTGTTGCTTTTCTGGTTGTCATTCCGAGCGCAGCGAGCGAACCTGCTTCCTCCCGTTTTTTGCTCGCGCCCCAATCCACATAGGCCAAAACCCGACGGTACCGTGGCGCTACCAGCAAACAGCAGGTTCCCTCCGGGAATGACAACCAGAAAAGCAACAACTCCCGCTCTGCCCTCGAAACCCACACCCCCGGACGATACAATCAAACTCGCCCGATGGCCTATCAAGTTCTAGCCCGCAAATACCGCCCCCAACGCTTCAGCGATGTCGTTGGGCAGGACCACGTCACCCGCACGCTGCTCAACGCGCTCGCGCAGAGCCGCATCGCCCACGGCTACATCTTCTCCGGCCACCGCGGCATCGGCAAGACGACCATCGCGCGCATCCTGGCCTCCGCGCTCAACTGCCGCACGCCCATCGGTTCTCCCGAGCGCCCCACGCCCGAGCCCTGCGAGACCTGTGAGAGCTGCCTCGAGATCCGCCTGGGCAACGCCGTTGACGTCATCGAGATCGACGCCGCAACCAACCGCGGCATCGACGAGATCCGCGAGCTGCGCGACGCCGCCCGCTATCGCCCCTCCCGCGACAAGTACAAGATCTACATCCTCGACGAGGCGCACCAGATCACCGATGCCGCCTTCAACGCCCTCCTGAAGACGCTCGAAGAACCACCCGACCACATCGTCTTCATGATGGCGACCACCCAGCCCGAGGACATCCCGCAGACCATCCGCTCGCGCTGCCAGCACTTCAGCTTTCACGCCGTCAAGCTCGACGACATCGTCGGCCAGCTCACGGCCATCTCTAAACACGAGAACATCGTCGTCGACGAGGCCACGCTCTCTCTGCTCGCCGAAGCCGGCGACGGCTCCATGCGCGACGCGCTCTCCATCATGGACCAGGCCATCGCCAGCGCGCCGCTGGTCGACGGCCGTCCCGCGCTTGAGCTCGGCCAGGTGCGCGAGCTCATGGGCTCGGTCTCGAACGTCTTCTATGAGGACGTCCTGCAGGCCGTCCACGCCAACTCCAGCGCAGACGTGCTCGCCATCGTCAATCGCCTGCTTGACGCCGGCAACGGCGCACCGCAGCTCGCGCGCCAGTTCGTGCGCTACATCCGCAACTGCATCGTCGCCAAAATCACCAACCTGGCCCCCGGAGCCGACGCCACCGGCGTCGCCGCCGACCTGCTGCAGATCTCGCCCGAAGAGCGCCACCGCGCCGCTCGTACCGCCGCCCTCTTCACCGAAGAAGAGCTCTCCCGCTTCCTCGCGATCATGCTCCGCACCTTCGACGAGCTTGGCTATCGCCAGGAACAGCGTTTCCACCTCGAACTCGGGCTGTTAAAGCTCGTCCACGTCCAGCGCCTCATCCCGATCGAAGACCTGCTCAGCCAGCTCGGCGCCCCGGCCAAAAACTCAGGCCCCACCGGTTCGAGCACTCCGTCTGCCCCAAGGCCCGCGACGCCCTCCACCCCTTCGGCGCCTGCCTCATCCCCTTCCAGAATGAGCACGCCGGCGAGTGCGGCAGCCCCCTCTCCCGTGGCCCCCAGTTCCCCGTCCATCCCCTCTGCGACGATGGACGCCTTCGCCCCGAAGGCGAGCTCTGCCCCGGCCCCAACAACAGCCGCAGCCGCTCCCACGGTCACCTCTTCTCCCTTCGAGACCGAACGCACACGGAAGGTTCCAACCCCCTCGGCACCGATGCCCGCCACTACGGTCAGCACCTCAACCGCAGGTTCCCTCGCTCTGGCCGATCGCCCCGCCCCCTCGTCTCCGCCCGAGACCTTCGCCCCAGCACCGAACCCGCGTCCGCACCTCGTGCCCTCGCCCGAAGCGACTCCCGCTGCTCCTGTAGCTCCGATTGCAGTCGCAGCGCCCCCTGCCCCGGTAGCGCCGCCCCCTGTCGCCATAGCCACACCTGCTCCCGTAGCGCCCCCCGCTCCTGCCCCTGAACCCGTCGCGGCCTCCACACCTGCTCCAGGAGGCCTTGACCTCGCAGCCCTCCAGCAGGCCTTCGTCACCGCGCTGGCCGGAACCAAGGGCCAGCAGTCGGCCTCAGAGCAGGTAGAGGACTCGCACCTCTCGCTGAACGGCGAGACCCTCGAGCTCCACACAACGCTCTCCGCAACGATGCTGCCCATCATGCTCAACACGGAGTCCGACCGCATCATGAAGACCGTGATGCGCGCGCAGAACGCCGGCACCCTAAAGCTCAAGTTCGTTCCCGGAACGCCCTCCAGCGGCCCCGTGAAGAAGGCCCGTCCGGCAGCCGAGGGCAGCGCCGCCGATCTCGCCGCGAAGCATCCTATCGTGCAGCAGGCACAGCAGCTCTTCTCCGCCGAGATCAGCAGGATCATCGATCTTCGCGGCAAAGATTAGTCACTCGAAAGGCACACACGCATGGATCTCGGCCAGATACAGCAGATGCTCTCCCAGGCACAGACGATGAAGTCGCAGATGGACGAACGTCTCGCCGACACCATCGTCGAAGCCACCTCCGGCGGCGGCGCCGTCACCGTCCGCATGAACGGCAAGAAAGAGCTCCTGAAACTCACCATCGCTCCCTCCGCCGCCAGCGCCGCCGAAGGCGACATCACCATGCTCGAAGACCTCATCCTGGCCGCCGTCAACGAGGCCTCCCGCAAGGCCGACACCGCAGCCGAATCCAACGCCGCCGGCATGCTAGGCGGCTTAGGTCTCCCCGGCTTCTAACGTCTTCTCTACGCTCTACCCTCTATCCTCTACACTCTGTTCTTATGGCTACCCGTTTCGCCGAGCCCATGGCCCGGCTCATCGACGAACTCCGCAAGCTGCCCGGGGTCGGCACCAAGACCGCGCAGCGCTACGCCTTCCACATCCTGCGTTCGTCCGACTCCGACGCCACTACGCTCGCCGACTCCATCCGCGCCCTCAAGCAGCATCTGCACCTCTGCTCCATCTGCAACAACATCACCGACGTCGACCCCTGCGCCTACTGCACCAGCCCGGCGCGCAACACGCACCTGATCTGCGTGGTCGAAGAGCCCACCAACATCAACGCCATCGAAAAGACCCGCACCTACACCGGCGTCTACCACGTGCTCCACGGCACGCTCTCGCCGGTAAACGGCGTCGGCCCCGAGCAGCTTCGCCTGCGCAACCTCTGGCCGCGCCTGGCCGAAGCCGAAGAGCTGATCCTCGCCACCAGCCCCACGGTCGAAGGCGAAGCCACAGCCCGCTACATGCTCGACGACATCCGCAAGACCCACCCCACGCTGCATATCAGCCGCATCGCCACCGGCGTCCCCGCCGGCAGCGACATCGAGTACGCCGACGAAGTCACGATGACCCGCGCCCTCGAAGGCCGACGCGACCTATAGGCACAACCCAAAGGCCTTAGCCTTTGTCCTTGCCGTTGCCTGTTTTTCGTCGTCATCCTGAACGGTACGCGAAGGACCCCCGCATTGGGACCACCAAAGCTTCGCCTCGTCCCACAACAGCCCATCGCGCAACCGCTCTCCGTGATGAAGGCTCTATTAAACCTCTGCAAAATCATTACGGATCTCACACAACCAGCGTCTTTTGCACACCAAAACTCGTAATCTTGGCATCAGGAGCCTTCCCCTTGAACACCCCCAAGAACGCCCTCAACCGCCGCGAATTCCTCCGGCAGAGCTTCGCCTTCAGCGCCCTCGCCGCAGGTCTCGGCACTCACACCGCCTTCGCCCTCGCCCCCGACAACAGTGCCAAACACATCCTGATGGTCGGCGACTGGGGCTGGGAAGGCGACTACAGCGACCAGGCCAGCGTGGCCGCCGCCATGGTCAAGTACGCGCAGACACACTCCCTGCAGACCGAAGCCCTCTTCATGCTGGGCGATAGCTGGTACGGCCCACTGCCGGGCGGAGCCGACGACCCTCGTTGGAAGACCCAGTTCGAGGACATGTATCCCAAAAGCGCGTTCGACTGCCCGGCCTACTCCGTCATGGGCAACCACGACTACCAGAAGATGCCGCTCAGCAAGGTAGACGCGGAGCTCGCCTACGCCCGCAAGGGCAACACCCGCTGGACACAGCCGTCACTCTGGTACACCTTCGACCTGCCCCACGCCGGCAATCCTTTGATTAAGGTCATAGCGCTCGACAGCAACATGCCCATGGGACACTTTCTCCACGGCGCTGTCTTCACGCTCACCCACGAGCAGCAGGCCGAGCAACTCGCTTGGTTTACGGCCGAGCTGGAGAAGCCAGGCAAGGCTCCCTTCCTCGTCGTTATCGGGCATCATCCCATCTTCTCGAACGGTCCGCACGGCGACCACAAGGTGCTCATCCAGGACTGGGAGCCCCTGCTGCGCAAACATCGCGCGCATCTCTACCTGGCCGGACACGACCACGATCTACAACACCTCGAGTTCGAAGGGCACCCAACATCGTTCGTCTCATCCGGCGCTGGCGGAGCGGACCTGTACGACCTCAAGATCGCTGAAGCCAAACGTGGCCCCTACGCCCACAAGATCCACGGTTTCACCCATCTAGAAGCCACCCCCGACAAACTGACCCTGCGGCATATCGACGCAGATGGCCGTATCGTACATAGCTTCTCAAAGTCACGGGACGGCGTGGTGACACTGCTGGGCTAAATAGCCTCCTACGACTGCCATTGCTTCACTGCTGCTTTTGCCTTTGCTCTTGCTTTTCTGGTTATCATTCCGAGCGGAGCGAGCGAACCTGCTTCCTCCCGTTCTTCGCCCGCTCCGCCTGGCATCCCGAAGCAACAGCAAACCTCGAAATCGCCGCAACACGCTATAGGGCAACCACAAAACTAAGCCCCAAAGGGGCGACATATCCCAGCCCAGGGTGGAGGCGGCTGGCGAGCGCTTTTGCTCGCCGTGTCGCCGCAACCCTGGGTTACAGCCCTGGAAAAGATAGAGCCCTGAAGGGGCGGCCCATCGCAGTGGCACAATGTACCGTGCCTACAGCGCTAAATCACCTTTACCACTCGCCCCAGGGTTCCTGCGTCACAACGAGCAAATATCGATGCAGTTTATAGTCATCGTGAGGCAAACGAATGGAGCCGAGTAATATCCTCAAAAAGCTGGGAAGACTTCTTTGGCTGTTTGTAATTGCCAACGTCAGTATCTTCCTGCTCAGTGTCGTTGGGTCAGTGATCTGGGCGAACATATCGACAGTACAAGCCGTCGGTTGGCACTTGCTTCACGGAAACAAGGTAGCCTTCGATGGCCATACTTTTCATGTTCCACTGCTTTGGAACTGCACTCCCGACGGCCGTCACAAAGGCTTGGAGCTATCGGAAGAGCATGAACTATTAGGCGGTCAAAGCTCAATTCAGATGAAATCAACGGGTAAAGTTCTCGACGCCCCCGACGTCTATCGCCTACGAGCTGAAGGTATCGCCACTTTGAATCGAATGAAATCTCCCGATACCTATTCGAGCGAGATCATTCACGGAAAACAACTTGAATTCGTTTGTGTGCGCGATGATATGGGTAGCCTTGGAGAAACACTCTTTTGCAAGGTTTCGAACACAGATATATCCGTTACGGTCTCAGCCTCAAAAAAATACCGTATTCAGGCAAGATCGATTTTAGAATCCAGTGACTAGACCATTTTACCTTTAGGTGTAGTTTCCGAACCGGAGTCTGAGCCATGCTTTTGCGTCTTGTGGTGTGATGGTCTGTAGAGCTTGAGCGGTG
>NZ_JACHIO010000021.1 GCF_014203225.1 Granulicella mallensis | reverse complement strand
ACAATGGAGACAAACTCTTCCCCAATCTCCTTACCTCTTAGAAAATCTTCACCCTAACTAGGAAAAGTCCTTGCTTCTCAAGAGAGAATCTTCCGATTCTTGCCACAGCAAAATGTCTGCACGCTACGAAAGAAATTGGATGGATACCTTAGGTCTCCAACACTCTCCACCGAAGCGTCTCCTGCTGCATCCAATGAGAGACAGTTTGCTCGCACGTGCAAACTCAAGGAGCTTTCTCCGTGAAGATCACACCACTCTCCAGCAATGCATGGCAGCTCACACGCTTCGGCCTGGTCAACTCGTACCTTGTACGAGAGAACGATGGCTTCACGCTGATCGATACCGGGCTGCCAGGCTCTGCGGATGACTTCCTTAACGCGGCAAAGAGCCTTGGAGGGCCAATCAACCGCATCCTGCTCACGCACGCGCACGGCGACCACATCGGTTCGCTTGACGAACTGTCGCAACGGCTCGGCAGGATCGATGTCGCCATCAGCCACCGCGACGCGCGCCTGCTCCCGAAGAAACCTGCGCAGGACCTCTCACTCGACCCCGGCGAGCCGCAGAGCAAGATCAAAGGCAGCCTGCCGGGAGCCAACACCGTGCCAACGCATCTCGTAGCCAACTTTGAGCTCTTCGGCTCCTTGCGCTGCCTCGCGACGCCGGGACACACCCCAGGCCACTTCAGCTTCTACGACGAGCGTGACGGTACGCTCTATGCGGGCGATTCCCTGGTCACCGTGGGCGGCAACGTTCATATTCCCGGCGTCGGGCCATGGTACTTTCTGCTTCCCGGCTGGGCCTCGTGGAATGCGCCGACGATGAAGGCCAGCATACGGCAACTGTTGGATACGATGCCCCTCGAAGCCCCCTTCCATCGCATCGCCGCCGGCCACGGACGTATCGTTGAAGGTAGCCGCGAGCTACTGGAAGCAGCGCTGCAAGAAGCTGGTGCGTAATTTCCTCAGCTCCGCCAGTGCAGCTCTACCGGCCCACTCAGCGGATGCTCTCCAACACCCTTCAGCCTGCGCTGCTTGAGCGCAAAGTACCACTTGGCGGGTTTGTCAGCGTCGTCGATCAGCATGAGGCCGGGGTTGGAGCGCAGGCCACGCGCTTGCTCGATCATCGTCTGCTGGTCCTGCTGGACGAACCGTGCGCCGAAGTACCGGGCGATCGGCGTGATGAAAGGTACGTGATACGCGATATCCCACGCCGCGATCACGTCGATGCGGCAGGTAGAGGCCGTAACCGGAGTCACTGTCGTCAACGAGGAGAACCAGCGCTTCTTCCCACGCGCGTTCTCCGCAAGAATCGTCTCGTAGCGGCGGTTCGGCAGAACGAAATCGATCGTCGTCACCGGCCTGCCCAGCAAGCGATACGGTGCGCTGTTGGAAGACGGCGCATGCGGAGACATGCGAAAACCAGCATTAAATCCGTCATGCTCGAGGTCTTCTATCGGTTCAAACTTCTTGGTCTTCTCGTGGATGCTCGCCGCGCTGCGCCACCACCACGCACGATGCACGAACGGCCCATGCGCCGGGTCCATCAGGCCGATGATACCGTGATCCACATTGCAGGGCAGCTCGGCCTGTAGGTGCGCGCTGCGAAAACGGTTGCCGAACTTTGGCAGCTCCGGCACAGGGGGCAGCGCAGCTTCTTCGGTTATCCGGCCTGCTCCCGCCTCCGGCACGTACACCCAGGCATAGCCGTCGCGCTCCACCACCGGGAACGAGTTCGCGTAGATCTTCGTCGGTTCGAGCGAATCGTGCGAGGTGAGAGAGGGGATCTCCTGGCACTGTCCACTGCAGGGCTCGAAGCGCCAGCCGTGATACTTGCACTGCACCGTCTCGCCATCGAACCAGCCCGCCGAGAGCGGGATGCCACGGTGCGGGCAGAGATCGCGCATGGCGAAGAGCGCGCCATCGCTCTTGCGGCCGAGCAGCATCGGGATGCCCAGCAGCGTAATCACTGCCGTGTCTTTGCGCTTGAGCGAGCTTGCCCGCAGCGCCGGATACCAGTCGCCAAAGATCAGTTCGGCGGGCGGGCCGTCCTTTGCAGGAGCGCCCGTAAGTTGTACAAGTTCCTGTCCCGCACGAATTGGCCTCATATTACCCATCGGGCCTCAGTCTATCCGACTTCGGCCCACAGCTTACACTTGAGGCGATGCCCCAGGTGCCCCCTCGACCGAGATCTACCCTGCTCAGCGTGCTGTTGCTGTGGCTGGCTTTCTATGCCAGCTTCACCCTGTTCGCTCCGCCGCTGCTGGACGACGCGGACTCTGTCCACTCCGAAGTCGCGCGGGAGATGCTGCTGCGCCACGACTATGTGACGCTCTACGCGAATGGGATCCGCTATCTCGAAAAAGCACCCCTGCTCTACTGGTCGATGGCTGCGAGCATGAAGCTGTTCGGCACCTCAGCGGCAGCCGCGCGATTGCCGCTGGCGTTCGCCGTGCTGGCCCTGGTGCTGGTTATCGAAGCCTTCACACGACGCCTGTTTCACAGCACGCGAGCAGGAGTGTATGCGGCGCTGATTCTGCTCTCGAGCTTCGGCCTCTTCATCTTCACGCGCATCACCATTCCCGATGCCGGGGTGTGCCTCTGGATCTCGCTCGCGCTCTACTGCTTCTGGCGCACCGAAGAGCTCAGTAGCTCGCCCCAAGGTGACAGCGATCAGACACGAGACACGAGTTTCGAGCAGCGAGAGGCAGATCTCACAACTCGAATCTCGAATCTCGAATCTGAAGGCGCAAAGACGCATCTTCGCCTCTACGGCGGAGGCTTCGCCGCGGCCTGCGCTCTCAACGTTCTGACCAAGGGCTTGATCGGTATCGTCTTCCCTGTCGGCATCGTGCTCGCCTATCTGCTGCTGACGCGCGGGCTGCGTGGGACCTGGCGCCGTCTGGGCAAACTGTATCCGTGGACTTCGCTCGGAGTCTTTCTACTGATCGCGGCGCCGTGGCACATTCTGGCAGGCCTCGCGAACCCGACGCAGGGACACCCGACGCCGTTTCACTTTGTGCAGGGGCATTGGATCGTGCCGCTACCCACGGACGGCAATGTGCGCGGCTGGTTCTGGTTCTACTTCATGAACGAGCACGTGCTGCGTTATCTGAACCTGCGCGTGCCGCACGACTACGATACTGCTCCCCTGTGGCTCTTCTGGGGCCTGTGTTTCGTGTGGATGATGCCCTGGTCGGCGTTTGTGTTCAAAGCCGTTGGAGGGGCACTCCCCTGGCGCAATCAGCAATGGCGGACCCAACTTTGGCGGCATGACCTGCGGCTAAAGGATCGGGGACTCCTGCTCTGCGTCGTGTGGGCGGCTTTTGTACTGCTCTTTTTCTCGCTCTCCACCCGGCAGGAGTACTACGTATTGCCCGCGCTCCCCGCGGTCGCAATTCTCATCGCAGGTTGGCTCGCCTATCAGGCACCGACGAAACCGGAGGCTCAGATTCATCGGCGCGCAGTATGCCGTTGCGTTGGAGTTCTTCTGCTTCTTGGTACAGTCTTCGCTTCAGTCAGCGTCTATTTTCTGCTTCACACCAAAGCCCCCGCACCCAACACCGACCTCGCACAACTTCTACAGCAAAATCCCGGAGATTATGCCCTGAGCATGGGCCACTTTCTCGACCTCAACGCACAGGCCCTCGGGCTCTTCCGCGTACCGCTGGCGCTCGCTGCCCTGAGCCTCTTCCTTGGGCCACTGATATCGCTCCTGCTGCGCAGGAAGGACAGGCCCCACACCGCCACCCTCGCGCTGGCAGCCGGGGCCTTCGGCTTTCTGTTGGCGGCGCATCTCGGCCTGCAGATCTTCGCCCCCGTCATCGGCTCGGCTGAACTGGCCAGGGCCATCGCTCCCCAGGTGCAGCCGCAAGACATCCTCGCAATTCACGGCGAGTACGAATCCGGCTCAACCCTTGGGTTCTACCTGCATCGCAACGACATCCACATCCTCGAAGGCCGCAGCTCGAATCTCTGGTACGGGAGCTTCTTCCCCGACGCTCCGCCGATCTTTGAGACGCCCCAGTCCATCGCGCAAAAGTGGACGGGGTCGCAGCGTATCTTCCTCTGGCAGTCCCTCACAGACGAGCCTCGCAACTTGCCTGCGCTTCCCGGGCCGGTTTACATTCTCGTGAAAAATGGAGGGAAAGAGATCGTCAGCAACCAGCCGAACCGGTAAGCTCATCCCATCTCCTGTTTCCATTCTTTTCACGTTTCACCAATCCTTTTGACCCGGTGTCTATGGCCTGCAAACCGTACGAACTTCGCCACGTTCCGCTCTTTTCCCTGCTCGACGACGATGAGATCGCCGTGCTCTCCCAGCAGGTTGAACTCCGTGACTTCGCGGCCAAGCAACGCATCTACAAGGTTGGCGAGCCCAGCACACGCGCCTTCGTCATGCTCTCCGGCGCCGTCGAGGTCACGCTCATCGACGAAGATGGCCAGGAGGTCCTCTTCTCCGAGCCCCGCCATGGCGACTTCTTCGGCTTTGCCTCCATGCTCGAAAACACGATGCACCAGACCTCGGCAACCACGACCGAGCCCACCACCTGCCTGGAGATCGACCGCAACGATATCGAAGCGTTGCTCCTGAAGAAACCCATGGCCGGCCTGGACATGATGACCGTGCTCGCACGCGATATTCATTCGGCGCAAGGCGTCATTCGCAACCGCGCAATGCGCAATGCAAACGAACTGATCGACGAACAGGAGACCTTCGGCGAGCGCATCGCAGACGTCGTCGCCAGCTTCGGCGGCTCGTGGACCTTCATCATCCTCTTTGGCGCGACCTTGACGATCTACACCCTGATCAATATCCATCTCAAGGGCAAGGCCTGGGATCCGTACCCCTTCATCCTGCTCAACCTGTTTCTCTCGATGCTCGCGGCGATCCAGGCTCCGGTCATCATGATGAGCCAGAACCGCCAGGACACCAAGGACCGTCTGCGCAGCGAGCTGGACTTCGAGGTTAACCGCCGCGCGGAAACCGAGATCCAGGCGCTCTCCCGCAAGATCCACTTCCTCGCCGACAAGCTCGGCGACATTGAAGAGCATCTGCGGGGACCAAATGAATCAAGGCGCGAGGATGATCTGCGAAGCTAGAGTAAGTCGCATAGATGTGTGACAAGAGGCTGGGACCTTCGGTGATTAAACCCGTTCCAGCCGCCCACGCTTCAGCCGAAAGTGCTCTCCGCGCCACACCACGACATCCGACGCGTAGCTCCACGCCCAGAAGAACAGCCCAAAGCAATCGCGCAGCGGCAACAGGATGAGATCGCGCAGCACCTGCCCATCGCGCAGAATGCCGACACCCACCGTCAGCGCCACGGCCACGCGCACCAGCAGCGCGAGACTGAACAACGAGAAGCTCCACAGCGAACCGCCGCTGGCCAGTACCGCAGCCAGCGACCACGGCAGCACATACGTCACGCCCAGCCCGATATAACCTGCGCGACGAGAGTCGCGTGTGGACCGCGACCAGCGCAACTGGTGTTCGCAGAAGCCGCGCAACGTATAGGCAGGCACCGTGGTCGCCACGACCTCATGAACCAGCTCCACGCGATAGCCCGCACGCGATAGCCGCACACCCATCTCATAGTCGTCGGCAAGCTGCTCGACCAGGGCTTCAAAGCCACCGATGGCGGCAAGCGCGGTCTTCGTCGTCGCCAGGGTTGAACCCAATCCGAAGTGAATGCCGCCCTCTAGCTTGCGTGCCGTCAGCACACCTGCCATGAAATCCGTCGAGATCCCCAGGGCTTCCAGCCGCGACCAGAGAGTTCCCTCTGCCTGACCGACGTAGGGCACAGTCACCAGACCTGTCTTCTCCTGAGCAAAAGGCGCGAGCACCCGGCTCAAATACCGCGGCGAGACGAGAATGTCGCTGTCATTCACGACGATGTGTTCAAAGCTTGCATGCGGAAGCATCTGCGCGAGGTTCGAGACCTTGCCATTCGACCCCAGACGCTCCGGACACTCCACCAGCCGGATGTTGAGCTGTGGATACTCGATGCGCAATCGAGCAATCTCGGCGACTGCGGGATCGTCCAGCGAGCTTATGCCGAACAGCAGTTCGAACTCGCCCGCATACTGCTGTACACAGTGGCTCACAAAGCCCGCATACATGCGCGAATCGACGCCCTTTACAGGCTTGAGAACTGAAACGCCCGGAGCGAATCCTTCTGCATCCAGCTTCGCAGCGGCACGCGCGTCATGCTCAAACGCCCGCGCTCCCAACAGCGCCAACAGACCATAGGCAATGCCGCTCGCAGTCAACAGCGCCGCAATAACTTCAACGACAACAGAGAGTGTAGAGAGTAGAGGATAGAGTGTAGAGAGAGAATCGATTGTCATCGTTGCTTCTTTGCAGCCTGTTTTGCGCGCAAAGTGGCTAAAGAAGCGTTGAGCATCTTCAGCTCCTCACACGCGAGTGATTGTGCCAGTGCAAGGCTTGCCGACTCCCCAAAGCCAGGCATCGAAGCGAGTTCCAATTGAGTCTGAACTTCGAGAGTCGATCCCCTCGCAATCCCCAGAAACTGAATAAGCTCGCCTGTCGTGAGCCGGCCTTTCCCTTCCGCAATATTGCTTGGAATAGATACCGCAGCGCGTCTAAGCTGATTGGTGAGCCCAAAGCGTTCCTCCGCTGGAAAGCGCTGGGTAACTTTGTAGATAACGCTCGCTAATTCCATCCCCTTCTGCCACGCGCTTGAATTGCGATGGGATGAATTATTTTCTGCTACCGCCATTTACGTCATCCCTCCAAGCTTTCTCTACTCTCTATCCTCTACTCTCTGCTTTACTCGTATCTGAGCGCGTCGATCGGATCGAGATTCGCGGCTTTCCATGCCGGATAGATTCCGAAGATCAAGCCGATGGCGCATGAGGACAGGAACGACGCCAGGATCCACAGCACGCTTACTTCGCTCGAAAGCAGATAGTGCAGTCCGAAGGCGACGATCGAGCCGAGTGTAATCCCAATGAGTCCGCCCACGGCACAGAGCACGATAGCCTCCAGCGTGAACTGCAGCAGAATGATATTCCTCGTCGCGCCGATGGCCTTACGCACACCGATCTCGCGTGTGCGCTCGGTTACGCTGACCAGCATCACGTTCATCACGCCGACGCCGCCCACCATGAGGCCCACCGCGCTCAGGCCGAACATCAGCAGAAAGAGGCTGCCGGTGACCTCCGTCCATAGACGCGTAATCGCGTCCGAACCGAAGATGGCGAAGTTGTCCGCAGCCTCGTTGTGCACCTTGCGCCGGCGGCGCAGCAGGTCGCGAATCTCATCCTCGACGAGGGGCTTGTTCTTCTGGTCGTCGAACTTCGCGCTCAACCAGTAGTCAAGCACCTCGGGATGCAGCTTGTGAAAGGTCGTAATTGGAAAGTAGGCAAAGCTGTCGGCGGGATTTTTACCACCGCCGAAGGCTTGTTTCTGCTTGTCCAGTGTGCCCACCACGGTAAAGGTACGGCCCTCGACGGTAATCTCCTGGCCGATAGGGTCGATGTTTCCGAACAGGTCCTCCGCGGTATCGTGACCCAGCACGGTCACATCGGTGGCGCGGTCCTGGTCAGTCTGCGTGAAGTAACGGCCCTCGTGGATATCCCAGTCATAGACCGCCTGCGAGGAGATCGTATCGCCTTCCAGCGAAACATTTTCCACCTTCCGTTGGCGGAACTTCGCGGTCGCCGAGCCCGCGCCGAACTGGAAGTTCTGATAACGCAGGGAGGCCGAAGCCGAGGACACATGCGGCAGCGCGGCGATCGCCTCCTCGTCATCAAAGGTGAGCTGCTTGCGTGCGAGCATCTCCGTCGTCGGGCGAACGCCGATGACGGGGAAGCGAAAGACCCACAGCACGTTGGTTCCCATCGCCTCAACCATGCCGGAGACCGATGAGTTCAGCCCATTGATGACCGACGAGATCGCGATCACCGTCATTACGCCGATGACGATCCCGAGGATCGTCAGACCGGAGCGCAGCTTGTTCGCGCGCAGGGTATCCAGCGCCATCTTTACGGATTCGCGTTGATCGCTCGCTCGCATTAGAACTCGCTCCTTAGGGCAACGATCGGATCCAGTTCAGCCGCCTTGCGTGCAGGGTAGACGCCAAAGAACAGGCCAACGGATGCCGCCACAGCCAGGCCCGCAAAGATGCTCCACAGCGCAATAGACGCGGGGAAACCCAGCAAGAGGGTGATGAGTTCCGCTACGCCCACGCCACCAAGCACGCCAATGGCCCCACCAAGCAACGACATCGTTCCCGACTCCAGCAGGAACTGCAGCATGATATCGCTGCGGCGAGCGCCCAGGGCCTTTCGCACGCCGATCTCGCGTGTGCGCTCGGTCACGCTCACCAGCATGATGTTCATGATGACGATGCCGCCGACGACCAGCGAGATCGCCGCAATCGCCACGGCCACAGCCTCAAAGCTGCCGCTGATCTGCGTCCATAGACCGACCAGGGTGTCGCTGGTTTCAAGAGTGAAACTGTCCGGTGAGCCGGGCAGGTCATGCCGCCGAAGCCGTAGTAACTGCCGTGCTTCGTCGGTGGCTGCCTCCATTGCTCCCGGCGCGTTGCCGGCCTTGGAGTAGATCGTCAGCGTCTTCGACGCGCCATAGGTCTTCTCGAACGCGGTCAGGGGTACGGCGACCCAATTGTCCTGGCTCTGCCCCAGCGTCTTGCCCTGCTTTTCGCTCAGTCCGATGATCGTGTAGGGAACGCCATCGACGCGAATCTCCTTGCCGAGGGGATCGTCGCCCTTCAGCAGGTTCTCTTCGATGTCGGAGCCGATCAGCGCGACGTGGGCCGCATGGTCCTCGTCGGCCTGCGTAATGTCGCGGCCCTCGACGATATTGAGGTTCTGCATCTCCGCCATCAGGGAGGTGTAGCCACGGATGGTCGTGTCGGAGCTGGACTGCGTGCCGAAGACGATCTTGCCGATGCTCGATTGCATCGCGCCAACCTCCAGGCAGTGCCGGCAATCGTTCTGGATCGCGTGATAGTCTTCCATCCCGACGATCTTGCGCTTCTCGAAGGTCAGAAAGTCGGCGTAGCTGTTGGTAAACTCCGGCTGCTTGGAGAGAGTGAAGACATCCGCGCCATAGCCGTTGACCTTTGTAGCGACGTAGACATTCGCGCCGTTGACCAGCGTAACTACCGCGATCACCGACGCCACGCCGATAACCACGCCCAGCAGCGTCAGGATCGTACGCAGCTTGTTAGCCCATAGCGACTGCAGCGCTATCCGTAATGCTTCTTTTGTCTCCATAGCGGAACCGCTCTCAGTCTACCGTGCGCGTCGGAAAGTGGGGGAACACACGTCTCCGAAGTCCTATACGTGAAACACGATCCCCCGGTTCCACGCGCCCAGGCGGGTGCGAACCGGAAGAGGATGCCTTCTTTACCTCTATAAATGTTCACCCAGATTCACAAAGATTACCTCAGGAGCACACGCCTGTTCATGAACGCCGTCTTACGGGTGGATGACATAGGCGCCAGGCCGTGTCTTATTGAATCAAGATGGAGCCTCCATCGTGTCTTGAATCTCGGTGGGGGTTTGAACAAGACATGTGCCTAAATTGACGTTCCCGGTTCGCCAGACGCAATCTAGCCCTTCTCGTACTTCCAGTTTCTCGATTTACCCTCGGCGATCCACTCCAGCGCCGTGGCCACTCGTTTGTCACGTGTCTCTTCGCGCTTGGCGTCGGCGATCCACTCGGAGTATTCGCGGCGGCAGCTTGGGCTCAGGGCCTCAAAGTGCTTCGCGGCAGCTTTGTTCTTTTTGAGCGCCGCTACCAGTGCCTCGGGGACCTCCACCGCAGCCTTGGCGACCCGAGGCCGCGATGGCATTGACTTGGTGCGCGTGCCCCCGGCGATCATCATTGCCGCCTGCTTCACATAGCCCACCAGCTTCCTGCGCGGCGGCAGGTCCGCCATCGAGGCAATGCGTCCGAACGTTCCCATGCCTTCGCTCGAAGCGACACCGTCGGCGCGCAGAATCTCCGCAATCTCCGCACCCCATAGCCCAAAGCTGCAGTGCTCTTTGAACGCCGAGAGATTGCCCAGGATCACGCCGCGATACATAAAGAAGGGTCGCGACCACTTCATCACTTCCTCCAATTCGGGCGCGGCTTCATGCATTACCTCACGCAGATGCGTCAGGATCGGTTGCGCGAAGGGAGCGGACTTCGCAATATAGGCGTCGACGGCTGCATTCACAGTGGGCATGGACGGAATGGTAAATGAGAAGTGCGATGCCCTCAGCACCTTTTAAGAACAGTTCAGCATTACCCCAGGACGAATCCGCGTCCGCACAGCCACCTGCCGCAAAACTCCCGGCCACAGCCGCACGGCAGCCTCTACCAGCATCCTCCGACGCTGACTCACCATCGCCTGCGATAGCGCCGTCGCCAGCGATACCTGCCGCGACAGCTCACCCTGCAACCGTGGCTGAAAGCTCTCGGCTGTCTCACCTTGCAGATACATCACAGCGGCAAGCTGTCCGCTGTGCAGCGCGATCGACATGCCGTCACCGGTGAACGAAGGAATCACCGCCGCCTGGTCACCCAGCGCCCACACGCCATCGGAACGTTCCCGCACGAAGCCATAAGGAATTGCGGCGACAGCTACCGGCTTTGCCAACAGGGGTTCTGCGCCCTGCAGCCGCTGCCGCAGATGCGGGCAGTCCTGCTGCATTGCGACGAGCAGCTTGTCCCATCGCGCCCCCAGGCGCAGATACTCCTCGCGCCTGATCAGGCAGCACAGGTTTGCCGCACCCTCTTCCACCGGCTGTAACCCCGCATAGCCGCTGCGATAGAGATTCAACTCCACATGACCTTCGAGCTCCTCCGCCTGCGCAGGAGCGAGCCGCCAGTACATCTTGAAGGCAATCAGATCGCCCTGTTTGCCTGCGGGCCTCGGCCTCTCGCGCAGATCGTGCTTTCCGGTCGCGAGAAACGCTGCCTCTGCCGCAATGGTGGTCTCATCGTCGAGCAGCACACGCCAGCCTGCGTTATCACGAGCGAGCGACAGCACACGCCGCCCGCGCAAAACCGTCACACCGCTGGTCTCGGCAAATTGCAATAGCTCTTCATCGAGCCGCCGCCGCGTCAGCGACATCGCCGTAAAGGGCAAGGGAGCTTCACTCACACCCAGCCGTCCCGCCAGACGCACCGCGCTGATCGGCAACGCTCCAAACGCCGACACCTCAAACCCGAGCGAGCGCAGATACACCAGCGCCTCCCGGCTGAGAAACTCACCGCAAACTTTATGCTGCGGCCGCGACTCTTTCTCGATGAGTACGACACTGCGACCCGCCTGGGCAAGCGTGATCGCTGCGGCAGAGCCTGCGACTCCGCCCCCCACGATCACAATGTCCGGGGACTTCACTTCAACCTGCCTACACAGAGCCGGGCCGGAAAGCAGCGGGCTATTCCCAAAGCAGTGGGGTCGATCCCGGCTGCGGCAATCATGCGTTGCCAATCCTCTTCACGAAAGCTGCGGCGAATCGAGACCGGGCCATCGTAGCGCACGAAATAATGCCACCGCATCACGCCTGCAAGCAGTTGGAAGAGTCGATGCGGCGTGCGCTCGCGGCAGAGATCGTTGACGAACCACCCGAGCTGCGCAGTCGATTCCATCCACGTCAGGAAACGCACAATCTCCGGCTCCGGCAGATGATGCGTGAAGAGGGAACTCAGCACTACATCAACTCCATCGGGTGGGGCATAGGAGAAGGCATCGCCTGTAACCCATTCAATGTCCCACTGGTTGCTGCGATCTTTACCGGAGAACTCTCGCGCCGCCTGCGCTGCATACGGATTGAGGTCGATGCCCGTGAGAGCAACCTGCACCCCACGACGCTTCGCCCATACCGCGATATGGCGCAGCATATCGCCGCCGCCGCATCCCACATCGACGATGCGTAGCGGCTGTGACGAGGGCCTGGCTTCGATCAGCCGCTCCAGAAACTGCAGCGTCGGCCGATGCGCCAGCGTGAGCCGGTTCACCTGTGCAAGATCGGCGAGGCAGGCACGAAAATCCTCATACGAACACGGCTCATCCATCAACTCCGGAAGGTCTTCCGGCGCAGTGCGATGTGTAAAGTCGATCGGCAATGAAACTGATGTCATAGAGGGTCTCGATTTTGAAGGGTACGGCTTCACAACGGAGTTGACGCTCCGCCCCTTCAAAACAACAGCCTCTTCATTAGACCGCATGGAACAACATCGTCTCCGCTGTAAGTCCAGGACCGAACGACATGGCGCAGCCCTTTTGGCCGGGCTCCGCGCTCTGCATCAGCCGTTCGAGCACGAACATCACCGTCGCCGACGACATATTCCCGAAGCGCTCCAGCACCTCACGCGAAGCATTTAGAGCGCATTCCTTCAAACCAAGCCCGCGCTGTACGGCGTCGAGCACCGATTTGCCGCCCGGATGCACGCCCCACAGATCGATATCGTCCTTGCTGTGCTGCGCGAGCACCTCGCCGCCGGTCGTGAGCAGCGCCTTGCCGATCTCTCCCGGCACCTTGCCTGAGAGCAGCATGTCGAAGCCCACGCCACGAATGCGCCAGGTAATCAGGTCGCGGGTTGCGGGGATCAGCACCGAGCGAAAGCTGTCCATCGCAAAACCCGTCGGCTCGGACGTGATGAGCGCCGCTGAACAGCCGTCGCCAAAGACCAGGAACGAGAGGACCTGTTCGAGCTCCTGCGTCTCCTGCAGGTGCAGGGTGCAGAGTTCGAGGTTCAGCATCAACACTTTGGACTCCGGCTCAGACCGCACGATATGGCGCGCCTGCTTGAGCCCGTTGATCGCCGCGTAGCAACCCATAAAGCCGATCATCGTGCGCTCCACCGTCGTGTCGAGCCCGAGGTGATCGACAATGTCGAAGTCGAGCCCCGGCGCATACAGCCCGGTGCAGGAGGTCACGATAACGTGCGTCACCCCGTTGCGCTCCTCGTCGCTGAGCGCGAGCTTGTCGAGCGTACGCTGCGCCAACCGCGGCGCAAAGCGCTCAAAGATCTTCATCCGCTGCGCCGTATCGGGAAAGCTGCCGCGCGTATAGAACTCGTGCGCGTTCACGGTGAACTCGGTGCTCGGCCCCTCAGGTCCGATACTGTAACCCGGCGTGAGCACGGAGTACCGGTGTTCGATGCCCGATCGCGACGCCATGCGCCGAAATACCGGCTGCACCCGTGGATCTTCGAGCATCTGGTCTGCAAACGCGACGAACGCGTCATGTACATCGTCGTCGGGTACTGCAGTGGCGATGCGGTTGATGTATGCCTGGGTCACGAAGCCTCCGGTTACCTTTAGTGCCTACATAGGATGCACTAAAGGCGATACGACTGTTGCAACCGCCGAGTCTTGAGTTTGTCATTGTTTTGTCGAACGAATGTAATTCTCACTTCCTGCACCTCCAGCACAAGGGATCGCAGCGGGTAGATGTCCTCTCCGTTCGCCGGATGGGCCTTGTCACGCTATGCTCAAAACCATGCGAGCCAGGACACAAAGGCCAGGAAATCCCTTCCCATGGGATCGACGGCGTTTTCTACAGTTGGGAGGATTGGCCGGTATGGCCGGCCTCTCAGGCTGCCGCAGGTCACGCCCCGATGGGCTGGTGTGGGCCCTCGGCTGGCTCCCCGACGTGGAATACGGAAATCTCTGGGTGGCCATGGATAAGGGCTACTTCCGGCAGGAAGGTGTTCGGATGTCGTACCTTCCGGGTGGCCCCAATGCACCGCAGCCGGTCGTCGAGGTCGCCGCGCAACAGGCTTCGATCGGCGATGGAGAGCTGCTCCCGATCCTCGATGTCGTAGCGCAGGGAAATGACTTCGTCGTTGTGGCCGCGCAGTTTCCCATCATGCCGACCGGCATCATCACCCTGCCGAAGAGGCCGATGCTGAAACCCGCCGATCTTATCGGCGGACGGTTTCTCGTACAAGGCCCCAGCGAGCGCAACGAACTGGAAGCGACCTTCCGCCTCAATCACCTACCCATGGACTACAAGCTGATTCCGGTCGGCTTCTCCCCGGAGGCCCTGCTCAACGGCGAAGGCGATGCCTACTTCTGCTACGTGACCAATCAACCGACGACGCTCGAAAACATGGGGCTGCTCCAGGGGAAGGACTTCTTCGTGACGAAGATCTACGACCTCGGCTACAAGGTCCCCTCTTCCCTGCTCTTTATAGACCGCACGACGTTGACCACAAAGCGACAGCAGGTCGTAGGATTTCTAAAAGGAATGCTGCGGGCCCGCGCAGACAGTCTTCGCGATCCGGAGATTGCGGCCAGGCTGGCCGTCGAAAAGTATGGAGGAGACCTGGGCCTGGACCTGCAGCAGCAGACCACCCTCAACCGGCTGCAGATGTCACTCCAGGTGGAGCCGGGATCCACCATCCCTTTCTGGTTTCAAAAGCAAAGCATCCAGACGATGTACGCCGCGGCTGCCGCAACCGGCAGAACCAACCTGCCGCCCGCGGAGCGCTTCATCGATCTGAGCCTGCTCGAAGAGGCGTACCGCAGTTTGAAGTGATTTGGATGTCGTGGCTGGAGCCTTTCCTCTCCAGACCGCGCGATCGGATAAGACTTGGCAACGATTGAACTGAAGGGCGTAAGCAAAGAGTTCCGCATCAACCGGGAGCGCAGCGTGCTGGCTCTCGGCGCGATGGACCTGACCATCCGCGAGGGCGAGTTCATCGCGCTCCTCGGCCCGTCCGGCTGCGGAAAGAGCACGATCCTGAATCTTGTCGCCGGCCTGGATGAGCCCTCCACCGGAACAGTCACCGTGGACGGTCTTCCGCCTCTGCAGTTGCAGGCCAAACAGCAGCTCGGCATCGCATTTCAGGAGCATGCGCTTCTGCCGTGGCGAAGCGTCGAGGGCAACCTCGAACTGCCCTTCCAGATCGCGGGACGCAAGCCGGACCGCGAACACATTGCAGGCCTCATCGAACTCGTCGGGCTCAAGGGCTTCGAGTCCGCGCGCCCCAGCCAGCTCTCCGGCGGCATGCGGCAGCGCGTGTCGATTGCCCGTGCCTTGTGCCTGGACCCCAAGCTGCTGTTGCTCGACGAGCCCTTCGGCGCGCTCGATGCCGTAACGCGCCGCTCCATGAACCTTGAGCTGCAGCGCATCTGGCAGGAGAAGCAGATCACCACAATCCTCGTAACCCACACGGTAGAGGAGGCACTCTTTCTCGCGGACCGTGTGCTGGTGATGAGCGGACGCCCCGGCCGGATCGTGCGTGAGGTGCAGGTTCCCTTCCCGCGTCCTCGCGCCGTGGAGACCATGCGGCACGAGCTGTTTCACCACCTCGTCGATGACCTTACCCTGAGCCTGGAACCGGAGTACAAGGAACCGTGATGCAAAGAGCCGAGCAACAAGACGGAGGACTGCAGCGCACACTCTACCAGGTGTGCGGATTTCTTCTGCTGCTCGCTGCCTGGCAGATCGCGGGAAAATCAGGCATCGGGGGCAAGACGCTGCCTGCGCTCACCGAGGTTCTTCGCGTGTACACGATAAGCTGGCGGCGCGCATTGCTGCTGCGTGCCGCCGCGGCTACGGTTTCCTCCGCAGGCATCGGCTTGCTGCTGGGTACGACGCTTGGCTGCCTTACGGCTCTTACGGCGCAACTGTTGCCTGCCCTTGAACCAGGGCTCGACCGGCTGGCCGTTGTAGTCAACGCTCTGCCTGCTATTGCCCTGGGACCGGTGCTGGTCATCACCGCAGGCAGAGAAGCGACACCCGCCCTGCTCGCGGCGATTCCTGTCTTCTTTCTGATCTATGTGGCCGCAACCTCGGGGCTGCACTCCGCCGACCGGCGACTGGGACAGTTCTTCCGAGCCAGCGGTGCAAGCTGGGGTACTCGCTTCCGCCACCTCGACGCCATCTCCGCGCTGCCTGCGCTGCTGAACGGCATGAAGCTCGCCGTGACCACCGCCATGATCGGCGCGGTGGTGGGCGAGTGGTTCGGCGCACCTACCGGTCTGGGCATCGTAATTCTGAACACGATGCAGAACTTTCAGATTCCACTGATGTGGGCCGCTGTGCTGGTTGTAGCCGGCATCTCGCTGACCGGCTATGCCGTGAGCGGATGGGTAGAACGTGTCGTCGAGCGGAGGATGTCATGATTCTCCGCTTCCTGAAAAAGTCGTGGGCCGTGATCCTGCTCCTGCTGCTCTGGCAAATCGGAGTGATGACGTCGAACTACAACAGCATTGTGGTGGTCTCTCCGCTGTCCGTGCTGCAGGACCTCACACTGCACGCCTCGGTCTATATCGTTCCCGCACTGTGGACCACTGGCTTCGCACTCGGCGGCTTGCTGCTGGGAATGCTGGCAGGGTTGGCGTTGGCTATTATCTGCTGGACCTCCAAACTTCTGTCCGGCCTGCTGCAATCTTCAGCACTGCTGCTAACAGCGACTCCGATCGTCTGCCTGATCCCCATTCTTGCTCGGCTCTTCGGCTACCAGAGCCGGACGGAACTTCTGACGGTAGCGATCATGACGTTCTTTCCCAGCTTCGTCTACGCAGGCTCAGGCCTGCGCCGTCTGCCGCCGCGTTCCCCAGAGCTCTTCCACGCCCTGCATGCTTCGCGATGGAAGAGGCTCGTGCTGCTGGCCCTTCCCGCCGCCATCCCCGAACTCGCAGTCGCGCTTCGCGTGGGCACGGCCTACAGCATCCTGGTGACGGTAGTCGCCGAGTTCCTGATGCAGACCGGCGGGCTGGGAGATATGTTCGCCGTCACGATGCAGCAGTTCAACCTGCACCGCGCGCTCGGAGCCAGCGTGATTGCGATGGCGTTGTCAACGGCGCTGTATGAAGCCAGCAGTGGGTTGGAGAAACAAGTTCGCCTGCGTTTCGCCTGAAGCTCTATGCCAACCACGGGCAAGGGCCAAGTTGCTTCCCGCATTACTGTTTCACCGCGCCGGGCATTACATCCTTCAAAGGCTGGCGCTCCCGGTCAAAGTTCTCCGGGTGGGGCAGTGGCTTGCGGGGTAGCATCTGGTCTCGCATGGCGGTGTTGTAGACGAAGATTGCTTCGACTACTGCCGCCTGCTTGAGATCGGAAGGCGACAGACGCTCATAGACATCCTGATTGGTGTGAACGCTGCGCGTCTCATAGTCGCGAGGGTCCTGAATAAATTGAAAGCCGGGAACACCCACCTCATCGAAGACATCATGATCGGTGCCGGAGGTTCTGCGCATGCTGATCGTGGTCACTCCCAGATCCTTGAGCGGCGCCATCCATTGCTGAAAGATCGGCACAATGGCTGCGTTCTCCTGCGCGAAGATGCCGAGCAGCTTCCCGCCGCCGTTGTCCAGATTGAAGTAGCCGGAGATAAGCGCCTGCTCCGGCTTGAGCTTGAGCGGGCCTACCTGTTGGCGCAGGAACTCCGGCACCTCCAGCTGTTCCGGACTGGTCGATAGCCCCACCGTACCGAAGTGGTTCGCCACATAGCCAAGCGATCCCATGTACCCCTGCTCTTCGCCGCTCCACAAGCCGATCCGGATCGTACGTCTTGGCTGTACATGCAGCGCCGTCAGGATACGCATCACCTCCATGGCGATGATCGTACCCGCGCCGTTATCGGTTGCGCCGGTGCCGGCAATCCAGCTGTCGAGATGGCCTCCGACCATGACGACCTCGTCTTTCAACGACGGATCGGTGCCTGGGATCTCCGCAATCGTGTCGTAGCCCTGCTCGTGGTCTCCGGTGAACTGGGTGTTGACGTTGACCGCCACCTGTACAGCCACATGCTTTTCAAGCAGCCGCGAGAGGCGGCCAAAGGCTTCGTTGGCCAGGACGACGGAAGGAATCGGCTGCCTGTGATCCGGCATGAACACACGCTGTCCCATCGCTTCGTTGTTGTCGTCCTTCAGGATGCCGCCATCGCCGCCGTAACTCGAAAGCAGGATGGCCACGGCATGTTCGTCGGCGAGGAAGCGGGAGATCTTCTCTTTGGCATTTACCTGCTTGAAGACCTGCGCCCAGAATTGAGGATCGTCCGTGTACACATGCTGCTCCTGCATGTCGCCGTCGAGCGGATAGTCGTAGATCTGTGCAAGCTTTTTTTCGTCGTAATGCTGCAGCATCGGCTCAGGGTCTGGATGGATCGCCGGAGCTTGTCCCAACAGAACGATCTTTCCGGCCAGCTTGCCTTTCCATTGTGCGAAGACTTTTTCGTCTATGGGAGAAGATATAGCGACTACGTCCGCCGTGACGGTACCGGGAGTCGCCGGCGACCAGGGCGTGGCCTGTGCGATGAAGACAGCCGTATCAGGCGCAGCCATATCGACGGAGGTGCTGATCTGACGCCAGCCCAACCCGAAGTCACCCCAGCTCTCCAGGTGCGCATTCGAGCATCCCATCGCTGCAAGCTGGTCACGCGTCCAGGCATTCGCCTTTGCCATGTTGGGCGAGCCAGTCAGACGCGGGCCGATGCCGTCAAACAGTCCGCTGGCGTACTCCATAATGTGAGAGTGATCGAGGCCCTCCTTGCGGATGCGGGCATACATGTCGAGATCCAGAGCTTCCACCGCGGGCTGAACCTCTGGATGTTCGTAGTCATATCCATGCGGCTGGGATGCTGTGGAGGCCTGTACTTTTTTGCTCTTCGTCACCTGCGCAGGCAGGCAGGAAAACGAAAGCAGCAGGGGCAGGAGCGCTATCGTGGCAATGTTTCTGGACATGCAGCCAGCATGCACGAATTTGGCGAAACCTGTCTTGTATCTATTTGACGTGCCTGCGCCAGGCGCCCGGAGTCCGGCCTGTGACGGCACGGACGGCATGGGTCATATGTGCCTGGTCGCAGAATCCTGTACAGGCTGCAATGGAAGACAGGGTCTCGCGACCTCCAGTTGCCTGCCGCCAGGCCAGCCTGCCTTTTAGTTGTGCGCGGTAGGCAGAAGGAGCGATGCCAAAGACCTGACGGAATCCGCGTGAGATGGTCGCATCGGCGAGCTGGCGTTCCCGGGCCCAATCCTGCAGCCGCAGCTGGGGATCGCGCACCATGGCATGTGCCAGCTCGTCCGGCCAATCGATGAACTGCGGAGACTGCGGCTTCATGGTCGCGAGCAAAAAGGCAAGCGCTTCATTCGGATCACGCTCCGCCAAACGGACAGCCGTATCGGGATCAGGAGCCTGCATCAAGGCGGCGGAGGGTTCCACCCAGGAGGGCAATGCCAGATCCAGCACTTCGGAACCCTTGGCATCGTAGCGGTTCAAGTGGGCCTCAAACGCCCCGTGCATCACAACCTGGCCGGCACGCACACGATGACGTCCCCCATCGCCAGCTTCCTCGTAGCCACCGGACAAAACCAGGGCGAGGTAGCTGTCACCATGCCGGTGCCGTGGCAACACAGTGAAACCGCTCCGAAATTGACGACCATAGATGACTGGACTCAGATGGCTCATAGGCAGCAGGTGGAAGATGCGATTCTTGTCTGGATTTTACCGGTCTTCGTGCGGGGCCGCTCCTGGATTGATCGATAACGATTGACCGATAACGTTTTAAGCAGATGCCCCACCCTGCCGCGCAGCTCTTGGCGCGCGGCAGGGTGGGATATGGACTCCAAGCGCGCTATAAACATTGGCATCGCGCTCTGCGTCAGGGATAGCGTCCGCAAGATCGACCGTTTTCAGCTTTAATAGCGACTGTGACCAAATGAAAGAGAGCGGTCGTTTGCTACCGCAAACGATACCCCCGACGCAGAGCGCGCTTCGAGGATCTGTAGGATTCGCTTAGCGTCTATACCCCACCCTGCCGCGCGATAGAACCGCGCGTCGAGGATGGGGCACCCGGTCGTGACCATCTTTCAGGAACGTTGCTACTCCACCTTCGCGCCTGCGAGCTTGCGCAGATAGTCGCCCCACTTGGGGTCGTAGCCTTCGATGCGGTTCTCCAGCTTTGCGCCTTCGTTCCACCAGTGCGCGACGGTGCGGCCCATCTCTGTGCCGCGACGAGTGTGCAGGTCAACCATGAAATCCTCGACCTCCACCTTGCGCTCGCCACGCTCGACGACTTCTTTCGTCCAGCCGGAGAGCTCCATCGACATGTTGTCCTTCGGCGCGGTCGCGAGAAGCCGAACCGCATGCGCACAGTAGATCCAGCGATCGCCGGAGTCGGCCATGCGGCCGGCTTGAAGGTACAGCGCGTTGATGATCGACGGAGCCGTAGGCATACCCAGGCCGACATCTTCCGTCGCGATGATCTCCAGCCTGCGCCAGAGCACCTCTTCGGTCTCCGGACCGGAGGCTAAGAACTCATACGCAGCCAGCGCGGCCTCTTCCACGCGTCCACGGCGAATGCTCTTCTGCAACACCGATCGCAGCTCGTCGATGGGATATCCGTGGATGCTGGTGGTGCGGCTCCATACGTCTTTGCTCTGGTAGTTCTGCGGCTTCTGTTCGGACATGCGGGTCATCCATTCCTTCTGGTTAGTGATTCATCGGTGCGGTCATCAGCTTGAGGAAGAGCGCGGTAAAGCGGGCAGTATCGAAGTCCCATACGACATCGGCTACGCGTGCATCGACCGGCGGGACAGGCTTTTGACGCTTCGGCTCCGGCGTATCCGGCCACGGGATGCCGGCGTAGCCGCGCGGCGTCTCATCCCAATAGATCGACGAGCCATAGCTCATGCCCTGCATCGTATCGATGTCGACATAGTACCGGCGCGTCTCTGTGATGAGGCTGGGGTCGATCAGATACGCCGCCATCAGCTCATCCGGCATGCGAAACCACTGCTGCGGCTTGTGCTCGCGATAGGGCTTCAACACAAGCTCTTCATAGAGCTGCGCCTCGGCGGTGTTCTGGCCATGCGCGATAGCTTCAGCCATCTCGGGCGTGCGATGTAACTTCTCCGCTACATCGACGGTGACGATCGTGAGTTTGGGCCACGGCGCGTGCAGCACAATCTGCGCGGACTCAGGATCGTAAACCACGTTGACCGTCTTCGGCTGCATCGAGGGGCTCGTGCCCATGAACACGATCTCCTTGGTCAAGGCGACGATGCTGGGGTCGAGGCTGATCGCCAGGGCCACGTTCGTCAGTGGACCGCCGCAGTAGAGCGTCACCTCGTGCGGATACTTATGCACCTGCTGAATGATGAACTCTGCCGCATGACCGGCTGCGGGCTTCGTCTTTGCCAGGCCACCGGGCGGCGGCTCGACGACCTCCGGCCCCGGACTGAACTCGCCATACGCGCCAAGGAAGGGATCGGTGCGCGTTCCGCCATAGAGCCTGATCAGACGGACCGGTGTATAGCGCGATTGCACGAGTGGAAACTCCGACCCCTGATAGACCGGGATATCCGTGCGATGGATGTCTTCCAGCAGCTTCAGCACATCGGCCGTCTCCTGCTTGAGCCAGCCGTTGCCGGTAACTACCGTGACTCCCAACACCTGAATATTCGGCGACTGCAGGAGCATGACCAGAGGATCTTCGTTGCCGCCAATGATGCCGTCCGTGTCCTGGTCATAGATAACCTTCCTGATCTCAGGCAGCGTTGCGCTAAAAGCACGGACCGGCATGACGAGCAGCGCGAGGGCCAGCAATGCGCTCCAACCTTGGAACTTCATGATGTTCTCCGTTTATAGATACATTCAAGCCTTGTCTGTTTTTCGTCGTCATCCTGAGCCGTTCCGGGGTCCCCGGCGAGCGCGTCCTTTGCGCTTGCTGGGGTGGTTTGGCGAAGGACCCCCGTATTCTGCACGATGCCAAATGAGCGAACGCTGCTTGTCATGCGTTAAGTGCTTAAGAGCTTTGCAGAACCGAAATGCAGGTGGCAGTCCCCAATGCGGGGGTCCTTCGCCTACGGCTCAGGATGACGACAAAAAACAGACGACCGAAACATATTTGTGCAATTGTCCTACTTCGTTAACTCATCCGTCGAAGGCACAACCTTCGGCGTCGGCTGCGAGAGCACGTCGACGAGAAACTTCTGCAAACGCGGCAGATCGACGTCCATCTGTGCGTGGACCTTATGCAGCGGCAGCGCAGGCTTGGTCTGCTCGTTCCACGTCAACGTGTCTCCGTACGTTGGGCCTCGCACCGTATCGACATCCATATAGACATAGCGCTCTTCTTTGATCAGCGTCGGATCGATCCACGCGGCAGCAGCAAGTTCGTCCCACAGATAGTTGATGAAGACGGGCCGCTGAAAATATCTGGTGACATACTCTGCAGCGGGACTGTGCGCCTTCGCGATCCCATCGAGAACCTCAGGCTCAGGACGCGTCTTGAGCGAGACATCGATGGTGGTCGTCGTGATCTTCGCCCACGGCGCTTCCAGCGCAATGCTGGCGGCTTCAGGATCGAACCAGAAGTTGAACTCATGGCGCGGACTGTTGACCCACTCCGCCGCCTTCGTGTTCGGGTTGATGCTGCCGCCCATCACCACAAGCTCCTGCGCCAGCTCCGCAAAGTGCGGGTCAAGCCGAATCGCCAGTGCCACATTGGTCAGCGGTCCCGCGGCGTAGATCGTTACCTTGTGCGGATACTTGTGGACCATCCGCACCATGAAGTGTGCCGCATCTTCATCCGCTGGTTTTGTCGACGGGGGCCCCTCACGCATCGGGGGAATCGCATCCCAGGGCTTCTCCATGCGCTTGTCGGAGAACGCTCCCTCGAAGGTAGCGGCTCCGTACATCTTGTTTGCGAGACGCGTCCAATCGAGCGTGCGCACCAGTGGAAACGCCGCGCCGGGATAGACCTTGACGTCGGTGCGACCTACCGCCTCCACCAGCCGCAACGCATGGGCCACCTCTTCATCGCGCCACGAGTCGCCCGTCACCACCGTAATGCCCAGCAGATGCACATCGGGCGATTGCAGAAAGACCAGCAGCGACATCATGTCCGACCCTCCGGGGCCGGAGGCATCCTGGTCGGCAATCACATAGCGCTGCGCGGAAGCACCACTGGCACAGGCCGCGATCAAAACCATTCCAAAGAGCGCTGGAAGGAGCCGGTTTCGCAAAGAGAGACAGAACAATCCGCACCTCAGTTTGTAGATGTATATCGATAAGCCTACGCGATGCGTGGCTGCTCCAGGATTTAGCAAGCCGCTGCAGGACAGCTGCAAAGACAGAAAGCCGCGTCGCTGCCTGGACGAAACTCGTCTTCCAGCCCACGGACACAAAGCTATGAGATTTTCAGTGTCAGGAAGGGGCCTCCGGAGCGAATTAAAGGCCCATTCCTAATGAAAATGTCATACTATTGACAACAAGTCAACACTCCTTTCATCTACTCCATAACCCTAACTACGATTTCCAGAACAAATCAACAATTCGCAAAAAGCAATTGGACGACGCACCAGAACCGTGTTTGAATCGTTTCAACCCAGGCTTTATCAAAGCTTCGCTCGACCCTGACTCGCAATCTATACCGTCTTTCTGCCTCAACCAGGTAGTTCCAGCAGTGTATTTTCTTCAGTCCGAAGGGAAATTCCCTCGCGACGGAGGACTACAGCTCCGCAGAGACGTTCAGAGCTTTCAGTTGCATGCTTCACCCAACAAACTCATACCGCTCGACCACCGGAAGAGATCTTCAATTCCCCTGGCGAGGTTGTATTCCATCCACTTTCGCTCCGCGCCCTAACTGACGCCGGGCTTTCACGAACTTGATTCATCTTTTGAGAGGTCCACATCATGTTGCCTGGAATATGTAATTCCCCCAACTCTCGCACGCGTACCGGCTTGCTCGGCCGAATTCCGGCGTGTTTCGCTCTCCTGATTCTGTTCTTCCTCGGCAGTGCCGGCATGGCCTCGGCCCAATCGCTGGCCGGCCTGGGCGCTCTGAGCGGAACGGTGCATGATCCCTCCGGAGCCGTCGTCCCCAATGCAGACGTAGAGATCGTCAACAAGAGCCTTGGCATCGATCGCAAGTTGAAGTCGACGGACGCCGGACTCTTCTTCGCACCTTCGCTGCCTCCAGATCCCGGTTACTCCGTGATTGTTACCGTTCCAGGTTTCGGCGTAGCAAAGACCGATGGCATCGTCGTCCACGTCGGCGAACAGGTCGCCGTTCCAGTCCAGCTCGGAAGCGCCAGCACGACCCAGACGGTCTCCGTCTCCGAGAACACGCAGCCGATCCTCGACCTGGCCAAGACAGAGGTCTCAGCCCTGGTCAACCAGGAGCAGATCACGAACCTCCCGATCAATGGACGCCGCGTCGATCAGTTCGCGCTCCTGACGCCCGGCGTCGTACAGGACGGCACCAGCGGCGAGCTCTCCTTCCACGGCGTTCCCTCCGGCAACGAGTTCCTCCAGGACGGTATCGACATCACCCAGCAGTGGTCCGTGTCGAATGCGGGCGGCGGCGGCTCGGCGCTCTCCAACATCAGCATGGACGCGATTCAGGAGTTCCGCACCGAGATCTTCGGCTACTCCGCGGAGTTCGGACGCGGCTCCGGCGGCGTCGTCAACTCGCTTACCAAGAGCGGCTCCAACGAGTTTCACGGCAATGCGTTCTGGTTCTTCCGCAACCGCACGCTCAACGCCACCGACCCTTTCTCCAAGCTGAACGGCCAGCCCTATAACGCTCCGGAGTATCGCCACCAGTACGGCGCCAACGTCGGCGGCCCCATCCTCAAGGACAAGCTCTTCTTCTTCGGAGCCTATGAGGGAACCACTCGCAACTTCCCGCTCGTGAGCTCGATCATCAACTCGTCGATCCTCGATGGCAACGGCCAGCTGCTTCCCGGCCAATGCACAGCGGCGGCGATCCAGTGCGCTGCCGTACAGAAGTACATCAACAGCTTCTTCCGCACCGTGAACCGCAACCTGCATCAGAACGACGGCTTCCTTAGGCTGGACTATCGCCCGAACGAGAAGAGCACCTACACCGCGAACTTTAACCTGATGAACTACTTCGCCACCCATGACGGCGTCTCCGCGGTTGCTCCCACGGACGGCAGCGGCGCTTCGGGCTCGAACTACAACATCGGCACCCACGTGCGCAATGCGCGCTTGTCCAACACCTACATCGTCTCGCCGTCGATGGTGAACGAGTTCCGCTTCGGCTTCAACGCAGAGCGCCGGTTCCAGGGCCTGCCCACCGACCTGCTTCCGCCGGACAACATTCTCTCCAGCGTAACCGTCGCCGGTCAGGGCAACCTGGGTGTCTCGATCAACCAGCTCCCCAACATCCAGCCAACGGAGAAGCGCTTTATCCTGGCCGACACCTTCTCGCAGAGCGCGGGCAAGCACCAGCTCAAGTACGGTGCCGACCTGGCCTATCTGCGCAGCGTTGAAAACGCTGTGTTCAGCGGCCCGGGCTCCTTCACCTACAACACCTTCACCGACTTTGCCTACGACCTGACCCCGCTGCCTGGCGATCCGGTCAACTCGAATCCAGCCAGTCCCCTGACGGGTCCCAGCAAGCACTACTCTACGTTTGCTCAGGCGATCGGTCACCCCATCACCGGCATCACCATTCGCGACTACGACTTCTTTGCACAGGACCAGTACCAGATCGCCAAGACGCTGCTGCTCAACCTCGGTCTGCGCTATGAGTACTCCACCTTTACACAGCCGCCCGCTCCTTCGTATGCCAGCGTCAATTCAGCAGTCGGTCCCATCAACCAGCCGAAGACGAACTTTGCCCCGCGTGTTGGCTTCACCTACTCGATGAACAACAACACGACCGTGCTGCGCGGCAACTATGGCATCTTCTACAACCGCCTTCCCGGCGCTTCCATCACGCGCCTGCAGCAGCTGGGTGGAATCGTTCGCAAGTCCTTCACGCTGAGCGACAACAATCCCGCGCAGTTTGCGGCGATGCTGCCCTTCGCACAGGTCTTCACCAGCCTTTCGCAGGTCAACTCTTTCATCAGTCCCAGCTCGATCAACACCGGCTTTGCGATCCCCGGCCTGGCTACTCCTTATGTGCAGGAGTGGAGCCTGGGCGTGGAGCAGCAGCTTACGAAGGACATGAGCTTCAGCGTCTCCTATGTGGGTTCACGCGGCATCAAGTTCCTGCAGCGCTCCGACCTGAACGCCGGACAGCCGACGGGGCAGGACTTCTACAATGTATTCGACGTCAACGGTCACCAGACAGGCTCATACAGCACGCCGGTCTATCTCAACGCGGCCAATGGCAATACGACCTACAACCCGAACTTCGGCAAGATCCTCCAGATCGATAACGGCGGACGCCTCTGGTATGACGGCCTGGTCGCTGAGTTCCATCAGCGCGAGAACAAGTACATCCAGAGCACCATCGCCTATACCTGGTCGCACTCCGAGGACCTCGGACAGGGAACGGCAACCAGCAACTACTACTTCACCGATCAGGGAGACACCTACTTCAACGGCTCCTCCTCCTTCAATGGACGCAGCGGTTACTCCTTCGAGAAAGGCCGCTCGCTCGAAGATCAGCGTCACCGCCTCGTCATGACGGCCCTGATCTCTTACCCCAAGGCCGACTACGGTTCGAAGTGGACGAGGGAAGCGCTGAGCGGCTGGCAGCTGGCTCCGATCTTCACCTTCGCCACGCCGCAGTATGTCGATTCCAATCTGACAGTAACCAGCAGCGACTCCCGTCTCTACGTTCCATCCCCAACCCTGAGCGGTATCGGAGCGGAGGCTCCGGGAGGCATTCGCGCTCCCTTCGTTCCAACGGCCAACCTGCCGCTGGGCCAGACGGTCCAGCTCGATGGCCGTCTCACGAAGAGCTTTGCGCTTCCCAAGTCGCAGAGCATTCAGCTCAGCTTTGAAGCCATCAACGCTCTGAATCACATTCACTACACGTCTGTGAACCAGACGGCCTATACCTCCAGTTGGAACGCAGCGACGAACACCGGCACCATTAAGGCGGTGAGTGGCGCAGGTCAGGGGACAGCCGCCAGCGGCTTCCCGGACGGCACGAACGCACGGCGCGCTCAGGCTTCCCTGCGGTACACCTTCTAACCCATTCACTCGATCGCATGAGCGAGGGCCGGAGAGAATTCTCTCCGGCCCTTTTCTTTTGCCGCAAACAAACAGCACGATCGTTTATTAATTCGCCGCAGAGGTCAGCGTTGTCTCAGGCAGCAGTGCACGGACATACCCGAGGTTTGTCGTGCAGTGGGAGAGTTTGATGTTCTCAATCAACTGGGCGAAGGCGCGATCGATCACCTCCTGCTCAGGCCGGTCCTTCAGGCGCTCGGACGTGAGGCCGACGCCGTTGGGCAGCTTCGCATAGGCGACGATGCTCGGCCAATCCGCCGGCGGCGTAACGGTCTCCACGGCGGTGGTGTTTGCCAGCTTCTTGTACGGCCAGAACGCCCAGCCGATATTGTTCTTCTCCAGCACAGTACGGAAGGTGGCGAGCCACTCGTCCTTGTTCTCTCCCGACTCTCCGAGCCAGATAGGAACGTGGTTCTTCGTGCGGAAGTCAACATAGCGCTGGACCAGGTTCTGATCCGGCACAGCGACCTTGTACTTGTGCCACTCGTAGATGACGTTCGCGTCAAAGGGCGGACCGAAGACGTCGAAGTTGTTGTCCCACTGCGCGCCACCGAGGATGAGGATGTGGTGCTTGTCTTCCTTGCGGATGACGGCTGCCGTGCGCTTGTAGAGCGGCTCCAGCAGAGGATTCAATCCGTGCAGCTTAGGATAGGTGGGAATGGGTTCGTTCAGCAGGTCGTAGCCGAGAATCACAGGCTCGTTGCGATAGTGACGCGCGATGCGCTGCCAGGTGTCCAGCAACTGCTGCTGCGAAGACTGGTCCGTGAAGAGCCAGGGATAGCCGTCGCTGTCGTCGATGTTGGTTCCGGTCTGTCCGCCAGGCGCGGCGTGCATATCGAGGACGAGGTAGATGCCCTCGGCGCGGCTCCACTTCACGAGCCGATCGAGCAGGCGAAAACCCTCCGCGTCGTCGCTCTGGAAGAAGCGATAGTGCATGGGGACACGAATGGAGTTGAAGCCCGCCTGGTGGATCAAGTGAATGTCGCTCTGCGTCACGTAGTTGTCGCGCCACTGTTGCCAGAAGGTCTTGCTGCGCTCCGGTCCGATCAACTCCGCGACGAGCGCCTCGATCTCTCGCGAGGATTGGACGTGGCCGCCGAACTGCCACATGTATCCCTCGGGAACCATCCAGTTGCCGAGGTTGGTTCCACGCAGCAGCAGGGGTTTGCCATCGCGGCCAATCACCTGTTCTCCCTGGGTGTGCGCGTACTGTGCTCGGCTGACAAGGGGAAATAAGGCGACGGCGCTAAGCAGCAGCGTACACAGACGGCGATTCAACACAGAGTAAGACCTCCAGAGATGTTCGGAGTCCATGATGCTTTTACGGATAAGCGGTTGTCTAGTGAGCTGGCGCGGCCAGTAGATCCTGCAGCTCCAGATAGACGCCGTTCGTCCATCCGAAGCCGATGACGTTGCTCTTGTAGCCCGCCGCAACCTTGACGTTGGCCGAGCCGCTCACCACGTTGTACTTCTCGCGAATGGTGCCGTCATGCAGAAAGTTGTCGAGCACCGTTGCGGAAAAACTCTGGGCGATGCGGCGCGCATCTTCGTGGAAGCCGTTGTGCTCCAGGCCTGAGACGGCGAGCCACGTCGTCGGGGCCCAGCCGAAGGGCAGGTCCCACTGCACGCCTGAAGCGGAGTCGCTCATCGCCAGTCCACCGGGGTGTTCGAAGAGGCTGAGATGCTGATGCACCGCCGCAGCCTGCGTGGGGCTCGCCGCTCCTGCCCACAGCGGATAGAAGGTGGAGATGTAGTGATAGCTCGACCGCTGGCCGGTGGTGTAGTCGTAGTCGAAGTACAGGCCTGCATCGGAGTCCCACAGATAGCGATCGATCGCGTGATGACGCGCGTTGGCGCGGCGTGTCCATTCGGCGGCTTCGCGCGGGCGGCCGAGGAGCGTAGCGAAGTGGGCCATGTCCTGCTCGTAGCGAAAGAGCAGGCTATTCAGGCAGACCGGCGCGAAGTGCGCAGTTGAACCGGAGAAGGGACCAAAGCGGAAGGAGCTATCGAAGCCGGACTCACGCATTGCGCGGTCGCCACGATAGAAGTCCGCCGAGAGACGATGTCCTGCGACGACAGCCTGCGCGCAGACATGAGAGATGTGGACGTCGCAACTGGTGCGGGCCAGAGTTGCAGCCTGCGCCGGCGTTGGGTCTTCCGCACCGTCCACAAGGTACTCGGGATGATCTTTCGGGTGCGCGAGCAGCCAGCGAATCACATCGGGATAGTAGCTGGAGTCATCCGACATCTCGGGCACCGGGCCTTCGCCGAGATCGTGATAACGCGCCAGGCCTGTAGTCCCGGCTTTGTGCTGCGGCGAAGTCCACAGTGCGTAATCGCGCTGCGCAAAGCCGTAGGCGCGAGCCAGCCACTTGAGATCGGGTGCGGTGCCGGATGCTGGATGTTCGTAGACTTCGCGAATCATCGACGAGAGAAATGGCGGCTGTGAGCGCGTGAAGAAGTAGGTGCGATTGGCGTTGAGGATGGCGCCGTAGTTTTCGATCTCGAAGAAGAAGTTCTCCACCATGCCGCGTGCGAGATCGCTGTGTCCATCGTGAAGCAGACCGAGCAGGATGAAGTAACTGTCCCAGCCATACATCTCATTGAAGCGGCCCCCTGGCACGACGTAACGATTGGGCAGATAGAGCAGGCCTTCGACGGGCAACTCCGCAGGGCGAACCTCTCCGATACCGTGAATGGCTCGCGGAAGATGACGCACCTCAACATGGCACTTCTGCTGCATGGCAGCGACAGCAGCGGGAATCGGCATGTCTGCCGGCAGGTACATCACAGGCACCGTCTTCACCTTGGCATCCACCACTGAACTGCAGTCGGACATGGAGCGCGAAAGCGTCTCCCAGCCGTTGGCGATGTAGCTGCGTATACGCGCGTTCTGCGGTGCATTCTGTGGAGAAGTGCCGGAGATAGCCTGAGCAGCGATTTCGTGCTGCGGTGCGGCAAGAACGAACGCAAAGAGAAGAGCGGCGAGGGTGTGGAGTCGGGATAGGCGCATGGTGAAGCGTGAAGCAGGTGCTTCACTGACAAGCTATCACTTTCGGGGAGGGCCCCTTGTACCGCTGAGAGAGGACCGGCGAGCCTAATTAGTTACTAATTCTCTTGTTTAAATTATCAATCGCGAAACTTAAACCGAGAGACTTAAAATTCGGTTCATTCTTAGTTCCTGGGGCCGCTCGAAGCGCCAGAAGTTCGGCATTAAACCATTTATTTTGAATGACATATAGAGTTTTAACCTTCCCTTGCCCACTCTTTTTGACTTTTATGCATCCAAGGTTACTGAGTTCCTGCTGCAGCTCATATCTGGGCTTTGTGGCGGGGCATACGGTCGCGATATAACGAGGCTCCGGAAGCCGCTGACCAGCTAGCCAAAAAAGAAAAGGGAGTAACAAATACATGAATAATCAGGGTCGACTTACAACAACCTGTGGCTTGGCACTATCTCTGGCGATGTTTACATCGCTAGGTGTTACAGCAGTTGCGCAAGAAGCAACTGTTGAAGGGTTGGTCATCGGAAGGAGCGGCCCTGCGATGTCAGTGAAGACCGCAGACAGCCCCAGACTCACCGTGCTTCTCTCGGACAGCACGAGGGCAACAGAAAAGGGCGGTTTCCTTGGTCTCAGCAGACAGCACCCCGGCATTGCTGATCTTGTCCCGGGCCTGGCGGTGAAGGTTGAGGGTGCTTATGACTCCGATCACCAGCTCGTTGCAAAAAAGGTCACGTTCTCGCGCACCGCAATGAACACGGCACGGCAGATTGACGCGGGCCTACATCCTGTAAACCAGCAGGTTGCGGCTGCACAGGATCAGCTCAAGAGCGATCGTCGGGATATCGAACAGAGCCAGCAGGACACTGCGAAGAACTCGCAGGATATCGACGCGACCAAGCAGGGACTGGCAACGACTACCGCCGACACTGCGACGAATAAGCAGGCCATCGGTCAGGCCAATCAGCGCTTCACCACGCTGGACCAGTACGAGGACAAGGGAAGTATCACCGTCAACTTCGCCAATGGAAAAGCTACGGTGAGCAAGAAGGACAAGGACCAGCTCACTGACTTCGTGAAGACGGCTGCGACTACCCCGGGCTACATGATCGAAGTACAGGGCTATGCTTCTGCCGTTGGTTCAGCAGCGCTGAATCAGAGGTTGAGCAGTGAACGGGCCGATGCAGTGCTGGCCATCATTCAACAGACAGGCGTTGTTCCCATGACGAGAATTCTCGCGCCTGCCGCAATGGGAACCACCAACCCAGTCTCCGAGGATCACACACGGAGCGCACAGGCACAGAACCGGCGCGTGGTCGTAACCATCGTCGTCAACAAGGGCATCACTGGCTAACGAGATTCACTTGGTAACGTCCGAGTGATCCAAACACATAACGCATAACCACCAAGCGATAGTGCGACGAGCTGAAGGCTCTCGCACTATCGCTTTGTTGTTGGAGGCTTAAGCATCGGTGCCGAGGCGGGATCGGAAGGGCCTGGCTTCAGCCACGCTGTATTAGGATCGGGATTATTTCCGTTCTGCCGAAGGCCGGAGTGAAGGCGTAGCCGGAACAACTGAATTGCCTTCTGATTGCGACGAAAGGGGTGGCTACATCCTCGAATGTGTCCCCGGTGGTCCTTGTGCAGCCTGAGGCGCGCGAAAGAAAGCAATTCAGTCGTTGCGCCTTGCGGGCTCCACTTCAGCCTTTGGCAGAAAGGAAAAAGCGTTGAATGCTACCTTAACGGCCTGGCTGAAGCCAGGCCCTTCCGGAGCTTGCCTCAACGAACTAACTGCACAGTTCGACCACACTCCAAGTGCATCCTAGAGCAGCTTCTGTGCACTGCTCCGGCCGAACTCGCGCACCTCTACCGGCGCCCGACAGGCGATGACAGCCTTGCGTCCCCAGGCCAGTGCCTCGTCCATGTCAGCAGCTTTCAGTATCCAAAAACCGCCTACGTGCTCCTTGGCTTCAAGATACGGCCCGTCGGTGATGACCACTTCTCCCTCCGACTGCCGGCGCAGCGACTTCGCGTTGCCGGGTGCGCCGAAGCCGCCAGCGAAGAACCTGGCGCCAGCAGCTTCCATCTCTTCGTTGAGCACGTCAATATCGCTGACCATCGCTTCGCCTTCTGCGGACGGATCGTAGTTGTCGGGGAGGTGAATCGCAACCAAATAATGTGGCATAGCTTCTCCTTTTATCCTGTAGCGGTTTCGGGCGGGCCGTTTGGCTTGCCTTCACTATAACGACGAACGGCTTGAGTGGACTTCGACAAATCGTCCAGGAAAGTTTGCCTCCGCCGCGGTTTACTGCGTTGACCGATAGGTTGAGAGAACTGACAAACGGTGGGGGGGTGAGTCGCTCAGGAACTTAAACGCGGCTCAAGCATCCTGCTTTGTTTCCGGTATCTGCTTGAGCTTTTCTGACAGCAACTCCTGCTCCCGCCTGTTTTCCGTCATGGCGATTGCGCGCTGAATCTCTTCGCGCGCTTCGGAGAATCTGCCAAGCTTTAGGAGCAGGTCTCCTCGAACGCTGGGCAGCAGGTGGTAGCCCGTCAAGGCAGGGTCGGGATCGAGAGCGTCCAGCGCAGCAAGCCCGGCGTTTGGGCCTTGCGCCATCCCGACGGCTACCGCTCGATTCAGCCCAACGACGGGAGAGGGGCGGATCTGGAGAAGAGCGTCGTAGAGAAGAACGATCCGCTCCCAGTCAGTATCCGCGGCGGTGCGAGCCCGGGCATGACAGGCGACGATTGCCGCCTGCAACGTGTAACTACCCGCCCCGCCACCCAGCTCCTGCGCAGAATGAAGTGCGGCCATGCCCCGCTGTATCTGTACGTAGTCCCACAGAGACCGGTCTTGTTCCAGCAACAAGACGGCTTTTCCGTTTTGCCCTTTGCGCGCAGCTGTACGCGACGCCTGAAGCTCCATCAAGGCCAGCAGGCCGTGGACCTCCGATTCACCGGGAAGAAGCGACGCGAGAATGCGGCCGAGCCGCAGCGCGTCATTGCAAAGTTCTTCCCGCATCCATGTGTCTCCGGACGTCGCCGTATAGCCTTCGTTGAAGATCAGGTAGACCACCGAGAGTACGGACTCAAGCCTGCGACGCAGCTCGTCTCCACGCGGGATCTCGAAGGGGACATGGGCTTCAGCGAGAGTCCTCTTAGCCCGAAAGATTCGCTGGCCCATGGTCTTCTCGGGTACAAGGAAGGCACGAGCAATTTCAGCGGTCGTGAGGCCGCCAATGAGACGCAACGTAAGGGCGATGCGCCCTTCAACCGTGAGGACAGGATGGCAGGCGGTAAAGATGAGGCGGAGGACGTCATCATCGATGACCTGGTCCAGAGCCTGATCCATCGCTTCACCGAGCCGCTGCTGTTGATATTCAAGCTCGCGCGCGATCTCTCCATGCTTTTGTTCGAGCATCCGGCCACGGCGCAGAGAGTCGATGGCGCGCCGCTTGGCCGCTGTCATCAGCCAGGCTGCGGGCTTTTCCGGAATGCCTTCTTCCGGCCACCGCTCAAGGGCCGCTACGAGAGCGTCCTGAGCGAGTTCCTCCGCAATGCCGATGTCGCGGGTGACGCGCGCAATCCCGGCGATGAGCCGCGTGGACTCGATCTTCCACACGGCCTCAATCGCTTTGTGGATATCACTCATGCCTTTCGAAGCTCCTCGAAGCCTTCCGCTGCTTTCTGTACGTCTGCAGGAAAATCGCCCATCCCTTGGATCTGGCGCACTTCGATGATCTCGTTGTTGGACATCGGTGCGCGCCTGGCCCATTCGATCGCTTCTTCCCGCGAGCGCACCTGAATGATCCAGTAGCCTCCGATAGTCTCTTTGGCCTCAGCGAACGGCCCATCCGTGACCGTTGCCTTGTCGTCTGTGTAGGAAATACGTGCCCCGGTCGAAGGGGGAAAAAGCCCATCGAGCCCGAGCAGTACGCCTGCTTTCTGCAGGCTCTTGTTGTACTCCATCATCCTGGCCACCGCCTCCGCGCTGGGGGCCGCGTCCGCGGTTGCCGTTTCATATCCTTTGGGAATCACCATCATCATGAAGCGCATGAATCTCTCCTTCAGCATCGATTCCAGCCAACATTAGCTGGCCTATTAAGACCGCCATTGGCTGTTCTATTAATACGTCGAATAGGTTGCGTCAATTTCTACCACTAACGATAAAAACTTCCGCCCTTGGGAGGGAGCTGCCGATTGTGCCCGACTCGTTAGATGACACACACCAGGGCGCGACCAAGCTGTTTATCGTGATCGAGGCAGAGCGGGCAGTCATCCGCCATGAGCCCTCCCTGCACATAGAGGATGCTCATTTTTTGAACCGCAGATAAGCTATAGCTGAGTATGGGAAAGCCTCTGATTCGAGCTCGAGAATGTGCCTGCAGTTGGATGGGCGTCGCTGCGGTGGCGACGTCGCTGGCGCTGTGCATGACAGCGAGGTGCACAGCGCAGTCACAGGACGCGGGAAAACCTCAGCCGGTAAAGTCGATGGCGAAGGAAGCGAATCCGGACTGGGAAGTCGCGACGATAAAAGCCAGTGACCCGAACGATACGCGAGGTCAGGATTTCTTTATGCGGGGACGTCGCGTGGCGCTGCGGGACACGACGGTGAGGCAGTTTCTGCTGCTCGGGTACGGTGTGCAGAAGAGCCAGCTCGCGGGTTTGCCGGATTGGGCGATTGCGACGCGCTGGGATGTGGATGGCACGCCGGATGTGGACGGGCAGCCAAGTCTGAGGCAGATGCAAGGCATGGTTCGGAAGCTTCTGGCAGAGAGGTTCGGGTTGCAGTTGCATCACGAACAGCGGGAGATGGCGGTGTTTGCGCTGACGGCGGTCAAGGGCAGTTCCAGGCTGAGTGCGAATACGAGCGATCCGAACGGGTGGTTGCAACAGACGACCAGGGAGGACAATGGCCGGCATGTGGAAGAGCTCAAGAATGCCTCCATGGCAGAGCTGGCTATCATCCTCCAGTACTATGTGGATCGGCCTGTCCTCGATCAGACCGGACTCAAGGGGCGCTACGATTTCCATCTGCAGTGGACGCCGGACGATGCGCAGACAACGGCTCCTGATCCGCCTCCAGGTCTGTTTACGGCGATTCAGGACCAGATCGGGCTCAAGCTGGAACGTGTGAAGGCGCCTGCGGATGTGCTGGTGATCGACAAGATCGCGCGGCCGGGAGAGAACTAATCCGACGCAGCCCGGAGGCAGTCCAGCCGACCTCTCGATTCGAGGTAAATCGCCAAGGCTCTCATCGAAGGCGGGATCAGGTAGTGTCTGACGAATCGGAGCTACCGGCTTTTGTCGTTGTTTTTGCTTCTGAGATAGGTCCGGGCTTTAGAGCAAATTTCCTGTTACTGGGAAGTTGAATCGGGCGTGCAGTGCCATTTTTCTGGGGAAAAACAGCCATAGATGTCACGGTTCCGCTATACACCTACAGGAAATTTGCTTTAGCCGTGGAGAGGCTCTTTGCCAAGCGAGCATTCCCTCCGTGGCTAAAGCCACACGAACAACAATGCATAGACGGCGGGACTGAAGTCCCGCACCTTCAAAGCAAAGGCAATCGGCGGGGCAAAGGCGACAACAAAAACAGCCACAAGGATAAAAGTCGTAGCTCCGATTCGTCAGACACTATCTGGTACCGTTATGCCAGCCTCTCGTCAGTCAGCTTCCAGATTGCCGTGGTCCAGCCTGTTGCATCCTCTCAGGTCTTTCGTGAATCTGAGGTGGGATAGGGAGAAACGAAGATGGTTGCGACTCTAACTGCCCTTTGCGCCGTGTGCCTGTTGATCGTTCTCGTTGTATGGAGCAGACGGTCGAAAGCCCGTCATGAAATAGAACAGTACAGCATCACGCCGGAAGGTCTGCAGGCATTGTTTGCTTCAAATCAGGATGTACTTCTCTTCGATGTGCGCCTTCCGCTCGACTTGTTAGCCTATTCCGAGATCATTCCAGGCGCAAAGCGGCTTGCGCCAAGTGAAGTGATGGAGAATCCATCGCTCATCCCGAAAGACAAAGATTCGATCGTTTATTGCACGTGCCCGAGTGACAAAACCAGTCGTGCCATCTTGCATCGAGTTCTCGCCATGGGTTTTTTACGGACTAAATTCCTCAGAGGCGGGCTGGAGGCATGGAAGGCAAGCGGCTTTCCGGTCGAGCCGTACGGAAAAGCCTTTCATCTCGACACGGGCAAGTAGCTCCGACCTTTGCCGGTGGTGCGGTCCTGCGGATCAGTATCCGTGCAGCGTGTTTCGCTGTACTGATCGGGTCCGCTCCATTTACAAATCGAAGTTGCGAGAACGCCGTTTTGCGACAGTGGAATCAAAGGCTACTCTGATCGTATGAACCCAGGTCTCAAAGTAGCCTACCTTTGGCACGACAGCGATGTCATTGAGGTTCGCGTCACCGCCGAGAACGCGAAGTTTCGAGGCACGGCAGACGTATACGTTGGCACGGACGGATTGCTTGAAGCAGCCGCCGCACTTGTGGGCTTTCCGAAGAACGGCCTCGACAAGAGAGAGGTGACCTTCGGCGCAGCGGGAAAGGAGTTCGCTGGCGGGTCAGTTCACCTTGAGTTTTACTGCAAGGATATGGCCGGGCATGCAGCGTTTCGCGCAAGTATCGAAGGGGACTACGGAGTGCAGGAAGTGGCAGAGAGCGCAACCGTGTGCGTGGATTTTGATCCGGCCGCTCTCGATGCGTTCCTTGTGGAACTTCAGCAGGTCGAGAAAGAACATCGAGGGTCTGCCTCCATCATCGTCGCACCATGATTCCTGCAAGGCCCTCCTTTCGGCACGTTGGCTCCAAGGCTGTACAGGATTCACCAGGGATATATCTGTAGCGAAGGTGACAGGTATCGCCACGACGAAAGAAGGCAGTTCAATCGTTGCGCCCTGCGGGCTCCACTTCGGCCCTTCGACTACGCTCAGGGTAGAGCGGTACGGCCTTTGGCCTGCTATTTACGGCATGGCTGAAGCCATGCCCTTCCGATCTGTGTCTCAACAAGCTGACTGCATACTTCGACACACTACAAGTGCAATTTGATGACAGGTCCTAAGACTGCGGATCAGTATCGTAACGTGCGTTTCACAGGACTCATCCGCACCTCAAAGACGCCCGCAGTCACAGAGGATGTTCCGTCGTCGAACTATCCGATCTTCAAAGGGCCGACGACCTTGTAATGGTTGAGGAAGACGCCGGTCCGGGTTGTTTTTGTGCTGAGGAGTTCGAAGGCGCGTGGTGGCGTTCCTTCTCTAAAGAAGCGTTTTCCTGTACCCAGGAGGACCGGGTAGACAACCAGCAGAACTTCGTCCACAAGCCCATGTTCGAGTAGCGGCGATGTCAGTGTGGAGCTGCCGCAGAGGATAAGGTCCGGGCCGGCCTGTGACTTGATGCGGCGAATGCCCTCGACGAGGTCCGGTCCAACGGCCTCGAACGGGCCCCATTCAAGGCTGTCCGGCCTGTGGGTCACGACGTATTTCGTCGCAGCATTAATGCGGTCGGCCATCGGACTGCTCGGCGACTTTGGCCATAGGCCCGACCATTCATCGTAGGTGTGACGGCCAAGCAGCAGATCGAGCTTCTCGCCATACGCGGCGACTACTAAATCTCTGCCTTCAGGAGTCCGATAGGGCAGGGTCCAGTCGATGTAGGGAAAGTTGTTTTCATCGGTGGAGTGCTGGATCACACTGTCCAGCGAGATGTTTTCGCAGATTGTGAGCTTTCTCATTTTGAGTCTCCGCGTTCCGGGATTGCGTTTCTGGCCTTCACTATAACGACGAACGGTCAGACTGGATTTCTACAAGCTGTCGGTAAAAGTTTTATTTCTGGGAATTTCAGTTTTGGCTGCCCGTCTCGGGGGAAACGGGAGCGGGGTTTGTCCTACGGCATCGTAAGAGTAATTCCCTGAAAATCGGCCTATCGAAAGTGGCCTCATCGCTGGTACTATGCCTGCCATGAATAAACTTGCGCCATTCCTCTGGTTCAATGACAACGCTGAAGAAGCCGCTGAGTTTTACCTGAGCGTCTTCCCCCACGCGCGCAAACTCGATGAGCTGCGCTCCAAAGGCGTCGGTCCCTGGCCCGTGGGCAAGATTGCCACGATCACCATCGAACTCGAAGGCCAGGAGATGGTGTTTCTCAACGGCGGCCCCGGACAACCGCTCACCCCTGCCTTCTCGTTCTTTGTCCGCTGCGACTCCCAGAAAGAGATCGACAGCTACTGGGACAAGTTGATCGAAGGCGGCAAATCGATGGCGTGTGGCTGGCTCACGGATCGCTTCGGCCTCTGCTGGCAGATTGTGCCGCGTAATATCAGCGAGTTGGTCAGTCACCCCAAAGCAATGGAAGCCATGATGGGGATGATCAAGCTGGACCTGCCTGCTTTGGAAGCCGCAGCGCGAGAGAACTGAAGGCTTTCGCGCTGCGGCCTATCGCGACTCATCAGGCAATATCGACATGGTCCTGCAGAAAGGCATTTTGGAATTTCCCTTTCGGATCAAAACTCCTCGCGAGAACGAGGAAGTCTTTCAGACGTGGGTAGAGAGGTGCGACGTGGCTGCTCTTCATGGTGAATACCTTGGCCCAGTGCGGACGTGCGCCAAAGGGAGCAAGCCTGGCTTCGATCTGAGGCAGTAGCTTCAGGACCGCGTCGGTCTCGAGCTTCCAGGTGAAGTGGATCGCGAGGGACGGCCTCTGGTAAGCCATGCTCATCCATAGATCGTCGGCGGCGATGGCACGGAGTTCCGTGATGTATAGATGCGGTGTGATCACGTCACGGAGTGTCTCGACAGCCCGGATGGCCTCATAGCCACGGTCGAAGGGAACGAAGAACTCTGTCTGCAATTCCTGGCCGCTAGAGGGCGTGAAGTTCAGCTTGAAGTGGGGCAGCCGCTCGTACCAGGGGCCGACGGTATTGAGCTGGTCGGTGCAGGCTTCGGCTGGATGGCCGAGGATAGGGTGGAGCTTGGTGGTTGCCAGGGTCGCATTGAAGAAGCGGGCTGGCGGCGCGGAGGCTCCGCCCTGGTCGACGCGGCGTTTGATCCAGACCTCACCGGCGCGGCCGTTCTGCCAGTCGGTAAAGAGGGAGACGCTATAGCCTGCACCCATAATCTCGGGCAAGTGGTGCTCGAGCTCACTAAAAGGTAGATCCCGGTAGACGACCTGGGTCATGTCGAATCGTGGCTGTATCTGGAGTGTGAGATGAGTGACAACACCAAGCGCTCCAAGACCTACGACACTCCCGGCAAAGCGATCGCCGTCTCGATCGCGAGAGAGCGTGTGGACAGAGCCATCGGCGGCGACGAACTCCACGGCCTTCACGGCAGTCGCGAGATTGCCATTGCCCATTCCAGAACCATGGGTTGCGGTCGCGCACGCTCCGCCGACCGAGATGTGCGGCAACGACGCCAGGTTATGGAGCGCGAAGCCCTTCGCGTCGAGCAGGACAGCCAGGTCTCCGTAGCGGATGCCCGCACCTACGGTGACGGTGGAGGCCTTCGCGTCGAGGCTGACGTCCTTGAGTTTCAGGGTAGAAATCTGGGCAATCGGCGAATCGGCGATGCCGTTGAAGGAATGACGGGTACCGAGGGCGCGGACCCCGGCAACACTGCGAACCGCGTCCTGAGTTTCGGCGACCGTTGCAGGCTGAAGGACCTTATTGGTCGAGTAGTGATAGTTTCCGGACCAGTTGGTTCTGGGAACAGAATCGTCCGCGAAGGCCTGGCCCTCGTTCAACCCCATCATCAGAGCCGCGGCGGTGGTCACCGAACCCTTAAGAAAGTCTCGCTTGTCCAAAAAGGCCTCCCGAATACAGGACCGATTGTAAGCCTGGCAAAGTCAAAGCAGGATATATCTGTGGTCGGAACGACTTGTCTTGCCTCGACCGAAGAAGGCGATTCGGTCGTTACGCCCTGCGGGCTTCACTCCAGCCTGCGGCAGCGAGGTATGAGCCTTCGGCTCGATGCTTTACGGCATGGCTGAAGCCATGCCCTTAACGAAACGGTACCAATGAAACGGTACCAATGAAACAGTGCCACAGCAAACTGTTTGAACCGTTCGACTTCACCCATGAGCAATTTTGATGACAGCCCTGCGATGAGGCATGTACCTGCGGCACTTTGCGCCGCAGGTACAGACTCTGTCAGGCTTCGAAGCGCATGTTGTTGAGATCGGCGATCAGACCCGGGCCTGTGGGGCGCCATCCCAGCCGCTGTTGCGTGAGGGCGCTCGAAGCCGTTCCGTCGAACCCTGCAAATCCCGCCAGCCAGCCAAAGTGCTCGGCTGCCTGCTCAGGGGACAGGGACACCACCGGCAGCTTCAGGCCGCGACCGATCGTCTCGGCGATCTCTCGCAGCGGAATGCCCTCTTCTCCGACCGCGTTGTAGCGGGCTCCCGCAACGCCTTTCTCCAGCGCGAGCCGGTAGAGACGAACAGCGTCGAGCACGTGGACCGCGGGCCAGCGATTGAGGCCGTCGCCGACATACGCGGAGACACCCTTCCTGCGGGCAACATCGATCAGGTAAGAGACGAGGCCCTGCTTGACAGTGTCATGCACCTGCGGAAGGCGCATGACCGAAACATGGACGCCTTGCGCTGCCACGGCTGCTGCCGCCATCTCCGAAGCCACGCGGGGAATGGGAGAGTTGGGCGCATCTTCTTCGGTCGAAGCGCGTCCCGGAGTGATCGCCGTGCTGGCCCCGGACGTGATCACCAGGGGCCGGTCCGAGCCGGCGAGCACGGATCCGAGGGTCTCGATGACTCGCCTGTCCATCTCGCAGTTAGCTACGTACTTCGAGAAGTCGTGGTTGAAGCCGCAGTGAATCACGCCGTCTGCCAGGGCCGCTCCGCTGCGCAGACTTTCCAGGTCTTCAAGATCGCCTCGGTGCGCCTCGGCGCCTGCGGCGATCAGGGACTTCGCTCCCTCTTCCGAGCGCGTCAATCCGAGTACATGATGACCCGCGTTCCTCAATTCCGGAATGAGGGCAGAGCCGATAAATCCAGTGGCGCCAGTAACGAAAACACGCATAACGACTTCTCCTTTGGTTCGTGAACCCCTGTTGCTCGTGGCCGCGTTCGCAGCCCCGTTAGGACAAGGTAAGGGATGAAGGCCGTACAATCTATGCTGTAGAGTCCGTATTATCTTTGCAATCGTCCGGGGTTTCTATGGATCCGCTCTCCGATGTGCTGTCGCTGCTGAAACCGCGCAATTACATGTCCGGCGGCGTCGACATGGGCGGAGAGTGGTCGGTCCGGTTCGGCCAGCATGAGGGGATCAAATGCTATGCGTTGGTCTCGGGGCATTGCTGGCTGTCCGTGGAGGGCGTTCCCGAGCCGGTGAGGCTGGAGCCGGGCGACTGCTTCCTGTTGCCGCGCGGGCGTCCTTTCGTCCTGGCAAGCGATCCGGCGCTAACCCCGGTCGATGCTTTCTCGCTCTTTCAATTTCCTCTGAATGGGGCCATCCGCACGGTCAATGGCGGCGGGGATTGCTTCAGTGTCGGCGGCCACTTCACGCTTGGCGGCAAGCATGCCGACATCCTGCTGGGAGTGCTGCCGCCTATTGTGCATCTCCGGAAAGAGTCGGACAGGGCGACGCTGCGCTGGTCCCTGGAGCGGATGGGGCAGGAGTTGCGCGAGCCGCAGCCGGGCGGCTTTCTGGTCGCACAACAACTCGCCAACATGATTCTGGTGCAGGCGTTGCGGCTGCATCTGGCGGAGGGGTTGAGTGGGGGCGTGGGATGGCTCTTCGCTCTCGCAGACAAGCAGATCAGCGCGGCGATCAGTGCGATGCACTCCGATCCGATGCATCGCTGGACGTTGCAGGAACTGGCCGGACTAGCGGGGATGTCGCGATCGATCTTTGCGCTGAGGTTCAAGCAGACGGTTGGGACATCTGCCATGGAGTACCTGACGCGCTGGCGCATGCTGCTGGCCGGGGACAGGCTGGTGAACTCCAGCGATCCCATCTCGGAGATTGCGCCGTCGCTGGGATATGAATCTGAAAGCGCCTTCAGCACCGCCTTCAAGAGGGTGATGGGATGTTCGCCGCGGCAATATAGCCGTGGGCGGAGCTCGGCTTCTTCTTCCGATAACGAGGAAGAAACTGCGCGTGGTCAGCGGCTTGAGCTTGTTGCGGGGTGATAGGCATTACTTAGCTTTCGATTTGTCGTCAACCAGGAAGTTCCAGTCTCCGTAAAGAGAAGAGTATTTATGGGTACGAACTGGTGGGAGTGTTTGCAGCTTAACTAGTTTGCCAGGATGCAGCTAACTAAGAGGCTCGCTCTACGATGAAGATCCCAGCGTGAAAGTTTACTAATCAAGTGATGGCAGCGCTGCTAACTGACATTGACGGTAAGAAGGCCCGGGCCTAAAGGCCGCATTTTGCCAAGCCTGGAATTCAGGGGCCTAAATGCCCCTGCTCCCTCCGTCTCCCTGACGCTAAAGCGTCAGGGACTGCGCTTCGCGCTGTGGTGGTGCCTTTGTGGTCCTCGCCTGAATAACGCAGCTTGCGTTGACGCGGCTCATTGATGCACCGTTGGTGATGACTGCAATGTCCTTGCCCGTGGATATCTTTCCTTCCATGAGGTAGATCAACATGAAAGCCAACCAGCTCCAGGAGTCGCCCATGAAAGAGGAACAGATACGTGAAGCCTTGAACGCGCATTGGCAGGCGTCGGCAGCCGGTGATGCAGAGGCGGAACACGATATTTACGATGACGATGCTATCTGCGATTATCCGCAGTCTGGCGAGCGGATTCTTGGGCGAAGGAATCTGCAGGCCTTGCGGAGTCATCATCCGGGCAAGCCGTCGGGGTTTAGCGTCAGGCGAATTTCGGGAGCCGGGGAGCTCTGGGTTACTGAGTACACCATCACCTACCAGGGACGGCCTGCCTATACCGTGAGCATCATGGAGTTCCGTGACGGTAAGGTCGTGCATGAGACACAGTATTTCGCGGACCCCTTCGAGGCACCGGCCTGGCGAAGCCAATGGGTTCAGCGGGTCGCGTGACGCGAGGTTAGTTAACTTCCAGTCTGTCGGCAAACAGAAGAGTTCTGGTCTTGGAAAGAGAAGCGTGTTTTAAAGACCAGCCAGATCAGCCAGCGCTCAAAGAGACCAGCATGCCTTCAAGAATTGAGGCAGAGCGGTCGATGTAGTTGGAGACTGGTCCCCAATATTTGTCGTGCCCTTCAGCGTAGAGTCTTACCCAGGGCTGTTGACCTGTCCTCGCACCTTGCACCAGCAGATCAGAACCGGCACGCGCTCTTGTGGCCATCAGTCGAAGCAGTTTGCCGTACTCAGAGGGCGGGAGGCGATAACCCTCGACGATCGCATGGATGGCCGTTGCCGCTACGGAAAGATCGCAATCCGGTTCAACAGGCGGGAAGGAGATCGTTGCCCAGGCCAGATCCCACAGGCGAGTTCCAGGTGCGGCGTTATCCCAGTCTATGAACGCCCAGCGATCGGCGCCGCAGACCAGATTCCACGGAGCAAGATCGTTGTGGCAAAGGATGTCGTGCCCGTCCGGAACAGAGAGAGTGTTCCATTCAGCAGACCTAGGTGGAGTGAACGAGGCAGTTGCATCATGCAATGACCTGATCAGAGCGCCGACTCTCCGTAGATCGGCCAAGGTGTTTTGTTGCTTTCTGTCCCACATCGCACCAGGTATGAATTCAAAGACCTGGCGTCCACGCTCATCCAATCCGAGACCTTGTGGGGCTCCGGCAAAGCCAACTGAATGTAGATGGGTGAGAAGAGCCTGTACCGCAGGCGTAGCCACAGTGGCGGGCTTGCGAACGGTAGATCCAATTCGGACTACCGAATCAGAAACATTGCCGCCGACCAGCTTTTCTTCTTCTGACATACGGGTCTCACTGGAGGCGGGAATTTGAATTCATTCTAGTGCTGTTGGATCCAGCCTATGAATTCTTAGGTGTAGCGTTTCGTCTACTGTGGTCCGAGGACCAGCGGGCCGAATGAATTATCGATCACGAAACAGAACTTGTAAGTAACCGATTAAAGCCCGCTCACTTTGTGTCGCAGATTCAGGGATCTCAACCGGCTGACCGGCCTGGGCTATATTCCCTGGAAGTCGGGCGCTTCCAGGGCATGCTGGAAGTTCTCTACGAACTGCGCTACATGCAGGCCGTCGGCCAAGGCGTGATGTACATGGATCGATACCGGCATGGTGCGGCGGCCTGTCGCTTCCGTAATTTTGCCGAAGGTGATGCGGGGCGCGGAGTCTTCGTGCGCGAAGTCGCGCGCATGCGAGATGGATGTGAAATCGAACCAGGGCAGAACGGAATAACGGATCAGGTTGGCTTCCGGATAGCGCTCGATGTCGTCTCTCTGCCGCACCCGATCCAGCTCGATGGAAGCGTCGCGCACGAACTCGTCAATCTGCGGCCGGAACTGGTAATGCCCCAGGCCGATGGTGCCGTTCGCCCTGCCGACGGCACTGCCTCCATTGATCTGCTCGTAGCGCCAGACGTCGCCCTCGACAATGCGTGTCCGGAAGTTCTCCACCTGGTGCGCGGCGATAAGGGAGCGATGCAGCAATGACAGGAAGACCGAGAGTTGATGCTGCTTCGCGTAGCGGTAGGTTTCCGTGCAGTCAACGCGGAGACAGACGCCGTGATAAGGCTCGGTAAGACTCTTGAAGAACTGGAAGCTCGCACGGCGCTCCCATGTCTCCAGGTTGATCTTCTCTCTGCCGCCGATCGCAATCTCTCGCATGTTCGTATGTTAAATCGCAGGACTGATCTTTACCGATTCAGGAGGCGTGCGGGAAGAGATTCCAGGTTTTCCGGGTTGTTCCTTGTGTAATCTGGGCTGCACGAAGGAAGGCAATTCAGTCGTTGCGCCCTGCGGGCTCCACTTCAGCCTTCGGCAGAACGGAAAAAGCGTTGAATGCTGCCTCTACGGCACGGTTGAAACCGTGCCCTTCCGATCTGTGCCTCAGCAAACTGACTACACAGTTCGACCACACTCCAAGTGCAAGTTGATAACACGCCCTAAGGTTGCGGCTTATTTGAGGTGAGCTCGCCGCTCGCGGACAGCGCTGGCGAGTTCACGCAGAAGAGTTTGAGTCTCGGGCCAGTCGATGCAGGCGTCGGTGATGCTTTGTCCGTAGACCAGCTCTTTGCCGGCGACGAGAGGCTGCGCCCCGGCGACGAGATTGCTTTCGATCATGACGCCCATGATGTTACGGTTCGTGCTCGCAATAATCTGCTCGGATACGGAGCGGCATACCTCGCCTTGCTTACGGTGGTCCTTGCCGCTGTTCGCGTGGCTGCAGTCGATCATGATGCGGGGTTTGACGCCTGCCTTTTCCATCTCTTCCACTGTCGAGGCCACAGCAGCGGCATCGTAGTTGGTGGTCTGACGGCCGCCGCGCAGGATAATGTGGCAGTCCGTGTTGCCGGAGGTGAGAAGGATGGCGGATTGCCCGGTCTCAGAGGTGCCCAGGAAGGTATGTGGATGGTTGGCCGAGAGGATGGCCTCCACCGCAATGCGCACATTACCGGAGGTACCGTTCTTGAAGCCAACCGGGCAGGAGAGTCCCGAGGCGAGCTGGCGATGGCCCTGGCTCTCTGTGGTTCGCGCGCCGATGGCTCCCCAGCTTACGAGGTCGGAGACGTACTGCGGCGAGATCATGTCGAGGTATTCGGTGCCGGCGGGCACTCCCATCTCGGCCAGATCGAGGAGGAGGTGGCGCGCCATGCGCAGCCCGTCGTTGATGCGGAAGGACTCGTCGAAGTAGGGGTCGTTGATAAGCCCCTTCCAGCCGAGGGTGGTGCGCGGTTTCTCGAAGTAAACACGCATCACGATCATGAGGTCGCTGGAGAGCTCTGCAATCGCCTCCTTCAGCAGGCCCGCGTACTCGCGGGCGGCGACCGGATCGTGGATGGAGCAAGGACCTACAACGACAACCAGACGATCATCCGATCCGTTGAGGATGTCTACAATTTGGCGACGCGCGTCGAAGACGGTGCGCGAAGCGTTATCGGTAACAGGCATCTCCTCCTCAAGGAAGATAGGAGGAAGAACGACTCTAGTGGATTTAATCCTCAGGTTATTTGTGGGGTATGCCATGATCGTGCAATCAGAATACTAGGTCTATGGGGGATCGTGCTGCGGGGCAAAAGCCCTGCGGGTGAAAAGGCCTCGTGTTTAACCGGCAATTGACAATGCCAGCAACGAGAAGAGCGCTTTCCAAGGGACAGAGTCACTGCCCCAATAGACATCGTTTCCTCCGCGGCTGAAGCCGCTTTATTTCATTGCTATCCCAACGGCGGAGCTGAAGCTCCGCCCCTTCAAAACAAAGTGAAGGCAAGGGTCTATAGCTCTATCTGCTCTCCATCGGCGGGGATGAGAAGACGGTGGCTCGGGATGCCAGCGAGGTTCGCGGTGGCACGCAGCCGGTCGCGTGTCACGGCACAGTGATCGAACGCCTCCATGTGGACCGCGATGAAGATGGCCTCGCCTGCATGGCGGTAGAGCTCAATGGTTTGTGCATCGTCCATGAGCAGCAGCGTGTTCGCCAGGGTCGCAGCTCCGGAATGGGTAACGATTACGTCCGGCCTGATCTTGCGGACGATCTCGATCACCTCCGGCGTCAGTACGGTGTCACCGGCCCAGTAGACCGTGGGTTCATTCTCGGCCTTGAGGATAAAGCCCATCACAGTACCCATCTTTGCGAGGATTTCGCCCGTTCCATGCTGTCCAGTGGTGGGTGCGATGGTGAGAGCGCCCTCCACGACCTCTTCTGTCAGAGTCCTGGCCGCCGTGAATCCGTGCTCCTCGATCTCCTTGAGATGGGCAGGGTGGCAGAGGATCGGCATCGTCTTCGGCAGATGCGAGATTCCTGCGGGATCGAAGTGGTCGGGATGGAGGTGCGAGATGACGGTCAGTTCGACCCCTTGCAGCAGCTTCTCTACCGTTACCGGCAGATCTACGGTGGGATTGGCCTGGATACCGGCTACTGTGGGCAGGCTCCCTTTTGCGCCGAGGCATGGATCTACAAGAATCGTTCGTCCGGCATAGTTCAAGCGTAGAGTCGCATTTCGCAGCAGTTGCAGTTGCATGATTTCCCCCTGATTTTTTTCTGTCTCGTTAGACCCACCACGCCTGGTTTTGATGCATCTTCCACCGAAAAGGTCCTTCGTGAAAATCCCTATAAAATGGGGGCGCGAATCATTGGGTATAGCAGTTGGGGCGGAAGGTTAATGAATAGATTGAAGATGCCCGTCTGGTCCTTAGCAGGCGGATTGATCCTCTTGCAGATGATCCTGGTTGCGATCATCGTTCATGGTGAGTCGCTCACCTTCGATGAGGGCGACCATATCTTCGCCGGCTACATGATGTGGCATAGCGGCGACTACGGTCTGAATCCCGAGCATCCGCCGCTGGTGAAGCTGGTAGCGACACTGCCTCTGCTGCAGGAGAAGCTTTGGGTGCCTCCGCTGCAACAGCGAATGTTCAAGACAGAGGCGTACCGGGATGGCCGTGATTTTCTGGAACGTAATGATGGCCCAAAGCATCGCCTGCTCTTCCGCATGCGCCGGGCAGCAGGTGTCTTTGCCGTGGGCCTCTCCGTGATGGTGTTTCTGATGGGGAGCACGTTCTTTGGCGAGTCCGCTGGTTTGCTGGCTTTGCTATTGGTGGTCTTCGAGCCCAACGTGTTGGCCAACAGCGATCTGGTCACGACCGATATGGGCGTCGCTTGTTTCTTTCTGGCCACCATCTATTGCTTCTACCGTTACGCAAGGCAGCCCTCTGTGATTCGTCTGCTGCTGACCGGCCTGGCCGCTGGACTCACGCTGTCGGCCAAGCACAGCGGGATTTTGCTGGCTCCAATGCTGCTGGGATTGATGCTGGTAGAGGTCGCCTGTGCCGAGCCGGGACGGCGCAAGCGGACGGCTGGGACACTGCTTGGCGGATTTGCAGCCATCGTTGTCCTGGCGGTTGTGGTGCTCTGGGCTTTCTATGGTTTTCGCTATGCGGCCAGACCGGCAGGGCTGGCGATGAACCCGACGCTGAGCGAATACGCTGCACCCCTCAAGGGGATGAACAGTTGGATGATAGGACATCTCGCCCACTGGCGGTTGCTGCCAGAATCCTACCTGCTGGGGATGACTGACATCCACTACGCAGCGCAGCAGTATCCCATCTTCCTGCTAGGGCACGATTATCCTCACGGCGTCTGGTGGTACTTTCCAGTCGCGCTGTCCATCAAGACCACTCTGGGCTTGATCGGCCTGGTAGTGCTGGCAGGGATTGCGCTGATCAGCAGACGGCTCAGTCAAGGAAGAGAATTGGCGTATCTTGTGGTGCCGGGAGCTATCTATCTGGGTGTGGCGATCCTGAGCGGTATGAACATCGGCACGCGTCATGTTCTGTTCTTATATCCACTGGCCGCGTTGCTGGCAGCAGCGGGTCTGACAGCGCTCGCGCGGCAGAACCGGCGCTGGATTTGGATCGGTGGAGGATTGGTGGCGTGTCATGTCGTTTCTGCCCTGGCTGTGTTTCCGGCAGAGATGGCGTACGCCAACGAAGCCTGGGGCGGCACGGCGAATACGCACAAATACCTGAGCGACTCCAGTGTGGATTGGGCGCAGCAACTGCCACACGTCAAGCAATGGGTTGACGCTCATCCTGGCGAGGAGTGCTGGTTCGCCTATTCCGCTTATCCGGATCTTCGTCCGCAAGCCTACGGCATTCCCTGCCACCCGCTGCCCACGGCCCATACCGGAGGAGAGATCCTGCCGGTCGACGTGCCAGAAACCATCCATGGCAACCTCCTGTTAAGCGCAGACGATCTGGAAGCCTGTGACTGGCCCAGCGACCAGTTGAATATCTTCGAGCGATTTCGGCGGATGCCGATGGCGGAGCAGATCGATCACAGCGTGTTTGTATACCATGGCGATTTCGATGTGCATGAAGCGGCGGCGTTGGGAGCAGTCCAAAAATCGCAAATCCTGCTGAGGAAGAAAAGGCCCGCAGAGGCTTTGGTTGCGGCAGAGAAGGCTGTCGCTTTGCAGCCGCAGAATGTCCTGACGCAGACAGCCCTGGGAGACGCCCAGACGGCATTAGGCGACAAAAACAGTGCACAAGCCGCCTATGCCCTGGCACTGGCGGCGGCGCATCGATTGGAAGCCGACGCCCAGCCGCTGTTTGTGCCGGATCTGGAGCAGAAGCTGCATCCGTGACATCCATAAGTGTCGTAGCTTCGCTATACACCTACAGGAGATTTACTTTAGCGAACGCAGGCTGTGGCCAGGGAACGGTTAAGGGCCAGTGCATCCAGCGTCGACTCGGCGGTACTTTGCGTGGCGAGATACTTGTGAATCGCGACGGCCAGCGCAGTCGAGCAGTCGGGCCGAGAGCGGGCCTCGGCGCTTTGGACAAGGTCCGAGATCAAAGCAGACTGAAGGTGGTCGAGTTCCGGACGGATCTCAGTGGAGAGATTTACCTTCTGGTGTTCCGGAGCCTTTCCGGCTACCTGCCAATCCGCGAGGAGCGAGTACTGCACAAGCTTGTTGGCCTCAATCTGGGATCGAAAGAACGAAGTGAGAGAGGCTTCGCTAAGACCCTTGGACTGTCCTGCTGCGACCGCATTCTGAAGCACCTGGGTCTCGCGGGCCGAGTCTTCGACGACGCCGTTACTGTCCCATTTGGACAGTGCTACCTGATGGGCGATGGCGATCCGGTGAGCCGAGTCCGCGATCAGGTTCTGAAAGACGTTCGGTGACTGTTGCGCGCTGAGCGTCGTAGCGATCCCGAAGAACACTCCTGATACCAGTAGCTTCAAATTCTGCTTCACGTGTTTGATTTTATGCGAGCCCTCAGTGCACGGCTGAAGCCCATGTCCTTAATTGTCAGCAATCTCGTTGGTCCTGGGATGCTTGCCTGCATTGGCAAAAGGCCCGGGGCTAAAGCCCAATTCTTGCTTGACCTTTATTCCGTAGCCTAAAGGCTACGGCTCCCTCCGTCTCCGTGACGCTGAAGCGTCACGGAATGCGCTTCGCGCCATGTGTGGGGTGTAATTGATAGCAGATCCTAGATTTGCACTTCGAAGACTTGCACTTCGAACGATCAGGCTGCGCCTCGAATTCGATATCGATGCAGCTGGCGCTTTTGGCGAACAAAATCGCAAACACAAAGAGAACGGGACTCGTCTGGCAGCTAGTGGAGTAGCTGCCGGGCGAGTCCCGTTGGGTTGGGCTCCGGAAGTGTGGAGGCCGGTCGTTAGATCTGGGCGGTGCCGCCGTCGACGAAGAGCTCGATGCCGTTGACGAAGCTGGAGTCGCTGGAGGCCAGGAAGAGAGCTACCGTGGCGATCTCTTCCGGACGGCCCATCTCGCCGCGCGGGATCATCTTCTTGAAGCCTTCCTTCGCCTCATCGCCAAGCGGGTCAAGGATGGGGGTATCGATGGTGCCAGGGCTCAGGATGTTGACGCGGATGCGGCGCTCCTTCAACTCCAGCAGCCAAGTGCGCGCGAAAGAGCGAACCGCGGCCTTGCTGGCGCTGTAGACGCCGAAGGACGGGATGCCCTTGATGCTGGCGATCGAGCCGTTGAGGAAGATGGAACCGTTGTCGTTGAAGAGCGGCAAGGCCTTCTGTACCGTGAACAGTGTTCCACGCACGTTGAGGTCGAAGGTCTTGTCGAAGTGCTCTTCGGTGACCTGTTCGAGCGTGGCGAACTCGCCCTGGCCGGCGCTGGCGAAGAGGACGTCGATCTTGCCCTTCTCGCGCTTGACGGTCTCGTAGAGACGGTCGAGGTCGGCGAGGTTGGAGGCGTCGCCCTGGACGCCGGTGACGTTCTTGCCGATGGCCTTGACGGCTTCATCGAGCTTGTCCTGACGGCGGCCCGTGATGAAGACGTAGGCGCCCTCTTCGACGAAGAGCTTCGCTGTCGCGAGTGCCATGCCGGAAGTGGCTGCGGTGATGACTGCTACTTTTCCTGTGAGCTTACCCATAACATTCCCCTTTTCAGGTGTGACGGTTGATGCGGAGCCCGCTACCGTCTTGCTGCGGCAGCGGGCCTGTTGGCGTGCGAGGATTAGCGATTAGTGGATACCGCCGCCGACGCGGAGGAGTTCGCCGGTGACCCACTTCGCGTCGTCAGAGGCGAGGAAGGTAGCGACGGAGGCGATGTCATCGACCTGGCCGACGCGGCCAAGCGGGGTCTGCGCGACGATGTTCTTCTCCATGTCCGAGCCGAGGAAGCCCGCGGTCTGTACGCCTTCGGTGTCGACCATGCCGGGGTTGAGGGCATTAACACGGATCTTCTTCGGGCCAAGCTCCTTGGCGAGCACGCCGGTGATGGCGTCGACCGCGCCCTTGGTGCCAGTGTAGACCGCGCTGGCCGGAGGTGTCAGGCTGCTGACGACCGAGCCGATGTTGATGATGCTGGAGCCCTCACCGAGATGAGCGACAGCGGCACGCGTGACGAGCAGGAGGCCGAGTACGTTGACGTTGAAGATCTTGTGATAGTGCTCTTCGGTGATGGCTTCGATGGGCGAGAACTCATACACACCGGAGTTGTTGACGAGGATGTCGAGGCGGCCGAAGTTCTTGATGGCGGCGTCGATGATCCCCTGGGCTTCGGCGGCCTTGGAGACGTCTCCGCCAACCGCTACAGCCTTGCCGCCCGCCTTGGTGATCGCGGCGACGACGGTGTCTGCACCGGCCTTGCTCGAGGCGTAGTTCACGACGACGGAAGCGCCTTCGGCGGCGAGCGATTTGGCGATGGCGGCTCCGATACCCTTGGATGCGCCGGTGACGACTGCTACTTTGCCTGTGAGCTTGCTCATATCTTTATCCTTTTTCCGGTACTGCGTTGAATTTCAGATCTCTTCGGAGCTGCCTTTGCAGGCCTGCCCCTCACCTGGTTCTGGTGAGTAGATGGGGGCAGATTCGGGAAAGATTCATTAGTTCCGGATTCATGAACTATTGAACCGTTTGAGGGGGACGGATACTCTATAGTGATATGCGGCCCCTGCTCCATCCATCGATCGAGGACATTACGGTAGAGGGGCTTCTGCATGCCTTGTCCGACCCGGTGCGGGTGTCGATGTTCGTCGACATCGTGGCGCAGGCCTGTCCGCAGAACTGTTCTAACTTTCTGGTTGTGAGCGATAGGGCGATTCCGAAGTCCACGCTCTCGCAGCACTTCAAGATCCTGCGCGAGGCGGGGCTGATTCGCAGCGAGCGCCATGGCGTGGAGATGCAGAATGTCTCACGATGTACAGAAGTGGATGAGCGCTTCCCAGGATTGATACGGGCGATTCTCGTTGCGCATGGGATCCAGTCGAAGGACGAGGCCCGCGCGAAGAAGTCGGCGGCGAAGAAGTCTGCGAAGCGGGCGGGCGGGGCTGGGCCTTGACTTTAGAGTGCTCTGGCTCATTCGACGATGCTTAGGACAGGGTTTAGGTGGTATCTGACGAATCTGGAACACCGACTCAACCGCATGTCTTGTTCAGTCCCCACCACAGAGGCGTCATCCTGAGCGGAGCGCCTCGCGTTTTTGCGAGGTGTGGAGTCGAAGGACCCCGAGGGACTTGATCTCGCCCATGCTGTCGAGATCTTCTCCAACACGAAGGCCCAGGAGCGAGCGCTTGAGGTGGAAAAGGTGCGAAGAGCATGGGCAAGACTGGAGGCCTCGGGGTCCTTCGACTCCGCGTCCCCAAAAGCCGGGACGCTTCGCTCAGGATGACGATTCCGTGGGAATGTGAGCGAGCCAAAGGCCGTCCCGCTTAACGGGACGCACTCTTCGGCATTGGAATCGACAGGGCTTTGCCCGCGCCACGTTCGGTGATCCAGAGGGTATCCCCCACGGGTTCGACTCCGGTGGGTGTCTTGAGTCCATCCTTGAGGACCGTGACGCTGGCCTTGTCGCCATTGACAGTAAGTACGTCAATCTGGCCGCTGCCATTCTCGGCAACAAACAGCTTGCCATTGGCCGCGCGCATGCCATCCGGGCCTTTTACGGGCTGGTCCATCCAGATATCGACCGGTTGCCCCGGCTTGCCGGAGGCGTCCACCGGGATGCGGTAGAGCTTGTTGAAGACCACGTTGTTCACGTAGAGTGTGCCGTCCAGGAAGGTGATGCCATCGACGCCCATCAGCACACGATGCTCCAGGAAGAGCTCCGCGGCGGAGGCACCGGCCGGCAGCTTGAAGATCTTGCCGTTGGCGGTGTCCGTTAGATAGAGCGCCTTGTCCGGTCCGACCGAGAGATCGTTGCACGTGCTGTTGTCCCCAGGCAGGTTCCAACGAAGCTTTGGCGCGCCGCTGGAGAGGTCGAAGCCCCTCAGGGCGGTATGGCGCTGCACCGGCTTGGTGTCCGGCACCGGGGTTAGCTGGCATGTCCACAACATGTTGTTGGCGGCATCGGCAAGCATGCCGAAGAAAAAGGTGCCCGCACCTTCTGCGCTGGCATCCACGAACTTCTCCGCCGTGGTGGAGCCGGGACGCACCTTGTAGACGAACGGTGTGCTCGCGCTGCCGACGAACAGTATCCCGCCGGGGGCGATGGTCAGGCTCTCGGGCTGGGACTTCGCGTCGGCGATGAGAATCTCAGCCGCGGACGCAGCCTGTGCAAGGCCTGCGAATAAGGTGGCGCAAACAGCGAGCCGTCGTGCCATGGAACGGGGCTTCATCAAAATCTCCTCATGGATCATTCTTGCCAAACTACTTGAGGGCCCGGATACAGGTGTGAATCTTTCGGTTCAGATTAGCAGCCTTTTGTGCGTTTTTCAGTTGGGGTAAATGTCTAGTGACCTGGTTCTTTCGTTCGTTGAAGAATGATGGCTTTCATTGCGGCGTGAGGCACGCTTCCGGACTCTTTCCACAGCACAAAAGTGAGTCGGCTTTAGCCTTGGGTCTCTTACCTGCATCAGCAAAAGGCCTGCGGCTAAAGCCCGATTCTCACCTGTCCTTGATCCGGAGCCTAAAGGCGATTGCCTCCCTTACCCTCCGTACCGTGACGCTAAAGCGTCACGGTTTGCGCTTCGCGCTGTGAGTGAAGCCAGTGATTCTTTAGCGAATAGTGCTACACGCCTCCGCGGGGTTTGTTCTTGCGGACGTAGTCGGTGTCCTGCTTGGGTTCTCCCTCGCATTCGAGCGCTATGGTGGTGACCGGCGAATCGGGGGCGTCCATGGGGAGGCCGGTGAGATGCACGCGGTAGGGGTCCTGCGAGAACTTCACCTCCTGGTTGGTCTTCAGCAGCCGCGCCGACTTTACCTTGACCGTAAGGCCGGAGATCGCGACGTCCTCCCCGGGCCAAAAATGAACGTGCATGTAGAGCGTGTTGCCGGTGCGGGTGAAGCTCGCATACTCCGAGCGGCGCGGCTGGCACGGATCGGACTTGTAGATCGTCTCGCCGTTGACGGCCATCCACTGCCCTACTTCGGTGAGGACGCGGACCGACTCCTCGGGGACGGCGCCATCGGGTTGCGGCCCAACGTTGAGCAGGTAGTTGCCGCCGTCGCGCGCGCAGGTGATCAGGTTGCGGACGATGGTCTTGGAGGTCTTCCAGTTATCGTCCGCGCGCTGAAAGCCCCAGCTATCGTTGAGCGTCATGCAGCTCTCCCAGGCGCGGCCGTTGTTTTCGGCGGCAATGTGTTGTTCGGGGGTGGAGAAGTCGCCGAGGAGCTGGTTGCGATTGTTCACGATGATGTCGGGCTGGAGCTCGAAGACCATCTTGTTCATGCGTTCGGACTCCCAGCCATCGGCGTCGAGCGGCCAGGCGACGTCGTACCAGAGAATATCGATCTTGCCGTAGTTGGTGAGCAGCTCACGGATGAGGCCATGGGTGTACTCGACGAAGCGCTTGCGGGCGGCCTCGTCGGTGGCACAGCGGGCGCCGTCGGGATGATGCCAGTCCATCAGCGAGTAGTAGAAGCCGACATGCAGCCCCTCGGCGCGGGCGGCGTCGACGTACTCGCGGACGATATCTCGACCCGGACCCTGCTTCGTCGCACAGTAGTCGGTGAGCTTGGTGTCGAAGTTGCAAAAGCCTTCGTGGTGCTTGGTGGTCAGCACCATGTACTTCATGCCGGCAGCCTTGGCGAGCTTGGCCCAGCCGCGCGCGGAGCCGGGCGCGGGATCGAAGACCTTTGCGAGCGGCGTGTACTCGCCGATGGGGATCGCTTCTTCTTCCATCGCCCACTCGTGGCGGGCGTGCTGGCTGTACAGGCCGAAGTGGATGAACATACCGAACCTGGCCTCATGCCACCACTTCATGCGGCGAATCTGGTCAGGCGTGGGAGGGACGGGCTCCGGATTGCGCTCGCTCATCGACTTCGTCTTCTGTGCCAGTGCGAGAGGGCTTACTCCGAGCGCCGCAACGGCTGCTCCGGTTCCTAACAACATGTTGCGACGGCTTAGATTCATTGCATTCGTTGCCATTGATCTCTCCTGCTGCGTGGGTTGGGTGCGTGGTTGAATTCGTGTGGAGATATTGCAAAACCTAGTGTGGGAAGCCGGGGCGCTTTTGCAGCTGAAGAGGAAGAAGGGACTCAACCTGCTGCATTCAGGACTTATTCTATGTCTCGAATTTTTACCACCAAAAACATACTTTTGTGAATAGCAATTGGTTAAGCGGGGTGAGAGATGGGAGGGGGCGAGGAATAGCTGAACACCGACTCATCGCATATTTTGTTCCCGCACGGAAACGTCATCCTGAGCGGAGCACCTCGCGTCTTTTGCGAGGTGCGGAGTCGAAGGACCCCGAAGAGTTTGATCTCGCCGATACTGGTGGGACCTTTTCCAGCACAGAATTCCAGGCCCGAGCGCTTGAGGTTGAAAAGGGGCAAAAGGTTTGGGCAAGATCGCAGCCCTCGGGGTCCTTCGACTCCGCGTCCTCAAAAGCCGGGACGCTACGCTCAGGATGACGATTCTGTGGGGGGATGTAAAACAAAAGCTCCGACTCATCGGACGCGGCCTAAGGCCCTTTGATCGAATTTAGCCTTGCGGGCCGGGCGATGGCGCTATCCTGTACTCTGTTTCGAGATCGACGGAACGGATGGATTGAGAATGGCCGGGAAACGAACTGCAAAAGCTGCTGTAACCAACGAGAAGACTCTCAACTATGCGACCCCCGCCCTGGAAAAAGGGTTGGATGTTCTGGAGTTGCTGGCCCACCAACCGGCCGGCCTGACCAAGAGCCAGATGGCCCGCGAACTGAACCGGACAGTTTCAGAGATCTTTCGCATGCTGCTCTGCCTGGAACGCCGGGGATACATCGCGCAGCTCGCCGAGGATCGCTACTCTCTGACGCTGAAGCTGTTCAAGCTGGTGCAGGAACACCCGCCCACGGAACGGCTGATCGTCGACGCGCTGCCGGTGATGCACCGGCTCGCGCACGAGACGCTGCAGTCCTGCCATATGGGCGTGCTCGAAGGCAGCCGGGTCGCGATTCTGGCACAGGTGAATGCGCCTTCGAACCTGGGCTTCTATGTGAAGCTGGGTTCGACAGTGGACCTGATGGAGGCCGCCAGCGGCTACGTGATTCTGGCGCACCAGAGCGAGGAACAGCGCGAGCGCACCCTGGCCGAATGGAGCCGCGAGACAGGCAAGAAGCCGCCGCGCGATCTGGCCGTACACCTCTCGCGCATTCAGAAGACCGGCTATGAGAAGCGGGCAAGCTATCTGGTGAAGGGCGTCATCGATATCAGCTATCCGATCTTCGACGAGAGAGGTTCGGCGGTTGGAGCGCTGACGATTCCCTACATTCAGTACAACGGAACGGCGACGCCGGTTACCCAGGTCATCGACTCGCTGAAGAAGGCTACGGCGGAGATTACCGCTGCACTGGGTGGTGAGGCTCCGGGGCAGAAGACGGCCAAAGGCAAGTGACCGTAGAGGGAACAGGGATTTTTGGGTTCCTGAATCGATAACGCAAAGTGAGTGGGCTTTAGCTCCGAGCTTCTTGCCTGTATAGGCAAAAGGCCCGGGGCTAAAGCCCATTTCTTGCCTAGCCCTCATTCCGTAGCCTAAAGGCTACGGCTCCCTCCGTCTCCATGACGCTAAAGCATCATGGAATGCGCTTCGCGCCATTGGATGAGAGGCGCTAGACGATGCTGGGGCACTCCAGCTTTGCGTCTACATACAAAATTGCCTAGAACTCCAGCCGAAGCATGAACTGGATCTGCCGCGGCGTTCCCGTCCCGACCGGCCCTGTGTTGACCGCGCCGACGATCTGGCCAAAGGTTGTGGGAGACGACAGGTCCGCGAGGGGCAATCCATACTGTGCCCGGTTGAAGATGTTGAAGAACTCTGTGCGGAACTGGAGCTGCATCTTCTCGGTCAGTGGAATGCGCTTCGCCAGGCCAAAGTCAGCCTGCCAGAGATCCGGGCCGCGGGCGACGTTGCGGGGAGAGTCGCCATAGCCGCTGCCCGTGACCAGGGAGAAGGCTGCCGGGTTGATCCACTGGCTGATCTTGTGTCCACCGGGCGGCGTCAGTGAAACGCCAGAGACGCGGTTCGGGCGCTGGCTGGTGGTGTAGCCGGTCGCAACCGAGGAGCTGGAGCGATCCTCGGTAACGTTGACAGGCAAACCAGTGCGCACGGTAACGATAGCAGTGGCGCTCCAACGACCGAAGACTTCGCTCGCGATCCCCGAGTTGGAGAGGAAGGCCTTGCCGGGTCCAAACGGCAGATCGTATACGGCGTTCGAGTTGAAGACGTGACGAACATCGAAGTCTCCCGAGGCGCGCTCGCAGGAAGGGCACGCAGGGTTCTGGGGGAAGTCCGAGTCTCCGCCACCGGCTGAGTCCTGATCGATCTCGTGCGAGTAGGTGTAGTTCGCCGAGAGCAGAAGGCCATTGGTGAAGGTGCGCTGAAGGCTGGCTACGAATCCCTGATAGGAGCTGTTGTTCTCATTGCCGCGTGACTGGACCTGGCCAAACGCGGGATAGGGACGCAGGCCTGTAGCAGGGTCTTTGAGATTGATGTAGGAGGTGTTGAGCAGGTACGTTCCCTTGCTCCCCACATACGACAGCGTACCGACGAGCTCGTGCGGCAGAGCCTGCTGGACCGACAGCCCCCACTGGGCTACGTACATATCCTTGCGGTCGCGATCGGCTTCGCGCGGCGCGATGATACCGGGAGTATCGCTGAGAAATGGTGTGATCGGATAGGAGAGGTTGGCAATCGAGTTGAGCGAGTACTGCGCGATCTCGTTACTGATGGGGAAGTTCTGATCATCGAGCTGGCCGTCGCCGTGATAAAGACCGAAGCCGCTGCGAAGAACGGTCCTGCCTCCGCCGGCGTCAGGGGCCCAGGTGACCGAGAGGCGCGGATCGACGTCCAGCGTGTTCGGCTGGCCGAAGCTGGCGCCTACGCCGCAGTAGCCTTGCGGACCGCACGTCGCGAAGTCGAAGGGATTGGCGCGACCGAGCACCTCGTGAAAGATGTTGTAGAAGGTGTAGCGCACACCCGCGTTGAGGGTGAGGTTGTCGCGCACCTTCCACTCGTCCTCAACGTAGGAGTAGGTCTCCGTCTTGCGCAGACCGTTCACGGGAAGCTCTGCGGCGTAGGTTGCGGAGCTGACCAGGTTGTTCAGGAAGTTGGCCGCCGAACTGAAGGTGATGGTACCGTTGGCCGTGTTTCCCTGATTCAACTGGATACGCCGCACTTCGACGCCGAACTTGAGCGTGTGAGCGCCTTTAATCCAGGTGAGGTTGTCGATGTACGAATAGGTGTTTCCAACACCGGGCTTGTACTCGTTGCCTGAGAGCGTGGTGAAGCCGGAGATGGAGATGGCATAGGGCGTCTGCAGCACGCTCTGGTCGGTGGTGTAGACGTTGCCGCGATTGAAGCCGAACTTGAGCTCATTGACCAGGCGCGGAGAGAAGAGGTGCAGCGACTCCAGCTCGCCGTTAACCGGGCGAGAGGTTACGAGCTGGCGGTCGTTCAGGTAGGTCTGCCCTTCGATCAGAGGCACATCGCTGTAGGAGGCATCGAAGTTGAAACGGAGATAGACAGAATCCGCAGTCGAGAAGTGGTGGTCGAGCCGCAGCACGACGGAATCTTCGTGGTCCAACTGGCGGCCAGAGCCGATGGACTCCGAGACATTCGTGCTGGTCCCGGAAGGAAACTGTCCCTCGGGGAAGGCGTTCAGGATCGGAATCAGAGCAGGGCTCTGCTGCGCGACCATGGCGCGGAAGGAGTCGCTGGGGACGAGGCCCGGAAGCGTCTGACCCAGGGTCTGCCGGAGGCCTTCATACGCGAAGTAGAAGAAGGTCTTATCGTGAAGGATCGGTCCGCCGAGGCTGCCGCCGTACTGATTGAGGCGGAAGGCAGGCTTGTTCGGATTCAGGGTATCGATGGGCTGGCGCGCGTCGAAGATATCGTTGCGAAGAAACTCAAACAGGCTGCCGTGCAGGTTGTTCGTACCGGTCTTGGAGGCCACTGCAATCTGACCGCCGGGCGTGCTGCCGTTCTCCGCGGTAAAGAGCATGGTGTCGATGCGGAACTCCTGGATGGCCTCGGTCGGAATGGCCAGGCGCACGAAGGGCTGCTGGGCCTGGTTCACGACGTTGGTTGCGTCGATACCGTCGTAGGTGAAGTTGTTGTCGTCGAGGCCGCGGCCCGCAAAGCGGATGCTACGCTGATTGCTTCCGCCGGTATCGACCGCGCCCGGAACCAGCGCGGTGAGAGTGGACCAGTTGCGTCCGTTCAGCGGCAGGTTCTTTACCTGTTCCGGCGCTATACGCGCACCGAGAGCTGCGGAGGTCTCGTCCAGTTGCGTACCGACATCGGAGACCTCGACCTGCTGCGTCATACCCTCAACGGACATCACGACATTGAGCGTGCGCGTGTGGCCCACGGTCTGCTGGATGCCATCGATGATCTTTTCGTGGAATCCGGAGGCGTCGTACGTCACGCGATAGAGACCGAGGGGAAGCTCGGGGATATCGTAGGTTCCGGTCGCGGAGGATACCGTGTCACGCTGCTGCCCCGTGGCGATCTGCAAGGCGGTGATCTTCGCGCCGGCGATGCTTCTGCCGTCGGCGTCCTTCACCGTTCCATTGAGACCCGCACGATCAATCTGCGCGGACAGAAAGGGCGTCAGCAAAAGCGTGAGTACAAGGGATGTAGCCGGAACCAAAAACACACGAAGAAATCGTTTGCTGAGACGCATCTATGCCCTGATTGGAGATTGGATTAATGGCTTGCAAGAGATGAAACATAGCATGTCACTTTCAACGCCTTGTAAACGCACTGGCAGGCCAAGGGCACGTTATTGATAAAAGTGTCCGTTTATCGATAAAGAGGCAGAGGGCTGAAGGGGCAGCAGCAGGGGCCGGGGGAAATGCTCCGAGTCTCGAGATACGAGAGTTGAGATACGAGTTAATGTCTCGTCTCTCGCAACTCGTACCTCGCAACTCAACGCAAACAGCTTTGGTTCTATTTGCTTCCGCGATAGGCGGGACTTACTCTTAGAAACTGGACGACCTGCAATTCAAGAGAAAGTTTTAAGTGAACAGAACCCATGGCTTATTTTCTTGCCCTCGACGCCGGGGGAACCAAGACCGATTTCGTCCTCGCGGATGAAACCCAGCAACTCGGCCGTGTCCGTACAGGCACCATCAAGCGGATGCGAACCAGTGCCGATATCGCCGAACAGAACCTGCGCTCAGCGCTCGACGAGCTGATGAAACAGACCGGAGTGAACCCACGCGAGATCACGCGTACCTGCATCGGCACCGCCGGAGAATCTGTACCGCTGGTCGTGGACTGGCTTCGCGCTGCCTTTCATGAGCATGTCGGCGGAGAGTTGATCCTGGTAGGCGATGTGGAGATTGCGCTGGACGCGGCCTTCTTCGGCAAGCGCGGCGTGCTGGTGCTTTCGGGCACCGGCTCTAATACCGCCGCCAGAACCAGCGATGGGCGGATCGTAACGGCGGGTGGCTGGGGTCCGGCGCTTGCCGATCAGGGATCGGGCCATGGCATTGGGCACGAGGGCCTGCGCAATGTGTTCACCGCGTTGGATGAGGAGCGCGAGACCGCTCTGCTCGCAAAGATCCTGGAGTTCTGGAAGCTCGATTCCATATTCGCGTTGGTTGAGTATGCCAACCAGAGGCCGTCGCCCGATTTCTCCAAGCTGGCGGAGTTGGTCGTCACGTGCGCGAGACAGGGAGATGCCGTCGCTATCGCGACGCTGCAACAGGGCGGGCAAGAGCTGGCGGTCACCGTGGCGAACGTGATTCGCAAGGTGCAGAGGCTGGAAGGCAGCAGCGAACCGGCGGACGTTCCGCGGATTGCGCTTGCCGGAAGCATCATGGAGAAGGTGGAGCCGGTGCGGCGGGCGATGGAAGAGGCTTTGCGGAAGGTCTTCCCTGCGATTGAGGTGCTGCCGGGGGTGGTTGATCCTATTGCGGGTGCGGTTTGGCGGGCGCGTATTGGACAGGCGGCGTAGGAGCTCCTTTCGAACTCCCCCTAATTTGTCATCTCGACCGAAGCATGACGGCTTTATGTCATGCGTAGTGGAGAGACCCCTGTATTTCGAGGGTGTATCCGTCACCCACACCGCTCACGCCAAGCGATATTGCCTGCACGAGCAAAATACAGGGGTCTCTCCACTGCGGCGCAAAAAACGCGCCTTCGGTCGAGATGACAACGTTTGGGTGAGCTTAGAAAGGCCTGTGCACTAGCTACACAACCACTTCGTACGGCCGCATCATGTCGTTCGCCTCATGTTCGAGGATGTGGCAGTGCCACAGGTATCTTCCTGCGTAGCCGTGGAACGGGACGATGATGCGTGTGACCATTCCCGGCGGGCATTGCACGACGTCCTTCCAGCCCGCTTCGTGGGCCTGCGGCAGCATGACGTCACCGGTAACACGCAGCTTTTCGTCGGCCAGGTAGTCATAACTCGCGAAGCTCTGGCGGTCGAGGATCTGGAAGCGCACCAGATGCAGATGGATTGGGTGCGTGTCTTCCGTGAGGTTGACGAGGCTCCAGATCTCGGTGGAGTCCAGCTTAACGATCTCCGTTACCGGTTCGGCCCAGTGCTTGCGGTTCAGCAGCATCACCATCGCGTCGCCGTTGTCGCCATCGAACTCGTTCAGCGTCATCTCGCGTGTGCGGATCGATTGCTTCTCGGGGATGCGATCGACGGGCCGCAGGATTTCCGGCAGTAGACCGACATCCGAAGCCTTTTCTTTGGACACGCGGAACTGCATCAGCTCCAGACGATCGCTCATTAGCACCACGTTCTCGCCACGTGCCTGGCTGAAGTCCACGAGGATGTCGGTGCGCTCGGCCGGAGCCAGCACCAGGCGCTTCATCTCGACGGGAGCTGAGAGAAGTCCCTGGTCGGAGCCGATCACATGGAAGCTCTGGCCGTTCGACAGAGCCAGCGAGAAGAAGCGGGAGTTGGCCGTGTTGGCGACGCGCAGACGATAGCGCCGCGCTTCGACCTCGTGATACGGCCTCACCTTGCCGTTCACCACCATTGCATCGCCCAGGTACTCCTGGGACCAGACGCCTTCGTCCGGCGGGTTGGGATAGTAGAGCTGGCCCTGCGGGTCGAAGCTGCGGTCGTAGATCAGCAGCGGGAGTTCGTACTTGCCGGAGGGCAGCCCCAGCTTGTCCTCGACTTCGTCGCGGATGAGATACCAACCCATGAGCCCGGCAAAGACGTTGAGCCGGTTCACACCCATCGCATGGTCGTGGACCCAGAGCGCCGTGGCGTCCTGGTGGTTCGGGTAGAAGCACAGCTTGCTCTCGCCGGGACCGAACCAGTCCTCGGGATAGCCGTCGCTGTTGGTGGGAACGCGCGCGCCGTGCACGTGTGCGATGGTGCGGGTCTCGGGCGCGTTCTCCATTCCCTGCATGGGCGTGTCCAGGGGGAGAAAGTGTTTTTGGGGGAGATGGTTCCACCAGTCGATCAACACGCCCTGATCGCGGCGCGTCTCGAAGAGCGCCGGAGCGGCGCTCTCGCCGTAGCTCCACATTCGCGAGGGAGGAAGGTCGCGATGCATCTTGCAGGAGACCTCGCGAACATCCACGCGGTAGTAGGGAGCGTCGATGGCTTTGAGGGATTCTTCAGAGCGGCGGCCTTCAGGATGCATCCGCTGCGGGAGCGGCAGGGGATCGACGAAGGACTCCAGCTTCATCGCGTCCAGCGTATGCGGGCCATGAGTGGGTGTGGCGCTCCCCATCTTCATGCCGTGCATGCTTCCCTGTTGCAGTGCCCAGGCTCTATGCCCAAGCAGGCTGCTGCCCGCAGCCGCGATTCCGGCCTGGGTGATGAGTCGTCTGCGGGTCCAGGGTTTCAAAGGCTTCTTCTGCATCTCTTACAGATTAGTAGAGCGGCTCGGCGGAGCCAATGTGATGGTCTTTGTCGTTGCTTTTCTTGTTGTCATTCCGAGCGCAGCGAGCGAACCTGCTTCCTCCCGCTCTTCGTTCATGCCGCCCAGAAAATATGCGCGCTGGAACTGAAGACTGGTGTTAGCTAACGCATAACACTTGTGATGGCACTGGCAAAAAACGGGAGACAGCAGGTTCGCTCGCTACGCTCGGAATGACAACAAGAAAAACAAAAACGGCGTAACGGCAAAGGTAATCGCCAAGGCAACGCAGAAGGGCACGGCCAGCACCGTGCCCCTTCCGATGTTCTTGCCTCGCATCAGTCTGCGGGTGATACCGGAGGAAAGCAGATTCCCTGCGGGAATGACAAGCAAGAAAAGCAAAGGCAAGAGCCGAGTCGATTAGGCTTACTTTGCGGCCAGGCCTGTCTCCGGGTCCAGGAGGACTCGCTTCGCGTTCTGCGGCTTCTTCTTGCTGAAGTCCAGCATTCCGTTCAGCCCGCCCGCCTGGGCGTCGAACGATCCGCCGCCAACCCGCTTACCTGCCAGGAAGGAGTCTTCAATCAACCGCAGGATCGAGGTCTGGTCCGTGACCGTGTGGTCCACGTAGTTCGGCTTCGCCCACGGAGAGATCACCAGCAGGGGCAGGCGCGGACCGAAGCCGCAACGACCCTGCGCGTGCTTTGTCGCCGGATCGACGCCGCCCAGCGCCGTCTCGCCGTTGCCGCACTTGCCGGGACCGGTCAACTGGTCCATCTTGGTGGCCGAACCGTTTGCGATCGGGCCCATCACGTGGTCATACCATCCATCCGAGTCGTCATAGGCGATGATGACCACCGTGTGGTCCCAGTCCGGCTGCTGCTGGATCAGGTTGATCATCTCCACCACGAACTTCTGCTCGTCCAGCGGGTCGGAGTAGCCGGCGTGGCCGTCCTGATAGGCGGGAGCCTTCAGGAAGCTGACCGCGGGAAAGTTGCCGGACTTGAGTGCATCGACGAAGTCATGCGTATCGTACTGGTGGTTCGCCGCACCGTCGTCGTTGGTGCCGATCGTCTTCGTGGACTTCGGACGAACGTGCTCAGGGTTGGCTGTCGACTTGTAGTACTGGAAAGGCTCGTGGTGCGGCACATAGTCCCGCTTCTGCGCGCCCGCCACGGAGGCGGAGCTGCGGCGGCAGCCCGTGGTTCCATTCGAATTCACCGCCGTAAGATCGAAGCCGCCCTGAAAGAAGCCCCAGGAGATCTTCGACTCCGTGAGCATGTCACCGACGTTGCGGCCCGTCATGTGGACCAGCGCATCGGACGTGCTGGAGCAGACATCGCCGGAGGGCTGGGGATCGGCGATCAGAGTGAAGCCGCCGTTGCCGTCCGGCGCAATGCCGCCGCCGGCGTTCTGGTCGTTGACCACGCCGTTGGTCTGTCCTGAGATCAGGTTGATTGCACCCGGCGTCGACGGCCCAAAGTTCGTGTCGAACTGGCGGTCGCTCATGGCGAAGTGCTGCGCGTAGTTCCAGAACGCCGTCACGGTATTGCCGTCGTAGTAGCCCATCGTCAGGCCGGTGGTGGAGGGCACGCCCGCCTTTTCTCCGGGGACGCGGGGGCCGTCCGCGCTGCCGACGGACTTCGGAAAGAGGTCCATCTTGCCGTTGTCGTAGGCGAGCTGCTCGGCCTGATAGTTGTGGTCCTGGTCGGCCGTGATGGCCTGGTCGCGCCGCAGGCGGAACGGGTTCGACTTGCCCAGCCCGTTCTGCTCGTTCAGGGAGTTCGGATTGTTGGTCAGCAGATCGCCGGTCAGGCCATCGACCCTGGGGGTTCCCGGCAGGGCTGTGAACTGGGGATCGCCCGGCGAGTTCAACGCATGAGGATAGGTGGCGAAGTAATGATCGAAGGAGACGTTTTCCTGAAAGATAACGACGACGTGCCGAATTGCATCCTTTGGCTGCACCGTTTCAGCCCCGTACATGGGTCCAGATCCCAGAAGCCCTACCAAAACAGCTGCCACTCCACGATGCAACGACTTCACCTATTCATTCCTCCCGTCCTCGGAGCCCTGCGTTTGCTGCCCTGCCGCGCTCAAGGTAGAACGTGATTATACGGTGGCGAGATCAACGCCATAGAAACAGGAATGCCACGGGAGCGTGCCTCTTCTTCAACCTTTACGCAAATGAGAATTCATTCGCATTGACATATCCTGCTTCCCGGTGGAAGATGCTGGAATGAGGTCTTTGACCGTTAGACGCACGTTTTCGCAAAGGTTCGCAGGCGCGGCGGCGACTCCCGGCATGCTGTACTTCTCCCTCGCGACTCCGGCGCAAGCACTCGGCTGGCCTGTTCGATGAATCTTTCTTCCCTCGCCATGGCCGCTCCACGGCAGTACTGGGTCGACAATCTCGATCCCTGGATCATTCACTTTTCGGGTGGCCTTGGGATTCGCTGGTATGGCATCGCCTACGCCCTGGGAATTCTGCTTACCGCGTATCTTTTTTCGAGGTGGTCGCGCCAGGGACGGCTTCCGGTTTCGCTCCACCAGGTCGACACGCTGATTATCTATGGGGCGGCCGGGCTGCTCGTCGGCGGCAGGCTGGGCTACTGCCTCTTGTACGACTTTCACGAGATCAGCCATCATCCGCTACAGGTCTTCGCCGTCTGGAACGGCGGCATGTCCAGCCATGGCGGCATTCTGGGCATGGTGCTGGGGATCTGTGTCTTTGCCTGGCAACGGAAGCTCAATCCATGGTTCTTTCTGGATGCTGCCGTCGTTGCCGGTCCGCTGGCGATCGGCCTGGGGCGGATCGCCAACTTCATCAACGGCGAGCTGTGGGGACGTCCAACGACCGTTCCCTGGGCTGTCATCTTTCCGCGATCGCCGCTGGTCAACGGCATGGAGGTGCCTCGCCATCCCAGCCAACTCTACGCCGCGGCGATCGAAGGCCTGCTGCTGTTTCTCGTGGCGCGATGGCTCTATCGCAGCCATCCACGGCCGGGATTCACGACCGGTGCGGTGTGTGCGCTGTATGGCATCGGCCGTTTCATCGACGAGTTCTGGCGCGAGCCGGATGTAGGCCAGCCTGTATTCTGGGGCTGGATGAGCAAAGGCCAGTTGCTGACGATCCCCATGATTGTGGCCGGAATCGCGCTCGCAGTATGGCGCGCCCGCAGGACCGCACAAGATTCCCCGGACGCCTGGAGCACTGAACGTGATACCAAAGCAGCACACTGATTCCAGCAGGCCTGGTCAGCGCAAGAGAGGGGGTTGGCTACTGCCTGCGACTCTCGGGCTTGTCTTTCTTTCCTGCGCACTTTCCAGCTCACGGATGCATGCTCTCCCGGCGGATGCTCCCACGAAGGCGGACAGCTTCCACATCGTCCATGTCTATCCGCACGATCCACGGGCCTTCACCGAAGGATTCGTCTATGCGGACGGCATGCTGTATGAGAGCACGGGGTTGAAGGGGCACTCCACGTTGCGGGCGATCGATCCGAAGACCGGTGCGATTACGCGGAATCTCAATATTGCGGACACCTACTTTGGCGAAGGGATTACGGTCTGGCAGAACGAGGTGATCCAACTGACCTGGCAGACCCAGACAGGCTTTGTGTATGACCGCTCCAACTTCCATCTCCTGCGCACCTTTCACTACGACGGCGAAGGATGGGGGCTGACGCAGGATGGAACGAGCCTCATACGGAGCGATGGATCTCCGACGCTGCGCTTTTTCGATCCTCACACGTTCCGCGAGACCCGCCGTCTGAAGGTGACGGAGAACGGAGTCCCCGTTCAGAACGTGAATGAACTGGAGTACATCCACGGAGAGATCTTCGCAAATATCTGGCACTCCGACCGCATCATTCGCATCTCACCACAGACGGGAAAGGTCGTTGGCTGGCTCGACCTCAGCATGCTGCTGCCGCCCGATCAAAGGACCGACCCGGAGGCGGTGTTGAACGGCATTGCGTATGACGCGAAGACCAACCATCTCTTCCTCACCGGCAAGCTTTGGCCGCACATCTTCGAGATCGAGTTGAATGCTCCAAGGCAGAAAGAAAAGTAAGAGAGGCCAGCCGCGAGTCGATTCGCGTTAATATAGAACCAGCTATACCGCGATCAACCAGTGAAACACTCCAATTGAATTCAGTGGAGGAGAGAGAGTCATGCCTATACAGTCACGTAAAACACGTCAGAAAGATGCGATTCGAGCGGCCTTCATTCATGCGGACCGCCCCCTCTCGCCGGACGAGACGCTCTCTTATGCTCAAAAAGAGGTAGAGGGCATCAGCATTGCCACGGTGTATCGCAACATCGGTTCGCTGGTGGAGGACAAGTGGCTCACGCCGGTGGAGATTCCCGGGGAGTCGACGCGCTACGAAGTGGCCGGCAAGGAACATCACCATCACTTCCACTGCAACGAGTGCGGCAAGGTGTTTGAGATGCAGGGCTGTGGCGTACCGGTTAAGCCGAAGTTGCCGCGCGGCTTTCGCGTGACCGGCCATGAGTTCTTTCTTTACGGGGTGTGCGCGGATTGTAAGTAAGCCGTCCCTTGGCTGGCGCGATGCGGCAACCCGCGGCGCCTGGAATGGGCTGTGATCTCTCGACCTGTGCAGCTAGCTCATTCCAGGCTTCGGCGATCAGGCAGTGACTCGTAGCGGCACCAGGCCAGCCGACGAGGCATGCCTTTCGATGCTCCGGCCCGAGCGTGCGAAGAACCCAGGCCTCGTAGGCTCCGATCCATCGCAATGTCTGCGCGAGCAGAGAAAAATCCCTGGCTCTTGGCAGGGCGGTCATCTCCCGCGCCTGCCAGAGATCGGACCTTCGGGCTTCGCGAGGGATGAACTCAAAGCGGTTCAGGAAGATTCCCGTCCCCGCTCCGAAGTAGATGCCGAACCCCCAGAGCCTGACGCTGAGATCGTCTGCTACCGCGAGGGTGTACTGGCTGGAGCCCGCTACGCCGTCGGGCGGACGTATGCGCTCGAAGCCGTGGGCCAGGAGCAGATTGCCTTCAGCGCGTTTGATGTCCTGTCCCCAGAGCCAGCACTGCTGATGCAGGAGCGCGCTGCCACACTTTCGAATGGCGTTCGAAAGATATTGCCTGGGCGGTGGGCTGACGGGCATGCGGTGGGGACCTGGTTGAGATTGTGGGGCGTTTGTTGCTTGGTTGGGATTGCGTCGTTTGGATTGGGCGATTTCGTTGGAGATGGTTTCGTTAAGTGCACGGCTCCCTCCGTCCGCTGACGCTAAAGCGTCAGCGTTGTCGCGCTTCGCGCGATGTCCGACCGTAGAGGCAATACCGGCATGAAACGCGACACAAAACACGAGCCACGACAGAAGCATCAGGACAAGAGAACAGACTCTAGGCTTTCGATTCCCGATAAGGAACGTGCTTCCGGATCACGGGATCGTACTTGCGCAGTTCGAGCTTGCCGGTCTGCAGCTTGGGATTCTTGGTCGTCGTGTAGAAGTGCCCTGTGCCTGCGGTTGAAACCAGCTTGATGATCGTTCGCATTGCTTAACCTCTCTTTGCTGCTTTGAGCAGCGCGGCTTCTATCCCGAGCTTCTGGATCGTGCGGATTCCTCGTGCGCTGACGCGCATGCGCACGAAGCGATTCTCGCTGGGGATCCAGATGCGCTTCAGTTGCAGGTTGGGCTCCCAGCGGCGGCGCGTCTTGTTGTTGGCGTGCGAGACGTTATTGCCGGTGACCGTTCGCTTGCCCGTGATGGGACATACCTTTGCCATGCGTCTTCTCCTATGCCTCTACAGGTTCGCGATCGCGGAACATCTCCGCAAACGGATCGCTGAGTTTTTTCCATGCCTGCGGACCGCCTGCCATCTCTGCAGGCGTAAGCAGCGCGGCATTCATCTGTGCTTCGAGGGCCGCACGATCCATATCGGCGCCGATGAAGACGATCTCCTGGCGGCGGTCGCCGAACTCCGGCTCCCACACCCTGCCGATGTACTCCTTGGTATCGGGGTCGTGCTCTTCGTCGGGGTCTCCCGCGGCGAGCCATTGCGCCTGCGGCTCAACCGTAAGCGTTGCGCCCGCGATCGAGAAGAGGATCAGGTCGTCGTTGCAGGAGGCGAGCCAGAGGAAGCCCTTGGCGCGGAGCACATTGGGGAAGCCGCCGTTGGTCAGCTGCTCAAGGCGGTCGGGATGAAACGGCCTGCGCGCGCGGTAGACGAAGCTTGCGATGCCGTACTCTTCGGTCTCAGGCGTGTGGCGATTATTCAACTCGCGAATCCAGCCGGCGGAGCTCTCGGCCTCGTCCATGTCGAAGAGACCGGTGTGCAGAATGCTATAGAGCGGAACCTCGCCGCGCACGGAACGAACCTGCTCCGCGCCGGGGTTCAGGTGTTCGAGGATAGCTTCGAGCCGCTTCAGTTCTTCCTCGCTGACAAGATCGGTCTTGTTGATAACCAGCACATTGGCGAACTCGATCTGGTCGATCAGCAGGTCGGAGAGCGACCGCTCGTCGTCCTCGCTCAACGCCAGCTCGCGGTCGCGAAGGTCGTCAATGGAACGAATGTCCTGCAATAGCTTGGCGGCATCGACCACGGTGACCATCGTGTCGAGCTTGGCGACCTCAGAGAGCGACTTGCCGGTCTCGTCGATGAAGGTGAACGTCGCCGCCACGGGAAGGGGTTCGGAGATGCCGGTCGACTCGATCAGGAGGTAGTCGAAGCGGCCTTCGCGCGCGAGGCGCGAGACCTCCTGCAGCAGGTCGTCGCGCAAGGTGCAGCAGATGCAGCCGTTGGTCATCTCGACGAGCTTCTCTTCGGTGCGACTCAACCCCGCGCCGCTCTGCGCGATCAACTGCGAGTCGATGTTGATCTCGCTCATGTCGTTCACGATTACGGCAACGCGCATTCCCGCGCGATTGTTCAGCACGTGATTAAGCAGGGTCGTTTTGCCGGCACCGAGGAAGCCGGAGAGCACGGTGGTGGGGAGGGTTTTCACGGTTCCACTCATAATAATGAGAATACATAAGCAATAGTGGAGTTGCAAATTTCGTGATTGCTTGTTTTTCGTCGTCATCCTGAGCCGTAGGCGAAGGACCTCCGCATTGGCGCTGCCACCTATGCCTCGGCTGCGCAAAGAGAGTGCGGCCAGCTTTGCCTGCACAGGCAGTATTCGCTTCCTCTGGCATCGTGCAGAATGCGGGGGTCCTTCGCGTACCGCTCAGGATGACGACGAAAAACAGGCAACAACAACGACGAGAAATAAGCAACAACAGCGGCAGCAACAGGAGATACTGGAACGCACAGCTTCGTTGTCTGTTGAAGACAAAAAAGGACAGTCCGCCGAGGAGGTCACGATGCACGAAGGAATACGAGGGATAGAAACAGTCTTTCTGCTGTTGCTGCTCTTTGTGGTGATCTTCGGCGATCTGGCCCGCAGGCTGAAGGTGGCCTATCCGATCGTGCTGGTCATCGCCGGGCTGCTGGTCAGTTTTATACCCGGCCTGCCGAAGATCAGCCTGAACCCGGACATGGTCTTCCTCGCCGTGCTGCCGCCGCTGCTGTTTCACGCCGCCTGGGAGACCTCGTGGCGCGACTTCCGCTACAACATCGTGACCATCTTTCTGATGGGGTTCGGCCTCATCGGCTTTACCGTGCTCGGCGTGGCGCTGGCCGGGGAACGGCTATTTTCGCTTCTGTACTGGCGCACGGGATTCGTCCTGGGCGCGATCGTAGCGCCCACCGACGCCATCGCCGCAACCTCCATCGCAAAACGAGTGGGGCTGCCGCAGCGGATCACCGACATCCTGGAAGGAGAGAGCCTGGTCAACGATGCCACCGGCCTGCTGGCGCTGGAGTTCGGCGTAGCCATGGTGGTGAACGGCACAACGCCCTCGTTCGGCGCAGGGGCACTGCGGTTGATCTACCTGGTGGTGGCGGGTATCGGCATCGGAATCGTCGTGGGTTGGGTGGTGCACTGGTTTGAGCTCCACATCGACGATGGGCCGATCGAGATGACCCTCGGCCTCGTGACCGCCTATGCGTCCTATATCGCGGCGGAAGAGGCCCACGCCTCCGGTGTTCTCGCGGTGGTCGCTTGCGGCCTCTACCTGAGCCGGAAGAGCGCGAGCTTCTTTTCGCCGGGCGTGCGGCTGCAGGCCTATGCTCTCTGGAACGCGATCGACTTTGTGCTGAACGGCCTGGTGTTCGTTCTGATCGGACTACAGCTCCCGTTTGTCCTCGCCGGGCTGCACAGCTACAGCAAGGTGACCCTGATGGTCGATGCCGCGGCAGTCAGTGCGCTGGTCATCGCGTTGCGGCTGCTGTGGATCTATCCTGGGGCGTATCTGGCCTATTTCATCCGCAGACGGCTGCTGAAACAGGACGAGCCGATGCTTCCGGCAAAACAGATCTTCGTCACAGGATGGACCGGGATGCGCGGCGTGGTCTCGCTGGCAGCGGCGCTCTCCATTCCCGAGACGATGAAGAACGGCCAGCCGTTTCCCAGCCGTAACCTGATTATCTTTCTGACCTTCAGCGTGATTCTCGTGACGCTGGTGCTGCAGGGGCTGACGCTTCCGCCACTCGTCCGGGCACTGGGGCTGGGCGGAGCCGGCGAACCGGACCGAGAAGAAGGTGAAGCACGACGGTTGATGCTGGAAGCGGCCCTGGAGCATATCGAAGAGGCCCGCGAAAATGACCTGCCGGAGTTTGCGAGGTTCTATGACGATCTCGCCGAGCATCATCGGGAGCGTCTTGCCGCAGTGCTCGGCCACAGCGATACCGGGACGAATGCGAGGCAGTTTGCACGCCAGCAAGCGGTCGCACTGGAGCTGCTGAAGGTACAGAGAAAGATCCTGGTCCACCTGCGCGATGAGGGACGCATCAGCGACTCGGTACTGCGAAGACTGGAGCGTGAACTCGACCTGAACGAGACCACCTGAGGGCACCGCTCCAGTGGTCGAACGTGACGGCGATATCATGAAGCTGGATATAGAAGTGCCGGGAACCTGCGAACTCCCGGCCGGTCGCAGGGGCATCCCTGGACCATATTTGATTCGACCGATTGCAAAGGAGCAACGACTTGAAACTGTTACGCTACGGCCCCGCAGGCCAGGAGAAACCCGGCATCCTCGCACCCGATGGAACCATTCGCGATCTTTCCAAGGTTGTTCCCGACCTGAGCGGCAAGTTCCTCTCTCCCGATTCGCTCAAAGCCATCGCCCAGCTTGACCTGAACGGCCTGCCCGTCGTCGAGGGCAATCCGCGCTTCGGCTCGTGCGTTGCGCAGCCCGGCAAGTTTCTCTGCATCGGCCTCAACTACTCGGACCACGCTGCGGAGTCCGGCATGGCCGTGCCCGCCGAGCCCGTGCTCTTTATGAAGGCAGGATCATCCATCTCCGGGCCGGACGATAACATTGTTATTCCAAGAGGCTCGCTGAAAACCGACTGGGAGGTGGAGCTCGGCGTCGTCATCGGGACCACCGCGAAGTATGTGTCAGAAGAAGACGCGCTCTCGCGCGTTGCCGGCTATTGCCTGATCAATGACGTCTCGGAGCGCGCCTTCCAGCTCGAAGGCACAGGCCAATGGGTGAAGGGCAAGAGCGCCGACACCTTCGGTCCCACAGGCCCGTGGCTTGTCACCTCTGATGAAGTCCCCGACCCGCAGGCACTCGATATGTGGCTGGAGGTCGATGGCCATCGCTACCAGAATGGCAATACCCGCACGATGGTCTTTGGCGTCAAATTTCTCATCAGCTATCTCAGCCGTTTCATGAGCCTGCAGCCCGGCGATATCATCTCGACCGGCACGCCTCCCGGCGTCGGCCTCGGGCAGAAGCCGCCGGTGTATCTGCGTCCCGGCAATAAGATCCGGCTGGGCATCGGTGGTCTTGGGGAGCAGAACCAGCTTGTGGTTGCCGATCCCGGAGAGAAAAGCTAGTTCGACGATTTTGCTTTTCTGGTTGTCATTCCGAGTGGAACGAGGAATCTGCTTCCTCCCGTTTTTTTGCCCATACCGGCACGAACGCCAGGCATGGCAAAGCTGCACCCTTCGTAACTTGCTCCGCGCTTTCTCGGTGATGCGGACGAAGAACGGGAGGAAGCAGGTTCGCTCGCTGCGCTCGGAATGACAACCAGAAAAGCAAGTGCAAGTGCAAAGCAAAGGCGCACCTCGCATTCAGAGGACGTATTTAAAGGCCACGGAAAGGTCGACGAATGTCTACACAGCCGCTGACGATTCTCCACGCCCCTGCGGCGAAGACACCGTTCAATCCCTTTCCCGCAGCCACCGATCTTGAAGCGCATCTACGCCGCGCCGTTCGCGGCGAGGTGAGGTTCGACCAAGGCACGCGCGCCCTCTACGCAACGGACGCTTCGAACTATCGGCAGATTCCCATCGGCCTGGTGCTGCCGCTCGATAGCGCAGACATCGAAGCCACGCTGGCGGCATGCAGGGAGTTCAACGCACCTGTTCTCGCTCGCGGTGCGGCGACCAGCCTTGCAGGACAGTGCTGCAACACGGCCGTCATCCTCGACTTCTCGAAGTACATGCGCCGCGTCCTCGCCGTCGATCCCGAGAGCAGGACAGCGCGCGTAGAGCCCGGTGTGGTGCTCGATCGCGTTCGCGAAGCAGCAGAAGAGCACGAGCTGACCTTCGCACCCGACCCCGCCACGCACAGCCGCTGCACGCTCGGCGGCATGATCGGCAACAACTCCTGCGGCACCCATAGCCTTCTCGGCGGCAAGACCGTCGATAACATCGAGTCCCTCGACATCCTGCTGTACGACGGCACGCGCATGACCGTTGGCCCCACCAGCGAAGAGCAGCTTGAGGCGATCATCGCCGGCGGCGGACGCCAGGGCGAGATCTATGCGGGTCTCAAGAAGATTCGCGACCAGTACGCCACGCTTATCCGCGAACGCTTTCCGCGCATCCCGCGCCGCGTCTCCGGCTATAACCTCGATGAGCTTCTGCCCGAACAGGGCTTCAACGTTGCGCGCGCGCTCGTGGGCAGCGAGGGCACCTGTGTCACGATCCTCGAAGCGAAGCTGCGACTGGTGAAGAGCCCGCAGTTCCGGCGTCTCGTCGGGATTGGTTTCTCCGATGCCTTCATCGCAGCCGACAACGTTCCGCTGGTGCTCGAACACCACCCCATCGCGTTGGAGGGCTTCGACGGTCTGCTCGTCGAGTTCATGCAGCGCAAGAATCTTGCGACCGAAGAGGTGCGCCTGCTGCCCAACGGCAAGGGCTATCTCCTGGCCGAGCTGGGCGCGGACAGTGCGGAAGAAGCCGACGCCCAGGCCCAGGCACTGGCCGCAGCCGCGCTGGAGTTCGTTGCGCGACCTTCCGTTCGCCTCTACACGGAGCAGGAGGCTCGCAAGGTCTGGTTCGTGCGCGAGTCCGCGCTGGGCGCTACTGCCTTTGTTCCCGGCGAGCCTGTTGGATGGGAGGGCTGGGAGGATGCGGCAGTTGCTCCTCAGAAGCTCGGCGAGTATCTGCGCGCCATCTGCACGCTGATGCAGGAGTACGGCTACCGCTCGCCGATGTACGGCCACTTCGGGCATGGATGCGTGCATCTGCGCATCAACTTCGACTTCAAGAGCGAGCGCGGCATCGCGATCTACCGGGAGTTCGTCGACCGGGCTACCGATCTGGTTGTAAGCCTCGGCGGTTCGATCTCCGGCGAACATGGCGATGGCCAGTCGCGCGGCGCTCTGCTGGAGAAGATGTTCGGCGCGGAGCTGATGGAGGCCTTCCGTGAGTTCAAACGGCTGTGGGACCCGCTGGGCCGCATGAATCCCGGCAAGCTGATCGATGCCTACCAGCCGCATGACTACCTGAGGCTGAATACCTCACATGCTCCCATGCAGACCTCGACCCACTTCCACTTCGCCTCGGACGGAGGCTCGTTCGAACAGGCCGCGCTGCGTTGCGTTGGTGTGGGTGCGTGCCGCAAGGAAGAAGCCGGAACCATGTGCCCAAGCTACATGGCGACCAAAGAGGAGAAGCACTCCACGCGCGGACGCGCGCACCTGCTGTGGGAGATGATGCAGGGCGACGTGGTGCGCGATGGCTGGCGCAGCGAAGAGGTACGTGAGGCGCTCGACCTGTGCCTCGCGTGTAAGGCCTGCAAGACCGAGTGCCCGGTCAACGTCGACATGGCGACGTACAAGGCGGAGTTTCTGGCGCATCACTATGAGGGACGCTTGCGGCCGCTTGGAGCCTATGCGTTCGGCTTCGTCGATAAAGGTGCGCGGCTTGCCTCTCTGGCTCCGGGCATCGCCAACTTCATGGCGAGCTGGCCGCTGACCAGCAGGCTCGCGAAGGCCGCGCTGCATATTCATCCCAACCGCACGCTGCCCTCGTTCTCCAGCCAGACCTTCCGCAAGCGATCGAAGACACTGAAACAACCCCCGCAGCCAAGGGGCGATGTCCTGCTGTGGGCGGATACGTTCAACAACTATCTGCACTCCGACACAGCGGTGGCGGCGCACAAGGTGCTCGTCGATGCCGGCTTCCGCGTGCACGTGCTGCAGCAACATGTCTGCTGCGGGCGGCCGCTGTACGACTTCGGCCTGCTCGACTCCGCGAAGAAGTACCTGCTCAAGACGCTGGACGCGCTGGCTCCCTATGCGGAGATGCCGGTCGTCGTACTTGAGCCGAGCTGCGCGACGGTATTTCGCGATGAGCTCATGAACCTGCTGCCAAACGATCCTCGTGCAGCCGGACTGCGCGACCGGACATATCTGCTGAGTCAGTTTCTGGTGAAGCATGCTCCCGAGTACAAGCCACCGGCTATCGATGGCACCATTCTCGTGCAGGGCCACTGTCACCACCAGGCTGTGATGAAGATGACCGATGAGGTGCAACTGCTGCGCAGCACCGGAGCCGATGTGCAGTTGCTAGACTCAGGCTGCTGCGGCATGGCCGGGCCCTTCGGATTCGAGAAGGATAAGTACGAGGTATCGCAGACACTGGCCGAGCGTGTTCTTCTGCCTGCGGTGCGTGGTGCAAAGGCAGGGACTCTTGTGGTCGCGGATGGCTTTAGTTGTCGCGAGCAGGTGGCGCAGAACTCCGAGACGCGTGCGCTACATCTTGCGGAGGTGCTTGCGCGCGGGTTGTAGAGCGATTGAATTAAGGCTAGTGTCTTGTGTTGTTCATTTGTTGAACCATGATGGCCTGCTCAATACAGCGCGAAGCGCGTTCCCCATTCGCAGCATCCACATGTTTCAACAAACAAACGGGCGACCATACTAGGTTTGAAGGGCAAAATCTTATCGGCCCAGAATCTTTTAAAACCTTGCGAAATTTACTGCAATGATAAGGTCGACAGCCACCGGCTCGCCTGATCGCATGGCGGGCTTGAAGCGATACTGCTGTACCGCTTCAATTGCACTCGCATCGAAATCAGGGCTGAGAGAGTCTCTGACTCGAACGTCATGAACGGTTCCTGTCGAATCCACGATGAGACGAACGACACAAGTTCCGTTGAACTTACCCTTTTTCCCGCGAGCAGACTTTGGAAATTCAGGGTCTTTGGAAAAAATCACAACTGGCGCGCTTACGTCTTTGTCTTTGCCGACGTGATAGATCTGGCCATAGGGTTGCGCCTGAGAAGGAGATTGCGGTTCAATCACGACGGCCATCGCTGCTCCACCAGCTGCGATGGAAAGCAGGAAGAGCGTTGAGGGAAGGATCAGACCGTATTTCAAAACAGAGCTAAGAGGCTGCTTCTTGATGTTCATCATCATGACTCGCTTCTCCAGAATGTTGGCATCGAAGATCCCGATGGCGTGAAGTGTGGAGACTCGCGAGGCCATAGCGATCCTGGTTGCAAGTCGTAACAGGGATTGCGTGTAGCTGCGCGAATCGATCAGCCTTTCCGTGGCCATGCCGTCACAGACCATCTCGCGTGTCTGCGCGATGTGAGACTTGAGCATCCAGAGGACTGGGTGAAAGACAAGCAGGAGGCTGGCGACTTCATAGAAGATATTTTTCTGAAAGTCGCGACGCCTTATGTGGGCGCATTCGTGGGCCAGCGCCGCAAGAAAATCCTGCGGCGTACAGCCCTCCGCAAAGCCCACGGGAACGAGGAGCACAGGCTCTCGAAACCCCAGCGTGACAGGGCCGGAAACTCGCGACGAGCTCAAGATACGTGCAGCCTCTACGGAAAACGATCGTTTGCAGTCGCGCCAGATCTCTTCCTGCTCCGGCGAGAGAGAGATGGGGCTGGCTTGTTGAAGCAGCCTTGCAGTGCCCTGCAACGACCAGACGAGCCGCACGGCAAAGTAGAACAGCGAGCCTGCATAGAGCAGCAGTAAGGGCAGTATAAGAATCGCTGGCAGGACGTAGATGCCTCCTACATGCGCGGCGTCACCCTGTGCCGCAACCAACGTAATCGAGGAATTTCCAATACCTTTATCTGGAGCGTGAAGGAAGGCCATCAGCCAGCGAAAGAAAGGCAGCCCAGGCATAAGAATCGCAAGGGCCAGAGTGGAAACCCGGGTGACATGTTCGGCCTGCGGGCCAAGTCGCTTGAGCAGGCGGCTCACCATCCATCCCGCCGCCGCAATCAACGCAACCTCCCAGATAGCGTTGACGACATACGATGCCATAAAAACGCGCAGGCTACTCATCGTGTTCTCCTCCTTCCCGTGCCATCTTTCGGCCCAGATCCGCAATCCGCTCCAGATCAACCTGGCGGTTCTTGACCAGACTCATGACGAGATCTTCAGAGGACCCGCCGAACATGCGTTCTACGAGATCGCGTACCGCCTGGCCGAGGACAGTCTCCCTGGAGGCAACCGTGCGATAGACATAGGCACGCCCCTTCAATGTGCGCTTGACTCTCCCCTTGCGATGGAGAACGTTCAGCATGGTCTGCACCGTGTTGTAGGCAAGATCATTCTTGGGCGACAGGCTCTTCTGCACCTGCAGAACATTGCTTGGCCCTTCGGCCCAGAGCACCTGCATGATCTGCAGTTCGAGAGGGGTAAGGGCGGTGGAACCTTTTTTGCGACCGACCATGAGATCTCCTAAACAAATAGGAGTCTAGGTTCAGCCAGGAGGCTTGTCAACCTAAATTTTTAGGAGATTAATTTTGCCGCCTGCGAACTATCTATCTGCTGTGCGTGGAATAAAGCTCATGACTCGGGGTTTATAGAGATGTGAGTGCAGAGCCTCATGAGCCTTTTGCCGACTCACGGCCCTGACACTCCGGCGAAGCTATATTAACTCGATCTTCGCTGACTGACCTTCCCTCCCCCTACGAAAGGTATTCATGAAGATTCTGATTGCGTCGATTGGTGTTCCTGGACATTTGAACCCTCTGTTGTCTGCAGCAAGCATTTTTGCAAAGCACGGCCATGAAGTTGCCGTGCAGACCTCCAACGAAATGCAGGCCGTGATCGAGGCTGCTGGAGTTACCTTCCTTCCTGAGATTCCTGAAGCGAATACCTCAGGAGGCTACTTCTTCGCTAACTTTCCGGAGAGGCAGGAGAAGACTCCCGGCATGGAGATGATCGCCTTCGACCTCGAACACTTCTTTGCCAGAAATCTTCCTGCACAGGCAGCCAGCTTGAAAGCGGCTCTGCGTGATTTTCCCGCCGATCTCATCCTTGCGGATTCCATGTACTGGGGAACGCTTCCGATGCTTCTGGAGCCGCGTGAACAACGGCCTGCTATCGCTCATATGGGCATCTCGATTCTGAACCTGGGCAGTGGAAAGAATCTTCCCCAACGACCCGGATCTTCTGAAGAAGAGCGGAGCGCGGAACGTCAGCGGAGAGTACGTGTGATGCTGAAGCCCGGTCAGATGGCGGTCGATCGCGCGCTGGCATCGGTCGGCTGCTCCCCGCTGCCGTGCCCTGTGATGGAGAGTCTGTCTTCGCTTTCCGATCTCTATCTGCACCCCGGCATCGAGAGCTTCGAGTATCCGGACACGGACGGTGCTGTCTCGAAGGTGCGCTATATCGGACCTCTGCCTCTGGCGGCAGGACAAGCTCCTCTGCCGGAGTGGTGGGCAGACCTGGACAAGACAAAGCGCCTGGTCCTGGTGACCCAGGGCACCATCGCCAACCGGGATCTTGGACAGCTCATCGGACCGACACTGACCGCTCTGGCCGAGGAAGAAGACCTTCTCGTGCTGGTCACGACAGGCAATGCGCCCGCCGAGTCTATCCCCGTGGAGCTTCCGAAGAATGCGCGTGTAGCTTCGTTTCTTCCTTACGAGCAGGTTATGCCCCACATCGATCTGCTTATCACCAACGGTGGGTACGGCACCGTCAACATGGCGCTGGCCCATGGCATTGCTGTCATCTCCGCCGGTCTGACGGAGGACAAGGAAGAGGTATCGGCCCATATGCAGTGGGCAGGTGTCGGGCTCGACCTCAGAACCAACCAGGCGACGCCGGAAGCAGTACACGCGGCTACAAGAGAGATTCTCGATACTCCGGGCTACCGCGAACAGGCGAAGAAGTTCGCACTGGAGTTCGCAAGCCACGATGCTGAGGCGGAGTTACTTAGCGCAGTGGAAGCTTGCGTTCAGCAGCTGGTAGAAGCGTAAGAAAGCGCACCCGCACGTAAACAAAATGGGGTTCTCGCGCAGGAGGCAATTTGCTCCTGGGCGAGAACCCCGTTTCTATTTCGCTCTGCAGCTTTACTGATTCCGCAAGGTCTCCAGCGGCATCGAGGTTTGGCTCAGATCGTCGGTGCCTTTGAGGGGTTCCGTCTCTGTCAGACGAGTGCCAACAGCTTTAGCCAGATCGGGGATGTCGTAGTGAAGCAGCACGCCGGGAACTATGTCCTCTGACGCGCCGATGGGTAACGGCGCTTCGAGCAGGCCGTGGTAGCTGCTGAGGACGTGGTCGATCGTGATGTGCTTGAGGCGTGCGTCCAGAACAGCGGCGTGCAGCAGCACGAGGCCCATATGCCCGCTGCCGATGGCAGTGATCCTGCTGGCATCGACATCGGGACGGCTCGCGAGGGCATCGATGAGGCGGATCACGTCATCCACACGCATTCCTACCAGGGTGTGTTTTACCAGCTCGGCACGCAGGCTCAGCAGATAGAAGGGGCCGAGGATCGGCGACTTCATGTCGTCCGTTCCAGCAGGGGAAGGAGAGGGCGTAACCGCCAGGACTATGTTTCCTGCGGCGGTGAGCTTTTCAAACTCCGCTTTGTTCGCCTGCGCCCTGGGGTTATCGGCATCGATAGACTCCGGCACCAGGAGCAGGACAGCGGGATGACGTCCGGTGGTCTGCGGAACGGACAGCGTTCCACGAAGAGTTACGTTGGGGGCGGTCTCCAGGTGGAATTCGCCAGTCTTTGCAGATTGAGGGGCGGGCTCCTGCTTTGACGCGCCGGGCTTCGCCTTCGCGCCGGTCGCTTCGCGAATGGCGGAGGCCAGTTTTTCTCCCGTAAGGACAGGATGGTTCGAAGGGATCGCCTGAGCCGCATGTTTCAGGTTGAGAGTAAAGATGGTTTCAGCGTGCGGGTAGCTCGTCGCCACCTGGCCGGTGCTCGTGACTTGCAGAGCATCCTTGGGCAGACCGGTGGGTGCGCCGCGAGGGATGGGCGGCGGCAGCAAGGGGTGATCGGCGTCAGAGCCCGGCTGGAGGTTGCGCAGAAAGAAGCCGACGATATTGCCCATGATCGGGCTCAGAGCCCCGTGTCCACCGGGGCCGGTGATGAATTGCAGGCGCGCTGTCAGCGGCACGGCGTTGGGCGTGTCGATGTTGAGAGCAGGTGCCGTGGGGTGAGACTGAGCTGCCGCCTCTGCCGCAGAGGCCGAGGGCATGCCCGCGCTTGCAGGATCGAAGAGTGAGTAGAAGCGGCGTGCCTCCGAGACCGTTGCACGGGCGCCGGCGAAGGGGAACATGTCGGAGTAGGTCGCGACCGCAGCATAGGGGCGCGGAGCTACAAGTTCGATCCAGTCCGGGAAGTCCAGACCGGCGGCGATAAAGCCGGGAATGGATTGCTCGCCGTCCTGCGGGCCGATGGACGCGAGCAACGTATCGAACGAGGTGTTATAGCAGGCGACGGCGGTGGCGGCCACGCGGGTGTCGAGTGCGCCTGTAAGTGCGGTCATCGCTCCGCCGCCGGAGCAGCCGAAGGCTCCGATACGTTTGGGGTCCACCTCGGGACGCTGACTGAGGTAGTCGATGCCGCGCATGGCGTCCCAGACGAAGTAGCGAGAGATAGCATCGCCGATCAACGAAGGTTGCAGGCCAGCTTCGCCGTGCTCGCCGGTGGGACGCGAGGCGAGGCTGGCCTCGGGCTTGCTGGGGTCGGGATACTGGAGGCGCTCGCCCTGTCCGATTGGGTCGTAGGAGAGAACGACAAAGCCGTTACGCGCAAAGGTGGCTGCGGTAAAGTAGTCGCTCGCCTTGCCTGCCGGGCCGTGGCCGGGAGCGATGAGGATCGCGGAGAGCTTTTCTCCGGTGGGCTTGCCGTCAGGTAGATAAAGAAGCGCCGTGACGGGGAAGCCGGGCTGGCTCTCGAAGAGGACCTTCTCGATGCGGAAGCCGTCGGCCTGGGTGACTCCGAGAGTCTTCGCGTTGAGAGGCGTGCGCTCGGGGAGGCCTCCGATGAGGGAGAGAATCTTCTTGCGAACGATGGCCTGGCGGGCTTCCGCTTCGGCGCGGCTTGCGAGCGCGGCTACAGAGGCGTGGCGAGCGGCGGTGTCCTGCGCGGCAATGGTGTCGAGGTGTTGGACGAGTTCCGCGCGGCCGATATTGGCTGGGCTGTTGGGGTCGATCTTTGCGGGTGCGGCAGGAGCCTGGGCGTAGGCTAAGGTTCCGAGCAGAGCAGTGGTGGCGAAGCTGCGGAAGATCAAGGAAGAGAATCGGTACATCACTTCACCTATGCTTGAGAGGTTTTAAAGCAGTGTGATGCTTGGCCTGAGGAAGTCTTTTGTCTTTGCTTTTCTTGTTGTCATTTCCGAAGGGACTCTGCTGTCTCCCGTTCTTCGGTCGTATCGACGAGAAGGACGGGAGGTAGTTCGGAAGATACAGCCGGCGGTGGCATCGTTAAAAACGGGAGGAAGCAGGTTCCTCGCTACGCTCGGAATGACAACAAGAAAAGCAAAGACAACGGCAAAGGCTTAGTGCAGCATGTAAGGCTGTGCCGGTACTGGAACGGGCTCGGGAACTTTTGCGGCATCGAGAGTAGCCGCACCATTGAGTCCGGTTCCCGTTACGTTGTGGGTGCTAAGCAGAGGTCCGGTAAATCCAGTTACTTTGATATCGCGCACTACCGCGTGCTTGATATTCGCCAGAGAAATTCCCTTGCCGCACGTGCCCGTTACATTCGTCAGCGAGAAGCCTTCGAGCGGCTTGCTCGGATGGATTCCGACGCCATCGACCAGCACCGGCATGTCCGTCACGCGAATATTGCTGAAATGGAAGTTCCGAATCGTCGGAATGCCCTCTTCGCCGGGAACTGGGAACTCGTCCTGCTTGCCGCTGTCCAGAATGTTGAAGCGCAGGAACCCCTGCTTCGCGCCGGAAACTTCAAGGTCGTTCATCGAGATATCTTCGATGAACGCGCCACGGCCCGGGCGGCTCTTGATGTAGATCGCGAAGGTCCGCGCGCCGAGACACTTGCAGTGGTCAACACGGACGTTGCGAATGCCGCCGGAGGTCTCGCTGCCGATGCCGATGCAGGCCCAGAAGTGATCCATGAACGTGCAGTTGGAGATCTGCACATCCTCGGTCGGGCGAAGGATGGTGTAGCCCTCTTCACCGCGGCCTGACTTGAGCGAGATGCAGTCGTCATGGGTGTCGAAATCGCAGCCATCGATCACGACATGCTTGCAGGAGTCGACGTCGATCCCATCCGCTCCGCTATGAACCGTCACGTTCTTGAAGGTGATGTTCTCGCAGTAGGTTGGGTGGATCGACCACATGTCGTTCTGGCTGGTGAAGCAGTCTTCCACGCGCACGTTCTTGCAGCTAACAAACTCCAACAGCGCGGGATTGCGGAATTGGGTTGCGCGATCGACACGGCCTTTGATGGCGGTGTTGCCGATGATCTTGCCTTTTCCAACGATGCCGATGTTCTCGGCATCCATCGCGGAGATGAAGCCGATGGAACCCTTGATCCAGCGACCTTCCCAGCGAACCTGCGTCAGCGGATAGTCGGCCACGTCCGGCGAACCGAGGAGAGAGGCATCGCCATCGAGCCGCAGCAATGTATTGGAGCGCAGCACAAGTGCGCCACTCAGATACTCGCCCGCAGGGACGAAGACCTCGCCGCCGCCCAGCAAGCTGCAGCGGTCCAGCGCCTGCTGCAGAGCCAGAGTGTCCTTGGTCTTGCCATCGCCTACAGCGCCGAAGTCACGCACGTTCAGCTTGACGACAGGCTTGGGCGTAGCAGGCTCAGCATGGAGCTTGGCATGGCTCTCGGCGGAAGACTTCGCCGGTGTCTGCGCTTCAAGAAGTACGGGCAGAGTCGATAACAGGGGCAGAGAGGCCAGGCCTTGCCCGGCTCTCTTCAGGAAGGTACGTCGCGCCCACTCAGGATGATTCATAGTTGCTCTTTCCTTGTTCCGTTCTTGTTCTTACTGCGCGGAAACTACTCGACTTAGAAGGTGAGCTTGACCGCGCCCTGGAAGATTCTGGGAGCGCCTGGACCTGTGGTCGTGTTGTTTCCCTGGGACTGAGTAATCTGTCCGAAGGTAGACGAGAGCAGGCTGGTACTGGTGGGGTTGTTGAAGTTCGGATGATTCAGCACATTGAAGCTCTCAAGACGCAGAACCATCGCCAGCCGGTCGTGCAGCGGGAAGGCGCGGCTCAGGGTCGCATCCAGTTGGAAGAGCCTGGGACCGAAGAAGGCGTTGCGTCCAAGATTTCCATAGGTGCCGATCGCATTCTGTGTAAAAGCAGCGGGCGAGATGAAGAGGGAGTTTGTGCCCTCAACCTGCTGCGTCTTGGTTTTGGTGTAGGGCGTAACGGAGACCAGGTTGGGACGGTCGTTGCCGATATCGGTGAGGGAGTTGTCATTGCCCGAGGTGACGTTGAAGGGCGCGCCGCTGGTGATACGGAGCAGCGGTGCGAGCTCCCAGTGATTGATGGCATAGCCCTGCCAGCCCGAAAGACCGAAGTGGCTTTCGGCTACCAGGGAGCTGTTGATGATGTGGCGGCGATCGAATCCGCAGTTCGCCATGTCGCGGCGAATGTTGTTCGGATCCTCTACAGCCGTGCTGTTGAAGGCTCCCGGGTTGTCCTGGATGTCGAGGCAATGAGACCAGGTGTAGTTCGCGAGGAAGACGAAGCTGGCGGAAGCACGATGCTGGATCGTAGCCACCAGAGCGTTGTAGTGGGCCGTGGCTCCCGGAACCATGAGCACGGTGCCTGCACCGCCGCCCAGATACTTCACACCCTGGCTGGGGTTATCCAACGTGAGGAGAAAACGGCTGGCCTGATTGCCCGTGGTGGAGCATGCGGTACCGGGAGCAGGCGCAGTAGGCAGAGGAGCGCACGAGCCTGCACCAGTTGAAACACCGGGGATATAGACAGCCGGGTTCAGAGGATAGCCATAGGCTGCATGCGTGGTTTTGTTGCCGATGTAGTCGAGCTGGAACTGCCATCCACGCGGCAGCTCGTGCTGCAGGCTGGCCGTGTACTGAAGCACGTAAGGCGACTGGAAGTGCTTCGGGTACACGATGTACTGGCTCTGGTTGCTGAACGTGGTGGAAGAGGGCGGCGTAAACGGCATCGGGAAAGGATTGCCGGGGCTTGTTCCGCCCGACCAGGGGCTATCGAAGCTGATGGGTCCAGTCGCCGTCGCACTGTTGGTGACCTGGGTGGCGAAGGGCGGGTTGGCCAGCACTTCGGAGGCGTTGAACAGATTGGTCTCGTCATAGACCAGCGACGAACCGGCGCGGAATACGGTCTTGCCATCTCCGATGGGATCGTAGGTGATGCCGAATCGCGGCGAGAACTGGTTGAGAGAGTTCTGGGTAAAGTTCTTCGGCACGCCCGGATCGCCGTAGAAGAAGCTCCCGGCGGGAGCATTGGGAAATACGGTGCTGTGTTTGTTGGCCAGGAACGAGGCCATATCGAAGGTAGAGCCGCGACCGAAGTAATCGGTGGGCACATATTCCGGTCCCCAGCGCAGGCCGGCAGAGATCACCATCTTGGGAGTCGCGTGATAGGTGTCCTGAATGTAGAGGCTGGGGATCGGGGCGCGCAATGCGTTCTGCTGCGGCTTGCTCTGGGCGAAGCTGGGCATCGCACCGGTCAGGAAGTCGAGGTTGGCATCGGTGCCCGCTACATCCGTGCTGTCACCGGCGGGAGGGGTGAATTTAAGATTCTGCCCCGGACCCTTCTGGCTGAAGATGCCGGTGAAGTTGAAGGTGCCGTTCGACGTAAATGCATTGTTGACGTTGAGCTGGGCGCGAACGAACTCGCCACCGAAGACGAGCTGGTTCTTACCGAGCACCATGTTGACGTCGTCAGCTACAGAGAAGGCGTTGACGTTGAAGATGCCGGTGGCGCAGGTGCTGCAATAGGTGAGGAACTTGCCACCCTGCACACGCAGACCGATCGGAACCTCCTGAAAGACATCGACGCCCAGGTTTGTAGCGTTAATTCCCTGCGCAGCCGGACCGCGCTCGTTCGATCTCCGGGTTCCTGTCACGTGAACCGTATTCACGAGCTTGGGACTGACGACCCAGGTCTCACCGATGGTGAGAGTCTGTGCACGCTCGGTGTTACCGGGGTTAGCGGTCAGCAGGATATTGGTGGGGGAAAAGAATGCGGGAGTGTTGTAGCCGTCAATGAAGTAGCGGCCATAGAGACTGTGCTTCGGGGAAAGAGTCGAATCGATGCGGGTAATGAACTGGTTCTCCGTCTGCAGAAAGGGGATCGAATAGTTCACCTTGCCGCAAGGATCGGAGGTTGCAGGGAGATACTTCTCCAGGGCCAGGGCCGCAGGAGAGAATCCAGCGGGGTTCGCAACACTGATCGGGCTGATGTGATCGTTCTGAAGCAGAGCGCCAGTGATGGGATTGAAGAGCTGGATCTGCTGGCCTGCCTTGATGCTGGTTACGCAGGCACTGGAGTTCGTGTAGGAGAAATCACCCGCCAGGTTAGCTGCCGTGGGGACGAACGCGGTATTGGTTGCGCTGGACTGCGAGAAGTTCAAACGCTGGTAGCCGGCAAAGAAGAACAACTTGCCTTTGATAACCTTCCCACCCACAGTGCCGCCAAACTGGTTCTGATGCAGCGAATCCTTGGTGGCGGAGAAGAAGCTGTTCGCGTCGATAAAGTTGTTGCGAATAAATTCGAAGGCCGTTCCATGCCACTGGTTCGAACCGGAGCGAGTAACTACGTTGACGAGGCCGGCGGGGTGCAGGCCGCTCTGCGCGCCGAGCGCCGTGGTCTCAACGCTGAACTGCGAGACGGCATCCGGGAAGGGGAAGGCAAAGCTGGTGTTGGACTCGTAGTCGTTGTTATCGCCGCCGTCCAAGCGGTAGTCGGTTTGATTGCCCTGTCCGCCTGCGATGTTCGGCGAGACTGAGCTGAAGAAGCCCTTATTTCCCTGGGTCAGAGCGTTGCCCGGAACAGAGGCTCCGGAGAGTCCGATCAGTGACGTTACCTGACGGCCGTTGAGCGGCAGTTCTGTGAGGGTCTTCTGGTCTACGGTCTGCTTGAACGAGGAGTCTTCCGTCTGCAGGGCGATACCGTCGGCCTGAACCTCGACCTGCTGGCTGGCTTCGCCAACCGGCATCGTTACATTGATGCCGATGCTGCTGCCGACTTCCAGCACGATATTGTGCTGGCTGTAGGTCTTGAAACCCGGCGCGGTGACGGTCAGGTTATAGGTGCCGATATTGATATTGGGAAAGCTGTAGAGCCCGTTCTGGCCGCTGAGCGTGGTGTGCTTCACCTGCGTCGCGGCATCGACAACGGTCACGGGAGCGTTGGGGATCACAGCGCCGCTGGGGTCCGTTACCGTGCCCTGGATGCTGGCTGTACCGGCGATCTGAGCCTTGCCTGTAGCGGTGAACAGGAGCATCGCTGCTGCAAAAAGAGCCACCAACCAATGGCCACGCATCGTACCTGCGGTCTGAAACTGGTCCTTGCCTGACATTCTTTCAACACAGCGATGACCCAGCCGTATGCGATTCGCGTCCATAGGTTTTCCTCCAAATGGGCTGTCAAAAACAACAATGAAAGGCGAATCGTGAATCTCAATGGCTTCGCTTCAACGTGCCAACAACCTGAATTCTGTTCGGAGCAAATAGTAGAGAGGCCAGCAAAGACCTGTCAAGCAGGATAGAAATCGGACAGACATGCGGAGGAGATAAAATGCGAAATATAAGGATAAATTGCGGTTTTTCCAGGGACATCGTAGGCAGGCCCTCTGTCTTTGAGGCTTGTATCTGGTAAGACAGCTATTTGCGATCTCGCCAGCCGTTCCGTGCGGCGCCGCACTGCTGATTTCAACTCCACGATGTCGGCCGTCGGCCGGAGATAGAAGACTACAAGCCGATGAAAAAGAAGTTCAAAACCAACTTCTCCACCACACGATGGGAGGCAACCACCAGATTGCTTTCACTGGATTCTGAAAGCCTCGGATCATCTCCGAACTTCTAACTGAAATGCCGCGAATAAGCATTCGCGGCATTCCAGCTAAGAAAGCACTACAGATGTGCTGCTATTTTTACTGTCCGCCGCCTTCTACAAGCTCTGATGAAATCGCCGTCAGATAGCCGAACAATCCACCCGGGGCTCCGCCGTTCGTTGGAACAGCAGTGAAGTACAGCTCGGCTGCGGGTGAAGCCGCAGGATCGCTGTTCGCTGGAGCCACATTGCCGGGGCTGATGGCCCAGATGCCTGGAATGGCCAGCGTCTTGCCCTTGGCATCCTGCAACAATCCATCGAACCTTCCGGTGACAAGATCGAAAGCCGCAATGACGCCGCTGTTTTCGGTTGTGCCGCCGCCGGCAAATTGCGCAACCAGCAAGTCATGGCTGAAGCGCCCGAAATCGAGCGGAGCAAGAGCCACACCCCAGGGAGCGTTCATAAAATCTCCACTCTCCAGGCGTTGCAGCAATACGCCTTCTGAAGTGTAGATATCCACACGGCCAAGGCCTGGACCATCAGTTTCAACCTGTTTTCCCTCTTCATGAAGGACATAGGTTACGACGATATCGTTGCCGATTGCCTGTACGTTGAAGGGCACAAAATTACGGGGCAGCAGCTCGTCTCGGAAAGCATTTCTTTCTCCCCGCAGCTCCACACGATGAAACGCGTTGTCATAAACATCCACACGGCCTTTGCCAAAGTTAGCCGCATAGAGGAAGCGCTGGTTATCAATAAAGGCACTGGTCAGGCCCGTGTAGCTTGTTCCGTCTGTGTTTTTCGCTACGGTGATGGCATGGGTCGACGGCGCCACTGCTCCCGGTGCGATGGCTACATTCGCATTCCAGGCGACGAGGCTGCCATCGATGGTGCAGAAGAGAAATTCAGCAGCAAAACCGCCGGGCAATAAGAAATCGGTAGGGCTGGCGTTGAAGATCGTTCCCGTGGGAGAACCGATCGGAGTCTTCTTGTTATTCGGATCTGCAGGGGGAATGGTAACGATGAGAGAGTTCTTGGTTCCGGCACCATTGTAGAGAGTGCTGAAACCGGTCAGGTTATCGGAGACCCACCAATCGCCGCTGGAGCCGCGGGAGAGTCCCCAGGGATTGACCAACTGCGGGTCGGTAATGGGAGCCACTCCCGAGACATTGGAAACGAGATTCGTCTGGGTATAGTGCTGTCCGAAAGCAGCGGTAGCTGTAATCGATAAGGATAATGCGGTATAAACAGTGAGACGAGACAATGATTTCACGTACAAGCTCCTATTTGCTCATAAGCCCGCAGACATAGTGCTTGGCCCCTCGTACGGCGCTGTGCCGGAAGAGGGCTGAAATCGAAACGCAGGCGGGGAGAGCTGCATTTGATTCCGAGGGCAGCGTATCCGTCTTCTTGCTAACGGTATCTGTTGCCATCTTTAACACCTCTCGTTAGCGCTTTATTCCTGACTTTTTCTAATCGCTCAAATTTCCAGTGCGATGTGGCGTTCACGTGTTTGTCGTAACGGCGCAGGTCTCCTCATGCCTCTGGCCAACAGGCGAGCGATTATTAGCGGGAAATTTGATCTGAAGAGATCGCAAAAGCCTCAAGTAAGCCAAACCCTCCGGCACGGCTTTTCTGCCACAACCGCACTTACAGGACGCGGCTGTGGCGATAGCCTTCGGCGGTGAGAGCGGCGAGCAGCTCTTCGACCTGCTCGCGGCCGCGGGTCTCCATCGTAATGTCGATGGTCGTATCGCCCAGGTTCACCCCGTAGTAGGCGCGGTTGTACAGCGTATCGACGATGTTGGCGCGGTGCCGGGCGATGATCACCGTGAGATCGGTGAGGGCGCCGGGGCGGTCGAGCAGGTGGATGCGCAGGCGGATCATACGGCCGTCCTGCACCAGGCCTCGCTCGATGATGCGGCTCAGCAGGGTAACGTCGATATTGCCGCCGCTGACGAGGACCGCCGTGCGCATGCCCTTCGGCAGCGAGGTGCGCTGCTGCAACAGAGCGGCCAGCGCGGTGGCTCCGGCACCTTCCGCGAGCGTCTTCTCGCGTTCGAGCAGGGTCAGGATCGAGCTGGCGATCTCGTCCTCGTCGACGGTGACGATCTCATCCACATATTTGTCGACGACGGGGAAGGTAACTTCGCCGGCGCGGCGCACGGCGATACCATCAGCGATGGTAGTCGCGGGATCGAGCGTGGTGGGATGGTGGTCGCGGACGGCTGTCTGCATCGAAGGCAGACGCGAGGTCTGCACGCCGATAACGCGCACGCCCGGCTTCAGTTCTTTGACCGCGCAGGCGACACCGCCGATGAGGCCGCCACCTCCGATAGGCACAATTACCGCTTCAAGATTGTCGATCTGTTCCAACAGTTCGAGCCCGATGGTTCCCTGCCCCGCCATGACGAGGGGGTCGTCGAAGGGGTGGATGAAGGTCATGCCCTGGGCTTCGCACAGCCGGGTAGCCTCTGTGCAGGCCTCGTCGTAGTTCGCGCCGTGCAGCACGACCTCCGCACCGAAGCCGCGCGTGGCGGTGACTTTGACGAGCGGTGTGGTGATCGGCATGACGATGACGGCACGAATGCCGCGCCGCGTCGCGTGATACGCCACGCCCTGCGCGTGGTTGCCGGCGCTGGCGGCGACGACTCCGCGCGCGCCCTGATCCGGGGTCAACGTGGCGATCTTGTTCAGCGCGCCGCGCTCCTTGAAGCTGCCCGTCATCTGCAGGTTCTCGAGCTTCAGGAAGACTTCCTGCCCGGTAATGCGCGAGAGCATCTCGGAACGGGTGCAGGGCGTGAGGTAGATCGAACTGCCGATGCGTTCGCGGGCGGCGAGGGTATCGGCGAGCGTGAGAGCTGGGGTCGTGGAAGGCATTGCTATCTATGGTACCCCTGTGCGCACTTGCTCCCACCACGAGGCTGGCCACAGGCGTGACATCTTCAAATCACTTCACGGCAGGTAGTTGCAGGTGGCCTTCCAGAACAGAGCGCCACCGCTCAAGACTCCTACTCAAGATTACGACAGACGCCTCATCGCGAGAGAGGCCCTCGGCCTTCATCACCTCTTCGATGCGGGGAATCCGCTCTACATCCTCCGATGGCACCGTGAGATACGGAACAGTGTGATCTGTATTGAAATTGCTCAATCGTTTAACAACGATACCGGAGACGAAGTTATAGCCGATGCTCTCCGTTTGAATCGTTTTCATGTCAGTTGAATGAAACTCGCCGGGCAGGGCTTTTGCTGCGAACTCCACGGACTCCTGCTTACTGGCAATTGCATTCAAGTGACGGATAGATTCAACCAGCCCCTGATAGGCGCCGCGCCGCCATGCATAAAGAGAAGTCAGTTCTTGTAAATCTCCTTCGGCGTGGCCATCAGAGAAGATCGCAGCATCTACTCCGCCTGTGCATTTGGAAAGATCGCCCGCGCCAATGACAATTCCGTCTCCTGGCGGGGTAATACTATTTCCGAAGAGAAGTCCATCGTAGTGAAAAAGAGGGCCACCTCTGGGGCACTGATAGGGGGCATTGAAGGCAACGAGGTTGCTGGAACTTCGATTTTGAACCACTTCAAACCATCCTAACGTTGACGATTGATACGGGAATGGAACCCCTTCTTCAATACCAGGCAACAGAGCGGAACTTTTCCGAACGCCGGTCTGATTTTCAATAATAGAGACTGTATTCGCATCGAGCTGTTGATCAGTCATCGGGGAAGAATTCGTAGGGATTTCAAAGAGGTTCGTGTCGGGTTCTTCGCGCCGAAGATTGGTTAGGATAAAGGAATCCTGCTTATCTTCGCCCGGACATACTGTCTTTGAGCTGAGCATAAATCCTAAATCGGATCGCCAGAATTCCGATATGCATTTTCTTCCGTCAGTGTAAGTACGCTCAGAATGAAAACCAAAGAGTGTCATTCCCTCGCTGTTCTTTTCACCTAAGGAGACGTAGTGTACTTGCCCATTCGGCTTCGGACGATCTGGCTGCTCAACCCAGAATCTTTCGGTCCGCTTCAGTTGTTGATTGATTGCCTCAACTGAATCTGTCATGAACTTGCCACGTATAGGTTTGGATAACCTGTACACGTGATCGAATGGAGACTTGGCCAGTAGCGTGATATTGATACTCCGATTGTTCGGGATATCTTCTATTTCAATCGATGAAACTTCTCCGTTGGCCAGATACGTGGCGCGATAGGTGCTCCCATTGCTGGCTCTCGCTAACTGGATGGTCGATTGAGTGATCTTTCCATCTTTCGTGAACGTGGATGATACTGTCGCCGTAAAAGGAGCGCCTATCACGTGGTCTACGTTTTGCGCGAAAGACTGTCTTGAGGAAACGAGGCTTAAAGCAAGTGCCATCGAAGACCATTTAAGACGTTTTCTCATCCCGCACCTCCGGAAGTACGCTCCGTGCTACCTGGGCCCGAGGATCTTCGCGACAAGCAAAGAAACCGCTATTTGCCCGAGAGTATAGCAGTCGGCGGACACCCTTGTGCAGGACGTCCGCCGTTTGAGTTGAGGAGTCTAAATTGCTACCGGCTGAAGTGCGTCTGCTGCTTCTCGCGATGGCGTTCCAGCGCAAGCTCTATCAGGCGGTCGATGAGCTTCTTATAGATAACACCGCTCTCTGCCCATAGCTTGGGATACATGCTGATCGAAGTGAACCCCGGCAGTGTATTGATCTCGTTCAGCACAATCTCCGCAGGCTTGCCCTTGGAGGCTGGAGCCATCAGGAAATCGACGCGTGCCAGGCCCGCACAGTCGCAGGCGCGGAAGGCGGCGATAGCCATCGCACGAATCTTCTTCTCTTCGGCCTTCGTAAGCTTTGCGGGGATGATGCTGACGCTCTCGTCCGCGCCGTTGAGCTCGTACTTGGCCTCGTAGTCGTAGAACTCCTTCGCGGGCACGATTTCTCCCACCACCGAGGCCTCAGGTACATCGTTGCCCAGCACCGCAACTTCGAGCTCGCGCGGCTTGACTCCCGGGCCGCCGACTCCCTGCTCGATGACGATCTTGCGGTCGAAGCTCGCAGCGAGATCCATCGCCGTGGCGAGGTCGGCGCGCGACTTCACCTTGCTGATGCCGACCGAGCTGCCCAGGTTCGCGGGCTTCACGAAGACGGGATATTGCAGCGTCTTTTCGATGAGGCGCGTGGACTTCTTCGCATCGGCGCGCCACTCGCTGCGCAGCAGGGTGACGTGCGGCGTCATGGGCAGGCCCGCGGCGAAGAACATGCGCTTCATTGCGTCCTTATCCATACCCGCGGACGAGCCGAGCACGCCCGAACCTACATAGGCGATGTCAGCGAGTTCGAAGAGGCCTTGGATAGTGCCATCTTCGCCGAAGGTGCCGTGCAGCACCGGGAAGACCACGTCGAGGCCCGTGCCCGCAGCGGGTTCGGCGGCGGCAGCGGCGATAGTAAGACCGGTTTCACGGCTGAGGTCTTCGCTCGGCTGCGATTCTCCGCCGAGCAGCGCCTGGGCGGCGGAGCTCTGCAGCCAGCGGCCCTCTTTGGTAATGCCGAGCTCGACGACATCGTACTTTTTGCGGTCGATTGCTTTGAGGATGGAGCGAGCGGAACGCAGCGAGATCTCATGCTCGCCGCTTTTGCCCCCAAACAGAATGCCTACGCGTAGTTTTTTCTTTGCCATGTCAGTTCAAGTGTCGGACAGAGTGGGGCTGTGGGGATAGCAATACGAGTGGGTGAACCTTGGTGTGTACTCGCCTGGAGAAGTAACGGCAAAGGCCTTGACGCAAAGTGCGCAGAGGAAAGACGCAAAGGACGCCACGATAGCCGTGGCGAAACTTGTCGCTCTTCCTTTGCGCACTTTGCGTCAAGGCTTTTCAGGGTGCCCCGGGTGGCTACACGTTGAACTTGAAGAACAGGATGTCGCCGTCCTTCACGATATATTCCTTGCCTTCCGACCGCAGCAGACCTTTTTCCTTGACGGCCTGCTCGCTGCCCAACGCAAACAGATCGCTCGACGCGTAGCAGTCGGCTTTGATGAAGCCGCGCTCGAAGTCCGAGTGAATCACGCCAGCAGCACCGGGAGCCTTGGTGCCGCGCTTGATCGTCCACGCACGGACCTCCTGTACGCCGGAGGTGAAGTAGGTGATGAGTCCCAGCAGGCGATAGGCAGCGTGAATCAGGCGGTTGAGGCCCGGCTCTTCCAGGCCTGCGGCTTCCAGGAACTCAGCCCGCTCGGCTGGCTCAAGCTGTGCGATCTCAGCTTCCATCGCACCGCAGATGCGGACGACTTCGGAGTTCTCTTCGGCAGCGCGTTGCTCGACGATCTTCGTGTACTCGTTACCGGAAGCGATGCCGTCTTCATCAACATTGGCAACGTAGAGCTGCGGCTTCATGGTGATCAGGAAGAGATCGCGAGCCACCAGCTTCTCGTCGTCTTCCAACTCTGCGGTACGTGCGGGTTTGCCGGCGTTCAGAACGACAAGGAGCTTCTGGATGGTGGAGAGCTCCGACTTCTGCGCAGCGGTGGCGGACTGAGACTTCGCCGCCTTTTCCGCCTTTGCCAGCCGCTTCTCGACCGTATCGAGATCCGCCAACAGAAGCTCTGTATTGATGATGTCCATATCGTGTTGCGGATTGACACCGCCCGCGACGTGGATCACTTCCGGATCGGCAAAGCAGCGGACCACATGCAGAATGGCGTCGGTCTGGCGAATGTGGCTGAGGAACTGATTGCCCAGCCCTTCACCCTTGCTGGCTCCTTCTACGATGCCGGCGATGTCCACGAACTCCATCGTGGTGGGGACGATGGAATTAGGCTTGACCATCGTCACGATACGATCCATGCGCGTGTCAGGCACGGGCACGATGCCGACGTTGGGGTCGATGGTGCAAAAAGGGTAGTTCGCGGCCGCGGCCTTGGAGGCCGTCAGCGCGTTGAAGATGGTGGACTTGCCGACGTTCGGCAGACCTACGATTCCGCAGTTCAGGGGCATTCTGTTCAGTTTCCTTCTCTTCTATTGGAACATGGGCGGGGCGGGAACAAGCAAAAGCCTTGACGCAAAGTGCGCGGAGGAAAAACGCAAAGGACGCCCACGGTACCCGTGGCGAAACTTAGCGCTCTTCCTTTGCGCACTTTGCGTCAAGGCTTTTCAGGGATGCTTACGGTGTGGGAGGCCGCAGGCGTTCCGCCGCGTGTTTGCCTAATTTTTTCAGGGCTTTCGTCATCTTCCTGCGGTCCTCCGGGTCCAGGACCTGCATCAGGGCGTCGATCTCCCTGGCGTGCGCCGCAAATACCTGCTCGATCAGGGTGCGGCCCTTGGGCGTCAGATCGACGATGCGCACCCGGCGATCGGACTCGCTTTCGATCCTCGTTACCAGCCCCCGGCTATGCAGCCGGTCGACCGCAACGCTGATGGACCCCGGAGTCAGAAAGACCTTGGGCCCCAGGACATTCACCGGCAGAGGCCCCTTGTGCAGCAAGGCCTCCAGTACCCGAAAGTCAGAGTCACCTAGGCCGCTGTCGCGCAGCGTGTGCATGGCATACGCGGAGATCGACTGGAAGGCCTTCATCAGGACGAGCCACAGATGCACTCCGTCAGACTTCCTGTCCTTTTCTGGCTTTTGCATCGTTTTCATATATATTGACATCAATATACTTGATAACAAGGCAAGTGCGCCAAAGAAATAGACGCGGAAAGAGGAACGATGCAGATCGGTATCGATAGTTTTGTGGAGACAGTGACCGGCACAGGCCGCCCGGAGAGCGAGCTGGGAGTGCAGCGCGTTCGCGAGCTGCTGGAAGAGGTCGAGCTGGCGGACCGCGTCGGGCTGGATGTCTACGGCGTCGGCGAACATCATCGTGAGGAGTACATCGCCTCCTCGCCCGCCATTCTGCTCGCCGCTGCGGCGGCGCGGACGAAGAACATTCGCCTGACCAGCGCGGTGACGGTGCTCAGCTCCGACGATCCCGTGCGCGTCTTCCAGGACTTCGCGACGGTGGATTTGATCTCAGCTGGTCGAGCGGAGATCGTTGTGGGGCGCGGCTCATTCATCGAGTCCTACCCGCTGTTTGGGTATGATCTGCAGCACTATGACGAACTGTTCGCGGAAAAGCTCGACCTGCTGCTGAAGCTGCGCGAGGAGACTCGCGTGCAGTGGGAGGGCAAGCATCGCCCCTCGCTGACGGGCCAGGGCGTTTGGCCGAGGCCCGCACAGGACGTGTTGCCGATACGGCTCGGCGTGGGCGGAACGCCGGCGTCGTTTGCCCGGGCAGGCATGCTGGGCCTGCCGTTGACGGTGGCGATCATCGGCGGCGAGCCGCACCGGTTTCGCCCGATGATCGACCTGTATCGCCAGGCCGGTCTGCGGGCAGGACATGCGCCGGAGACGCTGGATGTTGCCATCCATGGAATCGGCTTCGTGGCCGATTCCACGGAGCAGGCAGCGGACGACCTGTGGCCGTATCTCTCAATGGCCTTTACCCGGATCGGGCGCGAGCGTGGCTGGCCTCCAACGACGCGCGCGGCCTACGATGCGCAGCGCAGTGAGCAAGGGGCATACTTTATCGGCGACCCGGAGACGGTGGCGAAGAAGATGCGGTATGTCGATGAGGTACTGGGCGGCGTCTCACGCATCACGCTGATGCTAAGTGGCGGTCCGCTGCCGCATGCCAAGATGCTGCGCACGATCGAGATGCTGGGGACGCAGGTGCGGCCATTGGTGAATCGGTAAGACAGTAATTGATTGCGGCGTTTCCAGCGATATACAGCGCTGGATAGTGCCTGCAATTGCGCGAAGCGCCTTCCGTGACGCTTCAGCATCGGGGAGACGGAGGGAGCCGTAGCCTTTAGGCTACGGAATAAGAGCCAGGCGAGAATCGGGCTTTAGCCCCGGGCCTTTTGTTCGCAGCCGAAAGAAGGCCCGGGCCTAAAGGCCACATTTTGCCTAAACCTGAATTCCGTAGCCTGAAGGCTACGGCTCCCTCCGTCTCCGTGACGCTGAAGCGTCACGGAAGGCGCTTCGCGCAATGGGACGACCTACTCCGACATAGGAACCCGCATTAAAAACCACACCCATGTTGTAGGCTGGTTGCGAGGTGAAGACGATGCAGCGTGTTCGAGTGATTTGTGTGACGGCAATTTTGGCTGGATTGGTTACAACCGGGGCGGCGATGGCGCAGGCCCATGCAGGCACACCCCCAACAGCACCTGTAGGCAGCGGCCAGGCCAATGTGCCGACGGGGCCAGCGGCTGAAGTGCAACATTACTACGCCGGTGTAAAAGCCAACATCCTTAAATCAGCCACCGAGATGCCGGATGACGCCTATACCTTCAAGCCCGAGCCCGACATTCGTACCTTTGCCCGGGTCGTGAACCACGTCACCGAAGCCCAGTTGCGGAGCTGCGGCGCGGTCAACCATACCGCCCCTGCCGATCTGTTCAAGGTCCCGGCGGAGACGGCAGACAAGGCCACAATCCTCGAAGCGCTGAAGGCTTCGTTTGCGGAGTGCGACAAGGCCTATGCGTCGGCGACCGATACCAACCTGGCCGAGATGTTTACGCTGGGCAAGGCGAGCCGTTCGCGCGTAGGACTGCTCTGGGGCAATGCGTCGCACGACAATGAGCAGTATGCGACCCTCGCGCTGTATATGCGCTTGAAGGGACTTACCCCTCCGAGCAGCGAGAAGTAGCGGCAGCTAAGCATCTTATTTCTGCGATCGAGCCGTCTATTTGATCTGACTACGATTCACCAGATGAGAGGTTCGGCATGGCATCGGCGTATGGGGCTCGAGTTCGAGCTGTTCTCTGGATCGCACTGGTTGCGGGCCTGGTCTTTGTCGGCCTGCAATTTGTTCGCCCCACGCTGACTAATCCTCCAGTCACGGCGGAGCTTCAGGCTCCGCCGGAGGTTCGCGCTGTGCTGCGGCAGTCCTGCTATAACTGCCACTCGAATGAGACGAAGCTGCCGTGGTTCGACCAGGTAGTGCCCGCGTACTGGCTTGTGAACAAAGACGTGAAAGAGGCGCGGGCGCACCTGAACTTCTCCGAGATCGGCAAGCTGCCCGCGGCCCAGCAGAGGGGTGCGCTGTTCGAGGCCGTGAACATGATCCAGATGGGCGCGATGCCGCTGCCGTCGTATCTGCGGGTACATCCGGGGGCTGCGGTTTCGGCGGAGAACCTGAAGGTGCTGCGCGACTACCTGATGCCGCCCACGCCCGCAGGCGCGACTCCGGCAGCCGATACCAGCGCGGCCGATGCGCAGTACAAGGGCTGGATCACAGCCAGCGGCGCGCCGTTGAAGGTGCAGGCGGAGTTCAACGGAGTCGAGTTCCTGCCGGACTATAAGAACTGGAAGGCCATCAGCAGCACCGATCGCCCCGACAACCACACGATGCGCGAGATCCTGGGCAACGATGTCGCGATCAAGGCTATCGCCGAGCACCACATCAATCCCTGGCCGGACGGTACGGCCTTCGCCAAGGTCGCGTGGGCCCAGCAGCCGGATGGCAAGGGAGCTGTACAGACCGGCGCCTTCATCCAGGTGGAGCTCATGATTCGCGACAGCAGGAAGTACGCCTCAACCAAAGGCTGGGGTTGGGGACGGTGGCGCGGCATGGACCTGAAACCCTATGGCAAGAACGCAGACTTCACCAACGAGTGCATCGGCTGCCATGAGCCGGTGCGCCAGAACGACTACGTCTACACGATGCCGCTGGGAGGTCAACAGTGAGAGTTCGACTGATGCTGTTAGCTCCCGGTGTCATTCTGCTGTGCGGCGTCGTTGGCTGTACCAAGACGAATCCCCGTGTGGTGACAACTCTCAACACCGGCGCGATGCTGGGCAGTGAGTTGCCCTCGAATCCCCTGCAGAACCGCGTCATTACCTCGTGGATCGACAAGAACGCAGGCACGATGTCGACGCTCTACGGCAACGATACGGCCGTGCAATATGCCCGGACGGGAGCGCAGTCGGGCTATCCGGCCGGGTCAGCGCTGTCGGTGGTGACCTGGACGCAGCAGGAAGATCCGCGCTGGTTTGGCGGGAATATTCCGGCGGCGGCGAAATCGGTGGAGTATGTGACGATCGCGCCGGACCAGCACTTTACCTATCAGCGGTATGAGGGTTCGCCGTTGAAGCAGGTGGATGAGGAAGCGGGCGTTGCACCGAACGAGCGGACGGCGTATCTGTTGGCGCAGCGTGCTGCGGTGATGCCGTAGGTTTTGTTTGTCTTTCGTCGTCATCCTTCGCGTACCGCTCAGGATGACGACGAAAGACAAACAAAAGCGCGATCAAACTTTCCGTCGCCACTCCGTCGGCGTAACGCCCGCGCTCTGCCGAAAGGCCCTCGAGAACTGACTCGCACCCGCAAATCCCGTGGCTGATGCCACCTGCTCGATGCTCCACTCCGGCCGTAGCAGGAGTTCCTTCGCGCGCTGTACCCTGCGCTGCACGATGTATTGATGCGGCGTCGCACCCACGCTCTGCCGGAAGGAGCGGGCAAAGTGGAAGGAACTCAGACCTGCCAGCTCCGCCAACTCCTGCAAGCGAATATCGCGGTCGAGGCTCTCTTCGATGTAGGCGAGCACATGCTTGAGGCGCGGTTGGGAGAGGCCGCCCTTCAGCGGAACCAGCGCCGACGAGGTGTGGCCGTACTTGCGGATCAGCGCAATCGACAGGGACATCCCCAGCAGGTCGCCATAGAGAGAGCCCATCGGCCAGCCCGCAGCCATCTCGCGATCCATTTCGGTTAATAGAAGCTGCAGTTGCTCGTCCTGAAACGACCACTGGTTGTCGAAGTCGTACAGGCCTTTGAGCTCCATCTGCTCTGCCGCCTGCCGCAGCAGCGTCGGCTGGATAGAGGTGACGATGCGATGCGAGGGGCCATGCCAGAGCATGCTGTCGCGCGTTCCGGGGCTGAGAAAGATGAGGTTCCCGGCTCCCGAACGCACCCGGCCACTGCGTCCGGAGGAGTGCCAGTCCATCTCCACCGGACCGCTGGTCTGCAGGTGCAGGCAGAAGGTGTCGTGCTCATGCACGGGGATGGCAACGGCCCCGAGGCGATGCTTCTCCATCACCAGGCCGGTCCAGGGTGAACGCGAGTTATCGATGAGCGGACGCCCAGGAAGGAGCGGTACGGACCTCGTTCCGACCAGCACGGATACCCGTTTCGCGGAGGGGAGATCGTGTCCTGCGGAAGAAGAAGACGCAAGCGGGCCTGCCTGCTGGCGCGTCCTGCTGTCCGCCATTTTCCCGGGCCGAGGCATTGGCTGTCTCCTGCTCCATCATAGTTCCCGCAAGAATCGTCAAGCCGCAGCAAGATCAGAGTAATGGCCTAACAGAGTATCCGTTATCTCTTTAGATGAGGTACACGAAGATGGGTCTCATCCAGGGCGTTGTCGATGGCTTCATCATGACGGTAGGCATTACCCCACCCACTCCCGAGAAAAAACGCGGCGCGACGATCTTTATCGCGACAGGGCTAATCGGGACGGTTGGAGGCGTTATAGCCTTATTCGTTTTTCTCGTTACGCGAGGCCTGCACTAGTCGTAGTGTGGCCTTAGGTCACCGGGTGAACCACGCGCAATCCAAGATGCTTCTCGAAGGGATTGAAGTCGTGGTCATGATGCAATAGCGAGTGCCCTTCGCGCAGGCAGAAGGTGGCGATGAGGCAGTCAATCGTCGTGCGAACGGTGATCCCGCGACGCCGCAGTGTCCGATAGTTCTGCGCCGAGGCTACCGCAAGGGCCTCCCCACCCGTAGAAAAGACTTCGAAGCGCGAGAGTTCGCGACGAACCTTTTTGAGATCGGCTTCGGCTCGAATTCCCTGCAGAATCTCGCAAAGGATGAGGTCTGTAAGGCCAAGACGCTGATGGTCTACCTGGGCGTCCAACCAGGCGGTCTGTGCGTTGGTTCTGCCCGCGAGGTAATCAATCCAGACCGTCGTGTCGACGATAACCATGATCAGTCTCGAACGCGGCTCCGGCGGAGTTCTGCGAGATCGCCTTCCCATTGAATCTTGCCGCGAAGCTTGCGGATGCCGGCCTGCGCCTTGGTCTGGATAAGCAGCCGCAAGGCCGCTTCGACGGCAGCCCGCTTGGTGGGTTCACCACTCGAACGCAAAGCTTCGGCCATCAGTTGGTCGTCGATTTCGATGTTGGTTCGCATAAAGACTCCGATGTGTAAGAATGGCACATTTTGGTGTATCCGTGCCACCATAAAGTCCGGTGCCTGTCTTAGCGTGATGCAACTCCCCTAATACAGGCACCAGGGCTTTATGAACTCAGTTCGTTAGTTCGCCCGCTCCAGCTCACGGACGTACTCGATGACGGCCTCGCTCCAGCCGTCGATGTGCGACCACGCTCCGTAGCCTACGCCGTTGCGCGCGCTGGCTACGTTGATCACATAGCCACGTCCCTTAGGCGCAGGTACGCGATCGTGCGACTGCTCGTCCGTGATGACGAGGATGCGGTCGTACTTCTCCTTCACCGCCTCCAGCGCCGCACCGAGATTCGTCCCTCCGTGCGGCTGGCTCGCCTCCATCGCATCGCGCAGCGCAAAGCCACGCCGCGGAGGAACCCGCACTGCACCGACCGAGAAGGTATAGACACTCACCTTCTCCGCGATCTCGCGCAGCAGCACCGCGAGACCGTAGGCCGCATCGGTGCGCAGCATCTCCGAACGGCGAGAGAGCGGCACGACCATGCTGCCTGAGACGTCGACGAGCAGCACGGTGTGACCGGCAAGCTTTTCGCGCTCGGCGACTGCGCGGAACATCGCAGCCTCCAGCTCCTCCTCCCACTGCGGGGCATAACGCGCCGCAGCAAGAAAGCGGAAGGGCAGGACACGGTCGGTCTTCATCGTGCCGAGAGCTGAGACCACCAGCTTCTCGTCGACTCCCGCGGCCTTCATGTTGCGAAGGTTGCGCAGCAGGGCGAGCGCGCCAAGCTTGTTCTCTGCAAGCAGACGCTCCCAGTGCGCACGCTTGTCGACCGCACCGGTCGAGAGTGCGACCTCCCAGGTATCGGGCGTCGCAAGCTCACCGTCTACCAGCCGCTTCCAGACCGCAGCCTGCTCTGCATCACGCGGCTTCGCGTGACACAGGAACAGAACGTCGCGAAGCCGAACGACGCCCGCGCGATCGTACTTCGCGAGCGCGTACTCGTCGAACTTCGGAAACGCCGCGGCGAGACCCTTCTTTACCTGTCCCGAGAGCGGCGCGCGGCCATCGGCCCAGTAGATTGCGACGAACTCAGCGAGCTCGTCAGCACGCTGGATCACGCGAGCCAGCGTCTCCGCTACAAACGCGCGGTGCGTGGCGTGGCGCGCCATCTCGCGGACGAGCAGCAGCGGCGCATGGCGCAGCTTCATCGCCGTGCGGGCTTCGACCGCGAGCGCAGCGACCTTTTCGGCCGCGACCTTCGGCACGAGTTCGCGGATGCGTCCCGCAATGGCGACGCCATCCTCGTAGAACTCGTTCTCCCACAGCATGCAGGCGAGCACGCTGCGCCGCAGCGCAAGCTCCGGGGTGATGGCCACAGCCGGCGCACCCTCATGGGTGCGGGGCCGAGCGAGATGGGCTAACTTCAGGATGTTCAGTTTCATTACGCACCTCCTTATAAAGTGCACTTACAAAAATCGCCGGAGAACAAAGCGGCAACAGCATAGCCAAGTGCTCTGCCAATTGAGCTACACGAGCTTGCGCTTGTGGCAGGATTCGAACCTGCAACACCTTAGTCCGAAGGAGCTGTTACCTACGCCACCGGCGAAGGTGTTAGTCGTCGTCATCGTCGTACTCGTCCTCATCGGGTTCTCCAACAGTGACCGCTGCTTCGCGGAAACCGATGCCGACTTTGAAACCCACGGGTTTCAAAGGACCGGGAGCTACATTGATGGCGAGCTTCTTCATCTCATCCCAGCTGGGACGGTTTTTGTCGTAGTAACCCGTGCATTCGTAAATATTGAACGGGACAACGATATTGGGGTGAACGTTGTTGCAGAACGTAACTAGCTCCGACTCCCGGTAACCAGTCATGATCTGTGCACTCGTACACGTTCTGCATAGCGACACCGAACCTACCGGTGTGCCGCCTTTGACGTAGGCCTTGCCCATAACAAAGCTCTTCTTTCTAACCAGCTCTCTCGCTGGAAGGTGTTACTGGCCGGGGAATAAATCGAGAACAGATCTACGAGGTGCTCTACCCACTGAGCTACACGGACTTACACCCGTGGCAGGATTCGAACCTGCGACCACCCGTTTATGAGGCGAAGTAACTGTTCTCTACGCCACCGGCCAAATTTTTCTCTATCGCAAACGATGCGTATTCCAGGGAACTACCGAGACGAGTTCGGAGGAAGTGCAACCGCGGAACCTTGTGCTTCGAGGCAACGCCTCCGTCCCGCAGTATCTTTTCTCTCCGGCAGGTCTTCCGAGCCTGCTTGGTTAGGTGTGGAAGTAACTCGTCTCTATCACCACTGGAACTTACCTTCGTGCAAACGCAGGTTCGCGGCTGCGCGAGAAGCGCATTCCTGTCAGGGAAAAGTCCCTCATGGCAGAGATGGGATTCGAACCCTATCCTTGCGGACCTACCGAGAAGTAGCCATGAAGTGCGCCACTGACAGGAAACTAGAGCAAATCTCCTGTTGCTGAGAAGTTGAACCGGACGTGCAGTACCGTTTTTCTGGGGAAAAACGGCCATAAAGGTCGCGGCTTCGCTATACACCTACAGGAGATTTGCTTTACCGGGGGAATCAGCGAAGACAGTGGTAGAGAATCGAGTGACAGTCGAAGTACCTGTCCTCTTTCACCACCCGGTAGATCTAGTTATGCGTGCGATTGTGCGTAGGATCGTCCGCCGAGGGCTAGGACCAGATTAGGAAAAGAGCCCGGCGATCGCCGCAGAGATATTGCTTCTCTGGGGACCTACGCATCGTGTTGTGCGATTGATATTTCATCGGGCTGCTCCTACGCAGATGTTACTTTGCCAGTTACTCAGGAAAAAGGCAAGTGAATTCATAGAAATATTTAATTTTATTTATTGGATCATTCTTGCGTTTTAGGAAGAACCTTATCGACATCCTTTGCCGAGACGATATAAGGCTTGTGGTAATTCTTATCGTGAAAGACCACGGCGATGTCTTCTCGCGACTTCGTTCCTGCCCAAACATAATGAAGCTGGTTGTAACGTTTGGATTCGACGAGAGAGTATTCAGCAGGTTCGTTCAGACGAACGATGTAAACCGCAGAGGGATCGTAAGTCGTGGCGTAGACAGAATCCTTCGCCGCCTCCGAGTAGGCTTGCGAGAGAGTGGCTTTACCGATGATGACCGGCGAACCGTCGTCGAGTTGAGTGAAGTTCGAAGTGTCGAATTGGTCGAGTTCGAGGACCTTATAGGGCGAGCTATCTTCGTGAAAGCCGACTACAAGAATAGACGAGGCATCGCTCGCATATTCTGCTCCAATGAAGAAAAGAAGGGTATGCGGTTTGGCTTCGGCGGTGTAGTGCGCGAGGAAGAAGAGGCGTGAAGGATCGAGAACGAGGCCATGAATGGGGTCGGCGGGGTGCATGCCTAGACCCTCTGGCTTGCTGAGGTACTGGAGGTCGCTCTTCGAGATGAGGCGATAGGTATGGCCGTCCATATCGAATTGGATCGTGCGAAAGGAGCCGCCAGGATCGGGCTGAAGCGTGACGTGGATAGAGATGTCAGCGTTGGTTTCCCGGAGACGCAGAACCGTGGAGAGTTCTCGCTTGGCAGAAACGTGCTGCGCTGGCGCGACGGTGAAAGTGAGGACGATTGCGGCAGCGAGGAGGCAGCGACGGATCATGGGTGTTCAGAATACATCCGTGGCCGCGCGAAAGAAGACAGATTGGTCGTTCCGGCTTCGCCTTCCCTCCGGCCTGCGGCAGCGAGGTAGATATCTTCGACGCGGGATTTGTGGCAGGGTTGAAACCCTGCCCTTCCGATTTATGCAAGACACAGAGATGGGCGGGAGCGGCTTGAGCTGTGACATGAATGCGCACTTATCGTAAAACGCGATAAGCGTGCAGTTCCGCAACGCTAACTAAATATTTCTGCCAAAGGTTTCGTCGACGCGCGAAGAGATACGGAAATAGAAGAAGATGGCAATCGCCGCCAAGATATTCATCGTGGAGTAGAAGGCTTCTTGCACGGCTTTTGACTGACCGAGGTTTGGATGTTGGAAGTATTGAAAGGTGAAATAGGCCTGGAGGAAGCCATAGAAAAGGCGTGCCAGCAAGTGAATTCTAAGCCAAGGAAAAGCTGCGTTTGACCTGGACCAAGTCAGGACACCGGCCACCAAGCTCGTAAGCGCAAGAATGGCATAGATCATCGTCATGTACCAGAACTCTGACGTCTGAAACATCTGGACCATTTTGAACGGTCCGAAGAATGTGAGCGCAATGCAGAAGTAAAGCAGCCATCCGCCCACTGCCCGACGCGATCGTGGCACTTCGGGAGTGAGCGGATTGGCGTAGTCACTCATCATCATGGGTAGATCCTATTCAGCGTCCTCGCAAACGGAATCGTCTCGCGCACATGCTCCAGCCCGCAAATCCACGCCACAGCGCGCTCGATGCCCATGCCGAAGCCCGAGTGCGGAACGCTGCCGTACTTGCGCAGGTCGAGATACCACTGGAAGGCTGCCAGCGGCAGGTTGTGCTGCTCGATGCGGGACTTGAGCAGGTCGTAGCTATCCACGCGCTGTGAGCCGCCGATGATCTCGCCGTAACCCTCGGGAGCAAGCACATCCACGCACAGAGCTTTCGTCGGATCATTCGGATCAGGCTGCATGTAGAAGGCCTTTACCTCGGCCGGGTAGCGGTGCACCATCACCGGCTTGTCGAACTGGTTCGAGATATAAGTCTCGTCGGGCGAGCCGAAATCATCGCCGTAGGTGTGCGCGTTTTCGATCAGGCCCTTGGCGTGGGCTTCGACCAGCATCTGGTGCGCTTCGTCGTAGCTGAGACGCGGGAACTCACCCGGAGCGGCAACGGCTTCCAGCCTGGAGACCTCTTTCCCAATCACCTTCAGGTCGGCGCGGTGGGTTTCGAGCACGCGCGTGACGATGTGCGTCAGGAAGCCCTCGGCCAGGCCCATCAGGCCGTCGAGATCGAGGTAGGTGACCTCGGGTTCGATCATCCAGAACTCCGTGAGGTGGCGGCGGGTCTTGGACTTCTCCGCGCGGAAGGTCGGACCGAACGAGTAGACCTTGCCCAGCGCGAGCGCCGTGGCTTCGATATAGAGCTGGCCGCTCTGCGTGAGGTAGGCCTTGTCGTCGTCGAAGTAGTCCATCTCGAAGAGCTCGCTGGTTCCCTCGCAGGCGTTGGGCGTGAGAATGGGTGGATCGGTGCGGATGAAGCCGTTGGTGTCGAAGTACTCGGCCGCTGCCCGCATGATCGTCGCGCGCACGCGCAGAATCGCCGACTGGCGCGGGGTGCGCAGCCAGAGGTGGCGATGCTCCATGAGGAAATCGACGCCGTGCTCCTTGAGCGAGATGGGGTAGGGTGTCTCGTCGGCGATGCGCTGCGTCACGGTGACGTTCTCGACGTCGAGCTCGAAGCCGCTGGGAGCGCGGCTATCGGCGCGGACCTTGCCGGTGACGACGACGCTCGACTCCAGCGTGAGGTTCTTGAGGGTCTCGAAGACCTCTTCCGACACCGCCGCCTTGGGGACGATGCCCTGGATGGTGCCGGAGCCGTCGCGGAAGGTCGGGAAGAGCAGCTTGCCTGAGGAGCGCAGGTTGTAGAGCCAGCCGCGGAGCGTGATGGTCTGGCCTTCGTGCTGGCCGAGGGTGGCAATGGTCGTGACGGGAGCAGTGGTTATTTCGGTGGACATGAGATGTCCAGTTTACGCGGAGGCTTGTATTGCCGTTGCTTGTTTTTCGTCGTCATCCTGAGCCAACGGCGAAGGACCCCCGCATTGGTGCAGCCACCGACGAAAAGCTATTTAGGCCACCCCAAGCTTTTTCCACGCTGCCCGGGACTCCGTCTCGATCTGCTTCATATCCTCGCCAAGCTCATGCGCGATCTCGAGGATGCCCACAGGAGGCTGCTTGAGCGCCGCAATCTGCTTCGCAACGCTATCCCAGTCGATCGTTCCGCTCCCCGGCCAGAGGTGCTCGTCCTTGCCGTTCTCAGGCCGATTGCCAAGGTTGTCGTGCAGGTGCAGCTCGACGATGCGGTCGCCGAAGTCCTCAAAGGCCTGCGTGATGCCGTCTCTCGCTTCGTGGTCGCGGGTTTCGAGCTGCGGTTCCACGAGGTTCGCGTGACCGGTGTCGAGGCAGAAGCCTACGTTGTCGAAGTGGCCTGCGCGAACGATCTCGACCAGATGCGCCGGCGTCGCGACTTCGTTGTTCAGGTTCTCGAGCAGCAATTGCATCCCGAGCGGCGAGGAGAAAGCCTTGAGGTGTTCGATCGCGGTCATCGAATCGTCAAGCGCGCGTGTGTTCCAGCGATCGCCCTTGAGTCCGAGATGGATCACGCAGGAGCGAAACGGTATCTGTTCGGCGGATTCGAGAGCGCGCTTGACCTCGTCCATGGCCTCGATGCGCGTGGACTTGTTCAGGTCGATGAGGTTGATGACAGGTGCGGTGTGGCGACTCCAGTTGGAGTCCTCGTCGCTACTGAAGAGCGGCATGTGCAGCGAGGCGTCGACGTTGTTGGAGCGGAACCAGTTGGCCAATTCACGCACGGCGCCGCGGTCCGCGTAATCGAAGTGGTGCCGTGCGGCAAAGACCTCCACGGCGGTGGCGCCACCGCGCGTGAGCGCATCGAGCAACCCCGGCGTGAGGCGTTGCGCCAGAAAGACGTGAGTCGAGATTCCCTGTTTCATGTGCTATACAGGCTACCGCATGGAAGTGTAAGTGGATGTGAATTGCGACGGGAATCCCTCGTACCTCCATGAAACCGCAGCCTCTTGTGCGTAAAAAACGCCGGCTTCGATACAATCGTAGGTTGGAAGAGGTTGCTGAAGGGTTGTAGCGCCTGAAAGCGTATTCCCTCAGCGGCTAAAGCCGCGTTGCAATGCAGGCATTTACGGCACGGGTAAACCCGTGCCCATAACGAAACGTGACTTCTTCAGCACCCTCTGGAAGCCACGAAGGAGCCGCACCCGCCGATGAGTTGGTTCAAGCGCGATACCCACGAGATCGTCCCCACACCGGACCACGAGGTCCGCACCCAGGGGCTCTGGACCAAGTGCGGCAACTGCGGCAAGACGCTCTGGAAGGCTGAACTGGAGAGCAATCTCCAGGTCTGCCCGCACTGCGGCTACCACTTCAAGTTCGACGCACGCTCCCGCATTGAGAACCTGCTCGAGCCCGGTTACGAGTTGGTCGACCTCGACCTGCGCTCGACTGATCCACTGAATTTCACCGATCTCAAGCCCTACAAACAGCGCCTGGCGCAGGCCCAGAAGAAGACCGGCCTGAACGATGCCATCCTCAACGCCGTCGGCAAGATCGGCGAGCAGGATGTCGTTCTCTCTGTGATGGAGTACGGCTTTATCGGTGGTTCAATGGGCGCGGTGGTGGGCGAGACGATCGCCCGCGCTGTCGACCGTTCGCTGGCGACGCGGCATCCGCTCATCATCATCTCGGCCTCCGGCGGAGCACGCATGATGGAGGGCATCGCCAGCCTGATGCAGTTGGCCAAGGTGTCGTCGGGCCTGGCGAAGATGGACGACGAAAAGATTCCGTACATCTCTCTGATGACCGATCCCACGACCGGCGGCGTGACCGCAAGCTTTGCCATGCTGGGCGATCTGAACATCGCCGAGCCGGGCGCTCTGATCGGCTTCGCAGGCCCGCGCGTCATCGAACAGACGATCCGGCAAAAGCTCCCCGAGGGCTTCCAACGCTCTGAGTTCCTGCTGCAGCACGGGTTTCTGGACGCGATCGTGCCACGCAAGGAGCTGAAGGGCTATCTGGCGCAGACGCTGGATTGGATGACACAGAAGACCAACCAGTCAGAGGGTTAAGCGATTGGGTCAAGACAGGCGATTGGGTCAAGACAGATGGTTATGGTGGGTGCCTTCGTTTGGCCCCGAAGTTTGGCAGTGCCAATGCCGAGGCGGCTTTCGGCGTTAGCGCTTTTGAACTCTTCCAGCATGAGAGGCTGATGTTCGAACCACCACTTGGCTTCTTCCGCTTCGCTGCCGAACTTGGGGACTGTTACTCGTTGCTGCTCCATGATTGCCTCGCTTTCTTCCGGGGTGCGAGTGCGGTCAGTGTAGTCGCAATGGAGCTACCCGGCAAACTTCCGGAGCTAACAGACAGGTATCTTACAAAGGACGATGCACGAAGCCCAGCCATCACGCACTGCACTGCGCGTAGCCCTGCGCCGCGCCGCACACCAGATCCACGATGCCCTACCTCTGGTCTTCAACGACCCGCTCGCAGTTCGCATCCTCGGGCCGGAGCACCGCGAAGAGCTGAACCGCACTCCCGATAGCATCAAACGCCCTTTTTCGGCGGCGTTACGAGCCTTTATGGTTGCGCGTGCTCGGCTGGCGGAGGACACACTCGCCCATAGCCTCACGGCCGACGGCACACGGCAGTACCTCGTTCTTGGGGCGGGACTCGACACCTTTGCCTATCGCAATCCTTATCCGCAGGTGCGGGTCTTCGAGGTCGACCATCCCGCGACGCAGGCCTGGAAGCGTGAGTGCCTGGCTGCTGCTGACATCGCTATTCCTGAGACGATGCGGTTTGTACCGGTGGACTTCGAGCGGCAATCGTTGACGGAAGAACTGCATGCCACGGGCTTCGACAGCACTCTGCCGACGGTGACCGCCTGGCTCGGCGTGGTGCCGTACCTTACGCTGGAGGCCTTTCGTGCGACGACCACGCTGCTCGGCAGCTTTGCCACAGGCAGCCAGGTGATCTTCGACTACGCGCAGCCACGTGAGGTCCTGCCTCCGGTCGAGCAGCAGATGCTGGATTCGATGTCTGAACGCGTCGCGCTAGCGGGAGAGCCGTTTCAGCGATTCTTTACGCCGGAGGCGCTGGTTGCAGAGCTTGCCCTGGCCGGATTACGAGTGGTCGAAGACCTCGATAGCACCTCCCTGACCGCGAGATACTTCAGCGGGCGGAGCGATGGTTTGTTGCTGCGCGGCAAGGGTGGGCGGATATGCGTGGCGCAGAGCGGGTAGGGTTTGGCTTTGGCCTTTCTGGTTTGTCATTCCGACCCTGAGCGTAGCCGAAGGAGAGCGAATCTGCTTCCTCCCGTTCTTCGCTCGTATCACCTAGAAGATGAAGGAAGGCTATGGCTTATGCCGATGTAAAGCATTTGCGGTGGCTCGGTCAAAAAACGGGAGGAAGCAGGTTCCTCGGCTGCGCCTCGGAATGACAACCAGAAAAGCAAGAGCAACAACAAAAGCAAGAGTGGCAACAGCAACAGCACCGACCAACAGCAAAACAAATACTTCGCTACGCTACTGAAGGACATCTAAAAGGCTGGAGAAACTGTGACCTACCTCGAAGCACTGAACCAATTAGCCGCCATGGGCCCTGAGCTGCGCACGGACAAGACCGGCGGCCCGCCCCGCAAGTTTTCACTCGACCACATCGGTGCGCTGTTGGAAGCGCTTGGTAATCCGCAACGCAACTTCGCCTCGGTGCTGATTGCAGGGACCAACGGCAAGGGCTCGACCGCCTCCACCCTGGCCTCGATCTCGAATGCCGCTGGCCTGCGCACGGGACTCTATACCTCGCCGCACCTGCTGCGCGTGAACGAACGTATCCGCCTCTCCGCTGGCGACAAGCTCGACGAAATCGCAGACGACGACTTCGCCCACAGCTTTACGCGCGTCGACAACGCCGCCAACGCGCTGGTCGAGATCGGCTCGCTGCCACACTACCCCAGCTTCTTCGAGATCCTCACCGCTGCTGCGTTCTTCTACTTCAGCGAGCAGAAGATAGAACTCGCAATCCTGGAGGTCGGTCTCGGAGGTCGGCTTGACGCGACCAACATCGTCGAGCCACTGATCTCGGTGATTACCGATATCGGCATCGATCACACCGACTACCTCGGCGATACACTCACGCTGATCGCCACTGAGAAGGCGGGCATCCTGCGCGACAATGGCGTGCTCGTAACGCTCTCCCAGCATCCTGAAGCCAATGCCGTCATCGGCGAAATCGCGGTTGCGAAGAACGTGCGCGGGGTCGATGCCGCGCGCTGCCTGCCGCCGAGAGAGCTGGAGACAGGGCATAGGGTTCAGGGCTCAGGGTTCAGAGGGCTCAATTCGCCGCTGGCGCCCAATCGCTACGATCTTTCTATCGATGGCGAGGTTTTGCATATCGACTCGCCGTTGGCAGGCCAGCATCAGCAGCGCAACCTTGCGCTGGCTGTGGCAACGGCGATCGAGCTGCGGACGAACCACGGCTTCGCGATCTCGAATACGGCGATCGAGCAGGGTGTCCGCGCTACCGAGTGGCCGGGACGGCTGGAGTGGATTCCCTCCCGCAAGGGCCACGCTCCGCTGTTGCTCGACGTAGCCCACAACCCCGCCGGAGCGTGGACGCTGCGGGCCGCGCTCGCGCAACTGCCCGAAGCGATGCCGCGCACGTTGATCTTTTCCTGCCTCGCCGACAAGCAGATCGACGAGATGGCACAGGTACTGCTGCCACTCTTCGACTCCACCTCAGGCGATCCGGCACGGGTGCGCGATCACGTGGTTCTCGCGCCGATTCAGAATCCCCGCGCGGCCAGCGTGGACGATCTGCTCGCTGCAGCACACAGGCTCGACGTGCCCGCCCATGCCGCGCCGCATCTGCCTGGCGCACTGGCTCAGGCCGAGGCGATTACACCTCCTGAGGGCGTGATCGTGGCGACAGGGTCGGTGTTTCTGGTGGGTGAGTTGAGGGCATTGGTGCTGGCGGAATAGTTGTTTTTCTGGTCTTTGTTTTTCTGGTTGTCATTCCGACCCTGAGCGTAGCCGAAGGGGAGCGAACCTGCTTCCTCCCGTTTTTAACGATGTCGGCACAGGCCATGCTCTTTGCTTTTTGCCCATGTTTTCTGGGTAGTGCGAGCAAAGAACGGGAGGAAGCAGGTTCCTCGGCTACGCCTCGGAATGACAAGCCAGAAAAGCAAAAGCACGGCCCTTCTGCGAGGTTTGGTGTAATCACGACGACCCGGTTTAGCATAGCCATAGATGCCAGCAGCCAATGAAACCCTTCAGCCTGAAGAACACACGGAACGCGAACCCGCGCCACGTTCACCCGTGCCCTTCGCCCTGCGCTGGCTTTCCTATCTGCTGCTGATTCCGCTGGTCGGGATTGCGACGATCTTCTTCGGCACCATCTCGCTCGCCTGCGGCCTGTGGGATAAGGACGGCAGCCAGCAGCACTTCATCGCTCGCCAGTGGGCGCGCGTGTTGCTGCGGGTCGCACTCTCACCCGTTACGCTTGAGCACGCCGAGCGGCTGCGGACGCACAAGACTGCCGTCTACGCCAGCAACCATCTCAGCTACTACGACACACCCGTGCTCTTCGCGAAGCTGCCGTTCCAGTTCCGCATCCTGGCGAAGGCCCCATTGTGGAAGATCCCGTTCATCGGCTGGTATCTCGACCGCTCGGGACAAGTGCCCATCGACCAGAGCTCTGCGCGCTCTGCCATTACAAGCCTCGGCCGCGGCGTCAAGACACTGGAGGCTGGGATGCCGCTGGTGATCTTCCCCGAAGGCGGCCGTGCCGCAACGGGTGAGCTGCAGACGATGGTCGCAGGTGCCGCGTGGCTGGCCATCAAGGCCCAGGTCCCGCTCGTTCCGCTGACGCTTGTAGGTACCTATGAGCTGCTGCCGATCCATGTGTATGCGCTGCGTCCGAGGCCGCTGAAGCTGATCGTCGGCGAGCCGATCTCTACGATCGGCATGACTACACGTGATGCCGATGCGTTGACGCAACGCCTGCGCGACGAGATTCATGCGACGTATATCGCGCACCACGGTTGATGTTGTTTGTTTTTCGTCGTCATCCTGAAGCGTAGCTGAAGGACCCCCGCATTTTGCACAATGCCCATTTGAGCGAACGCAGCTTCCTGGCCCCAGCATCGTTTGCCTGGGTGTTCCCCATGCGATAGTGCCGCTGCTAATGCGGGGGTCCTTCCCCTACGGCTCAGGATGACGGCGAAAAGCTACGCGGCTTCGCTCGTACTTCCCTCGCCCCCATAGATAGCCCGAAGCTGGCGCTCAAGAATAGCGTTCGCCTGCGAGTCCGGCAGCGAATAACGCTGCTGCAGTAGCTCTGTGGGTTGGCGGAACTCGGCCGCGATATGCGGCTGAAGATCACGAAGGCGCAACAACGTTTCGTGCAAGATCAAACGCGCGGGCAGGCTATGCGGAGTACTGAGCGCGAGATCCAACTCGCCGCGTACGATCTCGCGAAGACCGCTGAGAGAGTTCATCGCCTCGTCCTCGCTACCCGCGCAGCGTACGGCCAGCAGTTGTTCCAGTCGCAGCAGATAGGTCCCAAGGCCATTGTTGCCCGGTAGTGTGTAGCGCGAGGGCTCGACCGCCGCAGGCGTGTTCCCAAAGAGCTGCACCAGCCTGTTCGCCAGCTGCGACCAGATTCCCAACGCGCCGGTACCGGCCTGTTCGAAGCTGAAGGGCACCGTGAACTCCGCGAAGACCGCAGGCTCAGTGGATTCAGGCTGCGCACGGATGATGCGCAGCGTTACCTCTGCCGTTTGTTCGACGCAGTGGATGTGGACGCTGATCGCCGCATCGGAGTTCGTCTTGTGTGCGTACTCTAAGGACTCCTGTTCGCCCCACGGAGCGGAAACGATAGCAAATCCGCCGCGCTCTACCCAGGGAATGATCGTGTCCGTGTCGAGCCCGAGATGGAGGAAGGTACTCTCAGCGAGGAAGAGAGGCAGCGCACGGCTGAGGCGTCCCGGCGCATCCGGAAGCTGGCCGGCGAAGGACTGCTGCGGCTGCTGGCCAGTGACGCTCGAACCGAGGAAGACCACCTTGGCACGGCGCGGCGCAGGAAGCGCGAAGAGAATGCGCGAGGGTGCGTTCGAGGGCGACCAGACCGGGCCTTCGATGCTGTAGGTCGTCACCTTGGGCTCGGGCAAGGATTCAGGCTGGAGTCCATTTTGGGAGAGTTCCCTGCGGCGAATCTCCATCTCCCAGAAGTGGAGGTTATCGGCCCAGTCGGGATGGTTCAATGTGTAGAGCTCTTCGACCATGGCCCGCGCCGTGCCGATCTCACCGAGGTCCAACGACGCCTTGATGAGGTTGTTACCGACGGTGAGACCGTGGATCTTCGCCTCGTAGGCAGGGCGCGTGAGGGCCAGCGCCTCGCGTAGGTGTCCGGTCTGGCCGAGGTCGCCGCTCATCGATTGCAGCAGCACCAACGGAGCAGGCCTTCCGGCACGTTCGAGCGCCTGCCCATAGAACGTCATAGCTTGCGGCACGTCGTTGTGCTCCAGCGCCGCACGCGCCAACCAGACCTGCGGACGCCAGGCCGAGGGGAGGTCTGCCGCGCGGTGCATGGCCTCGATATAGGCTTCTTCACCGCCATGCTCGCGGGCCATCGCGATGTACCAGCCGAGCCCGTTCTCCTGGTTGGGATCGGCTTCGAGCGCACGCCAGAGCGTCGCCTCGGCCTCCGCTTCCTGCCCGAGAGCAGTCTGTGCCTTGGCAAGATTAGTCAGGACCACGCCGCTGGAACCCTTCTGCGCGAGGTAGCTCTCGAAGAGCCGGCTCGCGGCAAGCGGGTCGCCGCTCTCCATCAGCACGATGCCATAGATCGTGGTGCCGCGCTCGGGTAGAGGGTCGATCTCATGGAGACGCTCGGCGGCGGGGAGCATGTCGGAGGCGAGGCGAAGCTGAAGGGCGTCGACGATGAGGTTGTAGAGCTGGTTGGGGTCGTCCTTCACTCTCTCGAGCGCGGCAGGCAGGACGCTGGAACGCCAGGCCTCGACGGGAATGAGCACCTCACGGCCAAACTCGTCATAGGCGCGGACGGTGGCTGGGGTATCCTCGGAGCGCTTCGCCGGTGCGGGCTCGGGAGCCCTCTGGAGGAGGGTGCCTGCGGGAAGAGTTACGGTCTCCTGTGTCGTGGGGGACGGCATGGGTTTGGGGGTGGGTTCCGCTTTGGGTGTCGAGGACTTGGACTTTCCGAAGAGGTTGAAGAAGCTCATTGTGTCTATGGTGGCATGGGTGGGTATTTAGGTTTTCCGGCCTTTCCACAAATGTGTCATCTCTACCGAGGCATCGCGGCTTTTTGCGATGCACTCATGCTTTTTGTTCACGTCCCCACAGAAAGGTCATCCTTCTATGAAGAGAGGCGTAGTTGTCCAGGGGTATTTTGCGAACAGATTGCGTACAGACTTCTATTCGTGCTCATGGCACACAAGGGAG